>CAVWJJ010000005.1:0-11009 GCA_963755395.1 uncultured beta proteobacterium | reverse complement strand
TATCCTTGGTGGGCGGAAAGGAATTTCGAGTAGGGGCGACAGCCGCTTCGTCCTTTTGCGCTGATATCGGGGACGTACTGCACGTTACTGACCAAGTCTTACGATCAGGAAATCCAGCGAGTGACATGATTGCAGCGGACTCTAAAGCACTGTGCGAGTGGCAATCGGAGTACGCGGAGGGACCTGATCGTGAAGCATTCGAGGGATGGCGCCCTGATCCCATCGGACAGGATCGTGGATCTCGTCGCCGCGCGCGGCGAGGCGCAGTCGGCCCAGGCCGAATCTCAGGCGCCCTGCGGCGAAACGGTGAAGCTGCACGCTGTTCCGAGCGGAAACATGCTTGCACAATGGCCGGCGCCGCCGCTGTCGCCCTGGGCGCAGGGGGAGCTGAGAAACGCGCCCGAGCGCGCGCACCTCGAGAACCTGCAGGACGGCGCGATGGAGGGCGAGGCGCTCGTGCTGAGCGAAGGCCGAGGCCTGTTCTTCCGCCCGAGCGATGCGCAAGGCGTGCGCTGGGTCGGGTACTCTGACCTGCAGCGGCTCGTCCTCACGCGTTCGCTTGCCCTCGCCGCCCCGCCCGCACGGGCGGACGAGCTGCGGCGCCGTTACCGCGTCGTACTGGTCGACGGCCGGGTCGTGGAGGGCGAGAGCGCAGGGGCGGTGCGTTGGGATTCGGCGCTGTTTCTCTATCCGCCGGCCGGCGATGCCGCCGTGACGCGGATGCTTATTCCTGGCTGCCTGGTGCGGTCGTTCGACTGGGTCGAAGCCGCGCGCCAGCCCGCGCAGCTCGCAGTCGAGAACGTGGAGGCGGCGGCGAAAGCGCCACCGGGGCCGGTACCCGAGCGGGTGATCACGTCTATACGCGCCTTGCTCGAGGCGCTGGACAAGGTGGGGCGAAACCCGCTCCGCCGGCTGGGCGAAGCCCTGGTGGAGGCGAACCTTCTGGCGCCGGCGCAACTCAAGCGGGCGCTCGAGCGCCAGCGCGTCGAGAAACTGCGCTTTCGCAAGCATGTGCCGCTCGGCAAGGTGCTGCTCGACATGCGCGCGGTCACGCCGGAGCAACTGAAGGACGTGCTTGTGCGTAAGCTGGGCATTCTGCGCGTGGACATTCTGAGGCTCCTGCCGGATCCCGAGGCGGCTCGCCTGGTTCCCCACGCGCAGTGCTACCGCCATCGCGTCGTGCCGCTCTGCCTCGACGCGAAAGGAGGCCTCGTCGTCGCGATGGACGACCCAATGTCGAACGACGGCCTGGACGCCGTGCGCTTCAGCTCCGGCCGCAGGGTGGTTCCGGTGCTCGCTGCCTGGCGCGATATCCGCGTCGCGCTCGGCTCGATCGACGCATGGGAGGGCGAAGCGACCTTCGGGACCGACGCGCGATTCGCTCCGCAGCCGGATGCGGACGATGCCGCTCCCGAGGCGATCGAGTTCGATCTGTCTGGCGTCCACGAACTGACGTCGCGACTCACGCTGGAGACGCCCCCTACGGGCGAGTCGGAGCCCGCGGACGCGGTGCGCGAGAGCGACTCGACGCTGGTGCAGTTGGTCAATAAGATCATCCTCGACGCGATGGAGAGTGGCGCCTCGGACATTCACATCGAGCCGGCGTCGGGCAATCGCGTGATCCGAATCCGCATGCGTCGCGACGGAGCGCTGTCGGACTACGCCGAGATTCCCGCGCGCTTCCGCTGCGCGATGGTTTCACGCATCAAGATCATGGCGAGCCTTGACATCGCCGAGCATAGGAAGCATCAGGACGGGAAGATCGACTTCTCTCGTTTCGGCCCTGCGAAGCTCGAGCTGCGTGTGGCGATCATTCCGACCGTCAACGGGCTCGAGAGCGTCATCCTGCGCCTGCTCGCCTCGTCCAAGCCGCTGCCAGTGGAAAAGCTCTGCCTTGGCCCGGGCGTGCTCGAGCGCTTGAGGGAGGTCGTCGAGAAGCCGCACGGCCTGCTGCTCGTGTGCGGACCCACCGGGTCGGGCAAGACGACGACGCTGCACTCCCTGATTGCGCTGATCAATACGCCCGAGCGCAAGATCTGGACCGCGGAGGACCCGATCGAGATCACCCAGGAGGGTCTATCGCAGGTGCAGGTGCACGCGAAAATCGGCTGGACGTTCGCTGAAACGCTGCGCTCGCTACTGCGCGCGGATCCCGACGTGATCATGATCGGGGAGATTCGCGACCGGGAGACTGCACAGGCTGCGGTCGAAGCCTCGCTCACGGGCCATCTCGTCTTTTCGACACTGCACACCAACAGCGCCCCGGAAACGGTGGCGCGCCTGCTGGATCTGGGCGTCGACCCCTTCAAATTCGGCGATTCGATGCTGGGTGTGCTCGCGCAGCGGCTCGTACGCCGCGTGTGTCCGACCTGCTCGAGGCCGGTCGAGCTCCGGGACGAAGAGGTCGCGGAGATCGCGCTGGAATACGCCGAAGCCGGCCAGGCGGATCAGCCGGCCCTCGTGACCGATTGGCGGCGGCGCCTGGGCAAAAAGGGCGGGCTCTATGCCATGCATGGCGCTGGCTGCGAAGGCTGCGGCGGCTCGGGCTACAAAGGCCGCCTCGGACTGCACGAGCTCATGCTGACAAGCGCGGCCTTGAGGAAGCTCGTCCACCGGCGGGCGGAACCCGAGGCGGTTCGCGAGCGCGCGCTCGCGGAGGGCATGCGCACGCTGCGGCAGGACGGCATCGAGAAGGCCCTCATGGGTCTCACCACGATGAAGCAGGTACGCGCCGCCTGCGGCTAGCGCGCGGGCCGAACCAGTCGGCCCGGTAGGCTCCCGGTCCCTTCGGCGTCGCGATAGAGCAAGCTTCCGGCCACGACGGTCGTGCGGCGATGATCTGTTCGGGCGAAGGCTCGTAGTTCGGCAGTTCTCCGAGCACGAACACGCGCTCGTTGATGCCCGCCTCCCCGGGGGTCGGCAAGGGCCGTTCGACCCGACCGCTCGCCCGACGTGGCCGAGGGCATCGCCGCGCTCATGGAACAGCGCAGCGCGCGCTTCGGCATGCGTACCTCGCGCGACATGCTGCCCTTTTATCCCTGGTGGCAAGTAGGGGAATGCAACTAGCGCCGCGCTGCGATTGTCTGGCCGCCGGTGACTTCCTTATCTCGCTGCCCGACGCGGTGCGCCGTGACAAAATCCGCGGCAATTCGGTCCATAATGATCAACGCTGTTGGTCTGGGTCAAATCCAGATTTGACTTTGATCGAACTCCAGCAATAACGGTCGGACTCGCGATTTGTCTGATGGTCTGAACGGAGAGCGCAGCCCTTTCCTGTCCACGTTTCCCGCGCGGGCCGGCGAACTCCGGCTCGCGCTCGGCGTGGTGCTGCTGTCGACGCTCGTCTTTCTGGCCGCGGCGCCCTACGCAAAGCGGGCGCTGCCGCCGCTGGGCGCGTTTCTCCCGATCTACCAGTCCGCGCTGGTCATCACCGACCTCATCACGGCGGTACTCCTGTACGGGCAGTTTGCGATCCTGCGCTCTCGCGCGCTGCTGGTTCTGGCCAGCGCCTACCTGTTCAGCTCGCTCATGGCGGTCGCGCACGCCCTCACGTTTCCGGGGCTGTTCACCAGGACCGGCCTGTTCGCCGGTCAGCAGACCACGGCATGGCTGTACTTTCTGTGGCACGCCGGGTTTCCGCTGCTGGTGATCGGCTACGCGCTGCTGCGCAGCCGCGAGACGCAGCCCGCCGCCCGGGGTGGCGCGCGGCGCGAAATCCTGGCCGGCGTCGGAGTGACCGTGGCCGCGGTCTGCGCGCTGATGGTGCTCGCGAGCGCGGGCAACGATCTGCTGCCGGTCATCATGCGGGGCAACAGCGACGCGCCCGCGAAGGTCGTTGTCGCTTCGCTCACCTGGCTGTTGAGCCTTGCCGCGCTGCCGGCGTTGTGGCGGCGGCGGCCGCACTCGGTGCTTGATCTGTGGTTGATGGTGGCGGTGTTCGTGTGGATTTTCGACAGCGCGCTCGCCGCGGTGCTCAATCACGCGCGCTTCGACCTGGGCTGGTACGCGGGGCGCGTCTACGGGCTGCTCGCCTCGAGCTTCGTGCTCGCCGTGCTGCTGCTCGAGAATGGCCGGCTCTACGCGCGGCTGGCCGAAGCCTACGCGGACGAGCGCCGCGAGCGCGCGCGGGCCGAGGCGCGCACCGCCGAGCTGGCGGCGGTCAACAAGGAGCTGGACGCGTTTTCGTACTCGGTCTCGCATGACCTGCGTGCGCCCCTGCGCGCCATAGACGGTTACTCGCGGATGATCGAGGAAGATTACGGCGAACGGCTCGACGAGGAGGGTCGGCGCCTGCTGGCGGTGGTGCGGGGCAGCAGCCAGAAGATGGGGATGCTGATCGACGACCTGCTGGGACTCTCGCGCGTCGGGCGCAGCGAGCTGGCGCGGGCGCAAGTCGACATGGCCGCGCTCGTGCGGGAGGTTCGGCTGGAACTCGGCGAGGTCTCGCCCGTCCAGGTCGAGCTGGAGGGGGTGCCCGACGGCTACGGGGACCGCGCGCTGCTGAAGCAGGTCTGGGCCAACCTGATGCACAATGCCTTGAAATACAGCGGCACGCGCGAACGGCCGAGGGTTGAGATCGGCGGGCGGGCCGAGGGCGCCGAGACGATCTACTGGGTGCGCGACAACGGCGTCGGCTTCGACATGAAGTACTACGACAAGCTGTTTGGCGTGTTCCAGCGCCTGCACGGCGTCGACGAATTCCCCGGCACCGGCATCGGCCTCGCGATCGTGCAGCGCGTTGTCGCGCGCCACGGCGGGCGCGTCTGGGGCGAGGGCAAGACGGGCGAGGGCGCGGCGTTCTACTTCGCATTGCCGATGGAGGCCGGATAGATGGACGATGCCGGGCGGGTAGAGATCCTTCTGGTCGAAGACGATCCGGCCGACGCCGGGATGACGCTGCGCGCCCTGCGCCAGAACAACCTCGCCAACCTCGTGCATTGGGTGAAGGACGGCGCCGAGGCGCTCGAGTTCATGTTCCGTTCCGGTGGCTACGCCGGTCGCGACCCGAGACACGCGCCAAAGCTCATCATGCTGGACATCAAAATGCCGAAAGTGGACGGCATCGAGGTGCTCAGGCGACTCAAGGCGAATGAGGCGACGTGCACGGTGCCGGTGGTGGTGATGACCTCGTCCAACGAGGAGCAGGACGTGATGGAGAGCTACCGACTGGGTGTCAACAGCTACATCGTGAAACCGGTGCACTTCGACTCGTTTGTCGAGACGGTGGCGAAGATCGGCCTGTACTGGGTGCTCACCAACAGGGTTCCGCAATAGGCGGGCGAATGGCGCAAGCGCCGATCAAGCTCCTGCTGGTCGAGGACAATTCGGCCGACGCCGAGCTCGAGGTGCGCGAGTTGCGGCGCGCCGGGTTGCGGGTCGAGCATCGCCTGGTCGACACCGAGCAGGGGCTTCGGCGCGAGCTGACTGAATTCGCACCGGCGGTGATCCTGTCCGATTTCTCGATGCCGCGCTTCGACGGCATGTCGGCCCTGGCGGTCGCGAAGGAGATCGACCCCGACGTTCCGTTCATCTTCGTCTCCGGGACGCTCGGCGAGGACTACGCCATCCGCGCGCTCAAGAATGGCGCGACCGACTACGTATTGAAGACGAACCTGGTGCGCCTGCCAGCTGCGGTCGAGCGCGCCCTGAAGGAAGCAGCCGAACAGGCGGCCAAGCGCAGGGTGGAAAGGGAGCTGCGGGAAAGCGAGGCCGGCCTGCGGCGGGCGCAGCTGATGGCGCAGCTCGCGCATGTCGTCACGGGCCCGGACGGAAGGTTCGAGAGCTGGTCCGATACCCTGCCGCCGCTTGCCGGCGTGGAGCCCGCGAAGATGCCGCGGGACACGCGCGAGTGGCTGCTGCGCGTGCATCCGGAGGACAGGGATCGCTTCCGCAGGACCAGCATCGAGGCGGCCAGGCGCGGCACGCGCATGGACCTCGAGTACCGGCTGCAGCGCGGCGACGGGACCCTGATCCACATCCGGCAGGCGATAGAGCCGATTACGTTCCAGGACGAGGTCGGAGACGGCGGGCCGAGATGGTTCAACACGCTGCTGGACATCACGGCCCAAAAGCAGGCCGAGGCCGAGCTGACGCTCAGCGCCTTGCGCTACCGGGGGATCTTCGAGCAAGCGGGCGTCGGCATCGTTCACATGTCGACCGGCGGCGACATCGAGATGGCGAATCCGAAGTTCTGCGACATGATCGGCTACTCCCACGCCGAGGCGCTGCTGCTTAACTTCAGCGACCTTGCCGACGTGGAGGATGTCGCGAACGGCGCCGACTCGCGCGGAGCGCTCCTTTCGGGCGACCTTGCGCAACACGAGAGAGAGCTGCGCCTGGTGCGCAAGGACGGCACGCGGATCTGGAGCAATCTCACGAAGTCGGTCGTGCGCGCGCCGGGTGGCAAGCCGCTGTACTTCCTCTGCGTGTTTCACGACGTCACCGAGCGCAAGGTGCAGCAGGAGCGGATCGCGCGCCTGACCCGGGTCCACACGGTGCTGAGCGGGATCAACTCACTCATCGTGCGAGTGCGCGATCGCCAGGAGCTGTTCGAGGGGGCGTGCAAGATCGCGGTCGAGGCGGGCAGATTCCTCCTCGCCTGGATCGGCACCGTAGACCAGTCGCGGACCATGCTCCTCATGACGGCATGGGAAGGAAACGGCGAAGGCTACATCGAGCGCATGCCGGTGTCGCTGGGCGGGCTCGATGACGGCAACGTCGGCCTGAACGCGCTGGCGGTCGCGGACGGGCAGGCCAGGATCGTGAACGACATCGGGACCGACGCGCGCTTCCAGCTCACCCAGGAGGCCCTCGCGCGCGGCTTTCGTTCGTACGTCACGCTGCCGCTGTCGACCGAGGGCCAGGTTTCCGGCGTCCTGGCGCTCTACGCCGAGCAGGCGGGATTCTTCGACGAGGAGGAAATGAAGCTGCTCAACGAGCTGGCGGGCGACATCTCGTTCGCGCTCGCGCACCTGGCGCAGCAGGAAAAGCTCAACTATGTCGCACTCTACGACCCGCTCACCGGGCTTGCGAATCGCACGCTGCTGAGCGAGCGGCTGGCACAGACCCTGCACGGCGCCGGCCAGGCGGGCAGCAAGGCCGCACTATCGATTTTCGACCTCGAGCGCTTCCGCACGGTGAACGAGTCGCTCGGCCGCCAGGCAGGCGACGCGCTGATCAAGCAGGTGGCGGCGCGCCTCGCGCGTGCGGCGGGCGCGACGGAGGTCGCGCGCATCGGCGCCGACCAATTCGCGGTCGTCCTCGCGCCGGTGAACGGCCAGCCTGAAGCGGCGAAGCGCCTGCAGGACCTGCTGCAGCGCTGCTTCGGCGAGCTGTATCAGGCGGGTGGCGCGGAGCTCAAGGTAACGGCGAAAGCGGGAATCGCGCTGTTTCCGAACGACGGAGTGGACGCGGAGATGCTGCTGAGAAACGCGGAGGCGGCGCTCGGCAGCGCGAAGAAGACCGGCGATCCCACGCTGTTCTATACCTCGGCGCTGACTGACAGGACGTCCGAGCAGCTCTCGCTGCTGAACAAGCTGCAGCGCGGGCTGGAGAACGGCGAATTCGTCCTGCACTACCAGCCGAAGTTCGAGACCGTGTCCCGGAAGATCGTCGGGGTCGAAGCGCTGATCCGCTGGCAGAGCCCGGAGCTGGGGCTCGTGCCCCCGGGTAGGTTCATCCCGCTGATGGAGGAAACCGGAATCATTCTGGAAGCGGGAGACTGGGCGCTGTCGAAGGCCGTCAGCGACTACGCGCGCTGGCTCGCGCTGGGCCTGGCGGCGCCGCGCGTCGCGGTAAACGTGTCTCCGATCCAGCTGCGCAAGCGGGATTTTCTCGACACCTTGGGCAGCGCCGTGGCGCAGGGATCCCGCCCGCCGGGCATAGACCTGGAGCTCACCGAGAGCCTCATCATGGAGGACATCGAGAGCAACATCGGCAAGCTGAGGGACGTGCGCGATCTCGGGCTGAATATCGCGATCGACGACTTCGGCACCGGGTACTCGTCGCTCGGCTACCTCGCCAAGCTGCCGGTGCAGACGCTCAAGATCGACCGCTCGTTCATCATCACGATGCTCAAGGACCGCGCGACGATGACGTTGGTGCAGACGATCATCTCGCTCGCCCACTCGCTCAAGCTGAAGGTCGTCGCCGAGGGCGTCGACGAGGAAGAGCAGGCGGCGTCTCTCGCGCAACTCGGATGCGACGAGCTGCAAGGATTCCTGTTCAGCAGGCCCGTGCCCTTCGAGCAGATGACGGAGATGCTGACGCGCCTGCGCGGGGATCCCCCTGTAGCCTAGGCCTCGCGCCGGTACACCAGCCAGGCGAACAGGACCATAGCACCGAGCACGATGAACGAGCCGGTCGCAGCGAACGCCTCGCCGACCGGGTGTCCGGTGAAGATGAGCGTCACGCCGACCGACTGGATCACCACTCCGACCATCCAGATCCACACCTGTACCAGCGCGGTCCGGCCGCGGTCGATCGCGGGGTGGAGGTGGTAGAAGATGCCGAACAGGAACAGCGACACCCAGCCCAGAAGATTGAGGTGGGCGTGCGCGGGGAACGTGGCGTGGTTCTGCGAGATCGCCATGTACAGGCCCCACACCATTCCCGCGATCACGAACAGAACGGCCGCCCTGAAGCACAACGTGGATGCTTTCAATGTAGTACCCTCCCTGAAAACGCATTGTTTGAATTGTTCGCGCGCGGAATCTACCACTTATGAGCCACGACATCGTCATCAGGCAGGGCGTCGTCGTTGACGGCACCGGCGCGCCGGGGCGGCGTGCGGACGTCGCGATCGCAGAAGGCAGGATCGTGGCGCTGGGCGACGACCTCGGCCCGGCGAGGCGCACGATCGACGCCGCCGGGCTGGCCGTCGCGCCGGGGTTCATCGACCCGCACACGCACTACGACGCGCAGATCTGCTGGGACGGCGCGACCACGCCGTCGTCCTGGCACGGGGTGACCACCGTGGTGATGGGCAACTGCGGGGTGGGGATCGCGCCCTGCCGGCCCGCGGCGCGCGAGGTGGCGATGCGCGACCTGGTCAACGTCGAGGCGATTCCGTTCGAGGTGCTGCAGGCGGGCATCACCTGGGACTGGGAGACCTTCCCCGAGTACATGGACGCGGCGGCGGGGCGAAGACCCGCGCTCAACCTCGCTTTCCTCGCGCCGCTCACGCCCCTGCGGCACTACATGATGGGCGAGGCCTCGATGGAGCGCGCCGCGACCGAGGAGGAGACTGGGAAGATCGCAAAACTCCTTGGCGAGGCGCTCGACGCGGGCGCGTTCGGCTTCTCGAGCACGCTGCTTAACCAGCACATGGGCTACGGCGGGCGGCCGCTCGCCTGCCGCAACGCGAGCCGCGCGGAGCTGAAGGCGTACTGCAACGCGCTGCGCAGCCGCGGCAAGGGCGCAATCGAGATCGCGATGACGCGCCAGATCGGCGTGCTCGAGCAACCGGAGCTCGAGCTGCTCGATTTCATGCTCGCCGAGAGCGGCCGGCCGGTGACCTTCATTGCGCTGTTCGATCGCGACGACCTGCCCGAGGCGGTGCGCGAGACGCTGCGCAAGGCCGCGCCGATGATCGCGCGCGGCGCCCGCCCGCAGACTTCGCCCCTGCCGCTCACGCGCGAATTCAGCATGCGCAGCCCGTTTTCCTTCGGCGCCTTCCCGTCCTTCAAGCGCGTGTTCGAGGACAAGTCGAAGGCCGCGCAGACGGCGGTGTACCGCGACCCGGCGTTCCGCGCGCAGTTCAGAAAGGACCTCGAGCGCCCGATGACCTCGAGCAACTGGGCGCGCATCACGCTGCACGAGGTGAAGAACCCGGCGCTGAAACACCTTGAGGGCCGCACCGTGGCCGAGCTGGCGGCGGAGCAGGGCAAGGACCCGGTGGACGCGTTCCTGGACGTCACGCTGGAAGACGATCTGGACAACGAATTCACCATGCAGTCGTTCAACACGCGCGTCGACCGCATGGCCGAGCTGCTGAACGACCGCTCGATCCTGATCGGCCTGGGCGACGGCGGGGCGCACCTCGACATGCTGTGCGACGCCGGCTACCCGACCTACGTGCTCGGCACCTGGGTGCGGGAAAGAAAGGTCCTTTCGCTCGAGGAGGCGGTGCGGCGCATGACCTCCGACCCGGCGGACTTCTTCGGCATCAAGGACCGCGGCCGCATCGCGCCGGGCCTCGCCGCCGACCTGGTCCTGTTCGACCCCGCGACCGTCGGCTCGGCCGGGCGTCCCGAGCGGCGCTACGACCTGCCGGGCGGGGCGAAGCGCATGGTGATGCGCTCGGCCGGCGTCGAGCTGACGCTGGTCAACGGCGTGCCGACCTGGGAGCGTGGCGCGCTGACCGGCGCCGCGGCCGGGACGGTGCTCCGCTCCTGAGCGAGCGGGCGCCCTGCGCGGGAAGAACAATGAGCGTGACCTTGATCGGGATTTCCGGCAGTCTGCGCCGCGGCTCGTTCAACACGGCGCTGCTGCGCGCGGCCGCGGCGTCGATGCCGCCGGGCAGCACGCTCGCGATGGAATCGATCGCAGGCATTCCGCTCTACGACGCTGACCTCGAGAGCGAGAGGGGGATACCCGAGGCAGTTGCGCACCTGAAGCAAGCCATCGCGGCGGCCGACGGCTTGCTGCTCGTCACGCCGGAATACAACAACAGCATGCCGGGCGTGGCGAAGAACGCGATCGACTGGCTGTCGCGTCCGCCCGCGGACGCCGCGCGCGTATTTCGCGGCAAGCCGGTCGCGCTCGCCGGCGCTTCGCCCGGCGGCTTCGGCACCATCCTGTCGCAGAACGCGTGGTTGCCGGTTTTCCGCACCCTCGGCGCCGAGCTGTGGGCGGGCGGGCGGCTGCTCGTATCGCGCGCCGGAAACGCGTTCGACGCAAGCGGCAATCTGGTCGACTCCGCCACGCGCGAGAATCTGGCCAGGTTCCTCGCCGGCTTCGTCGATTACCTGCGCGGCTGACAAACGCCCTGGCCTCGGGATTGTTATTGT
>CAVWJJ010000004.1:0-833252 GCA_963755395.1 uncultured beta proteobacterium | reverse complement strand
GCAAGGATCGGCGTAAGCTACCCGCTCTCACGAAAGGAAAGACTATGGCCGAGGCATATATCATCGAAGCAGTGCGCACCGCCGGCGGGCAAGCGGGGCGGGCGGCTCGCCGGGTGGCATCCGGCGGACATGGCGGGCGAGGTGCTGAATGCGCTGGTCGAGCGCACGCGGGATCGACCCGAAGGCGATCGAGGACGTGATCATGGGCTGCGTCGGGCAGGTGGGCGAGCAGAGCCTGCACATCGGGCGCAACGCGGTGCTGGCGTCGAAGCTGCCCAACAGCGTGCCGGCGGTGTCGATCGACCGGCAGTGCGGCTCGTCGCAGCAGGCGCTGCACTTCGCCGCGCAGGCGGTGATGTCGGGCACGCAGGACGTGGTGATCGCGGCCGGGGTCGAGAGCATGACGCGGGTGCCGATGGGCACGTCGTCGTCGCTGCCGACCAAGCAGGGGATCGGCGTGGGGCCGTGGTCGAAGCGGATCCAGGAGCGCTTCGGCGTGTCCGGGTTCAGCCAGTTCATCGGCGCCGAGATGATGGCCGAGAAGTACGGCCTCTCGCGCGAGGTGCTCGACGCGTTCGCGCTCGAGAGCCACCGGCGGGCGGCGGCGGCGACCAAGGCCGGGGCTTTTGCGCGCGAGATCGTGCCGCTCGAGATCGAGGACGCGCAGGGCGAGACGGTGCTGCACGTCGCCGACGAAGGCATCCGCTACGACGCCTCGCTCGAGTCGATCGGCGCGGTGAAGCTGCTGCGCGAGGGCGGCCGGATCAGCGCCGCCAACGCGAGCCAGATCTGCGACGGCGCCTCCGGCATGCTGGTGGTGAGCGAGCGCGCGCTGAAGGCGCACGGCCTGAAGCCGCTCGCGCGCGTGCACGCGCTCGCGCTCACCGCGGGCGACCCGGTGATCATGCTGGAAGAACCGATCCCGGCCACGCGCCGGGCGCTCGAGCGGGCCGGGATGAAGATCGGCGACATCGACCTGTTCGAGGTGAACGAGGCCTTCGCCTCGGTGCCGCTCGCCTGGCTCAAGGCGACCGGCGCGGATCCGGCGAAGCTCAACGTCAACGGCGGCGCGATCGCGCTCGGCCACCCGCTCGGCGCGAGCGGGGCGAAGCTGATGGCGACGCTGATCCACGCGCTGCGCGCGCGCGGCAAGCGCTGGGGGCTGCAGACGATGTGCGAAGGCGGCGGCATGGCGAACGCCACCATCGTGGAGGCGGTGTAGGGCCTAGACGAGCCGGTAGCGCTTGCGCTGGACGTACGCCGCGAAATCCGCCCGCCAGACGCGGCCGTACTGCTTCACCTTGTCGCCGCTCCAGTCCTTGCCGCGCCGGGCGTCGTAGGCGTCGAGCTCGCGCTCGACCGCAGCGGTGTCGTAGCGGTCGGTGTGCACGGTGGCGGACATCGACAGGCGCGCGCTGAGCGGCTCTTTCGCCTCGGGGTAGCCGAGCGCGAGCCCGGCGACCGGCACGACCCACTCGGGCAGCGCGAGCAGCGCGTCGATGCGCTCCACGTGATCGCGCACCTGGCTGATCGGGCAGGTTCCCAGCCCCGCGAGCTCCGCGGCCGAGACGAACGCGCTCAAGGCGATCGCCGCGTCGACCGCGGCGTTGAAGAACGCGTCCAGGTGCTCGTTCGGAAACTCCGCCTTCTTGCGGGCGAACAGCCGCCGCAGCCGGTATCCGTCCGCGCAGAAGACGAGGATCTCCGGCGCCTGCGCGAGCCAGGGCGATTTCGGCAGCAGCGCGCACACCGCGGCGCGCCTGGCGGGATCGGCGAGCCGCACGATGGTGGCCTGCTGCAGGTCGCTCTTGGTGGGCGCGGCGAGCGCGGTCGCCAAGAGCAGCCGCAGCACCTCTACGGGCACGGGATCGGGCTTGTAGCGCCGGCACACCGAGCGCTCGTTGAGCGCGGCCAGGGCATCCAGCTGCGGCAGCTGCGGAACCTCGAGCGTCGCGCCGAAGCGGCGCTCGACGGCGGCGGCGATGCGCGAAGACGGGGTTGCGGCGGGCATGGGCGGCCTCCGGGCTGCGGCGGTTTGGGCCGTCGAGCATACTAAATCGAGCCTGGCCCCTTTTCCGGTGGATGGCGTTTTGCCCGCCGTTGACCCGCAATTCTCCCCGGGTGTAGCGTGAATCGAATTCGCTGCGCCTGATTTATCGCGCAGTCCCGCCCGTGATTCGCCGGGGAGGGTGGCATGGCGGACGAGAACGACTGGCTCGGCGTCGAGCAGGCGCGTATCGCGAAGCGCCGGGCTTCGCTCAGGGTCGAGCCGCCGAAGCTCGAGACGGGCGGCGCGCAGGAAGGGGCCTGGGGCCTCGCGCTCTCGGGCGGCGGGATCCGCAGCGCGACGTTTGCGCTCGGGGTGCTGCAGGCGCTGGCGAAGGCCGAGCTCAAGGGCGCAAACGGCAAGCCCGCGTCGTGGCTGCGCTGCTTCGATTACCTCTCGACGGTGAGCGGCGGCGGGTACATCGGGGCGTTCTTCGTCAGCCTGTTCCTGCCGCGCCGCCTCGAGCCGCCGCCCGACGGGGCGCCGTGGTGGCAGCCGGCGATGCGCACGCTCGCGCGCGCGCTGCCCGCGGGGATGCGCGGCAAGCTGGGCCTCGCGCGGCAGGAGCGGACAGGCGCCGCAGGCGGCGAAGGCGCAGGACGACGACTGCCTCGAGGCGGCGGATCATGCCTACCGGGTGCTGCAGGACGACCCGCCGGGGCGGGTGCGCAGCGACGAGCCCTACGACTGGCGCCGGCGGCCGCTCGCCTGGCTGCGCGAGAACGGGCGCTACCTGACGCCCACCGGCGCGGGGGACTATGTCTACGCCGCGGGGCTCGCGATCCGCAACTGGTTTTCGCTCCACTACGTGATCGGCACCGTGCTGCTGCTGCTGTTCGCGCTGGTGGCCTTCCTCAAGTCCTCGCTCGCGGCGTACCAGCCCGCGCTGCTCGCGCTGCTGGCGCCGCTCGGCGCGCCGGCACAGTTCGATTTCTTCGCCCTGCACGCCTGGGCGATCCCCGACCCGAGCACCTGGTCGCTGTGGTGGAGCCCGCTCTGGGTGCTGCCGCTCGCGGTGGTGGTGCTGTGGCTGGTGCCGAGCGGGATCGCGTTCTGGCTCATCTCGGGGCGCGGCGGCGCGGCCGAGCCGCCGGGCCTGGCGCGGCGCATCTTCACGCTCCCGGCGGCGATGGACCTCGCGCTCGCGCTGTTGCTCGCGCGCGTGCCGTTCGTGCTCGACACGTTCTCGATCTCGCTCAGCGACGCGGCGCTGGCGCGGCTGAAGACCGGCTCGTCGCTGCTCGCGGCGCTCGCGCTGCTCGGCCTGCTGTTTCACGTCGTGGCGGCGCTGGCCTCGCACAGCGCCGAGGGCCAGCGCGTGCAGCAGACGCGCGCGCTCGCCGCGGGCATGAAGATGCTGCTCGGGCTCGCCGTGCTCGCGCTGCTCGACACGCTGAGCCAGACGTTCTATTTCTGGCTCAGCCACGCCGACGCGGCGATCTGGGGCGTGCTCTCATCGAGCGCGCTGACCGGCGCGCTGGTGTGGCTGGTGCAGAAGCTCGCGACCCGCCCGGACGGCAGCGGCAAGCCGCTGCTGCCGGCCTGGCTGCCGCTCGATTTCACGGCGGCCGCCGGCGCGGTGCTGCTGCTGCTCGCGGTCGCGACCGCGTGGGCGATGCTGGTGCAGTGGCTGCAGTGGGGCGGCAACGCCTCGCAGGTGGTCAACGGCGACGTGCTCGCCGTCGCAGTACCCGGGCAGCCTGGTGCTGGTGCTGCTCGCGCTGGTGCCGACCCTGATCAACGGGCTGTTCCCGAGCTTCATCAACCTCTCGACGCTGCAGGCGTTCTACAGCGCGCGCATCACGCGCGCCTACCTCGGCGCGTCGAACGGGGCGCGCTTCGACGACCAGGTGGCGCGCGCCTACGACAGCGCCGCCGAGCCGCACCCGCAGGACCCGATCGCGCGCAGCGACTACTACGACGCGCGGGTGCTCGCGCCGCTGCACCTGATCAACGTCACCATGAACCAGACCGTGGACCCGGCCGAGCAGCTGGTGCAGCGCGACCGCAAGGGCAAGCCGATCTCGGTCGGCCCGGCCGGGCTGCTGCTCGACGGCGATTTCTATCCGCACCGCAGCGGCGGCGCCGACTACGGCATCGGGCAGTGGATCGGGATCTCGGGCGCGGCGTTCACCACCGGCCTGGGGCGCGCGACCACGCTCGGGCTGTCGCTGCTGCTGGGCCTGGCGAACGTGCGCCTGGGCGCGTGGTGGCGCTCGAAGATCGGCCGCGACGCGGTCGGCTTCGGCCTCGAGTGGCTCGCGCTCAAGGCCTTCCCGACCCAGACCTACCTCGGCTACGAGCTCTTCGGGCAGTTCTACGGCGAGCACCGCGCGCGCCAGTACCTGTCCGACGGCGGGCACTTCGAGAACACCGCCGCCTACGAGCTGCTGCGCCCCGAGCGCGAGGTGAGCCTGGTCGTGGCGTGCGACAACGGCTGCGACCCCGGCTACCAGTTCGCCGACCTGGCGAACCTGTTCCGCCTCGCGCGCATCGACCACCAGGCGCGCTTCGAGCTGGTGACCGACCTCGATCCCGCGCCGGGCGCGATCTTCGGCCGCGACGACGATTTCGCGAAGAAGGAACTCGGCGTGCTCAACAAGTGCGCCCTGCTCTACCGCGTCAGCTACCCCGAGGGCAAGGGCCGCGCCCGCTGGCTGATCGTGCTCAAGCCGCGCCTGATCGCCGAGGCGCCGCTCGACGTCTGGCAGTACCAGCAGGGACACCCGACCTTCCCGCAGGAGACGACCACCGACCAGTTCTTCGACGAGGCGCAGTGGGAGAGCTACCGCAAGCTGGGGCTCGAGATCGGCAGCCTGGTGTTCGGCGGCGACAACGGCGCGAAGCTCGTCGAACGGCTGCGCCGGGGCGCCTAGCCCTGCCACACCCCGTAGCCCTCCTCCCGCAACCCGATCGCAAGTTCCACCTCCATCTCGCGCGCCGCCTCGTACGGCATCGGGTTGGCCCAGGCGTAGAGCCTGGGCAGCAGGCGCAGGCCGTAGCGCTCGACGAAGCTGTTGGAGCGCTCGCCTTTCTTGTGCTTCGCGAAGCGCTTCTCTCGGGCTCAAGCCCGTCATGCCGACGTAGACGCAGAGCTTGGTGGCGTCGTAGTCGGGGTTCGCCCTGCGAAAGCGCGCGTGCTGCAGCACTTCGGGCGAGAGCTCGACGACGTAGACGTTGTGGTGATGCTTCTTCGGCATGGCGCGAATATGATCGCGCACGACGGCGCGAAGCGCCGAAAAA
Source organism: uncultured beta proteobacterium (assembly GCA_963755395.1). GTDB lineage: Bacteria > Pseudomonadota > Gammaproteobacteria > Burkholderiales > SG8-39 > DAHVFK01. Next base: position 827,962 of record CAVWJJ010000004.1, on the reverse strand, counting down.
AATCGACTCCGATCCCGTTTGCTGATCTAGGTGGCGATCATCCCCGCGATCAGCTTCAGGAGCTCGGCCTGAACGAGCTCGGTGTCGATCTGGGCCAGCTGGTAATCGCCCTTGAAATCGGCTGCCGCGCTGGTCTTGGGCGGTGCGTTGCTGGCGAGAATGCTCACCGTCTTGTTGTAGCGCCGGGTGACGACGCAGAGCGAGGGATAGCGCGCGTTCGCCTGCGGGGCGCCGTCCGTTCCGGCGGGCACGATGCGGATGGAAATGGCCGCCTCGGTGCACTTGCCGTCGGGCTCGCCGGAGAATTCTTCTTCGGCAATGCTGAACTCATGCCCGCGCGCCTTCAGGATCGCTCCGGTGGCCTCGAACGCGGGCCGCACGACGCCTGCCCTGAGATCGGCGAACCCGCTGCGGAAGGCGTCCTCGTCGGTCTTGACCCGGCGCCGCCTTTCCTCCACGGCGCGCAGGTTCTCGTCGTATTGATCGAGCAACTTTGCCAGTTCGACCTCCATGTCGTGCTTCACGGCTGTTCCTCGACTACATGTCCATGCCGCCCATTCCGCCCATTCCGCCCATACCGCCCATGTCGGGCATCGCGCTGCCGCCCTTCTCCTCGACCCGCTCCGCCACCATGGCGTCGGTGGTCAGCATCAGGCCCGCGACCGAAGCCGCGTTCTGCAGCGCAAAGCGCACCACCTTGGTGGGATCGATCACGCCCATCGCGACCAGATCGCCGTACTCGCCGTCTGCGCGTTGTAGCCGAAGTTGCCCTTGCCTTCGAGCACCTTGTTGAGCACCACCGAAGGCTCGGCGCCGCTGTTGTAGACGATCTGGCGCAGGGGCTCCTCGAGCGCGCGCAGCACGATCTTCATGCCCGCGTCCTCGTCGTGGTTCTCGCCCTTGATGGCGCGCACCTTGGCCAGCGTACGCAGCAAGGCCACGCCGCCGCCGGGTACGATGCCTTCCTCGACCGCGGCGCGGGTCGCGTGCAGCGCGTCCTCGACGCGGGCCTTCTTCTCCTTCATCTCGACTTCGGTCGCGGCGCCGACCTTGATCAGCGCCACGCCGCCGGCCAGCTTGGCCACGCGCTCCTGCAGCTTCTCCTTGTCGTAGTCGCTGGTGGCTTCCTCGATCTGGGTGCGGATCTGCTTGATGCGGCCCTCGATGTCCTTCTTGTTGCCGGCGCCGTCGATGATCGTGGTGTTGTCCTTGCCCGATTCGACCCGCTTGGCCTTGCCGAGGTTCTTGAGCGTCACGTTCTCGAGTTTGAGGCCCAGTTCCTCGCTGATCACCGTGCCGCCGGTGAGGATCGCGATGTCCTCCAGCATCGCCTTGCGGCGGTCGCCGAAGCCCGGCGCCTTGACCGCGAGAGTCTTGAGGATGCCGCGGATGTTGTTCACCACCAGGGTGGCGAGCGCCTCGCCTTCGACTTCCTCGGCGATGATCAGCAGCGGCCTGCCGGCCTTGGCGACCTGCTCCAGCAGCGGCAGCAGCTCGCGGATCGTCGCGATCTTCTTGTCGTGCAGCAGAATGTAGGGGTCTTCGAGCGTGGCGGACTGCTTGTCCGGCATCGTTGATGAAGTAGGGCGACAGATAGCCGCGGTCGAACTGCATGCCCTCGACCAGCTCGAGCTCGTCTGGCGAGCGACTTGCCGTCTTCGACCGTGATCACGCCTTCCTTGCCGACCTTGTCCATCGCGTCGGCGATGATCTTGCCGACGCTCGTATCGAGGTTGGCCGAGATCGAGCCCACCTGGGCGATTTCCTTGCTGGTGGTGCAGGGCTTGGAGATCTTCTTCAGCTCCTCGACCACGCCGGTCACGGCCTTGTCGATGCCGCGCTTGAGGTCCATCGGGTTCATGCCCGAGGCGACGTACTTCATGCCCTCGCGCACGATCGCCTGCGCCAGCACGGTCGCGGTGGTGGTGCCGTCGCCGGCCACGTCCGAGGTCTTGGAGGCGACTTCCTTCACCATCTGCGCGCCCATGTTCTCGAACTTGTCCTTCAGCTCGATTTCCTTGGCGACCGAGACGCCGTCCTTGGTGATGGTCGGCGCGCCGTACGAGCGATCCAGCACCACGTTGCGGCCCTTGGGCCCGAGCGTGACCTTGACCGCATCGGCCAGGACGTTCAGCCCGCGACCATCCGGGTCCGCGCACCGTCGTGGAAAAGCACTTCTTTGGCAGGCATTTGGTTCTCCTAGTGTCTATCGATGTCTATCGCTGTCTTTGCGGGCGGCCCGAATCAGGCACCCTCGACCACGCCCATGATGTCTTCTTCGCGCATCACGAGAAGCTCGTCGCCCTTGACCCTCACCGTCTGGCCCGAGTACTTGCCGAACAGCACCCGGTCGCCGACGTGGAGGTCGATCGGGATCAGCTTGCCCTCGTCGCTGCGCTTGCCCTTGCCGACGGCGACGACTTCGCCCTGATCGGGCTTCTCGGCGGCGGTGTCAGGAATGACCAGGCCGGAGGCAGTCTTCTTCTCCTGGTCGAGCCGCTTGACGATCACGCGATCATGCAGAGGACGGATTTTCATATTCGGATACCTCCTAAAGATTGCCCGGCTCGACACACTGCAGAACCTGGGCCAAGTTCACGGCTTGTTGCGCGAGCGGCAATGGGATGGGCGAGAGCTCGAGGCGGATTCGATTGAGCTGCTTCGCGTTCACGGCCTGGGCGCGGAATCTACCGACATCCGCTGCCCAATGGTATGTAGGTGGGGGCATCGGCCGGAAAATCAAGGTGCGAAATCGGGGTCTGACCCCGGTTTCCGCGGTTTCCGGGGCGGATATCATGTGAGCGAGAGGAGCGAAACGATGGCTTATCGGATCGAGACGGTGAAGGTGAAGGACAGCCCGATGGAGGTGTTCCTGTTTTCCCCCGCGGGCGAGGGGCCGCACCCGGGGATCGTGCTGTGCCAGCACATCCCGGTCGGGCACACGGGGGTGGAGAACGACACGGTGACGCTCGCCACCGCGCAGCGCTACGCCGACAACGGCTACGCGGTGGCGGTGCCGTTCATCTTCCACTGGTGGCCGAAGACGGCCGAGATGCAGCAAAAGCGCGACGAGTTCCGCGACGACTGGACCGAGCTCGACCTCAAGGCGGCGTTCGACCTGCTGGCGAAGCAGCCCGGGGTGGACGCGAAGCGCGTCGCGGTCGTCGGCCACTGCTGGGGCGGGCGCGTGGCGTGGCTCGGAGCGGCGAGCGATCCTCGCTACGCGGCGTGCGCGATCTTCTACGGCGGGCGGGTGAAGGCGGCGATGGGGCCGGGCACGCCGCCGGCGATCGAGCTCGCGCCGAAGATTCCGCTGCCCGGTGATCGGCTTTTTCGGCAACGAGGACACCAACCCGGCGCCGGCGGACGTCGACGACTACGACGCGGCGCTCACGCGCGCGGGAGTGGCGCACACGTTCCACCGCTACGACGGCGCGGGGCACGCGTTCCAGTCGTTCAATAATCCGGAGCGCTACCGGGAGCAGGCGAGCGAGGACGCGTGGCGCAAGGTGCTCGCGTTCCTGGGCGAGAAGCTGAAGTAGAACCGGGGACAGACCCCGATTTCCAAAAGCGGGAAATCGGGGTCTGTCCCCCTGTCGCCCGTCGGCGACAGGTGATGAAGCGCGCACGAAGGTGCAGAATGCATCCAGGCGGTTGCCGAAATTTCCGGAGTGTCGCGATGAATTCGCATCCTGAGCTGAATCCCCTCGCCACGCTGTGCATCCGCGAGGCCGCCGAGGAAGTTCGCGACGTCACCAGCCTCAGGGCGCTCGGTCTGGTGCTCGACAAGATGGAGCTGCGCCGCGCGGGCTTCGTTACCGGCGACTACCCGCTGTACGAGATCCGCGCCTTCATCGAGCGGCGGATCGCAGCGATGGCTAGCAGGTAGATCGGACGAAGCCGAGAGCGGGAAGCGCTGTCGGGATCTCGTCACCTTCGAGACCGGCACGAAAAGAAATCCGGGCGCAGGCGGCGCGCGCGGGAGCGGGGTGGGACAATGGGCCACAGCCACTCTTGCCCTGGAAACCCCATGACTCTAGCCATCGGCTTGGCAATTCTGCTCGCGGCGCTGCTGGTCGGCCGCGTGGCGAAGATCGGCGGGCGCCTGTCGCCCGCGCCGTGGTGGAACAACGAGAACATCAACGCCTTCGTGGTCGTGCCGCTCATCGTCACGGCGGTCGGCGGCGGGGCCGTCACCATCGTCGCCGCGTTGGGGAGTGGAGGCTGGCACGCGATGGGGATGCAAACGGCGGGAGTCGCGGCGGCGGTGGTCGTCGTGTACTTCCTGCTCTGGAGCCTGATCGGCGCTTGGTCGCGGCGCGTGCCGGAGCGGCTGAAAGCGGCCTGAAATTGAAAGGCCCCGCCCAAGGCGGGGCCCCTATGCCCGACTGCGTCGGGCGGCGCCGTATCGGCGCTTTCATCCCGGGGCGGATGCCCCGGCTGGGCCTGGCTGCCGCCGCAGCCTTGCGGCCGCGGTGCCGAGGGCACGGTACCCGAACACTTCGTCCGGAATCCCGGTTTGCCGGTCTGCTGGCCGCCCTCACAGGCTCACCTACAAGATAGCACTGCCGGAGAATTAATCAAGTCGCGTCGTTGACCGCGGGCAGCATTGACTGACATCGGCCGTAAGTCTGCAACAGTGCGATACAAAATTCTCCGGCGCGTCGGCGCGCCGTTGAAAAAGCGCGCGCCTACAATCCTGCCGCCCTCATTCTCAAAGGAGCGTGTATGTCGGCAGTTGTCGGACTGGCGCTGGTGTTGGCGGCGATCCTGGTCGGCCGCGCGGCGAAAATCGGCGGACAGATTCTGCCCGCGCGCTGGTGGGCGAACGACAACATGAACGCCTTCGTCGTGGTGCCGGGCATCGTCGCCGCGCTGGGCGCAGGCAGCGCGACCATCATCTCCTGGCTCGCGAACGGGGCCTGGCGTGCGGGCGGCCTCGAGTCGGCGCTCGGCGCCGCGGCGGTCGTCGCGGCGTTCATCCTGCTCTGGCGCGGCGTCACGCTGTGGGCGCTGCGCGTGCGCCCGTCCGCCGAGGTGGTGCCGCTCGCGCCCGGCGCGGCGGACAACGATCCGCGCCGGCCCCCGGGCATGCCGCCGATGAAGAAGGCGGCCTAGGCTCTCAGCCGGCCGCGGCCGGCGGGCGCTCGCGCTCGCGGCGCGCGCGGCGCTCCAGCGGCAGCAGGGCGTGGTAGGTGAAGCGGTGCAGCGGGGTTTCGAGCCCGGCCTCGGCGCCGAAGCGCACGATGGCGCCGTTCCAGGCGTCGAGCTCGGAGGGGCGCCCGGCCATGATGTCGCGCTGCATCGAGGCGGTCGCCCCTTCGGGCAGGCCGTCGTAGTAGCGCCACAGCTCGCCCTTGAAGTCGGCGCTCAAGGCGTGGCCGCGCGCAATGCCGACCGCGATGCCCTCGTCCATCGCCCGGTCGATCATGGCGCGCGTCTCGGGGTATTGGCGCAGCTCGCCCATCGGGCTGCGCGCGAGCGCGCCCAGGCCCGCCCAGGAGCTGACGGTAACGAGCTTCTTCCACAGCGCGGCGCGGATGTCGCCGCTCAGGGTGGCCTCGATCCCGGCCGCGGCAAAGGCCTCGCACAGCGTGCGCGCGCGCGCCGAGCGCGTGCCGTCGAGCTCGCCCAGCTCGACGCTCGCCCCCGCGCTCGCGTGCCGGATCACCCCCGGCGCCTCGATCAGGCTGAAGACCCTGGATAACCCGCCCAGCAGGCGCTCGGCGCCAAGCACCGCCGCGAGCTGGTCGGCGGCCTCGACTCCGTTGAGGAACGGCAGCACCGCGGTCTGCGCGCCGAGCAGCGGCGCCATCGCCCGCGCCGCCTCGCCCACCTGCCAGCTCTTGACCGCGACGATCACGCAGTCGGCCTCGCCCAGCTCGCGCGGGTCGTCGCTTGCGTTCGGCTGCGCGAGGTGGATGTCGCCCAGCGGGCTGAGCACGCGCAGGCCGTCCTTGCGCATCGCCGCGAGCTGCGCGCCGCGCGCGACGAACGCGACCTCGTGCCCGGCCCTGGCCAGCCGCGCGCCGTAGTAGCCGCCGAGGCCCCCCGTGCCGAAAATCGCGAAGCGCATCAGAGCACCTTCTGGCCGAACTTCTTCAGCGCCTTGTCCGACAGCGTGAGGCCCAGGCCCGGGGCCTGGTTGAGCGTGAGCCAGCCGTGCGCGATTTTCGGCGGGTTTTCGAAAAGCTCTGCCTGCAGCGGGTCGCGCTCGGGGTCGGTGAAGGATTCGACGATCACGCCCGCGGGGCTCGCGGCGACGATGTGGCAATGGATGAAGCAGTCGTGATGCGGCGCGACCTGGACGTGGTTCAGCTCGCACAGGGCGGCGAGCTTGCGCCCTTCGGTGAAGCCGCCCGACATGGTGCAGTCGAACTGCAGGATCTTGATCGCTTCCTCCTCCAGCAGCGCGCGGCAGCCCCAGCTGGTGAGCTCGCTTTCGCCGGCCGAGAGCGGGATCTGCGTCTGGCGCGAGAGCAGCCTGAGCTCGCGCCGGTCGTCGGCCCAGCGCACCGGCTCTTCCAGCCAGCGCGGCTTGAGCGGCGCCATCAGGCGCGCGCCCTCGATCGCGGTGTCGAGGTCCCAGCCGCGGTTGACGTCGACCATCAGGTCGTTGTCCCAGCCGATCACCTCGCGCACCAGCTCCAGGCGCGCAATATCCTGCTCGAGCGGCAGGCCGCCCGCCTTGGCCTTGAAGCCGCGGTGGCCCTGGGCCTTGAGCATCTGCATCTCGTCCTTCAGCTCGGCCAGGTCCTTGCCGTCGCGGTAATAGGCGCAGGTGACGTAGCACGGCACCGCGTCGCGAAAACCGCCGAACAGGCGATACAGCGGCAGCCCGGCGACCTTGCCCACGACGTCCCAGCAGGCGATGTCGGTCGCCGCGGCGATGCGGATCAGCGCCTCGCGGCTCCAGCCCTTCTCGTGCGCCAGGCGCTGCCAGGTCAGGCCGAACAGCTTCTGGTACAGGCGCTCGGGCGCGGTCGGGTCGGCGCCGACGATCAGCTCGCCGATGCCGCTCTTCAGGGCGTGGATCGCGGCCTCGATCGGGGTGTAGCTGGTGGCGATGCCGAAGCCCTCGACGCCATCGTCGGTCGACAGGCGCACCAGGATCTCGTTCGCGCGCGGCACGATGAAGTTGCTGACCCAGTGCGGGCGCCCGGTGTCGGGCGCGCGCAGGATGAAGGCTTCGAAGCGGGTGATCTTCATGCGGGGCTCCTGATTTTCATCTCCTGCGGCCTGGCGGCGGGCTGCGCGCGCCCCGCGCGGCCGAGCAGCCAGGCGGGAACGAGCGCGAGCACGAAGGCGAAGCAGATCTGGAAGAAAGCGTCCTGGAAGCCGAGGCCGAGCGCCTGAGCGTAAATCACGTCGCCCAGGTAGTCGAGCGCGCCGGGGCCGAGCACCGCGTCGGGCACGCCGGCGCGGTGCATCAGCTCGCCCACACGCGCGAGCAGCTCCATGCTCTGCGCGTTGTCCGGGGTCTGGGTCGCGCTCAGCAGGTCGGCGTGGCGCGCGGTCGAGAGCTCGAGCGTGAGCGCGGTCAGGTTGACCCCGAACGCGCCGCCGAGCTGGCGCAGGAAGTTGTAGGTGCCGGCGGCCTGGTTGAGCTTGTCCGCCGGCACCGCGGTCATCGCCACCTTGCCCATGTTCGGCATCACCAGGCCGAGCGCGAGGCGGCTGATGAGCGCGAACCCCGCGAGGCGCCAGAACGCGGTATTGACGTCGGCGTCCGACAGCAGCCAGGCGGCGATCGAGAACAGCAGGCAGCCGGCGATGATCGGCAGGTGCGCCGGCACGTGGTCCGCCAGCCGGCCCGAGAGCGGGATCAGCACCACCAGCAGCGCGCCCGCCGGCAGCAGCACCGCGCCGGCGTCGGTCGCGGTCAGCCCCTGCACGGTCTGAGTGAACAGCGGAATCGCGTAGTTGGTGGCGAAGTTGCCGGCGCCGAAGGCGAACGCGATCATCATCGCCGCGCTGAAGCGCAGGTCGCCGAACAGCGAGACGTCCAGCAGCGGGTGCGCCGCGCGCCGCTGGGTCGCGACGAACGCGGCCGCCGCGCCCGCGCCGAGCGCGAACGAGAGCAGCGTCTCGCTCGAGGACCAGCCCCAGCGCTGGCCGTTGCCGATCGCGCTCATCACCCCGAGCAGCGCGGCCGACACCAGCGCGTAGCCGATCCAGTCGAACGCCGGCAGGCGCCAGGAAAACGGCTTGCCCGGCAGGTAGAGCATGCCGAGCAGGAACGCGACCGCCACCAGCGGCAGCGGCACGAGGAACATCTCGCGCCAGCTCATGGCGTCGATCGCGAGGCCGCCGATCCAGGGCCCGAAGCTCGGCGCGAGCGTCACCGCCATGCCGTAGATGCCGACCGCGAGGCCGCGCCGCGAGGCCGGGAAGGCGTTGACCACCGCGGTCAGCACCAGCGGCTGCACCAGCCCGGCGGCGAAGCCCTGCAGGATGCGGCCGAACACCAGCGTCTCGATATTGGGCGCGCCGGCGCCGACCAGCGCGCCGGCGCTGAACACGACCAGCGCGAGGCAGAACGCGCTGCGCTGGCCGAAGGCCTGCACCGCCCAGGTGTTGAGCAGCTGGCTCGCGACCATGGTGGCGAGGAAGGCGGTGGCGGCCCACTGCGCCAGGTCCTGGCCGACGCCGAAGGCGCCCATGATGCTCGGCACCGCGACGTTGACCATGGTGGCCGAGAGCACGGTCGACATCGCGCCCAGCAGGCCGCCGACCACCAGCGGCCAGCGGGAGGCATCACTGGCCGGTGGCAACCCTCACCTCGACCATCATGCCCGGGCGCAGCCTGCCCTCGCGCTGCGAAATCGAAATCCGCACCGGCACGCGCTGCGTCACCTTGGTGAAATTGCCGCTCGGGTTGGGCGTGGGCAGCAGCGCGAAGCTGCTGGTGGCGGAATTGCCGATGCGCTCGACGCGGCCCTCGAGCTCGCGCTCGGGGAAGGCGTCGACGTGCACCTCGACCCTTTGCCCGGGCGCGAGGCGCGCGAGCTGGGTCTCCTTGATGTTGGCCTCGACCCAGACGCTCGCCGGGTCGTGCATCAGCAGCAGCCGCTGGCCCGCGCCGACGTACTCGCCCGGCTCGACGAAAGTGCGGTCGATCACGCCGCGCGAGGGACTCTTCACGACGCGATCCTCGAGGTCCAGGCGCTGGCGCGCGAGCTTCGCGCCCAGCTCGGCCTCGCGCTGCTCGAGCACCTCGCGCTGGGCGGCGAGCACCTCGAGCTGCGCGCGCTCGGCCGCGGCCTGCCTGACCTTGGCCTGGGCGCTCAGCAGGTTGGCGCGCGCGATGCGGTGCTCGCGCTCGATCTTCTGCAGCTGCGCCTCGGACTGGTCGCGCGCCGCCTGCGAGGCCATCTTCTGCTCGAACAGGCGCAGGGTGCGCGCGAACTCGTCCTGCGCCAGCTTCAACTGCGGCGCGAGGCTCGAGACCGTGACCGCGGCGGAGTCGAGCTCGGCGCGCGCCGACTGCAGCCGGGTCTCGGTCTGCGCGCGCGCGAGCTCGGTGTCGGCGCCCAGGCGCGCCTTGTCGGCCACCACCGCCTCGAGCTGCGCCTTGAGCTCGGTCAGGGCGAGCGCGGCGTCGCGCTGGTCGAGCGCCGCCAGCACCGTGCCGGGCTCGACCGCCTGCCCTTCTTCCACCGGGCGGCGCACGATCCAGCCCGAGACGCGGCTCGCCACCGTCACCATGTCGGCCCGGATGCGCGCGTCCTCCTCGTGCAGGTAGAGGCTGCGCTCGCGCACCTCGTAGGCGCCGAACGCGAGCGCCGCCGCCAGCACGAGCGCGACGATGACCAGGTTGCGCGACGGGCCGCGGCGGGGAGCGTTCACGGCAGCAGAAGATAGGGTCTGTCCCTATTTTGTCTTCTTGATCGCGAGCAGCTCGACCTCGAACGTCAGCGTCGCGTTGGGCGGCACGACGCCGCCCGCGCCGCGCTCGCCGTAGGCGGTCTCGGGGGGGCAGGTGAGCTTGGCCTTGCCGCCGACCTTCATCATCTGCAGGCCGGAGCTCCAGCACTTGATCACGCCCTCGAGCGGCAGGTCGGCGGGCTTGCCGCGCTTGTACGAGCTGTCGAACTCCCTGCCGTCGGGCAGCGTGCCGCGGTAGTTGACGGTCACCGTGTCCGTGGCCTTGGGCGAGGCGCCGCTGCCCGCGCGCAGCGAACGGAAGATGATCCCGTCGGCGCCCTTGGTGGCGCCTTTCTCCGCCGCGGCGCGCGCGAGCAGCGCCTGGCCCTTGGCTTCGGACTTCTTCGCCGCCTCTGCCTCGCGCTCGGCGGCCAGCGGCTTGATCATCGGGCCGTACACGGTCATGTCGACCTCGTTCTTGGCGCCGGTCACCCCGTCGTGCAGGCCGCGCTGCACCGATTTCAGCTCCTCGGGCGTGAGCGAGAACACGCTCACCTGGTCGGCCAGGACCTGGCCCACGGCGTAGAGCACCTTCTGATGCTCGGTCATGTCGGCGGCGGCGGCGCTGCTCACAGCGAGCGTCAACGCGATCGCAAGTGCGGCGTTCTTCTTCATGGATGTCCTATGAGTGTTGAGTTGTGTCATGCAAGGCTGACAGTCTACCGGCGCCTTGCAATTGTTGACAGCGGCCGGCACGAATCGAGAGTCCAATGGCAAAGGAATCGGAGACGATCATGTTCGGCTTGTGCGGCTTCTGGAAGCGAAGCGCAGCCGCGGACCCCGCCCGCGGCGGAAAGACCCGTGCCGGCGAAAACTACGACGATGCGCTGCTCGCGGGATGGGTGACGCCGCCGGAAGATTCCGTCCCCGCCGCGCAGGCCGCGCCGGCGCAGAAGGAGCAGCCGGACGACGCGGTGCTGGAGCGCTTCTACCGCAACCAGGGCTGAGCCCCCGTTCACCCCAGCAGCTTCGCCAGCTCTGCGCCCTGGAGCAGCTTGAGCGCGTTCCGGGCCGCGAAATCGCGCGCAGTGTCGGTCACCTCGCCCAGCGTCAGGTAGCTGCCTTCGGCCGCGCCGCGCGCCTTCGCCGCGGCGGCCAGCTCGCGCAGCGGCTCGACCCCGGTGCGCGAGGCTTTCCAGCGCTTGCAGGCGACCAGGGTGCTGCGCCCGGCCTTGGAGAGCTCGTAATCGGCGCCCGCGCCGGCGAAGCGCGCGACCTGGTAGCCCTCGCGCCGCCAGGCCTGCTCGAGCTGCGGAGCGAACGCCTCCCAGGGCAGCGCGCGCAGCGTCTCGAGCCTCCGTTCCAGCGCGGCGCCGCGCGGCACGCGCAGCTGGCGCCAGGCGGCGAGCGCCGCGATCAGCACGAAAGGCGAAATCGCGAACCCGGCGTAGCGCTCGGGCAGGATCAGACGCACCAGTGCGAACACGCCGGCGGCGACCAGCAGGCTCACCCACCAGGGCGAGCGCATCAGCACCGCGTAAAGCGAGTTCTCGGAGATCCTGAATTTCACGCCTCAGAGTACCCCGGCGAGCCAGCCCGCGATCGCGGTGACCTCCTTCTCGCACACGGCGTGGGCCATCGGGTACTCGTGCCAGGCAACCGCGTAGCCCAGCGCCTCGAGCGCGTCGCGCGAGGCGCGCGCGCGCTCGATGCCGATCATCTCGTCGTTCAGGCCGTGCGCCATGAAGATCGGCACGTCGGCGTTGGCCGGACTGCGGTCGGCCTCGAGCGTGGCCGGCAGCGGCAGATAGGTCGACAGCGCCATGATGCCCGCCAGCCGCTCGGCGTGGCGCAGGCCGCTGTGCAGTACGATCGCCCCGCCCTGCGAGAACCCGGCCAGCACGATCCGGCCGGGAGCGATGCCGCGCTCGCGCTCGCGCGCGATCAGGCCCTCGAGCAGCGCCTGCGATTCGTGGATCCCGGCCGAATCCTCCGCTCCGCCGCCGGGGCCCACGATGTCGTACCAGGCGCGCATGCGCATGCCCATGTTTATCGTCACCGGGCGCTCAGGCGCATGCGGGAAGACGAAGCGCAGCGCGAGGCGGCGCGGCAGGCCGAGCATCGGCACCAGCGGCTCGAAGTCGTGGCCGTCGGCGCCGAGGCCGTGCAGCCAGATCACCGCCGCGTCGGGCCGCGCGGCGGTTTCGACCTCTACCGTTTCGGGGAGCGCTGCGCTCAGGGGAGGATTTGGCCGCGCACCTCGCCGCCACGGTGCGCAACGGTGTGGACGTTCACGTACAGGTCGCCCTTCTTGTAGGCCGCCATCTGCGCCTCGGTCAGCTTGGCACCCGCAGGCACGCTCCAGACGTTGGGCGCAGTCTGCTTCAGCGGGATGATCACCGGGCCGTTCTTGCCAATCGCGCCCTCGTGGATGTGGGCCATGATTCCCGGCACGTCGGTGGTCGTGACGCTGCCGCTCACCGCACCGTTGGCGGCGACCATGATGGTGCCGCTGCCGGTGCCGTTGGATTCTACCGCCGGCACTTCCTGGCTGCCGCCAAGATCGACGTGAACGCCGTTTTCCCCCATCATCATTCCGCCGCCGCATCCCGCCAGCAGCAGCGCCGAGCCCGCCCCGATGCACAGCGAGCGCCTGAGTGTGCGCGTAATCGATTTCATACTTCCCCCTCCCGATTGAGATTTCTTGGAGCGTTAGCTTACGTCAGCATTGTGGCCCGTTCGAAGCACGCGGACAATGCCGCCAGCGAACCCGCGCCCGGGCCCGGGCGGATGTTGCAGTGCAACCTTAGGAGAAGAAAATGTGGTATCGAGTCGCGCGGTTGCAGCATGGTGCGAACCTGTTCGGCGCGCTGCTGGTGCTCGCACTCGCCGCGGCCGGCGCTTACTACGTGTACCGCAGCTTCAGCGTCGACGAACAGAAGCCGGGCTGCGGCAGCCTGCTCGAGGGTTGTGTGCAGCGCTGCCGTGCGACCACCACCGACAACGACGCGATGGAAGCCTGCCAGACCAAGTGCGAGGAAGCCAACAAGTCCTGCGTAACGGAGCAGGCAGGCGGCAAGTAAGCAAATCGGGCAAATCGGGGACAGACCCCGATTTCCAGCGCGGCGTCTTGATTTGCCGGAAGGAAATCGCGGTCTGTCCCCGGTATTTCTATTCCGGGTCGATTTCTCCCAGCACGCGCGGCGCACTCGTGCCGTTGAGCCTGAGGAGCACCCCGCCGCCCGAGGCGAGATAGCCGCCGGTGAGCGCGGTGATGACGACCTGGTGCGTGACCAGGACCACGGCCGGCCCGTCCGCGGGCAGCGCGCCGAGCAACTCGCGCAGCGCCGCGGCACGACCCGCGCGTTCGCGCGGCCGGCCGAAGAAGGAGTTGAGCGCCGGCAGCGCGATCACTTCACCCAACCCGAGCAGCTGCGCGGTCTCGAGGCAGCGGCCCCACTGGCTGGAGTAGACCACGGCGCGCGCAACGCCGGCAGCGCGCAGACGCTCGCCCAGCCGGATCGCCTGCCTGCGTCCGGCGGCATCGAGGTTGCGCTGGGTACGGCAGTCGCCGAGCGCGAAGCCCGCGGGGTCGCCGACACCGGGTGCATTGGCGTGGCGCAGCAGCAGCAGGCGCCCGGGCCGCGCGAGCTCGGCCAGCGGATCGGCGTCGGTCTCGGCTGCGCGCGCGGCGCCCGCCATGAGCGCAAGCTGGAGCGTCAGGAAACCCGCGACCAGGCTCGCGGCCAAGTTCGGAGGGGGCATGGCAAAAGTTTGGCAGCGAAGCCCCGCGAATGTTCCGCAATCAGAAAACCGGGGACAGACCCCGATTTCCTTCAGGCAAATCAAAATGCTGCGGTGAAAATCGGGGTCTGTCCCCGGTTTTCACCAGCTGTAGTCGACCGTGTAGCGCAGCACCTGCTCGCCGTTCGCGGGCAGGTGCAGCGGGAAGACGACGGTGCGCGCATCTTCCTTGCGGTAGGCGTGAGTCTTCTCGCTGATCTCCCAGTTGACCCAGCGGTACAGGTTCTCCTTCACTTCGACCGTGACCGGCTGGTCCTTGTGGTTGCGCAGGCGCACTTCGATCTGCTCGCTCATGGTGCGGCGCGCGGTGTCGAGCCTGAACGCGAGCTGCTTGCGCTCGCCGACCACGTCGAAGGCCGAGCCGAGCTTGATCAGCACGCGCTCGTCCTTGGGCGTGTGGTCGATGCTGTCCTCGCCGATGAATTCCAGCGTGCCGTCGGCGTCGTCCAGCTTGGAGACCCGCGCCCGGCCCGCGGGCAGCGGCATGCCCATGTTGTTGCGCTTCGAGTTCATGAACGAGAGGTAGACGTCGACCTTCTTGTTGCTCTGCACGCCGACGTTGCGGTCGGTGATCGGACTCGGGCCGAAGCCGCGCCAGCCGGGCTCGAGGCCGTAGTAGACGAGCTTCTTCTCGCACGGCACGCCGCGCGCGACCGGGAACAGCTCGATCTGCTTGGTCGAGCGGTCGGGCAGCGTGGTCGGCCGCCCGAGCGTATAGAGGTGGTACTCGAAGAACGCTTTCTCCGCGAAGCCCGCGACCTTCGACTCGAGCACGGCGCGCGCCATCGGATAGTTGCCGCTCGCGTAGCCCGGCGGCTGCGCGCGCTGCACGTCGCCGGCCACCAGCTTGAGCTTCGCCTCGTCGTAGCCGGCGCCCGAGCGATTGAGGATGCTGACCCAGGCGGCGACGTCGAGCTTGCAGGCGTTGGCGTCGGCGCCCTCGGCATAGGCCAGGTTGTAGTCGGCCCACCAGGTGATGCCGCCGGTCTGGTACGACACGCGCGCGCGCTGCTTGCCGCCGTGCGCCGCGACGATGTCCCAAACCAGGGTCGGGCGCGTGATCAGCCCGCCCGGCAGCTCGGGCAGGTGCACCCCGGCGCTGCTCGACAGCAGCTGCACGCTGCCGTCCTCGCGCCGCAGCACGTAGCCGCCGGCGGTCGACAGCAGCGTGCCGCGGAAGGTCTCGACCCCGCTGCCGCGCACCTGGTCGACGCTGATCGTGCGGTCGATGTATTTCTCGAGCAGCTTCTGCGTGTTGACCAGGTCGAACTGGAAGTTCTGCTCCACCACGCGCGTGCCCTTGGGGTCGGTGAGCGACTCGAAGCTCACCGTGGTCGGATCGATCAGCGCCGCGACGTCGGAAAAGCGAACGGTGTTCTGCCCCGGCTCGAGCGCGAGCTCGCGCAGATGGCGCACCACCGCGTAGCCCGGTACCGCGCCGCCGCCGCCGCCGCGGAACTGCTCGGGCCGGATCGCGCCCGGCTGCGCCGAGCTGTAGATGGTGAGCGCGTCGCCGGCCGCGGCCGCGGCGAGCGGAAAGGCGAGCAGGCAGAATGTCACAATGGGTCGCATGCGAGCTCCTTTGCGTTGCAGGTAACAGCTTAAACGCAAGGCAGGCCGATTCGGGTTAATCAGAGGAGGCAGAATGACACTCGACAAGCGAATGGCGGCCGTGACCGGGGCCGGATCGGGGCTGGGGCGCGCGATCGCCGAGCGGCTCGCGGCCGATGGCGCCGCGGTGGCGGCGATTGACATCGACCCCGCCGCGGCGCGCGACACCGCGAAGCGCATCGCCGCGGCCGGCGGGCGCGCCGAGGGCTACGGCGCCGACGTGAGCCGCGCGGCCGAGCTCGACGCCGCGCTCACCAAGGCGGTGCTCGCGCTCGGGCCGCTCGAGATCATGATCAACAACGCAGGCGTGCTCGACGGCTACTTCGACGTCGACGACATGGACGAGTCGCTCTGGCGCCGCGTGATCGAGATCGACCTCACCGGCACCTTCCTCGGCTGCAAGCGCGCGCTGGCGGAGATGCTGCCGCGCGCTCGCGGGCGGATCGTCAACATGGCCTCGGTCGCGGGCTTGAACGGCACCGGCGGCGGCGCGGCCTACATCGCCGCCAAGCACGGCGTGGTCGGGCTCACGCGCCAGATGGCGGTGCGCTACGCCGCGCGCGGCATCGGCGTGAATTGCGTCTGCCCGGGCGCGATCCCGACCGGCCTGCGCGCGCACTCGCAATCGATCCTCGGACCCGGCGTGCCCGACATGAGCGGGCGCGGCGTCGCGGTGAGCGACGAGCAGGTGCGTGCGCTGGTGCCCGCGGGCGTGCGTGGCACGCCGGAGGACGTCGCCGCGGCGGTCGCCTTCCTGGCGTCGGACGACGCAAAGTACGTCAGCGGCCACGCGCTGGTCGTGGACGGCGGCTGGCGCGCAAAGTAGTCCTACCTGAGCGCGACCCGCAAGGGCATTCCGCCGCGGGGAAGCAGGGTGACGCGCGCCACGGGATAGGGCTCGGGGCCCGGCGCGGGGGTGAAGCGCGCCTGCTGCAGCAGCGCGGCGAGGATCGCGCTGGCCTCGATCATGGCGAAGGCCATGCCGATGCAGATGCGCGGCCCGGCGCCGAACGGCAGGTACTGGTAGCGCCCCAGCGCGGCCTCCTTGTCCGGCGCGAAGCGCGCGGGATCGAACGCGTGCGGGTCCTCCCAGCGTACGACGTGGCGCTGGATGGCGTAGATCGGGATGATCAGCGAGCTGCCGGCGCGGATCGCGTGCCCGCCGAGCGTGGTGTCGGCCACCGCCTGGCGGCTCATCATCGGCACCGGCGGAAACAGGCGCATCGATTCCTTGAGCACCTGCTGCGTAAGCACCAGGCGCTCGATGTGCGTTGCCTCGACCGGCGCACCGCCGGTGACTTGCGCGACTTCCTGCTCGAGCGCTGCGCTCCACTCGGGCGAGCGCGAAAGAAGATAGAGCGTCCAGGAAAGCGCGCGCGCCGTGGTCTCGTGTCCGGCGAGGTAGAAGGTGAGCAGGTTGTCGATCAGGCGCTCGTCGTCCATCGCCTGGCCGCTCTCCGGATCGCGCGCCGCCATCAGGCGATGCATCAGGTCGTCCGGGCCGCCGCCGGCGCGCCGCTCGCGGATCAGCGCCGCGACCGCCGAGCGCAGGGCGATCACCGCGCGTCGCCCTGCGGCCGTGCCAGGGTGCGGCAGCCAGCGCGCCGCGCGCACCGAGGCGTAGAGCTGGGCCCAGCCGCCCGAGCGCTGGAAGCTGCCGATCGAGCGCTCGAGCACGGGCCCGATGGTGGCGTCGGCCGAGGGCAGCAGCGTGGCCGAGATCACCTCGAAGGTCGCGCGCGTGACGTCGCGGTCCACCTGCTGAACAGCGGCCTGCGGCGCGCCGGGGGCGGCGCGCCAGCGCGCGAGCAGCCCCTGCGCGGCGCGTACGAACACCGGCACGAAGCCGAGCAGGTCGTGATGGCGGAACATCGGCGCGCAGGCCTGGCGCTGCCACTTCCACTCGGCGCCCTCGCTGGTGAGCAGGCCGTGTCCCAGCAGCGGCGAGAGCAGCCGGATCTGGGTCAGCTTCTGGAACTTCTCGCGCTCGTCGAGCAGGACCTGCTTGAGCAGCGCCGGCCCCGTGACCCAGGCGCGCGCGGCGCCCTCGCCCGAGCGGAAGAACTCGGTCTCGTAGGCCTCGCGCGGCACCACTTCGAGCGGGTTGCGCACGAAGCGGGCCGCGAACGCCAGGCGCCCGAGCGGCTTCGCGGGCGGCATCACGCGCGGCGGGACCAGTCTCATCGCAGCTCCATTATGATGCAGGGCCATGTGCGGACGATACGTCAGCCCCGAGCGCGCCGCGATCGAGCGCGCCTGGCAGGTCGGGCGCGGCAACGGCAACCCGTTCGGGCGGCGCTTCAACGTCCTGCCGACGAGCGGGATCCCGATCCTGGTCCAGGGCAGCTCTGGCGGGCTCGAGCTGGCCGAGGCGCGCTGGGGGCTGATTCCGTCCTGGTGGAAGCAGGACAAACCGCCGACGTATTCGATCAACGCACGCGCCGAAGAAGCGGCGGCCAAGCCGATGTGGCGCCACGCCTGGCGCCACTCGCGCTGCCTGATCCCGGCCGAGGGCTGGTACGAGTGGCAGGCGGCGCAGCGGACCGATCCGCCGAGCGGCGAGAGCAGGGCCTACAAGCAGCCGCACTACATCTTTCGCCGCGACCGCAGGCCGGTGTGCTTCGCCGGGCTGCTGGAGACCTCGCCCGCGGCGCAGCTCACCTGCGCCATCCTCACCCGCGCGGCCGCCGCGTCGGTGGCGGAGGTCCACGACCGCATGCCGGTCGTGCTGCCTGACGAGCTGCTGCTGCGCTGGGTGCGGGCGGACGTCGATCAGCCCGACGAGGTGGCCGGCATGGTAAAACTCGCCCAGTCGAATTTCGCCCACTACGCGGTGAGCACGAAGCTCAACTCGGCCAAGAACGACGACCCGGCGCTCATCGCTCCACTGTGAACAGGAAAGAAGATCTCTTCATGGACCAGCCTCTGCTTTTCACCCCGCTCCCGCTGCGCGCGCTCACGCTCAAGAACCGCGTCGTGACAGCGCCGATGCACCAGTACGCCGGGGTGGAGGGCTTCGCCACCGACTGGCACCTGATGAACGCCGGGCGCTACGCCGCCGGCGGCGCGGGGCTGGTGATGATGGAGTCGACCAAGATCGAGCGCCGCGGCTGCGGCACGCTGGGCGACCTCGGGCTGTGGGACGACAAGTTCGTGCCGGCGCTCGCGCGCTGCGCGGACTTCGTGCACTCCTGCGGCGCGGCGGCCGGGATCCAGCTCGGCCATTCGGGCAGGAAGTCGCGCATCCAGCGCCCATGGGAGGGCGGCCAGCCGCTGCGCAGGTCTGACGCGATCACCGACTGGGACGCCTGGGAGCTGGTGGCGCCGAGCGCGATCGCGTTCGACGCGGCTTCGAGCGTCCCGCGTGCGCTCGAGCGCGCCGAGATCCGCGCCATTGCCGAGCGTTGGGGCCGCGCCGCGGCGCGCGCGCATGCGGCCGGCTTCGACGCGGTCGAGATCCACGGCGCGCACGGCTTCCTGATCCACCAGTTCCTGTCGCCCGCGTCGAACACGCGCGGCGACGAGTACGGCGGTTCCGAAGCCGGGCGCATGCGCTTCGCGCTCGAGGTGTGCGAGGCGGTGCGCACGAGCTGGCCCGAAGACAAGCCGCTGTTCCTGCGCGTCTCGGCCGAGGACGACTCTGGCTGGGGCCCGCAGCAGAGCGTCGCGCTGGCGAAGGCGGTGAAGGCGCTCGGCGTGGACGTGATCGACTGCAGCTCGGGCGGCCTCACGCCCAAGCCGCCGGCGCTCGCGCCGGCCTACGGCTACCAGGTGCCGTACGCCGAAAAGATAAGGAAGGAAGCCGGCATCGCGACCATGGCGGTCGGCCTGATCGTGCACGCGCACCAGGCCGAGAAGATCCTGGCCGAGGGCCGCGCCGACCTCGTCGCGCTCGCGCGCGAGATGCTCTACAACCCGAACTGGCCGCTCGACGCCGCGCGCAAGCTCGGCGCCGAGCAGTCCTTCGCCGTGGTGCCGCCGGCCGCGGGCTGGTGGCTCGCGCGCCGCGCGGCCAGCGCGCCGCAGGTGCAGCCCTCGACCTTCGGCGCGGATTAGAAACTCAGCGACGCCGCGCCGGCCGCCAGCCGCTCGTGCATGGCGCTCGCGCCCTGGATTTTCACGCCCTCGATCAGGTCCTCCTGCGCGTAGCCGCGCGCCTTGACGCACGGCGGGCAGGCCCAGATCGTGCCCCCGCGGCGCAGGAAATCGTCGATCAGCGCCTTGAGCGGGTCGAGCGGCGGCACGTGCGGCAGGTCGGCGGCGCGCCTGCGCACCAGGTCCACCGATCCGCTGGTGAGAAACGCGTAGACCTTCAGGCCCGCCGTGACGCCGCCGTTGGCGACGGTAAAGGCAACGGACGAAAGTTCGTGATCGGCGCCCTTGGTCATCAGGACGACCAGTTCCTTGGTTGCTTCGGCCATGGTGAAGTCTCCTATCGGTTGAGGTCGGTCAGGCCGCGCGAGTGCGACCTGCGCACGCCGAGGATGGCGAAGCCGCGTTCCTGAAACGTTCCTTGCGCTTGTTTGCCGGTACCTTTCAGAGGACACTTTCGCCCTATGGCAGGCGCCGCAGCGACGAGCACCCTCCATCATGTGGACGTCCGCGTCCTGGGCGGCTTCGCGGTCGCGCTCGACGGCGTCGAGCTCGCGCCCGAGGGTTGGCCGGGCCTGCGCGCCGCGCACCTGGTGCAGCTGCTGAGCCTGGCCGACGGGCATCGCTTGCTGCGGGAGCAGGTCATCGACGCGCTCTGGCCGCAGCTCGACCCCGAGGCGGGCGCCGCCAACCTGCGCAAAGCCGCGCACCACGCGCGCCGGGCGCTCGGTTTCCGGGACGCAGTGCGCCTCCAGGGCGGCCAGGTCGCGTTGTGTCCTTCGAGCACTGTCGCGGTCGACGCAGTGCGCTTCGAGCAGCTCGCCGACCACGCCCTGGCGCGGCGCGATGCGGCGGCCTGCGCTGAAGCGGCGCGCGCCTACGGCGGCGAGCTGCTGCCCGGCGCGCAGTACGAAGCGTGGACTGAAAGCGCACGTTCGCGGCTGCGTGCGCGGTATCTGGAGCTGCTGCGTGCAAGCGCGCAATGGGAACGGCTCGCGCAGGCCGAGCCTACCGACGAGCCGGCGCATCGCGAGCTGATGCGGCGCGAGCTCGCCGCGGGCAATCGTCCGGCGGCGATCCGCTGGTACGCGCGCCTGAAGAGCGCGCTGCAGCAGGCGCTGGGCGTGGCGCCCGACCCGGAAACCGAGGCGCTGTACGGCGAATGCGTGGCGGGCTTGCGTCAGCCGGGACCCGCTTTGGTCGGCCGGCAGATGGAGCTCGCGCAGGCCGCCGCATGGCTGGGCGCCCCGGCGCAAGCGCGCCGCGGCGGCCTGGCGGTGCGCGGACCAGCCGGCATCGGCAAATCCGCCTTTTGCCGCGCGCTCGGCGCGGCGGCGCAGGAGCGCGGCTGGACCGTCGTGAGCGTCGAAGCGCTGCAGCCGGACCGCCCCTACGCGGTGATCGCATCCATCGTCGAGCGGCTGGTGCGCGAGAACCGGTCCGTGCTCGAGGCCGTGGGCGAGCCGGCGCGATTGGTGCTTGCGATGCTCGGCTCGCACAGCGCCCCGACCCCCGAGGTGCGGGGGCCGCTTGGGCGCCATCAGGTGATCGGCGCGTTCCGGCGTGCGCTGGTGTCGGCGTCCAAAGGCGGTCCGGTCCTGGTGCAGGTCGACGACGCGCATTTGATCGACGAATCGGATGCCGAAGCGCTGCTGGAAATGGCGCTGACCGGGCGTCCGGTTGCCATCGCGTTCGCGTTCCGCCCGCCGCCCGAGCAGTCGAGCCTCGCAAGCGGCGTGGCGCGTCTGGTCGCGAGCGGCCGCCTGACGGCAATCGATCTCGGCCCGCTGGCCGACGAGGACGCCGCCGGCCTCGTCGCGCACGCCGCGCCGCAGCCGCTTGACGCCGCGCTCGTCGAGCGCATCGTCCGGCTCTCGCAAGGCAACCCGTTCGCCGCCCTGGAGCTCGCCCGCTGCGCCGCTCCGGGCGAGCGCCCGGGCCTGCCGGCGAACGTCCGCGAGGCGATCACCGCGCGTCTGTGCGACGTCGACTACGAGGCGATGCAGCTGCTCAGGAGCCTTGCGCTCGCCGGCGACGATCTCGACACGCCGCTCATCTGCGCGCTTTCGCCGCATGACGAGGCCGGCACATTCGCGCTGCTGGATCGCGCGCTCAGCGCGCAGGTGCTGGTCGTCGCGGGCACGCACTACCGCTTCCGGCACGACCTGGTGCGCCAGGCGCTGCTCGAACAGATCGCGCCGCATCAGCGGCTCGCGGTGCATCGCGACGCGGCCCGGCGCCTGGAACGGCTCGGCGCATCGCCGGCGGTGATCGCGCGCCACTGGCTGGCGGGCGCAATCCCTGCCGAGGCGGTGCATTGGCTGATCTTCGCGGCGCGCGAGGCGATCCGGCTCGGCGCGTTCATCGACGCCTTGCGGCACCTGGAGCCCGTGCTGGCCTACGACCCGGCTCACCCGGAGGCGCTGCGGTGCCGAGCCGAAGCGCTCGACGCCGTCGCCGATCCGGCGGCAGTGGCCGCGTACAGGTCCGCGGCGGCCGCGGCGCAAGATCCGGCTGCCCAGGACCTGCGCGCCAAAGGCGCACTCGCCCAGCTCAAGCAGGGCGATCCGAAGGGAGCGCTGCGGGCGCTCGAGGGCCTGAGACCGGCCACCACGGACGGGCGCCTGGCCGAGGCCCTGACCTACAGCGGCGCCGCCGCGCTCGGCTTCGGCGATCCGGCCGTGGGCACGCTCAAGGCCGCCGAGTCGCGCCGGCTCGCGCTCGAGACGGGCGACACGGCCGCGATCGTGGTCGCGTCCTGGGCTCAGGCCGCTGCCGCGCATGCGCGCGGCGAGCTGCACGGCAGCGTCTGGGCGGATCTGCACGACACGCACCATCTGCCGCATCTCGCCCTGCGCGTGTTCGACGGCCAGCTCTGCATCACGCAGCGCTTCCTCTACGGCGCGAAGCCGTATCCCGAAGTCATTTCGTTCGCCGACGCGCTCGCCGCGGAGGCGCGGCGCCTCGGCGCGGCGCGCGGCCACGCCTTCGGCGTGACCTTGCGCGGCGAGGCGGAGCTGCTCGCCGGAGACCTGGACGCGGCCGAGGAGCACCTGGCGCTCGGCGGCCGGCTGCATCGGGCGATCGGCGGCGTGACGGGAGAAGCGCTCGCGCTGCAGCGGCGGGCGGAGCTTGCGCTGTATCGCGGCCGGCGCGACGCGGCAGCCGAGCTGCTCGATGAGGCGCTCGATCTCGCGCGCCAGACCGATATGGGATTTCACCTGCTCGACAGAATCTACGGCACGCGCATTGCCCTCGCCGCCGATCCGCACGCGGCGCTGTCCGCGCTGGAGCACGCGCAGCAGGCGGTGCGCGGCCCGCTCGAGACGTGCCCGGGATGCCGCATCACCTTCGCCGTGCCGGCCGCCATCGCGGCCGCGCGAGCGCGGCCAGCTCGATCTCGCCCGGCGCTACGAGCAGGCGGTCGAGTTTCTCGCCACCGTGGTCATGCGCCTGCCTGCGTGGCATGCGGCGCTGGATGAAGTACACGCCCATGTCGCGCAGGCGCGCGGCGAGGTCGACGCCGTTGCGGCGCGCTTCGCGGCCGCGGCGCGCGGATTCCGCACGGCGGGCCAGCCTCTGGATGCCGCCCGTTGCGAGCACCACGCGCGCCGCGGGCTGGACAGCACCCGCAGCGCAGCGTAACCTCGAAGCGAAATTCAGCCACCAGAAGAAGAGGGATGGGCGAGCCTCAGGCCAGCATCAAATCCACGGTCGTGCCGCTGGCGAGCAGCACCGTGATGGTGGTCGACGACCAGTCGACCAGCCGCGCCATCCTCGAACAGGTCCTGCGCACCCTCGACCAGCGCATCATGGTGAAGTCCTTCGCGCGCCCGATCGACGCCATCGTGTGGGCGACGCGCCACGTCGCCGACCTGGTGCTGGTCGATTTCGCGATGCCCGAGATGAACGGCACCGAGCTGGTGCGGCGCCTGCGCGCGATGCCCGGCTACGAGCACGTGCCGCTCGTGATGGTGACCGTGAACGACGAGCCCGAGGTGCGCTACAAGGCGCTCGACGCCGGCATCACCGACTTCCTGACCAAGCCGGTCGACGTGCGCGAATGCATGGCGCGCTGCCGCAACCTGCTCACGCTCAGGCGCCAGCAGCTCGCGCTGGAAGACCGCCAGAAGCTGCTGGAGCAGATCGTGGAGAATTCGGCGCGCGAGCTGCGCGAGCGCGAGCGCGAAAAGCAGACCCTGATGCAGCTTGCCGCGGGCGCGGCGGCAAAGCCCGCGCCGCGCACCCGCGTCGCGCGCTCACTCGCCTACTCGACGCGCCATCAGAGCCCGTCGCGCGGCCTGGCGCGCTTCGTGCCGCGAAGATCCCTCGGCCGCGTGCGCGGCTGAGGAGGCCGGCAAAACAAAGGAGGGCCGCGGCGAACCGGGGCCCTCCTTTGGCCGAAACCTGCTGCTTGAGCGCTCAGCCCTGCTTCGGGGCTTCAGCCTTTGAGGCAGCCGCTCATGAACTTCTTGCGCGCGTCGCCTTTGAGCTTCTTCTCGCCCGCCTGCTTGTTGCAGTCCTTCATCCTCTGCTGCTGCGCCTGCTGCTTCGGACTCGGGGCCTTCTTCTCGGCCGCCACGGCAACCGACGAAGCGGCGAACGCCAGGCAAAGCGCTGCAATGATGCTCTTCATGTCTTGCTCCCCTTATTGATCAATCAAAACAATGTTTTGCGGCGCGAAAGGATTCGCACCGTGGGAGCTACAACGCGCGGCTGGGGCGGCCGGTTGACACCAAGCTGACGGCTAGAGGAACTTCTCCGCGCAGACGATGATTTCCTCGTTCGTTTTCCGGTCCAGGCACTCGCGCGCGTCCTCGTAGGATTTCGCGTCCAGGCGGCGCACGACGGGCTTGATCTCGGTCTTCGCGTCGGCCTTCGCGTCGGCTTTGGCTTCGGGCTTGACGTCCACCTTCAGCGGCCCGGTGGCCTTCGTCGACTGCGCCCAGGCGGGCGCGGCAAGCAGCGCGGCGAGGGCGGCAAACAGGGCGATGCGCTTCATGGCATGCCTCCTACCATTACGTCAGAAACGCCATGGTGACACAAAATCAGCCATAACAAAAAGCCCAACAGTTCACGAACTTGGAGATTACAGTTCATGGAGTTGTGGAACGGAAGATAATGCGCCGTGCACACCGCGACCTGAGATCGATCATCTGCGCGCCTGGATCGGCCGCAGCGAAGCGCTAGAGGACCACTGCGACCCTGCGCGCGTGCGCCAGCTCGCGGCCAGCCTCGACCTCGATCCGGCGTCGTTTACCGATGGCGCCGAGCTGCCGCCGCTATGGCACTGGATCTTCACCACGCCGCTGTCGCTCCTGCGCGAGGCCGGGCCCGACGGGCACCCGGCGCGCGGAGGCTTCCTGCCGCCGGTGCCGCTGCCGCGGCGGATGTGGGCCGGCAGCCAGCTCGAGTGGCTGCGCGCGCCGCGCCTGGGCGAGACGCTGCGGCGCGACTCGAAGGTCGAGTCGGTCGACCTGAAGCAGGGCAAGAGCGGAACGCTGGTGTTCGTCAAAGTCCGGCACGAATGGCGCAGCGGCGCCGCACTGCTGATGCGCGAGGGCCAGGACATTGTCTACCGCGACGCGCCGCCCGCGGCGCGCGCCGAGCCCAGCCCGCCGGCCGAGCCGCCGGTGTGGCGCGAGCCGCTCGGCGCGAACCCCGCGCGCTGCGCGCTGGTGCCGAACGACGTGCTGCTGTTTCGCTACTCGGCGCTCACCTTCAATAGCCACCGCATCCACTACGACCGGCGCTACTGCCTCGAAGTCGAGGGCTACCCCGGTCTGGTGGTGCACGGGCCGCTGCTGGCCACCGTGATGGCGACGCTCGCCTGGCTGCAAGCGGAGCGCCGCACGCCGCGCTCGTTCGAATTCCGCGCCCAGGCGCCGGTGTTCGACGGCGAGGCGATCACGGCGCACGCCGCGGCGGACGAGTCCCACACCAGGACCGAGGTGCGCAAGGCCGACGGCAGCGTCGCGCAGGCCGGCGCGATGAGCTGGAATGAATAATCGGGGTCTGACCCCGGTTTAAAGGGTCGGGGGAGCGGGGAAGTCGCCACCGAGCGCGACCAGGCCCCAGGGCGCGCCCTGGGCGTCCCAGGAAAAGCCGATGTGGCCCATGAGCGAATGCGCGTCGCGGAACAGGCGCTGGATCGGGTAGTGGTCGTAGATTCCCTTCGCGCCCGCCATGCCGTGCAGCGAATCGACCGCCTCGGTGCAAAGCTGGACCGCGTAGGCGATGTTGCGCTTCCAGCGCAGCTTCTCTTCCACGCTCGGCTCGCGCTCGGCCTCGGCGATCGCCTGCGCGTCGAGGCAGTCGTTGCGCGCGATCAGGCGCGCGGCATCGATGCGCGCGCCGGCCGCGGCCACGCGTAGCTGCACGGTCTGGAAGTCGCGCATGCGTGCCGCGGTGTAATTTGTGCTGCGCTCGCCGACTGCGTCGCAGGAGAGCTCGAGCGCCGCCTGCGCGTTGCCCACCGCCGCGCCGGCGATGCAGTGCGAGCCCATGCCCGAGAGCGGAATGCGGTAGTGCGGGTTGGGGTTGGTCCTCGCGCCCGGGAAGTCGGCGCCCCCGCGTGCGAGGTACATCGACAGCGCGCGGTGCGCGGGCACGAACAGGTCCTTGGTCTTGACCGACTTGGAGCCGGTGCCGCGCATGCCGAGCACCTGCCAGTCGTCGATCACCTGGTAGTCGCTGCGCGGCACCAGGCACATGCAGTGGTCCACCACCTGGGCGCCGTCCTGCACCGTCACCGCGAGCATGTTCCAGTGGCTGCCGTCGACCCCGCTGGAGAAATTCCAGTGACCGCCGATCTCGAGGCCGCCCTTGACGCGCTTGGCGCGGCCCTGCGGGTAGGCGATGCCGGAGGCGATGATCGCGTCCGGGTTCTCGCGCCAGACCTCGGCCTGCGCGCGCTCCTCGTACAGCGCGAGCATCCAGTGATGGATCGCGAGGTTGGCGACGCTCCAGGCGGTCGAGGTGCAGCCGCGCCCGACCTCGGCCGGGATGTCGAACAGCGCGACGTAGTCGAGCTCCATGCCGCCCCAGCGCCTGGGCTGCGCGAAGCGCAGCAGGCCGCTCGCATGCAGCTCGGCCTCGGTCTCGGGCAGCAGCTGGCGCACCTCCTCCGCTTCGGGGGCGCGCTTGCGCAGCGACGGAACCAGCGCGCGCGCGCGCGCGAGCGCCTCGGCGTACGAGACGCCGGAGAAATCGCGCCCCATCAGGCCGTTTCGACGCGCGGCATCTTCGAGTAGTCCTCGCCGCCCCATTCGGGCGCGTCGGTGATGCCGAAGAAATTGAGCTCGATCATGAGCCCGTTCGGGTCGCGCAGGAAAAGCTGATAGAGGCTCGACTCGGGCAGGTAGCGCGGGCGGTATGCGACGCCCTTGCCCTGCAGGCGCTCGACGAAGGCCTTCGGCTCGGTCGCGGCGAAAGCGATGTGGTCGACCACGCCGGACTGGTCGGTCTTCGCGTTGGCCGGCGTGCCGAGGTAGTACAGCTCGGAATTCGGAATGCCGTGCGGCCCCATATGGACCTGGATCTTGCCGTTGACCCCGAGCCAGTAGCCCGGAAACGGAAAGTTCGGCCGCGGCATTACTTCGAAGCCCAGCACGTCGACGTAGAAGCGCCGGGTGGCCTCAAGGTCGTTGGCGCGCACGAAATAGTGGTTGATGTCTGCGACTGGCATTGCGCCCCCTCCAAGAACGAGTCCGGTTAGTTTCGCCCGAAGCGCCGGACGCGTCTAGTGCAGGCGGTAGGCTGCGTGGCAGGCCACGCACTGCCCGGTGACCTTGCCCAGCGCGGCGATCGACGGGCGCAGGTCGCCGGTGGCGGCGGCCTTGTTCACCTCGAGCGCGAAGCGGCTCGCCGCCTTGTGCATCTCGGTGCCGATCGCCTGCATGCCGGCGGGCATGAACGGCGCGACCTCGTGCGCGCCGTGCAGGCCGAATGAGCTCAAGCCGAGGCGATGCTCGGCCAGCCTGCCCGCCTCGTCGAACTGGCCCGCGCCGAGCGCGTCCTGGATCTTCTGCAGCGTCGCGAGATGATCGCGCATGTTGCGCATCTCGTGCTCGAGCAGCATGGGCGGGAACTCGACCAGCTGGCGCGAGTCCTGCGCGCGCGCGGCGGCGACCGCGAGCACGCCGGCGGCAAGCAGCAGCCAGCGAATCACAGGGTGCGCAGGAAGAGGACGATTTTCCATATCTGCTCCGGCTTGAGTGTGTCCTTGAACGGCGGCATCGCGCTTCCCACCGGCGCGCCGCCTTCGGCAATGGTCCAGTCGTAGAAGGCGTCGCTCGCGATCCGCGTGCGCGCAAGCCCCATCAGCCGCGCGGCCGGAGGATCGAGCTTCAGGCCCGCCTCGCTGCCGAGGCCGGAGGCGCCGTGGCACGACGCGCAGTACTGCGAGTAGAGCTTGCGGCCTGCCTCGAGGTTGAGCGCGCCCGGGCGCAGCGGGTCGTGCTTGCTGGCGTATTTCGGGTCGATGCCGTGGCGCATCACGTAGGCGTGGCGCGGGTTGTTCGTCATGCCGCCGCCCATCTGCGCGATGGCCGCCGCCGGAACGAGCAGGGCGAGAGCCGCGAGCTTTCTCATTCGGTCGGCAGGAAGCCCTCGGTCGACAGGTAGCGCTCGCCGGTGTCGTAGTTGAAGCCGAGCACCGTCGCGCCCTTCGGCGATCTCGGGCAGCTTCTGCCCGATCGCCTGCAGCGTGGCGCCGGAGGAGATGCCGACCAGGATGCCCTCCTCCCTGGCCGCGCGGCGCGCCATCTCCTTGGCGGGCTCGGCATCGACCTGGATCACGCCGTCGAGCAGGTTCACGTGCAGGTTCTTCGGCACGAAGCCCGCGCCGATGCCCTGGATCGGGTGCGGCCCGGGCTTGCCGCCCGAGATCACGGGCGAGGCGCTCGGCTCGACCGCGTAGACCTTGAGCTTCGGCCAGGCCTTCTTCAGCACCTGCGCGCAGGCGGTGATGTGCCCGCCGGTGCCCACGCCGGTGATCAGCACGTCGATTCCCTGCGGGAAGTCGGCCAGGATCTCCCGCGCGGTCGTTCGCACGTGCACCTCGATGTTGGCCGGGTTCTCGAACTGCTGCGGCATCCACGCGCCCGGCGTCTGCGCCACCATCTCCTCGGCCTTGGCGATCGCGCCCGCCGTGCCTTTCTCGCGCGGCGTGAGCACGAAGCTCGCGCCGTAGGCGAGCATCAGGCGGCGGCGCTCGACCGACATGCTGTCGGGCATCACCAGAATGAGCTTGTAGCCCTTCACCGCGGCCACCATCGCGAGGCCGATGCCGGTGTTGCCCGAGGTCGGCTCGATGATCGTCGCGCCGGGCTTGAGCGCGCCGCTCTTCTCGGCCGCCTCGATCATCGACAGCGCGATGCGGTCCTTGATCGAGCCGCCCGGGTTGGCGCGCTCGGCCTTGATCCATACCTGGTGCGTGTCGCCGAACAGGCGGTTGATCCGGATGTGCGGCGTGTTGCCGATGGTGGCGAGAATGTTGTCGGCTTTCATGGAGTCTCGCTGGCGGGTTGGAAACGAGCGGGCATGATGAACCGCTCGCGCCCGATTTTCAAATCGGACCGGTGTTTCCTAAGACCACAGTCCGCGCAGGGCCGCGGCGACGTCGATCGGCGGAGCCTCGCGCGCCGGCGCGGCCTCGGCGGCGTCGGCCTCGGGCCAGGTCAGCGGCTGCAGGCGCTGCATCACCGCGCGGGTGAGGAAGCGGCTGGTGGCGCCGTAGACGTGCGCGTCGCCGCGCCGCGGCTGCCCCGTCACGTAGTAACGCAGCGGCGCGATCAGGTGCAACTCCGATTTCGCGCGCGTCATCGCCACGTACAGCAGGCGCCGCTCCTCCTCGATCAGCTCGGCGCGGCCGGTGGCGTACTCGGACGGGAAGTTGCCGTCGGCGACGTTCAGCACGTGCACCGCGTCCCACTCCTGGCCCTTGGCCGAATGCACGGTCGAGAGCACCAGGTAGTCCTCGTCGCGGTGCGGCGCGCCGGCGAGATCGCCGCTCGCCTGCGGCGGGTCGAGCGCGAGCTCGGTCAGGAAGCGCTCGCGGCTGGCGAACTGCTGCGCCACGCGCTCGAGCTGCCACAGGTCGCCGGCGCGCGCCTGCGCCGAGTCGTACTTCTGCTCCAGGATCGGCTCGAACCACTCGCGCACCCGGCCCACCTGGCCGGCCCAGGGAGATTCGGGCGCAGCGAGCGAGGCCATGAGTAGGTCGAAACTCCGAATCGCTGCGTCTTCCAGCTCATTCCAGCGAAAGGCCCCGCTTCGAAGCGCGTGAAAAACCGCGCCGCGGTGGCCGGGCCCACGCCGGGCTGCAGCTGCAGGGCGCGGAACGCGCTGACGCGGTTCTTCGGGTTGTCGGCCCAGCGCAGCACCGCGAGCAGGTCCTTGACGTGCGCCGCCTCGAGAAATTTCAGGCCGCCGTACTTGACGTAGGGGATGTCGCGCCGCACCAGCTCGAGCTCGAGCACGTCGCTGTGGTGCGAGGCGCGGAACAGCACCGCCTGGCGCCGCAGCAGCAGGCCGCGCTCGCGCGCCTCGAGCACGCGCGCGACCACGTAGTCGGCCTGCGCCTGGTCGTCGGCGACCGTGACGTAGCGCGGCCGCTCGCCCGCGCCGCGCGCGGCCTGCAGCATCTTGCGGTACTGGCGCTGGCCTTCGCCGATCAGCGCGTTGGCGGCGTCGAGCACGCCCTGGGTCGAGCGGTAGTTGCGCTCGAGCGTGACCACCGCGGCCGGCGGCGCGTACTGGGCCGGGAAGCCGAGGATGTTCTCCACCGTGGCGGCGCGGAACGAGTAGATCGACTGCGCGTCGTCGCCCACCACCGTCACCCCCTCGCCCGAGGGCCGAAGCAACTTGAGGATCTGCGCCTGCAGCGCGTTGGTGTCCTGGTACTCGTCGACCAGGATGTGGTCGAAGGCCGCGCTCATCTCGGCCGCAAGCGCGGCATCGGCGGCCATCGCGTGCCAGTACAGCAGCAGGTCGTCGTAGTCGAGCGCCTGGTTGGCGAGCTTGCGCTCGACGTAGGCGCGGTACAGGCGCGCGAGCTGCTCTTCCCATTCGGCGCACCAGGGGAAAGCGTCGATCAGCGTGCGCCGCAGCGCCCCCTGCGTGTTGACGCGGTGCGAGTAGATCGCGACGCAGGTGTCCTTGCGCGGGAAGCGCTTCTCCAGCTTGGACAGCCCCAGCTCGTGGCGCACCACGTCCATCAGGTCTGCGGCGTCGCCCCGATCGAGTACGCTGAAATTCGCGTCCAGCCCGAGCCGCGCGCTGTGGCGCCGGATGAGGCGGTTGGCGATCGAGTGGAAGGTGCCCGCCCACGGCAGCCTGACCTCCTTGGCCGCCTCGCCCACGATTTTCTGCGCCCGGCGCGTCATTTCCTGCGCTGCGCGGCGGGTGAAGGTGAGCAGCAGAATTCGCTCGGGCGAAACCCCCTGCAGCACCAGCCAGGCGACGCGGTGCGCGAGCGTGTTGGTCTTGCCGGTGCCCGCGCCGGCGACGATCAGCAGCGGCGCGCCGCCCGCGCACGCCGCCGCGCGCTGCGCCTCGTTCAGCCGCTCGAAAACCGGGGTCGCCGTCACGCCGCCCATTATGGGCGAATGCTGTATATCTATCCAGCCCAGCGGCGCTTCAACCACGCCGTGCCATCTCGCGATAGAAGGCGCGGATGCGGCGCGCGTTGGTGCCCAGGTCCCCCCGGCCCTCGCGCGAGACGGAACGCAGGTCCACCCTGCTCGCGGCCTCGAGCGGGGTGACGCGGATCACGATGTCGTCCTTGAAGCCGAAGAAGGGCGTGGTGTCGGTGGCCTCGATGCGCAGTGCCGCCGGGTTGGCGGCGACGATCTTCCAGCCCAGCCCGCGCGCGGCCTCGAGGCAGCGCTCGAACGCGGCCGGTGGGTGAGCGCCGACCGCGAGCGGCACGATGTCCGGGTAGGCGCGGCGCTGCTGGGCGGCGACCGCCGCGCCGCCGTAAGCCAGGCCATTGGGCGAGGCGCGGCGCGCGGGCGCGAGCGCGACGAACTGCGGCGGGTCTTGCGTATCGGTCGTGATGTCGTGAATCGGCGGCGCGGCGTGCGCGCGCTCCAGCATTGCCCACGGCAGGCCGCAGGCGGCGCCGCCCGCTGCGACGCCGAGCAACGCACTGAGCAGCGCGCCGAGCGCCCTGCCGCGCAGCGCCCAGGCGGCAGCGGCGAGGCAGCCGAGCGCGCCTGCGAGCCCGGCCCAGGCCGCGCCGCGCAGCACGAGAAAGCCGACGCGGTAGTCCCACAGGCCGAAGCGGTGCCCTAGCCCCGCGGCAAGCGCGGCGAGCGACGCGAGCAGGGCTAGAGCGAAGGCGAAGGCAGCGAATTTGCGCATTACCCATTGAGTCTCGCGTGCGCTTGAAGTTCAGCTTTCATCGGCTGACGCGGTTGCGCCCGCCCTGCTTGGCGCGGTACAGCGCCTCGTCGGCGCCTTTGAGCACCTCGGACGGCGTGCGGTGGCGCCTGCCGGGGCCGGCAACGCCGACGCTGACTGTGACCGACAGCGCCTGTTCGCTCGGCTGATCCTCTCGCGCGCCGCGGCGCCTGGAGCCCTTCTTCTCGTTCTTGGGCCGGTCGCCGCCGCGGATCGCCATGCGGTAGTCCTCGATCGACTGGCGGATGCGCTCGAGGTGCGGCTGTACGTCCTTCACTCCGGCCTCGGGGAACAGCACCGTGAACTCCTCCCCGCCGTAGCGAAACGCGCGCCCGCCGCCGTCGACCTCCGCCAGGCGCGCGGCGACCAGCCGCAGCACCTGG
The DNA here is from genome assembly GCA_963755395.1 of uncultured beta proteobacterium. Taxonomy (GTDB): domain Bacteria; phylum Pseudomonadota; class Gammaproteobacteria; order Burkholderiales; family SG8-39; genus DAHVFK01. Next base: position 795,800 of record CAVWJJ010000004.1, on the reverse strand, counting down.
TCGCCGACGTCGTGGCCGTGAGTGTCGTTGAATTTCTTGAAGTGATCGACGTCGACCATCGCCACGGCGTAGTCGGGCCCGAGCGCGCGCATGCGCTCGTCCAGCGCGCGCCGGCTCGGCAGCCCGGTGAGCTCGTCGCGGAACGCGAGCCGGTGCGACTCCTGCAGCACCGACACCAGCAGGATCATCCCGGCGGCGCTCATGAACGCGGCGAAGCTGGGGAAGCGCCCGACCCAGGCGCAGGCGATGAAGAATGCGACCAGGGCGGCCGCCTTGCCGACGTCGAGCGGCGTGAATCTTGGCCAGGCGCGCCAGACCGCGGCGGCGAACGCGGCGGCGAACATGACCCGCCCGAGGAACGGCACCGGCGGATAGCGCAGCGTCCAGTGCTGCAGGATCTGGTGCCAGGACTGGCCCGACAGCATGCTGTGACCCGACGAGGCGACCCAGGCCACCAGCAGCGCCTCGAGCGCGATCAGAAGCAGCCAGCGCCAGCTGCCGTAGTGCACCGCGCCGCGCTCGGGCAGTACGAACGAGGCGAGCATGTTGGCCGGCACGAGCAGCACCGCGGCGACGTACGCCGCCTGCGGCGCGAAGCCGGCGGCGTCGATCCGGAGCGCGTAATGGTAGCCGGCGTAGGCGATGAGCATCGACAGCGCGGCGACGAACGCGCGCCCGCGGTTGAACCACAGGGTCACCGCCGCAGCCAGCCCGAGCAGCGCATACGGCCCGGCGACCACCAGTCCCTCGAGTCCCGGCGGCAGCTGGGCGCCGAGCGCCACCGCCAACGCCGCCGCGGCGAGAATCGCCGCCGGCACCAGCAGAGGGCGGTAGGCCTCCGGGATCGCGCGCATCACGACCGCTCCCTCAGCGCCTGCGGTCGCGCCGCAGCGAGCTCATCCTAGCCGGTCGGGGCGGAAGCCGACGTCGCACACCCTGCCGCGCTGCGCGCGCTTGCCCTCGTAGTCCCTGAGCGCCTTCGCGTCCAGCTCGGCGGTCTTGCGCGTGCGCTTGAAGCCCGCAACGCGCAGCGCGCCCTTCGGGTCGAGCACGGCGACCGCGGCCAGCGTCACCTTGTCGGGCAGCGCGATCAGCTGCACGCCGACGCCGCCGTTGGGGCGCAGCGGCAGCTCGGCCATCGGGAACAGCAGCAGGCGCGCGTCGGACGACAGCGCGGCTACCTTGAGCTTCGCCGCGTCGCCGCCGTAGGGCGCCGGCGCATTGGCGCGCGCGCCCTCGGCGACGTTCATGAATTCCTTGCCCGCGCGCGTCTTGGTGAACAGGTCGCCCAGCCGGCAAAGGAAGCCCTGGCCCGCGCTCGAGCTCATCAGCAGAGGCTGGGACGGGTCGCCGCAGGCCATCCAGACGATGTCGTCGCCGTTGCAGTTGACCAGCGCGTTCATCGGCTGGCCGTCGCCGCGCCCGCTCGGCAGGCCGGCCGCCTCGAGCGTGAATGTCTTGCCGCGCGCCGACAGGAAGACGACTGCGGAGGTGGTCTTGCACTCGATCGCCTGCAGCAGCCCGTCGCCGTCCTTGAAGCCGACCGCCGACAGGTCGATGCCGTGCCCCGAGCGAGCGCGGATCCAGCCCTTGTTCGAGAGGATCACGGTAAGCGGCTCCTCGAGCACGCTGCGCTCGATCTGCGCCCGCTCCTGCGGCTTGATCAGGGTGCGCCGCTCGTCGCCGAATTTCTTCGCGTCCTCCTCGAGCTCCTTCACCACCAGCTTCCTCAGCTCCCTGTCCTCGCCCAGCAACGTCTTCAGGCCCTTCCTCTCGGCCTCGAGCGATTTCCTCTCGTCGTTCAGCTTGACGCCGTCGAGCCGGGTGAGCTGGCCCAGGCGCAGGTTGACGATGTCCTCGGCCTGGCGCTCGCTGAATTTCCACTTCGCGCTCAGCTTGTCCTTCGCCTCGGCCTGGTCGTCGCAGGCGCGGATCAGCTTGATGATCTCGTCGATCTTGGCCAGCGCGAGCAGCCGGCCCATGACGATGTGCAGCCGCTGCTCGCATTTCTCGAGCCGGTGCGCGGTGCGCCGGCGCACCGTCTGCACCCGGAACTCGGTCCACTCGCGCAGCACCTCGACGATGCCCTTGGTCTCGGGCAGGCCGTCCAGGCCCAGCCAGGTCAGGTTGATGGCGTAGCGCATCTCGAGCGAGGTCTGCACCAGCAGCGCCTTCATGGTCTCAGCCGGATCCTGGCGCGAGCTGCGCGGCTCGATCACCAGGCGCAGCCTGGCCTTGCGGTCGGATTCGTCGCGCACCGACTCGACCAGATCGAGCACGAACTGCTTGATGCGCTTTTGCTCCTGCGTCACGTCCTTCTTGCCCGCCGCGGGGCGCGGACTGACCAAGGCGTCGATTTCCTCCTGCAGCTGGCGAGCCGACACGCCGTGCGGCAGCTCGGTGACCACGATGCGCCACTGCCCGCGCGCGAGCGGCTCGACCATCCAGCGCGCGCGCATCGTGATCGAGCCGCGCCCGCTCTCGTAGGCCTGCCGCAGCTCCTCGGGCGGGGAGATGATCTGCCCGCCGCCGGGGAAATCCGGCCCCGGCAGGCGCTCGAGCACGTCGTCGAGCTTCGCCTTGGGGTGGCGGATCACCCACGCCGCCGCGGCCGCGACCTCCTTCAGGTTGTGCGGCGGGATGCGGGTGGAAAAGCCGACCGGGATGCCGAACGAGCCGTTGAGCAGGCCGAAGGGCACCCTCGCCGGCAGCAGCACCGGCTCGTCGAACTTGCCGTCGTAGTTCTTCTGGAAGTCGACCGTGCCCTCGCCGATCTCGGCCAGCATCAGCTCGGCGATGCGCGCCAACCTGGCCTCGGTATAGCGGTAGGCCGCGGCGCCGTCGCCGTCGCGCGAGCCGAAATTGCCCTGGCCGTCGATCAGCGGGTAGCGCATCGAGAACGGCTGCGCCATGTGCACCAGCGCCTCGTAGGTCGAGGCGTCGCCGTGCGGGTGATACTTGCCCAGCACCTCGCCCACATAGCGCGCGGACTTGGCGAAGCCCTGCCCGCCTCCAGGCGTGTCGCCCATCGCGTAGAGGATCCTGCGCTGCACCGGCTTCAGGCCGTCGGCGACCTCGGGCAGCGCGCGCGCCTTGACCGTCGAGACCGCGTAGCCGAGATAGGCCTGCGAGGCGTGGCGCTCGATTGGAGCGGCATCGTCGCCGTTGTCGGGAGTGAAGAGGTCCAGCGTCTGCGTATCGTCCATCGCTTACTCGAAAAGTGGCAACTGCCGGTCGGACACGGCCACCGCGAGCTCGACCGCGGCGCGCGCCCTGTCCAGCGTGTCGCAGCGGCCGATCTTGCCGGCCGCCTCCCAGTCGTATCGTCCGCTCTCGACCAGCGTGACCTTGCCGAGCTTGTGCTTGCCGAGCCAGTAGACATGGCCGCGGTAGCCGCGCTCCCAGTACGGTCTGGGCTTCGAACGCTTTGCGCGCCTGGTGCTCACACGTCGGCCTCCACCGTTTTCCAGTGCTCGCGCATCCAGTTGCGCCGCCCTTCGGCCTCGCCGGCGTCCATCAGCAGCTCGAAGGTCTCGCGCACCTTCTTGATCCGCTCGCGATCGAGCTGCATGCGCACCAGCCGGCGCGAGTCGGGATTCATGGTCGTCTCCCACAGTTGCTCCGCGCTCATCTCGCCCAGGCCCTTGAAGCGCGAGATCTCCCAGCTGCCCTCGCGCAGCTTCTCCTTCTTCAGCAGCCCGAGCGCTTCTTCCAGCTCGTCGTCGTCGAGGCAGTACAGGCGCCGTGCCGGGCGACCCTTGCCTTGTGCCGGCACCTCCACCTTGTACAGCGGCGGCTGCGCGACGTAGAGGTGCCCGGTCTCGACCAGCTTGGGCGCGTGGATGAAAAAGAACGTGAGCAGCAGCGCCTGGATGTGGCCGCCGTCGACGTCGGCATCGGTCATCACGATCACCTTGCCGTAGCGCAGCCCCGAAAGATCGGGCGAGTCGTCGATGCCGTGCGGGTCGACGCCGATCGCGGTCGCGATCGCCTGCAGCTCCTTGTTGGCAAGGACCGTGCGCGAGTCCTTGGACATGGTGTTGAGCACCTTGCCGCGTAGCGGCAGCACGGCCTGTGTGTCCTTGTCGCGCGCCTCCTTGGCCGAGCCGCCGGCCGAGTCGCCTTCGACCAGGAACAGCTCGTTCCTCGAGGTGTCGCCCGAAGCGCAGTCGACCAGCTTGCCGGGCAGCGTGGCGACGCCGGAGGATTTCTTGCGCTCGAACTTCTTGCCCCTGGATAGGCGCGACAGCGCCTGCTCGATCGCCACTTCGACGATCTTCCTGCCTTCGTCGGGGTGCGCGTTGAGCCACAGTTCGAAGGCGTCGCGCACGCAAAGCTCGACCAGCCGCGCGGCGTGACGCGTGGTGAGCTTCTCCTTGGTCTGGCCGTGGAACTGCGGTGCGCACGATGCGTGCGGAGAGCGTGAAGCAGGCGCGCGACCACAGGTCCTCGGCGATCAGCTTGACGCCCTTGGGGCTCAGGCCGCGCGTGTCCATGAACGCGCGCAGCGCGTCGAAAATGCCGTTGCGGAAGCCCGCCTCGTGCGTGCCGTGCGAGCGGGTCGGGATCAGGTTGACGTGGCTGTCGGCGAACACCTCGCCCTCGGCGACCCAGCCGATCGCCCACGCGGCACCCTCGCCGGGCTCGACTTCCGGGATGTCGCTCTGCTCGAAATACCGCTCGCCGGTGAACAGCGGCGCGACCAGCTCGCGCCCGGCGAGCATGAACTCGAAGTATTGCGCCATGCCACGCTCGTATTTCCAGACCTTCTCTTCCCGCCCTTCGATGCGCAGCACCATGGTCAGCCCCGGCAACAGATAGGCTTTCGAGCGCACCAGGTGCTCGAGCTCGCTCAGCGGAATGTTGGGCGAGTCGAAATATTTCGGGTCGGGCCAGGCGCGCACGACCGTGCCCGTGCGGCGCTCGCGAATCTTCTCGGACTTGAGCTTCTGCTTCAGCTCGCCGCCCTCGAACGCGATGCTGTGGCGGTAGCCGTCGCGGTAGACCGTGACCTCGAGCCGCTTCGAAAGCGCGTTGGTGACCGCCACGCCTACGCCGTGCAGGCCGCCCGAGATGTGGTAGACCGCATCGCCCGAGCGGTCGAACTTGCCGCCGGCGTGAAGCATGGTGAACGCGACCTCGACCGCGGGCTTCTTCTCCACCGGATGCATGTCGACCGGGATCCCGCGGCCCTCGTCCTCGACCTCGATCGAGCCGTCCTTGTGCCAGCTGACGGTGATCTTCTTGCCGAAGCCGGCCAGCGCCTCGTCGACCGCGTTGTCGATCGCTTCCTGCGCCACGTGCAGCGGATGGATGGTGTGGGTGTACATCCCCGGCATGCGGCGCACGGGCTCGAGCCCCTTGAGGGCCTGGATCGATGAAGCGTCGTAGGTCTGTCGTGCCATGTATCTAGTGCAGGTAAGGGCTTGCTATCCCATATATTGTAGTCGCTGGCGGCTCACGCCGCGGCATAGCGCCGCTTGAGCTGCGCCGCGCTCGCGCGTCCCGGCGCCTGAACCGCGACGCCTTCGGCCGCCGCGGCGTCCGCCAGCCCGCGATCGAGCGTCACCAGCCCCGAGGCGAGCCGCAACGCGAGCTCGAGGTAGGTCGCGTCGTAGGTCGTCAGGTCGCGCCGCTCTGCAATCGCGCTCACCATGCGCATGTCGACCGGCACCGGGTCGACGCGCAGCCCGAGCTGCTCGGCGCGGTCGAGCGCGTCGAGGCGCGTATTGCGGTCGATCCGCCGCTTGCGCTCGGCGAACAGCAGCGCGTTGGGGAACTCCAGGCGCCACAGCGCCGGCACCCAGCAATCCGCCTCGCCCAGCAGGTCGAAGGCGGCGTCGCTGAAGGCGCTGCGCTCGTCCTCCAGGAACCAGGCCAGCGTCACCGAGCAGTCGAGCACCAGTTCCATCAGTAGCGTCGCCCCGCCTTGATCAGCTCCGAAATCGTCGCCCCGGCCTTGGCCCCGCGGTCCTTGCCCACGCGCCAGCGCTTGATCTCCTCGACCAGTGCGCGTCGCCGATCGCGCTCGTCGGCTGGCCTTACCGGAACGAGCTGGGCCACCGGGCGTCCACGGCGGGTGATGACGACCGATTCGCCAGCCTCCACGCGGTCCAGCAGCTCGGCCAGCTTGGTCTTCGCCTCGAACGATCCTACTGAAGTCATTGTTAAGCCTAGGATAAGAAACTAGACAACCAGTTTATCAGACCGCGTGCCAAGAGAACAAGCGCGCAAATTGCGTTGCTCTGACAATCTTTTTGGTCCGTCGGGCGGACACGCTGACAAATTCTTTTGAGTCACGGCTGGTCTGATTAGTGCCAACAGACTATGGTTCGGGTGTCGCCGATCGGCTACACATTCGTTGTTCACTCGATTAATCTTCACCCAATGCAACCCGAACTTGCTGCTGCGGCCTTAGCGGGCCTTGCTGAACGCCGCGTGCTGGCGGTGGCGGTGGTGCGCGAGGGGCGCATTGCCTGGGCGAGCCCGGCGCTGCTGGGGATGTTCGGGCTGGAGGCGCGCAGCGCGGGGGAGCCGCAGCTGCTGGATCTGGTGGTGCCGGCCGACCGCGAGGCGCTGGCGGGGGCGCTGCAGATCAAGCCCGGCACCGAGGTGGGGCCGCGCTCGTTCACGGGCTTGAGGGCCGACGGCGGCCAGTTCGATGCGGAGTTGAGCGGCTGCACGCTGGAGCTGCCCGGGGGGCCGGGGGTGGCCATCGCGGTGAGCGACGTGACGGTGCAGCGGCGCGCGCAGGCGCAGCTGTCGTACCTGGCGCTGCGCGACCCGCTGACGGAGCTGCCGAACCGGGCGCTGTTTTTCGACCGGCTGCGCCAGGCGCTGGTGGGGGCGCGGCGCCACGGCAGCTCCTTTGCGGTGCTGGTGAGCGACCTGGACGGGTTCAAGCTGATCAACGACCGCTACGGGCACGAAACGGGCGATGCGCTGCTGCAGGTGGCGGCCAAGCGCCTGCGCGCGGCCACGCGCGAGGGCGACACGGTGGCCCGGATCGGGGGCGATGAGTTCTCCGCGCTGCTGGCGCGCGCGAGCACGCCCGAGGACGCGGCGATCGTGGCGCGGCGCATGGTGCAGGCGCTGGATCAGCCGATCGTGATCGCGGGCCAGCCCTGCCAGGTGGGCATCAGCATCGGCATCGCGCTGTACCCCGCGGGGGGCAAGGACATGGACGTGCTGGTGGCGCACGCCGACGGGGCGATGTACGCGGCCAAGCGCGCCGGCGGGCGCTGCTACAAGTTCGCCGGCGAGCGCGATGCGGACATCTCCGGGCCGCTGCGGCTGCCGTTTTTCGAGTGGAGCGAGGCCCACAGCGTGGGCGTGCCGCTGATGGACGAGCAGCACAAGCAGCTCGCGGGGCTGATCAACCGCATCGGCGAGGACCTCAAGGCCGGCCACGACGCCGAGCGGCTGCACGAGTCCTTTGCCAAGCTGGTGCAGGCCGCGCGCGCGCACTTCGACGCCGAGGAGCAGTTGATGGCTCATGCGGGACTGGGCGCGGCCGCCGAGCGCCACAAGCAGGAGCACCGGCGTCTGATCGAGGAGCTCGAGAGCCAGGCCGACGCCCTCGAGGGTCGCAGCATGTCGCTCACCATGCGCTACCTCAACTTCTGGCTGCTGCACCACATCGAAACCACCGACAAGCCGCACGCCAAGCTGATCCTCGAGCGCAGCAACGCGGCCGGCGCGACCGGCACCCCGCCGCCACCCGTTTCGGGCGCCGGCGCGGGCACGACCGCATCGGCACTGCACGCCGCCAACCCGGGCTGAGCCGGGCTCGGGCAGACGGCGTCTAGGCGCGGCGGCGAAGCGCGCGCCAGACTTTCTCCGGTGTGAGCGGCATGTCCAGCGCGACGACGCCGCGCTCGGCGAGCGCGTCCAGCACCGCGTTGACCACCGCCGGCATCGCGCCGTGGCAGCCGGCCTCGCCGACGCCCTTGGCGCCGAGCGGGTTGAGCGCGCTCGGTACCGACTCATCGAAGTCGGTCGCGAGTTCGGGCACCAGATCGGCGCGTGGCATGGCGTAGTCCATGAACGAACCGGTGAGCAGCTGACCCGTGTCGTCGTACACCGACTGCTCCATCAGCGCCTGGCCAATGCCCTGCATCATGCCGCCGTGCACCTGGCCCTCGGCGATCAGCGGGTTCATCACGCGCCCGACGTCGTCGACCGCGCAGAGGCGCGCAAGGCGCACCACGCCGGTGTCGGGATCGACTTCGGCCTCGCACACCTGGCAACCGTTGGGCCAGGTCTGCCCCTTTACCGTTTCGCTGTGCGCGATGCCGATGCGCTGCCCGGGCTGCTTCGACGCGAGCTCGGCCAGGCCGATCGAGCGGTCGGTGCCGGCGATGCGGTAGCGCCCCGCAGCGAACTCGATGTCGACCGCGGCGGCTTCGAGCTCCCTGGCCGCGAGCGCCTTGCCCGCCTCGATCAACTTGCGCGAGCCGATCAGGGTCGCGCTGCCGCCGACCTGCAGGCTCCTCGAGCCGCCCGCGCCGCCGCCCGAATTGGCGACGTCGGTGTCGCCCTGGATGACGCGCACCGCCCCCGGCGCCACACCGAGCAGCTCGGCGACGATCTGCGCGTACGAGGTCTGGATCCCCTGCCCGATCTGCTGCGTGCCCGAGACCAGCGTCACCGTGCCGTCGCCCTCCACGGTCAGGTTTATCGCCTCGGTCACGCGCGCGCTGCCGGTGATCTCGATGTAGCACGCCAGGCCGCGGCCGTAGAGCAGGCCGCGCTTTGCCGCCGCCGCCTTGCGCGCCGCGAAGCCGTCCCAGTCGGCCGCGACCATCGCCTCCTTGAGGACCTTGGCGAAGTCGCCGCAGTCGTAGGTCTGCCCGGCCGGATTCTTGTACGGCATCTGCGCCGGCGTGATCATGTTCTTCAGCCGTAGCTCGATCGGGTCGGCGCCCAGTTCGCGCGCCGCGCGCGAGACGAGTCGCTCGAGCAGGTAGCCCATCTCCGGGCGCCCGGCGCCGCGGTAGGCGTCGACCGGCCCGGTATTGGTGAACAGCATCCGCACCTCGTGGTCGATGTGCGGGATCGCGTATACGCCGGTCGGGGCGCGCACGCCCGACATCGCCGGCACGCAGGCGCCGAAATTCGAGGCGTAGGCGCCGATGTTGGCGAGGGTGCGGATGCGCAGCGCGCTGAAACGCTGCTCGCCGTCGATCGCGAGCTCCGCTTCGGTCACGCTGTCGCGGCCGTGCACTTCCGAGAGGAAGTTCTCCGAGCGGTCGGCGCGCCACTTGACCGGCCGCCCGAGCGCGCGCGCGGCGAAGCACAGCGCTGCGTGCTCGGGGTAGGCGTAGCCGCGCGCGCCGAAGCCGCCGCCGAGGTCGGTGCAGACGATGCGCAGCCGGCCCTCGTCGAGCTTGAACACCTTGGCGAGCTGGCCGCGCACGGTGTGGGTGTTCTGCGTCGGGCAGTAGAGCGTGAAGCGGCCGCTCGCGGCGTCGAACTGCGCCGCGAGCGCGCGCGGCTCGAGCGGATTGGCGACCACGCGCTGGTTGACGACCCTGAGCTTGACGACGTGCGCGGCGGCGGCGAACGCGGCGTCGCTCTTCGCGCGCTCGCCCATGCGGTAGATTGCCGCGATGTTTCCGTACTCGGGGGTGAACGCGGGCTGCCATACCACCGGGCCCTTGCCGCTCGCGGAGGTGGGCAGGTCGGCGACCGCCGGCAGCGGCTCCCAGTCGACCTCGATCAGCTCGGCCGCGTCGCGCGCCTGGTCGCGCGTCTCGGCCACCACCATCGCCACCGCATCGCCGACGAAGCGCGCGACGTCGGCGCTGAGCGCGTGGCGTGGCGGCACCGTCATGTCGGCGCCGTCGGGGCGCTTGTGCAGCTGGGTGAAGGGCACCGGGGCGAGCCCGGCGGCGACGATGTCGGCGCCGGTGTAGACCGCGAGCACACCCGGCGCCGCGCGCGCCGCCGCGGTGTCGATCGCGGCGATCTTCGCGTGCGCGTGCGGCGAGCGCGTGAACGCGGCGTGCGCCTGGCGCGGCAAGTCGACGTCGTCGGTGAAGCGGCCCTGCCCGGTGAGCAGTTTCTGGTCCTCGAGCCGGCGCAGCGGTTTGCCGATCCACTGGCTTGCGCCGGGCTGAAATTCGGAATCGTGTTGCATTTCGGTCGCTGCCTCCTGGGCGCGGATCGTAACAAGGCGGCGCCCGCCTTCGCGAGTCGCCATGCGAACCTGGCGCGGCGCTAGCCGCGCGCGACGGGGTGGCCGGGCACCGGGGCGTCGGCGACCAGCACCTGGCCGGTGTCCGAGTCGGTGATGAACAGCTGCGACAGGCCGGGGCCGCCGAAGCACAGATTGGTGACGCTGCGTCCGGCGCAGGACAGGATGCGGTGCGTCGGAATGCCGAAGCGATCGAGCCGCCAGACCGCGCCGTGTCCCGGATTCGCCACCAGCACGCCGTCCTCGGCGTCGAGCGCGAGACCGTCGGGACCGCTCACTCCGCCCGGCAGCTGGCAGAACACCTGCGCCTTGGATACGCCCGCGTCCGCTGTCAGCGGCAGACGCCATACCTGGCAGGCGCGCGTCAGGGCGATGAAGAGGTAGCGTCCGCTGCTGTCGGTCACCAGGCCGTTCGGGCTCGGGCAGGTGTCGATCAGGCATTGCAGGCTGCCGCCGCTCAGGCGGTAGACGCGCCCGCTCGGATCCTGCAGTCCGGTCTGGCCCTGGTCGGTGAAGAAGATCTCGCCCGCAGCGCCGAAGCACAGGTCGTTCAGGCCCTTGAAGCTTTCGCTGCGCACCGTGCCGCAGACCTCGGTCAGCGCGCGGCTGTCCGCATCGATACCGATCAGGCCGCGGCGGTAATCCGCGATCAGCAGCGAACCGTCGCTGCGCAGCTTGAGGCCGTTCGGCCAGCCCGGATACTCGACCAGCAGCTCCCAGTCGTCGCCGCCGCGCGGCCCGATGCGAAAGATGCGCCCGTTCGGAATGTCGGTGACCAGCAGCCGCCCTTCGTCGTCGAAGCACGGCCCCTCGAGGAAGCAGTCGAGCGCCTGCGCCGCCTTGTTGGCGCGCGACCAGTCGCCGACGCGCGGCTCGGCGCGCAGGCGGTCGGGCAGCCGCGCCCAGACCCGGGTCGGGAGCTCCTTCGGCGACGGGAACCATGACATGAAGCAATGGTGCCTTTCTGAGATCATTCGGGCAATGTCATTCGAAGTCGAATGCGCGGCGCGCGGCGCCGACCTGCTCGGGGAGTGCCCGCTGTGGGACGGGCGCGAGCTGTGGTGGATCGACATCCTCGGCCCGGCGCTCAAGCGCCTCGATCCCTCGAGCGGCGCGGTGCGCGCGCTCGCGCTGCCCGAGGCGATCGGCAGCTTCGCCTTGCGCCGCGCGGGCGAAATGCTGGCGGCGATGAAATCCGGGCTCTACTTACTGGATCCGGACAACGGCAAGCGCGAGTGCATCGCACGGCCCGAGGCCGGGCTGCCGCAGAACCGCTTCAACGACGGCCGCTGCGACCGCGACGGACGCTTCTGGGCCGGCACCATGAAGGACGAGGGCAAGCGCGAGCCGGTCGGCTCTCTCTACCGGCTCGATCCGGATCGCCGCTGCACGCGCCAGCGCGAGGCGCTGTACGTGCCCAACAACCTGTGCTGGAGCCCCGACGGCGCGACCATGCATCTGTCGGACACGCACCGGCACGTCATCTGGGCCTTCGACTACGAGCGCGGTACCGGCGCGATCTCGCGCGAGCGCGTGTTCGCGGATTCGGCCGACCTGCATCCCGACGGCGCCTGCATCGACGCCGAAGGCTGCATGTGGAGCTGCCAGTACGGCGGCTGGCGCATCGTGCGCTACACGCCGGCGGGAAAGATCGACCGCGTGCTCAAACTGCCGGTCGCGAATCCGACCTGCTGCTGCTTCGGCGGCGCGGCGCTCGACACGCTGTACGTCACCAGCGCCACCCAGAAGCTCGCGCCGGACGAGCTCGCCCGCCAGCCGCTCGCCGGCAGCGTGCTCGCGCTGCGGCCCGGCGTGAAGGGTCTGCCGGAATCGCGCTTCGCCGGCTGACGCGAACTTGACGCTGCCGGGCCGCGTGCGCGATATTTGCGCCCGACCATGCGGCCCGAAGCAGACGATACAGCCGGAGATACGTCGCCCGCCGACGCGCGGGCGTTGCTGTCCGGCATTCACAACAAGCTCGCCTTCGACCGCCTGCTTTTCTTCAGCGACGCGGTATTCGCGATCGCAATTACTTTCCTCGCGCTCGACCTTCGGCTTCCCGCGGGCGAAACAGGGCACCACGTCGCGGACGCCGCGCTGTGGCCGGCGCTCGGCGAGCTCTGGCCCAAGTACCTGAGCTTCCTGGTGAGCTTCATGGTGATCGGCCTGTACTGGCAGGGACACCATCGCATGTTCCGGCTGATCAACCGCTTCGACGACCGGCTGGTGTGGATCAATCTGCTGTTCCTGCTCTGCATCGTCGTGATCCCGTTCCCGACCACGGTCCTCGGCGAGCACGCAAACGTCCCCGCCGCCGTGATCCTCTACGCGGGAGTACTGGCGCTCACCGGGCTGCTGCAGGCGATCATGTGGCGCTACGCCACTCACCGGCGGCGGCTGGTCGACACGACGCTCGCCGCAGGCCTGTACCGGCACCTGGTGCGCGTCGTCACCGCGCGCATGCTGGTCGCGCCGCTCGTATTCCTGGCATCGATGGCGCTGGCATCGCACTCGCCGGACTGGGCGAAGTGCAGCTGGATCATGATCGCGCCGGCGCTCGCCCTGACGAGCTGGATCGGCCGCAAGATTCCGGCCGCAGAAGAACCGAAGTGAACTGAGGGAACGAGCATATGTCCGGCCGTATGCGCGTGTTTGTGATCGCTGTCGGACTGCTGCTCCTGCTCGATCTCGCACGCTCGCTGTACGTGCGCGTCGGCTACAGCGCGCCGACCGAGATCTGGCACCCCGATCCGAAGCAATATGCCGACATCGTCTGGCCGCCGGCCTCGACCGTGCCCGCGGGCGCGCCGCTGGGCGAGCGGGTGTATCTCGAGAATTGCGCCATCTGCCATGGACCGGACGGGCGCGGCAACGGCGCGGCGGCGCCCTCGATGATCCCGCGGCCGCGCGATTTCACCGCCGGCCTGTACAAGTACAAGTCCACCGCCGCGGGCGAGCCGGCTAGCAAGGCAGACCTCCTGCGCACCGTGCGCGACGGGCTGCAGGCAAGCGGCATGCCGTACTGGCGCGATGTCCTGACCGCGGAGGAAATCGGCGCGGTGGTTCAATACATCCGGCGCTTCGGTCCCGCGTCGGACAAGGCCGAACCCGCGCCGGTCGCGATCGGGGCGCCCGTGCCGCCGGGACCGGAAAGCGCGGCGCGCGGTGCGGCGCTCTACGCCAGGCTCGGCTGCGCAGCGTGTCACGGAGCCGATCTGCGCGGCAGCATCGAGCTGCGCGACGCCAAGGGCTACCCGGTCATCAGCCGCGACCTGACCGCGCCGTGGACCTTCCGCGGCGGCGCCGCGCCCGAGCAGATCTGGCTGCGGCTCACTACCGGCCTCGCGCCCGGGCCGATGCCGTCTTACGCCGCGAGCACCACGCCGCAGCAGCGCTGGGACCTGGTCAACTTCATTCTCGCCCACCGGCGTACGCCCGCGTGGGAGGCCGGCGGCAAGCTCGACGGCCCCGGATTCGCCACCGACCTCGAGCGGCGCGGGCACTATCTGGTGCATGCCGAGATGTGCGGCCTGTGCCACACCGAGGTCAACCCGCGCGGCATCTACCGCGAAGACCATTACCTCGCCGGCGGCATGCGCGTGGGCGCCTATCCGCAGGGAATCTTCATCAGCCGCAACCTGACGCCGGACGACGCGACCGGGCTCGGCCAGTGGACGCCGCAGGAGATCGCAAACGCAATCCGGCTCGGGCGCGCGAAGGGCGGCCGCACGCTCAATTTCTGGGGCATGCCGTGGATGTACCTGCACGCACTGACCGACGAGGACGCGCTCGCCATCGCGCGCTACCTGAAGACGCTGCCGCCGGTGCGCAACGCCGTGCCCGAGCCGCTGCAGTACGGCGTGATCGAAACAGTCTACGGCAAACTGCGCGCGGGCAAGATGCCGGTCGCTCCGCCGACGGTGCTGACCTACAAGGAGGGAAGCTATGCCAATCCGCGCGGCATCGCGCCCGGCACGATCGAGTCCGCGCTGGCGGGCGCGCAATGGCTTGTATTCGGCTTCGGCCTGGTTGCGTTCGTCGTCGCCGGCCCGCACGGCTCGCGCCTGCCGCGCAGTGTTCTGGGCTGGTCGGGCGCGATCCTAGGGACGCTCGCTTTCGTCGTCCTGTTCGCGGCGGGATGGTTCGTCTACCGCACGCCCGCGCTCGCCTTCCTTCCGCCCGATCGCGTCGCCGAAGGCGCGGCAGGCAGCATCCCGCGGCCCGACCTGTCGCAGCTGGATCCGCAGCGCGCCGCGCTCGTCGCGCGGGGCCGCTACCTGTTCAACGTTGCGTCCTGCGCCTACTGCCACGGCAACGACGGCTCGGGCGGCGCCAAGCTGAGCGGCGGCCTCGGTACCATCTTTACCCCGAATATCAGCTCCCACCCGGAAGCGGGAATCGGCGCCTGGAGCGACGCGCAGATCGCGCGCGCGATCCGCAGCGGCGTGAGCCGCAACGGCCGGCCGCTGTACTGGCAGGGCATGCCGTGGGATCACTTCTCGAACTGGGACGAGGAGGACGTGCGCTCGCTGGTAGCCTACCTGCGGCGGCTGCCACCCGTGGCCGAGAAGGTCCCTCCTTACCGCCCCCCGGCGCCAGACGATTGCAAGGTCTACACCTTCTGGATCACTCCCAATAGTCAGCCGGGCTGCCGCTAGCCGAGCGTCGGCATGTGGAAGCCCGGCGCGGGCGTGTCCTGATGCGGCCAGCGGCGTGGTGACGACCTTGGTGCGGGTATAGAACTTCACGCCCTCCGACGCCGTGCACGTGCAGGTCGCCGAACAGCGAGTTCTTCCAGCCGCCGAACGAGTAGAACGCCATCGGCACCGGGATCGGCACGTTGATGCCGACCATGCCGACCTCGATCTCGTTCTCGAAGCGGCGCGCCGCGCCGCCCGACGTCGGTGAAGATCGCCGTGCCGTTGGCGTACGGGTTCGCGTTGACCAGCGCGATCGCCTCTTCGAGCGAGTCTCGACGCGCAGCACGATCAGCACCGGACCGAAGATCTCGTCCTGGTAGATCTCCATCTCCGGTGTGACGCTGGTCGAACAGCGTGGTGCCGAGGAAAAAGCCGCTCTCTGCCCGCGGACTTGTGCTTGCGCCCGTCGACCACCAGCTTCGCGCCTTCGGCCACGCCTCTGTCGATGTAGCCCGGCGACCTTGTCGCGGTGCGCGGCGGTGACCAGCGGCCCCATGTCCACGCCGGCGCCGTCGCCCGGCCCGACCTTGATCTTCGCGCCTTCGTTCGCCAGCAGCTTGTCACCAGCGGATCGCCGACATCGCCGACCGCGACCACCGCGGAGATCGCCATGCAGCGCTCGCCGGCCGAGCCGTAGGCCGCGCCGATCAGCGCGTCGGCGGCGAACTCGAGGTCGGCGTCGGGCAGCACCACCGCGTGGTTCTTGGCGCCGCCCAGCGCCTGCACGCGCTTGCCGTTGCGGGCGCAGGTCTCGTAGATGTATTTTGCGATCGGCGTCGAGCCGACGAAGGAGACCGCCGCGATGCCCGGATGGTCGAGCATCGCGTCGACCGCCTCCTTGTCGCCGTGCACGACGTTGAACACGCCGTCGGGCAGCCCGGCTTCCTTGAACAGCTCGGCCATGCGCAGCTGACGCCGAGGGCACCTTCTCCGACGGCTTGAGCACGAACGTGTTGCCGCAGGCGATCGCGACCGGGAACATCCACATCGGCACCATCGCCGGGAAATTGAACGGCGTGATGCCGGCGCACACGCCCATCGGCTGGCGCAGCGGTGTGGCTGTCGACGCCGGTGCCGACGTTCTCGGTGTACTCGCCCTTCAGCAGGTGCGGCATGCCGCAGGCGAACTCGACCACCTCGATGCCGCGCTGCACCGAGCCCGCGGCATCGGCCAGCGTCTTGCCGTGCTCCTCGCTGACCAGGCGCGCCAGCTCCTGCGGTTCGTCCTGCATCAGCTGCGAGGAATTTCTGCATCACCCGCGCGCGCCGCAGCGGCGGCGTGTCGCGCCAAGCGGGCAGCGCGGCGGCCGCTGCCTTGACCGCGGCGTCGACGATCCTTGCGTCCGCGAGCGGAACTTTCTTCGCCACCTGACCAGTGGCGGGATTGAAGACGTCCCCCGCGCGGCCGGCGGGCACGACTGGCTTGCCGCCGATCCAGAGCGGAACGGTGTGATGCTTGATGTCTGCAGGCTTGTTCATGGGCACGTCCTCCGTCGCGCCGATTTTACGCCGATCTATATACTCGGCCGATGCCCGCGCCGCTCGTTCCCGCCACGCTCGCTCATGCGCCGGACGGCACGCCGTATTCCGAGGCCTACGGCGACCTGTACCACAGCGCCGCGGGCGGCCCGGCGCAGGCGCGCCACGTGTTCCTCGCCGGCAACGGCCTGCCGGCGCGCTGGCGTGGTCGGCGCGCTTTCACCGTGCTCGAAACCGGTTTCGGCTTCGGGCTGAATTTCCTCGCGACGTGGAGCGCGTGGCGCCAAGACCCCGGGCGCTGCGCACGGCTGCACTACGTCTCGATCGAGAAGCACCCGTTCGCAGTTGCCGACCTCGAGCGCCTGCACGCGCGTTACGCCGAATTCGCCGAAACCGCCGCCGCGCTGCGCGCGGCCTGGCCGCCGCTGGTGCCCGGCCTGCACCGCCTCGAGCTCGATGGCGGGCGCGTCGTGCTCACGCTCGCCTTCGCCGACATCGCGGGCGCGCCGCGCGAGCTGCGCCTCGCCGCGGACGCGATCTACCTCGACGGCTTCGCGCCGGCGAAGAACCCGGCCATGTGGTCCGCCGCGACGATGAAGGCGCTCGCCCGGCTCGCCGCGCCCGACGCCACGGCGGCCACCTGGAGCGCGGCAGCGCCGGTGCGCGAGTCGCTCACGGCCGCGGGATTCGAGGTGCAAAAGCGCCCCGGCTTCGCCGCCAAGCGCGAGATGCTCGCCGCGCGCCACGCGCCGCGCGGCGGCGGGCGGTCCGCGCCCGCGCCGTGGCCCGCGCGCCGCGCGCTGGTGATCGGCGCCGGGATCGCCGGCGCGGCGGTGTGCGAGCGCCTCGCCGCGCGCGACTGGGAAGTCGTGCTGATCGAGCGCCGGCGCGAGCCTGCCAGCGAGACCTCGGGCAACCATGCGGGCGTATTCCACCCCGTCGCGACCCCCGACGACAACGTGCTTGCGCGCCTGACGCGCGCCGGCTCGCTCTACGCGCTGCGGCGCTGGTCCGCCCTGGAAGGCGTGGCGTGGCAGGCCTGCGGCGCGCTGCAGCTGGCGCGCGACGATGGCGAAAGCGAGTCGCAGGAGCGCGCGCTTGCCGCGCTCGGTGTCTGCGCAGATTACATGCGCCGCGTGACGCGCGCCGAGGCATCCGAGCTGGCCGGGGTCGGAGTAGCCGCCGGCGGGCTGTGGTTTGCCGCCGGCGGATGGGTGCGCCCGCCGAGCCTCGCCCGTGCTCAACTCGCGCATTCGGCGGCCGAGGCCTGCCTCGGCATCGAGGTCGCAGCGCTCGAGCGCAGCGCTGCGGGCTGGATCGCGCATGACGCCGCGGGGCGCGAGATCGCGGCCGCGCCGGTTGCGGTACTGGCGAACGCGGCCGACGCGCTGCCCCTCGCGCCCGGCTCGGGCATCGCGCTGCGTCGGGTGCGCGGCCAGGTGAGCCACCTTCCCGCGGCGCTGTTTCGCGCCCCGCGGCTGCCGCTGCTGCGCGGCGGCTTCGTGCTGCCCGCGGTCGAAGGCATCGCGGTCGCCGGGGCGAGCTACGATTTCGACGACGAAGACCCGGCACCGCGGCTGGACGGGCACAGCGGAAACCTCGCGCGCCTGGAGGGCATCGTGCCGGGCGCGGCGCGCGCGCTCGATCCCGCCCTGCTCGAGGGCCGGGTCGGGTTTCGCGCCGTGACGCGCGACCGCCTGCCGGTCGCCGGCGCGCTCGCGCCCGGCCTGTATGGCGCTTTCGGCTACGGCTCGCGCGGCCTGGTATGGGCCGCGCTCGCCGCGGAGCTCATCGCGAGCCTGGTCGAAGGCGAGCCGCTGCCGCTGGAAGCTCAACTGGCCGACGCGCTCGCGCCGGCGCGGTTTATTTCCGGGCGCCGCGGTCCATCTCGCCCCTGAGCCGGCGCGCCATGAGGCGAGCGTAGAGATTCGGCGCAAAACGGCTCAGCCACCACGCGAGCCGGGCGGTGCGCCCGTGCAGCAGCAGCCGCCGACCGCGGCGCGCGGCGTCGTAGATCTCTTCGGCCACCGCATCGGGCGCGGCGCGCACGCCGACGACTTGCTGCGCGTGGCGCACCGGCGCACCGTCGCCGCCGAGCGCATTGCGCTCGATTCCGGTGGCGACGAACGCGGGGCATACCAGCAGCACGTCGATGCCGCTGTCCGCCACCTCGGTACGCAGGCTGTCGAAAAATCCGTGCAATGCGTGCTTGCTGGCAGCATAGCCGGTGCGCGCGATCAACGGTGAAAATCCCGCGACGCTCGAGATCGTCACGATCATTCCGCGCGTGCGCGAGAGGTCCTCGAGCGCGGCGTGGGTGCAGTGCACCGCGCCGAAGAAATTGACCTCCATGACGCGACGGATCACCGCCGGATCGGTCGCCGCGTAGGCGCTTCGGTGCGAGATGCCGGCGTTGTTGATCAGCACGTGGACCGGTCCCAGCTCCGCCGCGGCCCGCGCGAGCGCGCTGGCGCACTGCGCGGCATCGCTGACGTCGCAGGCCAGTCCGAGCGCACCGCCGCCGAGAGTCGCCGCGACCGCTTCGACTGCGGCGACGTCGCGGTCGAGCAGGGCCACGCGCGCGCCTGCGGCTGCGAAGCGCGTGGCGAGCGCCCTTCCCAGCCCGCCCGCGGCGCCGGTCACCACCACGACCTTGTCGCCGAATTCACGCCGCGCCATGTCGGCTTCGTGCGCGGTGATAGAGGTCGAAGGTCTCCGAGGAGGTGAGGCGTGGCGTGTAGCCGAAAACCTGCTTCAGGCGCCGGTTGTCGAGTACCGGCCGATAGCGCAGGAAGCGCACCTGCTCGGGGCCGTACTGCGACAGCCCAAGCGGCTTGAGCAGCGCCAGCGCACCCGCGATCGCCCAGGCGGGGAGCTCGACGCAGCGCTTGCCCAGGCGCACCGCGATCTCGCGCACCCCGAGCGCGCCGTCGCCCGCGACGTTGAACACACCCTCGCGTCCGGGCTCGAGCGCCAGCACGAGGCAGGCGACGACATCCTGATCCCAGACGAACACGAACGGGCTGTCCGCTCCGCGCAGCGCGATCAGGCGCGGCTTGTCGAACAGGTCGGTGATCTGATTGCGCGTGGTCTCGCCCAGGATCGTGCCCACCCGAAACACGACCTGCGCCATGCGCGGGTGTGCGGCGCGGTATTCGGCGAGCATCTCCTCGGCCAGTCGCTTGTGCCAGGCGTAGGCGAACTCGCGGTTGCCGCGCAGCGGCTGGTTCTCGTCGATCAGCGGCGGGTTGTCGGCGTGGTAGCCGTAGGCGGCGCCGCTCGAGGTGACGACGAATTTCGCCACATCGGCCTCGACGCAGGCCTCGAGCACGTTGCGGGTTCCCAGCACGTCGACCGAATACTCGTGCTCGCGCGAACTGTTGCGCCCGGGCGTGACGATCGACGCCAGGTGCACGACCGCGCTCGCCCCGCGCGCGCGAAGGACGTCACCCAGGCCGGCGGCACGCACGTCGCGCGCCAGGTATTCGACCCCCGGCAGGCGCTCCGCCTGCGGCGGCGCGCGCAGGTCGAGCGCGAGCACCGGACGCCCGCGCCGCACCAGCTCAGCAACCAGCAACTGCCCGAGGTAGCCGCCGGCGCCGGTGACAAGAACCGTCATGCGGCGGCGAGCGCGGGCGGGCGGCGCGACCAGACGCCCGCCACGCTCAAGCCCGCAATGATGTGCCAGATTCCCCACCACGCCGTGATCACTGCCATGCCGCCGAGCCCGTCGAAGTAGCCGAAGATCAGGATCAGCCCGAGGCCCGAGTTCTGGATCCCGCACTCGATCGCCACCGCGCGCCGGTCTCGTTCGGGCAGGCCCGCCGCCCGCGCCAGACCATAGCCGGTCGAGAGCGCGAGCGCGTTATGCACGAAAACGATGCCGACCACCATCCCGACGTAGGCGAGGAAGTACTGCCAGTTCGCCGCTAGCGCGGCGAGCACGAAGACGACGAAGAACCCGAGCGAGAAGACTCTGAACGGCTTCACCGCGCGCGCGGTGAAGCGCGGAAAGCGGCGCGACACGAACAGCCCGACCGCGAGCGGCGCACCGAGCAGCAGCAGCACATGAGCGAACATCTCCAGGGGGTTGACCGCGACCGCGCGCAGGATCGGCTGCGCAGGCCCGTACAGGCCGCCCCAGAAAGCCACGTTGAGCGGCGTCATGACGATTGCGGCAAGCGTCGACAGCGTGCTGATCGACACCGACAGGGCGGTGTTGCCGCGCGCCAGATGAGTGAGGAAGTTGGAGATGTTGCCCGCCGGGCACGACGATACTAGGATCATGCCGAGCGCGATGCTCGGACGCGGCTGTAGCGCGAGCACCAGCAGATAGGTCGCGGCTGGAAACACCACATGGTGGCCGAGCAGGCCGATCGCGAGCGCGCGCGGCGTGGCGAGCGCCGCCTTGAAGTCGGCGGGCCTGAGCTCGAGCGAAACGCCGAACATCACCAGCCCGAGAATCACGTTCAGCGCGAGCAACGTCTGCGGGTTGAAGTTCAGCCGCACCAGGTCGATGTCGCTCATGACGCTACTTGCCGGCGGGCTCTTCGTGCATCTTCTTGAAGTGCAGCAGCCCGGGCGCCCACATGTGCTTAACCGGGTCGACGTCGACGTGGATCACGGCACACCGGCCGGCCGCAAGGCTGCGCTCGAGCGCAGGCCCGAGCGCGGCCGGGTCGGCGACGCGCTCGCCGTGCGCGCCCATCGCCTCGGCCAGCTTGTCGAAAGCGATCTCGCCCAGATCGGCCTTGATGGTCTCTTCGGGCCCGAGCGACTTCATGAGCAGCGTCTTGAGCGGCCGCAGCGCGAACTGCTGGTTCATCTTCACCATGCCCCACTGGCGGTCGCACAGCACCAGGTACACCACGCGCAGCCCGTTGCGAATCGCGGTCTCGATCTCCTGCGGGTGGAATCCCATCGCGCCGTCGCCGATGATGCAGCACACCGGGCGCTCGGGGCGCGCAACGGCGGCGCCCAGGGCCTGCGCGACGCCGGCGCCGAGCATGCCGAACTTGAAGGTCGACAGCAGCGTGTTCGGCACGTTCACCTGGTGGTAGAACATGGCCCATATCGCGGCGTTGCCGCCGTCGGCGACCAGGACCGCGTCGTCGCCGAAGGCCCTCTGGCAGGCGTGCGCGACGTGCGCGGGATTCATCGGCACGGCATGGTCCTCGAGCCGCTTGTCGAACTCCGCGCGCTCGGCGCGGCGCGCCGCGCCGTACTTCGACACGCGCGCCCTGCGCGGCTCGAGGCGCATCGCGCCGGCGCGCGCCGCGAGGCGCTCGGCGAGCTGCGCGAGGAACACTTTCGCGTCGGCGAGAACCGCGAGCGCGGCCGGCTTGGCGGCGCCGAGCGCTGCGCCGTCGATGTCGACCTGGATCATCTTTTGCCCGGCAGGCTGGCGCCAGTACGGCGCCTTGCCCCACCAGTCGGTCTCGCCCAGGCGCGAGCCGACGCAGAGCACCACGTCGGCGTCGTTGCGCACCTCGTGGTTGAGCTTGACGTGGATCATCGGCACGGCCAGCTCGGATGTCTCGGGCAGCGCGCCGCGGGCGCCCCAGCTGGTGGTGACAGGTGCGTGCAGCAGCTCGGCCACCCGCGCCAGCTCGGCGTAGGCGCCGGCGTGCACCACGCCGCTGCCGGCGTGGATCATCGGCGCTTCGGCCACGGCCAGCATCTCGGCGGCGCGCTCGACGTCCTGCGGCGCCGGATGCGGCGGGCTCGCGCGCCGGTACTCCGCCGGCGCCCACAAGCTCGGCTCGCCCTTGAAAGCGCCGTTCATGATGTTCTCCGGCACGTCCAGGTGAACCACTCCCGGACGCCCTTCCCAGCAGCCCCGCAGCGCGGCGCGCATCAGCTCCGCAATACGCTCGTAGGCCGGAACCGCGCGGCTCCACTTGGCGAACGCGGACACGACGCCTGACTGGTCGAAGCTCTGGTAGGCGCCGGGGCGCTCCGGATAACTGAGTCCGGTGCGGCGCGCACTGGTGATGCACAGTACGCGGTTGCCCTCGGCCTGCTCGACCACCAGCCCGGGCAGCACGTTCGCTACCCCCGGGCCGTTCGAGGCCATGCACACGCCGAGCTGGCCGGTCATGCGCGCATAGGCGCCCGCCATGTGCGCGGCGCTGGTCTCGTGCCGCGGCGTGACGATCTCGATGCCAAGGCGATGCAGCGCCGAGTAAAAGCCGAAATAGGTGCCGTCAATGATGCCGAAGACCTTGCTCACGCCTTCGGCCTGCAGCATGCGCGCGACCAGTTCGCCGCCGGAATGCTCCGCCATGCGCCGTCTCCCCCGACCCGATGTTTGTCGGGGGGCATTGTATAGCCCTAGCCGCCGCTCAAGGCCCTGAAGTCGACCCGCGCCGCAGGCGCATCCGGCTCGCCGCTGCGCGCAAGGATGGCCGCGCGCGCCTTGTCGCGCAGCGCGATCGCGGCGTGCCAGCCGTCGCCCTCGGGCGCGATCGGCTCGCCCACCAGCACCTCTAGCGTCGCGCGGCGCGGGAACCAGATGCCGTCGGGAAGCATGCTGCGGGTGCCGCGGATCACCACCGGCACCACCGGCACGCCGGCCTGGGTCGCGGCGACGAAGGCGCCCATGCGAAACGGCAGCAGTCCGGGCTCGCGCCGCAGGGTGCCCTCGGGGAACACCACCGGGGCCAGGCCCGCACGCGCGTTCTGTTCGATTGCGCGGTGGTCCTCGACGCTGCGCGCGGCGTCGACGCGCTCGACGAAAAGAGTGCCCAGACGGCGCAACAGGGTCCCCGCCAGACGCTGCGGCGCGAGGTCGCGCTTGGCGACGAACACGATGCACGGCGGCAGCGCGGCGCTAAGCAGAATGCCGTCGAGGTAGCTGGCGTGGTTGCAGACCACGACCGCGCTGCCTGCGGCAAGGTGTTCGGCACCCTCGACGCGCGGCCTCGCACCGGCGAGGAAGAACGCCAGCCTCGCCGCGCCGTGCGCGCGGGAGCGCGCCCGCGCCGGGTCGCGCGTCAGCGCGAGCAGCGCCCACACCGACAGGCCGACCGCGCCGATCACTGCGCAGGCCCAGGCGCCCCAAAGCCGCTCGAGCGCACGGCGCAGCGCGCGCGACGCGCGCGCGGACAGGCCCTCGAGCTCGAGCAGCGCGAGCTGCAGCCAGGCCGGCCGCTGGCCGGCGCCGAGCGCGCCGCGCTCGTACAGCTCGCGGCAGGCGCCACGCCGAATCTTGCCGCTGGAGGTCTTGAGCACGCTGCGCGGCGGCGCGAGCACCACTTCGTCCGGCGGCATGCCGACCAGGTCGAGCGCGAGGCGATTGATCTCGCCGATCATGCGCGCGCGCTCCTCTTCGCGCGTCTCGCGCGTTTCGGCGAGCACGATCAGGCGCTCGCCCATGCCGCGCGCGGCGGAGGCGAACACCGCGACGCCACCGTGACGGACGCCTTTCACTTCGCCGGCCGCCTGCTCGATTTCCATCGGATGGATGTTGTGCCCGCCGCGGATGATCAGGTCCTTCTCGCGTCCGGTGAGATAAAGCTCACCCGCCGCGAGATAGCCCAGGTCGCCGGTGTTGCGCCAGCCATCATCGATCAGGCGCGCGCTGTCCTCTGGATTCTCGAAGTAGCCGCTTGAGGCGGAGGGTCCACTGAACTGGATGCGGCCCTCGACCCGCTCGCCCAGCTCGCGGCCGGCGGAATCGACCACGCGGACCGCATGCCCCGGCAGCGCGCGGCCACAGGCCACCACGCGCAGCGGCAGGGGGTCGCCTGCGCGCGCCGGGCGCGCAACGCCCTGGCGCTGCAGCGCGGCGCGGTCGAGGCGGTCGATCAGCAGGCCGCGCCCGAGCGGCGGGAAGGTCACGCCGAGGCAGGCTTCGGCGAGCCCGTAGACCGGGGTCATCGCCTCGCGCCGCAGGCCGTAGGCCGCGAAGCGCTCATTGAAGCGCTCGGCCGTCTCCGCGCTCACCGCTTCGGCGCCGTTGAACGCGAGCCGCAGCGAGGACAGGTCGAGGGCTTCGAGCTCACGCTCCGAGAGCTTGCTCAGACACAGCTCGTAAGCGAAGTTCGGCGCCGAAGTGAGCGTGCCGCGGTGATGCGCGATGCGCCGCAGCCAGCGCTCGGGGCGCGAAAGAAAAGCAAGTGGCGACAGCAACACCAGTGGGTAGCCGAACATCAGCGCGCCCAGGCAGGCGCCGATCAGTCCCATGTCGTGGTACAGCGGCAGCCAGGAAACGAAGACGTCGGCCGGGCCGGCCTGCGCCGCGGCGCCCATTGCGCGAATGTTGGCGACCAGGTTCGCGTGCGACAACACCACGCCCTTGGGCCGTCCCGTGCTGCCGGAGGTGTATTGCAGGAAAGCGGTGTCGCCGGGCGCCGCGCGGTGCGCCGGCGCGGCGCCGTCGACCTGCAATATCTCTTCGACGGTGAGAACGTCGCCGAGCGCCTCGGCGTGCGCCTGCAGCACGTGGGCAAAGGTCTTCGCCGCCTCGACGGTAACGAAGATGCGCGCGCCACTGTTGGCGACGATGCCCGCGATGCGCCGGAAATGCTGCTCGAGCTGCGCCGGCCGCGCCGGCGGGTAGAGCGGAACCGGGATCGCGCCGGCGCGCAGCGCGCCGTAGAACGCAACGAAGAAGCCGCGACTGGTCGGCTGCATGATTGCCACGCGCTCGCCCGGCGCGACGCCGCGCGCCGCGAGCCCGGCAGCGAAGGCGCGCGCCGCCTCGCCCAGCGCGCCGAAGCTGATTTCCTCGGCCGCGTCGCGCTCGCCGTAAAGGGTGATGTGGATCCGCTCAGGATGGCGCGCGAGATGCCAGTCGAGCGCCTCGGTAAGCGTCTCGGCCGCCAGCGCCGGATGCTCCGCCGCCGGCGCCTCGCGCGGAACCGCGGCGGGCACGGCCGCGGGCGCGCCCCCGACCGAGCGCGGCGCCGAGCCAACGATGCCGAGCAGGTCACGCGCGCTCTCGGCCTCGCTGAATGCCTCCTCGGGCAGACGCACGCCGAGCGCGTGCTCGATGCGGGCCGCAAGCTCTACACGCGCCAGGCTGTCCAGCCCATAGTCGCGCTCGAGCGAATGATCGAGCCCGAGGCGCTCGATCGAGGGATCCTGCGGGTGAAGCTCGCGCGCGAGGCCGCGCAGCAGCTCGATCAGTTGCTGGTCGAGCGCGGCGGCTTCGTCCATCCCCTGCCCGCCGCCGGAACTACTTCCCGCGCCGCGCGGCGTAGAGCTCGCGGAAGGTGCGTCCCTCGGGCGAGGGCATGTCGCGCCCGAGCGTCCAGCCCGAGCCGAGCGGAAGCCGGGAGATGCGGCCCTTGGTGCCGCCCATCAGCCTGAGCGCGCGCACGCCAATGCGGGTAACGAGCGCGTACAGGCGTGGCCGCTTCGCGGCGAAGGCCCAGAGGCGGAATCC
Organism: uncultured beta proteobacterium; assembly: GCA_963755395.1. Taxonomy (GTDB): domain Bacteria; phylum Pseudomonadota; class Gammaproteobacteria; order Burkholderiales; family SG8-39; genus DAHVFK01. The sequence goes on along the minus strand of CAVWJJ010000004.1, from coordinate 770,032 downwards.
CGCGCGCTCGCGCCAGGGCCGCAAGCCGGCCTGCATCTGCCGCTCGCGCAGCTTGCGCAGCAGCTCCGGCAGCGGGATCTTCACCGGACAAGCAACCTCGCAGGCGCCGCACAGCGTCGCGGCCTGCGGCAGGTCGAGCGCGTTCTCGATCCCCTTGTACACCGGCGTCAGCACCGAGCCCATCGGCCCCGGGTAGACCCAGCCGTAGGCGTGCCCGCCCACGGTCTGGAAGACCGGGCAGTGGTTCATGCACGCGCCGCAGCGGATGCAGCGCAGCATCTCCTGCATGTCGCTGCCGACCAGCCTGGTGCGGCCGGCATCGACCAGGATCACGTACATGTGCTCCGGGCCGTCGAGGTCGCCCTCGCGGCGCGGGCCGGTGACGATGGTGAAGTAGTTCTCGATATCCTGCCCGGTCGCCGAGCGCGGCAGCACGCGGTTGAGCGTCGACAGGTCCTCGAGGGTGGGAATCACCTTCTCGATGCCGGTGATCGCGATGTGCACCTTCGGCAGCGTAGTCACCATGCGGCCGTTGCCCTCGTTGGTGACGATCGCGACCGAGCCGGTCTCGGCCACCAGGAAATTGCCGCCCGAGATGCCGAGGTCGGCGCTCAGGAAATGCCCGCGCAGCATCTCGCGCGCCTCGCGCGTGAGCGCCTCGGTGTCGGTCAGGCGCGGGCGGTGGTGGTGCTCGGCGAACAGGTCCGAGACCTGCTCCTTGTCCTTGTGGATTGCGGGCGCGATGATGTGCGAAGGCGGCTCCTTCGCCAGCTGGATGATGTACTCGCCGAGGTCTGTCTCGACCGGCGTGACGCCGGCAGCCTCGAGCGCCTCGTTCAGCCCGGCCTCCTCCGAGACCATGGACTTCGACTTGATCGCTTTCTTCACGCCATGGCGCGCGCAGATCTCGAGCACATGGCGGCGGATTTCGGCCGCGTCCTTGGCCCACAGCACGGTGCTGCCGCTACGCGTCGCCTGTTCCTCGAAGCGCAGCAGCCAGGCGTCAAGGTTGGCCAGCCCGCGGTCGCGGATCGCCGCGCTCGCGTCGCGCAGCGCCTCGAACGCCTCGATGCCGTAGGCCTCCCGCGCGGCGGCGCGCTTGTCGACGAAGCCGCTGCCGAAGCGCTTGAACACGCTCTGCAGCCTGGCGTCGGCGAGCGCGCCGTGCGCGCGCGCCTTGAACTGCATCGACTGCAGGCGCATCAGTCGAACTCCCCGGCGAGCACCTCGGCCACGTGCAGCACGCTCGTGGACTCATCGCCCCGGCGGCGCAGCCGGCCCTCGATGTTGAGCATGCAGCCGAGGTCGCCCAGCACCACCGTCCCCGCGCCCGAAGCGGCGATGTTTTCGCACTTGGTCTCGGCCATCGCGGCCGAGATTTCACCGAACTTGATCGAAAACGTGCCGCCGAAACCGCAGCAGGTCTCGCTGTCCTTCATTTCGGCAAGCGTCACACCCGGCATCTTGGCCAGCAGCCGGCGCGGCTGCTGCTTGACGCCGAGCTCGCGCAGGCCGGCGCAGGAATCGTGGTAGGTGATCGCGCCGCGGAAGCGCCCGGGCGGCAGCTCGAGCCGGGCGACGTTCACCAGGAAATCGGTGAGCTCCCAGCTCTTTGCGCTAAGGGCCTCGACGCGCGCGAGCCACGCACCCTCGCCCTCAAACAGCGCCGGGTAATGAGTCTTGATCATGCCGGTGCACGAGCCCGACGGCGCGACCAGGTAGTCGCAGCCCTCGAATTCGCCGATCAGCTTTTCGGCCAATGCGCGCGCGGAACTGCGCTCGCCGGAATTCCAGCCCGGCTGGCCGCAGCAGGTCTGCATCGCCGGCACCACCACTTCGAATCCAGCGCCCTCGAGCAGCTTGAGGGCGGCAAAGCCGATGCGCGGCCGCATCATGTCCACCAGGCAGGTGACGAACAGGCCGACGCGGCGTCCGCTGGACATGGAGAGAGATTTTTCCTTTTCGAAACAGAGACGAAACAGCGATAAAGGATAACACGCTGCCGCCTCGCCCGATTTCACATCGTGAGATACAATCGGCTGGTTCCTATGATGCTACGCAGCAATTCCGTGTCCAGCGCCAAAGCAAAGTCCAAAGACGACCAGAAGAGCCCGATCCAGGTGATCGAGCGAATGATGAAGCTGCTCGACGTGCTCGCGAAGCACCCCGAGCCGCTCGGACTGAAGCAGGTCGCGCAGTACACCGGGCTGCACCCCTCGACCGCGCACCGCATTCTCGCCGCGATGGCCGCCGACCGTCTGGTCGATCGCATCGAGCCCGGCAGCTACCGGCTCGGCATGCGCCTGCTCGAGCTCGGCACCCTTGTCAAATCCCGCATCAGCGTGCGCGAGCTGGCGCTGCCTGTGATGCGCGAGCTGCATGCGCAGACCGGGGAAACCGCCAATCTATCGGTGCGCCACGACGACGAGATCGTGTACGTCGAGCGCACCTCGGCCGGCCGCTCCGCGATGCGCATCGTGCACGCGATCGGCGCGCGCGCAGCGCTGCACATCACCGCCGCGGGCAAGCTGTTTCTGCTCGAAGACGGATTCGCCAGGCTGCGCGACTACGCCAAGCGAACCGGTCTCGCGCCACACACGCGCAACACGCTCAGCACCATAGCGCTGCTCGAGCGGGACCTCGAACGCATTCAGCGCCAGGGCTACGCAACCGACAACGAGGAGGCGGAAATCGGCGTGCGCTGCGTTGCGGCCGGGGTGCGCAACGACAGCGGCGCATTGATCGCCGGGCTGTCGCTGTCGACGCCGGCCGATCGCATGAAGCCGCAGTGGGGCCCGCTGGTGAAGGAAGCCGCCGACCGCATCTCGCGCGCCATCGGCCACCGCCCGGCGGCGCGCATCGGCGCCGCCTAACGCCCGCGCGTTCGGATGCGACGCCGAAGCCGGCGAAAAGCGAGCGGATTCACCCTGATCGAGCTGATCGTTGTCATCGTGATTCTCGGCGTCCTCGCTGCGGTCGCCGTGCCGCAATTCCTCGACCTGAAAGCCGATACCTACAAGGCCTCGGTGGCGCAGAGCGCCGGCGCATTTTCTTCGGCGGTTTCGCTCGCCCACCTGAGCTGCCTGGTCAAGGGCTACGCGGGACAGGACAACCTGCCCGGGTTCGGCGCCGGCATCGTCGATTTCAATTCGAATTGCTACCCATCGTCGACCAACGGCAACAACGGCAACGTGAACGCCAACCGCTGCCTGCAGATCTGGAACGGGGTGCTCTCGCTCGCGCCCTCGATCAGCACCGCGGCGAGCGCCTCGACGGAATACCGCGCACAGGGCAGTGGCACCACCTGCACCTTCACCTACCGCAAGGACACCTCGACGGTGCGCAGCTTCACTTACAGCACCGCCAACGGTGCCGTCGTCCTCAGCAACCCCTAGCGCTCACTCGTCCGCGGTTAGTCCGTGAAGGGAGAACAGGCCGCGGCGGTCGCGCCACACGCGCGCGGCGCGGAAACCCGCCTCGGCCGCAAGCGCCTGGAACTCCTCCACGGAATATTTCCAGGAGTTCTCGGTGTGGATAGTTTCGCCGACGTCAAACTGGAAGCGGCTGCGCCCGACGCGCACGCTCTGGCAGGCGAGCGACACGAGGTGCATCTCGATCCTGCCTCGCGAAGCGTTGTAGAAGGCGTAGTGCCGAAAGCGCCGCAGATCGAAGTCTGCGCCGAGCTCGCGATTGATACGTGCCAGATAGTTCAGGTTGAACGCCGCCGTGACGCCCTTGGCGTCGTTGTACGCGGCATGCAGCACGTTGGGGTCCTTCTTCAGGTCGACTCCCACCAGCATCGCGCCGCTCGCGCCGACCTGGGCGCGAGTCATGCGCAGGAATCCTTCCGCTTCCGAAGGCGACAGATTGCCGATGGTCGAGCCCGGAAAGTAGGCCACGCGCCTGCGCGCCTTGCGCGCGCCACGCGGGGGCAGCTTGAGTGGGCGTGAAAAGTCGCCCACCACTGCGGCGATGTCGAGCCAGGGGAATTCGCGCGCGAGAGCCGCCGCCGCGTCGCGCAGTGCGGCCTCCGAGATTTCGACCGGAACATAGCGCGACGGCCTGAGATGCTCGATCAGCATGCGCGTCTTGACGCTCTCCCCGCTGCCGTACTCAATCAGCTCGCAGCGCTCGCCCGCGAAGCGCACGATCTCGCGCATGTGCCGCTTGGTAAGCCCGAGCTCGGTGCGCGTGGGGTAGTACTCGCGCAGGCGGCAGATGCGCTCGAACAGGCGGCTGCCCTCGGCGTCGTACAGGTACTTCGGGGGCAGGGCCTTCTGCGGCTGCGAGAGGCCGGAAATGACGTCGTCGAGGAATCCGTCCGCGCCGACCGCAGTACCGAAAAAGCTGACTGCGCCTCGCCCGCTCAGCCGCGCGAGTCGGCCAGCGCGCTGCTCTCGAGCCACTTGCGGATGCGGTTGGCGTCGCCGATACGCGAGTACTTGCCCCAGGAATCGAGCAACACGACGATCAGTTCGCGCGAGGCCACCGTCACCTGCATCACCAGACAGCGGCCCGCCTCGCTGATGTAGCCGGTTTTGGAAAGGTCGATGTCCCAGTGCGGGTTGGACACCAGCCGGTTCGTATTGTGGTACGCCAGCATGCGCCCGCGCGCCTCGACTTTCGCCCTGCCACGCGTCGTGTAGGCCCGGATCTGCGGGTAGTCGGCGGCTGCCTTGACCAGCCGCGCGAGATCGCGCGGACTCGACACGTTGTCCGAATTGAGTCCGGTCGGATCGACGTAATGCGTGTCCTGCAGGCCGAGCGCGCGCGCCTTCGCGTTCATCGCCGCGACGAAAGCCTCGGTGCCGCCGGGATAGGTGCGCGCCAGCGCCGCCGCAGCGCGGTTTTCGGACGCCATGAGCGCGAGCAGCAGCAGGTCGTCGCGCGTCAGGCTCGAGCCGGGCCGCAGGCGGGAATGCGTGCCCTTGAGCCTGTCGACGTCTTCCCTGCTGACGACGACCCGCTGCTTCATGTCGACACCGCTGTCGAGCAGAACCATCGCGGTCATCAGTTTGGTGATCGACGCGATCGGCATCACCGAGTCGGAATTCTTGGCAAGAATCGTCTGGCCGCTGTTGGCGTCCTGCACCAGCACCGCGCTGGAGCGCAGGAACACCTTGCCAGTCTGTGCCTGCGCGAACCCGACGGTGAGCAACAGCACCGCGAGCAGCGCGAACACTGCGACGATTTTCTCCAATTGATGCAGCTGTCGTTCTGATTGTTGTTGCATGCCCGCAGTGTATAGCAGGCCCCAAAAAAAACGCAAGCAAAAATAAGGGGCTACCCCCCGTATCTCGAAAGAACGTGAAATAAGCCCTGCGGCCCGGGCCTCAGGCCGCCTTAACCCGCTCCAGCGTCTCCTCCGCGGCCGCGGCCTGTTGCTGCAGCGCCCACATGCGCGCGTACTCCCCTCCGGCGGCCAGCAGCTCACGGTGGCTGCCGCGCTCGACGATGCGGCCCTGGCCCAGCACCAGGATCTGGTCGGCATCCATCACGGTGGAGAGGCGGTGAGCGATGACAAGGGTGGTGCGTCCCATGCGAAATGCGCTCGAGCTCGGCCTGGATCGCCTTCTCGGACTTCGAGTCGAGCGCCGAGGTGGCCTCGTCGAAGATCAGGATGCGGCGGGTTCTTGAGCAGCGCGCGCGCGATCGCCACCCGCTGCTTCTCCCCGCCGGAGAGCTTGAGGCCGCGCTCGCCGACCATCGTCTCGTAGCCGGCCGGCAGGCTCTGCGATGAAATCGTGGATATGCGCTGCGCGCGCGGCCTCGACCACGTCGGCTGCGCGTCGCATCGGGCCGGCCGTAGGCGATGTTGTAGTCGACGCTGTCGTTGAACAGCACCGTGTCCTGCGGCACGATGCCGATCGCCGCGCGCAGCGACTGCTGCTGCACATCGCGGATGTCACTGGCCGTCGACCATGATGCGCCGCCGCTCACGTCGTAGAAGCGGTACAGCAGCCGCGCCAGGGTCGACTTGCCCGAGCCGCGAGTGGCCCACCACGGCGACCTTGCTGCCCGCCGGGATCGCGAAGCTCACGCCGATGCAGGATCGCGCCGCGCCGGTTCGTAGGCGAAATCCACGTGCTCGAAGCGCGACCGCCGCCGGCCCCGGCGCAAGCGGCGGGGCGTCCGGCCGGTCCTGCGATCTCGCGCTGCGCCGCCAGCAGGCGGAACATGCGGTCCATGTCGGTCAGCGCCTGCTTGATCTCGCGGTAGACCATGCCGAGAAAATTGAGCGGGATGTAGAGCTGGATCAGCAGGCCGTTGACCAGCACCAGGTCGCCCAGGGTCATCGCCTTCGCCACCACGCCCTGCGCCGCGAGGAACATCAGCGCGGTCACAGCCCCGGCGATGATAAGTGCCTGGCCGATGTTGAGCAGCCCGAGCGAGGTCTCGTTCTGCACCGCGGCGTTCTCGTACTTGAGCAGGTTCTCGTCGTAGCGCCGGGCCTCGAACTCCTCGTTGCCGAAGTACTTCACCGTCTCGTAGTTGAGCAGGCTGTCGATCGCGCGCGTGTTGGCCTGCGAATCGAGCTCGTTCACGCGGCGCCGGATCTCCATCCGCCACTCGGTGACCACCACGGTGAAGGTGATGTAGACCGCCACCGCGCCGAAGGTGATCGCGGCGAAGCGCCAGTCGAATTTCTTCAGCAGCACCGCACCGACCAGCGTGAACTCGATGATGACCGGGATGATCGAGAACAGCAGATACGACAGCAGGCTCGAGATGCCGCGCGTGCCGCGCTCGATGTCGCGCGTCATGCCGCCGGTCTGGCGCTCGAGGTGAAAGCGCAGCGACAGCCGGTGCAGATGGCGGAACACTCCCAGCGCCACGCGGCGGATCGCGCGCTGGGTGACGCGCACGAAGACCACGTCGCGCAGTTCGGCGAACAGCGTAGTGGAAAAGCGCAGCAGCCCGTAGATTGCTAGCAACGCAGCCGGCACGGCGACGATCGCTGTCTTCGCGTCGAGCCCGTCGACCACCTCCTTCATCACCAGCGGTACCCCGACGTTGGCGACTTTGGCCGCGGTGAGGAAGACGAGCGCGGCCGCCACGCGCCACTTGTATTCGAGCAGGTACGGCAGCAGCAGCCCGAAGGCGCGCCACTCGGTCCCGCTGAGCGGCTGCGTGGGGGCGGAGTTGTGCGAGCGGCGGGCCATGGGGAACCAGCGATTCTAGTTGCTTTTGCTTCCCCGGCGACCGAAAGGCAGCAGCAGAATCCAGCCCAGGCAATAGACGTCCAGCACCAGCGGCACAGGCAGCAGGACGGCGCCCCACCAGCCGGGCTGCCAGCCGAACCAGCGTGCGAGCGTGGGCAGGGTGAGAAACATCGCGATGGCGCCGAATAGGCCGGGGAGGAACGGAATTCCCGAGGGCACGCGTTCGCCGACCTCGGCTCTGCGCCACGCGCGCCAGACCTGGAAGTTGACCACCGCGCCGAAGACGAAGAACAGCCACAGCATGGAGGCGAGCACCAGACCGAAGAGAAAGCCGCCGCTCATGGCCCAAGGCTCGCACATCCGGGCCGACCCGGCTTGACGCCGTGGGCCATGCGTTCTACTATTCAAACGTTCGTTTGAAATTTATCCCGGCACCCTACCCCCTATGTCCCTGCGCGCGATCAAGCCGCAACACGAAACTCGCACCCGCATTCTCGATGTGGCCGAAGAGCTGTTTATGCAGCATGGCTTCGAGGCGGCATCTATGCGCCTGCTGACCTCCACCGCGCACGTCAACCTGGCCGCAGTGAACTACCACTTCGGCTCCAAGGACGCGCTGATCGAGGCGCTGTTCCGCCGCCGGCTCGACCCGATGAACGCCGAGCGCATCGGCGCGCTCGATGCCCTCGAGCAGGAGGCCGGCGAGCAGCCGCTCGCGCCCGAGCAAATCATTCGCGCTTTCATCGGCGCCAGCCTGCGCATGATCGAAGACGTGAAGGAAGGGGGGCGAAACTTCATCCGCCTGCTCGGCCGTACCTATACCGAGCCGGCAAAACATATCCGCGGCCTGATCGGCCAGCTGCACGCGCCCGCCATGGAACGCTTCAAGGCCGCCTTTGCCCGGGCGCTGCCCGAGGTCCCGCGCGACGAGCTGGTCTGGCGCATGCACTTCATGTTCGGCACGTTGTCATACACGCTGGCAGCGACTGACACGGTACAGCTGATCGCAGGCTGCAAGCCCGAAGACCGCTACGACGCGCAGCTGCTCGAGGCGCGCCTGGTGGCGTTCCTCGCCGCTGGGCTGCTCGCCCCGCTGCCGCAGCACCGCAACGTCAGGAAAGCCGCCTAGCAAAAGGAAAGAGGAGAAACTCATGCTCGGATTGATCATCGCCTGCGTCGCGGCATTCGTGCTCGCACTGGTGTTCGTCGGCCCGCTGCGGCGGGCCGTAATCAGCGATCCGCTGCTCGCACTCTATCGCCGCATCTTGCCGGACATGTCGCAAACCGAGCGCGAGGCGATCGACGCCGGCACCGTGTGGTGGGACGGCGACCTGTTTTCCGGCCGCCCGGACTGGGACAAGCTGCTGGCCGTGCCCGCGCCTAAACTCACGTCGGAAGAGCAGGCCTTCGTCGATGGCCCGTGCGAAGAGCTGTGCGCGATGTGCGACGACTGGGAAATCACGCATGAGCGCCAGGATCTCCCGCCGCGTGCGTGGCAGTTCATGAAGGACAAGGGCTTTCTCGGCATGATTATCCCGAAGAATTACGGCGGACTGGGGTTCTCGGCGCTGGCGCACTCCGCGGTGGTGATGAAGCTCGCGACGCGCTCGAATGCCGTCGCGGTGAGCGTGATGGTGCCAAACTCGCTCGGACCGGCCGAGCTGCTGCTGCACTACGGCACCGAAGAGCAGAAGAATCACTACCTGCCGCGGCTGGCCAAAGGAATGGAAATCCCGTGCTTCGCGCTTACCAGCCCAGAGGCCGGCTCGGATGCCGCGGCGATCCCCGATTTCGGCATCGTGTGCCGCGGCATGCACCAGGGCAAGGAAGTGCTCGGTATGCGCGTCACCTGGGACAAGCGCTACATCACGCTCGGGCCGGTGGCGACGCTGCTCGGCCTGGCCTTCCGACTGTACGATCCCGAGCGCCTGCTCGGCGGCGAGGAGGACCTCGGCATCACTTGCGCGCTGGTGCCGACCAGCCACCCGGGGGTCGAGATCGGCCGCCGCCACCTGCCGCTGAACGCGGTATTTCAGAACGGGCCGAATTCGGGCAAAGACGTGTTCATGCCGCTCGAATGGATCATCGGCGGGCGCGAGTACGCGGGCAAGGGCTGGATGATGCTGATGGGCTGCCTTGCCGCGGGGCGCTCGATCTCGCTGCCGACCTCGTCAGTCGGGGGCGCGAAGGCCATGGCGCGCTATACCGGTGCCTATGCCCGCGTGCGCAGCCAGTTCAAGACCCCGATCGGCAAGCTCGAAGGCGTCGAAGAGGCCCTCGGGCGGATCGCGGCCAATTGCTACCTGATGGATGCTACCCGCGTGATGACCGCGGGCGCGGTCGACGCGGGCGAGAAGCCGGCTGTGATCTCCGCCATCGCCAAGTACCACATGACCGAGCGCGTGCGCAAAGTGATCGACGACGCAATGGATATCCACGGCGGCAAGGGTATCTGCCTCGGGCCGAACAATTGGATCGGGCGCGGTTACCAGGTGGTGCCGGTCGGCATCACGGTGGAAGGCGCAAACATCCTCACGCGCAGCCTGATCATCTTCGGCCAGGGTGCGATCCGCTGCCACCCCTACGTGCTGCGCGAGATGCGCGCCGCGAAGGACATGCGCGGGGATGAGGCGTCGCGCGAATTCGACGCTGCGCTGTTCGCGCACGTCGGACACACGATCGGCAACGGCGCGCGCGCCTTCGCCCATGCGCTCACCGGATCGGCATTCGCTTCTGCGCCCGCGCGCGCCGCGCCCGAGACGCGGGACTACTACAGGGATTTGTCGCGCATCTCGGCCGGGTTCGCCTTCGCTGCCGACGTCTCGATGCTCGTCCTGGGCGGCTCGCTGAAGAGGAAGGAGAAGATCTCGGCGCGCCTGGGCGACGTGCTGGCGGCGATGTACCTCGCCTCCGCGACGCTCAAGCGCTACGAGGACCAGGGCCGCATGCGCGAAGACCTGCCACTGCTCGAACACTCGGTGCAGGATGCGCTCTACCAGGCGCAGCAGGCACTCGACGCGATCATCACGAATTTCCCCAGCCGCCTGGCGGCGCTCAAGCTACGCGCGGTGCTGTTCCCGCTCGGCAAGCGCTTCGTGCCGCCCTCGGACCGCCTCAACTACCAGTGCGCGCAGCTGCTGCTCGCGCCGGGCGCGGCGCGCGACCGCCTCACTGCAGGCATGTACCTCGCACGCTCCGAGGCCGACCCGACTGCCAAGCTCGAAGCCGCGCTTGCCGCAACGATCGCCTGCGAGGCCATCGAGCGCAAGCTGCGCGATGCCATCAAGCGCGGAGCAATCGCGCCGCGGGCAGACACCGACGCAGCCGCGCTGGCGCGCGACCGCGGCGTGATCAGCGCAGAGGATTACGCGCAGTGGTCAAGGAAAGAGGCGCTGCGCAGGGAAGTCATCAAGGTCGACGATTTCGAGCAGGACTTCGGCCGCGCCGCGGTCGTACAGAAGCTGGTGAAGGAGCAGGCGCCGGCGGCAAAGGCGGCCTGACCATGACCGCCAAAGCCGTTTACGTGGTCGACGGCGCGCGCACGCCGTTCCTCAAGGCGAAGAACCGCCCGGGCCCGTTTGCCGCCAGCGACCTCGCCACGCAGGCGGGCCGCGCGCTGCTGCTGCGCCAGAAGTTCGAGCCCACCGAGCTGGACGAGGTGATCCTGGGCTGCGCCGCGCCCTCAGTCGACGAGGTCAATATCGGCCGCGTCGCCGCACTGCGCATGGGCTGCGGGCAGAAGGTGCCCGGCTGGACCGTGATGCGCAATTGCGCCTCCGGCATGCAAGCGCTGGATTCGGGCGCCAACAATATCCTCGCCGGGCGCTCCAATCTCATGCTCGCGGGCGGCGTCGACGCACTGTCGCGCGCGCCACTGCTGGTGTCCGACGCGATGACGCTGTGGCTGGCGGACTGGTACCAGACGAAGTCGCTGGGGCAGAAAGCCAGGCAACTGGGGAAGCTGCGCCTGAAGTACCTCGCGCCGGTGATCGGCATCATGAAGGGCCTCACCGACCCGATCGTCGGCCTGCTGATGGGGCAGACGGCGGAGAACCTGGCGCACCGCTTCGGCATCACGCGCGAGCAGATGGACGCGTACTCGGTCCTCAGCCACCAGCGTGTGGCCGCGGCGCAGGACGCAGGCTACCTCGCCGCGGGCGGCGGCGAGCTCGAAGCGCTGTACGACCGCGACGGCAACACCTATATGCTCGACGACGGCCTGCGGCGCGACGCGTCGCTCGATAAGCTGGGCAAGCTAAAGCCCTTCTTCGACCGCAAGTACGGCAACGTCACGCCTGGCAACAGCTCGCAGATAACCGACGGCAGCGCCTGGCTTATTCTCGCCTCCGAGGAGGCGGTGGCGCGGCACGGGCTGGAGCCGCTCGGCCGCATCGTCGATTCGGAATGGGCCGGCCTGGATCCGGCGCAAATGGGGCTCGGGCCAGTGCACGCCGCGACGCCGATCCTGAAGCGCAACGGTCTCGCGCTCAACGACCTGGACTACTGGGAGATCAACGAGGCATTCGCGGCACAGGTGCTGGCCTGCCTCGCTGCGTGGAAGGACGAGGCCTATTGCCGCGAGCAGCTCGGCCTGGACGGAGCGCTGGGCGCCCTCGACGAAGACAAGTTGAACGTCGACGGCGGCGCGGTGGCGATCGGCCATCCAGTCGGCGCCTCAGGCGCGCGCATCGTGCTGCACCTGCTCAAGACGCTCAAGCGCAACAACGCCAGGCGCGGCATCGCTGCGATCTGCATCGGCGGCGGGCTGGGCGGCGCGATGCTGCTGGAGGCGCTCTGATGAGGCACTTCCGCTGGGACAAGGACCGCCAGGGGCTGGTCTGGCTGACTTTCGACAGGCAGGGTGCGTCGGCCAATACCTTCTCGCGCGAGGCGCTCCAGGAGCTTTCGGCCGCACTGGACGAAATTGCCGCCGCGAAGCCCGCGGGCCTGATCATCCGCTCCGGCAAGGATAACTTCATCGCCGGCGCCGACGTCGAGGAATTCACCCGCTTCGAGAGCGCCGACGAGGCGCTCGCGTTCACGCGCTTCGGCTGGGACCTGTTCGACAAGCTCTCGCGCCTACCCTTCCCCACCACGGCACTGATCAACGGCTTTTGCATGGGCGGCGGGCTCGAGCTCGCGCTGGCGTGCCGCTACCGAGTCGCGCTCGACGATCCCAAGACGCGCCTTGCCTTTCCCGAGGTGATGCTCGGCATCATGCCTACCTGGCACGGCGTGCAATGGCTGCCCAGGCGCGTCGGCCCGGCCGCGGCACTCGACATGATGCTCACCGGGCGCGCGGTTGATGCGCGGCGCGCCAAGCGCATGGGATTGGTGGACCAGGCCGTGCCGCTCAGAATCCTCGAAAACACCGCGCGCATACTGACGCTCGAGGCGCCTGCAGTCCGCCGGCTGCCGCTGACGCAGCGCCTGATGCTCGGGCCGCTGCGCAACTTCGTCGCTTCGCAGGCGCGCAAGCAGGTCGCGCGGCGCGCCAACCCGGAGCACTACCCAGCGCCGTACGCGATTCTCGAGCTGTGGCGAAAGTACGACGGCGACCCCTTTGCCGCCGCGGACGATCCCGCATGCTCGCTCAGGGCGCTGTTCGACCACCCGACGACGGGCAATCTGATTCGCGTCTTCTTCCTGCAGGAGCGTCTCAAGTCGCTCGGCAAGGCGACCGATTTCGATCCGGATCACGTGCACGTGGTCGGGGCGGGAGTGATGGGAGGCGACATCGCGGCGCTGTGCGCGATGCGGGGGATCAGAGTCACGCTGCAGGACACCTCGCCCGAGCGCATCGCGCCGGCACTCAGGCGCGCCGCGAAGCTGTTCGGGCGTAGACTGCGCGACAAGCGCCGCGTGCGCGATGCACTGGATCGCCTGACCCCCGATGTGGCCGGGGCCGGCGCCGCGCATGCCGACGTCATAATCGAAGCGATCTTCGAGAACATCGAGGCGAAGCGCGAATTGTTCGGCAAGCTCGAGGCGGCGGCCAAGCCCGGCGCCATCCTCGCGTCCAACACCTCCAGCCTCAAGCTGGCCGACATCGCGAGCGCACTCAAGAATCCGTCGCGCCTGGTCGGGATCCACTTCTTCAACCCGGTGCCGCAGATGATGCTAGTCGAAGTCGTTTCGGGCGAGCGCACCGATCCCGTGCTGGCGCAGAAGGCCGCCGCGTTCGTGCGCCGCATCGACAAGCTGCCGCTGCCGGTCAAGGACTCGCCGGGGTTCCTGGTCAACCGCGTGCTCGGTCCCTATATGCAGAACGCCTTCCGCATGGTGGACGAGGCGATACAGCCGGAAACCATCGACGCGGCAATGGAGTCCTTCGGCATGCCGATGGGGCCGATCGAGCTGGCTGACACCGTCGGGCTGGACATCTGCCTCGCTGCCGGCAAGGAATTGGCGAAAAAAGGCGCGGGCGGCGAGCCCGACGCGCCTCGCGTGCTGCTGAACAAGGTTGCGCTAGGCAAGCTCGGCAAGAAGACCGGGCAGGGCATGTACCACTACGTCAACGGGAAAACGGTAAAGCGCAAACCCGGCGAACTGCGGGCGGACATGGTCGAGTCGCTGATCGAACCCTACCTGACCGAGGCGCAGGCAGTTCTCGCCGAGGGCATCGTCGGAGACGTCGATCTGATCGATGCCGGACTGATCTTCGGCACGGGCTTCCCGCCGTTCCGCGGCGGCCCGATGCACTATCTGCAAGCCAAGAAAGGCGGCTGATGAAGATACCCGAGGGCAAGCTGCCCGCGCTGCGCGTGGTGCCCATGCCGGCCGACTCGAATCAGAACGGCGACATCTTCGGCGGCTGGATCATGGCGCAGGTGGACGTCGCAGGCGGCACCGTCGCCGGCCGCCTCGCGCGCGGCCGCGTCGCGACGGTAGCGGTCAACTCATTCGTGTTCAAGCAGCCGGTGCAGATCGGCGACGTGCTTTCGTTCTATGCCGACGTGGTGCGCATAGGCAATACTTCAGTCACCGTCAACGTCGAGGTCTACGCCGAGCGGCGCCCGCACGATCCCGAGGTGGTCAAGGTCACCGAGGCGACCCTCACTTACGTAGCGATCGACGCCAGCGGCCGCCCTCGCCCCGTGCCGAAGCAGACTTGAATCAACGCAGGCCTGGGAAGAGATCCAGCATCCCTTCGGCCATGGTCTGGATCGCGATTGCGGTAAGCAGCAAGCCGAGAAGCCGCGTCGCGATATTGAGCCCGGTGGTGCCCATGCGCGGCGCCAGCGCGTGAGCAAAGCGCATCACGAGCCAAAGCAGCGCGCATACGGCCGCGACGCAGCCGACGATCGCGGCGAGGTGAAGCAGCGAGCGCGCCTGCGCCGCGATGATCGTAGTGCTGATCGCGCCCGGCCCCGCGAGCAGCGGCACGGCGAGCGGCACCACGCCCGAGACTTCGCCCGATTCCAGCTCCTCGGCCTCGGCCGCAGACTGGCGCACGCCGCCAACGCGCGCATTCAGCATCGCTAGCGCCATCAGTAGCAGCACCAGTCCGCCGCCGACGCGAAACGCCGGCAGGCTTGCGCCGATCAGGGTCAGCAGGGCCTCCCCAAACAGCGCCGCGCCCGAGAGCACGAGAAACACCGTCAGCGTTACCACGCGCGCGAGGCGTGTGCGCTCGAGCTCCGGCCGCTGCGCGGTTAGGCTGACGAAAATCGGCACGGCGAGGAACGGATCGAGGACCGCCGTCAGCGTGACGGCGAAGCGCAAGTAGTCCCCGAGCGGCGCGAAACCGTGCACCGCGGCGCTTACTTTCCGGCCATCGCGGCCTGGGCGGCCTTGCGGTCTTCGCTCACGCGCGCGAACGCCGGGCGCTCCCCGAGCAGCTTGATGTAGGGCTTGACCTGCGGCAGGCCGTCGAGGAAATCGCGCCCGAAGGCGACCTTGCTTGCCATCGACACCAGTGGCAGGTGGACGTAGGCCGAGCAGTCGGCGAGCGAGAATTCCCTGCCCGCGACGTAGGGCTCGAACCTCGCGCGCGTGGCGAAGCTCCGCACGCCCTTGGCCAGATCGCGCTCGACCTGCTTCTTGGTCTCGTCCGACACCTTGCCGCCGAAGAACACTTCACGGTAGAGGCGGCGCGCCACCAATTCCATGTGCAGCTCGATGTACTGGATCAACTCACGCACCTGCGCCCTGGCGAGGGGGTCGCGCGGGTAGAGCGGCTTCGCGGGATAGGCGTCCTCGAGGTACTCGCAGATCACCTGCGACTCGGTAAGCACTACGCCGTCGACCTCCATGAACGGCACCTTGCCGAGCGGCGAGCGCGCCAGAAAGGGCTCCTCCTGCGAGGGCTTGCATCCCGCGTCCTCTTGGAACGGAATGCCCTTCTCCAGCAGCGCAAGGCGCACCTTGTTGTGATAGTTGCTGACATGGAAACCGCACAACTTGAGCATGAACTCTCCTCGAATCAATTGCGCTTCTTCGGCGCCACCGCTTCTGCGACTGTCGTCTGCTCGCCGATCTCGAGCTTCGCGATCTGGTTGCGATGAACCTCGTCCGGACCGTCGGCGAAGCGCAGAGTGCGCGCGTGCGCGTACGCGGCGGCAAGACCGAAGTCCTCCGCGACCCCGCCGCCACCGTGGGCCTGCATCGCCCAGTCGATGACCTGGCAGGCCATGTTCGGCGCCAGCACCTTGATCATCGCGATCTCCTTGCGCGCCACCTTGTTGCCGACCGTATCCATCTTCCAGGCCGCGTTCAGCACCATGAAGCGCGCCGAATCGATCATGATCCGCGCCTCGGCGATGCGCTCGCGCGTCACGCCCTGCTCTGCGACCGTGCGGCCGAAGGCGACACGGCTGGTCGCGCGCTTGCACATCTTCTCTAGCGCGCGTTCGGCCTGGCCGATCAGGCGCATGCAGTGATGGATGCGCCCCGGTCCGAGGCGGCCCTGCGCGATTTCGAAGCCACGCCCCTCGCCGAGCAGAATGTTGGACGCCGGCACGCGCACGTCCCTGAGCTCGATCTCCATGTGACCGTGCGGCGCATCATCGTAGCCGAACACCTTGAGATGACGCACGATCCTGATCCCCGGCAGGCCGGCCGGCACCAGGATCATCGACTGCTGGCTGTGGCGCGACGGATTGTCGGGCGAGGTCTTTCCCATCAGGATGTAGACTTTGCAGCGCGGGTCGCCTGCGCCCGAGGACCACCACTTGGTGCCATTGACGACGTAGTGGTCGCCCTCGAGCTTGATGCGGGTCTGGATGTTGGTCGCATCCGAGGAGGCCACCGCTGGCTCGGTCATCAGGAACGCCGAGCGGATCTTGCCCTGGAGCAAGGGCTCAAGCCATTCGTCTTTCTGCGCCTCGGTGCCGTAGCGCTCGATCGTCTCCATGTTGCCGGTGTCCGGCGCCGAGCAGTTGAATACTTCCGGCGCCCAGGCCACGCGGCCCATGATCTCGCACAGTGGCGCGTACTCGAGATTCGACAGGCCTTCGGGCGCGCGCGGCGAGCGCGGCAGGAACAGGTTCCACAGGCCCGCGGCGCGCGCCTTGGGCTTGAGCTCCTCGATGACGGGCACAGGCTGCCAGCGGTTGGCGCCGTTACAGTGATCGTACCAGGCCTTCTCGTTCGGATAGATGTGCTCGTTCATGAAGGCCACGAGCTTCTTCTGCAGTTCCTTGACCTTGGGCGAATATTCGAAGTCCATTCTCTTCTCCTAGGCGGCTCGTTTCAGAATCTTCTCGACCTGCTGCCAGCCGAGCCCGGCCAGCAGGGGCGCCTTGCTTCCGGCCTCGACCGCGTGCGCGCTCGCCGCGGTGCCCTCGAGCACCCGTTTCGCGATACCCTGCGTGATCCCCGCGATGCGGAACAGGTTGTAGGCCATGTAGAAATCCCAGGTCGACGGATTGATCCCCCCGCGCCCGGTTCTCTTGCAGTACATCTCGATATAGCGCTGCTCGCTCGGAATGCCGAGTTCGGCGATCGGCAGCCCCTCGATGCCGCGGAACTTGCCCGTCGGTATGTGCCAGCTCATGCAGTGATAGGAAAAATCGGCCAACGGGTGACCGAGGGTCGACAGCTCCCAGTCGAGCACGGCAAGAATTCGCGGCTCGGTCGGGTGGAAGATCGTGTTGTCGAGCCGATAATCACCGTGCACGATCGTCGTCTCGTCGCCCGGCGGGATGTGCTCGGGCAACCAGGCAATCAGCTTGTCCATCGCCTCGATCTTCTCGGTCTCCGAGGCGCGGTATTGCTTGCTCCAGCGCGCGATCTGCCGTTCGAGGTAGCTGCCCTCCTTGCCGAAGCCCTCGAGCCCGACCGCTCGGTAGTCGATGGTGTGCAGCAGCGCGATCACGCGGTTCAGCTCGTCCCAGATCGCGAAGCGCTGCGCCGGGTCCATGCCGGGCAGCGCCTGGTCCCATAGCACCCGCCCCTCGACGCAGTCCATGATGTAGAACGCAGTGCCGATGACGGCGTCGTCTTCGCACAGCGCGTAAGGCCTGGCCACCGGGAACCCGACGCCGTGCAGCGCCTTGATGACGCGGAACTCGCGCTCTACCGCATGCGCCGAGGGCAGCAGCTTGCCGGCCGGTTTGCGCCGCAGTACGTAGCGCCTGCCGCCGGCGGAAAGCCGGTAGGTCGGGTTCGACTGTCCGCCGCGGAACTGCTCGACCTCAAGTGTCCCTGAATACCCTTCCACGTTGGCGCGCATGTACGCGTGCAGCCGTGCGGTGTCGAACCGGTGGCGCTCCTCGACCGGCTTGGTGCCGACAAACTGGTCGTACATTGGGGGGATCGAAACGTGAGAGACTTGTGGGGGCAAGCTTACGCCGATTTGGCGCGTCCCGGGCGCGCAGGAGGAGAAACACATGCCAGGAGCGAGACCCGTCGCGGCAGCGAATTCCCGCGCCAAGCGCTTCTCTGTCAATCATCGCGCGAGCGCGAA
The DNA here is from genome assembly GCA_963755395.1 of uncultured beta proteobacterium. Classification (GTDB taxonomy): domain Bacteria; phylum Pseudomonadota; class Gammaproteobacteria; order Burkholderiales; family SG8-39; genus DAHVFK01. The sequence continues at coordinate 751,960 of CAVWJJ010000004.1, read as the reverse complement.
TTTCGAAAAGCGGGGGCTGCGCAACTACTTCGAGTACCGCGACCTCGGTATCCGCCGCGCCACGCGCGGCAAGCTGGTCGCGCACGTGATTCGGGCACGCGCCGGCAAGGCGCCGCACGGCAAGTGGCACGTGCACGACTGCCATGCGCAATTCGTCTATGTGCTCAAGGGCTGGGTCCGCTTCGAGTACGAGGGGGTCGGCGAGGTGCTGATGAAGGCCGGCACCTGCTTCTATCAGCCGCCTCGCATCCGGCATCGCGAGATCGCGCATTCCAAGAACCTCGAGCTGCTCGAGGTGGTGGCGCCGGCGGGCTTCAGGACCTATTCTGCGGCGCCGCCTGCAGCCAGAAAGTCACCGGCCCGTCGTTGATCAGCCGCACTCGCATGTGTGCGCCGAAGCGACCTCTCGCGACGGCGGCGATGCGCTCGCGCGCCAGCGCGACGAAGCGCTCGAACAGGCGCTCGCTTTCGGCCGGCGCTGCCGCGTCGGAAAAGCTCGGGCGCGCGCCCTTGCGCGTGTCGGCGGCAAGCGTGAACTGCGGCAACGCCAGCAGCGCCCCCCCTGTATCCGCAAGCGAAAGGTTCATCCTGCCTTCCGCGTCGGGAAAGATGCGATAGCCGAGCACCCGCTCCACCAGCCGCTTGGCCGCGCGCTCGTCGTCTCCGCGCTCGACGCCGACCAGCGCCAGGATTCCGGCGCCGATGGCGCCCACCCTTTCATCGCCGACCGTCACCTCGGCCTCGGACACGCGCTGTATCAGCGCGATCACGCGATGATGTCCGGGATCAGCCTGTCCTTGAGCAGGGCGATCTGGTCCTTCAGCATTAGCTTGCGCTTCTTCAGGCGACGCAGCCGCAGCTGGTCGTGGACCGGGTCCTGGGAGAGGGTGGCGATGAAGTAGTCGAGGTCGCCATGCTCGAGCTCGAGCGCCGTGATGCGCGCCCGGATCTGCTCCTTCTCCTCGTCGGTAAGCGGGAAGTTGGCCAAACAACGCGTGCCCATGACAAATATTTGCCTGCGTCGGCAGGCGATGTGTGACGTCTTTCACTGACATGCCGCCGCGGCCGGACAATCCTATCCCTACTTGCGGGCACGGAAAAGGGGCCGCGGGCGCCGTACACACGTCGTGCACGGGGCCACGTCGATCAAATCATGCGGCGCAACGATCACGACGTTACAGGCACCATCCGCACCACCGTCCCCGCTACGGTCAAAGCCGAAGTCCAGCGTCTTTACAGGGCGTTGTACGATCTCGGCCCCTCCAGGTCCATCGAACGCGCTTTCGCCGACATCGAGAGGTGCTACCGCGGCGAACATCCAGAGTACTACCCCTGCGACACCGGATACCACGACCTGCAGCACGTGCTGGAGGTGACGCTGGCGATGGCGCGTCTGATGGACGGCTATGAACGCAGCCGGCGCAACGGCACCCCCCGTCTGCCGCCGGAGCTGTTCATGCTCGGCGTGCTTTCCGCCCTGTTCCACGATTTCGGCTACCTGCGGCGGCGCAGCGACCGCAGGCACAGCAACGGCGCCGAGTACACCTTGGTCCACGTCTCGCGCGGCGCCGCCTACCTTCGCCACTACATGCACGAACTGGGCACCGGGCGGCTGGCGGACATCGCGCCCAAGCTGCTGCACTACACCGGCTACGAGCATCCGGTCGAGCGCATCCGCGTCGCCGATACGCTCATTCGGCGCGTCGGCCAGATGCTCGGCAGCGCGGACATCATTGCGCAGATGGCCGACCGATGCTATCTGGAGAAGTGCCGCGACCGGCTCTACCCGGAGTTCGTGCTGGCCGGGGTCGCGCGCCGCGAGCTTCCCGGCGGGTTCACGCAAGACGTGTTCCGCTCGGGCGACGATCTGGTGCGCAAGACGCCCGACTTCTACCGCAACGCAGCACGAAGGCTCGAGCTGCAGCTGGCGCATGCCTACGTCTACGCCGAAGGACACTTCGGCGGCCAGAATCTCTACCTCGAGGAGATGCTTAAGAACGTGCGCCACGCGCAGGCGTTGGCGGAAGCGCCGGATGCGGACATACTGCGGCGTACGCCGCCCGCGAGCAGGAATCCCGAGGTCGGCTCCGACTCCAAAGACGAGTGAACCGCTGACCTGCTGATGCGGCTCCTGAGCTGGAATGTCCAGTGGTGCCGCGGCATTGACGGCGTGGTCGACCCGGCGCGCATCGCGCGCGAGGCACGCCGCCTGTACGACCCAGACGTGCTATGCCTGCAGGAGGTCGCGGACAACTTCCTCGCGCTCGGCGGTAGCAGGGGCGAGGACCAGGCCGAGCTGCTCGCGCGCGAGTTCCCGGGCTACTCGGCGTGCTACGGCTGGGGCGTCGACCTGCCGGACGAGGCGGGCGAGCGGCGGCGCTTCGGCAATCTGATCCTGTCGCGCCTGCCGCTGCGGCGCGTGCTACGCCATTTGCTGCCGTGGCCGGCCGCGGCAGGCAGCCGGAGCATGCCGCGAGTCGCGCTGGAGGTCCTCGTCGCGGCGCCATTCGGGCCTCTGCGCGTCACGACCACGCACTTGGAGTACTACTCGTCCGAGCACCGCGCAGCACAAGTGGAGCGCCTGCGCTTGCTTCACGAGGAGGCCTGCGCGCGAGCACGGGCCGCTCCGTCCGGCATTGAAGATGATGGTCCTTTCCAGCCCCAGCTGCACACTTCGTCGGCGATTGTTTGCGGGGATTTCAATCTGCGGCCGGACGATCCTCTGCACGCGCGCATGCAAGAGCGCTTCGCCGACGGCGTACCACGCCTGATCGACGCCTGGCAATGCGCACACCCCGGCGGCCCGCATCGCCCCACGTTCCGCGTGCACGATCCGGCGCGCGGCGAGACGCCCTACTGCTGCGATTTCGTGTTCGTCAGCGAGGACCTCGCTCCCGACGTTCGCGCACTGACCGTCGACGCGGAAACGCAAGCTTCGGATCACCAGCCGGTAATGCTCGAACTCAGGCGCTGACGCGGTGCAGGATGAGCGCGCGGATCGCCTCGATGCGCGCGCGATTGACGCCGAAGTCCCGCCGCCCGAGGCGGGACGCGGAGCGCACCTGGATCACCCCGACCTTTTCGTCGTACGCGAACTCCACGTCGTCGACGAAACCCAGCAGCCGCGAGCGGAACTGGGCGTAGAGGTAGTCCGGCTCGTGTCGAACCACGGTAGCGCGCGGCACGCTCTCCACCGCGCGCCTTACCGCGTCCATCGCCTCGACCGGGGCGCCCCTGAACGGAATCGGTGCGATGTAATGCACCGTATCCGCCGCGTCGGCCTGCGACGAAACGCAATTCGGCGAACGCCGGCACGGCGCCAGTCTGCCGTCGTGCACGCCGAGGTTGGTTGGAAGCTTGCCGGCAAACACGGTGTCTCCCCGAGTGAGTGAGGTGTGCAGCGCGAGCCCGGCAGTAGCGCCGGCGAGGAGCAGGAGTACGGCCAGGAGCACCCGCTTCAGCATTCTATGCGCGCTTTATGGCAGATTCGGGCCGATGTTAACATCGCGCATCGCCGGTTTCAGGCTGGTCTTGTCCTCTGGAGGATCGCCATGCTGCAAATTTCCGCGCAACAGCTCGCCGAGCTGCTCTCCGGCATCGCCCGCGCGCAGGCAGCCGTCATCATGGGACTTGAAACGGGCGCGCCGGGAACGCGCAACAATTACGTCCTGCCCGCAATCCAGAACGTCGCGCACCTGCGCGACCACCCCAACCCGACGCTGATCGACCTTCCGGTGCGGATGCTGCTTTCGTACATGGGTCGCGTCGGACCGGACATCGACGCCGTCGCGCGCGACCTCGAGCGGCTGGTCGTCGGCGACGCCGACGCCAGTGCGGGGCCGAGCGCGCCGAACGAAGTGAAGCCGAGCCAGCCCAATGCCGACACCACTAGCTCGCTGGATTTCAGCGGAGACCGCTAGAAGTCCCGCGGCTCCGGCGGAAAAGAGGGCTTCCTTTTCTCGCGGTGCGAAGCGATGCCTTCCTTCACTTCGGGCCCGCTGAAGCCGAGGAACTCCAGCGCAAGCGAGGCATCGAAGCTGGGCCCGGCCATGCGCAACCAGTTGTTCAGGCTGTACTTGGTCCAACGCAACGCGGTCTGCGCCCCCGCCGCGAGCCTGCGCGCCACCTCGAGCGCTTTGGCCTGCAATTCGGCCTCGTCGCAGCACAGCGAGACCAGCCCGATCCTTTCTGCCTCCTCGCCGCTGATCTGCTCGCAGGTGAGCAGGTAGTACTTCGCCTTTGCCATGCCGCACAGCAGCGGCCAAACGATCGCGGCGTGGTCGCCCGCGGCCACGCCGAGCCGGGTGTGACCATCGATGATGCGAGCGTTCTTCGCCGCGATCGACACGTCGGCGAGCAGTCCGGCGACCAGCCCGGCCCCGACCGCCGGGCCGTGCATCGCCGAAATCACCATCTTCGAGCAGTTGATGACGTTGTAGACTAGGTCGCGCGCCTCGCGCCAGACACGCGCGCGCGCGGCGAAGTCGGTCGTAATCTCCTCGACCATCGACAAGTCACCGCCGGCCGAGAAGCCCTTGCCCGCGCCGCGCAGGATGGCGACCCGCGTCTCGGGGTCGCGGTCCACGTCGAGCCAAATCTGCGCCAACTCGGCGTGCAGGCGCGCGGTCGCGGTCGAAAGCTTGCCGCCCTCCTCGCCCATCACGATTTCCAGGATACCCGGCTCGAGCCGCCGGATCTTCAGGTCGCGGTATGTGGAGTAGTCCATGCGGTCATTCTACAATCCGGCGATGACGACGTCCCTGCGCACCCCCGAAGAGCGTTTCACCGCGCTACCGGGCTATCCCTGGGCGCCACGCTATCTCGAGTGGCGCGGGCTGCGGGTGCACTACCTGGACGAGGGGCCGGCCGATGCGCCCGTGTTTCTTTGCCTGCACGGCGAGCCGACCTGGAGCTACCTCTACCGGCGCATGCTGCCGCCCTTCCTCGGCTGCGGCGCGCGCGTGGTCGCGCCGGATTTCGTCGGCTTCGGCCGCTCGGACAAGCCAGTGGACGATTCCGCCTACGGCTTCGATTTCCACCGTGCGCTGCTGCTTGACCTGGTCGAGCGGCTCGACTTGCGCCGCATTACGCTGGTGGTTCAGGACTGGGGCGGGCTGCTCGGGCTTACCGCGCCGATGGAAGCGCCGGAGCGTTACGCACGGCTGCTGGTGATGAATACTGCGCTCGGCACCGGCGATGCGCCGCTTTCCGAAGGCTTCGTCGCCTGGCGAGCGTACGTCAACAAGAACCCCGATCTCGCCTGCGGCAAGCTGCTCAAGCGCAGTTGCGCGCATCTGACCGATGCGGAGGCTGCAGCATACGACGCGCCGTATCCCGACGCGCGCCATAAGGCCGGGGTAAGAAGCTTCCCCAATCTGGTGCCCGATCGCCCGGACGCGGCGGGCGCCGCGGTTTCACGCCGCGCGCGCGATTGGTGGAAGGGCGCCTGGCGCGGCGAGTCGTTCATGGCGGTGGGCGCAAAGGACCCGGTGCTCGGCCCGCCCGTGATGTACGCGCTGCGCAGCGTGATCCGGGGCTGCCCCGAACCGTGGCTGCATGCCGAAGGCGGGCATTTCCTGCAGGAGTGGGGCGACGAGGTCGCGCGCGCCGCGCTGGCTCACTGGGGTGGGAAGTGAGCCTGTCGGTATCGTTCGACGACGTCGGGGCTGCGCACGAGCGCCTGGGCGGCGTCACGCATCGCACCCCGACGCTTACCTCGAGCAGCATCGACGCGCTCACCGGCGCGAGCGTGCGCTTCAAGTGCGAGAACCTGCAGCGCATGGGCGCGTTCAAATTCCGTGGCGCATACAACGCGCTGGCACAGCTGCCCGAGAAGGAGAGGCGCCGCGGCGTGATCACCTACTCTTCCGGAAACCACGCACAGGCGGTGGCGCTCGCGGGCCGACTGCTCGGCGTCGCTGCGACCATCGTCATGCCGGCCGACGCGCCGCGGGTCAAGCTCGAAGCGACGCGCGGTTACGGCGCCGAGGTCATCACCTACGACGCGAAGACCGCCTCGCGCGAGGAAATCGCGCGCAGGCTCGGCGCCGAGCGCGGGCTGACGCTGATTCCGCCGTTCGACCATCCGCACGTCATCGCGGGCCAGGGCACCGCGGCCAAGGAGCTGATCGAGGACGGCGGTCCGCTCGACATGCTGCTGGTGCCCTGCGGCGGCGGCGGGCTGCTGTCGGGCTGCGCGGTCGCCGCGCGGCACATGAACCCGGATTGCCGCGTGATCGGCGTCGAGCCCGCTGCGGGGGACGACGCCACCCGCTCGTTCAAATCCAAGACGCTGCAGTCGGTGCACAACCCCGACACCATCGCCGACGGCGCGCGCACCTCGTCTCTCGGGGCGCACACCTTCCCCCTGGTGCTGCACTACGTCGACGACATGCTGACCGTAACCGACGAGGAGCTGCTCGATTCCATGTTCTTCCTCTGGCAGCGAATGAAGCTGGTGGTCGAACCGACCGGCGCCCTCGCCGCCTGCGCGCTGCTGCGTGGCAAGCTGGACGCCGCGGGATTGCGCGTAGGCGTGATCCTTTCCGGCGGCAACGTGGATCTCGACTGGGCGGCGCGCCAGCGGCTGCGCTAAACTGCGCCGCTCATCGAGGAGCATCGATCACCATGACATTGCCAAGCAAGATGCGCGCAGTCGAGATTGCCAAGCCCGGCGGGCCCGAAGCGCTGGTGCCGACCGAGCGGCCGCTGCCGACGCCGAAGCCGAACGAGATTCTGGTCAAGGTCGCCGCGGCTGGAGTCAACCGCCCCGATATCCTTCAGCGCCAGGGGCTTTACGCGGTGCCGCCGGACGCCTCGGACCTGCCCGGACTTGAGATCGCCGGCGAGGTCGTCGCCTGCGGCGCGAAAGCGACCCGCTGGAAGGTCGGCGACAAGGTCTGCGCGCTCGCCCACGGCGGAGGCTACGCCGAGTACTGCGTGGTGCCCGAAGTGCAGGCGCTGCCGGTGCCGAAGGGCCTGTCGGCGATCGAGGCCGCGTCGCTGCCCGAGACCTTCTTCACCGTGTGGTCGCAACGTTTATGACCGCGGCCGGCTGAAGGCCGGCGAAACGCTGCTGGTACATGGCGGATCTTCGGGCATCGGCGTCGCCGCGATCCAGATCGCCAGGGCAATGGGCAACCGCGTGCTCGCGACCGCCGGCAGCGACGACAAGTGCGCCGCCTGTGTCAAGCTGGGCGCCGACAAGGCGATCAACTACCGCAGCCAGGATTTTCTCGCCGAAGTCCTTGCCGCAACCGGCAACATGGGCGTGAACGTGATTCTCGACATGGTCGGCGGCGACTACGTGCCGAAGGAGCTCAAATGCCTCGCCGAGGAAGGCCGGCTGGTGTTCATCGCCTTCCTGCGCGGGCCCAAGACCGAGCTCGATATCAACGAAGTGATGCGCCGCCGGCTCACGCTGACCGGCTCGACCCTGCGCCCGCGCCCGGTCGAATTCAAGGGCGCGGTCGCGGCGAGCCTGCGCGAGCACGTCTGGCCGCTGATCGAGAGCGGCAAGATCAAGCCGGTAATCTTCAAGACCTTCCCGCTGGCCCAGGCCTCCCAAGCGCACAAGCTGATGGAATCCTCGCAGCACATCGGCAAGATAGTTCTCACCGTATAGCGGCCGCGCGCGGCTGCTCTTCGGCCGCCGCCTCGCCGCGCAGCCAGGCGACGAACTCCGTCACCTCCTGGCGCGCCGAGGCGGTCTTCGCGACAATCGCGTAGTAGGCGCGCGTCGACTCAGCGCTGCGCTTGAAAGGGGCCACCAGCGCGCCCGCCGCGAGCGCTTCACGCACCAGCGGGCTCCTGCCGAGTGCCACGCCGTGGCCCGCAATCGCCGCCGGAATGATCTGCTCGTAGCCCGACAGCAGCAGGCTGCCGGCGGGCCTCAGATCGGTCAGTCCCTCCACCTCGAGCCAGGTCTTCCAGTGCAGCCACGGATGGCGTCCCTCGGGGTCGTCGTATTGCAGCAGCACATGGTTGCGCAGATCGGCCGGCTCGCGCAGCGCCCGTTTCGGATCGCGCAGCAAAGCGGGGCTGCAAACGGGGAACACGCGTTCGCCGAACAGCCGTACGGCGTTCGGTCCGGCGATCGCCGCCGGCCCGTGGCGGATCGCGACGTCCAGCCCGTCGCGCTCCAGGTCCTGCACTCGCGTATCCGTTGTGATTCGCACATCGACGCCCGGGTGAGTGCGGGTGAATCCCGCCAGGCGCGGGATCAGCCACAGCGCGGCGAACGAGTGAGTGGTGGTCACGGCGAGCGCCCGGCGTGCCGATATTGCGCGCAGCTGGTCGGTTGCCGCGCGCATCGCCTGCAACACCTGGACCGCGGCGGGGAATAGGGTGCGCCCAGCGTCGGTCAGCGCGAGCGCGCGATGCCGACGCTCGAACAGCGCTACGCCCAGCTGTGTTTCGAGCTCCTTGATCTGTCGGCTCACCGCCGATTGGGTCAGGTGCAGTTCTTCCCCAGCGCCGGTGAACGACAGCAGGCGGGCCGCCGCCTCGAAGCCCTTCAATAGATCGAGCGAAGGCAGTCGGGGGGCAGCGCGATGCGCCAGACTCGCATTCCCTTTACTCATGCCTGTCCTGAGCGAATTCCGTTTGAGGTCCATAGGCAATAGGCTTACTTTGCGGTCTACGCAGCATGCGCGTACCGCATGCAATATGCAAGGAGATCGAGATGCACATCGAACTGCGCGGCGGCAACCTGCATTTGGCGCGAGGGCAGACCCTGAAGGTTCGCGACGGCGCGGGCAGCACCGTGTGCTGCCGCTCGGGCACGCTGTGGGTGACCGAGGAGAACAGGCCGCGCGACGTCCTGCTCGGTCCTGGGGCCTGCCACCGTCTGTCGCAGCGCGGCATTGCGCTGGTGCAGGCGCTCGGTGAAGCCGAGCTGGCACTCGCCTGAGCCCGGCGGAAGAGCGCCATGCCACGCGTCACGCTGGAACGCTTCTACAGCGATCCGCAGATGTTGGGCCGGATCCACGCCCAGGCCCGACGCGAGCGCGCAAGGATGTTCGCCGCGATCGCCGCGCGCCTCGCGCGCCTGGCAGGGCGAATCCTGCGTGGAAGTAGAATGCACGCTCCCTGCGAGAGGAGCGCGCATGTTCAAGGAAGGGCTGTTCAAGGGTAAGCGGATTCTGGTGACCGGGGGCGGCACCGGCCTGGGCAAGGAGATCGCGTCCAAGTATCTCGAGCTCGGAGCGGAGATTTGGATCGCGGGCCGGCGCGGACCGGTGCTGGAGCAGACCGCAAAGGAGCTCATGGGCGCGTACGGCGGCACGGTGCGCACGCACGCGGTAGACATCAGAGATGCTCAGGCCGTCGACGCGATGGTGCAGCGCATCTGGGACGGGGCCGGACCGCTTACCGGTCTGGTCAACAACGCCGCCGGCAATTTCATCAGCCCGACCAAGGACCTCACGGCGAACGGCTTCAACGCGATCGCCAACATCGTGTTCCACGGCACCTTTTACGTCACCCACGCGGTGGGAAGACGCTGGATCGCCGGCGGACACAAGGGCTCGGTAATCTCGATTCTGGTGACCTGGGTGTGGACCGGTTCGCCCTATGTCGTGCCCTCTGCGATGTCTAAGGCGGCGCTGCACGTGATGACCAAGTCGCTGGCGGTCGAATGGGGCCGCTACGGCATCCGGCTAAACGCCATCGCGCCGGGCCCGTTCCCGACCGAGGGCGCGTCCAAGCGCCTGCGTCCGGACAGCGGCTTCGAAGACACGACGGATACCATACCCATGCGGCGCGTCGGGCAAATGCCCGAGCTGCAGAACCTCGCCGCCTTCCTGATGGCTGACGGCTGCGATTACCTCACCGGCGAGACGATCGCGATCGACGGCGGCGGCTACCTCGCCAACGGCGCCTCGTTCAGCGGGCTGGACAAACTCTCGGACGTCGACTGGCAGCGCATGCGAGAACTGATCAAGGCGCAGAACGACAAGGACCGCGCCGGACGAAGCGCGTGAACCCCGCCCCGCGGCCCGCGGCGACGGTCGCCCTGCTGCGCGAAGCGCAAGGCGAACTCGAAGTATTCATGCTCCAGCGCACCCGCGGCGCTGCCTTCCTCGCCGGCGCCTATGTTTTCCCGGGCGGCGCGATCGACGAAGACGACACCGACCCGCGCATCACCCAGCGGCTGGTGGGTCTGGACGACGGCGAGGCGAGCGCGCGCCTTGGCCTTGCATCGGGCGGGCTCGGGTACTGGGTCGCCGCGGTACGCGAATGCTTCGAGGAAGCGGGCATCCTGATCGCCTGGGACGAGCGGCGCCGCCCGGTAAGCGCCGAGCGGGCCGCGGCGCTCGAGCACCTGCGCGCGCCGCTGAACGCGGGCGAGCTGTCGTTCGCCGACTTCCTCGAGCGCGAGCGGCTCATCGTACCGGCGCACCAGCTCGCCTACTTCGGCCACTGGATCACGGCGCCGGGGCGTTCGCGCCGCTTCGACACGCGCTTCTTCGTTGCCATTGCGCCTGCGGGCCAAGCGGGCTCGCACGACAATTCGGAGACGATTCACAATCTCTGGCTGCCCCCGCAAGAAGCGCTCGCGCGCAACGCGCAAGGCAAGATCGAGCTGGTATTCGCCACCAAGCACACGCTGACTGAGCTCGCACGCTTCACGCGCCCGTACGACGCCTTCGAGCACGTCAAGGCGCTGCCGGAAATCGAAACCAACCGGGCCTGCTGGGCGCAGGGCAGGGATGGTCCGAGGCTGTTCCGGCGCGCCGACCCGCAGTACTTCGAGATTCACTGGTGCGATCCGGAAGAGAGCGGAAACACGAGCTACGAAATAGTGCCGGGGGCGCCGAAACGGCTCGATCGCCTGGTGACGCGAATTACGGCGCCGAACCCGGGCATGATGACCGGCCCCGGAACCAACACCTACCTGGTGGGCGAGCACGACGTGGCCGTCATCGACCCCGGGCCCGCGATCGGCTCGCACGTCGAGGCGGTGCTCGCCGCCGGCTCGGGCCGCATCAAGTGGGTGCTGTGTACGCATACGCATCTGGACCACTCCCCCGCCGCCGCCGCGATACGCGAAGCGACCGGCGCGCAGCTGATCGGGCGCCCGGCGCCGCCGGGCGCGAGCCAGGACCAGGGCTTTGCGCCCGAACGCGCGCCAGAGCACGGCGAGAAGCTGGCACTGGGGGACATCACGCTGCGCGCGCTGCACACTCCCGGACATGCGTCGAACCACCTTTGCTACCTGCTCGAGCAGACCGGAATGCTGTTCACCGGCGATCACGTGATGCAAGGCTCGACGGTGGTGATCAATCCGCCCGACGGCGACATGCGCGCCTACCTCGCGTCGCTCGAGGCGCTGCTCGCCGAGGAGTTCGCGATCTTCGCGCCCGGACACGGCTTCCTGATCGGTGCGCCGCACAAGGAGCTGCGCCGCCTGATCGCGCATCGCCTCGCGCGCGAGGCGAAGGTGGTCTCAGCGCTTTCGAAGCTCGGCGGCGCGACGCTCGAAGCGCTGGTGCCGGCGGTGTACGACGACGTCCCGCCGAAGCTGCACGCGGTGGCGGCGCGCTCGCTGCGTGCGCATCTGGACAAGCTGGTGGCGGACGGCAGCGTGCGCCTGGCCGACGGCCGCTACCGGCACCTCGGCTAGCCAATCCGGCGCCAACTGGCTAAGATCGACATACTCCGCCGCTCAAGGAGCGCGACATGAGCATGCACGACAAGACGCTTAAGCTGGTCACCAACCTGGACCGCGGCGGAATCGAGGCACGCCTGGCCGAGGTGCGCAGCGGCGCCGAGAGCGCGCACCTGGGCGAACTCGCGGCGCTGCTCAAGGGAATCGAAGGCATGCCGCGCGCCCAGCTCTCGGAGCGGGTGCTGCAAGGCCTCAAATTGCTGCGCGGCAATCCCGAGCGCGGCGCCCTTTCCGCGCTGCTCGAGCTCGTGGAGCTGAACCTGCCCAACCTGAAGTGATACGCACCGGGCAGTACGACTTCGACCTGTTCACGATTGGCGGCGGCTCGGGCGGCGTGCGCGCCAGCCGCGTCGCGGCCAACTACGGCGCGCGGGTCGCGATCGCCGAGTCTGACCGCTTCGGCGGCACCTGCGTAAACGTCGGCTGCATCCCCAAGAAGCTGTTTTCCTATGCGGCGCACTTCCGCGACGATTTCGAGGACGCCGCGGCCTACGGCTGGAGCCTCGCCGAGCCGGGCTTCGACTGGAAAACGCTGGTCGCCAACAAGGACAAGGAAATCGCGCGTCTGAACGCGGTCTACGAGCGGCTGCTCGCCGCCGCCGGAGTCGAGATCGTGCGCGGCCGCGCCGCGCTGCGCGACGCGCATACGGTCGAGGTCGCCGGCCGAAGCTGGAGCGCCCGGCACATCCTGGTCGCCACCGGCTCGCGGCCGCAGGTGCCCGACATCCCGGGCAAGTCGCACGCGATCACCTCCGACGCGGTGTTCCACCTCGAGCGGCTGCCGGCGCGCGCGATCGTGGTCGGTGGCGGTTACATCGCGGTCGAGTTCGCGTCGATCTTCAACGGACTGGGGGTGCAGACGACGCTCGCCTACCGCCGCCACCGCCTGCTGCGCGATTTCGACGCCGAGCTCGGAACGCGCCTGGGCGAGGAAATCCAGAAGAAGGGCGTCATCTTGCATTTTGGCGCCGAGCCGGCGTCGATCACCAAGCAGCCAGACGGGGTGCTGGAGGTCGCGTACGGCGACGGCATGCACGCGCGCGCCGAGCTGGTGCTGTTCGCCACGGGTCGGGTGCCGAACAGCAAGGGCCTGGGGCTCGAAGCCGCGGGCGTGAAGCTCGGGCCGATCGGCGAGGTGCTGGTGGACGCGTACTCGAAGAGCTCGATCGAGTCGATCCACGCCATCGGCGACGTCACCAACCGGATCAACCTCACCCCGGTGGCCACCGCCGAGGGCATGGCGCTGGCGAAGACCCTGTTCGCCGGCAAGCCCACCGCAATGGATTACGACAACGTGCCGACCGCGGTGTTCGCCAATCCGAACCTCGCCAGCGTCGGCCTGTCGGAGGAGAGCGCGCGCGAGCGCTACCCGAAGCTGCAGGTGTACAAGACTTCGTTTCGCTCGCTCAAGCACACCCTTACCGAGAGTGAAGAAAAGACGTTCATGAAGCTGCTGGTGGACGCCGCCAGCCAGAGGGTCGTCGGGGCCCAGATGATCGGCCCCGAGGCGGGCGAGATCGTTCAGGGCATCGCGATCGCGCTCAAGCTCGGCGCCACCAAAGCGCAGTTCGACGCCACCATAGGCATCCACCCGACTGCAGCGGAAGAGTTCGTCACCATGCGGGAAGTGACGAGTCCTTGATCTGCCGCGCAAAGCCCGGTAAAACACGAGGCGCAAGCAAAGCAGAAACCGACTCAGGCCCCCATGCTGCTGGAGTCCCGCATCCTCAAGATCATCAGTGAGCTGAGTGGCAAGGTTCAATTGCCGCTCGCGCTCGAGCTATGGAATGGCGAGCGCTACGACCTGTCGCCGTCACCGACCGTAACCTTGCGCGTCCCGTCAGCGAGCGCGCTGCGCTACCTGATCAAGCCCGACCTCGCCAAGCTGGGCGAGGCCTACGTCGAAGGCCATCTCGAGATCAAGGGGCCTATCGCGGACGCGCTGCGCGCCGCCGAAGGCCTGTCGCGCAACCTGGGCGAGGGCAAGCGCGGCAGGCTGCCGCTGCTGCGGCGGCGCCACAGCAAGCAGCGCGACGCCGCGGCAATCCAATACCACTACGACGTCTCGAACGAGTTCTACGCGCTTTGGCTCGATCGCAACATGGTCTATTCCTGCGCCTACTTCAAGACCGGCGACGAGGACATCGACACCGCGCAGGAGCAGAAGCTCGACCACATCTGCCGCAAGCTGCGGCTGCAGCCCGGGGACCGGTTGCTCGACATCGGCTGCGGCTGGGGCGGGCTGGTGCGCTGGGCGACGAAAAACTACGGCGTCGACGCGACCGGCATCACGCTGTCGCGCAATCAGCACGCGCTCGCGTCCGAGCGGATCAAAGCGGACGGCCTGTCGGATCGCTGCCGGGTGCTGCTGCAGGACTACCGCGACGTGCCGGGCACGGGCGTGTACGACAAGATTTCGTCGGTAGGCATGTTCGAGCACGTCGGCCTGAAGAACCTCCCGCTTTATTTCGGCGTCATCTATCGCCTGCTCAAGGACGGCGGCATCGCGCTCAACCACGGCATCACCTCCGTCGATCCGGACAGCCGCACGGTCGGCCTGGGCGGGGGAGATTTCGTCGAGCGCTATGTCTTTCCACACGGCGAGCTGCCGCACGCCTCGCTCGCGCTGCGCGAGATGACCGCCGCCGGGCTCGAGGTGATGGACATCGAAACGCTGCGCCTGCACTACGCCAGGACCTTGTGGCACTGGAGCGAGCGGCTCGAGGCGAACCTCGAGCGCGCGCAGGAATACGCCGGCGAGAAGCGCCTGCGGATTTGGCGCGCCTACCTCGCCGGCTGCGCGTACGGATTCGAGCAGCGCTGGGTATCGATTCACCAAATGCTCGCGGTCAAGAACGGCAATCCGGCCACCAACCCCTTGCCCTGGAGCCGGGACTGGATCTACCGATGACTAGTGCCGTCACGCACTGGCACGCCGAGCACGCGAACTTCTCGCGCCTGCTAGCACTGCTCGAAGCGCAGCTCGCCGTGTTTCACGAAGGCGGCAAGCCGAACTACGAGTTGATGATCGACATCGTCTCGTACCTGCGGCACTACCCCGACCGCTTCCACCATGCGCGTGAGGACGTCGCCTTCGCGCGCCTGGTCGCGCGCGAGCCGGGCCTGCACGGCAAGATCAGCCGCCTGCTGCAGGAGCACCGCGTGATCGCAAACGCGGGCGACGAGCTGCTCGAGCTGCTGAACGAGGTGGCCGACGAGGCGGTGGTCTCGCGCGCCTCGGTCGAGGCGGCGGCCGCCACCTACCTGGTATATTACCGCCATCATCTCGCGACCGAGGAGCGAGACGTCCTGCCGCGCGCGGCCGAGCTGCTCACGCCCGAGGACTGGGCCGCGGTGAACGCGGCGGTTCCCGCCGGCCGCGACCCGCTGTTCGGCGACGCGTCCGAAGAGCGCTACCGCGAGCTGCGCCGCCTCATCATGCTCGAAGCGAGCGGCGCGCAGGCGAGATAGCCGGCGAGCGCCGCGCCGAGCGCGAACAAGTAGGCCCCTTCCAGATCCAGCACGCTGTCGGCCAGCACAAACACGCCGGTGCCGGCAATCAGCGCCGCATAGCCGCTCGCCGCTCCGCCGACGCGCCCGCCCCAGAGCGCGAACACCATCATGATCAGTATCCCGGCGCTGCCCAGGCCCGAGGACTGCTGCACCAGCGCGTACATGCTCTCGCTCGACAGGGCGATGAAGTACGCGACCACGCCGAACGCGATCACCGCCCAGCGGTTGGCCCTGAGTTTGGCCTTTTCCGGCAGACGCGGTACGAGCGGCAGCAGCACGTTGTGCGCGGCGAGCGAACCCGCCACCAGGAGCGCCCCGGAAAGCGTCGACAGGATCGCCGACACAAGCGCCCCCAGGAACAGGATGTAGAGCGGCAGGGGGAGCCGCTGCTCGGCGAACAGTGCCAGCACCTGCTCGTGATTGCGCCCCGCGCCGATGAAGCCGGCGGCGCCCAGGCCGATCGCCACCGGCACGATCCCGATCGCGAGGTATAGCGCGCCGGCCGCGACCGTGGCGCGGCGCGCGAGCTGCGCGCCGCGCACCGCGAGGATGCGCGAGACCAGCTCCTGCGCGGCGATGGTGGAAAAGATCGGCACCGCCAGCGTATCGAGCGCGCCGAGCACGCTGCGCCCGTGCATCGGAGCGAAGCTCGCCGCCGGCAGCGCCGCAATCGCGCGCAGCCCGCCTAGCGACACGAAGACGGCGCCCAGCGCGAGCACCCCCGCGATCAGCACGACGCCCTGCACCAGGTCGGTGACCGCGTCCGCCCACATCCCGCCGATCGCAGTGTAGGCGATGACGACCGCCGCCGCGAGCGTGATCGCCGCGAGCAGCCCGAGATCCGAGGCCGACGCCAGCACTTGCCCGAATGCGCGCACCTGCGCGGCGGCCCACATGATCGAGCCCGGGATCATGACGATGGCCGCGAGCCGCTCGACGCCGATGCCGTAGCGCTCGCGGAACAGGTCGGCGAGGGTGACGATGCCGCGCTTCCACAGCGCGCCCGCGAACAACAGCCCGGACAGCACGATCCCGGCGCTGTAGCCGAAGGGATCGGCGATGACCCCCGAGATGCCGTGCGCATAGGCCTCGCCCGCGGCGCCGACGCAGGACTCGGCGCCGAACCAGGTGGCGAACACCGTGAAGGTCGCCATCCAGGGGCCCAGGCTGCGGCCCGCCAAGAGGTAGTCCACTTCGCTGCGATTGCGGTGCGAGAACCAGAACGCGATGCCGAGCTGCGCGACGATGTAAAGCAGCACGCAGCCGAGCACCCAGTCCATCGCTCAGCCCAGCGCGCGCAGCACCAGCGAGCCGCCCGAGGCGAGCAGCATCAGCGCCACCGCGCGCATCAGCGTCTCGCGCCGGATGCGACGGAACAGCCGGGACGCCACTGAAATGCCGATCCAGGCCGCCGGCAGCGCGACGGCCGCGGCGAGCCAGACTGCGAGGTCGCTCATCAGCCCCGTGAGGGAGAACGCGGCCAGACGCAGGGCGATGCTCGCGATCGAGGTCACGGCGAGCGTGGCGCGGAACGATTCCTTGCTCAGGTTGCGCTGCGAGAGGTAGATCGCGTACGGCGGCCCGCCGGCGCCGAACATCGAGCTGGTGATGCCGCCCGCCAGCCCGGCGGGCCAGGCCCAGCCGCGCCCCAGCGTGCCACGCGGTCGGCGAGAAACGAGCGAATAGAGCGCGAAGGCGACCACGAATACGCCCAGCGCGAGCATGCCGCCCTGGCGCGGCATGTTGACCAGCGCGGTGACGCCGAGCACGGTTCCGGCCAGGATCATCGGCACCAGGCGCACGACCTCGCCCCGCACGACGTGCTGCGGCGCCTCGAACCCGATTCGCAGCGAGTTGGCCAGATCGAGCAGCACGAACACCGCCAGCGCAAAGCGCAGCGGCACGAAGTGCGTCGCGAGTGGAATTGCGACCAGCGCGGCGCCGAAGCCGGTGATGCCGTAAACCAGCGCGCCGAGGAACGCGATCGGCGCCAGCGCCAGGACTTCGAAGCTCAAGTCTTGGCCGACAGGTTCAGCGTGTAGACCCCGGTGATGCGGGCACTATCGAGGATGTGGCCATTGATGGCGGCCAGCAGGCCCGCGCCCCGGAAGCCGTCCGGCAGCGGGCACTTTTCGATGTCGAGCGCATAGAGCGTGAACACGTAGTGGTGCACGATGGTGTCGTTCCAGGGCGGGCACGGACCGTCGTAGCCGTAGTAGTCGCCCTTCATGTCGGCGTCGCCGGCGAACCACGAGGTATAGTCGTTCAGCCCCTGGCGCGCGCCGCGCGGCGCCTGAAGGCCGGGCTTGCCGCGCGCGGTGATGCCATTCGAGAACTCGCCTTCCGCGATCGCCTTCTCGAACGGCTTCAGGTCGACCAGCAGCCAGTGGTAGAAGTCGACCCGAGGCAGCGTGGCGGGAATCTGGCGACCCTCCTTGTTGACGTCGTCGGGCTTGGACGGCACGTCGTAGTCGTGACACACCAGCGCGAGCGAGCGCGTGCCCGCGGGCAGACCGCTCCAGGCCAGCTGCGGACTCCGGTTGTCGGACAGCCTGATGTGGGTCTTCGCGTCCGGCACGGCGAATGCGCAGCGCCCCGGAATCGTGCCCATGTCGGAAAAGCTCTCGCTGGTCAGTTTCATCGCCCGCCTCCGTTCATGTTCGTATCCGGCGTGATTATAAGGTCGTGCCCGGTGCAGGGATTCATCTGCCCGAGCGCCGCGACATAGCGGCGAAACGGCAGCGCGAAGCGCTGTTCCAGCCGCGCGGCGCGCGCGCGCAGCGCGCGCCACGCCAGCCGCCGCGGCGCGCCCCTGAACGCGAGCACGATCAGGTTCGGGTCGGCGAGCGCCGGCAGGCACAGCACCGCGCCGCCGAAGGAGCGCTCCACCCGCTGCAGGTAGACGTCGAGAGCCGGATCGTCGCTCATGAAATTGAGCACCATCGCCCCGGGCTCGGACAGCGCGAGCCAGGCGGCATCGTAGAACGCGCGGCTCGCCAGAGCGGGCACCTGCTCACCGTCGTCGAAGCCGTCCACTACCAGCAGGTCGCAGCACTCCGGCGCCAGCGCCTCGGCACCGTCGCCCACCTCGACCGTCAGCCGAGCGTCGTCCGGCGGCAGCGCGAAGTGCTCGCGCGCTGCCGCGACCACGCGCGCGTCGAGCTCGACCGCGCGCACGCGCGCGCCGCGGAAGCGGCGATGGAAGAACTTGGCCAGCGACCCTCCGCCCAGCCCGATCATCAGTACATTGCGCGGCTGCGGATGGAACAGCAGAACCGCCATCATGCAGCGCGTGTAGTCGAGCGCGAGCGCATACGGATCGTCGATCCGCATCGCGCTCTGGATCGCCTCGCCGCCGACGTGCAGGTGGCGAACGCCGCGCGCCTCGCTCACCGCGAGCGACGGGGCGCGCTTCACGCCGCGGCGGCGCGCGTGCGCCGCATCAGCACCAGCACGATGCCGGCGGCGGCGAACGACAGCGCCGCGCCCGCCAGGATCGGCGCGCTGTAGCTGCCCAGCGTATCGAAGGCCGCACCGGCGAGCGGCGGGCCGATCAGGGTGCCAATCCCCGGGCCGGTGTAGAGAAAGCCGATGATGCCCGAGACCGCACGCGGACCGTAGAGATCCATCACGATCGACGGCGCGAGCGCGACGAATCCGCCGTAGAAGGCGCCGAACGACAGGGCGAACAGGGCCAGAATCCAGTACTGGGTGGCGAGCCACCACAGCAGCAGCATCGCGCCCAGGCCGACGTACATCACCGCCAGCGAGGGGGTGCGCCCGAGCCGGTCGGCGACCCCGCCGATGGTGAAGCGCCCGAGCAGGCTGCCGAGCCCGATCAGGCTCACCAGCGCCACGCCCTGGGCCTCCGAGTAGCCGACGTCCTGGGCGAACGATGCGAGGTGCACCATCGGCACGAACAGCCCGACGCACACCAACACGCTCGAGACGTACAGCAGCCAGAACGGCTCCGAGCGCAGGGCCTCGCCGAGCGTCGCGCCGGGCAGCGTGGCGCGCACGGTGCGCGCCGCGCCAACCGCGCCGTGGCGCGCCGGGTCGTCGTCGATCGCAAGCGCGGCCGCGCCGCCGAGCACGAGCACGCCGAGCGCGAGCACCTGGTAGGCCGCGCGCCAGCCCAGAGCCCCGATCAGCCAAGCCGCGAGCAGCGGCACGAGGAAATTGCCGGCGCCGATCCCGGCCACCGCGATGCCCGAGGCAAAGGCGCGGTTGGCGGCGAACCAGGGCTGCACCGCGCCGACCGAGGGCACGTAGGTGAGCCCGACCCCAACTCCGATGCCGACGCTGTAGGTCAGGTAGAGCACCCCGACCGAGGGCGCGACGCTCGCCAGCGCGAGCGCCGCGACCAGGCAGCCGACGCCGGCGAGCGCCACACGCCTCGGCCCGAGCCGGTCGGCGAGCACGCCGCCCGGCGCACCGAGCGTGAACCACAGGAACGCGGCAACCGAGAACACCAGTGAGACGTGGCCGCGCGAGGCGGAGAACTCGGATTGGAAAGCGCTGAAGAACGCGGCGAACGAGTACGCCGCGCCGAAGCCGACGAACATCAGACTGAACGCGGCGGCCACCACCACCCAGCCGTAGTACGGGCGGCGGCTCAAACCAGCGCTCCGCGCGCGCTCACGGGCCACAGCGCCTCGACCCGGCCGTCGCGCACGCAGACGTACCAGTCGTACAGGTTCACCGTCGGGTCGCAGTGCCCAGGCACCAGCAACAGCTTGTCCCCGAGCGCGGGCGCCATGCCGGCCGCGATCTCGAGCACGCCGTGCTCGTCCGAGGCGCGCGCGTAGCGCAGCCCGGGCCGCTCCCAGACCAGCGGCAGGCCGGAATCGACGCTGAGCGCCTTGAGCCCGGCATCGAGCACGGCGCGATCGGTCGTCGGCTGGCTCATCACCGTCGCCAGCACGAACAGCGCGTGCTCGAAGCGCGGCAGCGGCGCGGCCCACTCGTTCTTCGCGTAGTCCGCGTCCATGAACACGTAGGAACCGGGTTGGATCTCGTCGAAGGCGCCCGATTCGATCTCGAACATGAAGCTTCCGCTGCCGGCGCCGGTCACCGTCGGGCAGGCGAGTCCCTCGGACTCGATCAGGCGCCGGGTCTGGTTGGCGGCGCTCGCAGCGCGGGCGATCGCGGCGCGGCGCTCGGCCATCGTGCGCAGGTGCTGGGCCGCACCATGGTAGGCCTGCAGCCCGGCGAAGCGCAGCCCCGGGCGGGCGGCGATCTCGCGCGCGAGCGCGAGCGCGGGATGACCCGGCGCGACGCCGCAGCGGCGCGCGCCGACGTCCACCTCGACGTAGACCTCGAGCGTCGCGCCGGCGCGCTCGGCGGCCTGCGAGAGAGCGCGCACGTTGTCCGCGTCGTCCGCGCACACGCCGATCCGCGCCCTGCGCGCAAGCGCGGCGAGCCGCTCGAGCTTGCGCGCGCCGACCACCTCGTTCGACACCAGGACGTCGGCCACGCCGCCGTCGACCATGATCTCGGCTTCGGACACCTTCTGGCAGCACACGCCGACGGCGCCGGCCGAAATCTGGCGCCGCGCGATCTCGGGGCACTTGTGCGTCTTGGCATGGGCGCGCACCCGCACCCCGCGGCCCGCGACTGCGTCCGACAGCCGCCTCAGGTTGCGCTCGAAGGCATCGAGCTCGATCACCAGGGCCGGGGTGTCGACCTCGCCGAGCGCCGCGCCGACTTCCGCAGGAGGAGCCAGCGTCATGGCCTCAGGCCGCCGCGGACCGGTGCCGCCGGTTGCGCAGCCCGAGCCATATGATCGCCGCCATGATGGTCGCGACCAGCGGCAGCGCGGCGTAGTTGACGCTGTTCCAGCCGGCGTTGGTCACGATCAGGCCGGAGGAGAACGACGACAGCGCCATCATGATGAAGATCACCGAGTCGTTGGCGCCCTGCGCCTTGGCGCGCTCCTCCGGGCGGTAGGTTTCGGTCAGCAGCGTGGTCGCGCCGATGAAGAGAAAGTTCCAGCCCACCCCCAGCAGTACCAGCGCGAACCAGAACTGCGCGATCTCGATGCCCGTCAGCGCGACGCCGACGCAGGCAGCGTTAAGCAGCGCGCCGGCGAACATCACCCGCAGCGAGCCGAAGCGGCGGATCAGCCCGCCGGTAAAGAACGACGGCAGGTACATGCCCACCACGTGCGACGAAATCACGAACGCCGCCGCGCCGTAGGGGTGACCGCAGATGCGCATGGCGAGCGGGGTCGAGGTCATGAGGAAGTTCATCACGCCGTAGCCGATCGCCGCGCCCGCCACCGCGACCAGGTACTTGGGCTGGCGCGCGATCGTCGAAAGCGGCCGCCCCGTCGCCTGCCGCTCCGCCGCGCTCGGATCGGGAATGCGAATGAAGCGCAGCAGCGCCACCGTGACCAGCAGGAACAGGATCAACGCGAGGTAGGCGCCGAGGAATCTTTGCGGCAGCAGCTCGACCGTCAGCCGGCTGGTGGTCGGCCCGAGCACGCCGCCGATCAGCCCGCCCGCAAGCACGAGCGAGATCGCGGTAGGCCGGAACTGCACACTCGCGGCGTCTGCAGCGGCGAAACGGTAGTACTGGCCGTAGGCGTTGTACACGCCGAACACCAGCGCGCCGAAGCACAGCAGCCAGAAGTCCTGCAGCCAGATCGCCCCGGCGCAGACCAGCGCGCCGGCGAACCCCCACAGCGTTCCGATCGTCAGGCCCCGGCGCCGCCCGACCCGCTTCATGTGCAGCGAGGCGCGCATCGTCGCCACCGCCCCGCCCAGCACCCAGAAGGTCACCGGCAGGGTGGCGAGCGAGCGGTTGGCCGCCAGCGCGAGCCCCGCCAGGCCGTTGATCGCGATCAGGGTCGAGTTGTTGGTCAGCAGCATCGCCTGGCACGCGGTCAGCAGCGCGACGTTGCGCCTTTCACTGGACATATATACAGTATGGGGAGCCCTTCAGCACAACGCGATTCTAACGGTAGGCGACATGGCCAACGAGACGAGTTCCGAAACCCGTTCGATCGTCGTGCGCGCGGCCAAGGTGGCGGGTGCGGGCAAGTCGCGCGGCGCGCTCTCCCGAATGCAAGGGCGCTTCGAGAGCGTTGCACGTGAAGCCTTCGACGACGGCTGGGGCGCCGGGGACGAGACGCCGGGGACGCTCCAGACCACGGTCACCGAGGAGCGCGCGCGCTCGATCATCCAGCGCAACGACTCGCCCGACCTGCCTTTCGAGCTCTCGATCAATCCCTACCGCGGCTGCGAGCACGGCTGCATCTATTGCTACGCGCGGCCGAGCCACGCTTACCTCGAACTCTCGCCTGGGCTGGACTTCGAGAGCAAGCTGTTCGCCAAGGTGAACGCGGTCGAGCTGCTGCGCGAGGAGCTCTCGCGGCGCGGCTACCTCCCCTCGCCGATCGCGTTGGGCGCCAACACCGACTGCTACCAGCCGATCGAGCGCCGCTACCGCATCACGCGCGGCCTGATCGAGCTGCTGGCCCAGTGCCGCCATCCGCTGACGATCGTCACCAAGTCCGCGCTGGTCGAGCGCGACCTCGACCTGCTCGGGCCGATGGGGCGCTCAAACCTGGCCAAGGTGTTCGTTTCGCTCGGCACGCTCGACCGGACGCTCGCGCGGCGTCTCGAGCCGCGCGCGGCGAGCCCACAGCGGCGGCTCGATACCATCCGCGCGCTGTCGGGCGCCGGCGTGCCGGTGGGCGTGATGCTCGCGCCGGTAATCCCCGCGCTGTCGGACAAGTCGGTCGAGGAGTCGCTCGAGGCCGCCGCCGCCGCGGGCGCGACCATGGCGGGCTACCAGCTCATGCGACTGCCGAACGAGCTCAAGACGCTGTTCCGCGAATGGCTCGCGGCGCACTATCCGCTGCGCGCCGGGCACGTGATGAGCGTCGTGCAGCAGCTGCGCGGCGGGCGCGACAACGACCCGCGCTTCGACACCCGCATGACCGGCACCGGCAACTACGCCGAGCTGCTCGCGAAGCGCTTCGAGATCGCCTGCCGCAGGCTCGGCCTGAACGGCGCCGAGCGCGGCACCCGGGCGCGGCGCGAGCTCGACTGCGGCGCCTTTCGCCCGCCGTCGCCGGCCGGCCAGATGCAGCTCTTTTGAGCATGCGCAGGCTTTGGCTCGCGATCGGCTGGGCCATCGTGGCCGCGATCGTGTACGGCTCGGTAATGCACTCGCCGCCTTCGCTCGGTTTCGAGCAGAGCGACAAGCTCGAGCACCTGGGCGGCTACGGGCTGGTGATGTTCTGGTTCTGCCAGCTCTACCGCGCGCGCCGCGCGCGCCTGGGCTACGCGCTCGCCTTCGTTGCCCTGGGCGTGACGCTCGAATTCGTGCAGCGCTGGCTGGGCTACCGCAGCTTCGAGGTCGCCGACATGGTGGCCGACGCCGCCGGCGTGGCGCTCGGCTGGGGCCTCGCGCTCAGGTTCCCCAACGCGCTGCCGCGGGCGCGCTAACCGAGGAACTCGATCAGAGCGTCGAGCACCGCGTCGGGCGCCTCGGCCATGAGCGAATGCCCCGACGAGCCGATCAGCACCGTACGGCTGCCCGCGACCGCCTGCGCGAGCGGCGCGGCGGCCTTGGGCGGGGTCATCACGTCGCGCCGCCCGAGCAGGAACAACACCGGGCACTTCACCTTCGCCGCGCTCTCGAGCCCCGCGGCGTAGTCGTTGCAGGCCTTAAGGTCGTTGTGGAGCACCCCCGGCGCGAGGCGCGCCAGGCGCGCCAGGGTGTCGCCGTACATCCACATGCCGGGGTTCGGGTTGGCCCCGAGCGGCACCTGCGCCGCGTGGCCCCAGATCGTCGACATGTCGAACGCTTCCTGCTCGTTCCTGCGCGCTGCTTCGAGGAATGCCTCCGACACCTTCATCGGGTAGGCGACGCCGATCAGCGCGATGCGCTCGACGCGCGCGGGGTGGCGCGCGGCGCACTCGAGCGCGATCAGGGCTCCCATCGAGTGCCCCACCAGCGCGGCCTTGCCGAGGCCAAAACCGTCCAGCACCTTCGGCACCCAGTCCGCCGCGGCCTCGACCGACGCGAGCGGCGGCCCCTCGCTGCGCCCGTGCCCCGGCAGGTCGAGCGCGAGCACATTGCGGCCGTGATAGCCGAAGTAGCGGCTCTGCAGGCCGAACCAGCTGTGATCGAGCCCCGCGCCATGCAGGAACACGACCGTCGGCCGCGCGGGGTCGGGCGCGTGCGCGGCGCTGTAGGCGAAGACCTGCTTCCCGTCGAGCGCGAGATTCATTGCGACGCTCTCTGCGCGGCCTTCAAGGCGCGCTCCAGGTCGTCGATCAGGTCGATCGCGTCCTCCAGCCCGATCGAAAGGCGCACCGTGCCGGCGCTGATGCCGGCCTTCTTCAGATCGTCGTCCGACATGCGGTAGTGAGTCGTGGTCGCGGGGTGGATCACGAGCGACTTCGCGTCACCGACGTTGGCCAGATGCGAAAACACGCGCAGCGCCTCGATGAAAGCGCGCCCGGCAGGACGGCCGCCCTTCATGTTGAAGGAGAACACGGGGCCCGCGCCGCGCGGCAGCAGGCGCTCGGCCAGCGCGTGGTCGGGATGCGAAGGCAGCTCGGGGTAGCCGACCGAGTCGACCATCGGGTGCGCGGCGAGGAACGCCACCACCTTGCGCGCGTTGTCGACGTGGCGCGGCATGCGCAGGTGCAGCGTCTCGATGCCCTGCAGAATGTGGAACGCAGTCATCGGCGCCATGCAGGCGCCGAAATCGCGCAGGCCCTCGCGCCGCGCGCGCAGCAGGAACGCGCGGGTGCCCGACTCCTCCTCGAAGTCCATGTCGTGGAATCCCTCGTACGGCGCGGTAAGCTGGGGAAACTTGCCGCTCTTTTCCCAATCAAAGCGGCCCGAGTCGACCAGCACGCCGCCGATCGCCACCCCGTGCCCGCCGAGAAACTTGGTCGCCGAGTGATAGAGCAGGTCCGCACCGAGCTCGAACGGCTTCATCAGCCAGGGCGTGGTGAAGGTCGAATCGACCAGCAGCGGCAGGCGCGCCGCATGCGCGATCGCCGCCACCGCGGGAATGTCGAGCACGTCCAGCCCTGGGTTGCCGAGCGTCTCGCCGAATACCAGGCGCGTGTTGTCCCGTATCGCGCGCTCGAAATTGCGCGGCTCGCGCGGGCTGACGAATGTCGTCTCGATGCCGAAGCGCCTAAGCGTGTAGCCCAGCAGGTTGTGCGAGCCGCCGTAGAGGGAGTTCGAAGCGACCACATGCTGCCCCGCGTCGAGCAGGGTCGCCACCGCCAGGTGCAGCGCCGCCTGCCCGGACGCGGTCGCGATCGCGCCGACGCCACCTTCGAGCGCTGCGAGGCGCTCCTCGAGCACCGCCACGGTCGGGTTGGAGATGCGCGAGTACACGTGCCCCGCACGCTCCATGTTGAACAGCGAGGCCGCGTGCTCGGTGTCGCGGAACACGTACGAGGTGGTGGCGTAGATCGGCACCGCGCGGCTTCCGGTAGCCGCGTCGGGCGACTGGCCGGCATGCAGCGCGAGCGTGTCGAAGGCGGGATACTTGGGTGCGGCCATTGCGGACTCCGCAAAAGAAAACGCCCCTCGCAAGGGGCGTTCGTGGGATGGGCTCGTCTAGTGCAGGTGCTTGCGGCTCGGTTTGGTGTAGGCCTCGAAGGCGCGCTCGGGCTGCTTCGGCTGCGCGGCCTTCTCCTTCCAGTCTCGATCGAACATGTCGTTCACCAGCATGACCACCTCGGCCGCGCGCTCCTTGTCGAACTGGCGCTCTAGCAGCGCGGAGACGTCTTCGATCATGCAGCGGCGCTGGGCCTCGTGGATCGCCTGCGCGGTCGGGCCGACGAACAGCAGGCGCCCTTCCTGGTCGCCGTTCTCCTGGTACAGGGTAAGGTCGACCTCGACCGCCTCGTAGCAGTAGGGGCCGAGGTTCTCCAGCGCCTCGTCCAGCGCGCGATGGAAGCTGCGGCCGATCTCGCCGGTCCAGCAGACGTAGAGAATCAGCTCCTTTTCGTCGAACTTGAGCCCAGGCTCGTCAGGCTCGAGGCTCTTGACGTCGCCCAAGCCTTCGGCATCCAGGTACTCAAGCAAGGGCGCCAGCGCCTGCTCGATCTGCTTCTTCGAGACCCCTTCCAGAATGGGTATGTCGGCGTGGACGTGCACTTCGACGCGCATGGCGCAATCCTTGCGAAAAAAGCGTGACATTCTACCACCCGGTCCTCGCCCGGGTCTTGAATCCCGGCATCGCGGCACAAACCTTGCTTCTAGTTATCCAGGGTCTTGCTAACGGCGCGCCGAAGGAGGCTGCGATGAACGTCCTGTACGACAACGGCGAGTTTTACGTCACCGAGTTTCCCGGCCGAGGCATCGAGCTGGTGGACACGCGCGCTGGCCTCGGAGCCTACCTGGAGGGTGCCCTGGAACGTCAGTTTCGTGCCCAAATGGCGCACCTGATATCGGGCGGGCCGAGCGAGGAGTCGGTCGAGGCCTTCCTCGGCAACTACCAGGCGTTGCTCACCAACCCGATCGTGTTCCACTAGCGCCGGGGCGATTTCGCAGCCGGGCGGCGCGAATCCGCTAGGATTCGCGCCATGGTACGCCCCGATTACGCTGGCGCCGGCCTGCTCAACCTGATCGCCTCGCTGATCGCGGCACGCGGCGGCCAGGCGCACCAACCGACACTGGCACAGCTGCCGCCGGCCGAGATCGCGGCGGCGCGCAACCTGGTGCTGCTGATCGTCGACGGGCTGGGCGACCTTTACCTTACGCGGCGCGGCGCGGGCGGCGAACTCGAGCGCCGGCGGCGCGGCGCGATAACCTCGGTCTTCCCCTCCACCACGGCCAGCGCGATCACTACTTCCTACACCGGCTGCGCGCCGCTCGAGCACGGCCTGACCGGCTGGTTCGCCTACTTCGGGGCCGCCGGCTGCGTCGCCGCGCCGCTGCCGTTCCGTTCCCGCGGCGACTACCTGCCGCTCGGCACTCGCGGAGTCGATCGGCACGCGATCTACGCTTCGGCTTCCCTGTTCGACGCGCTGCCGGTACGTTCGGTCGTCGTCTCGCAGCGCGAGATCATCGACTCCTGCTACAACCTGCACCACTGCGGACGCGCCGAACGGCGCGCGTACGACGACCTGGAGGGCCTCGTGCGCCAGACCGAGGCCGTGGTCAAGTCCGGCGACGAGCGCAAGTTCGTCTACGTCTACTGGCCGCTGTACGACACGATCTCGCACGCGCACGGCGCCGAGAGCCCGCAGGCGGCCGAGCAGTTCGCCGCCATCGACGCGGCCTTCGGCGCGCTGCTGGCGCGCCTGGCCGGGACGGAGAGCGTGGTGGTCGGCACCGCGGACCACGGCTTTCTCGACTGCCCGCCGGAGACCGCGCTCGAGCTCGAGCACGGGCCCGGGCTGTCGGCGCTGCTGCGTTACCCGCTCTGCGGCGAGCGCCGCGTCGCCTACTGCCACGTTCAGGACGGCCGGGTGGACGAGTTCATGGCGCGCGCCGCGCAATGGCTCGACGGCCGCGCCCAGGTGCGCGCGAGCCGCGAGCTGCTCGCCGAGGGCTGGTTCGGCGCCGGGCCCGCGCACCCGCGCATCGCCGAGCGCGTCGGCGACGTCGCGCTGGTGATGAACGAGCGGTTTACCATCAAGGACTGGACGCCGGGCGAGCCCCGGCACCTGCATATCGGCAACCACGGCGGAGCGAGCGCGGAGGAAATGATGATTCCGCTCGTGGTCGCCTCGACCTAGGGGAGGAGAAAATGAAAGCGACCGTCAACGGCATCGAGACCTACTACGAGATCCACGGCAAGGAGGGCGCACCATGGCTGACCTTCAGCCATTCGCTCGCCTGCAGCGTGCGCATGTGGGACGACCAGATCGCCGCCTTCAAGGACCGCTACCGCGTCCTCGCCTACGACACGCGCGGACACGGCGAGAGCATGGCGCCCTCGGGCGCCTACACGCTGGAGCAGCTCGCCGACGACCTGCACGCGCTGCTCAGGCACCTGGCGATCGACAGCACCCACTACGTCGGCCTGTCCATGGGCGGCATGATCGGCCAGACCTTCGCGCTCAAGTATCCGGGCGTGTTTCGCAGCTTGGTCCTGGCCGACACCACCAGCCGCTACCCGGCCGACGCCGCCGGGACATGGACCGAGCGCATCCATACCGTCGAGACGCGCGGCATGCAGCCGCTGGTGCAACCGACCCTCGAGCGCTGGTTCACCGAGTCGTTCCGCAAGGCGCGTCCCGAGGTGGTTCAGCGCATCGCGGTGCTGATCGCGAACACCCCGGTCGCCGGCTACGCCGGCTGCAGCCACGCGATTCCGAAGATCAACCTGACCGCCCGGCTGAAGGAAATCAAGTGCCCGATCCTGGTGATCTGCGGCGAAAAGGATCCCGGCACGCCACCGGCGATGGCGCGCGAGATCCATGACAACGCGCCCGGCTCGAAGCTGGTGCTGATCCCCGACGCGGCGCACCTCTCCAACATGGAGAAGCCGGCCGAATTCAATCGCGCGCTGGAAGCGTTCCTTTCATCCCTGCCCAGCGCCTGAGGCCGGGCGCTCGAATGCCGAACAGGTCGAGCACCCGCGCCACGGTGTGCTCGATCAGCTCCCCGATGCTCTTCGGCTTGGCGTAGAGCGCGGGCGCGGGCGGAAAGACGATTCCGCCCATCTCGGTCACCGCGACCATGTTGCGCAGGTGCGCGAGGTTGAGCGGGGCCTCGCGCGGCAGCAGCACCAGGCGGCGGCGCTCCTTGAGCACCACGTCGGCGGCGCGCGAGACCAGGTCGTCGGCGTGCGCATGCGCCACCGCGGCAAGCGTCTTCATCGAGCAGGGCGCGATCACCATGCCCTCGGTCAGGAACGAGCCGCTGGCGAGCGCCGCGGCGATGTCGCGCGGGTGGTAGGCAACCCCGGCCAGGCGCTCGATCTCACGCCGCTTCAGGCCCAGCTCCTGCCAGGCGGTCAGCGCGCCCGCTTCCGAAAGCACCAGGTGGCTCTCCCAGCCCCGCTGCCGGCGCAACGCCTCGAGCAGCCGCACGCCATAGGCCGCCCCGGTGGCGCCGGTGATCGCGACGATGAGACGCTTTGCCATGACCGCAAGCCTACCTGATGCGCGCAGCCTCGTGCGGCTTGACGCCAATCGGGCACCGGCTAGGATGCGTGAGGGGGCCTCATGACTGCGCAGCACCGCAACTATCTGTTCGTCGCGCTTGCCGCGGGCGCGGTGTTCGCGCTCGGCCTGGGCGTGCGCCAGGCGCAGCCGCTGTTCATCAGCGCGATCAACTCCTCGACCGGCATGGGCTACGCCACGATCAGCCTCGCGTTCGGCATCGCGCAGCTGATGTGGGGCGTGGCGCAACCGGTGGCGGGCGGGATAGCGGACCGATACGGCCCGCGGCCCGTGATGGTTGGCGGCGCGCTGCTGGTCTCCGCCGCCACCGCGCTCACGCCGCTGGCGCATACCGGGCTCGCGCTCGCCCTCCTGATCGGGGTACTCGGCGCGACCGGCGCCGGTGCACTCGGCCCCTCGCTGCTCATGTCGGCGGCAAACCGCTGGATTCCGGAGGCGAAGCGCGCGTTCGCGAGCGGCGTCATCAACGCCGGCGGCTCGTTCGGCCAGTTCACCCTGGTGCCACTGGCGCAGCTCGCCATCGGCCTGGCCGGCTGGCAGCCCGCGCTGGTGCTGCTCGGCGCGAGCGGCCTCCTGGCGGTACCGCTCGTGCTGTGGCTCACGCGCGGCGGCGCGGCGTATGCCTCGCAGGCGGCCTCGCCCGGTGCAGCCTCGCTGCGCCAGGCGCTGCGGCAGGCCGCGGGCGACCGCAGCTTCCAGCTGCTCAGCGCCGGCTTCTTCACCTGCGGCTTTCACGTCGCCTTCATCGTCACCCACCTGCCGGGCTACGTCGCGCTGTGCAGCCTGCCGGCCACCGTCAGTGCGTGGTCGCTGGCGGTGGTCGGCCTGTTCAACATCGGCGGCAGCCTGTGGATCGGGATGCGCATCCAGACCTGGCGCATGAAAATGTCGCTCGCGGGCATCTACCTCGCGCGCGCGGCGATCATCCTGGTTTTCTTCCTGTTCGCGCCCAAGACCGCATTCAGCTTCCTCGTGTTCTCGGCCGCGATCGGCTTCACCTACCTCTCCACCGTGCCGCCGACAGTAGGCCTGGTGGCCAAGCTGCACGGGCCGAAATACCTGGCGACGCTGTTCGGCGTGGTGATGCTGTCGCACCAGGTGGGCGGCTTTCTCGGCGCCTGGCTCGGCGGCAAGGTGTTCGTGGCGACCGGCAACTACGATCTGATGTGGTGGACCGACATCGCTCTCTGCCTGTTCGCCGCTGTGATCAACCTGCCGATCCGCGAGGTGCGCCGTCCGGCGGTGGCAGCGGCCTAGCGGTCCCGGCCGATGCTGCCCTTTCTGCCGCGCACCGCGGCGATGAACAGCCACACGATCACCAGCGGGATCAGCAGCGGCAGCAGGAACGGGAACGCAAGCCAGGCGAGCAGCAGGCCGGCGAGCACGAACGCCCCGAGCAGGATCAGGCCGATTCCGGCGAAGACGAAGGTGAGCAGGATGGCGGCGCAGAACATGCCCACGATCCCCACCAGCACGCCCCACCCCTCCGCCGCGAACTTCGCCGGGCCGGCGAGCTCGCGGCCGTTCACCACAATCGTCACGCCGCTCGAGTGCAGCGCGACCCAGGCCAGCAGCGCGAGCAGCAGGATAACCAGCGCGATCGCGACGACCCTCACCATGATGACCTCCGTAGCTCCTTCGGCGGTAGACTTGGCGCGATCGCCACCCGGGGAGACCGCACCATGTTCGAGACTACCATCGCCGGCAGCCTGCCGAAACCGTTCTGGCTCGCCGAGCCGAACAAGCTCTGGCCGACCTGGCAGGCGTCTGGCGAGGACCTTGCGCGCGCCAAGCGCGACGCGACGCTGCTGTGGCTCAAGGAACAGGAAGACGCCGGCATCGACATCGTTTCCGACGGCGAGATGTCGCGCCAGCACTTCGTGCACGGCTTCCTCGAGGCCGTCGAGGGCATCGACTTCGAGCACAAGGTGAAGATGGGCATCCGCGACAACCGCTACGAGGCGATGGTGCCGGTGGTGGTCGGGCCGATCAGGCTCAAGGGCCGCGTGCACCAGATCGAGGCGCGCCTGGCGCGCGCGCACACCGGCAGGAAGCTCAAGATCACCATGCCCGGGCCGATGACGATCGTCGACACCATCGCTGACCGGTTCTACGGCGACAAGGTGAAGCTGGCAATGGCGTTCGCCGAGCTGCTCAACCAGGAGGCTCGTGCGCTGGAGAAGGACGGCGTCGACACGATCCAGTTCGACGAGCCGGCGTTCAACGTCTACATGGACGACGTGGTCAAGTGGGGCGTCACGGCGCTCGAGCGCGCCGCGCGCGGCCTGAAGTGCACCACCGCGGTCCACATCTGCTACGGCTACGGCATCAAGGCCAACATCGACTGGAAGGAAAGCCTGGGCGAGGAGTGGCGCCAGTACGAGAGAATCTTCCCCGCGCTCGCCAAGAGCAAGATCAAGCAGGTGTCCCTGGAATGCATCCATTCGCACGTTCCGCCGCATCTCATGGCGCTGCTCAAGGGCAAGGACGTGCTGGTCGGCGTGATCGACGTCGCCTCGGACAAGGTCGAAACGCCCGCCGAGGTGGCGAAGACCATCGGCCTCGCACTCAAGTACGTGCCGAAGAACCGCCTGTTTCCCTGCACCAACTGCGGCATGGCGCCGATGCAGCGCGAAATCGCGATCGCCAAGCTGAAGGCGCTCGGCGCCGGCGCGGAGCTGGCGCGCAAGCGCTACGGCAAGAGCGCTACCAGCAAAAAGCGTAAGCCGGGAAAACCTCGGACTTCGCGCCGCGCGGGTCGCAGCCGGCCTCGATAAGGCCGCGCCCCTCGTCCAGCTGGACCGCCGAGACGAAGCCCTCGGTCCAGTCCGGCGCGAGGTCGAGCTCGTGGCCGCGGCGCCTGAGCTCGTCGAGCACTTTCTTACCGAAGCGCGGCTCGATGCGCACCCGGTTGGGGTAGCCGCGGTGCGGGGCGAAAAAGCCCGGGAAGTGCTCGGTCGAGAGCTTGGGCGCCTCGATCGCCTGCTGCAGCGTCATGCCGAAGGCCGCGCGGTAGAGGAAGAACTGCAGCAGCCACTGGCCCTGGTTGTCGCCGCCCATGGTGCCGAAGCTCATCCACGGTTTGCCGCTCTTGAACGCGAGCGACGGCGTAAGCGTGGTGCGCGGGCGCTTGCCTGGGGCGATCACGTTCGGATGGTGCTGCGGCCCGAGGTAAAAGGTCATCATGCGTACCGAGAGCGGAAAGCCGAGCGGCTCGATTACTTCGGACGACATCAGCCAGGCACCGCTCGGGGTGAACGAGGCCATGTTGCCTTTGGCGTCGACCGCGTCGACGTGCACTGTGCCGGCGCCCCAGTGGCCCGGCGCGAAGCGCTCGTCCTCGGGCAGCAGCGCGGAGTTCCTGCGCGCGTCGCCAGGTCGCAGCTCGAGGCTCGAGCGGCGCAGGTCGATCAGCTTCGCCCTTTGGTCGTTGTAGGCGTCCGACAGCAGGATCTCGGACGGAACCATGGTTTGCGACGGATCGCCGTAGTACTGCTCGCGGTCGGCGAAAGCGAGCTTCATCGCCTCGATCAGCAGATGGCAGTAGTCCGCGCTGCCAGGCTCCATCGCCTGCAGGTCGTGGCGCGCCATGAGCGCGATGGCCTGCAGCTCGGCCGGCCCCTGGCTCCAGAAGCCGCACTTGTAGAGCTCTGCGTCGCGAAAGCGCAGGCGCGCAGGCTCCTCGAGCCGGGTTTCGAAGCGCTCCAGATCCTCGCGCGCGAGCAGGCCGTCGCGCTCGCGCGAGAATTTCGCGATCTCGCCCGCCACTTCGCCCCGGTAGAACGCCGCGAGCGGATCCTTCTCTCCGGCCAGATAATCGAGCACCCGCGCGTAGGCCGGGTTCTTCACCGGCTCGCCCACCTCGGGTACCCGGCCGCCGGGCAGATACAGCCGCCCGCTCGCGGGCCACTGCGAGAGGAACTTCTCGCGCAGCACGGTGAGGCCGTACTTGTGCGAGCCGCGCAGCCCAGAGTGCATCGGGAAGCCCTTCGCAGCGAGCTCGCGCGCCTGCCACGAGACGTCCCTAAAGCTCATCGTCCCCCAGCGCGTGAGCGCGGTCATCAAAGCCGAGAACGCCGCCGGCGCCCCCGCGGCGAGGATCCCGTTGTCGGGAACGTCGACCAGGCCGCGCGCGCGATAGGCCTCGGGCGCCGCCGCCATGGGCGCCGCCGTGTTGCCGTTGACCGCGATCACCCGCGACTCGCCCGCCAGGCGCACCAGCATCGGGCACTCGCCGCCGATGGTGTGCATCTGCGGGTTGACCACGCCCTCGACCAGGGTCGCGGCGACCGCCGCATCGAACGCGTTGCCGCCGGCCTTGAGCACGTCGACGCCGGCGTTGACCGAGAGATAGGAGTTGGACGCGACCGCGCCGTGCGTTCCGATCAGGCGCGGATAGAACGTGGTCGAGTCAGTCGGGAGGTTGCGGTAGGTCCGGGCGCTCATGGGGGCCGCAAGGATACCCGAAGACCTTGGGCCTCAGGGGCAAAGCGCGTCGGCCAGCTCGATCACCGCCGCCGCCGCCTCGGACGGAAACTCGAACGGGAACAGGTGTCCGCCGCGCACCTTGCGCAGCACGAACCGGCGCCGCGTCGTGGCGAGCCCGGCGCGCCGCACCACGTCCGAATGCTCGCCGCCCACGAATCCGGCCGGCACGCGCAACGCCCGCAGGTGCCGGTTCATGTCGTGCGGGATGGTGCGGTAGATCTGGTATTCGACCTGCGGGTCGATGCGCAGCTTGAGCGCGCCGCCCGAGCGCACCAGGCCGTGGCGCACGTAGTCTTCCAGGCAGGCCTCAGTGAAGTGGCGGAACAGGCGGCGGGGGCGGAAGTGGCGCTTCGCCTGCGCCCTGCTGTCCCAATGGCTGCGCCGGTCGCGCGTCGCGCCCGCGGGCGTCACCCGGTCGACGATCCCCAGCCGCTTGGTCGCGCCGAGCATGCGCCCGCGCAGGCCGCCGATTAGCGGCGCATCGAGCAGCACGATGGCGCGAAAGAGCTCGGGCCGCCTGACCGCGGCAAGGAAGCTGAGGTAACCGCCGAGCGAGTGCCCCAGGCCCAGCACCGGCGCGCCGCGATACTCGCGCTCGAGCGTGTCGATCAACTGCTCGACCAGATTCGGCCAGCCCTCCGTGACGGGATAGCGCGGATCCATCCCGATCGCCTCGACCCAGCCGATGCGGTAGCGCTTGCCGAGCGCGTCGAACATCTGCGCGTAGCACGGCGCCGGGAATCCGTTGGCATGCGAGAAATGCAGGAGCGGCTTGCTCAGACGTACTCTTTCGCCGCGGCGTCCGCGTCCACCGGGCGTCCGGCGAGGAAACCCTGCAGGTAGTCGCAGCGGCAGGTCTGCAGGAACTCCATCTGGGCCTCGGTTTCGACGCCCTCGGCCACCACCTTCAGGCCGAGCGCGTGCGAGAGCGCCACCACGGCGGCGACAATCGCCTTGTGATCCTTGTCGGCCGGAATGCCTTCGACGAACGAACGGTCGATCTTCAATCTGTCGACCGCGAATCGCTTGAGGTAGGCCAGGCTCGAGTAGCCGGTGCCGAAGTCATCGATCGCGATCGACACTCCGAGCTGTTTGAGCTTGGCGAACGTGGCGGCCGTGACGTCGGTGTGCTGCATCGCCGTCGACTCGGTGATTTCAAGCTCGAGCAAGTTCGCGGGCAGTCCGCTGTCCTTGAGCGCCTGCGCGACCGTGCTGACCAGCGTCGGATCGCCGAATTGGCGCGCTGACAGATTCACCGACACCGGCAATCCGCGGTCGATGCCAATGAAGGTAGCCCAGCGGCAGGCCTCGCGCAGCACCCACTCGCCGATATTCAGTATCAGGCCGGTGTCCTCGGCCAGCTGAATAAACTCCGCAGGCGGTACCAGCCCGCGCGACGGGTGCTGCCAGCGCACCAGCGCTTCGTGTCCGGCCACGCAGCCGCCCTTGAGCTCGACGATCGGTTGGTAGTGCACCCGAAGCTCGCCCTTCTGCAGCGCGCGCCGCAGGTCGTTTTCCAGCGCCAGCCGGCGCGAGGCCGACAGGTTCATCTGGTCGGTGAAGAACTGGTAGTTCGCGCGCCCCATCTCCTTGGCGTGGTACATGGCCGCGTCGGCATTGCGGATCAGCGTCTCGGCGTCGCGCCCGTCCTCCGGGAACACGCTAATGCCGATCGACGGCGTGACGTGCAGCTCGCGCCCTTCAACCTGGGTCGGCAACGACAGTTGCTCGATCACTTTCTGCGCCACGTGCGCGGCGTCGGTGGCGCGCTTGATCTCGGGCAGGACGACGACGAACTCGTCACCGCCGATGCGGCAGATGGTGTCGACGTCGCGCAGCTGCGTCACCAGGCGCCTGGCGACGTCTTTCAGAAGGACGTCGCCGACCGCGTGGCCGAGCGAGTCGTTGATGGTCTTGAAGCGGTCCAGGTCGACGAACATGACCGCGGTCTGCTCGCGGTTGCGGTAGCTGAGCGCCAGAGCCTGCGTCAGGCGGTCCTCCAGCAGGCGCCGGTTAGGCAGCCCGGTAAGGGCATCGTGGTCGGCCAGGTGCTGTGCGCGCTGCTCGGCCTGCTTGCGCTCCGCGATCTCCGCCTCGAGCATCCGGTTCGCGTCGGCGAGCTGCGCCGTGCGCTGGGAAACGGCCTGCTCGAGCGATTCGCGCGCGGCGTGCTCGGCGCTGATGTCATCGTAGATCCAGATCGTGCCCTCGTGCGGCCGGACAGGATCGATCGCGCGCCCGACGATCTTGCACCAGATCAGCGTGCCGTCGCGGCGCCTGAGCTGGCGCTCGTCGGTCGAGCGCTCGCCGCGTGCCAGCGTCTCGTAGCGCGTCTCACCCGCATCTTCGTAGTCCCGCGCGCTCTGAAAGACGATCGCCGTGCTCTGCCCGGTCATCTCGCCGGGCGCATAGCCGAACATCTCCTCGAACCTCGGATTACAGCGCTGGTAGACCCGGTTCTTGACGAACGAGATGCCGACCGTGGCGTTGTCGAGGATCAGCTGCTGCTCGGCCAGCGCGCGGCGCATGCGCTCCTCGGTCTCGCGGCCGAGCGTGACGTCCTCGAACAGCCAGACGTAGCCCTTGGCCGGATTGCCGGGCTCGACCGCGCGGCCCGAGAGCCGGCACCAGAAGCCGGAGCCGTCGGCGCGGCGCAGGAACTGCTCGCGCTGGTGCGGGCGCCCCTGGTCCAGCTCCGCGTAGGCCGCGCCGCGCTCGGCATGCTCCTCGTCGGTGAAGTAAATGGCGCGCGCCGGCAGGCCCTCGCCCTCGCCGGCAGCGTAGCCGAACAGCTCCTCGAAGCGTCGATTGCAGCGCTGGATGATGCGCTCGCGCACGAAAGCGATGCCCACGACCACGTTGTCGAGCAGCGCCCGCTGCTCGGCGAGCAAGCGCGCGAGCTCGTCCTCGGCGCGCCGCTGCTCCGTGATGTCCTCCACCGTCCACACCGAGCCCTTTTCCGGATGGCGCGCATCGACCGCCCGCCCGTCAGTACGGGTCCAGAAGCTGCTGCCGTCCTTGTGCCGGCGCAATCCGATGCGCCGCGAGGTCTTGCCCGTGGTAAGAGCGCCATATTCCTCTTCATCGCTGCGGTAGGTGTCATCCTGGGCATAAAGGATGCTGGTCGGCTTGCCGTCCATCTCCCCCGGACCGTAGCCGTACATTTCCTCGTAGCGCCGGTTACAGCGCACGATGAGGCGGTCCTTGATGAACACGATGCCGATCGAGGCGCTGCCGAGAATCGCCTCCTGCTCGCGCAGCAGGCGATTGACCTCGTCGCTGTGGCGCTTGCGCTCGGTGATGTCCTCCGCGATCCAGATCGTGCCCGCCTGGGTCTGGCTCGGGTTGATCGCCTTGGCGATCACGCGGCACAGCAGGGTCGAGCCGTCCTTGCGCCTGAACTCCCACTCCAGGTCGAGCTGCTTGCCCTCGCGCAGCACCGGCACCGCGACCCGTCCCAGCTCGGCATAGCTCTCGGAGCTGGTGTAAATGACCTCGCCCGGCTGGCCGATCAGCTCCCCCGGACCCCAGCCCAGCATCTCCTCGAATTTCGGGTTGCAGAGCGAGAATTTGCGCTCGCGCGTGAATGCGATGCCGATCGAGGCATTGGCCAGGATCGCCTGGTGCTCGAGCTCGGTATAGCGGTTGCGATTGCCGTAGCCCGCGGCGGGCGCCTCGGCGCGCGGTGCTGGCTCCGTCGCGGCCGGCGCAACCGGCTCGGTCACGGTGGCCCGCAGCGGCGCAGAGTCGCTCATTTCGAGTCTCTCGTATTCAAGCCGTCCCTCCCGCGATTCGCGGCTCCCCCGTGGAATCGTAACTCCAAATGCACTTGCGCGGAGGAATCTCCGCACGTGTGAACTATGTCACCAAAAGCTCTCGACGCTGATCTGACCCGGCGAACGCCGGCGGTGCTTCCTCATGCCGCGCGCGGCGAGCGCCGCGGCCGCATCGCGCAACATGTCCGGGTTTCCGCAGAGCATCACCTGCGAGGTATCGGCGCGCAGCTGCACGCCCGCGGCCGCCTCGAGCCGCCCGTCGCCGATCGCCGCCGGGATGCGCCCGGACAGCGACCCCGAAGCCTGCGCGCGGCTGACTACGGTGACGCGGCGAAAGCGCTCGGCGCCCCGTTCGCGCGCGATCTCCTCCAGTAGCTCTCCATAGACCAGCTCACTGGCGTAACGCGCGGCATGCACCAGCACCACGCGCTGGTAACGCTGCCAGGGCGTATCGGTGCGCAGAATCGAAAGAAACGGCGCCAGCCCGGTGCCGGTCGACAACAGCCACAGTGTTTCGGCATCCGGCACTTCGGACAGCACCAGGAAACCGGACGGATTGAGCGACAAATAGATAGCATCGCCCGGCGCAAGCCGCGCAAGCTGCGGCGAAAGCGGCCCGCCGGGCACCACCACGCCATAGAACTCGTATTGCGGCGCCTGGGGCGGATTGACGAACGAGAACGGCCGCGCGATGCGCTCGCCGCCGACGTCCAGCGCGAGCTTGACGAACTGCCCAGCCTCGAATGCCAGCCGCGGCGCGTCGACCCGCAGCGAGAACAGCGCCTCGGTCCAATGGCGGTTCTGGACCACGTGCCCCTCGAGCCACTTGCTCATTGGATGCGGAACGGCTCGAGCTGGACATCGGCCAGCTCGCCGCCGAGCGTGACGATCACCCCTTGGCGCCGGTTGTCGCCGGTGTCGGAGAACTCGAACGCGTAGGTGCGCCGCAGGCGCAGGCGACCGTCCTCGTCGCGCACCGGGTGCAGCTTCACGAACGCCACCGTTTCGTCGAGGAATTGCAGCCCGTAGCGCCCGCACGCTGCGCGCCCGGCCGCCACCGCCCGCTCGCGCGCGCGCAGGCTGTCGACCCAGAACCAGATGGCGCCGATAACGACGGCGAGTGCGGACAGTTCCAGCATGGGTCGCGCATTATATTCATCCCGCCTCGCGCGAGTCGCGGTAACGGTACAGCAGCAGCACGAGCGGGCTGACATGCCGTGCGATCCCGTGCCCGGGCACGGGACGCAGCTTGGAGAGCGGCAGCGCGAGCTGCGCCAGCGGCGTGCCGAGACAGGCGCGCGCCAGCTCGGCGCCGATCGCAGTGGCAAGCGCGAGCCCGCGACCGTTGCAGCCGAGCCAGGCAAGCACGCCCGGCGCCAGCTCGTGTACGTGCGGCAGCGCATCGAGGGTGATGCCGAGCCGGCCGTGCCACTGGAACTCGAAGCGCGGCGTGCCCAGCTGCGGAAACACGCGCGCGACGCGCTCGCCGATGCGCAGCGCGAGCCGCGCGCGCCAGCGCCAGGGCAGCACCAGCGCGCCGCCGGTCACCAGGCGCCCGCTCGCGTCCCAGCGGAAGAAGTGCAGGTCGCCGTGCGTGTCCGAGCAGGCGTGGTCGAACGGCAGCACGCTGCGGCGCGACTCGTCGGGCAGCGGCACGGTCGCCATCTGGTAGCTGGTCACCGGAAAGAGGCTACGCGCGAGGCCCGGCCAGAGCGCGCCGGAATAGGCATGGGTCGCGATCACCACGCGCTCGGCGCGCAGCGCGCCGCGCGCGGTGGCGACGCGCCACAGGCTGCCCGCCCGCTCGATGCTCTGCGCGGCGCTG
The DNA here is from genome assembly GCA_963755395.1 of uncultured beta proteobacterium. Taxonomy (GTDB): domain Bacteria; phylum Pseudomonadota; class Gammaproteobacteria; order Burkholderiales; family SG8-39; genus DAHVFK01. Next base: position 712,567 of record CAVWJJ010000004.1, on the reverse strand, counting down.
TGCGTATGCACGCGCGCGCCGCGCTCGATCGCGGCTCGCGCGAGCTCTCTGCAATAGGCGAGCGCGTTGAGCTTGCCGCCGCTCCGGTTTTGCCAGCCCCCGTGCCAGAAGGACGATCCGGTCACGCGCTCGACACCCGCGCGGTCGAGCACCTCGACCGGTGCGCCGCGCCGGCCCCAGGCCGCGGCGCGCGCCTCGACCAGCGGCATGCGTCCGGGCGTATGCGCGGGCTGCACCCAGCCGTTCTGCACCGCTTCGCAGCGCATGCCGTGGCGGCCGATCAGCTCGAAGGTCAGTCGCGCCGAGTCGCACACCAGCTGCGCGAAGCCCTCGCCGGCGCGCGCCGCGAGCTGGTCGGGATCCACCCGCGACAGCGTCGGGATCACCTGGCCGTTATTGCGCCCGGAAGCGCCCTGGCCGATCTCGCCCGCCTCGAGCACCGTGACGCGCGCGCCGCCCTCGGCAAGCGCAAGCGCGCAGGAAAGGCCCGTATACCCCGCCCCGATCAGCGCCACGTCCACGCGCTGCTCGCCCTCCAGCGTGCCGGTGGGCGGCGCCGGCGGCGCCGTCGCGTGCCAAAGTGAAGTTCGAAACCCGTCGTCGCGCATGCCTGCGCCGATGGTGCCGGGCGCGCGCTGCGCTGTAAAGCGAAAGGACTTTTTGCAACTGCTTGATCCTCACCCCGCCCTCGCTCGCGAGAAACTGCCACTGCTCGCCAAAGTGGTCGCGTTTTCGCGGGACGGTACGAGCGTCTGCACCCGCGACCCATGGCCGTCAGCCGGGCGCAGGTTGAACTATGATTGCGGATCATGCTGCGGGTGTTCTTCGCGTTCCTGAAGCTCGGCTGCACATCCTTCGGGGGCCCAGCAGCACACATTGGCTATTTTCGCGCCGAGTTCGTCGAGCGCCGAAAGTGGCTCGATGAGGCGTCCTTTGCCGATCTTGTAGCACTCTGCAATTTTCTTCCCGGGCCGATCAGCACCCAGATCGGAATGGCCGTCGGCATCTCGCAAGCCGGAATTCGCGGTGCACTGGCCGCCTGGCTCGGCTTTTCACTGCCATCGGCGATCCTAATGGTCGCGTTCGCCTACGGCTTCCAGCAACTCGGGTCTGCTGCGAACGCGGCTTGGCTTCACGGACTGAAGCTCGCCGCGGTAGCGATAGTCGCTCAGGCTGTTTGGCGCATGGGCCGCGCACTTTGCCCCGACCCGCTCCGCGCGACGGTCGCGGTCGGTGCTACGCTGCTGGTATCCTTCTGGGCAACGGGCGTTGCGCAACTTGCCGTCATAGCCCTGGGCGCGCTTATCGGTTGGAGGCTGCTGGAGGCCTCGGCACCGCAGAGTACTGGTGACCTGAGATTCCCGATCGGGCGCCGGACGGCGATATTTGCGTGGATTCTTTTCCTTGCGCTCCTTGTCGTGCTTCCTGTCGCCACTCGCGCTACGGGCAACCATGCGGTCGCTTTGCTAGACAGCTTTTACCGGACCGGCGCGCTCGTGTTCGGCGGCGGGCATGTCGTGTTACCGCTTATCCGCAGCGAGGTCGTACCACCGGGCTGGGTCAGCGACGGCGTATTCCTGGAGGGGTATGGCGCGGCCCAGGCCGTTCCTGGCCCGCTGTTCACGTTTGCCGCCTACCTTGGTGCGGTAATGTCGCCGCAACCGAACGGCGTCTTGGGCGGCCTTCTTTGCGTGGCGGCGATATCCCTGCCATCGTTCCTGCTCCTGATCGGGGCGCTTCCATACTGGAACGCGCTACGCCACAAGGCAGCCGTCCAATCTGCCCTGAAAGGCGTCAATGCATCCGTCGTCGGAATCCTTCTCGCCGCGCTCTACAATCCTGTGTGGAGCAGTTCGATCCACGACTCGCGGGATTTCGCGCTAGCGTCAGCCGCTTTCGCGCTACTCATGTTCTGGAAGCTGTCGCCTGTGTACGTGGTCCTGCTCGCTGCAGCGGCCGGGGCCGTGGTGGCGGTGGCGTAGAACGAACGTCTGTGAGGTGTTCCATGAACGAACTGATGCCCTTCGTCGACGGCGGCTACGCTTACATCAAAGGCGTGTTTCCCTACTCGCAGGGCGTGACCGCGTTGCCCGGATTTGTGCTCGAGCGCGCGCGCTTCGAGCGCCCGCTGCCCATGGCGCAGGGCTTCGCGGCGATCGAGTTGCACCTTGCGGCGCTCGGTCGGCCGTGCGGCGCGCTGTGCGCCGCCGAGCTGCGCTCGCCGCGGCCGTTCAGCTTCGGCGGCTTCGGCGAGTTCAACCGGGGTTACGTCGCGGTGCTCGAGCAATGGGGGATCTTCCGCGCAGGTCTCAATCCGGTCGCGCGCTCAAATGTCGCGCCCGAAATCGACCCGCCCGCCGAGCCGTCTTTCTACGCCTTCTGTTACACGGTGCCAAGCGAAGCTGCCGGGCCGAGTTTCGTCGTCGCCGGCAGCGGCGAATGGCCCGAGGGCGGGCGCTTTCCCGAGGACATCGTGGCGCGCGGCGACACTTCCGCCGCGGGGCTGCGCGCCAAGGCGCGCTGGGTGCTCGACATGATGCAGCAGCGGCTGCAGGGCCTGGGCGCGGGCTGGGCCGAGGTCTCGGCGACCCAGGTCTATACCGTGCACGACCTGCACCCGTTCCTCGCCGAGGAGATCGTCGCGCGCGGCGCGGCGGCGGCCGGCCTGACCTGGCATTATTGCCGGCCGCCGATCAGCGGGCTCGAGTACGAGATGGACGCGCGCGGCGTAACCCTGGAGCGCGTCATCCGCGCCTAGCCGGCGCGGCGGATGAATTCGGCGGCGCGCTCGCCGATCATGATCGCTGGCGCATTGGTGTTGCCCCCGATCAGGCTCGGCATCACCGAGCAGTCGGCCACGCGCAAGCCCTCGACGCCGCGGACCCGCAGTTCCGGATCGAGTACCGCGCCGGCGTCGCTTCCCATGCGGCAGGTGCCCGCCGGGTGATAGACGGTGTCCGTGCGCGCGCGCAGCGCGCGCACGATATCGGCGTCGGATTGCACCTTCGCCGTATAGAGCTCGGTCGAGGCAAACGCGGCGAGCGCCGGCGCGTCGAGGATGCTCCGCACCAGCCTGAAGCCGCGCACCAGCGCGGCGAGGTCCTCGGGCTCGGCGAGGAAGCGCGGATCAATCAGCGGCGCGTCGCGCGCGTCGCGGCTCGCCAACCGCAGCGTGCCGCGGCTCTTGGGGCGCAGCACGCAGACGTGGCACGACATGCCGTGGCCCAGATGCAGCGTGCGATTGTGGTTGTCCACCATGCCGATCACGAAGTGCAGCTGCAGGTCGGGGCGCTCGAGCCCGGGCTCGCTTTTCACGAAACCGCCCGCCTCGGCAAAATTGGAGGTCAGCATGCCGCGCCGCTCGCGCACGTAGCGCCAGATCTCCTTCGCGAGGCGCAGGCCGCCGGCGAGCGAAACGCCCAGCAGCTCGCTTGAGCCGACCTTGCGGTTGATGATGTAGTCGGGATGGTCCTGCAGGTTCTCGCCCACGCCGGGCGCGTCGTGCACGACTTCCAGCCCGAGCGCACGCAGGTGCGCTCCGGGCCCGATGCCCGAGCACATCAGAAGCTGCGGCGACTGGAACGCGCCGGCGGCGAGCACCACCTCGCGCGCCGCGACGAGCGTCTCCCTGCGCCCGGCGCGCACGATCTCCACCCCGCTCGCGCGCCGCCCCTCGAACAGCACGCGCAGCGCATGCGCCTCGGTGTACAGCGCGAGGTTCGGCCGGCCCATGGCTGGGTGCAGGTAAGCGCGGGCCGCGTTCCAGCGCTCGCCGCCCTTTTGCGTCACCTGGTACAGGCCGACGCCTTCCTGATTCGCACCATTGAAGTCGTCGTTCTCCGGCAGCCCGGCTTGCTTGCCCGCCTCGACGAACAGCCGCGCGAAGGGATTCGGCGAGCGCAGGTCGGCCACGTTGAGCGGTCCGCCGACGCCGTGAAGATCGCTTGCGCCGCGCTCGTTGTTCTCGGAGCGCAGAAAATATGGCAGCACGTCGCGCCAGGCCCAGCCAGCCGCGCCCGCGGCGGCCCAGTCGTCGTAGTCCAGCGGGTGGCCGCGCATGTAGACCATCGCGTTGAGCGAGCTCGAGCCGCCCAGCATCCTGCCGCGCGGCTGATAGCCGCGGCGCCGGTACATCGCCTCCTGGGGCACGGTCTCGAAGGCCCAGTTGCGGATCCGGGTCGGCACCAGCAGCGCGGCCCCGACCGGCGTGCTGACCAGCGCGCTGTCGTCCGGCGGACCGGCTTCGACCAGGCACACGCGCAGCGACGGATCTTCGGACAGGCGCGCGGCAAGCACGCAGCCCGCCGAGCCGCCGCCCACCACCACGTAGTCGAACTGCGCCATCCCGGACCCCTCAGGCAGGCGCCGCGCGCGGCGCGCGGCGGCGCTTATCGTAGGCCTCGATCGCGGCGCCGAGGATGCCCTTGGGCATGAAGATGATGAACAGCACCAGCATCAGGCCGTAGATTGTCGCGTCCAGCCCGTGAATGTCGTGGCCGATGGTGAGGCGCAGGCCCTCGGCCAGCAGCAGCGTGAACACCGCGCCAACGGTGGGCCCGAGGCGCACGAACATCCCGCCCGCGATGGCGCCAAACACCATCTGCAGGCTGATGCCGATCCCGGACACGGTCTCCGGACTCACGTAGAGCTGGTATTGCGCGTAGAGCGCGCCGCCCAGGCACGTCATGAGCGCCGAAATCATGGTTACCCCGAGCTTGAGGCGCGTGACGCTCATGCCAATCGAAGCGGCGGCGTCCTCCTCCTGGCTGATCGCCTCCAAGGCGACACGCGCCATCGAGCGGTCGACCCGAGTCCACAGCCACAGCCCCCCGAGCCACACCACCAGGATCACGTAGTACCACACCAGCTTGGAGGAGAACTGCATCGCCGTCAGCGACCACGACGCGTTCGCGAGCGCGGTCCTGGGCGTCACGCCGAGCGAGCCGCCGGTGTAGTCGCGCAGCGCGATGATGATCAGCCGGGTGACCTCCGACAGCGCAAGCGTGACCAGCGCAAAGTAGTGGCCGACGATCTTGAAGCGAAAGCAGGGGTAACCGACAAGGAACGCAAGCAGCGCCGCCAGGACGAGGGAGAGCGGCACGCCCAGCCATGGCGACACGTGATAATGGTTCCAGCCCATCACCACCACGTAGGCGCCCACGCCGAGGAAGGCGCCGTGGCCCAGGCTTACCATGCCCAGTCGCCCCATCACCGCCCAGCCGGTATAGACGAAGGCCCACAGCAGGCACAGGATCATCAGGTGCAGCGGATAATCGCCCAGCCCGGCGAGAGGCGCGGCGGCGAGGGCGACGAGGCAGGCGAGGCGCAGCTTTCCCATCTTACTTTCCCCCCATGATGCCGCGCGGCCGCAGGAACATCATGCCGATGAAGAACAGGAAAGCGAGCACGTAACCCCATTCGAGCGCAAGGACGTAGCCGCCGACCGAGATGAACTGGGCGAAGATGAACGCGGCGATGAAGCCGCCGACCATGTTGCCCAGGCCGCCCAGCACGCACACCATGAACGTGATCGGGCCGAACGACAGCCCGATCGCGGGATGAATGTCGTATTGCAGCACCAGCAGGCAGGCGGCCAGCCCCGCGAGCCCGCCGCCGATCGCGGAGGTGAGCACGAAGATGCGGTTCGGATTCACGCCCATGAGCGGCATGATGCCGCGGTCCTGCGAGATGGCGCGGATCGCGGTGCCGATGTAGGTCCGCTTGAGGAACAGGTACACCCCCACCATGCCGGCGAGCGCCACGCCGAATGCGATCAGGCGCGCGAAGCTGATGTACATGCCGGAGACCTGCAGCGCCGGCAGGCTTACACCGATGTTCTTGAACTCGACGCCGAAGGCGAGCGTAGCCACCGCCTGCAGGAAGAACAGCACTCCGCCGGTGACCAGCAGCTGGTTGATCGGTTCGGCGCCAAGCACCGGCCGGATCACGAGAACGTGCAGCAGCGCACCCAGCGCCGCCACCAGCAGGACACAGCCGAGGAACGCGAGCGCGAGCGGCCAGTGGTAGACGTTGTGCGCGTAATAGACCGAGTACATTCCGATCATGATCAGCTCGGCATAGCAGATCCACACCACGTCGATGACGCCGAAAATCAGATTCAGCCCGAGCGCAAGCAGCGCCAGGATGCCGCCCAGCAGGATGCCGTTGATCACCGCTTCGAGCAGAAAGATGTCGAATATCTGCATCGCTAGAGTCCCAGGTAAGCCTTGCGGATCTCGTCCGAGGCGAGCAGGGCCCCCGCGGCGCCGCTGGTCTTGATGCGCCCGGTCTCGAGCAGATAGGCCCGGTCGACCACCTTGAGCACCTGGCGGATGTTCTGCTCCACGATCAGCACCGTGTAGCCCTCGGCGCAGATGCGCTTGATCAGGCCGAAGATCGCCTGCACCACCACCGGCGCAAGGCCGGCCGAAGGCTCGTCCAGCAGCAGCAGCTTCGGCCCGGACATCAGCGCGCGGCCGATGGCGCACATCTGCTGTTCGCCGCCCGAGAGCGTGCCGGCAGACTGCGCGCGCCGCTCCTTCATGCGCGGGAAAAGCGAATACACGAACTCCAGTCGCTCGGCGAAGTGCGCGCGCGCCGCCGGCAGAAAGCCGCCCATCTTCAGGTTCTCTTCCACCGTGAGCTTGGGAAACAGGCGCCGGTTCTCGGGCACCTGCGCGATGCCGCGCGCGATCACCTGGTGCGCGGGCACGTCGTTCAACGGCCGACCCTCCATCGACACCGTCCCGGCGCTGGCCGGCAGCAATTTGGAGATCACGCGCAGCAGGGTCGTCTTGCCTGCCCCATTGGGTCCGATCACGGCCACCGACTCGCCGCCGTTCACCTCCAGGCTGACGTCGAACAGCGCCTGGAAGCTGCCGTAGCCCGCCGACACGTTTTCGAGCCGCAGCATCAGCCGGCCCTCGCCGCGACGGTGGCCTGCACGTCCTCGGCGTCGCTGCCGAGGTAGACCTCGATCACCTTGGGGTCGTGCGCGACCTCCTGCGGCGGCCCCTGGGCGATCACTTCGCCGTGATCGAGCACCAGGCAGCGGTCGACGATGCGCATCAATGCGCCCATGATGTGCTCAACCCAGATGATAGTGATGCCGCGCCGGGCGCGAATGGCGGCCAGCATGTCGGCGGCCTGATGCATCTCGGCCTCGTCCAGCCCGCCGAGTGATTCGTCGGCCAGCAGCAGCTGCGGCTTGGTGGCAAGCGCGCGCGCCAGCTCGAGCTTCTTCAATCCGGCCGCGCCCAGGCCGTCGACCCGCGCGGTGGACTCGGTGGGCAGGTTGACCAGTGCCAGCGCCTCGCGCGCCTGAACGAAGGCCGCCTCCCGCGAGGGCCGTTCCTGCTGTCCGTAGTACGCCGCCAGCGCGACGTTCTCGACGATCGACAGGCGCCTGAACGGGCGCGGGATCTGGAAGGTGCGGGCGACGCCGTGGTGCGCGATCCGGCTCGCCGACGCGCCGGCGATCTCGCGCCCGAGCAGCCGGATCGAGCCGGCCGACGGCGCGAGCGCGCCGGCGATCAGATCGAAGGTCGTGCTCTTGCCCGAGCCGTTCGGCCCGATCAGGCCGAGGATCTCGCCCTGCGCGAGCTCGAACGAGACCTCGTTGACCGCCGTGAACCCCCCAAAGCGCTTGGTGAGCCGGCCGACCGAGAGCATGCCCTCCGCGCCCGTCTTAGCGCGCTACTTCGCGTAGGCTGAGCTCTTGGGCAGCGGGATTACGGGATCCGCGGTGCGAAGCGCGGCAGGCCAGACGATCTTCGTATGGCCGCCCAGGTACTGCATCACCACCGGGGAGCTGCGCTCGTTCTGGCCCGACATCGGCGTTCCCGGCGGGAAGAACTTCACCCCGTAGCCCTGGATCGTGCCGCCGACCGGGATGTCGGTATCGAGCGCCGCCTTGCGCAGGTCATCCGACGTAATCCCGCCGTACTTCTTGATGGCGCGCGGCATCACGTCGGTGAAGAAGATCCAGGCCTGGTTGAATCCCATCGAGGCGTGCGGCGGGACCTCCTTCTCGCCGGTCGCGGCCTTGTAGCGCGTGACCATCTCCTGCGTCAGCTCGCCCAGCCCGGGCTTGAGCGTCTTCGCATCGAGCAGCTGGGCCGCCACCGGGTCCACGTCGAAGATGTAGTTGGCCTCATCGCCGAAGGAGGCGTGCAGCTTGTCGTACTGGCCGTAGCCCGCGCCCTGGCCGATCAGCGCATCCCACTTCAGGCCCTGCTCGCGCGCCTGGCGCCAGAACAGGGTGATGTCCGGGTTGTAGCCGGTATGCAGGATCACGTCGGGCCGCGCGCGGCGCAGCTTGGTGATGAGCGACGAGAGATCCGGCGCGGTGGCCGAGTAGCCCTCCTTGAGCACGATGTCCATGCCATCCGCACCGCAGGCCTCGACGTTGCCCGCCGCGACGCCGCTGCCGTAGGGCCCGTCCTCGTGAATGATCGCCACGCGCACGTCCTTCACCGCCTTGTGCAGCTTGGGCTGCGCGATCTCCTTCACGAAAGTGCAGGCCGCCTTTCCAATCTGGTCGGAATGCAGCTGGGCGCGGAACACGTACTGCAGGTTCTTCCCCTTGAACACGCTCGAGGCGATGCAGACGTTGTACCAGGTGAACAGCTTCTGCGCGTCGGCCTTCTGCGCGATCGGCACGCACTGCGCGCTCGAGTAGAAGCCCATCAGCATGTCGACGTGCTGCTCGTCCATCAGGCGAGTCGCCTCGTTGATCGCAACCTCGTTCTTGGACTGCGCGTCGGCGTAGATCGGGACGATCTTGTAGCCGTCGACGCCGCCCTTCTCGTTGATCATGTCGATCGCGATCTTGGTCGCGATCGCCGCGGCCTTCGAACCGCCGGCCGCGAGCGGGCCGGTGTAGTCGTAGATCACGCCGATCTTGATTTCTTTCGCCGCGAACGCGGACGAGGTGAACGCGCCTGCGCCGAGCGCGGCGGCCAGCACGCAGATGCGGATTGCGAACGAACGCATGGACTCCTCCCTCATTGATGGTGAACCTGACGGACGATTCTTGTTTTCAGTCAGTCTTTCGCAATAGCAATGTACCTGTCAAGCGCCTTTCACGGCCCGGCATCGGCGCGCACGATGTCCGCGCCCTTCTCCGCCAGCGCGATTACCGCGGCGTTGGTGTTGCCCGACACGACCGACGGCATCACCGAAGCGTCGATCACGCGCAAGCCGCCGACCCCGCGCACCCGCAGCCGCTGGTCGACCACCGAGGCCGCGTCGGTTCCCATGCGGCAGGTGGAAGTCGGGTGAAAAACCGTGTCGCCGGCCTCGCGGCAGAACGCCAGCCACTCGTCGTCGCTTTGCACCCGCTCGCCGGGCTGGAATTCGCCCGCCACGTAGCCCGACAGCGGGGCCGTGTTGGCCAGCCGGCGCGCGAATTTCAGGCCATCGACCATCATGCGGCGGTCGCGTTCGGTCGCGAGGTAGTTGTACTGGATGGCCGGCGGCGCGTGCGGGTCGACCGAGCGGATCCGGACCCAGCCGCGCGACTCGGCCTGCAGCTGCGACACAGAGACGGTGAAGCCGGAAAACGGGTGCAGCACGCCGCCGCGCTTGGCGGTCGAGAAATTGATGAAGTAGATCTGGGCGTCGGGCCGCGTGAGCTCGGGCCGGGTGCGCGCGAACGCTGCGGCGTAGCCGGCACTCACTGTCAGCGGCCCGCGCCGCCACAGCAGGTAGCGCAGCCCGATGCCGAGCTGGCGCCACAGGCTCGCCATGTCGTCGTTGAGCGTAATCGGCCGGTTGCAGCGCCAGAAGGTGCGCACGTAGAAATGATCCTGCAGCGCCTCGCCCACGCCGGGCGAGTCGACCAGCGGCGCGATGCCCAGGCCCTCGAGCAGCGCGCGCGGGCCGACGCCCGAGAGCTGAAGCAGCTGCGGCGAGTTGAAGCTGCCGCCGGCGAGGATCACCTCGCGCGCCGCGCGCACGCTGTGCCTGCGCCCGCCCTGCAGGTATTCGACTCCGACCGCGCGCGTGCCCTCGAACAGAACTTTCGTGGCGAGCGCGTTGACCTCGATGCGCAGGTTGGGGCGCTTCGCGGCCGGCCGCAGATAGCCGGTCGCGGCGCTGGAGCGCCTGCCGTTCCTGGTGGTGGCCTGGTAGTAGCCTGCGCCGTCCTGCGTCGCGCCGTTGAAATCGTCGTTGCGCGCCACCCCGAGCGCCGCGGCCGAGGCGATGAAGGCATCGCACAGCTCGTGCTTGTCGGGCAGGTCGCTGACCGCGAGCGGGCCGCCCGAGCCGTGCCACGCGTCGGCGCCCCGGCTCTGGTCCTCGGACTTGATGAAGTAGGGCAGCAAGTCGTCGAAGCCCCAGCCCGGAACGCCCCAGCCGTCGAAGTCCTCGCGCTGGCCGCGGATATAGACCAGGCCATTGATCGACGAGGAGCCGCCCAGCACCTTGCCGCGCGGAGTGAACACGCGCCTGCCGTTCAGCGCCGGCTCGGGGTCCGATTCGTAGGCCCAGTTGACGTCGGTGCGCGCGAACAGCTTGCCGTAGCCGAGGGGGACGTGGATCCACGGGTTGGTGTCGCGCGGGCCGGCCTCGAGCAGCAGCACGCGCGTGCGGCCGTCCTCGCTCAGCCGGTTGGCCAGCACGCAGCCGGCCGAGCCGGCGCCGACCACCACCACATCGCAGGCCTCGCTGCGCGTCACGCCCGGCTCAGACCTTGCGCGGCGGCGCCACGTGCATCCCGGCGTCGACGTAGAGCACCTGCCCGGTGATCGAGGAGGCGGCCTCGATCAGCCAGGCCGCGGCCTGCGCCACGTCCTGCGGCTGCGTCACCGATTTGAGCGGCGCGATCGAAGCGTAGGTCTCGCGCAGCCGCGCGTAGCGCTCCTCGCCGTAGCCCGCGACCATCCAGGGCGTGTCGACGAACCCCGGGGCGATGACGTTCACCCGTACCTCCGGCGCAAGCACTCGCGCGAGCGTCATTGAAACCGTGTTGAGCGCCGATTTGGATGCCGCATAGGCGATCGACGAGCCGGTCGCCGCGCGCGAAGCGAGCGAGGAGACGTTGACGATCGCTCCGCGCGCGGCCTTGAGCGCCGGCGCCGCGGCGCGGCACATCTGGAACGGGCCGATCACGTTGGTGGCGTAGATGCGCTGGAAGTCCTGCGCCGACAGGCCGTCGAGCTCGGCGTGCGGCACGAACTTGGTGGTGCCGGCATTGTTCACCAGCGCGTCGAGCCGGCCCCACTTGTCGAGCGCCGCCTGTACCAGCGTCCGGCATTGGGCATCGTCCGAAACATCGGCCTGGACCGCGATTGCCGCGCCACAGCGTGAGGCGGTGTCCTGCGCCTGCTTCACGCTCTTGGAATAGTTGATGACCACGCGCCAGCCGCGGCCGGCGAGCTCGAGCGCGACGGCGGCACCGATGCCGGTGGCCGAGCCGGTGACGATCGCGACGCGCGCGTCCACCGGTTCAGACCGTTGCGGTGGCCGCGGCGGGAGAGCCGACCGCGCCCGGCAGCCGCAGCGGCGGCGCGGTGAGCAGGAAGCGGCTGCGCTTGTGCTCGCGCAGCCAGTTCGCCAGGCGCGTCAAGTACCACAGCTCGCCGAGGTGAATGCCGTTCTTGAAGATGCAGTGCTCGTGCAGCGGCATCATCGCGTGCGGCGCCGGCTTGAACAGGCTGGTCGGGATGATCTCGACCGCGTAGTTGTCCGCGATCAGGCAGGCGAGGCCCGAGTCGCTGATCCAGGCGAGCAGCTTGTCGTCGCGCCCGTCGAGGCCGCTGCAGGTCGAATGCAGCAGCTTCGGATCGGGCTTCTTGTTCAGCTCCAGGATCACGTCGGCGAAGCCGGTGTACAGGCAGACCATGTCGCCGCGCTCAATGACGACCTTGTCGGCCTCGAGCACGCGCATCAGGTCGTCGTAGCCGGCCGCGCGCCGCTCGCGGCCGAAGTGCGCATGCAGATCGATCATCACGCCGCGCCCCTGGGCGCCGTGCTCGGCCAGGTTCTGGATCCCGAGCGCGTCGGCGCGCGCGCCCTCGTACTTCGCCCACGGCTCGGCCGCGGCTGGGTTCTCCGGCGCCGGCTTGACGTGCTCGCCGGCGCGAAAGCCGTTGTAGAACACGATCTCGGCCTTGCCGTCGCCGTCGGCGTCGAAGCGGCTGCCGATATGGGCGAACGAGTCCCACTGGGTCGAGTACTGCAGCGTCAGCAGCACCAGGTCGTCGCACACCACGTCGGTGTGGTCCGCGTTGTCCTCGGCCAACGGAAAGCAGAAGTTCTGCCGCCCCGCGTTCTTCTTGCCGTCGCGCAGCGTCGCGAACTGGCGCGGCGGGCCGCGGCGCGCGTTGAGCGCGCTGCCGCCCGGATAGTCCAGCGGCAGCGAGAGGCAGAAGCTGATGCCCTCCCTTACCTCGGCCGCGCCCTGCAATACCTTCTCGCGCGTCACGTAATTCATCCGGCCGCGCTGATCGTCGGGACCGAACTCGCCCCAGTTGGAACCCGCAGGCCTGTTCTTCCATCGCTGTGCCACCTGCGTCCCCCTCAGAAGAAGTGCCGCGCGATCGTCTCGGCGACCATCACCGGCTTGTCGCCGCCCTCGCGCTCCATGACGACGTTCCAGGCGACCTGCACTCCGCCCTCGATCTTGTCGTATTTCGCCAGGGTGAAGCGTGCCCGGACTTTCGACCCCGACGGTACCGGCGCAGTAAAGCGCACGCGGTTCAGCCCGTAGTTGACCCCCATCTTGCGGTCCGAAAAAGAGAACGTGATCTCGCTCAGATGCGCCACCAGCGAGAGCGTCAGAAAGCCGTGCGCGATCGTCGTGCCATAGGGCGAGTGCTTGGCGCGCTCGCGATCGACGTGGATCCACTGGTAGTCGTCGATCGCCTTGGCGAACTGATCGATGCGCTCCTGCGTGATTTCGAGCCAGGGCGAGACCGCGATCTCCTCGCCTACCCTGTTTTCCAGCCCGCGTATGGTGAGTGCAGCGGCGCTCATGGGCTATCCTTTGTTGAACGAAACACCGACGAAACGCTCTATTTCTCCGCACACCAGCTCGGGGCGCTCGTGCACGATCCAGTGCGAGGCGCCGGGCACGCGCACCACGCGCAGATCCGGCACGCAGGCCTCGAGGCCGTCGAGGCAGCCGGGCAGCAGCGCCTTGTCGGCCTCGCCCCAGATCACCAGGGTGGGCACTTTGACCATGAAATCCTTGGCCTCCAGGGTCAAGCGCGCCGCGCCGGGGTCTGCCGCGCTGGGCGGATACAGGGGCGAGGCGCGGTACCAGTTCAGGCCGCCGGTGAGCGCGCCGGGCTGCGCCCAGGCCTCGAGGTAGGCGGCCTTGTCCTGCTCGCTGAAGCGGGGGGTGCCCGCGCCGAAGGCGAATTGCCACAGCTTGCCGTAGCCGTCCTGCGACAGCACGCGCTCGGCCTTGGCATCGCGCAGCAAGAGCATATAGGCGCTTGCCTGCTGCTGCGCGGGATTGCCGGCGAGTTCGCGCCAGAACGTGTACGGATGCGGCGAATTGACGATCACCAGGTGCGAAAGCAGCTCCGGGTGCGCCATCGCGAAGCCCCACGCCACGGCTCCGCCCCAGTCGTGCGCGACCAGCACGAAACGATTGCCCGCGAAACGCCGCGCAAGCTGGCGGATGTCCTCCACCAGCAGCTTGGCCCGGTACTGCTCGACCGCCGCCGGGCGGTCGGACAGGTTGTAGCCGCGCTGGTCGGGCGCCACCGCGCACCAGCCGCGGGCGCCGAAATGCTCGAGCGGCTTCTTCCAGCCGCGCCAGAACTCGGGAAAGCCGTGCAGGAACAGCATCAGCGGGCCTTCGCCGCAGCGCGCGTAATGCAGCCGCACGCCGTTGACCTCGGCGTAGCCGTGCTCGATGGCGTTCCCTTGCGTCACGAGAACTTCGAGAAATCCGGCTTGCGCTTCTCGAAGAACGCGCTCATCGCCTCTTTCGCCTCGGGCGAGCCAAGGCGCTCCCTGAAGGCGCGGCCCTCCTGTTCGATCTGCTCGCCGACCGCGCGCGCGAACGGCGCTTTCATCAGCTGCTTGGTCAGGCGCACCGACGCCGGCGGCAGCGCCGCCAGGGCGAGCGCCGCGGCGCGCGCGTGCTCGATGAGCCGGGCTTCGGGCACGATTTCAGTCACGAAGCCCGCGGCGAGCGCCTTGTCGGCGCCGAAGGGCTGGCCCAGCAGCAGCAGCTCCGCGGCGCGCTGGTAGCCTGCGATCGCCGGCAGCAGCAGGCTCGAGCCCGCCTCGGGCACCAGCCCGAGCGGAACGAACGGCAGCTGGAAGCGCGCGTTGGGCGCCGCGTACACCAGGTCGCAGTGCAGCAGCATCGTCGTGCCGATCCCGACCGCCGCGCCGCCCACTGCGGCGACCAGCGGCTTCTTCAGCCCCGCGATCAGGTGCAGGAAGTCGAACGTGCTCGAGCGCTCGCCGTGCGGCGGGCGCTCGAGGAAGTCCTTCAGGTCGTTGCCGGAGCAGAAGCAGTCGGGCTTGCCGTGGATCAGCATCGCGCGCACCTGCGGATCGGACTCGGCCGCGCTCAGCGCCGCGCCGATGCCGGCGTACATCTCGAGCGTGAGCGCGTTCTTCTTGTCGAGGCGCGCGATCTCGATCCGCGTGACGCGGTCCCGGGTCTCGACGACGACGTTGGAGCTCATCTCATGCCGCCGGCAGCTGGTAGTCCTTGAGCTGCTGCCGGATGGTGAGCTTGGAGAGCTTGCCGGTGGCGGTGTGCGGCAGCTCGGCGACGAACACGACGTCGTCGGGCATCCACCACTTCGCGATCTTGCCCTCGTAGAACTTGAGCAGCTGCTCCTTGCGTCACCTCCTGCGCCGGGCTTCTTCACCACCACCACGAGCGGGCGCTCGTCCCACTTGGGATGCTTGACGCCGATCACCGCCGCCTCGGCGATCGCCGGGTGCGCCACCGCGATGTTTTCCAGGTCGATCGAGCTGATCCACTCGCCACCCGACTTGATCACGTCCTTGGAACGGTCGGTGATCTGCATGTAGCCGTCCGGGTCGAGCGTGGCGACGTCGCCGGTCGGAAACCAGCCGTCCCTGAGCGGGTCGCCGCCCTCGTCCTTGAAATAGCGGCTGATGACCCAGGGCCCGCGCACCTGCAGGTCGCCGAAGGCCTTGCCGTCCCATCGGCAGCTCCTTGCCGTCGCTCGCCGACGATCCTCATGTCGACGCCGAAAATGGCGCGCCCCTGCTTGGCCTGCACCGCGTAGCGCGCCTCCTTCGTCCAGCGCCAGGTGCTTTTCCTTGAGCGTGCACACGGTGCCGAGCGGGCTCATCTCGGTCATGCCCCAGGCGTGCAGCACCTTGACGCCGTAGTCCTCCTGGAAGGCGCGGATCATCGCCGGCGGGCAGGCGGAGCCACCGATCACCACGCCTTTGAGGGTCGAGAACTTGAGCTTCGTTCCCTCATGAAGTTGAGCAGGCCGAGCCACACGGTCGGCACGCCCGCCGACATGGTCACGCGCTCGGTCTCGAACAGCTCGTGCAGGCTCTTGCCGTCCAGGCGCGGCCCGGGGAACACCAGCTTGGCGCCGGTCAGGGCGCAGGAATACGGCAGGCCCCAGGCGTTGACATGGAACATCGGCACCACCGGCAGGACCACGTCGCTCGCCGACAGGTCGAGCGCGTCGGGCAGCGCGGCGGCATAGGCGTGCAAGATCGTCGAGCGATGCGTGTAGAGCACCCCCTTCGGGTTGCCGGTCGTGCCCGAGGTATAGCAAAGGCAGGCCGCGGTGCGCTCGTCCAGGTGCGGCCATTCGAACTCGTCGTTCTGCGCCTCCAGCAGCGTCCTCGTAGCACAGCAGGTTCGGGATCGAAGATTGCTTCGGCATGTGCGCCGCGTCGCTCATCAGCACGAAGCCCTTAACGCTCTTGAACTGCGGCGCGAGCCTCTCCACCAGGGGCAGGAAGGTGAGGTCGAAGAAGACGAACCTGTCTTCCGCGTGGTTGGCGATGTAGGCGATCTGGTCCGGAAACAGGCGCGGATTGATGGTATGCACCACCGCCCCGCTGCCGGCCACGGCGTAGTAGACCTCGAAGTGGCGGAAGCCGTTCCAGGCCAGCGTCGCGACCCGGTCAGACGGCTTGACGCCGAGCGCCCCGAGCGCATTGGCCAGCCGGCGCGAGCGCTTGTGCGCCTCGCGGTAGCTGTAGCGGTGGATCCCGCCTTCCACAGTCTTGGAAACGATCTCTGTCTCGCCATGGTGGCGATCGGCATGCCGGATCAGGTCGGTGATCAACAGCGGCGCGTCCATCATCAAGCCAAGCATGGGGTTCCTCCGGAACGCTCTTTCACGATGCGAGCAGGCGGGTGAAGTTACTCTGCGTCATGATTGCCGGTCAAGCACGCTTGACCGGCCCAATCGGGTTCACTAAGATCGCTGGCACTCGACGGCCCAACAATAACAAGACTGACGGCCGTGTTCACAGCCAAGGGGGAATCATGAATCGCAAAATCGTTCTCGCCGCCGTTTTCGGCGCCGCCGCATCCCTGTTCGCGCTCGGCGCGCAGGCCGCGGGCACCATCAAGATCGCCTATATCGACCCGCTGTCGGGCGCGTTCGCCAACGTCGGCGAGCAGGGCCTGGCGGAATTCCGCTTTTACGCCGAGTGGCTGAACAAGCGCGGCGGAGTGCTCGGCAAGAAGCTCGAGATCGTGCCGTTCGACAACAAGGTGAGCCCGCAGGAAGCGCTCAACCAGCTCAAGCGGGTCGAAGACGAGGGCATCCGCTACATCAGCCAGGGCAACTCCTCCGCGGTCGCGCTCGCGCTGTCCGACGCAGTCACCAAGTACAACGAGCGCAACCCAGGCAAGGAGATCGTATACCTGAACTACGCCGCGGTGGATCCCGCGCTGACCAACGAGAAGTGCAGCTTCTGGCACTTCCGTTTCGACGCCAACGCCGACATGAAGATGGAGGCGCTCACCGCGCTCATGGCGAAGGACAAGAGCGTGCACAAGGTCTACCTGATCGATCAGGACTACTCCTTCGGCCACGCGGTGGCGAACGCCGCGGTGCGGATGCTCAAGCGCAAGCGGCCCGACATCGAGATCGTCGGCAACGAGTTCCATCCGATCGGGCGGGTGAAGGACTTCGCGCCCTACGTCGCCAAGATCAAGGCCTCGGGAGCGCAGCGGTGATCACCGGCAACTGGGGCAACGACATGTCCCTGCTGGTCAAGGCCGGCCACGACGCGGGGCTGAACGTCGACTGGTACACCTTCTACGCCGGCGGCCTGGGTACCCCGACCGCCATGGGCGAGGCGGCCGCCGGCCACGTCAAGATCGTCGGCGAGTACCACGTGAACGTCCACCCGAACAAGGCGGCGGCGTGGGACGCGGCGTTCCGCAAGGAGACCAAAGGAAAGATGGATCTCGACTACCTGCGCGTCAAAGTCATGTTCGACATGCTGGTCGCGGCGATGAAGAAGGCCAATTCCGACGATCCGAAGAAAGTGGCGTACGCGCTCGAGGGAATGAAGATGGACGGCGACATGGGCGATCTCGAGATGCGCAAGGACGATCACCAGTTGATCCAGCCGCTGTTCGTGTTCACGCTGCAGAAGTCCGCTGCGCAGGGCGGACCGAAGGAGGCGAAGATCGACATGGAGCACAGCGGCCTCGCGCCGGTGACCGACCTGCGGGTCGAGTCCTACGTCACCGCGCAGCCGACATCGTGCCAGATGCAGCGCCCGTAGTCCGAGACTGCTAGGAGGCGGACGGGGGGCTCGCCCCCCGTTTCTTTTTGCGCATGGAGTTCTTCCTCGTCTCAGCTGCTGAACGGCATCAGTCTACGGGCTGCTGCTGTTCATGCTGTCCTCCGGGCTGACGCTGATCTTTTCAGCTGATGGGCGTGCTCAACTTCGCCCACGCCAGCTTCTACATGCTGGGCGCCTACTTCGCCTACCAGATCAGTACCGGAATCGGCTTCTTTCCGGCGCTGGTGGTCGCGCCGCTGGTGGTGGGCGGGGTCGGCATGCTGGTCGAGCGCTTCGGCCTGCGCACGGTGCACCGCTACGGCCACGTGGCCGAGCTGCTGTTCACTTTCGGCCTGGCCTACCTGATCGAGGAGGCGGTGCAGCTGGTCTGGGGCCGCGCCGCGGTCGAATACCGCATCCCGGCGGCGCTCGACGGCCCGCTGTTCAGCATCTTCGACCTCGGAGTTTCCGACCTACCGCGTGTTCATGATGCTGGTCGTCGGTCGCGATGCTGGTGGCGATCTGGCTGCTGCTCACGCGCACCCGCATCGGGCTGGTGATCCAGGCCGCGCTCACCCACCCGCACACGGTCGAGGCGCTCGGGCCACAACGTGCCGCGCGTGTTCATGCTGGTGTTCGGCGGCGGCGCGGCGCTCGCCGGCCTGGCGGGCGTGATCGGCGGCAACGCCTTCGTCACCGAGCCCGGCATGGCGGCCGCGGTCGGGCCGATCATCTTCGTGGTGGTGGTGGTCGGCGGCATGGGCTCGCTCGCCGGGGCGTTCGTGGCCTCGCTGCTGATCGGCTGCCTGCAGACCTTCTCGGTCGCGACTGGACTGGAAGATCGGCTCGGCTCGGCATCACGGTCGGCGCAGCTGACGGTTGATCAGTCGCAGGTGCGCCGTGCTGCCTACCTGCTGATGGTTCTGATCCTGATCTTCCGGCCGCGCGGCCTGCTCGGCACGCGCGAGGGCTGAGATGGCGCGACCTGCGCCACCAGCCGGTCGACCTCGGGCGCTGGCTGCTGTGGAGCGCCACGGCAGCGCTGTTCTGCCGTCGCGCCGCTCGTGTTCAGGGAGGGATTCGCGCTCACCATGCTGACGCAGATGGGCGCGTTTATCATTTTCGCGCTGTCGTACAACATGCTGCTCGGCCAGGGCGGCATGCTGTCGTTCGGCCATGCGGTGTACTCGGGCCTGGGCGCCTATTTCGCAGTGCACGCGCTGAACATGATCGGCAAGGGCAACCCTTGTGTTGCCGGTTGTGCTGCTGCCGCTCGTTGGCGGCCTGGCCGGCCTCGTCGTTCGGCGTCATTTTCGGCTACGTCACGACCAAGAAGGCAGGCACCACCTTCGCCATGATCTCGCTCGGCATCGGCGAGCTGGTGCACGCCTGCGTGCTGATGTTTCCCGGCTTCTTCGGCGGCGAAGGCGGCGTGTCGACCAACCGCGTGGCGGGTCCGCCCTTGCTCGGCATCACCTTCGGCCCGGCGATCCAGGTCTACTACCTGATCGCGTTCTGGTGCTTCGTGTGCATGATCGCCGATGTTCGCACTGACCCAGACGCCGCTCGGGCGGATGGCGAACGCGGTGCGCGACAATCCCGAGCGGGCCGAATTCGTCGGCTACGACACGCAGACGGTGCGCTTCCTGCAGCTCATCGCTGGCGGGCTTCTTCGCCGGCATCGCGGGCGCGCTGTCTTGCATCAACTTCGAGATCGTCACCGACGAGAACGTCGCCGCGCTGCGCTCGGGCGGCGTGCTGCTGGCGACTTTCATCGGCGGCACCGGCTTCTTCTTCGGGCCGATTCTCGGCGCGGTGGTGTTCATCTTCTTCGTCGTCGCGCTGTCGGGCTTTACCCAGGCATGGCTGCTCTACCTGGGCCTGTTCTTCCTCGCTCATGGTGATGTACGCGCCGGGCGGCATCGCCAGCTCATCATGATGCAGCTACCGGTGATCCGAGCCGGGCGCTTCGGCAAGCTCGTCGTACCCTACCTGCTCGCGCTCGCCGCCGGCCTGGTCGCCTTCGCGGGCCTGGTCGGCGTGGTGGAGATGGTGTACCGCATTTCGGACGCGAACCTCGACACGCAGATGGCCCTGTTCGGCATCGGATTCGACGCGAAAGCCGCGCGGCCGTGGATCGCCTTCTCGCTGCTGCTCGCCGCCGGGCTGGCGGCGCTCGTGTTCGCTGCGCGCCACGTCGGCGAGCGCTGGGGCGGTGATCCAGAACCAGATCCAGGGCACCCAGCGCATGACACCCGCGATCGAACTGCGCGAAGTGCGCAAGTCCTTCGGCAAGACCGCGATCATCCGCGGCGTCGACGCTCGCGATCGGCACGGGCGAGCGTCACGCGATCATCGGCCCGAACGGCGCCGGCAAGTCGACCCTGTTCAACCTGATCAGCGGGCCGCTTCCAGCCCAGCTGCGGGCGAGCATCCTGCTCAACGGCGAGAGGACGTCACCGGCCTGAAGCCGTTCCAGATCAACCGCAAGGGACTGTCGCGCAGCTTCCAGGTCACCAACATCTTCCACAGCCTCTCGGTGTTCGAGAACATCCGCTGCGGCGTGCTCTGGGCGCTCGGGCTACAAGTACTCCTTCTGGCACCGCGTCGGCGGCCTGAGCGATGCGCCAACCGCAGCGCCGAGGAGGTGCATGGAGCGATCGGGCTCGACCGCGCGGCGCGACATCGCCGGCAGGCATCCTGTCCTATGCCGAGCAGCGCGCGCTGGAGATCGGCATCACCATCGCCGGCGGCGCGCGACGTGATCCTGCTCGACGAGCCGACCGCCGGCATGAGCCGCACCGAGACGGCGACGCGGTCGAGCTGATCCGCCAGGTGACCGAAGGCCAAGACGCTGGTGATGGTCGAGCACGACATGGGCGTGGTGTTCGACCTCGCCGACCGCATCGCGTGCTGGTGTACGGCGAGGTGATCGCCAGCGACGCGCCGGCCGACATCCGCGCCAACGCCGCGGTGCAGGAAGCCTACCTCGGCGCGCTGCACAAGGAGGCCTCGCATGCTTGAAGTCGCGCGACCTGCACGCCTTACTACGGCAAGAGCCACATCCTGCACGGCGTGCACCTGTCGATCGGCCGGGGCGAGATCGTCAGCCTGCTCGGCAGGAACGGCGTCGGGCGCTCCACCACGGTCAAGGCCGATCATGGGCCATGGTGCACTGCCGCGGGCTCGGTCAGCTTCAAGGGCGAGGAGATCGCCGGGCTGCAAGGCCTACCGAGATCGCGCACAAGGGCCTGGGCTACGTGCCGGAGAACCGCGACATCTTCCCGACCCTCACCGTGCGCCAGAACCTGCTGCTCGGGCAGAAGCGCGGCCAAGGCAGCCGGGCGCTGGAACATGGAGGACATGTTCGAGCTCTTCCCGCGCCTGAAGGAGCGCATCGACACCCAGGCCGGCGTGCTCTCGGGCGGCGAGCAGCAGATGCTCACGCTGTGCCGCACGCTGATGGGCGACCCCGACCTGGTCATGATCGACGAGCCGACCGAGGGCCTGGCGCCGAAGATCGTCGAGCTGGTGGCGCGAGCTGTTCCTGGAGATCAAGCGCCGCGGCGTGTCGATCCTGCTGGTCGAGCAGAAGCTCGCCATCGCGCTCGAGATCTCCGAGCGCCTGTACGTCATGGGGCACGGCCGCATCGTGTTCGAGGGCACGCCGCAGGACATGCAGGTCGAACGCCGCCATGCGCAAGGAGTGGCTCGAGGTCTGAGCTTGCCGGTAAGATCGGGCTCCCCCCGCGTAGCCGATTTCAGCCCCCGGAGATTCCCGCATGAGCGACGCAGCGCCCTATTCTGTACGCGACGGCATCGCCGTCATCACCCTCAACAACCCTCCGGTCAACGGCCTGGGCAGCGACCTGCGCGCGGCGATCATCGACGGCCTCAGGAAGGCGGTGCGCGGATCGCGGCGGTCAAGGCCATCGTCATCACCGGCGTCGGCCAAAGCCTTCTCCGGCGGCGCCGACATCCGCGAGTTCAACACCCCGAAGAGCGCGTGCCGACCGATCGCTGCACCGTGATCATCGGGCGCTCGAGACGCGTCCGCCAAGCCGATGGTCGCGGCGATCGGCGGCTTTGCGCTGGGCGGCGGCCTGGAGCTCGCGCTCGGCTGCCATTACCGCGTCGCGTCGCCCGGCGCGCAGCTCGGCCTGCCCGAAGTGAAGCTCGGCCTGCTGCCCGGCGCCGGCGGCACGCAGCGCCTGCCGCGCGTGGTGGGCGTCGAGACGGCGCTCAACATGATCGTCACCGGCAACCCGGTGCCGGCGCGAAAAGCGCTCGCCGGCACGGCGCTGTTCGACCAGATCGTCGAAGGCGACCTGCTCGAGGGCGCGCTCGCCTTCGCCAGCGAAGCTCGTCGCCGACGGCACGGGCCGCTGCCGCCGCGTGCGCGACATGCAAGGTCGAACTAGCCCGACGCCGAAGCCTTCTTCCAGTTCGCGCGCAACGACGGTCGGCGGCCGTCGCGCGAACTACCCCGCGCCGCTCAAATGCGTCGACTGCGTCGCGGCCGTCGGCGATCAGGCCGTTCGACGAAGGCACTGCAAGTTCGAGCGCGAGCTCTTCACGTCGCTGCTCGATGCAGGCACCGAGTCGAAGGCGCTGCGCCACGTGTTCTTCGCCGAGCGCGCCGCCGCGCAAGATCCCCGACGTGCCCGAGGACACGCCGACGCGCGAGATCAGGCACGGCGGCGATCATCGGCGCCGGCACCATGGGCGGCGGCATCGCGATGAACTTCGCTCAACGCCGGCATCCCGGTCACCCTGCTCGAGATGAAGCAGGAGGCGCTCGACCGGGGCCTGGCGACGATCCGCAAGAACTACGAATACGAGCGTCAAGAAGGGCAAGCTCGACGCAGGAGCAAGCTCGACAAGCGCATGGCGCTCATCACGCCCACGCTCGCCTATCGACGACCTCGAAGGACGCCGACATCGTGATCGAGGCGGTGTTCGAGGACATGGGCGTCAAGGAGGAGGTGTTCAGCAAGCTCGACGCGATGGCGAAGCCCGGCGCGATCCTCGCCTCCAACACCTCGACGCTGGACGTGAACAAGATCGCGGCGGCCACCAAGCGGCCGCAGGACGTGATCGGCACGCACTTCTTCAGCCCGGCGAACGTGATGAAGCTGCTGGAGGTCGTGCGCGGCGCGAAGACCGCCAAGGACGTGCTCGCCACCACGATGCAGCTGGCAAGAAGATCAAGAAGACCGCCGTGGTCTCGGGCGTGTGCGACGGCTTCATCGGCAACCGCATGATCGAGCAGTACGGCGCGCCAGGCCGGCTTCCTGCTCGAGGAGGGCGCGATGCCCGCAGCAGGTCGACAGCGCGACGAGAAGTTCGGCTTGGCGATGGGCCCGTTCCGCATGGGCGACCTGGCCGGCAACGACATCGGCTGGGCGATCCGCAAGCGCCGCTACGCCGAGCGCCCGAACATGCGTCTACTCGCGCGATCGCCGACCGCTCTGCGAGCTGGGCCGCTTCGGGCAGAAGACCGGCGCGGGCTGGTACGACTACGAGCCGGGCAACCGCGACGCCGTCCCCGATCCGGAAGTCGAACGAGATGATCGCTCAAGCATCGAAGCGAGATCGGGATCAAGCCGCGGCAAGATCAGCGACGAGGAGATCGTCGAGCGGCTGGTCTACGCGCTCGTCAACGAAGGCGGCGCGCATCCTCGAGGAAGGCATCGCGCTGCGCGCCTCGGACATCGACATGGTCTACCTCACCGGCTACGGCTTTCCGGCTGTACCGCGGCGGGCCGATGTTCTACGCCGACACCGTGGGCCTGCCCAACGTGCTGCGCGTCGATCGAGAAGTTCGCAGAAGGGCTACCAGGGGCAGGTGTGGAAGCCCGCGCCGCTGCTGGCGAAACTCGCCAAAGAAGGCAAACGCTTTAACGGCTAGGAGAAGAACCACATGACCGACGCTGTCATCGTTTCCACCGCACGCACCCCGCTGGCCAAGTGCTGGCGCGGGCGCGCTCAACATGACCCATGGCGCGACCATGGGCGGACACGTCGTCAAGCACGCGCATCGAGCGCGCCAGCATCGACCCGGCCGAGGTCGAGGACGTGCATCATGGGCTGCGCCAACCCCGAGGGCGCGACCGGCGCCAACATCGCGCGCCAGATCGCGCTGCGCGCCGGGCTGCCCGGTCACCGTCGCCGGCGCATGACCGTGAACCGCTTCTGCTCCTCGGGCCTGCAGACGATCGCGCATCGCCGCGCAGCGCATCATCGCGGGCGAAGGCGGACATCATCGTCGCCGGCGGCGTCGAGTCGATCTCCTGCGTGCAGAACGAGGCCAACAAGCACATGATCCGGGAGGACTGGCTGGTCGAGCACAAGCCCGAGGTCTACTGGACGATGCTGCAGACCGCGGAGAAGGTCGCCAAGCGCTACAAGATTTCGCGCGAGGCGCAAGACGACTACGGCGTCGAGCAGCCAGCAGCAGGGCCGCCAAGGCGCGCGCAGAGGGCAAGTTCAAGGACGAGATCGTGCCGCTCACCACCAAGCATGGAGCGTGATCGACAAGAATACCGGCGTCGAGATGCTGCACGACGTCACCTCGTCCGAGGACGAGGGCATCCGCGCCGACACCACCTACGAGGGCGTGTCGCAAGATCAAGCCCGCGGTCCCGGGCGGCGTGATCGCCGCCGGCAACGCGAGCCAGTTCTCCGACGGCGCCTCGGCGCAGGTGGTGATGAGCGACAAGGTGGCCGCGAAGAAGGGCCTCAAGCCGCTGGGCATGTTCCGCGGCTTCGCCGTGGCGGGCTGCGAGCCGGACGAAATGGGCATCGGCCCGGTGTTCGCGATCCCCAAGCTGCTCGCGCAGCACCGGCATGAAGGTGGACGACATCGGCCTGTGGGAGCTGAACGAGGCCTTCGCGGTGCAGGTGATCTACTGCCGCGACAAGCTCGGCATCCCCGACGAGCGCCTCAACGTCAACGGCGGCGCCATCGCCGTCGGCCATCCCTACGGCGTCACCGGCGCGCGCCTGATCGGCCACGCGCTGATCGAAGGCAAGCGCCGCGGCGTGAAGCTCGTGGTGGTGACGATGTGCATCGGCGGCGGCATGGGCGCGGCCGGGCTGTTCGAAGTGCTGTGAAGATCGCGATCGTCGGCTGCGGCGCGATGGGCTCGGTGTACGCCGGGCTGTTCGCCGCCGCCGGGCACGAAGTCTGGGCGATCGACAACTGGCGCGAGCACGTCGAGGCGATGCGCGCGCACGGCCTGCGGCTCGAGGGCGCCTCGGGTGACCGCACGGTTCGCGTACACGCGACCACCGAGGCGAAGGAAGCGGGCACCTGCGATCTGGTGATCCTCGCCACCAAGGCGATGCAGGTGGCGCACGCGGCCGAGGCGGCGAAATCCCTGCTTGGGCCCGATACCGTCGTGCTGTCGATCCAGAACGGACTCGGCGGCCCCGACAGCGCGGCCTCGGTGCTCGGCAGGGACAAGGTCATGGTGGGCGTGGTCGGCGGCTTCGGCGCCTCCATGAAGGCGCCGGGCCACGCGCACCACAACGGCATGGAGCTGGTGCGGCTGGGTGAATTCTCGGGCCCGGTCACGCCGCGCCTGCAAAAAATCGCCGACGCCTGGCAAGGCGCTGGATTCAGGGTCAAGTGCTTCGACGACATCGACCAGCTGGTGTGGGAGAAGCTCATTTGCAACTGCGCCTACTCCGGCCCCTGCGGCATCAGCGACCGCACCGTGATCGAGGTGATGGAGGACCCGGATTTGTCGCGCGTCTCGGCGGCCTGCGCGCGCGAAGCGTACGAGGTTGCGCTGAAGAAGAAGATCAGGCTCGGCTTCGGCGACCCGGTTACCTACGTGCGCGACTTCGGCTCCAAGATTCCGCATGCCCGCCCCTCGGTGCTGCTCGACCTGATGGCGAAGCGCAAGTCCGAGATCGGCGTCATCAACGGCTCGATCCCGCGCGTCGGCAAGGAAGTCGGCGTCGCCGCGCCGGTCAACGACACGCTCACCGCGCTGGTGCACGAAAAGGAGCGGCGGCTGGGCTGCCGTTAGGCGAAGAACGCCAGCAGCAGCCGGGCGACTTCGTCGGGCTTTTCCTGCTGCACCCAGTGCCCGGCACCCTCGAGCAGGTGGCAGGCGCGCATGCGGGTGCAGGCCTTGTGCTGCATCGCTTCGAGCGCCCCGGGCACTTGGTAAACGCCCCAGTCGCTCGCGCCGGCGATGAACGCCGAGGGCACGTCGATAGTTCGCGCGGCGAACGGCGCCAGGTCCTTGTTGCGGCCTTCGGTGCGGCAGCGGTACCACTGCAGCCCGCCCTGGAAACCGGTGCGCGCGTATTCCGCGCTATAGACGGTCAGCTCGTCCTCGGTCAGCCAGGGTGCGGCGTCCGCGGGAATCTCGGGCGCCACCGTTTCGGCCATGTTCCTGCCCAGATCCATGATGTAGTAGGACGGCATCTTCGCCAACTCGGCGGCGCTCCAGGACGCAAGGTGACACGGCTTGTTGCCCGGCCAGTCGGCGCTCTTCATGTGGTAGTAGGCGCGCAGGAAGGCGTGCACCCCTTGCGCGCAGCGCCACATGTCCTCATTCGCCGCGCGCGTCGAGTAGTACCACTGGTAGTGCTTGCGCGGGCGCGGCAGTGCAGCGAGCGCGGCCTCGATGTCGGTCATCGGCGCGCCGCCGAACGGCGCGCTCATCAACACTACCGAGCGGAACACATCCGGATGGAGCAGCGCGCAATTGGCCGCGACCGCGGCGCCGAAATCGTGCCCGACCACCGCCGCCGCCGAGCGCCAGCCGAGCGCCGACACCAGGCCAAGCGTGTCGCGCACCAGGTTGAGCAGGCGAAACGAGTCGACGTCGCCGTCGTAGGCATCATCCCAGCCGGTAGTGCTCCCGTAGCCGCGCTGGTCCGGTGCGACGACGTGAAAGCCCGCCGCGGCGAGCGCCGGCATCACCTTGCGCCAGCTGTAGGCCAGCTCCGGAAATCCGTGCAGCAGGAGCAGCCCCGGGCGGCCTGCCTCGCCCGCCTCGAGCAGATGGACCCTTAGCCCGTTGCCGTTATCGACGTAGCGCGAGCGCATTCCGGTTCCAAATCGGCGTCAGAGTTCGATGCCGAGGGATTCGACTCTGACTTTGACTTCTCAACTCCTCAGGGCGGTGACGCGGAACGCGGGCACCGGATGGGCGAAGCCGCGCAGCTGCAGCGGCCCCACCTGGTCGGTCTGCGCCAGCTGCGCGAGGTCGGCCTCGGTCTGGCCGTCGACGATGATCTCCCCCGCACGCGCCTCGCCGCAAAGCCGGGCGGCCAGGTTCGGCACGTTGCCGATCGCGGCGTACTCCCAGCGCTGCTCGAAGCCGATCACGCCCAGCGTCGCCTCGCCCTGCGCGATGCCGATGCCGAGCCCGACCTCCTGCCCGAGGCTGGCCCAGGCCTGCGCGATCGGGGTGAAGGCCTGCTGCAGGGCAAGCGCCATGCGCACCGAGCGCTCCGCGGCGCGGTCGACCGGGAACGGATCGTTGAAGAAGATCATCACGCCGTCGCCCGCGAAGTGCTCCAGCGTGCCGCCGAACTCGGCCACGATCTGTCCCAGCGTGCTGTGGTAGGCACGCAGCAGCTCGAGCACCTCTTCCGGATCGGCGCGGTCGGTAAAGGCCGTGAAGCCGCGCAAGTCGAGGAACACAGCGGTGATCTCGCGCCGATGCGGGCGCAGGATCTCCTCGCCGCCGGCGACGATGGCATCTGCCACCTGCGGCGAGAAGAAGCGCTTCAGGCGCCCGAGGCGCTGGATCGCGGTCACTTGCTGCCCGACTCGATCCTCGAGCTTGGCGTTCCATTCGCGCAGCGCCTCGGCCTGACGCCGCACCTCGTCCTGCAGCGCTTTGACGCGCAACAGCGACCTCACGCGCGCGAACAGCTCGGTCCAGTTGACCGGCTTCGACAGGAAGTCGTCCGCGCCGGCCTCGATTCCCCTGACGCGCTCGGCCTGCGGGTCGAGCGAGGTCACGAGCACCACCGGCAGGAGCGCGGTCTCGGCGCCGGCGCGCACGCGGCGGCACAGCTCGTAACCGTCGAGGCCCGGCATCATGATGTCCGATACCACCAGGTCGAGCGGCTCGCTGCGAACGATCTCGAGCGCATGCTCGCCGTCGAGCGCGGTACGCACCTCGTAACCGCGCTGGGTGAGTAGATCGGCCATCAACTCGACGTTGGTGCGCTGGTCGTCGACGACCAGGATGCGCCCCGTTGCCGGATCCGCCGCGCTCATCTCAGAACACGATCACGCCGCGGGCGTTCTTGCCGGACTCCAGGTCTGCGAACGCCTGTGGCGCCTCGTCGATCGAGTAGCGCCGCGTGATCAGCTCGTCCAGCTTGAGCTTGCCCTGCATGTACAGCCCGAGCATGCGCGGAAAGTCGATGCGCGGCACGCACGAGCCGAAGTAGCTGCCGGTGAGCGTCTTCTCCTCGAACGGCAGGGTCATCGTGCGCACCGAAGTCGAGTCGCCGGGCTTGGCCACGCCGACCACCACCGTGACCCCGCCGCGCCCGGTCGCCCTGTAGGCCGCCGCCGCCAGCTCGCCGCTGCCGACACACTCGAAGGCGTAGTCCGCGCCGCCGCCGGTCAGCTTCTTGAGCGGCTTGGTCAGATCCTCGCCCGGTTTGGCCAGCAGCGTATCGGTGGCGCCGAATTTTCGCGCCAGCTCGAGCTTCGATTGCATCGAATCGATCGCGACGATGCGCCCGGCGCCGGCGATCGCGGCGCCCTGGACCACGTTCAGGCCGACACCGCCGCAGCCGAACACCGCCACGCTCGCGCCCGGAACCACGCGCGCGGTGTTGAACACCGCGCCCACGCCGGTGGTGACCGCGCAACCGACCAGCGCGGCGCGATCGAACGGAATCCCGGGATCGATCTTGACCACGTTGTCGACGTGCAGCGTGGCGAACTCGGCCATCACGCCGCAGCCCGAGAAGATATTGAGCGGTCGGCCCTGCGCGTCCCTGGTGCGCAGCGTGCCGTCCGGAAGCGTGGTCAGCGCCTTGCCCTGCTCGACGCACAGCACCGGCCGGCCCATCGAGCAGAAGCGGCACTTGCCGCACATGTAGATGAACGACGACACCACGTGATCGCCGACGGCGAGCCCGCTGACGCCCTCGCCCACCGCGATCACCTCGCCGGCCGCCTCGTGCCCGAGCACGAGCGGCGGCGGCAGTGGAATAGTGCCGTTGGTCGCCGACAGGTCGGAGTGACACACGCCGCAGGCGCCGAGCTTCACCATCACCTCCCCGCGCTGCGGAGGGTCCACCGTGATCGTCTCGACCACCACCGGCTTGTTCAGTTCGCGGCACACGACGGCCCGTGCGGATTGCCCCATGCAATATATCTCCCTGTCCGATCCTGCCGCCGAGTATAGCGCGGCCGCTCGGCTAAAATACGCTCCCCGACTAGGAGGTTCAGATGCACTCGCGCGACAAGTTCTACATCGGCGGCCACTGGGTCGCTCCGTCCGGCAAGCAAGTGCTCGAGGTCCACAACGCGGGCAGCGGAGAAGTGATGGGCAAGGTTCCGGCGGGCGACGAGAAGGACGCCGAAGCGGCGATCGCCGCCGCGCGCGCCGCGCTCGAAGGCTGGTCGCACACGCCGGTCGAGAAGCGCGCCGAATGGCTGGAAAAGATCTCCGCCGGCCTCAAGGCGCGCGCCGACGAGCTGGCGAAACTCATTGCACAGGAAGTAGGCATGCCGATCAAGCTCGCCGGGCGCATCCAGGCCGGGCTGCCGATCGCGAATTTCGCCAACTACGCCAGGCTGCTCAAGGAATTCAAATTCGAGGAGCGCGTGGGCAATTCGCTCGTCATGCGAGAGCCGGTCGGGGTCGTGGTCGCGATCACGCCCTGGAACTACCCGCTGCACCAGATCGCGCTCAAGGTCGCGCCCGCGCTCGCCGCCGGCTGCACCGTGGTGCTCAAGCCCTCCGAAGTGGCGCCGTTCAACGCGTTCGTGCTGGCCGAGGTGATCGAGGCGACCGGCCTGCCCAAAGGCGTGTTCAACCTGGTGACGGGATTAGGCCCGTCAATTGGCGAAGCGCTGGTGCGCCATCCCGGAGTCGACATGATCTCGTTCACTGGCTCGACCCGCGCCGGCAAGCGCATTTCGGAGGTCGCAGCGCAAGGCGTCAAGCGCGTTGCGCTCGAGCTCGGCGGCAAGTCGCCCTCCGTGATCCTGGAGGACGCCGACCTCGCCGCAGCGGTGAAGGGCACGGTCAACGGCTGCTACCTCAACTCGGGCCAGACCTGCACCGCGCTCACCAGGATGCTGGTGCCGGCGTCGAAATACGAGGAGGCCGCCAAGATTGCGGTGGAAGTGGCAAACGGCTTCACGCTCGGCGACCCGCTGTCGGAGACGACCCGGCTCGGTCCGCTCTCCTCGGCGGCGCAGCGCGAGCGCGTGCGCCACTACATCCACAAAGGGGTGCAGGAAGGCGCGCAGCTGCTCACCGGCGGCGCCGAGCAGCCCGAGGGGGTACCGGGCGGCTACTTCGTCAAGCCGACGGTCTTCGGCAAGGTCAAGCCCGGCTCGACCATCGAGCAGGAGGAGATCTTCGGCCCGGTGCTGTCGATCATCGCCTACACCGACGAAGAGGAAGCGATTCGCATCGCCAATGACACGCCCTACGGTCTCGCAGGCGCGGTATGGGGCAAGGACGAGGCGCACGCGCAGCAGGTGGCGCGCCGCATCCGCGCCGGTCAGGTCGACGTCAACGGCGGCGCGTTCAACATGAACGCCCCCTTCGGCGGCTTCAAGCAGTCCGGCCACGGCCGCGAGGCGGGTAGCTACGGCCTGGAGGAGTTCCTCGAGTACAAGTCGCTGCAGCTGAAGCAGTAGGTTGCACACGCCGTTTGACCTCGGTCAAACGGCGCGGCCCGGGCCCCGCTAGCGTGGGGCAATGGAACGGCCGCGCATCATCCACAAACGCGCCGGCCGGCAGGCGGTCGCGCCGAACCTGGTCGATTACGCCACGGCACGCGCCGGCTTCAGCTGGGACGCGGCGCGGCGCGAGCTCGCGGGCCTGCCGGGAGGCGGGCTGAACATCGCCCACGAGGCGGTCGAGCGCCACGCGGCGAACGGCAAGATCGCGTTCCGCTTTCTCTCGGCGCAGGGCGGACAGCGCGACGTTTCCTACGCCGAACTCTCGCGCCTCACGAGCCGCTTCGCCAACCTGCTGCGCGCGCGCGGCGTCGGCAGGGGCGAACGCGTGTTCGTGCTCTCGGGGCGGATTCCGGAGCTCTACATCTCGGTACTCGGCGCGCTGAAGAACGGCAGCGTGGTATCTCCGCTCTTTTCAGCCTTCGGCCCCGAGCCGATCGCCACCCGCGTCAAGCTGGGCGAGGGCAAGCTGCTCGTCACCACCAGCGAGCTGTACCGGCGCAAGGTGGCGAAAGTTCGCGCCGGGCTGCCGACGCTCGAGCACGTGCTCGAGATCGACACTCCCGAGTTCGCCCGCATGATGGATCAAGCTTCCGACCATTTCGAGACGGCGCGTACCGCGGCCGAGGATATGGCGCTGCTGCACTTCACCAGCGGCACGACCGGCCGGCCCAAGGGCGCGGTGCACGTGCACGGTGCGGTGCTGACGCACTACGTCACCGGCCGCTACGCGCTCGACCTGCATGCGCAGGACGTCTTCTGGTGCACCGCCGACCCGGGCTGGGTGACTGGCACCTCCTACGGCATCATCGCGCCGCTGCTGCACGGGGTGACCAGCGTGGTGGACGAAGCCGAGTTCGACGCCGAGCGCTGGTACCGCATCCTCGAGGAGCAGAAGGTTTCGGTCTGGTACACCGCGCCGACCGCGATCCGGATGCTGATGAAAGCCGGAACCGAGCTCGCGCACAAGCGCGCCTTCCCCGCGCTCAGGTTCGTCGCCAGCGTCGGCGAGCCGCTCAACCCGGAAGCCGTGTGGTGGGGCGAGGAGGCGCTGGGGCTGCCGATCCACGACAACTGGTGGCAGACCGAGACCGGCGGCATCATGATCTCCAACTTCGCCGCGCTCGACGTCAAGCCGGGCTCGATGGGGCTGCCGATCCCGGGCGTCGAGGCATGCATCGTGGAGCACCAGGAATCCGGCGACAAGGTGAAGATCCTCGACCAGCCCGACGTCGAGGGGGAACTGGCGCTCAAGGCCGGCTGGCCGTCGATGTTCCGCGGCTACCTGCACGAGGAAGAGCGCTACCGCAAGTGCTTTCGCGACGGCTGGTACCTGAGCGGCGACCTCGCCAGGCGCGACGCCGACGGCTATTTCTGGTTCGTCGGCCGCGCCGACGACGTGATCAAGTCGGCCGGGCACCTGATCGGGCCGTTCGAGGTCGAAAGCGTGCTGATGGAGCACCCTGCGGTGGCGGAAGCGGGCGTGATCGGCAAGCCCGACCCGACCGTCGGACAGATCGTGAAGGCCTTCGTGTCGCTCAAGAAAGGATTCGAGCCTTCCGAAGCGCTGAAGCTGGAGATCCTCGGCCACGCTCGCAAGCACCTCGGTGCGGCCGTGGCGCCGAAAGAGATCGAGATCCAGCCCTCGCTGCCAAAGACGCGCAGCGGCAAGATCATGCGTCGCCTGCTCAAGGCGCGCGAGCTCGGGCTGCCCGAGGGCGACACCTCGACGCTGGAGTCCCAGTGACGATCGCGCCGCCGCCTTCGGGTCCGGTGCCCTGGGAGCGCGAGTTCGCGCTCGGCATGGTGCGCGACATGCTGCGCATCCGGCGCATGGAGGAGCGCGCCGCCGAGCTCTACGGCGAGCAGAAGATCCGCGGCTTCCTGCACCTGTACATCGGCGAGGAGGCGGTGGCCACCGGCGCGATCCACGCGCTCCAGGCCGAGGACAACATCGTCGCCACCTACCGCGAGCACGGCCACGCGCTGCTGCGCGGCATGCCGATGCGCACCATCATGGCCGAGATGTACGGCAAGCGCGAGGGCTGCTCGCGCGGCCGCGGCGGCTCGATGCACCTGTTCGACGCCAAGCTGCGGCTGTACGGCGGCAATGCGATCGTCGCCGGCGGCCTGCCGCTCGCGGTCGGCCTCGCCCTCGCAGACAAACTGCAGGAGGTCAAGCGCGTCAGCGCCTGCTTCTTCGGCGAAGGCGCGATGGCCGAGGGCGCCTTCCACGAGGCCATCAACCTCGCCGCCCTGTGGCGCGTGCCGGTGCTTTTCTGCTGCGAGAACAATCTTTACGCCATGGGCACCGCGCTGGCGCGCTCCGAGTCGCAGACCGACTTGTGCGCGAAGGCCGCATCCTACGGCGTGCCGACGGCGAAGGTCGACGGGCAGGACATCGTTGCCGTGCACGAAGCGGCCAAGAAGGCGCAGCAGCACGTACGCGAAGGCGAGGGACCGTTCTTCGTCGAGTTCCAGACCTACCGCTACCGCGCGCACTCGATGTTCGATCCCGATCTGTACCGCGACAAGAAGGAAATCGAGGAGTGGAAGACGCGCGGGCCGTTGCACACCTTCACCGCTCGCCTCAAGAGCCAGAGCAAGCTCACCGAGGAGCAGTTCCTCGCGCTCGACGCCGAAGTGGCGAAAGAGGTCGAGGACGCGGTGGCGTTCGCCGAAGCCGGCAGCTGGGAGCCGGTCGAGGACCTGACGAAGGACGTGACCGCGGCATGAGAAAGATCTCCTACCGCGAGGCGATGCGCGAAGCGCTGCGCCAGGCGCTCGGCGCCGATCCGCGCGTATTCCTGATGGGCGAGGACGTCGGCCGCTACGGCGGCAGCTACGCGGTGTCGAAGGGTCTGCTCGAGGAGTTCGGTCCCGAGCGCATCCGCGACACGCCGCTCTCCGAGCTCGGCTTCACCGGCGCCGGCATCGGTGCGGCGCTCGGCGGCATGCGCCCGATCGTGGAAGTGATGACGGTCAACTTCAGCCTGCTGGCGCTCGACCAGATCGTGAATACGGCGTCGCTACTGCGCCACATGTCGGGCGGCCAGTTCTCGGTGCCGCTGGTCATCCGCATGGCCACCGGCGCCGGGCGCCAGATCGCCGCGCAGCACTCGCACAGCCTGGAGAACTGGTACGCCCACATCCCCGGCATCAGGGTGCTGGCACCGGCCACGGTCGAGGACGCGCGCGGCATGCTCGCGCCCGCGCTCGCCGACCCCGACCCGGTGGTGATCTTCGAGCATGCCGAGCTGTACAACATGGAAGGCGAGCTGCCCGAGCCATGGTCCACGGATATCAAGTCTGCAATCGTTAGAAGACCCGGTAGCGCGGTAAGCCTCATCACCTACGGCGGGTCCCTGCCGAAAACGCTGAAGGCCGCCGACATGCTGGGCAAGGACGGCATCGACGCGGAGGTGATCGACCTGCGGGTGCTGCGGCCGCTCGACGACGCGACCATCATGGCCTCGGTGCGCAAGTGCCGCCGCGCCGTAATCGTCGACGAAGGCTGGAAGACCGGCAGCCTGGCGGGCGAGCTGATGGCGCGGATCGTCGAGCAGGCGTTCTACGAGCTCGACGCGCCGCTCGCGCGCGTGTGCAGCGAGGAAGTGCCGATGCCCTACGCCAGACACATGGAGCAGGCGGCACTGCCGCAGCCGGCAAAGATCGTCGCCGCGGCGAAAGGACTGTTCAGATGATCGAGTTCAAGCTCCCCTCGCTCGGCGCCGACATGGACCAGGGCAAGCTGCTCGAATGGAAGGTCAAACCCGGCGAAGCGGTCAAGCGCGGCCAGGTGATCGCGGTGGTCGATACCTCGAAGGCCGCGGTCGACGTCGAAATCTGGCACGACGGGGTGGTGCAAGAGCTCATCACCAGGCCCGGCGAGACGATCCCGGTAGGAACCGTGATGGCAAAGCTGAGCGGCAGCGGAGAAACGGCACCTGCTCGTGCTCCTGCCCCCCCTCCCGCGGCCGCTCCTTCCCCCGCAAAGGCGGTTCCTCCGTCGCTTCGCAAACCTGCTTCGCCCGCGGCGCGCAAGCGCGCCCACGAGCTCGACGTCGACATCGACCAGGTCAGCGGGTCCGGACCGCACGGAGCCGTGACGATTGAAGACGTGGAAAAGTCGAAATTACCCACGACAAGCAAAGCATCCCCCGCTATCGACCGCCAGGCGGAGATGCGCAAGGCGATCGGCGCGGCGATGAGCCGCTCCAAGCGCGAGATTCCACACTACTACCTGGCCGAGACGATCCAGATGCACAAGGCGCTCGAGCATCTCACGCGCGCGAACGAGGCCCGCCCGGTCACCGAGCGAATCCTGATGGGCGCGCTGCAGCTGAAGGCGGTGGCGCTGACCCTGAAAGGATTTCCCGAGCTGAACGGCTTCTGGCGCGACGGCGGGTTCCAGCAGGGCGCCGGAATCCACGTCGGGGTGGCGATCTCGATGCGCCAGGGCGGACTGGTGGCGCCTGCGATCCACGACGTCGACCAGCGCAGCCTGGATGAGCTGATGCGCGCGCTGGCCGACCTGGTCAAGCGCGCGCGAGCGGGATCTCTGCGCGGCTCGGAGATGTCCGACCCCACGATCACCGTCACCAACCTCGGCGAGCAGGGCGTCGAGGCTGTCTACGGAGTCATCTATCCGCCGCAGGTAGCGCTGGTAGGCTTCGGCCGCATCGCCGAGCGGGCCTGGGCCGAGGACGGCGCGCTGCGCGCCGCGCCGCTGGTCACGGCGACGCTCTCGGGCGACCATCGCGCGAGTGACGGCCACCGCGGCGCGCGCTTCCTGGCGGCGCTGCGCGAGCAGCTGCAACGACCGGAGGAACTGTGAAGCCCGAAGAGCTCAAATCCCAGGTGCTGGGGATCCTGGCCACGATCGCGCCCGAGCTCGATCCGGGCGAGTTGCGCGCCGACAAGCCGCTGCGCGGCCAGGTCGACCTGGACTCGATGGACTGGCTGAACTTCCTCGTCGCGCTGCATGAGCGCCTCAAAGTGGAGATCCCCGAGACCGACTACGCCAAGCTGGTGACGCTCGACGACCTGCTTGCCTACGTGATGCGCAAGCTCGGCGCCTAGGCGGCCGCGCCGATCGCGGCCTCGAGTTCGACGTAGGTCTGGGTGACCCCGAACTGCGGGAACTGCGCCGCGATCGCCGGCGGTGGACGAAAGAAGATTCCCGTGTCGGCCGCGGCGAGCATCGCGGTGTCGTTGTAGGAGTCGCCGGCGGCGATCACGCGGTAATTGAGCCCCTGGAAGGCGCGCACCGCGGCGCGCTTCTGGTCCGCCATCCTGAGGTGGTAGCGGGCGACGAAACCGTCCGCGCCGAGCTCCAGACGGTGGCAGAACAGCGTCGGGCGCCCGAGCTGGCGCATGAGCGGGCCGGCGAATTCGTAGAACGTGTCGGACAGGATCACCACCTGATAGCGCGCCCGCAGCGCGTCGAGAAACGCTGGCGCGCCCTCGAGCGGCGCGATCGACGCGATCACTTGCTGGATGTCCGCCAGGCGCAGCCCGTGGTGGCGCAGAAGGTCGAGCCGGTAGCGCATCAGCTTGTCGTAGTCGGGCTCGTCGCGCGTGGTGCGCGCGAGCGCCTCGATGCCGGTCCGGTTCGAGACTTCGATCCAGATTTCCGGCACCAGCACGCCTTCCAGATCGAGGCAGACGAGTCGCACGCGGGATCCAAAAAAGTGCGCAGTGTACCAATTCGGCTAGAATTTCGGTTCCCCCTGCGAAGGAGAAGCGCATGAGCGTCAAGAAGCTGTTCGACCTCAGCGGGCGCATTGCGGTCGTCACCGGCGGCTCGCGCGGGCTGGGCCTGCAGATCGCCGAAGCGCTGGGAGAGATGGGCGCCAAGCTCGCGCTGACCGCGCGCAAGAAGGACGAGCTCGACGCGGCGGTCGCGCAGCTCGCCGGCACAAGGCGTCGAGGCTGCGCCCTACGTTTGCGACCTGGGAAAGCGCGAGCAGGTCGCGCCGCTGATCGACGCGATTCTGAAGCGGCACGGCAAGGTCGACATCCTGGTGAACAACGCCGGCGCCACCTGGGGCGCGCCGGCCGAGGACCATCCGCTCGAAGCCTGGGACAAGCTGGTGAACCTGAACCTGACCGGAACCTTCCTCATCTCGCAGCAAGTGGCAAAGAAATCGATGATCCCGGCCAAGTGGGGCCGCATCGTCAATGTCGCCTCGGTCGCCGGGCTGATGGCGAGCGACCCGCGCGTAGTGCGCACCATCGCCTACAACGCGACCAAGCACGGCGTGGTGGGCCTGACGCGCCAGTTCGCCGCCGAATGGGGCGAGCACGGCATTACGGTGAATGCGATCTGCCCCGGCTTCTTCCCCTCCAAGATGACCAAGGGCACGCTCGATGCGCTGGGCGAGATGCTGATCGAGGTGACCCCGACCAGACGCCTGGGCGGCGACGAGGACCTCAAGGGGCTCGCGGTACTGCTGGCGTCGGAGGCCTCGCGTCACATCACCGGGCAGGCGATCACGGTCGATGGCGGCGCCGCGCTGATATGAAGCACGACGCCGAGTTCGCGCGCGAGTACCAGAAGAAGATCCCCTTCATCGCCCACCTGGGCCTCGCGACCGAGGCGCTGGGCGAAGGCACTGCGCGCCTTGCGCTCGTGCTCGCGCCTCACATGACCAACAGCTTCGGCACCGCCCACGGCGGCGTCATCATGACGCTGCTTGACGTCGCGCTTTGCACCGCGGCGCGCACCCTTCACCCGGACTCGACCGGCGTCATGACCATCGACTTGAGCACAAGCTTCATCGGCGCCGGTACCGGGCCGCGCCTCGTGGCCGAGGCGCGGGTGCTGAAGAACGGCCGCAGCATCATCTTCGCCGAAGCCGAGGCGCGCAACGAAGACGGCAGCCTGGTTGCAAAAGCGATCGGTACGGTGCGGGCGAGAAAGCCCTGAGCGAGAGGCCCCGCGTCGCGCGGGTCGCGCTAGTAGGTACAGCGCGCGTTGCAGAGATCGGGGTCGGCCGGACTGCCAAGACAGTCGTTCAGGCACTGGAAATCCAGCCTTCGGGGTGGCCCCGAGCTGGCCTGGTCGGCCGGCTGCGAGGGTTGTGGCGCGGAAGTCGTGCACCCCGCGAGCGCAAGCAACAGCCAAAGAACCGCAATCCGCGCCATCATGATCCAACTCCTTCCCGACCCGAGCGCACCGATCTCGCGCGCCGCAAGCATACCCTCGCGCCCATGATTCCGGCCGCGCGATTTGCCGCGCTTCGTTAAACCTGACAGCTGACGTAAGCTGTCAATACCGATTGTCCGAAGTCAATTACTTCCTCTCACGCGCGCTCGAATAATCGCGCCGCGTTCGATGCGCAATGAACGTTCATTGCGCGCAGCAAGAATCGACGTCAACCGGGAGGATCAAGTCATGTTCAAGTTGAGGAGGAAGCCGCTCCAGCTGCTCATCGCATGCGCGCTGGCATCGGGTGCGTTCGGGACAGCGCGCGCGGACGACACATCGGAGATGAAGGCGAAGCTGGAGCAGCTCGAGCAGCAGATCGAGGCGCTCAAGGCGCAGATGCAGCAGATGTCCAGCCAGGCCCAGCCGCAGCGCAGCGCGAGCGCCGCGCCCATGGTTGCGCAGAAGCCCGGCTCCAAGCTGACCTTCGACGTCGGCGGCGGCGAAGTCACGTTCTACGGCCACATCGATGTATCCGTGGACAGCATGGACAACGGGCTGAGCGGATTCGTGAGTGCGGGGGGAGCGTCTCCGGCCGGGACGGTCCCGGTCGGCAAGAACGGCGCGCTGACCCAGGTGTCGAGCAACCTGTCGTACTTCGGGGTACGCGGCAGCCGCGCGATTAGCAACGACCTGAAGGGCGTGTTCCAGTTCGAGACCCAGATCGACGTCTCCGACACGCCCGGCGCCAACCCGCAAGCACCGGACGTGTCGGCGCAAAAGTCCGCCTTGGGATCGCGCAACAGCTTCGTAGGATTGCAGGCCAGCTGGGGCGCAGTGAAGATCGGCAAGACGGATGCGCCGTACAAGACTTCGACCGGGCGCATGGACCCGTTCTCGGCAAGCGTGGGCGACTACAACAGCATCATGGCCAACTCCGGCGGCGACAACCGCGCGGAGTTCGACACCCGCGTGCCGCACTCGATCTGGTACGAGTCGCCGCGCTTCAATGGCGTCAACGTGGGAATTCTTTATTCACCTGGCCAAAACCGCTCCGACACGAATGACGTCATCGCCCGCGGAGAGCCGGACTGCACCGGCGGCAATTCGCCGGGCCCCTGCACCGACGGCGCGTTCGGCGATCTGACCAGCTTGTCGGCGACCTATACCGGCGGTCCGCTCTATGCGATCGCCGCCTACGAGAACCACAGCAAGGTCAACCGGAGCGGGGACGACCCGACCCCAGGGGCGGTTGGAGTCGCGGACGAGAACGCGTTCAAGATCGGCGCGCAGTACAAGTTCGCGACCAAGACCACCCTCAACGTGATCTTCGAGCGGCTGCACCGCGACGCGCCGGTTGCCGACTACAACGAGCGCTCGCACAACGCGAGCTGGATTGCGGTAACGCAGAAGATCTCGAAGGACAACGACCTGAACTTCGGCTGGGCGCACGCCGGGAAGACCCCGGGGGATCCTGGCGCCGGGCCGATCGACAACGTGGCCAACATGTACGCCTTGGGCTTCAAGCACCATTTCGAAGACAAGCAAACGACCTGGTATCTGGTCGCCGCCGAACAGAAGAACCACCTCGGCGCGCACTACGACCTGGGCGCGAGCGGCCACGGCATCGTCGTCGACGACAAGGACGCAGCCGGCACCAACTTCAGCGGCACCACGCTAAAAGCCATCTCGACCGGCCTGCAGTACAACTTCTAGCATCGCACTCGCTGCGAAATGGGCACCTTTCGGTGCCCATTTTTTTGCGCTAGAGCGGGCGCTCGAGCAGCCGCCGCCCGCTCCAGAGCCACACCAGGCCGGAGAACTGTATCGCCCAGGCAAGCCCCAGCGCCCAGGTGTAGGCCTCGGGCGCGTAGCCCGCGGCGCTCTGCGGCCAGAGATCGAGCACGGCGCCCAGCCCCCACTGGCCGAGGAACATGCCGCTGAAGCCGAACACGTTGATTCCGGTGTTGGCGCGCCCGCTCATCTCCTTGGGATAGCGCCGCGACAGCAGCGAGAAGCTGAGCACGATCGCGGTGCTGCCGCCGACGAAGGTGCACCACAGAACCAGGCTGCCGGTGCGCGTGCCGAGCGCGAGCAGCGCAAGACTGAACGAGGCCAGCACGAGCCCGCCGGCAAGCAGCGGCAGCACGCTCCGTCCGCGCCTGGCGCGCAGGTCCGCGGCGCGGCCGAAACCCAGGTAGCCGACGATCATCGCCACGTTCGCCGCGAGCAGGCCGCGCGCGACCTGGGACGGCCCGTAGCCGGCGACGTCGCGCAGCCAGGTCGCCATCCAGAGCGTCTGCAGCGACATCGCCGCGACCTGGCTCGCGGCCATGGCGAACGCGATGCGGCGGAAGCCCGGGTCGGCGACCAGCCTGGCCAGGCCGCGCAGCTGGTCGCCCAGGCTCGCGCCGCTCGGCCGCGCGCTCTTCTCGGGCACCCAGAACCACAGCGTGAGGCTCACCGCGAGCGTGGCGCCGACCAGGAGCATGAAGGCCTCGCGCCAGGGCCACACCCGCAGCAGCAGCTCGAGCGGCACGCTGACCGTGATCGATCCCAGCGCGCCGCAGGCAAAGGCGATCCCGTTCATGGTGGACAGGCGCTCGGTCGGATACCACAGCACGAAGGCAAGCACGGTCGACATCAGGCAGCCCGAGACCCCCAGCCCGATCAGCGCGCGCGCGGCGATCGCCTCCGCCGCCGAGTGCGCCAACGCGAACCAGGTGCCGCCCGCGGCGGCGAGCAGCAGCAGCGTCGCGTTGACGCGTCGCGGTCCGAAGCGGTCGAGCAGCAGGCCGAGCGGCAGCTGGAACAGGGCGAAGGACAGAAAGTACATGCTGGTGAGCAGCCCCAGCCCGCCGGCGTTCAGCCCGAACTCGAGCGCGAGCGTCGGACCGAGCACCGCGTTCACCGCGCGGTACATGTACGAGACGAAGAACCCCGCGATGAACGGCAGCGCGACGCGAAAGAAGGTCAATTCTTGGGCGCTTCGATGCCGCCCAGGTAGAAGCGGTTCGCGGTCGGGCTGATGATCAGCTCGTTGACGCAGGCGCGCGCCGGCATGGTCGCGACGAACAGAATCGCCTTGCCGAGATCCTCCGCCTGCGCCATGCGCGCGCGTTCCGCCTGCGACGGCGGCACCGGACGTTTCTCCAGGATCGGCGTCGCCACCTCGCCTGGAAGGATCGAGGTGGCGCGAATGCCGTTGGCGCACTCCTCCATGTTGATCGATTCCGAGAGCGCGATCACCGCGCGCTTGGTGGCGTTGTAGGCCGGCCCGGTAAGGATCGACGCGTAGCGTCCCGCCCAGGACGAGATGTTGATGATGAGGCCGTCCTTGCGCGCGCGCATTCCGGGGATCACGGCGTAGCAGCAGTAGAACAGCCCGTTGAGATTGATCCTGACCACGTCGTCCCAGCCGTCGAGCGACATGGTCTTCAGGTTCCGCTTCGCGCCTCCGATGTTGGTGCCCGCGCTCGTCACCAGGATGTCGATGCGGCCGTGGCGCTTCTCGATCTGCGCCGCGGTCTTCTCCACCGCGGCGCGCTCGCCGACGTCGAGCAGGTTCGCTTCCGCGCTGCCGACCTTCTTCAGCTCCGCCAGGCCGCTCTCGTTAGTGCGCGCAGTGCGGCCGGAAATGACCACGTGCGCGCCGGCC
Organism: uncultured beta proteobacterium; assembly: GCA_963755395.1. Lineage (GTDB taxonomy): Bacteria > Pseudomonadota > Gammaproteobacteria > Burkholderiales > SG8-39 > DAHVFK01. The sequence goes on along the minus strand of CAVWJJ010000004.1, from coordinate 671,125 downwards.
GCGGCGAGCTCTTTCGCGCCGGCCAGGCCGATGCCCGAGCCGCCGCCCGTGATCCAGGCGACCTTTCCCTTGAGCTCAGCGCTTGGCATATTGCTTCGCGCCGAACATGTTCTCCCGCTGCTCGGGCGTCATCTCGGTGCGGCGCCGGTCGGCCAGAACTTGCAGCGCGCGCTGCACCGCCGGGCGCGCGGCGATGCCGTCGCGCCAGCGTTCGACGTTCGGATACTCCGCGATGTCGACGCCCTGCCGCTCGGGAAAGCGCAGCCACGGCATGGTCGCCATGTCGGCGATGGTGTACTCGCCGCAGGCGAGGTACTTCGACTCGCCCAGGCGCAGCTCGAGCACGCCGTAGAGGCGATTGGCCTCGTTCTTATAGCGGTCCATTGCGTATTCGATCTTCTCCGGCGCATAGCCGAGGAAGTGGTGTGCCTGCCCCAGCATCGGCCCGATGTGCCCCATCTGGAACATCACCCACTGCATCACCTGCCAGCGCTTGCGCAGATCCTCGGGCAGGAACCGACCGGTTTTCGAGGCGAGGTAGAACAGGATCGCGCCCGACTCGGCGAGCGCGAACGGTCCGCCGCCCGGTCCGTCCGTATCGACGATCGCCGGCATCTTGTTGTTGGGCGAGATCTTGAGGAACTCGGGCTTGAACTGGTCGCCCGCGCCGATGTCGATCGGGTGTACCCGGTAGGGCAGCCCGGTCTCCTCCAGCATGATGTGGATCTTGTGCCCGTTCGGGGTCGGCCATGTATAGAGTTCAATCATTGAGGATCCTCACGTCAGTCTTCGTAGACGACAACGGTACCCGCAATCAAATCGTGCCAGCCGCGCTTCTTGCGATCGAACGCGATCCAAAGAAAGCCCAGACCGAACGGGACAATCGAAACGAAATATCCGAGAAAGCGAATGAACAGCTGCCAATTCGAAGGTTCTTTGCCGCTCTTAGCATCGACAATTTTCGCACCAACCGCCATCTTGCCGGGTGTCGCGCTGCGAAACTTCCAGAACAGCAATAGCGCGGCGATCGGCAGGACAATCTGAATCAAAACGTCACCGGTCCGGAAATGCCAGAGCGCTCACGGAACCGACAACGTCGGGACGCTCTCCGGCAGCAGCCTGCTCCATTGCGCGTTGCATGTACTCGCCCAAGCGCGCCCAATCGCTCGCCTTGTGGGCGAAGTACGCAAGCGGCACCAGAACCACCAGGACGATCAGCGAATCGATTACGAACGCGAGAAATCGCTTCCAGAACCCAACGTATTCGACCATGGACGAGAGCCGGACCTCAGGCGAGCTTGACGAGCTGCTTTCCAAAGTTGCCTCCCTTGAGCAGCGCGAGGAATCCCTTGGGCGCGTTCTCGATCCCCTCGACCACCGACTCGCGGTACTTGAGCTTGCCCTGCGCGAGATGCCCGGCGAGCGCCTGCACGCCCTCGGCGTAGCGGTCCTTCCAGTCGAACACGATCATGCCCTGCATCTTGATCCGGTTGCCGATCAGAACGCCGAGGTTCTTGTGGCAGTAGGGCTCGTCGCGCTCGGCGATACGTCCGCAGACGACGATTCTCGAGCGCAATGTCATCAGCTTCAGCATCGTTTCGAGCACTTCGCCCCCGACGTTGTCGAAGTAGCACGTCGGCGCCTTTCGGACAGGCCTCGCGCAGATCGCGGTAGAGGTTCCCGGCCTTGTAGTCGACGCAGGCGTCGAAGCCGAGCTCGTTCACCACGTAGGCGCACTTTTGCTTGCCGCCAGCGACGCCCACCGCGCGGCAGCCGGCGATCTTGGCCAGCTGCCCGACCACGCCGCCCACCGCGCCGGAGGCGGCCGACACCACCACAGTCTCGCCCGGCTTGGGCGCGCCGATCTCCTTCATGCCGAAGTACGCGGTCATGCCCGGCATGCCGAGCACGCCGAGGTAGTACGAGAGCGGCGCCCGGCTGGCGTCGACCTTGACGAGTTCCTCGCCCTTCATGCAGCTGTAGAGCTGCCAGCCGGCCGCGAGCACCTTGTCGCCCGGCTTGAACCCCGGGTGCTTCGATTCAATCACCTCGCCCGCGGTCTGGCCGACCATGACTTCGCCGATCTGCACCGACGGCGCGTAGGACTTGACGTCGTCCATGCGGAATCGCATGTACGGGTCGAGGGACAGCCAGAGGTTCCGCACCAGCACCTCGCCGTCCTTGGGCCGCGGCGCCTCGGACGCCGCCAGCTTGAAGTTGGCCTCGGTCACGGGGCCGCTGGGACGGCTGGCGAGGGTCCAGGCTTTGTTGATCGGCATGTCAGCTCCGGTCGAGCGCCGCGAAGCGCTCGAGGTGGTGTTCGGCGTCGCCGAACTGTTGCGCAATGACGGTCAGGCGCCTGAAGCTGTGGCTGACCTTCAGCTCCTCGGTCATGCCCATGCCGCCGTGCAGCTGGATCGCCTCCTGGCTGACGTGGCGGCAGGCGTCGGCGACCTTGACCTTGGCCGCCGACACCAGACGCTTGCGCTCGGCCGGGTCGGTTTCAGCGTCGACCTTGGCGCAGGCGAGAAAGGCCATCGAGCGCGCCTGCTCGGCCGCGATCACCATGTCGACCATGCGGTGCTGCAGCGCCTGGAAGGTCCCGATCGGCACCCCGAACTGCTTGCGCGTCTTGAGGTACTCGAGGGTCGCGTCGTTGGCCTGCTTCATGGCGCCGATCGCCTCGGCGCAAGCGAGCGCGGTGGCGAAATCGACCACCTCCTCGATCAGCGCGAGCGCCTCGCCCTCCTTGCCGATCAGGGCGTCGGCGCCGACCTCGACGCCCTTGAGCACCATGTCCGCGGCGCGCGTTTCGTCCAGCGTCAGGTAAGGCCGAAGGTTGACACCCGCCGCAGCGCGATCGACCAGGAACAAGCTGATGCCCTTGGCGTCGGCGGGCTTGCCCGAGGTACGCGCCGAGACCACCAGCTTGTCGGCCGCCGGCGCACCGAGCACGACGCGCTTTTCGCCGTCGATCACCCAGACCTTGCCCGCCTTCTTCGCGACGGCGGCGACGTGCGCCAGGTCGTAGCGGGCGCCGTCCTCGGTGTGGGCGAAGGCCATCTTCAGCTTGCCCTCGATCACTGCCGGCAGGATCGCCTCCTTCTGCGCCTCGCTGCCGCCGCGCGCGACGAACTGCGCGCCCAGCCCCACGGTGGGCAGGAAAGGCTCGACCACCAGGCCTTCGCCGATCGCCTCCATCGCGCTCATCAGGTCGATCGCGCCGCCGCCGAAACCGCCCTGCTCGGCGGCAAAAGGAATGCCGAGCAGGCCGATCTCCGCGAACGTGGCCCAGACCTCGGCGCTCGCGCCTTCCTTCGAGGCGACGATCTTCTTGCGCGCCTCGAAATCGTAGTCCTTGGCGATGAAGCGCCGGATCGAATCGGCGAGCAGCTGCTGCTCTTCGCTGTAGTCGAAGTTCATGGCTACAGTCCCAGCGTCATCTTGGAGATGATGTTGCGCTGGATCTCGTTCGAGCCGGCGTAGATCGTGGTCTTTCTCATGTTGCAGTAGCGCGGCGCGAGCGCGGCGACGAACGAATCGAAGCCGTCGCCGCCGTCGGAGGGCCGGAACGGCTGCGCCAGCGGCCCGACCGCCTGCATCATCAGCTCCGAGAGCGCCTGCTGGATCTCGGTGCCCTTGATCTTGAGCATCGATACGTCGGCGCCCGGCGGCTGGCCGGTACGGCGCATCTGGTCGAGGAACCTGAGGTTGGTGATCTCGAGCGCGGTGAGCTCGATCTCCACGCGCGAGAGCTTGTCGCGAAAGCGTACGTCCTCGATCAGCGGCCGGCCGCCCTTCATCTGCTCGGCGGCGAATTCCTTCAGCTTCGAGAGCTCGCGCTTGGACGCGCCGATGCGCCCGGTGTTCATGCGCTCGTGCCCGAGCAGGTACTTGGCCACCGTCCAGCCCTTGCCTTCCTCGAACACCAGGTTCTCGAGCGGCACCTTGACGTCGTCGAAGAACACCTCGTTCACCTCGTGCCCACCGTCCATCAGGATCAGCGGGCGCACCGTGATGCCAGGCGTCTTCATGTCGAACAGCAGGAACGAGATGCCCTCCTGGCGCTTGGCGGCGCCGCTGTCGGTACGCACCAGGCAGAAGATCCAGTCGGCGTAGTGCGCGAGCGTGGTCCAGATCTTCTGCCCGTTGACCACGTAGTGGTCGCCCTGGCGCACCGCCTTGGTCTTGAGCGAGGCGAGGTCGGACCCCGAGCCGGGCTCGGAGTAACCCTGGCACCAGAAGTCGTCGCCGTTGTAGATGCGCGGCAGGAAGCGCTTCTTCTGCGCCTCGGTGCCGAATTTGAGCAGCACCGGCGCGCACATCGAAAGGCCGAAGGGGATCAGCGGCGGGGTCCCCGCGTAGCCGCACTCCTCCTCGAAGATATAGCGCTGAACGAGGTTCCAGTCGGTGCCGCCCCATTCCTTGGGCCAGGAGGGCGCGATCCAGCCCTTCTTGGCCAGCAGGCGGTGCCAGCGCAGCAGGTCGTCGCGCGTGAGGTGCTCGTATTCCGCCACCTTGCGCCGCAGATCGTCGGGCAGATTGGCGTTCAGCCAGCCCCGCACCTCGTCGCGAAAGGACAGTTCTTCGGGAGAGTAATTCAGATCCATGGCAGGCTCCTTGCAGCGGGCTAGTCTAGCGCAGCGCTCAGACGATCGTCACCCCGCCGTCGGCGACGATCACCTGGCCGGTGATGAACGAAGCGGCCGACGAGGCCAGGAACACCGCGATGCCGCCGATTTCGTGCGGCTCGCCCAGCCGCCGCAACGGGGTGAGCGCCTCGCGCTCCTTTCTGCGCTTTTCGTCCTCCCACAGGGCGCGCGCGAAATCGGTCTTGATCAGCCCCGGGGCGATCGCGTTGACGCGGATGTTCTTCGGCCCCCACTCGGCGGCCAGGTTGCGCACCAGGTGATGGTCGGCGGCCTTCGAGATGCCGTAGGCGCCGATCACGGTGTTGGCCTTCAGGCCGCCGATCGAGCCGATGGTGATGAAGCTGCCGCCGCCGCGCTCGGCCATCCCGGGCAGCGTCATGTTGGCGAGCCACAGCACGCTTTTCACGTTGTTGGCGAAAATCTTGTCGAAGGCCTCGTCGGGCAGCTGCGCCAGCGGCCCGTAATAGGGGTTAGCGGCGGCGTTCGCCACCGCGACGTCGATCCGGCCCCAGGTCGCCAGGGTCCGGTCGACCAGCGCCTGCAGCTCGTCCTTGCGCGAGACGTTGCAGGGCTGGGCGAGCACCGGCCAACCCTCGCGCTCGAACTCGGCCCGCACCGCCTCGCAGGCGTCGGCCTTGCGGCTGGATATGACCACCTTGGCGCCGGCGCGCGCCATCTCCATGGCGATCGACTTGCCTATGCCTCGGGTCGAGCCGGTGATGAAGGCCACCTTGCCTTGCAGGTCGAACGGGGATGGGGTCATGACGGCCTCTATTGAGTTTTGATATGCGAAATATGATATGACTAAGTTGACACCCTGACCGGGTGCAAACGAATATCGAAATGCGAAACATCCGCTACACCCAACAATAAATCCGGGAGACGAATCGATGGGCGCATCAGAGGCCACTGCCCCCCTGTCGCATGCGGGGGCACCCTACAGCTACGAGCACGAAGGCGACCGCCAGTTTGCCACCACCCTGGCGCGCGGGCTGGAGGTGCTGCGATGTTTTACGCCGCTGGAGACAATGCTCGGCAACAAGGAGATCTCGGTCCGCACCGGCTTGCCCAAGCCGACCGTTTCGCGCCTGACCTATACGCTCACCAAGCTCGGCTATCTGCGCCACAACATGCGGCTGGGCAAGTACCAGCTCGGCTCGGCGGTGCTGTCGATCGGCTACCCGCTGCTCGCCTCGATGAGTGTGCGCCAGGTCGCGCGCCCGCTGATGAAGGAACTGGCCGACTACTGCCACGGCTCGGTCTCGATGGGAATCCGCGACCGGCTCAACATGGTCTACGTCGAGTCCTCGCGCAACGGCAACGCGCTCACCATGCTGCCCGACATCGGCACTGCGGTGCCGATCGCGCAGGCCGCGATCGGGCGCGCGTTTCTCGCCGCCTGCACCCCGGCCGAACGCGAGGCGGTGCTGAACCAGATCAAGGTCAAGGAACCCGAGCTGCACCGCAAGTTCCGCACCGCGATCGACAAGAGCCTGGAGGACATCCGCGCCAACGGCTTTTGCGTCTCGGTCGGCGAGCTGCGGCGCGAGGTGTCGGCGGTCGCGGTGCCGATGCGGCGCACGGTCGACGGCGAGATCGTCGCCTTCAACTGCGGCGTGCCCTCTTTCACCCTGAAGAAAGGGCAGCTTGAAGAGGACATCGGCCCGCGCCTGGTCGCCATGGTGCGAACCATCGAAGCGGCGCTCGGCATCCACTAGGCGGCTTCAGGAGTAGGTGATCGCCTCGCGCCGTCCTGGGCGCTCGAGGTGCGGCACGGCGTTGAAGCTCACGCAGTGCGCGCGCTGCGCGCCGGCGCGCAGCTCGCTCAGGCCCGTATTGCGGGTCTGCAGGTTCAGATCGGCAACGATGCGCGGCGCGACGCCGAGCACCGCGCCGACCGCGGTCGAGATCGGCCCGCCCGAGCTCACCACCAGCACCCGCTCGGCGCCGTGGCGTGCCGCTTCGAGCGCCTGGCGCACGCTGGCCGCGAACTCGGGGAAAGAGAGGTGCGCGTCCGCCCGCAGCGTGCCATCGACCCAGGCATAGAGCGCCTCGCGCAGCACCCGGAAATGCCCGCGCCGGTCCTCGGCATGCTCGAGCGGCGGCAGGCCGCGCCCTGCGAGGTGCGCGGCGAGCAGGACGTCCGCCTGGTACTCGTTCAAGCCGGCCATCGCCTCCGCCGCGGGCAGAGGCAGCGCCTCGGCGATTCCCGCCAGGGTCTCCGCATGCCGGCGCAGCGTACCGGTGACTACGCGGTCGAATTCGATCGCGCGCTCGCCAAAATACTCGCCCAGCCAACGCGCCTGCCGGTGGCCGAGCTCGGTCAGCCGGTCGTAATCGTCGGTGCCGAAGGCCGCCTGCGCGTGCCGCACCAGAACCAGTTCCGCCATCGCATGCCGCCGCTCGTGAGAAGAGGACGACGATATACGTCGCGCGCGCAATCGTCCAGAATGCCCGCTGAGCGAGGAGGACAAGAAATGAAACTACGCGACAAGGTTTGTGTGGTCACCGGGGGCGGCAGGGGCATCGGCAAGGCGCTGGTCGAGCGCTTTCGCGCCGAAAGCGCGCGCGCAGTCATCGCCGCCGACCTCAAGCTGTCCGAAGCCGATGGCCTCGCCTGCGACGTCTCGAGCGAGAAGCAGGTCTCGGACCTGGTGCAGAAGGTGATTGCGCGCCATGGCCGCATCGACCTGTTCTGCTCCAACGCCGGCATCATCGAGCGCAGCGGACTCGACGCGCCGCTGGAGGCATGGCAGCGCACCATGGACGTCAACTTCATGGCGCACCTTTACGCGGCGCGCGCCGTGGTGCCGCACATGCTGGCGCAGGGCGGCGGCTACATCCTCGCCACGGCCTCCGCGGCGGGCCTGCTGATGCAGGTCGACTCGGCGACCTACACGGTCTCCAAGCATGCCGCGGTCGCGTTCGCCGAGTGGCTGTCGGTGAACTACCACGCGCGCGGCATCCGCGTGTCGTGCCTGTGCCCGCAGGGCGTGCGCACGCCGATGCTGCTCGGGCCGAAAGGCAACCGGAAATCGTTCTTGCTCGACGGCTCGGTAAGCGCCGAGCACGTCGCCGAATGCGTCGTGCGCGCGATCGAAACCGAGACTTTTCTCGTCCTGCCGCACCCCGAGGTCGCCGAGTACGAGCGCCGCAAGACGGCGGATCGCGACCGCTGGCTCGCCGGCATGCGCAAGCTGAAGGCGAAGATCGACGCCGACCCTAACCTGCGCGGCGACGACTGATAACATCGGCCCTTCGGAAAGGAACCGAAGGAGAACCGCCGATGAACACCGTGCTGCATTACTTCAACCAGATGGACGCGGACGCCAAGCTCGCCATCACCCACGGCGTGCGCATCGTGCTGATCCTGATCGCGGCCAGCGTGCTGCAGAGCGTCGCTTCACGTTTGATCCGCACCCTGCGCGTGTTCCTCGAGCACCGCCGCGGGGCGGATCAGCAAACCCGCGTACAGACGATCGGGCGCGTGTTCCGCTACATCGCAGCAGTCGTGATCTGGCTGCTCGCGGGAATGCTGGTGCTCGACGAGCTGGGCATCTCGGTCGCGCCGGTGCTGGCCACCGCCGGGGTCGCCGGCCTGGCAGTCGGCTTCGGCGCGCAGAGCCTGGTCAAGGACTACTTCACCGGATTTTTCCTCTTGCTCGAGGACCAGATCCGCCAGGGCGACATCGTCGACCTGGGAGGCCAGTCCGGCGTGGTCGAAGAGGTCACCCTGCGCTACGTGCGATTGCGCAACTTCGACGGCCACGTGTTCTTCGTGCCCAATGGCGAGATCAAGGTCGTCAAGAACCTGACCCGGGATTACGCCCAGGCCGTGATCAAGGTCGGCGTCGCCTACCGCGAAGAGGTCGACGAGGCGTTCGAGGTGATGAAGCAAGTCGGGCGCGAAATGCGTACGGACCCGGTGTTCGGGGCCAGCCTGCCCGCGGACCTCGAGATCATCGGCGTCGACGAATGGGCCGATTCCTCGGTCAACCTGATCGCCAGGCTGAAGGTCGTGCCGCCGAACCAGCAGTGGAGCGTGCGGCGCGAGTTCCTGCACCGGCTGAAGAAAGCCTACGACGCACGCGGCATCGAGATCCCGTTCCCGCACCTCACCGTCTACGCCGGGCAGCTCAAGGACGGCAGCGCACCGTCCTTCAACGTGAAAGGTCTGCTGCCCTCGCAGTGAGAATCTCGTGCATGCGGCGCACCCCGTCGGTGAGCGCCGCCGGCCCCGGCTGCAGAATGTCGGCGGACTTGATCTCGTACAAGGCACCCGCGCGCACTGCGGGGATCGCGGCCCAGCCCGGGCGCGCGGCGACGCGCTCCGGACGGAACTTCTTGCCGCACCACGAGCCAAGAATCACGTCGGGTGCGCGCCGCACCACCTCCTGCGGGTCGGCGATGGTGCGGCCGCTCGCGGCGTGGGAAAGAGACAAGGATGAAAAGACATCTTTTCCGCCCGCGACCTCGATCAGCTCGCTGACCCAACGGATGGCGCTGATCATCGGCTCGTCCCACTCCTCGAAATAGACTCTCGGGCGCCGCGCGAATTGCTGGCCTGACCTTCGAGTCGAATCCAGGTTTGCTTCGAGTTCCGCGACCAGGCTCTCCCCTCTTTGGGAGGCTCCGACCATGGCGGAAAGCGTCAGGACCATCGACAGGATCTCGTCCACCGAGCGCTGGTTGAAGATCACGACGTTCAGGCCCGCCTTCGCCAGGTCGCGCGCGATGTCGGCCTGCAGGTCGGAAAAGCCCAGCACCAGGTCGGGCTTGAGCGCCAGGATCTTGTCGGTTTTCGCAGATAGAAACGCCGATACCTTCGGCTTGTCGCGCCGCGCCGCGGGCGGGCGCACGGTGTAGCCCGAGACGCCGACGATGCGCCGCTGCTCGCCGAGCAGGTAGAGCGTCTCGGTGGTCTCCTCGGTGAGGCAGACAATGCGTTGCGGGTAACGCGCGGGCACCGGCTGAGGATATCATCCGCTTCATGGGACCCCTTGCAGGCATCCGCGTGCTCGAGTTCGAGGCGATTGGCCCGGGACCCTTCGCCGGCATGCTGCTCGCCGACATGGGCGCCGACGTGCTGCTCATCGACCGCCCGGCGGCCACCGACCTGGGGCTGAAGCGCGAACGCTGGAACGACGTCATGATGCGCGGCCGGCGTTCGGTGACGCTCGACCTCAAGTCGCCCAAAGGCATCGAGGCCGCGCTCGAGCTGGTCGCGCGCGCCGACGCGCTGATCGAGGGCTTCCGCCCGGGCGTCATGGAGCGGCTTGGTCTGGGGCCCGATGCGGCGCTCGCGCGCAACCCGAAGCTGGTCTACGGGCGCATGACCGGCTGGGGCCAGGACGGGCCGCTAGCGCCGCGCGCCGGGCACGACATCAACTACATCGCGCTCGCCGGGGTGCTGCACGCCTTCGGCCGCAAGGGCGAGGCGCCGGTGCCGCCGCTCAACCTGGTGGGCGACTTCGGCGGCGGCGGGATGCTGCTCGGATTCGGCATCGCCTGCGCGCTGATCGACGCGCAGCGCTCGGGCAAGGGGCAGGTGGTCGACGCCGCGATGGTCGAGGGCGCCTCGCAGCTGGCGGCGATGTTCTCCGGCATGCTCGCCGCGGGACGCTGGAGCGAGCTGCGTGGCGAGAACACGCTCGACACCGGCGCGCCCTGGTACGACGTCTACCAGACCGCCGACGGCAAGTACGTTTCGATCGGCTCGATCGAAACGCGCTTTTACGAAGAATTGATTGAAAAATTGAAATTGAAAGGCGAGTCCCTGCCCGCCCAGCACGACCGCGCGCGCTGGCCCGAGCTGCGCGCCGTGCTCGCCCGGACGTTCAAGTCGAAGACGCGCGACGAATGGTGCACCGTGTTCGAGGGCTCGGACGCATGCTTCGCCCCGGTGCTCAGCTTCAGTGAAGCAAGGGACCACCCGCACAACGTCGCGCGCGGCAGCTTCGTCGAGCTCGGCGGCGTGCGCCAGCCCGCGCCGGCGCCGCGCTTCTCGCGCACCTCTGCAGATATCCGCCGTCCGCCACCCGAGAGGGGCGCGGGCGGGCGCGAGGCGCTCGCCGACTGGGGTTTCAGTGCCGCCGAGGCCGAGAAGCTGCGCAGCCTCGGCCTGGGCTGCGCCGACTGACGCGCCTACTTGTGCATCGGCATCGACGCGCCCATCGAGGCAACGTCGAGTTCCACCTCCACCGTGCCGGCCTTCTCGAACTTCAGCTTTACGGGGATCTTCGCGCCCTGCTCGAACGGGTGCTTCAGGCCGAGGAACATGAGATGGTTGCCGCCGGGCTTCAACGTCAGCTCGCCATGCGCGGGCACCTTGAAGGACGGCACCTGCCGCATCCTCATTACGCCGTTGTCCATCGACATCACGTGCAGCTCGACGTGATCCGCCGCGGGTGAGGACGCCCCGATCAGCTTGTCCGCCGCGCCGCCCGCGTTGCTGACCGTCACGTAGCCGCCGCCGACGCTCGCCCCCGGCGGGGTTGCTCGTGCCCAGGGGTGCTCGATCTGCAGCTTGCCCTTCGTCTGCGCCCAGGCGGTCCCCGCCAGCAGCAGCGCGCTCAGCAGGAGCCATCGATTGCGCTTCATGATTTGCTTCTCTCCCGTTCCTGCAATTGTCGCCAGAAGATCTTGCCGGTGGCGGTCTTGGGCAGCTCGTCGACGAACTCGACCACGCGCGGCACCTTGAACGCGGCCATGCGCTCGTGCGCCCAGCTCGTGATGTCGTCGGGCTTGACGCGCCCGCGCGCGGCGGGCTTGAGCACGATCACCGCCTTGACCGTCTCGCCGCGGTAGGGGTCGAGCGCGCCGATGATGCAGGCTTCCTGGATGTCGGGGTGGGCATACAGCATCGCCTCGACCTCGGCCGGCCAGACCTTGTAGCCCGAGGCGTTGATCATGCGCTTCAGGCGGTCGGTGATGAAGAAATAGCCTTCCTCGTCGTAGTAGCCGAGGTCGCCCGAGCGGAAGAACTTCTTGCCGTCGTGCTCGATGAAGGCCTCGGCGGTCGCCTTTTCCTGCCGCCAGTAGCCCTTGAACACCTGCGGCCCGCGCATCACGATCTCGCCCACCTCGTTTGGGCCGCATTCGCGGAAGGTCTCGGGGTCGAGCACGCGCGAATCGGTGTCGAAGATCGGAATCCCGCCGCACTGACGCTTGGGACGCTGCGGCGGATTCGAGTGGCTCGGCGCCATGGTCTCGGTCAGGCCGTAGCCCTCGATGAACTCGAGCCCCAGCGTCTCGTGGAGCTTCTTCGCCAGCGCCTCCGGCATCGCCGCGCCGCCGCCGCCGAGGGTGGTCATCGACGACAGGTCGTACTTGGACAGGTTCGGGTTGGCCAGGAAGTCGACCACCATGGTGGTGATCGCGGTGAAGCCGGTCACGCGCGCGCGCTCGATCTGCATCGCCGCGCACTCTCGGTCCCAGCGCGTCATCACGACCGAGGTCGCCCCGGCCTGGATCGGCGTGTTCATTCCGGCCTGCATGCCGGTGACGTGGAACATCGGCAGCACCGCGAGCGCCACCGCGCCGCTGCTCGCGCCGCGCCAATGGCAGCCGGCAGTCGAGGTCGACAGCACGGTCGAGTGGGTATGCATGCAGCCCTTGGGCTTGCCGGTGGTGCCCGACGTGTAGGGCATCACCGCAAGGTCGTCCGGCCCGGCGAGGTGCGGCCCCGGGGCGAGCCCGGCGGCGAGCGCTTCGCGCCACGCGGTGACTCCGCCGTAGGACGGGATCGCCGCGGGCGCGCGCACGAAGTCCGGCAGCGGCAGGTCGGTCGGGACGATGAGGTACTCGGAATGCGCGCCGATCAGCGCGTTTTCCAGCGCGCTGGTGCCGATCAGCGGCGCGATGCGGTCCCACAGCTCCTGGGTCGAGACGATGGTGCGCGCCTCGCCGTCCTCGACGTAGTGGCGCAGCTCCTCGGTGCGGTTCATCGGGTTGACCGGCACCACCACCGCGTCGGCGCGCAGGATCGCGTAGTAGCCGAGCATGAAATGCGGCCCGTTCTGGCAGTAGAGCAGCACCCGGTCGCCTTTCGTCACGCCGCAGCGCTGCTGCAGGAAGCCGGCCAGGGCGTCGACCTCGCGCTTCATCTGCGCGTAGCTGATGCGGCTGCCGTAGTAGTCGATCACGGCCGAGTCCGGGTAGCGCGTCGCGCTCACCTCGAGGTTGTAATAGATGCTGGTGCGCGGAATGCGCAGCGAACGCGGTGTTCCGGCGGGCCAGTACGGAAAATGGCGCGTGAACATGGGCTAAAGCGCGTAGCGCCTGACGGCTTTCTCGTTCCAGCGCATGCCGATGCCCGGCCGCTCCGGGATCTGCACGTCGCCATTGTTCAGCTCGGCGGGCTCTTCGAGCACCGCGTCGGCCCAGTCGACGTACTCCAGCCAGTGGCAGCTCGGCGTCACCGCAAGCAGGTGGCAGCTCACCTCAGGAAACAGGTGGCTCGACATCTCCAGGCCCGCGGCCTGCGCCAGCGCCGCGGCACGCATCCAACCCGTCACGCCGCCGATCCGCTGCACATCCGGCATGACATAGTCGCAGGCTTGCGCAGCGAGCGCCTGCGCCATCTGCTCCGGACCCATGAAGTTTTCGCCGATCTGGATCGGCGTCGCCAGCTCGCGCGCGATGCGCGCATTGCCGGAGAAATCGTCCGCCCGCACCGGCTCCTCGATCCAGTGAACGCCGCCCTCGTCATCGATCATGTGCCCGCGCCGCAGCGCCTCGTTCACCGACAAGCCCTGGTTGAAGTCCACCATCAGCGTAACCTTGGTTCCGAGCGCCTTCTTCACCGCACGCAGCGCCTCGATGTCGTCGCGCGCGTCCGGGCGTCCGAGGCGCAGCTTGACCGCGCCGAAACCCTCGCTCGCCAGCTCGATCGCCTCGCGCACAAGTTCCTTCAACGGCAGGATGCCAAGCCCCTTGGAATTGTAGGCCCGCACCGGGCGCGGCGCGCCGCCCAGCAGCCGCACCAGCGGCTGGCCGAGCGCCTGGCCAAGCGCGTCCCAGGCAGCCATGTCGATCGCCGAGATCGCGAACAGCACGATGTTGTGCACGCCGAGCAGCGTGTGGCGGGCGCGCAACTTCCTCTCGAGCTCGAACGGCGCCAGCGCGTCGCCCTTGATCATCTCGCCCATCGCCTCCACCAGGCTGGCCATCGGCGGCAGGTGATGCGCGTTGATGCCGAACAGGTACGAGCGACCGACGATGCCGCCGTCAGTCTGCAGGTCGACGAGCAGGAGCGGCGCGATCTTGATCGAGCCGGTGGCGGTCGCAAGCGGGCGCTTCATCGGCGCGCCGACCGCGCGCACGCGCACGCCGCGCAGCAGGAGCTTGTTCGCTTTCACGGCCACCGTCCTATCGCCCCTTGAACTTCGGCGCGCGCTTTTCCATGAACGCGCGCCGGCCTTCGACGTGGTCTTCGCTCTTCATGCAGCGCTCGATCAGAGCCTCGCCGGCGGAGAAATCTCCGCTCGGCTCGATCAGGCTGTTGATGATCGACTTCGAGGCGGCCATCGACAGCGGCGCGTTGGATGCCAGATCGGACGCGAGCTTGCACACGTAGGCCTCCAGCTCGTCGTCGGGCAGCACGCGGTTGACCAGACCCATGGCGAGCGCCTCGTCGGCCTTGTAGCGCCGCCCGCTCAGCATGATCTCGCGCGCCGCGGCGTGGCCGACGCTCGCCACCAGCCGGTTGGTGCCGTGCACGCCGTAGCCGATGCCCAGGCGCGCGGCGGGAATGGCAAAGCTCGCCGAGACGCCGCAATAGCGCAGGTCGCAGGCGAGCGCGATCTCCAGCCCGCCGCCGAGGCAAAAGCCGCGGATCATCGCCAGCACCGGCTTGGCCGAGTCTTCCAGCGCGAGCTGAGCGACGTCGATGCTGTTGTCGTGCTTGCCGGCGGCCTGCGCGTCCGCGCGCCGCTTCTCGAACTCCGAGATGTCGGCGCCGGCGGCGAAGGCGATGCTGCCTTCACCGCGCAGCACCACGCAGCGCACTTCGGGGTCGGCGTCGAATTGCGCCATCGCCTTCGGTATCGCGCGCCACATTTCCCCCGTGATCGCGTTGCGGCGCGCCGGGTTGTCGAACACGATCCAGCCGATGTGGCCGTCGCGCTCGGCGCGCAGTTTCGCTTCGCTCATCGCGCTTCTCTCCTCGAAGTTCCTCAGATCACCTTGTCGGTGCGCAGCTGCGCGATCTCGGCCTGCACGTAGCCGAGCTCGCGCAGGATCTCCTCGTCGTGCTCGCCGGCGGGCCCCATGGTGCGCTTCATGCGCGCCGGCGTGCGTGAGAGCCGGATCGCGGGGCCGACCAGGTTCAGCGCGCCGCCGCCGGGCTTGGGCACCGGCGCCGCCATCCCGAGATGGCGCACCTGCGGGTCGTCGAATACCTCGTTCATCTTGTAGATCGGGCCGCAGGGCACGCCTGCCTTGTTGAGCAGCTCGATCAGCGCGCTCGAGCCGTGGCGCCGAGTGAGCCCGGCGAGCAGCTCGTTCAGCGCGACGCGGTTCGTCGAGCGCAGTGCGCCGGTGGCGTACTCGGCTTGCGTGGCGAGGGAAGGCTCGCCGAGCGCCTCGCACAGCCGCGTCCAGATGACATTGCCGGCCGCGGCGATGTTGACGTAGCCGTCGGCGGTTGGAAACACGCCGGTCGGGATCGACGTCGGGTGATCGTTGCCGGCCTGCCCGGGCACGTGGCCCTCGACCAGCCAGCGCGCGGCCTGAAAGTCCATCATCGCCACCATCGCCGACAGCAGCGAGCTCTGTACCCATTGCCCCTTGCCCGTGCGACTGCGCTCCTGCAAGGCGATCATGATTCCGAGCGCCGCGTAAAGGCCGGCAGTCAGATCCGCCACCGGGATGCCCGCGCGCACCGGGCCCTGCCCCGGCAAGCCCGTCACCCACATCAGCCCGCCCATGCCCTGCGCGATCTGGTCGAAGCCGGCGCGGTCGCGGTAGGGACCGTCCTGGCCGAATCCTGAGATGCTGGCGTAGACCAGGCCGGGATTGTCCTTTGCGAGCGTTTCGTAATCGATGCCGAGCCGGTGCTTGACGTCGGGCCGGTAGTTCTCGATCAGGATGTCGGCGGTCTTCACCAGGCGCTTGAGGACCTCGACCCCGCGCGGGTCCTTGAGATTCAAGGTGAGCGCGCGCTTGTTGCGGTGCAGGTTCTGGAAGTCCGATCCCTGGCGCGGGCCGAAGCCGTCGTCGCCTTCGGTCGCCGGCGCCTCCACCTTGATCACGTCCGCGCCCCAGTCGGCGAACTGCTTGGCGCAGGTCGGCCCCGCGCGCACGCGCGTGAGGTCGATCACACGCAGGTGTGAGAGCGCATCAGTTGAAGGCACGTCCGAGTTCCGCTTGATGGAAAAAGTCCTCGACCAGCCGGTTGAACAGCGCCGGTTGCTCGAGATTGATCATGTGTCCGGTCTTGGGCACCACCGCGAGCGATGCGCCCGGCACCGTGCGCTTGATGAGCAGGGAGGGCTCGATTGTCGAGGGGTCTTCGTCGCCGGCGATTACCAGCAGCGGCGCCCTGATCGCCGCCATCTCGGCGCTCAAGTCGTACAGCGACGGCCGCCGCGCCTGGTAGCCGAGCATGGTGTTGGCCGAGCCCTGTGCCGAGTGCTCGGCGAGGTTGCGCTGGAACTCGGCGAAGCCGCGCGGATCCTTCGCCTTCATGGTCGCTCGGGTTGGATTCTCTCCGTAGCTCGCGGCGAAATGCGCCATGCCGTGCTCGAGGATCGACTTCGCGTTGGCCCGCGAATCGGCCTGGAAACGGGCGTACTCGCTCTTGTGCGCCCCGCTGCCGACGCCGGCTGTCACCAGCGACAGCGCCCGCTCGCTGTGGACCATGCCGAAATGCAGCGTGGCCATGGCGCCCATCGACAGTCCAACCACGTGCGCCCGCTCCAAACCCAGCGCATCGAGCACGCAGCGCACGTCGTCGCGTTCGCGCGCCTGCGAGTAGCGCTCCGGATCGGACAGCACGTCCGAGGGCGGGTAGCCGCGCGCATTGTAGGTGATGCAACGGTAGCGGCGCGAGAAGTGGCGCACCTGCGGCTCCCAGCTGCGGCAGTCGCCGGCGAACTCGTGTACAAACAGGATCGGCGTTCCGCTGCCGGTCTCCTCGTAGTACAGCTTCACGCCGTCGTCGGTTGTCAGGGTCGGCATCGGGAATGTGCAAGACTAACCAAAATTGTGCAATCGAGGGAGGGCTGTTTTATGGAACTGAACCTGACCGGCCGGCGTGCGCTGGTCACGGGAGGCTCGAAGGGCATCGGCAAGGCCTGCGCCGAAGCCCTCGCCGCGGAAGGCTGCGAGGTGCGGATCGCGGCGCGCAACCCTGCACCGGGATCGAACGCAAAGGCTGTCGACCTCTCGCAACGAGGCGCGCCTGAGGCGCTCGCGGCCTGGGCCGGCGAGATCGACATCCTGATCAACAACGCCGGCGCGATCCCCGGCGGCGATCTGCTCAAGATCGACG
Organism: uncultured beta proteobacterium; assembly: GCA_963755395.1. GTDB lineage: Bacteria > Pseudomonadota > Gammaproteobacteria > Burkholderiales > SG8-39 > DAHVFK01. Next base: position 653,980 of record CAVWJJ010000004.1, on the reverse strand, counting down.
AGGAAACGTGGCGCCGAGCCTGGGACCTGAAGCTGTTCGGTTACATCAACCTCAGCCGGCAGGTCTACGCATCGATGAAGCGGCGCGGGAGCGGCGTGATCCTCAACATCATCGGCAGCGCCGGCGAGAAAATGGACGCGGCTTACATCGCCGGCAGCGCGGCCAACGCGGGGCTGATGGCGTTCACCCGGGCGTTGGGCGGGGCCTCGCACGCCGACGGCATTCGCGTGCTGGGGATCAACCCCGGTCCGGTGTCGACCGACCGCCTGACCAGCCTGTACAAGCAGCGTGCGGAGACGCTGCTGGGCGATGCGGCGCGCTACAAGGAATTATTCGCCAATATGTCGTTCGGCCGCCCCGCGACGCCGGAGGAAATCGCCGCAGCGGCGGCGTTTCTCGTTTCGGACCGTTCGGCGTACACGTCGGGGTGCATACTAACGATCGACGGCGGGCTGGCGAGCCGTTCCAACTAGCACTCCTGCAACGGAAATCCCATGAAGGCAGTGATCTGCAAGCAGTTCGGGCCTCCCGAAACCCTGGTGGTCGAGGAGGTCCCGTCGCCCAAGCCGGGCGCGGGCGAAATCGTGGTGTCGGTAAAGGCGGCGAGCGTCAATTTCCCCGACGTCCTGATCATCCAGAACAAGTACCAGGTGAAGGCGACGCCGCCTTTCACCCCCGGCTCCGAGTTCGCCGGCGTGGTGAAGGAGGTCGGCCCGGGCGTGACGCACGTGAAGCCCGGAGACCGGGTGCTCGGCGCCGGCGGCTTCGGCGGCTTCGCCGAGGAGTGCCTGGCGGGCGCCAGCACGCGCCTGGTGCCGATCCCGGCGCAGATGGACTATCCCACCGCGGCGTCTTTCCTGCTCACCTACGGCACCTCGCACCATGCGCTTTGCAACCGCGCGGACGCGCGCCCCGGCGAAACGCTGCTGGTGCTCGGCGCGGCCGGCGGCGTCGGGCTCGCCGCGGTCGAAATCGGCAAGATCCTCGGCCTGCGCGTCATCGCCGCCGCCTCGAGCAAGGAGAAGCTTGCGGTGTGCCGCGAGCACGGCGCGGACGAGACGATCGACTACGCCACCGAGGACCTGCGCGCGGGGATCAAGGCGCTCACCGGCGGCAAGGGTGTCGACCTGATCTACGATCCCGTCGGCGGCGCCTACACCGAGGCGGCGCTGCGCTCCTCCAGCTGGCGCGCGCGCCTGCTGGTGATCGGCTTCGCCGCCGGCGAAATCCCGAGGATCGCGCTCAATCTGCCGCTGCTCATGGAGCGTTCGATTGTGGGCGTGTACTGGGGCGAATGGACCAAGCGCGCGCCCGACGAATTCGCGGCCGCGCTCGAGCAGCTGGGAGAGTGGTTCGCGCAGGGCAAGCTGCGCCCGCACATCTCGGCGACCTACCGGCTCGACGAAGCGGCGCGGGCAGTCCAGGACATGGCGGAGCGGCGAGTCATGGGCAAGGTGGTGCTGCGCACCGATGCCTGAAGCGCTGGTGCTGATCGTGGGCGCCGCGTGATCGCTGCACTGCTGGCTACTGCCGGCCCGTGGCAGCTCGCTTGGTGCGCCCTGGTGGTCGTGGCCGCGTACACCCTGCGCGGGGCGACCGGCTTCGGCGCCGGCGTGGTGGCGATTCCGCTGCTGGTGCTCGTGCTGCCGTTGCGCACCGTGATTCCCGTCATCACGACGCTCGGCATCGTTGCTTCGTTCGGGCAGACGGTGCGCGAGTTCAGGCACGTGGAATGGCGCGGCGTGCGCGGGCTGCTCCTGCCCACCGTCGCGGGTGCGGCCGTGGGGCTATGGCTGTTCAAGTCGCTGCATCCCGAGCTGCTGCGCAAAGCGCTGGCGCTGTTCATCATCGCCTACGCGCTGTGGACGCTCGCGCCGCGCAAGGCAGTGCTGCAGGCGCCGCGCGCATGGCTCGCGCCGCTCGCAGGCATCGGCGGCGGGCTGCTCAGCACGCTGTTCGGCGGCATGGCCGGGCCCATCTTCGTCATTTACCTGAACGCGCTGAATCTCGACAAGGCCCGCTTTCGCGCCACCATGTCCGCGATCCTGTTCCTGCTTGCGCTGCTGCGCGCCGGCGGCTACGGCGGCCTGGGCTTCTACGACGCCCGGGCGGTCGCGTTGATCGCGCTGCTGCTGCCGGCCATGGTGGTCGGCATGGTGTTGGGTGAGCGCGTGCACCACGGGATGCCCGAGCTGGCCTTCAAGCGCGTGGTCGCCATGCTGCTGGTGGCGAGCGGCGCCGCGCTACTGCTGAAATGAGCACCTCGCGCCTGACCCGGTTGCGCCTGCGGCTGTCGGAGCGCTTTCGCCTCTCCGAAATCCACACCATGCTGATCTGGGCCGCGCTGGTGGGATTCGTCGGCGCGCTGGCGACGATCGCGTTCCGCGAGGCGATCCGCGCCCTGGAGTGGCTCGTCACGCGCCATACCGGCGGCCTGGTCGAGATCGCCGAGATCCTGCCGTGGTACCTGCGCATCGCGTTCCCGGCCCTCGGCGGCGTGGTCGCGGGGCTTCTGCTGCAGCTTAGCCGCAGATGGGCCTACAAGGACGCGTCTTCGGACTACATGGAGGCGATCTCCATCGGCGACGGACGGATCCCGGTACGCCAAGCGCTGACGCGCAGCGGCTCGTCGCTGTTCTCGGTCGCCTCCGGCGGGTCGATCGGGCGCGAGGGCTCGATGGTCCATCTGGCCGCAATGTGCGCCTCGCTCATCGGGCGCATCGCGCGCTTCGGCCCGGCGCGGCTGCGCCTGCTGGTCGCCTGCGGCGCCGCCGCAGGGATCACCTCCGCGTACAGCGCGCCGATCGGAGGCGCGCTGTTCGTGTCCGAGATCGTGCTCGGCTCGATCGCGATGGAGAGCTTCGGCCCGCTGGTGGTCGCATCCGTGGTGGCCAACATCACCATGCGCGAGCTCACCGGCTACGCGCCGCCCTACCAGATGCCGGCGTTTCCCTCCGTGGTCGGTCCCGAAGTGCTTATCTTCGTAGCGCTCGGCCTGCTCGCGGGCGCCGCGGCGCCGCAATTCATGCGCGCGCTGCAGCTCGCCAAGGCCGGTTTCGGGCGCCTCGGCCTGCCGCTGCCGCTCCGGCTCGGTCTGGGCGGACTGATCGTGGGACTCATCTCGGCGCGCGTGCCCGAGGTCTGGGGCAACGGATACAGCGTGGTGAACTCGCTGCTGCACCACGATTGGCTCTGGTCCATGGTCCTGCTGGTTCTCGTCTGCAAGATCGTGACGACGGCCTCGACCACGGGCTCGGGCGCAATCGGCGGCGTGTTCACCCCCACGCTGTTCGTCGGCGCATCGCTCGGGCTGCTGTTCGGCCAGGGCGTGCACGCGCTGTGGCCCCACGCGACCTCGATGCCGTTCGCCTACGCGATCGTCGGCATGGGCGCGTTCCTCGCGGGAGCCACACACGCTCCGCTGATGGCGATCCTGATGATCTTCGAGATGACCCTGAGCTACCAGGTCGTGCTGCCGCTGATGCTCGCCTGCGTGGCGGCCTACTTCGTCGCGCGCGCCGTGCGCGAGGAGTCGATGTACGAAGTGACGATTCATCGCAACAAGGAGGAGCGCGCGCTCGCGCGCTGGCGCGGACTGCAGATTTCGGAGCTGGTCAAGCCGGCAATACCGACCGTACCGGCGAGCGCAAGCTTCGACCAGATCGAGCGCGCCTTCCTCGAGCACCCGGTGCGATTTGTGTACGTCGTCGACCAGGCCGGCCGCTTCGGCGGCGTCATCTCCCTGCACGAGATCAAGCAAAGACTGCTCGCGCCGCAAGGCGCGCCGTCACCGACCGCGGGCGAGCTGATGCGAAGCGAGTTCGCCGTCCTGACCCCCGACACCGCTCTGGGCGACGCGCTGCAGATGTTCCTCACCCAGGGCGCGGAGCGCCTGCCGGTGGTGAGGAGCACGACCGACCGCCATCTGCTCGGCGTGGTCTCCAAGTCCGACCTGCTGCTCGAGATCCAGAGCCTTACGGGCTGAGCGGGGGTGTCGCGTCGCCCTGGCCGAGCGGGCGCTGCATGAGCACGCTGTCTACCCAGCGGCCGAACTTGAAGCCGATCGAGCGCAGCGTGCCGACGCGAAGAAATCCATGGCTCGCGTGCAGCGCGATCGAGGCCGTGTTGGCGCTGTCTCCGATCACGGCCACGAGCTGCCGGTAGCCGAGCGCTGCGCAGCGCCCGATCAGCTCGCCCAGGAGCGCGCGCCCGACGCCGCGCCCGACCATGTCGGGCCGGACGTAGACCGAGTCCTCGAGCGCGTAGCGATAGGCGGAGCGGGCCCGGTAGGGCGCGCAGTAGCCGTATCCGGCGACCGCACCGTCGAGCTCGAGCGAGAGAAAAGGCAGGCCGCGCCCGGTGATCTCGTCGAAGCGCCTGCGCATCTCGTCCGCGGTCGGCGGCACCTCCTCGAACGACGCAAGTCCATTCAGGACATGGTGCGCGTAGATCGCGTGGATAGCACCCAGGTCCGCCGGCGTGGCAGGTCTCGGCGGGGACGTATCGAGCTCGCGTACCGTGCTCATCGCTCGCTATGGTAAATAATGAAAGGGGCGGCCGCAGCCGCCCCTTGGTCGCCGTCGCAGCCCGCGCTCAGCCGCCGTTCGAAGCGGTCGTCTCGGCTGCCGGCACTTCCTCGGCCGCCGGGATATCCGGCAGAATCGGCTCGGCCGCCTGCTGCTTGCGCATGTTGTGATACGCCATGCCGGTACCGGCGGGAATGAGGCGTCCGACGATGACGTTCTCCTTCAGGCCGCGCAGCCCGTCGCGCTTGCCCATGATCGCCGCCTCGGTCAGCACGCGCGTGGTCTCCTGGAAGGAGGCCGCGGAGATGAACGAGTCGGTTGACAGCGAGGCCTTGGTGATGCCGAGCAGCATGTACGAGTAGGTCGCCGGCTTCTTGCCGTCTTTTTCGGCCTTCTCGTTTTCCTCCAGCACGTCCGCCCGCTCGGCCTGCTCGCCCTGGATGAACGCCGTCTCGCCCGGGTCCTCGATCTGCACGCGCCGCAGCATCTGGCGCACGATGACCTCGATGTGCTTGTCGTTGATCTTCACCCCCTGCAGACGGTAGACGTCCTGCACCTCGTCGATGATGTAGCGCGCGAGCGCCTCCACCCCGAGCAGACGCAGCAGGTCGTGCGGATCGACCGAGCCGTCGACGATCATCTCGCCCTTGTTCACCACCTGGCCGTCGTGCACCAGCACGTGCTTGTCCTTCGGGATCAGTTCCTCGTGCTGCACGCCCTCGAGGTCGGTAATCACCAGACGCTGCTTGCCCTTGGTGTCCTTGCCGAACGAGACCGTGCCGGTGTACTCGGCGAGCACCGCCTTGTCTTTCGGCGCGCGCGCCTCGAACAGCTCGGCCACCCGCGGCAGACCGCCCGTGATGTCGCGCGTCTTCGATACTTCCTGCGGAATGCGAGCCAGCACCTCGCCGATCTGCACCTGCTGGCCTTCGCGCACGGCGATCACCGCTCCGACGGGGAAGCTGATATTCACCGCGTGGTCGGTCCCGGCGATGCGCACTTCCTCGCCCGACTCGTTCAGCAGCTTGACCGACGGCCGCACGCCCTTTGCCGCGGCGCTGCCGCGACGCTTGACGTCGATCACCACCAAGGTCGAAAGGCCGGTCACGTCGTCGATCTGCTTGGCGACCGTGACGTTCTCTTCGACGTGCTCGAATTTCACCGTACCGCCATACTCAGTGATGATCGGGCGGTGGTGCGGGTCCCAGCTGGCGACGATCTTGCCGGCCTTGATCGAGTCACCGTCGACCACCTGGAGCATCGCGCCGTAAGGCACCTTGTGGCGCTCGCGCTCGCGACCGTTGTCGTCGGCGATGATCACTTCGCCGGAGCGCGAGATCACCACCTTGTCGCCCTTGGCGTTCGAGAGATAGCGCATGGTCGGCGTAAAGCGCGCCGTGCCGGCCGATTTCGCCTCGACTTGGCTCGCCACCGCGGTCCTCGACGCCGCGCCACCGATGTGGAAGGTCCGCATCGTCAGCTGGGTACCCGGTTCACCGATCGACTGGGCCGCGATCACGCCGATCGCCTCGCCCACGTTCACCAGCGAGCCGCGGCCGAGGTCGCGCCCGTAGCACTTGGCGCACACACCGAAACGCGTGTCGCAGCTGAGCGCCGTGCGCACTTTCACCTCGTCGATGCCCAGGCTGTCGATGGTGTCGACCGCGTCCTCGTCCAGCAGCGTGCCGGCCGGATAGAGCACGTCCTGTCTCTCTGGATGCGTCAGTTCGGTCGCCAGAACGCGCCCGAGAATCCGCTCCTTGAGCGCCTCGACCACTTCGCCGCCCTCGACCAGCGCCTTCATCGAGACGCCGTTTTGGGTGCTGCAGTCGTCCTCCGTGACAACCAGGTCCTGCGTGACGTCGACCAGGCGGCGCGTGAGATAGCCGGAGTTCGCGGTCTTGAGCGCCGTGTCGGCGAGACCCTTGCGCGCGCCGTGAGTCGAAATGAAGTACTGCAGCACGTTGAGGCCTTCGCGGAAATTGGCGGTGATCGGCGTCTCGATGATCGAGCCGTCGGGCTTCGCCATCAGCCCCCGCATGCCGGCGAGCTGCCGGATTTGCGCCGCGGAGCCGCGCGCGCCGGAGTCGGCCATCATATAGATCGAGTTGAACGCCTCCTGGCGCACTTTCTTGCCGTGGCGATCGACAACCTCTTCGGTGCCGAGCTGCTCCATCATCACCTTGCCGACCTGCTCGCCGCAGCGCGACCAGATGTCGACCACCTTGTTGTAGCGCTCGCCGACCGTGACCAGGCCCGAGGTGTACTGGCTTTCGATCTCCTTCACTTCGGCTTCGGCCGCCTGGATCATGGCGTGCTTCTGCGTCGGAATGCGCATGTCGTGCACGCCGAACGAGATCCCGGCGCGGGTCGCCATGGTGAAGCCCGCCTGCATCAGCTTGTCGGCGAAGATCACCGTCTCGCGCAGACCGCAGCGGCGGAACGCGGCGTTGATCAGACGCGAGATCTCCTTCTTTTTCAGCGGCCGGTTGAGCAGCGCGAACGGCAGCCCCGGTGGCAGGATCTCCGACAGCAGGGCGCGGCCGACGGTCGTTTCGTAGCGGGTAATCTTGTCGGTCTTCTCGCCTTCATCGCTGACCTCAACTTCCTTGATGCGCACCCAGGCCCGCGAATGCAGGTCGACCTGGCGCGAATCGTAGGCGCGATGCACCTCTGCCAGGTCGCTGAACGACATGCCCTCGCCCTTGGCGTTGAGAAATTCGCGCGTGGCGTAGTACAGGCCGAGCACGATGTCCTGCGATGGCACGATGATCGGCTCGCCGTTGGCCGGAGAGAGCACGTTGTTCGAGGCGAGCATGAGCGTCCTCGCCTCCATCTGCGCCTCGAGCGATAGCGGTACGTGCACCGCCATCTGGTCGCCGTCGAAGTCGGCGTTGAACGCCGCGCACACCAGCGGGTGCAGCTGGATCGCCTTGCCTTCGATCAGCACCGGCTCGAACGCCTGGATCCCTAGGCGGTGCAGCGTCGGCGCCCGGTTCAGCATCACCGGGTGCTCCCTGATCACCTCTTCCAGGATGTCCCACACTTCGGGCACCTCCTGCTCCACCAGGCGCTTGGCGGCCTTTATCGTGGTGGCGAGCCCGAGCAACTCGAGCTTGTTGAAGATGAACGGTTTAAACAGCTCCAGCGCCATCTTCTTCGGCAGGCCGCACTGGTGCAGCTTCAGCTGCGGTCCGACCACGATCACGGAACGGCCGGAGTAGTCGACGCGCTTGCCGAGCAGGTTCTGGCGGAAGCGGCCGCCCTTGCCCTTGATCATGTCCGCGAGCGACTTCAGCGGGCGCTTGTTGGCCCCGGTCATCGCCTTGCCGCGGCGGCCGTTGTCGAGCAACGAATCGACGGCCTCCTGCAGCATGCGCTTCTCGTTGCGCACGATGATTTCAGGCGCCTTGAGCTCCAGCAGCCGCTTCAGGCGGTTGTTCCGATTGATCACGCGCCGATACAGGTCGTTCAGATCCGAGGTCGCGAACCGCCCCCCGTCCAGCGGCACCAGGGGCCGCAGCTCGGGCGGCAGCACCGGCAGCACTTCCATCACCATCCAGTCGGGCTTGATGTTGGAGTTCTTGAAGCCCTCGAGCACCTTGAGGCGCTTGGCGATCTTCTTGATCTTGGCTTCCGAGCTGGTCGCCTCGAGGTCCTTGCGCAGGTTCTCGATGTCGCGGTTGATGTCGATCGAGCGCAGCAACGCACGGATGCCCTCGGCGCCCATGGCCGCCGAGAAGTCGTCCCCGAACTCCTCGACCTTGGACAGATAGTCGTCCTCGGTCAGAAGCTGGCAGCGCTTGAGCGGCGTCAGGCCCGGATCGGTTACCACGTAGGCCTCGAAATACAGCACGCGCTCGATGTCGCGCAGCGTCATATCCAGCACGAGGCCGAGGCGCGACGGAAGCGACTTCAGGAACCAGATGTGCGCGGTCGGGCTGGCGAGCTCGATGTGCCCCATGCGCTCGCGTCGGACCTTGGCCAGCGTCACCTCGACGCCGCACTTCTCGCAAATCACGCCGCGATGCTTGAGCCGCTTGTACTTGCCGCACAGGCACTCATAGTCCTTGATCGGCCCGAAAATCTTGGCGCAGAACAGGCCGTCACGCTCGGGCTTGAAGGTCCGGTAGTTGATCGTCTCCGGCTTCTTCACCTCGCCGTAGGACCAGGAACGGATCTTCTCGGGCGAAGCGAGCCCGATCTTGATCGCGTCGAAGTCCTCGTCCTGCTGGACCTGCTTGAAGAGCTCCAGTAGCGCTTTCATCAGTACCTCTCCAGGTCGATATCAATGCCGAGCGAGCGGATTTCCTTCACCAGCACGTTGAAGGACTCCGGCATGCCGGCGTCGATCTTGTGGTCGCCCTTGACGATGTTCTCGTACACCTTGGTGCGGCCATTTATGTCGTCGGACTTGACCGTCAGCATCTCCTGCAGGGTGTAGGCGGCGCCGTAGGCCTCGAGCGCCCAGACCTCCATCTCGCCGAAGCGCTGGCCGCCGAACTGTGCCTTGCCTCCCAGCGGCTGCTGCGTGACCAGGCTGTACGGCCCGGTCGAGCGCGCGTGCATCTTGTCGTCCACCAGGTGGTGCAGCTTGAGCACGTGCATATAGCCCACGGTCACCTGGCGATCGAACGCCTCGCCGGTGCGACCGTCGTACAACGTGACCTGGCCGGAGGTCGGCAGCCCGGCGCTCTCGAGCATGGCGTTGATCTCGGCCTCCGCCGCGCCGTCGAACACCGGGGTGGCGAAAGGCACGCCTTCCTTGAGGTTGTTCGCGAGCAGCATCACCTCGTTGTCGTTCAGGTCGGCGATCGTGTCTTCCTTCGTGTTCGAGACGTAGATCTGCGCTAGCGTCTTCTTCAGCTCGGACGCCTTCGCCTGCTGCTTGAGCATCTCTCCGATCCGCAGCCCCAGCCCCTTGGCCGCCCACCCGAGGTGCGTCTCGAGAATCTGCCCCACGTTCATGCGCGATGGCACGCCGAGCGGGTTCAGCACCACGTCGACCGGGGTGCCGTCGGCCATGTGCGGCATGTCCTCGACCGGGACGATCTTGGAGATCACGCCTTTGTTGCCGTGCCGGCCGGCCATCTTGTCGCCAGGCTGCAGGCGGCGCTTCACCGCGACGTACACCTTGACCATCTTCAACACGCCCGGAGGCAGCTCGTCGCCCTGCGTGAGCTTCTTGCGCTTGGCCTCGAACATGGCGTCGAATTCGCGCCGCTTCTGCGCCAGCGAGTCCTTCAGGCCCTCGAGCTGCGCAGCCGCCTCTTCGTTCGCCAGCCTGATATCGAACCAGTCGTAACGCTCGATCGACTCGAGATAGCTCTTGGCCAGCTTGGTGCCCTTGGCGAGGCGCTTCGGGCCGCCGTTGGCCATCTTGCCCACCAGCAGCCTCTCCAGCCGCTCGAAGGTGTCGGACTCGACGATGCGCATCTGGTCCGCGAGGTCGGTCTTGTAGCGGCGCAGGTCGTCCTCGATGATCTGCTGGCTACGCTTGTCGCGCTCGATGCCCTCGCGCGTGAAGACCTGGACGTCGATCACCGTGCCAGAGATGCCGGAGGGCACGCGCAGGCTGGTGTCCTTAACGTCGCTCGCCTTCTCGCCGAAGATCGCGCGCAGGAGCTTCTCCTCCGGCGTGAGTTGGGTCTCGCCCTTGGGCGTCACTTTCCCCACCAGCACGTCACCCGCTTCGACTTCGGCCCCGATGTAGACGATGCCGGACTCGTCCAGGCGCGACAGCTGGCCCTCGGACAGGTTCGAGATGTCACGCGTGATGTCTTCCGGCCCGAGCTTGGTGTCGCGCGCAACGACCGTCAGCTCCTCGATGTGGATCGAAGTGAAGCGGTCGTCGCCGACCACCCGCTCCGAGATCAGGATCGAATCCTCGAAGTTGAAGCCGTTCCACGGCATGAACGCGACCAGCATGTTCTGGCCGAGCGCGAGCTCGCCCAGGTCGGTCGAGGCGCCGTCCGCCACCACGTCACCCTTGGCGATGCGCTCGCCCTGCTTCACGATCGGGCGCTGGTTGATGTTGGTGTTCTGGTTCGAGCGCGTGTACTTGGTGAGCTTGTAGATGTCCACCCCGACGTCGCCCGGAACGGTTTCGTCGTCGTTCACCCGCACCACGATCCGGTTCGCATCGACGTAGTCCACCACGCCGCCGCGCAGCGCGATGACACAGGTGCCGGAGTCGATCGCCGCGGTGCGCTCGACACCGGTGCCGACCAGCGGCTTTTCCGGCCGCAGGCAGGGCACGGCCTGGCGCTGCATGTTGGACCCCATCAACGCGCGGTTGGCGTCGTCGTGCTCGAGGAACGGAATCAGCGAGGCGGCAACCGAGACGATCTGCGCCGGCGCCACATCCATGTACTGCACTTCCTCGGGTGACTTGAGCTCGAACTCGTTCTTGAAGCGGCACGACACCAACGTGTCGACCAGCCTGCCGGACTTGTCGATCTGGGCGTTCGCCTGCGCGATCACGTAGTTGCCTTCCTCGATCGCCGAGAGGAACTCGATCTCGTTGCTCACCTTGCTGTTGACCACCTTGCGGTACGGCGTCTCGAGGAAGCCGTACTTGTTGGTGCGCGCGTAAAGCGCGAGTGAGTTGATCAGGCCGATGTTCGGGCCTTCCGGCGTCTCGATCGGGCACACCCGGCCGTAATGGGTCGGGTGCACGTCGCGCACCTCGAATCCGGCCCTTTCCCTGGTGAGACCGCCTGGCCCAAGTGCGGAAACCCTTCTCTTGTGGGTGATTTCCGAGAGCGGATTGGTCTGGTCCATGAACTGCGACAGCTGAGACGAGCCGAAGAACTCCTTGATCGCAGCCGAGATCGGCTTGGCATTGATCAGGTCGTGCGGCATCAGGTTGTCGCTTTCGGCCTGCGACAGGCGCTCCTTGACCGCGCGCTCGACGCGCACCAGGCCGGCGCGGAACTGGTTTTCGGCCAGCTCGCCGACGGAGCGGACTCGCCGGTTCCCGAGATGGTCGATATCGTCAATCTCGCCGCGGCCGTTGCGCAGTTCGACCAGAATGCGGATGACTTCCACGATGTCGCGCGGGCTGAGCGTGAAGCGCTGCTCGATCTTCGCGTCCAGCTTCTGCCGGTCGACGCCCTTCGCCTTGAGGTCGTGGAACATTTTGTCCATGACCGCCTGGGCCTGCTCTTCGGTAGAGACACCCTCGATGCTGACCTTGTTCAGTGAAAGCTCGGGCACGTTGCCGAAATAGGCGCGCACCTCCTGCTCCGCCTCTTTCGCCAGGGCGATATTCTTGAGCCGCACCTGCCAGCTCGTTTCGCTTGGCGCAGCGATGCGGCGATTGAACTTCATGCGCCCGACCGCGGAAAGGTCGTAGCGTTCCTCGGCGAAGAACAGGCCGTTGAACAGAGCCTCGACGGCGTCCTCCGTGGGCGGCTCGCCAGGGCGCATCATGCGGTAGATCGCGATGCGCGCGGCATTCAGATCGGTGGTTTCGTCCGCGCGCAGGGTTTGCGAAACGTAGGCACCCTGGTCGAGATCGTTGGTGAACAGCGTCTGGACCTTGCCCACCTTCGCTTCACGCAGCTGGGCGAGCAGGGTTTCGGTGATCTCGTCGTTCGCGTTGGCGACGATCTCGCCGGTGTCCGAATTCACCACGTTGTGCGCGAGGGCGCGGCCGATGATGAACTCGTCGGGCGCGGTGAGCTTCTTGATTCCCGCCGCTTCCATGTCGCGGATGTGCTTCACCGTGATGCGCTTGTTCTGCGCCACGATCAGCTTGCCGGACTTGTCGTTGATATCGAAACGCGCCACCTCGCCGCGCAGACGCTCCGGAACCACTTCGAACAGGACGTGGTTCGGCTCGATGTTGAAGCTATCGAACGCGAAGAATTCCTTGAGGATCCGCTCCGGCGTGTAGCCGAGCGCCTTGAGCAGGATCGTGGCCGGCATCTTGCGGCGGCGGTCGACGCGGAAGAACACAATGTCCTTGGCGTCGAACTCGAAGTCGAGCCAGGAGCCGCGATAGGGGATCACCCGGGCCGAGAACAGCAGCTTGCCCGAGCTGTGGGTCTTGCCGCGGTCGTGCTCGAAGAACACCCCCGGCGAGCGATGCAGCTGGGAGACGATGACGCGCTCGGTGCCGTTGATGACGAACGAGCCGGTAGTGGTCATGAGCGGGATCTCGCCCATGTACACCTCCTGCTCCTTGACCTCTTTGGTGGTCGGCTTGGGCGCCTCTTTGTCCATGATCACAAGGCGCACCTTGGCGCGCAGCGGGCTGGCATAGGTCAGCCCGCGCTGCTGGCATTCCTTGACGTCGAACGGCGGCTCGCCGAGCATGAAGCTGACGAACTCCAGGCGCGCATTGCCCGAGTGGCTGGAGATCGGAAAGATCGACATGAACGCCGCCTGCAGGCCCTCGCTCTTGCGCTTTTCGGGCGCAACGCTCGCCTGCAGGAACGCGGTGTAGGACTCGAGCTGCGTCGCAATCAGGAAGGGCACGTTGAGAACGCTTGCGCGCTTCGCGAAGCTCTTGCGGATGCGTTTACGCTCGGTGAGGGAATAGGTCATGAAGGCTCCCAGTAAAGGAACGCTATTGCGGCAAAGGGCAAAGCGAAGACGCGCCGACCCGTCGGTTCGCAGCGTCTTTGGTTTGCACTCTGTCTATGCGTGTCAGGGTTCGGGCTGTGTAAGAGAGTCCGGCGGCCCCGAAGTTCCGGGCCGCCGGGCTCAAACCAGGGCTTACTTGATCTCGGCCTTTCCGCCGGCGTCGGTAAGCTTCTTCACCATTGCATCGGCGTCGGCCTTGGAAACCCCCTCCTTGACCGGCTTGGGCGCGCCGTCGACCAGGTCCTTGGCCTCTTTTAGCCCCAGACCCGTAAGCTCGCGTACCGCCTTGATAACGTTCACCTTGTTGTCGCCGATCGCGGTCAGCGTGACGGTGAATTCGGTTTTCTCCTCGGCCGCAGCCGCGCCGCCCGCGGCGCCACCAGCCGGTGCCGCAACCGCAACAGCGGCCGCGGCCGAGACGCCGAACTTGTCTTCCATATCCTTGATGAGCTGCGACAGCTCCAGGACGCTCATGCCCGAAATCGCATCGAGAATTTGTGCTCGTTCCATCTTCAACTCCTGAATGTTTAGGGTTCCTGAATGTTTGGTCGGTTCGGATCAGGCTGCAGCCTTCTCCTTGAGGTCGCGTACCGCGGCCAGCGCGCGCACGAATTTGGCCGGAACTTCGTTCATGGTGCGCACGAGTTTGGCGACCGGCGCCTGCATCGTGCCCATGAGCTTGGCCAACAGCTCGTTGCGGCCCGGCAACAGGGCGAGCGCGGCGATGTCCTTGGCGGACATGACGCTGTTCGCCATGGCTCCGCCCCGGATGACGAACAGCTCGTTCGCCTTGGCAAACTCGGCCAGCACTTTGGCGCCGAGCACCGGGTCCTGCGCGATGCCGTACATCAGCGGGCCGCTCATCTGCTCGGCCAGCTTCTCGAACGGAGTGCCCTTTACGGCACGCCGCGCGAGCGAATTCTTCAGCACGCGCAGGTAGACGCCCGACTTCCTTGCGGCGGCGCGCAGTCCCGTCACGCTTTCGACATTGAGGCCGCGATATTCCGCGACGATCAACGCCTGTGCGTTGCTGAGCTGCGCGGCGACCTCGGTTACGACCGCCTGCTTCTGCTCCAGACTAAGACTCAAGGTCTACCTCCTTGCGTTGATCAAACGGCCGTGCCTCGCGGTACGGCCCCCATGGCGACCTTGAATCAGGAACCCTAGATTCCTGCTTCGGGTACGCCGTCTGCGTAGGGCGCTGCTGCGCGTTTAAGTCGCTGCGGTCAAACACCCGTGCGGCCCCTACGGTCTTTGACAGCAACCGGCCGTTCCTGCGAACGACCGGCAGCCCAAAGTCCTTGTTTCACTGCTGCGGTTGCGCCGCGAGTGACGCGGGATCGATCTTGACCCCTACGCCCATCGTGCTCGACACCGACAGCTTCTTCAAAAACACGCCCTTCGAGCCTGAAGGCTTGGCTCTGTTCAGCGCCTCGACCAGCGCCGCGAGGTTGTCACGCAGCTGCTCGGCCGTAAACGATGCGCGCCCGATCGTGCACTGCACGGTCCCGGACTTGTCGGCGCGGAATTGCACCTGGCCCGCCTTCGCGTTCTTTACCGCTGCGGCAACGTCGGGCGTCACGGTGCCGACCTTCGGATTGGGCATCAGACCGCGCGGACCGAGTATCTGCCCCAGCTGGCCTACCACGCGCATCGCGTCCGGAGCGGCGATCACCACGTCGAAATCGATCTTGCCGCCCTTGATGCTCTCCGCAAGGTCCTCGAAGCCGACCAAGTCGGCGCCGGCCGCTTTGGCGGCTTGCGCCCTGTCGCCCTGCGCAAATACCGCCACTCGCACGGACTTGCCGGTACCGGAGGGCAGCACGACCGAGCCACGCACCGACTGGTCGGTCTTCTTGGCGTCGATGCCCAAGTTCACCGCCACGTCCACCGACTCGTCGAATTTCGCGGTCGCGGTGTCCTTGATCAGTTTCATCGCGTCGATCGCCGGATAGGCGAGCGCGCGGTCGACTTTGCCCGCAAGGGCTTTCCTGCGCTTGCTGATGGCCATTTACATGCCCTCCACGACAATGCCCATCGAGCGCGCACTCCCCGCGACCGTACGCATCGCGGCTTCGAGATCCGCAGCCGTGAGATCGGGGGTCTTTGCCTTCGCGATCTCCTCGACCTGCTTGCGGGTGATCTTGCCGACCTTGTCGGTATGTGGCCGCGGGCTCCCGCTTTCGATGCCGGCTGCCTTCTTGATCAGCACCGTGGTCGGCGGCGTCTTGATGATGAAGGTGAAGCTCTTGTCGGCATACGCCGTGATCACCACGGGCAGCGGCAGGCCCGGCTCGACCTTTTGCGTCTGCGCATTGAACGCTTTGCAGAATTCCATGATGTTCAGGCCGCGCTGGCCGAGCGCCGGACCGATGGGGGGCGAGGGATTCGCCTTGCCCGCCGGCACCTGAAGCTTTACGTAGCCGACGATTTTCTTTGCCATGCTTCTCTCCTATTGGGTCCGAACGAGCGCCGCAGCGCTCTCCCCGTTACGCCTTCTCAACCTGCCCGAACTCCAGCTCAACCGGAGTCGAGCGACCAAAAATCGTGACTGCCACGCGCAGGCGACTCTTCTCGTAATTCACGTCTTCTACCGTTCCCTGGAAATCCGTGAACGGGCCATCCTTGACGCGTACCATCTCGCCGTTTTCGAACAGCACCTTCGGCTTGGGCTTTTCCACGCCTTCGCGCATTTGCTGCATGATCGCGGCGACCTCCTTCTCCGAAATTGGAGCGGGTTTGGTTGCCGTGCCGCCGACGAAGCCGGTCACCTTGTTGGTGTTCTTGACCAGGTGCCAGGTGTCGTCGTTCATCTCCATCTCGACCAGCACATAGCCCGGGAAGAACTTGCGCTCGGACATATGCTTCTGGCCGCCCTTCATTTCCACCACTTCCTCGACCGGAACGAGGATGCGGCCGAACTTGTCCTGCATTCCGGCGCGCGAGATGCGGTCCTCCAGCGCGCGCTGTACCGACTTTTCGAAGCCGGAATAGGCATGCACCACGTACCAGCGTTTGCTCATGTCGACCTGCTCGATTCTGGCCACGTTAAGTTTTCTTCCATCCGAGGATCACGTCATACAGGACCCACTCGAGACCCTTGTCGCTGATCCAAAGAAACACCGCCATCACCACGGCGAACGCAAAGACTGCCGCGGTGGTCTGCACCGTTTCCTTGCGGGTCGGCCACACGACCTTCTTCGCTTCCACGATCGCCTCGCGCGCGAACGCGACGAACCGGCGGCCAGGCTCGGTGAACCAGGCGACTGCGCAGCCGGCAATAAGCCCGCCGAATACGGAAAAGACGCGAAGCAGCACGTCGCCCTCTCCCAGCCAGTAGTAGCCCCAGACGCCCAGCGCCGCGAGGGCTACCGCAATCACCAGCTTTATCTTGTCGAGCATCGTTTCTGCAGTGTCCGTGGAATTTGGCAGGCCAAGAGGGAATCGAACCCCCAACCTTCGGTTTTGGAGACCGACGCTCTGCCAGTTGAGCTATTGGCCTATGAGTTCTTCTACTCGATGACCTTGGCGACGACGCCGGCGCCGACGGTCTTGCCGCCCTCGCGGATGGCAAAGCGCAAGCCCTGCTCCATCGCGATCGGCGCAATCAGCGTCACCACCATCTTGATGTTGTCCCCCGGCATCACCATCTCGGTGCCCTTGGGCAGCTCCACCGCGCCCGTCACGTCCGTGGTCCTGAAATAAAACTGCGGCCGGTAGTTGTTGAAAAACGGCGTGTGCCGCCCGCCCTCTTCCTTCGAGAGCACGTACACCTCGCACTCGAACTTGGTGTGCGGCGTGATCGAGCCGGGCTTGGCCAAGACTTGTCCGCGCTCGACCTCTTCGCGCTTGGTGCCGCGCAGCAGCACCCCGATGTTGTCCCCCGCCTGACCCTGGTCAAGCAGCTTGCGAAACATCTCCACGCCCGTGCACACCGTCTTGGTGGTCGGCTTCAAGCCCACGATCTCGATCTCCTCGCCCACCTTGATCACCCCGCGCTCCACGCGCCCCGTGACCACCGTGCCGCGACCCGAGATCGAAAACACGTCCTCCACCGGCATCAGAAACGCCCCGTCGATCGCACGCTCGGGCGTCGGAATGTAGGCATCCAGCGCCTCGGCCAGCTTCATGATCGCCTGCTCGCCCATCTCGCCCGTGTCGCCCTCCAGCGCCTTCAACGCCGAGCCGATCACGATCGGGGTCTTGTCGCCCGGAAAATCGTACTTGCTCAGCAGCTCCCGCACCTCCACCTCCACCAGCTCCAGCAACTCCTTGTCGTCCACCATGTCGGCCTTGTTCAGGAACGCCACGATGTAGGGCACCCCCACCTGCCGCGCCAGCAAAATGTGCTCGCGCGTCTGCGGCATCGGCCCGTCGGCCGCCGACACCACCAGAATCGCCCCGTCCATCTGCGCCGCGCCCGTGATCATGTTCTTGATGTAGTCCGCGTGCCCAGGACAGTCCACGTGCGCGTAGTGCCTCTTGGCCGTCTCGTACTCCACGTGCGCCGTGTTGATCGTGATCCCGCGCGCCTTCTCCTCCGGCGCCGAGTCAATCTGCGCGTAGCTCCTGGCCTCGCCACCAAACTTCTTCGCCAAAATACTCGTCATCGCCGCCGTCAGCGTCGTCTTGCCATGGTCCACATGCCCAATCGTGCCAACGTTCACGTGCGGCTTGGTCCGCTCAAATTTGCCTTTTGCCATGACTACGCTGCCTCTGACGTTTCGTTGAAAGAGATCTGATGTCTGGTGCCCATGACGCGGATTGAACGCATGACCTCTCCCTTACCAAGGGAGTGCTCTACCACTGAGCTACATGGGCTGGAGTTGCGCATTGGAGCGGGTGAAGGGAATCGAACCCTCGTCATAAGCTTGGAAGGCTTCTGCTCTACCATTGAGCTACACCCGCCCATTCAATTCACCCGCAATGCCTGTCTGCCACGCCCGCCCGAGATGCCGGTGGAGGGGGTTGGATTCGAACCAACGTAGGCGCAAGGCCAACAGATTTACAGTCTGCCCCCTTTAACCGCTCGGGCACCCCTCCGGCGGAACCCGAAATTATGTGAGATATCCGCTGCTTAGTCAAGCGAATTGAGGGTGGCACGTCGTGCGGCGTCCGCTCAGGTGCCGTAGCGCGCGGGAGCGCCGAACTCCTTGAGCGCCGCCAACGCGCTGTAGCAGGCAAGCCAGGCGGTTTTCGGGTTGTCTGGCGCGGGCACGTTCTCCAGCACGATAGTGAACTGGCCTGTCTTGCCCGAAACCCGGACGGTATGGGTATTGTGGGTCAGAGCGGGGTCCGCCACGACCTTGAGCCTGGTGCGGTCGAAGCCGGCCCCGGCGAGCGACAGCACGGCCGCAATGTTTACATTCTGTGGAAAGTGCGGGACCCCGGCGCGCGCAGGCCCGTCGAACAGCGTCGCAACGCTCGCAAGCGAATCAAGATCGACGTCGAGGGACTCCACATAGTCGATCTTCCTCCATGCTTCAGGAGGTTTCGCGATCTGGATCGATACCTCGACCTCGCCCGCGGCACAGGCGCCCTTGAGCGCGTCGAGTGCGCCGATCCCCCCCGAAGGCACGTAGAGCAGCGCGCCAGAGCGACGCGCCGCCGCCTCTGCCTCGGCGCGCAGCGCGTCGTCGACCAGGGCCCCGGCTGACAGCACGATCACCGACGAACCCGCGGCAAGAAGCGGGACCAGGCAGGCGCGGACCGCGTCGTGCGAAGCCGCCTCGAGGACCACGTCGGGCTTCGCCTCGCACAGCGCCTGCGCGCCGAGGACGTAATCGATTCCGTACTCGCCCGCGAGCGCCGCCGCACCGGATGCCGCCCGTCTTCCCGCCAGCGCCACCAGCTCGATGCCGGGCAGCGCGCCCCGACGCAGGTTTTCCAGCACCAGACGGGCGATCGTGCCGCCGCCGAGTAGAGCGAGTCGCATTTGCCAGGCCCTCCGGGAGGCCGCGATTCTGCCACAATCCGAATTTGCGTCGCGCCCCGGCGGCATTATCATTTGCCTCGCCGGTGCGGCATCGCCGCCAGGGAGGTGCGCAGTGCGAATTGCAATACTCGAAGACGACCCCGACCAGCTCGCCCTGCTGCGGCGCTGGCTCGCGGACGCGGGACACGACGTCCACGGCTACTTGGCGGGGCGCGAAGCGATGAAGCACGCAGGGCGCGAGAGCTTTGACCTGTTCATCCTTGACTGGCAGGTGCCGGACGTTTCCGGGGCCGAGGTGCTGACCTGGCTGCGCGCCAACATTTCCAAGCACGTCCCCATACTTTTCATCACTGTGCGCGATTCCGAGGAGGACATCGTATACGCGCTCGAGAACGGCGCGGACGACTACATGGTGAAACCGGCTCGGCGCCAGGAAATGCTGGCACGCGTCAGTGCGCTACTTCGCCGCGCCTACCCGCGCGAGGAACAGACCTTGCTTTCCTTTCCCCCGTTCGAGATCGATACCCAGCGCGGCGAGATCCGCCGCGACGGCTCACGCATCGAGCTCACACCGAAGGAGTTCGAACTCGCGGTTGTCCTGTTCCGCAACATCGGGCGCTTGATGTCGCGCGGTCATTTGCAGGAATCGGTCTGGGGACGCAGCGGCGACCTCGCGACCCGCACCGTGGACACCCACGTCAGCCAGGTGCGGAAGAAGCTCGATCTGCGACCCGAGAGCGGCTACCGCGTGGTGCCGATCTACAACTACGGCTATCGACTGGAACGCTTCGGAACGGACGCGAGTGTGGCCTGATACCTACTGCAAGCGCCGCAGCTGCTGCTCGGCGTAGTCTCTGACTTCCTGACTGAGCGAACCGCTGGCGACCGCGCGCCGGAACGCCTCAGCCGCTTCCGGACGGTGGTCCATCGCCGCGAGCGAGAGTCCAAGTCCGACCCAGGCCGTCCCCGTCTGCGGCGCAGTACGCAACGCCGCACGATATGCATCGGCGGCTTCGCCGGGCCGGGACATATGTTGCAGTACCGCCCCCAACAGAGTGTTGTACTCGGCATCGCGCGACACGTCGCCTTTGCATTCTCGCAAGACGCCGAGCGCCTTGTCGTAGTCGTTGCGTTCCACATAGATCCGCGCCAAGACCGTGGCGAACTGCACCTGGGCGGGATCCAGCATCAGCCCTTCCTTCAGCAGGCGCTGCGCTTCGATCAAGCGCCGCTGGTCGATCAGCAGCGAGATGAGTGCCTGTCGCGCGGGCACCTGGGACGGATCGATCGACAGCGCCCCGCTGAGCGCCTGCTCGGCCTCGCTCACGCGTCCCTGGTTGAGCAGTTGCACCGCACGTCGAAACTCCGATTGAGCCAGCTCGGCCCGTGTGCGCGGGTGCGGTTGCTTGTGGACCTGCGGTCGTGCCTCCTCGACTGTCGCGGACGGCGCCGGCTTCGGCACGCGCTTGCTGTCGATCGATTTCGGCACGGTGCGCGGGCGCGGCGGGGGGATCGTGCGCTCGATCGACTGCGCGAGCTTGAGCGTATCGATTACCGGCTGCGGCGCCGGCGGAGATACCTGCACGGGCGCACTGCTTGTCGCTGGCGCAGGCTGCGGCGCAGCTTGGGGCGCAGGCTCTTGCGCCGGCGCAGCAGACGTGTGCGGTCGGGCCCGCTGCACCGCACGGCCTAATCCGCTCGACGTTCGCAGCGCGAGCTCCGTGACCACCGACTGCGGCCTGAGCTGATAGCTGGTCCAAGCCAGCCATCCCAGCGCGACGGTCAGTTCCAGTCCGAGGATTACCCAGAACAGGTCGCGCCTGCGTCGCCCCGCGGTGACTGGCTCGATCTGCCGCGTCATGACGTCGGCATTGGGCGAACCCATCGCGTGCCGACGATCCAGTTCCTGCAACATCTTGTTGATAAGGCTCATGGTTTCGGCGTCAGTCGGCGGCGTGTGGGGATCTGAACTTTGGCCACCACCAGCGCGTCGATGCGGCGGCCGGCGTGTCGTGCGCCGCCGCGCGCACGTGACGCGGCTCTACGCGGTAGCCGCCTTCGCCGAAGGCAAGCAGCAACGACTTGTGCGCCAGGATGTTGACCAAGCGCGGCAATCCTCGGCTCGCACGGTGCAAGGTGCGCAGCGCGCGCGCACTCAGCACCGGCTGGCCGACGTAGCCCGCGACCGTGAGACGGTGATTCACGTAGTTGCCCACTTCGTCTTCGGCCAGCGCCTTGAGGTCGTACTGGAACGTGATGCGCTGGCGTAGCTGGCGGATGGACTCGGACGCGAGCTTGCGATCGAGCTCGGGCTGACCGAACAGCACCACCTGCAGCAGCTTGCGCTTTTCGGTTTCGAGGTTGGTCAGCAGGCGCAGCGTCTCGAGGGTTTCTATCGGCATGGCCTGACTCTCGTCCATGCAAAGCACGACGCGCTTGCGCTGGCGGGCGAGCCCTAGCAGCGTCCGGGTGATTCCTTTCAGCAGATAGTGTTGGTCGGCGCCGGCATCGACCTGCACTCCGAGTTCTTCGGCCAGTTCGAGCAGCAGCGTTCGCGGCTCGATGCTAGGGTTGGGCACGTAGGCGGTAACCCAGCCCGAATCAAGCGTGGCGAGAAACTTCCGACACAGCAGCGTCTTGCCGGTTCCGACCTCGCCCGTAATCTTGATGAATCCCTCGCCGTGGCCGATCGCCACCAGCAGCGTGTTCAGCGCTTCCTGCGTGCTTCGGCAGGCGCAGAAAAAACTCGTGTCCGGAGTGATTCCGAACGGGGTTTCGCGCAGCCCGAAGTGCCGCAGGTAGTTCACTACTTGCGCGCCTCACCCTGTTGGCTGGGCATCATACCTTCGATGCGCTCGCGCGTGTCGCGCATCCCGTCAGCCCAATTGCGATCACCCTGGATCACCGTTGGCTTGATGAGTATGACGAGTTCGTTCTTGCTCGACGTGCGGCTCGTGTTGCGCACCAGATCCCCTAACCCGCCCTCGCTCACGCCCGGAATGCCGCCGCGGTTATCGCTCACGTTGACGCTCATCAATCCGCCGATCGCGACGATGTTACCGTCGGGAACCCTCACGATAGTGTCGGTCTCGCTGATCGTGCTCTTCGCCAGCGGCAGCGTGATCGACGGGACGGTGCCGCCGAGATTGACCACGGTCTGACTCGTAGTGACGTCGCTGATCGACGGATGTACGTGCAGCGTGATGTTGTTCTGCTGGTCGATCTGCGGAGTAACGTCGAGCAATATGCCAGAGAAAAATGGTGCGACCGACACCGTGGGAGTTTGCTGCGTAGTTGCACCGGTGGTGGTGGTGACGGTCGCCACGTTGGTGACGAAGAACTGGTCGGTGCCCACCTTGAGTACCGCCTTTTGGTTGTTGAGGGTTGCGATGCGTGGACTCGAAAGCACCTGCACGTTGCCCTGCGACTGCAGGAACTGGAGCAATGCGGCAAAGTTCGAGGTCTGGAACGCAAGCCCGAACACGCCGCTTGCCGGATTATCGGCGGCCAGCGCACTCGCTGCCGTCGTCACGCTGCTTGTCGCGAGGTTGAGCGTTTGCCCGCCGCCTTGCAGAACCTGTCCGCTCGAACCGAGCACTGTGCTGGATCCCGTATTGGCGCTTTGGCCGATAGCGACGTTCGGACCGGTGCTGCGGAACGCGGCCCAGTTGATGCCTGATTGATAGCTGTCCGAAAGCGTAACCTGGATGATTTTCGCTTCCAGCATGACCTGGCGTTCGACCGAGATCTGACTTTCGCGCAGATATTGCTGGACGGCGCGCATTTCCCGGCCCGGAGCACTCACCACGACGATGCCGGATTGCGGCGATACCACCACGTTGCGGCCCTGACCCGTGCCGACGATGGCCACCAGCGCCGTGCGCAGGTCTCCCCAGAAGTCACTCACTGTCCGCGTCGTAACCCGGCTGCTGTCGAGCATGTCCTGGCCCTGCGTCTGCACCGGGCCCGCGGCGGGATTCGCGGTGGAGGAGGGGTTGGGGGCCTGGTTGATTCCGGTGGTATCCGAAATGGAGCCCGACTGCACTCGCACGTCGCTCGTGCCGCGGCGCTGGCCCTGAAGGTAGTTGACCTGGAAGATGCGCGTCTGCAGGCCGGCAGGCAGAATGAATATGCGTGTTCCTTCGATCTTGTAGTCGTAGCCATATAGCTCGCGGATCGAATCGAGCGCTTCCTTGATCGAAACGTCCTTCAGGTTGACCGAGATCGTCCCGCTCACGCTCGGCGACACCAGCATGCTGTAGCGCGTGCCGGAAACGATCGAATTGAACACCTGGGCCGCCGGCGCGTTGTTGACCGAAAGGTCGAACCTCGATTCCGCGGGCTGTTCGCGCACTTCGGGCATCGCCATGTGAAGCGGCGGCAACAGCGCCTGGTTGAGGACGGCGCTGGGGGTCTCCTTCTTGGGCGTCGGCTCCAGCGCCGCGCGAATGCCGGGTTCTATGCCGCTCGGACGGGGCGGAGGAGTGGCACACCCTCCGAGCGCCGCAACGGCCACTATCAGGAATACTTTCTTCATATTCTAGTTCCGCCTCCGCGGCTCGTCGCTTGGCCGCGACTTCTTCTTGACCTGTGGAAACAGCCTGAGCACCTCAATCTGGCTTGCGCTGCGCAACTCGACTCCGGACTCGGTGATCCTGGTCAGCGTCGCGTCGCGGAATTTGCCCCCGAGCGGCACGGTTTGCCCGTTGATCACGGCGATATTGCGCGTGCTCGAGATCAGCACCGACTGCAATTCTGGCCCCATGACCGGTGACTCGTCCGCCCCGCTGGAGCGGCCACTGTAGGGCGGTCGCGTCGGGTCAGCGAATCCCTGGGCGGGCGACCCGGCGTCCGCCTCCGCCGCGATGACCTGCGTCGCCGCCAGGCTCGTGAGAAGGCAGAAATATAGTCGCGCCAGTCTCATACGCTCATCCAGGACGGATCGAAGCTCAACGTGTAGACGGTAAGCTTCAGCACCACTTTCGGATAGTCGCCCGCCGCGAGATCGGCTTTGCGCCAGTATAACCGCGTCGACAGGCCTTCCAGCTGCCGCAGATAGGCATAGAGGTCCAGGTACGCGCCGCTCACGGTAAGCTCGATCGCATGCCGGTAGATCGGCCGCGGGCCGCGCGCATCCGAATGACCGAACAAGTCGACCGGCAGGGTCTTCAGGTCGACCAATTGCAGCCGCGGGTTGCGTGCCAGGATCTCCTGCAGGACGTCGCGCATGCGCCCCGGCGAGGTGAAGCGGCTCGCCGCTTCACCGATCTGTTCGTCCAGCTGTGCGAGCTGGCGCTGCAGGCCCGCGAGCTTGGCGCGGTTGGCGTCGTCGGGGCGCATCTCGCTCGCGCGCGCCATTGCCTGCAACTGGGCCTGCAACATGGCGAGCTCGGTTTGCCGGCGCGCGACCTCCCGTCCGAGGCGCTTGTCCCGCTCCATCAGCGGGGAGATGAAACCCAGATAGGCGAACGCGATCAGCACCAGCGCGGCCGCGATGAAGATCAGCACCCGCTCCCGCAAGCTGAGCGCGTCGATGCGCTCGGTATAACGTCGCAGCAGCGCCGTCATTTGCTTCCGTCCTTCACCGGCTGCGGCGCTGCAAGCGGCATCGACAGCTCGAACTCGACGTAGCGCGCCGGCCCCGAGCGCGGCGCCGCATCGGCCGCGGGCGCCGGCTCGTTGTGCGCCACCAGCTTGAGCCGCGTAACCGAGCGTCCGCGCATCACCTCCTCCTTGTTCAGCGCATGGATGTACGCCGGCACCAGGTCGGGATGCAGCACCCGGCCGCTGATGTTCAGCTCGTCGCCGCCGTCACTGACGCTGAAACCGGTCAGCCAAACGCCCGGCAGCGTCTGACGCGCGAAGGCCGCGAAGTACTGCGAGTAGCCTTGCGCCCTGTCTGCAGCGGCCGCCCGCAGCGAAGCGAGCAGCGCCTGCTTGCCACGCAGGTCGCTCTCGGCGCGCGCCACCTGCGCCTCGAGCAGCTTGCTGCGCCGCTGCGGCGAGAGCGAGCCGCCCAGGCTGATAAACCGATTGCGCGTATCGGCCAGCTGGTGCGCGGCGTCCGCCGCAACGTCTTCGAACGACTTCACCTCGTTGTGCGCATAAACGTAGAAGGCGCACAGCGCGACCAGAATCAGGACCAGCGACTCGACCATCGTCATGGCGGAGAAATACTTCTCCTGCTTGAGAAAGATCGGATTGAAGAGGTTGATCTGCTGGCTCACCGCGGGCTCTCAGGGTGCCTTGGTTTCGTAGCGTAGCGACGCGCCGATCAGGTGGAAACGCTGCCATTCGGTGCGGCGGTCGGGACGCGTGTCCGAATCGAACGCGAGCGTCGCGCCGAGATCGACGCGGGAGATCGGTATGTCGAGGTTCGACTTGAGATACTCCAGCAGGCCGCTCTCTTCGGGCTCGGGTCCGAGCAGCAGCCTGTTGACCGCGACGAAACCGAACTGGCGGTCGAAGTGGTCAAGCGTGCGCGTAAGCTCGAGCGCGATGCGGCTCATCGCCTCGGCGCGCTCGGGGGCAGACGAAATCTGCTCGTGGCCGATGTCGATGCGGCGCGCAAAGTAGAGCTCGCCTCGGTAGTTGATGGTGAACAGGCCGTCGCCCTCGCCCAGGTACAGCAGCCCGACGCCGCGCCCCTCTTCTTCGTACAGCGCGGCGATGTTGCGTTGCGCGGTTTCCGCGATGTCGATGACCGACAGCGGAATCTGCGCCGCGTCGAAGCGCTCGATGCAGGCCTGCACCGCCTCGTTGCGCGCCGCCACCGCGTACATCGAGTGGCTGCGCGCCGTCCCGGAGGGATCGGGAGGGATGTCGAGCACGTCGACCGTGGCGTCGTCGACGTGATAGTCGAGCATGTCCTTGATACGCCAACGGATCGCCGCCTTCAGCTCAGCGGGCGGGACATTCGGCGCCTCGACCAGCAGCAGCTGGTAATCTCCCGGCGCGAGCAGCGTCGCGCAACGGTAGCGCTCGAGATGCCATTCCCTGCTCAACTTCTCGGCCCCCGCGTAATCGCCCTCCAGCCCGCGCGCCGCGAGTCTGTCGATCCGCACGTTGCCGTTCAACGCGATGCGGCCGTGAACGATGGCGAGTTCCTGCGGCCTCAGCGACGCCGCCAGCCAGCCGGGCTCGCGTTTCTTCTTCTTGGCCGAACCCCACATCATCGCGCCGCCATCCACCACTCTCCCAAATCAGTTCAAGATAAACAAATAACTATTTGTTGTCAATCATCTTTTTGTCAGTTTGTAACGGTCGCCTGAAGTTGGCGCTCCACG
Source organism: uncultured beta proteobacterium (assembly GCA_963755395.1). Classification (GTDB taxonomy): domain Bacteria; phylum Pseudomonadota; class Gammaproteobacteria; order Burkholderiales; family SG8-39; genus DAHVFK01. The sequence continues at coordinate 627,641 of CAVWJJ010000004.1, read as the reverse complement.
TATGCCGGGCCCTGGGTACCAGGACAGCTCGCCTGGTTGCAGGCGGTGGCCTTCAGCACGTAGGCGCGCAGGCCGCTGGTCGCGCCTTCGGTCGTCGGCGCGGTCGACGTGCATTCGACCTTGACGCTGAACGCTGCCAGCCCGCCGCTCAGAGCGAAGGTCTGCGCCGCCGGGGCGGCCGGCAGGACGGCGGCGTTGCACGCACTGGCGTAGGCGCCGCCCGGGTCGCGCAGCAACTCGTACAGGCCCCAGTCGACGCCGGAATGGGCCGCCTGGTACGCCCTGGCGCCGAGCTCGTCGGCTGCGGAAGTCTCCTGCTGGAGCGTCGAAATCGTCAGCAGGTAGGCCCCCATCGCGGCGAGCGAAACGAGCAGAAAGAGCGCGAGGATGAGCGAGAACCCGCGCTGGCGCACGCGCCGCAGACACCCTGACTCAAGGCACATTGTTGACGTGGATCGCATGATAGAGCGAGACGGTCTCGGCCACCCCGGACGAAGTCGGGGCGGAAAGCGTCAGGCGTAGCGTCAGCAGGCCGATCTGCGGCGCAACGTTCGGCGCATAGTCGAAGTCGCACGCACTCACCTTGGTCGCGATGACCGCCGAACCACCCGAGCCGAACGTGGTCGGCTGCGCCGCGGCGATCGGATAGCCCCAGAAGCGGGTAATGGTGCCCAAGACGGGGTCGCAGACGTAGCTTACCGGCCCGGAAATGATGAAGAAACGCCTGCCCGGCGAATCGTGCAGCGTGCGCTGGAAGGTGGTCGCCGCGAACGCGACCCTGGTGCGGTCCGCCTCGGAGGTATAGTCGATCGCCGATATCAACGCGCGGTTGGCCGGCGGCCCGGGGCTGTATGCGTCCTGACCGGCGAACCCGGGCCCGTAATTATTCAGCACCAGGTAATCGCTGCCTGGGACAACTGTGTTCGCGTCGGGCAGCGGGCCGATCGTCTTGAAACACGTGTCGGCGACCGAGTCGAAGCTGAGCTGGTCGTTGTCGGGCGGGGTGAGCGAAGGATCGTCGTTCGGGCAGTTGGTGCCTCCCGCCGCACCGCCGCCGTCGCCGCGGTAGCGGCCAGCGGTGCGCACGGCAAGGAACTCGACGAACACCCCACCGCCGCTGGTGGTCGTGCGCACGCTGTTGGGCAGGCCAAGGCGAACGTCGCGCCCGATGCGCTGCATGGCGGTGTCGGCGATGTCGGTCAGATCGGCGCGGGCCGCGATGTCGGCCGCCTGGCGTACCGGGAACACGAAGTAGGCCAGCCCCGCGACGACGATGCCCGTGACCACGATCGAGATCACCAGCTCGATCAGGTTGAAACCGCGCGCGCGGCGCGGGCCGCGCTCAGGGAGAATTGGGCGCATAGCGCAGGCGGTATCCTTGAAGGACTACGTTGGCGCTCGCCGGACCGGTCACGCTGACCGTGATGCGCAGCCCCTCGCCGGTCGGTATGCCGGGCAACTCCCCGGCCGAGATCGGCTGCACTGAAACGCTGGCGGTATAGCTACCCAGCCCGGGCACAAGCGTGTTGGTGACGTCGCGAATCCCGCTCATCGAAAAGCCGTTGTAGTCGTTCACGTTGTCGAAGCGCGGGTCGGCGTAGCGCGTCTCGCCCGGCTCGGGGCCGAGGGCCTCCGGTATCGCGCAGCCCGCGGCGCTGGTCGCGGAAGTGACCGCCGGATCGTCGGGATCGCAGTAGGTGTAAGCGTGCAGCTCGATCTCTTCCATCAGCGAGGTGGCGATCGCGAGCGCCTGCTTGCGCACCACCGGGTCGACGCTCGAGCGGGTCATCTGGTTGAACAGGATCGCCACGCCGGTCACTCCGATCGCGAGCACGACGATGAACACGACCAGCTCGATCAGGGAAAGGCCCCGCTCGCGAGAGGCAGGGCTACTGGACATAGCCGGTTTCCACGCTCACGCTGACGGGACGGCCGTTGACCGCGAGCGTCACGGCGGCGCTCGGCTGCCCGAGGCCGTTAAAAGTGAACGGCGAAGCCGAAGCGGTGAGGATCACCCCGCTCGGCGGAGTGAGCACGAACGCAGCGCTCGAAGCAAGCGAGCTGACCGGGCTCGCACAAGCTGCGTCGTAACACAGCGACAGCTGGTACGGCGCCGACGGGTTCACCGTCACGTAGATCGCCCGCCGCTGCGCGATCGCGGTCTTCTGCGCGTAGCGCACGGCCGACTTGACCTGCTCGAGGAACCAGGTCTGATCAATCGATTTCTGGTTGAAGCTTGCCGCGGTCACCGCCGCGAGAATGCCCAGAATCAGGATCACCGTCACCAGTTCCAGCAGCGTGAAGCCGCGCGCGCTGCGCGTGAGGGGGCGCCGCGTCACCTGTCATCCCCCTCGGTCGGACGCTTGCCGACGTACGCCAGCACGCGCTCGCGCTCGCGCCGCACTTGCGGCATCAGCGGCGCCATCGCCAGCGCCTCGCGCGACCAGGCCTCGAGCTCGGACGCGCTGGCGGGCCGCGGCAGCTCCTGGCCGAGCAGGCGGTAGGTGGATAGCCGGCCCAGGAGATCGCGCACCTCGAGCGGATTGGCGCACAAGCCCGCGTCGAACTCCCGCAGCGCGAAGCGCACCGCGTCAGCACCACCGCCGGCGAACGCCTGACCCTGCCAGAACTGTCCCAGGTACCAGTGATAACGCCAGTCGCGCGGCTGCAGGCGGCTCGCGACCTGCAACCAGTACGCGGCCGCCAGCGTCCGGCCCTCGCCCAGCTGGCGCCGCCCCCAGTACGCAGCGCCCTCGGCCGCGACCGGCTGCGAAGCGATGAACGCCGCCACCAGCAGCAGCGCAATGCGCGCCGCGCGCGGCAGCGGCGGCAGCGAAAGCGCGGGCAAGCGTCCGACCCCCGCGGCTGCCAGCAGGCGGTCAAGCCCACCGAGCAGCGCGCCGAACAGCACCAGGCAGGCGGGTACGTAGAACGGGTAGTCGACCAGCGCGTGAACCGACATAGTCGCCAGCCCCGCGACCGCCGCTACCGCGTGCAGCTTCTGCTCCGGTTCGAGCCGCGCCAGCGCGCGCCGCGCCAAGGCGTAGGGCAGGAGCGCGAGCGCAATCAGCGCCAGCAGGCCGAGCGGACCCGTTTCCTGCAGCAGCTGGAGATAGTCGTCGTGGACGAAATAGGTCACGTGGTCGGCGCCGTACGAGGGCACCTCGGCGCGGTGGCGCTCCAGCGCGTAACGAAAGGTCAGGTAACCGGTCCCTGCGACAGGATGCGCCCGGTACGCTTCCCAGGCCAGCGCGTAGAGCTCCAGGCGCGAAAGCGACGACTCGAGCCGCTCCGGCGCGCTCGGACCCGGTTCTTCATGCGTGAGGCCGGGCAGCTGAAAGCGTACGACCAAGGTAATCAGCACGCCGAGGATTACCACCGCCCCAAGACGTGCCCAAGCGCGAACGTCCGAGCGCGGCAGGCGCATGCCGAGCAGGAGCGCCACCGCGGCGCCAGCGAGCGCGCCGATCCAGGCGCCGCGGCTGAGCGCCGCAAACGAGGCGGCTGCGAGCAGCGCAAGCAGCGCGGCCAGGCCGCGCCCGGCGCGGCCCCAAAGCAGCCAGACCGCGGCCGGCAGCAGGACGAGGTCGAGCAGCGCCGCGTAGGTGTTCGGCGTTTCGAGAAACGCGAGCGCACGCGCCTCGCCCTGAAAGCGCGCCTGCCCCAGCCCCCAGATGCCGAGCACTAGCGCGGCGGCGAGCGCGCCGCCGAAGAGCGAACGCTGCAGGCGCTCGGGGCAGCGGCGAGCGGCGGCAAAAGCGAGGATGAACAGCAGGGGATGGAACAACCCGGCGGGCGTATACGCCGGGCTGCCGAACAGGTTGTTGGCCGCGATCAGCGCCGCGAACCCGGCGGCCGCCGCGCCTAGCCAGGTGGCGCCCGGCCCGGGTTGCCCGCGCCAGCAGATGGCGGTCAGCGCGAGCGCCGATGCCGCCCAGAGTCCGACGACCGCCTGTGCCGACCCGGCCGCGGCGCAGGCGAGCGCGAGAAAAAAAAGGGAGGCCGTCAGGCCCCCCTTTCCATACCTACCAGCCGAATCAGTTACAGAGCGCAGCAGGCAACGCGGTGCAGGTCTTGATCGTCGCATCGCCACTGTAGGTCACCGTCGGCCCCGCGCAGGTCCCGCCCAGCGTGAGGTTCGAGCTCACGCTGACGTTGCCCTCGATCGCCGCGATGTTGCTCGCCGCCTTGTTCGAGGCGTAGAGCAGAACTGCGGAAGACTGGACCGCGCCGCAGGCGCCCTCTTTCACCGCGTCGCGCGCGCTTTGGGACAGGTCGGTGAACTGCGGCACGGCGATCGCCGCCAGAATGCCGAGAATCACGATCACCACCACCAGCTCGATCAGGGTGAAGCCCTTCTGCGTTGCCCTTATCATTTGTTTCACTGCAAACCTCCCGTTCGCCAATGTCCGCCGCCCAGCGGCCACCATGGCGCTGGAGTTTTATCGTCGAGTACAATACTAGGCTTCAATTTAGCCCGGTGCAATCGTGTTTTGTCAAGATAAGTCATGATGTTTTCAAACATTTCTCGAAAACTTGTGAACTATTCGCCACCCCCCGGCCCCCATTCGTACGGGGTCGCGGGGTGGAGCAGATAAGGCGAATACGCGCCCGAGGGCGTGCGCTCAATCTGCAGGCGGAAGCGAATCGCCGGGACCGGGTCGGTGCCGCCCGAGAAATTCTGCGCCCGCTGCACCAGGTACACCAGCTCATGCCGGCCGCGGTCGTAGAGCCAGTTGCCTGAGGCCAGCGTGGTCAGATCGGGATGCTCGAATTCGCCCAGGTAGTTCGGCAGATCGGCGTGCGCCAGCAGCACCGGGTTGCGCTCCGCCCAGTCGCGCACGACTTCCTCGGCCTGGCCCGTCAGAACCGCCTTCGCCGCGCGCACGTAGAGCGCGGACTGAATGCGCGACACGGTGGCTTCCATGGCGGTCTTCTCCGCCACCTCCGACAACTGCTCCAGGCGGTGGAGCAGGAGCGCGGCGAGCGCACCGGCAATGATGACGTAGAGCGCCGACTCCAGGTAGCTGCGCTGCCGCAGGCGAACCCGGAACGGGGTCACCGGCCGAGCATCACCTTGCCGATGCCCCAGATCGGCAGGAACACGCCGAGCGCGAGCACCAGCACCATCACGCCCATCGCCACCGTGAGCAGCGGTTCGATGTTGGCGCTCAGGTTGCGGATTTCGTAATCGACCTCGCGTTCGTACATGCGCGCGACCTCGGCCAGCAGTTCGTCGAGCTCGCCAGTCTCTTCGCCGACCGCGATCATCTGCAGCACCACGGGCGTGAAGACCCCGACCGCGACCGCGGTGCGCAGCAGGCTTTCGCCGCGCTCCACGCCGTCGCGCATCTGCTCGATGCGCTGCGCGATGTACGTGTTGTCGACCACGTCGGCAACCACGGTCAGCCCCTGCACGATGGGCACCCCGGACTGCATCGCCACCGCCAGGCTGCGCGACAATCGCGAAAGGGTCGCCTTGGTGATGATCTCGCCCGCGATCGGCAGGCTGAGCTTGTAGCGGTCCCAGGCGTAGCGCCCGCCCTCGGTGCGCAGGTACGCGCGCAGGCCCGCGAACAGCGCGACCAGCGCGACCAGCATCGCCGGCCACCAGGCGAGGAAGAAATTGGAGCTTGCGATCAGCACCCGCGTCAGCACCGGCAGCGGCACCTTGTTCGCCGCGAATATCTTGGCGAACGCCGGAATCACGGCGAAATTGACGATCGCGATCGCCACCAAGATCGCGGTCAGGACGATGATCGGGTAGCGCAGCGCGGTCTTGATCCGCTCGCGCACGCCGCGCTCGAACTCGATGTGGTGAAACATGCGGTCGAACGACTCCGCCAGCGTGCCCGTGGTCTCGCCCACCCGCACGATGCTGACGTAGTAATTGCTGAACACCTTCGGATGCCGGCGCATGGCGGTCGAGAGCTCGCGCCCGGCGTCGAGGTTGATCAGCAGGTCCGCGATCACGTCCTTCAGGGTGTCGTTGCGCACCGATTCCTGCAGTCCCGCAAGCGCGCGCAGGATCGGTACTCCCGACCTGAGCAGGGTGTACATCTGGCGCGAGAACAGCATGACGTCCAGGTCGCCGACTTCCGCCGCGGTCAGCAGGCGCCACCACTTCGGCGCGCCGCCGTTCTCCTCGTCGACCGCCGTCGCATCGATTTGCACCGGCGTGATCCCGGTGCTGAGCAGCTGGTCGGCCACCGCACCGCTGTCGACGGCTTCGAGCCGGCCCACCACCAGGTCGCCGCGCGAATTGCGTCCGCGATAGGCGAATTTCGGCACTCAGCCCTCCACGTCGGTCGCCACCCGGATGACCTCCGACACTGTGCTGCGCCCGGCGAGCACCAGCTCGAGCGCGCGCGCAGTGAGGGTCTTGCCCTCGAGCTGCGGCCGGGCCGCGTCGGCAAAAGCGCTCGGGTCAGCCCTGCCGGCCGCGCGCACCAGCTCGGGCGTCATCTCGAGCATTTCGTACACGCCGGTGCGTCCTGCGTAGCCGGTGCCGTTGCAGTGCGAGCAGCCGCGTCCGCGCATGAACTTGCGCCCGGCCCAGCCTTCTCCGAGTTGCGCCTCGAGCCAGCGCTCGGCGTGCGCCTCTGGCGGCTGCTCCTCCTTGCAGGATTCGCACACCAGGCGCAACAGGCGCTGTGCGACCACCGCGTGCAGCGAGCTCGCCACCATGTAGCTCGGCGCGCCCATGTCGATCAGGCGGATCGCCGCGCTTGCGGCGTCCCTCGTGTGCAGGGTCGAGAACACCATGTGGCCGGTGAGCGCGGCGCGCAATCCGATCTGCGCCGTGTCTTCGTCCCGGATCTCGCCCACCAGGATGACGTCCGGGTCCTGGCGCAGCGCCGAGCGCAGCACGCGCCCGAAGCCCAGGTCGATCTTTTCGTTCACCTGCACTTGCGTGATGCCGGGCAACCGGTACTCAATCGGATCCTCGATCGTGATGATCTTGCGATCGATCGTATTCATCTCCTGCAGCGCGGCGTAGAGCGTGGTGGTCTTGCCGCTGCCGGTCGGGCCGGTGACCAGCACCATGCCGCTGGTACGCTGGATGATGTCGCGAAAGCGCGCGAGCATATCCGCCGGCATGCCGATCTTTTCCAGGTTTTGCAGAGTCGAGCCGCGGTTGAGCAAGCGCAGCACCACCGACTCGCCGAACTGGCTCGGCATGGTCGACATGCGAACGTCGACCGGCTGGCCGCGCACCATGACGTTGAGCCTGCCGTCCTGGGGCAGGCGCTTTTCCGAGATGTCGAGCCCGGCCATCAGCTTCAGGCGCTGCGCGAGCGCCGGTCCGATCCTGCTGTCGGCCTCGGCCTGCTGCATCAGCGCGCCGTCGATACGCACCCGGATCTGCACCCGGGTCTCCTGCGGCTCGATATGCACGTCCGAGGCGCCCACCTGCACCGCGTCCTCGAACACCGACTGCAGCAGCTTGACCACCGGCGCTTCCTCGGCGCCGAGTCCCGCGCCGAGCGCGCCGAAGTCGATGTAGTCCTCGCCGATGTCGCGCTCGAGCTCCTTGGCCAGCCCGCTGATCTCCTCGGTGCGGCGATAGACCCGGTCGATCGCCTGCACCAGCAGCGCCTCGCTCACCACCGCGACCTCGATGTCCCGTTTGAGCAGGCGCTGCAGCTCGTCGAAGGCGAACAGGTCGGTCGGGTCGGCGAGGCCCACCAGGTAGCTCGTCTTGCGATCCTCGAGCATGATGGCGCGGAAGCGCCGCGCCTGCGTCTCGGGCAGCAGGCGTACCAGGTCGGGCTTGAGGTTGTAGAACTTGAGATTGACGAACGGTATCGCGAGCTGGCGCGAGATGGCCTCGCTGATCTGCTCGTCGCTGACAAAGCCCTGCTCGAGCAGCACGCGCCCGAGCCGGCGGCCGCTCTTCTTCTGTTGCTCCAGCCCGAGCCTGAGCTGCTCGCGCGAGATCAGCTTCTGCGCGACGAGGATGTCGCCTAGCCTGACCTTTTCCGGACGGTCCATGCTTGCATTATCCGTGATTCGGGCGCGCCGCGAAGCGGCTATCATAAGCGCCCGTTCACGGCACTCGCACGCGAGGACTTCCTCCATGACAAAGACATTCGCCTCCCAGGGCGACCTCAAGCCGAAGAAGATCACCTTCAAGAAGCTCTCGCCCAACTGCTACGCATTCACCGCCGAGGGCGATCCGAACACCGGCGTGGTGGTCGGCGACGACGGCGTGCTGGTGGTCGACGCCCAGGCCACGCCCGTCATGGCGCGCGAGGTGATCCGGCGCATCCGCCGCGTGACCTCCAAGCCGATCAAGTACGTGGTGCTGTCGCACTATCACGCGGTGCGGGTTCTGGGGGCCGCGGCGTTCAAGGCCGAGCAGATCATAGCCAGCCAGACCACGCTCGATCTGATCCGCGAGCGCGGCAAGCAGGACATGAAGAGCGAGATCGGGCGCTTCCCGCGCCTGTTCCGCGGAGCGAAGTCCATCCCCGGGCTGACCTGGCCGACGCTCGTCTTCAGAGACGAGCTCACGCTGAGGATGGGCAAGCTCGAGATCAAGATCATCCACGCCGGCCCGGGCCACACCGCGGGCGACACCATCGTCTGGGTGCCTGCGCAGCGCGTGCTGTTCTCGGGCGACCTGATCGAGTACGAAGCCGGCATCTACACCGGCGACGCGCAGCTCGAGGAGTGGCCCGCCACGCTGCGCCGGCTGCGCGCGCTAAAGCCGCGCGCCCTGGTGCCGGGGCGCGGGCCGGCGCTCACCACGCCTGCGCAGTGCGACAAGGCGATCCGCTACACGCAGGACTTCGTCACGGCCCTGTACGCCAACGCCAGGCGCGCGGTGGCCGCGGGCAAGACCCTGAAACAGGCCTACGACCAGACCCGGCGCGCCATGGACCCGAAGTACGCCGGCTACCCGATCTACGAGCACTGCATCCCTTTCGACGTCACGCGCGCGTACGACGAGGCGCGCGGCATCAAGCACCCGCGCATCTGGACCGCGCGGCGCGACCTGGAAATGTGGAAGACGATCGCCTGAGTGCGGTCCCGCCCCGCACTCACGTGCGGAGCGGGACGAACCCCGCCGCGGAAGGAGGAGGGAGGAGGATTCCGCGGCGGGCGCAGCCGGTGTTTAGCTGTGGCGCAGGCCCGCGCCGGTCTGAGTGGCCGCGCTCTCGCGCAGCGCGCGGAAGTAGGCGACGATGTGCGCCCCGAGGCGCGAGAACATCCCTGCGACCGCCTCGGCCCGCTCGCGCTTGGCCTGCTGCATGATTTCGGACATCTGGTAGTCCGAGAGCGGGAGCCGCGGTTCGGCTTCAAGGTGCTGCTCGATGTACCGGATTTCGCTCGCATTCATGGTGCTACCTCATTCAACTCTGTTGCAATGCAACAATAATATGGCTTTGCTGCGTGGTTTAGAATAGGTCCAATAATCAATTCAGCTTTGTGCAAACAGCAAAGATATGTCCGATTCACTGCAGCAAATGTCGATTTTCACCAAGGTGGTCGCGAGCGGCAGCCTTTCTGCCGCGGCCCGTGAGCTGGGGCTTTCCGCAGCGGTGGTCAGCCGCAGCCTGTCAGCGCTCGAGGCCCGTCTGGGCGCGCGGCTGATCCATCGCACCACCCGCAGCCTGCACCTGACCGACGAAGGCGCCGCCTATTACGAGTCCTGCATCCGCATCCTGGACGAGATTGAGGAAGCCGACTCGATGGCGGCCGCCGGGCGCGACGAGCCGCAGGGCGTGCTCAAGGTCGCGCTGCCTGCGTCGTTCGGACACCAGCACATCGCGCCGCTGGTGCCGCAGTTCGCCGCGCGCTATCCCAAGTTGCGCATCGCGCTCAGCCTGTCGGACCGGCGCGTGAACCTGATCGACGAGGGCTTCGACCTGGCAATACGCATCGCCGAGCTGGAAGATTCGTCGCTCGCCGCGCGCAAGCTCGCGCCCAACCGGCGGGTGGTGTGCGCGAGCCCCGACTACCTGCGCCGCCACGGCACGCCGCGCACGCCGCAGGAGTTGACCAAGCACAACTTCCTGGTCGCCAACTGGGGCGAAGGCAACTTCGCCATGACGCTCGAGTACAAGGGCCCGGTCGGCAAGCAGGGCGAAGTGCGCGTGAGCGGCAAGTACGCCTGCGACAACTGGGAGGTGCTGCGCGAATGGGCGCTCGCCGGCCTGGGCGTTGCGCTCAAATCGACCTGGGACGTGCGGCCGCAGCTCGAGGACGGCTCGCTGGTGCCGCTCTGCCCCGGCTATACCTTCGACACCGACGTGGCCATCTACGCGGTCTATCCGCACCGCCGCCACTTGCCCGCCAAGACGCGCGCCTTCGTCGATTTCCTGGTCGAATCCTTCGGCCCCGAGCCTTACTGGGATCTGCCGCAAGCGAAACAGCTCAAGCCGCGAATCAAGGCGCGTGCCGCTGTCTAATGATGCTATGTTAGGCTCGATCGGGGCCGCGATTCAGCAATGGAGACACGCCGATGAATGCACCTGTTGACCCCTCCAAGCTCGCCCAGGTATCACTCGACGACAAGTACACGCTCGGCAAGGGACGCGTGTTCCTCACCGGCACCCAGGCGCTGGTGCGCCTGATGCTGCTGCAGCGCGAGCGCGACGTGCTCGCCGGCCTCAACACCGCGGGCTACATCTCGGGCTACCGCGGCTCGCCGCTGGGCGGCGTCGACCAGACGATGTGGGGCGCGAAGAAGCACCTCGAGCGCCACCACGTCGTGTTCCAGCCGGGCGTGAACGAGGACCTCGCCGCCACCGCGGTGTGGGGCACGCAGCAGGTCGGAACTGTTCCCCGGCGCGAAGTTCGACGGCGTATTCGGCATGTGGTACGGCAAGGGGCCGGGAGTCGATCGCTGCGGCGACGTGTTCAAGCACGCCAACGCCGCCGGCACCTCGAAGCACGGCGGCGTGCTCGCGCTCGCCGGCGACGACCACGCGGCCAAGTCCTCCACCCTGCCGCATCAGTCCGAGCACATCTTCAAGGCCTGCATGATCCCGGTGCTCAACCCGGCCAACGTGCAGGAGTACCTCGACCTCGGGCTGCACGGCTTTGCCATGAGCCGCTACGCCGGCTGCTGGGTCGCGTTCAAATGCGTCACCGACGTGGTCGAGTCGGGCGCCTCGGTCGAGGTCGACCCCGAGCGGGTTCGCATCCAGCTGCCGGGCGACTTCACGCTGCCGCAGGGCGGCCTGAACATCCGCTGGCCCGACGCCATCCTCGAGCAGGAGGCGCGCCTGCTCGACTGGAAGGCCTACGCCGCGCTGGCCTACGTGCGCGCCAACGGCCTCGACCGCATCGTCTGGGACTCGCCCGGCGCGCGCCTGGGCATCGTCACCACCGGCAAGTCCTTCGGCGACACCATGCAGGCGCTCGCCGACCTCGGCATCGACGAGAAGGTCGCGCGCGACATCGGCCTGCGCGTGTACAAGGTGGCGATGACCTGGCCGCTCGAGCCGCAGGGCGCGCGCCGCTTCGCCGAGGGGCTGGAGGAGATCCTGGTGGTGGAGGAGAAGCGCCAGCTGATCGAGTACCAGATCAAGGAAGAGCTGTACAACTGGAAGCAGGGCGTGCGTGCGCCGCGCGTGGTCGGCAAGTTCGACGACAACGGCGAGTGGAGCCGCGCCGCCGGCCAGCCCGCCGGCTCCTGGCTGCTGCCGGCGCACTACGAGCACTCGCCGGCGATGGTCGCGCGCGTGATCGCGCAGCGCCTGGCCAGGCTGGGCATGGACAAGAATCTTGGAAGCGCAGTTCAAGGACCGACTCGCGTTCCTCGAGTTCAAGGAAAAGGCGCTCGCCAAGCCGCGCGTGACCGCGATCCGTCAGCCCTACTTCTGCTCGGGCTGCCCGCACAACACCTCCACCCGCGTGCCCGAGGGCAGCCGCGCCACCGCCGGCATCGGCTGCCACTTCATGGCGGTGTGGATGGATCGCTCGACCGCCACCTTCACCCACATGGGCGCCGAGGGCGCGCCGTGGATCGGGCAGGCGCCGTTCACGGACGAGAAGCACATCTTCGCCAACCTCGGCGACGGCACCTACTACCACTCGGGACTGCTCGCGATCCGCGCCGCGGTCGCGGCCAAGGTCAGCATGACCTACAAGATCCTGTTCAACGACGCGGTGGCGATGACCGGCGGCCAGCGCCACGACGGCCCGCTCGACCCGGCGCTCGATCTCGCGCCAGGTGGCGGCCGAGGGCGTGGGCAAGATCGTGGTGGTGACCGACGAGCCGCACAAGTACCCCGCGACCGTCAACTGGGCGCCGGGGGTCACGGTGCGCCACCGCGACGAGCTCGACGCCGTGCAGCGCGAGCTGCGCGACACGCCGGGCGTCACGGCGCTGATCTACGACCAGACCTGCGCCTCCGAGAAGCGCCGCCGGCGCAAGCGCGGCGCCTACCCCGACCCGGCCAAGCGGGTGGTGATCAACGACATGGTGTGCGAGGGCTGCGGCGACTGCAGCGTCAAGTCCAACTGCCTGTCGGTCGAGCCGCTCGAGACCGAGTTCGGCAGGAAACGCAAGATCAACCAGTCGACCTGCAACAAGGACTATTCCTGCGTCAACGGCTTCTGCCCCAGCCTGGTCACGGTCGAGGGCGGGCAGCTCAGGAAGGGCAAGGCGCCCGCGGTTTCCACGCAGGAAGATTTTCATATCGAAGAACCGCAAATTCCCTCGCTCGAGACTCCGTTCGGCGTGCTCGTCACCGGAATCGGTGGCACGGGCGTCATCACCATCGGCCAGATCCTCGCCATGGCGGCGCACCTCGAGGGCAAGGGCGTGTCGGTGCTCGACATGTCCGGCCTGGCGCAGAAGTACGGCGCGGTCATGTCGCACGTCAAGCTGGCCGCAAGCCCCGAGGCGCTGCACGCCGCGCGGCTGGGCACCGGCAACGCGAGCCTGGTCATCGGCTGCGACCTGGTGGTGACCGCGACCAACGACGCGCTGGAGAAGATGAGCCCCTCCGCCACCCGCGGCGTGGTCAATGCGACCACCACGCCGACCGCGGAGTTTGTCGCCAACCCCAACTGGCAGCTCCCAGGCAGCGACCTGACGCACGACATCGCCGCCGCCTGCGGCGCGGCGAACGTCGACTTCGTGCCGGCGGCCGAGCTCGCCACCGGCCTGATGGGCGACTCGATCGCGACCAACATGTTCATGCTCGGCTACGCCTACCAGAAGGGCTGGGTGCCGCTGTCGGCGTCGGCGATCGTGCGCGCGATCCAGTTGAACGGCATCGCGGTCGAGTTCAACGTTGCCAGCTTCACCTGGGGCCGCCGCGCCGCGCTCGACCTCGAGCGCGTGCGGCGCGCGGCCACCCCGGCCGAGGTGATTCCGATCGGCGAGCACGTCTCGCGCAACCTGGACGAGCTGCTCGAGCGCCGGGTCAGGCTGCTGACCGACTACCAGAACGCCGCGTACGCGGCGCGCTACAAGGCGCTCGTCGAGCGGGTCAGGAAGGCCGAGAGCGAGAAGCTCGGCGCCTCGACCAGGCTGGCCGATGCCGTGGCGCGCTACTACGCCAAGCTCATGGCCTACAAGGACGAGTACGAGGTGGCGCGCCTGTACGCCAGCGGCGATTTCGCCAAGCGCGTCGCCGGCATGTTCGAGGGCGACTACAAGCTGCACTTCTATCTCGCCCCGCCGCTCATCACCAAACCCGATCCGCGTACCGGCGAGCCGAAGAAGATGCGCTTCGGGCCCTGGGTCATGGGCCTGTTCAAGGTCCTCGCCCGCATGAAGGGCCTGCGCGGCGGCGCGCTCGACCTGTTCGGCCGCAGCGAAGAGCGCCGCACCGAGCGCGCGCTGATCGGCGAGTACGAGAAAACCGTCGACGCGCTGCTCGCCGGCCTGTCGGCGCAGAACCACGGGCTCGCGGTGCAGATCGCTTCGGTTCCCGAGGACATCCGCGGCTACGGCCACATCAAGCAGAAGAGCATCGACAGCGCGCGCGCCAAGACCGACCAGCTGCTCGCGCGCTACCGCGCGGGCGGGGCACAGGAGCGTGCTGCGGCGTAATTGGGGTCTGTCCCCGGTTTTGCTCTGCCTGGCGCTCGGCGCCGCCCAGGCGCAGGAGCGCTCGATCGAGATCGGCGGCAGGTTCCTGCTCGATGACGTGCCGGGCGCCGAGCGCGGGCGGCTGCGCCGGCTGCTCGAAGCCTACCGCGCGGGCAAGCTGGTCGACTGATCCCGCTCAGACCCGGAGCGTGAACGGGTTGAAGTCGGTGCCCCGGTCGTAGTAGTCCTCGTTCTCGGCGCGCTTGAGCAGCGCCACCACCTTGTAGGTCAGGGGCGTGAACAGCACCTCGACCCCGACCTTGGTCACGAACTGGGCGACCATCACCAGCGGCAGCTTGTCGTCCGGGATGATGCCCGCGCCGTAGAACGCGAGCGGGTAGAAGATCGCCGAGTCGACCGCCTCGCCCAAGATGGTCGAGCCGATGATGCGCGTCCACAGCCAGCGCCCGGCGGTGAGGATCTTCATCTTCGCCAGCACGTAGGAGTTCACGAACTCGCCGCAGAAGTACGCGGTCATCGACGCCGCCACGATGCGCCAGGTGTTGCCGAACGCGATCTCGTAGGCGTCCTGGTGGGTCCAGAACGCGGCCGGCGGCAGCGCCACGACCACCGTCGCCATGAACGAAGCGAAGCCGAGCGCCGAGAAGCCCGCCCAGATCACGCGGCGCGAGCGCGCGTAGCCGTAAACCTCCGTCAGGATATCGCCGAAGATGTACGAGATGGGAAAGAACAGCACGCCGGCGCCGAAGGTGAGCGTGCCCAGCAGCGCAACGTGGATCTGGCAGATCTTTGCCGGGCCGATGAGGTCCGAACAGATCAGCACCGTGACGAAGGCCGCCATCACGAACTCGTAATAGCGGTAGCTGCGCTGCCGGGTCATCGCGGCGGCATCAGGGCAGGCGCGGCGAGTGCTCGCGGATGTCGGGATCGAACTCGACCCGCAGCGCGTCGAGCATGCGCGACACCATGGCGTAGAACGCCGCGGTCAGGCACAGCTCGACGTAGTCGGCGTGACCGAAGTGCTGCGCGGCCTCGGCGTAGATCGCGTCGGTGACGTCGCTCGCCATCACGCCCTCGGTCAGGGCCAGCGCGGCGCGCTCGCGCGCGTCGAAGTGCTTCGACTCGCGCCACAGCTCGAGCTCGTTGATCTGCTCCTCGGACACGCCCGCCTTGCGCGCCATCTTGAGGTGCTGCGCCCACTCGTACTGCGAGCGCGCGAGCTGCGCCGTGCGCAGGATCATGATCTCGCGCAGCTTGCGCGGGGTGCGGCTGTCGTGGCGGATGGCGTTCGCGAACTCGGTCCAGGCCGCGGTCAGCGCCGGGTGGTTGCCGAGCGCGCGGTAGAGGTTGACCGGCTCGCCCCACAACTCATCGAGCCGCTTTTTCAGGCCGGGCTCGAAGTCGGCCATCGGAACGCGTTGCATGGCCGTGCATAATAGCCGAATGGACGCCCGTGAACGCGCGCGCGCATTCGAGCTCACCCGCGCGCCGGCGGAATTCATCGACGACCCCTACCCCTGGTATGCGGCCCTGCGCGCGCACGACCCGGTGCACGCGCTCGAGGGCGGCGGGGTGTTCCTCTCGCGCTACGAGGACGCGCTCGCGGTGTACCGCGACGCGCGCGCGAGCTCGGACAAGAAGGCCGAGTTCGGGCCCAAGCTGGGCGAGTCGCCGCTCTATGAGCACCACACCACGAGCCTGGTGTTCAACGACCCGCCGCTGCACACGCGCGTGCGGCGCATCATCATGGGCGCCCTCAACCAGCGCGCAATCGCGCGCATGGAGGGCGACGTCGTGAAGCTGGTCGAGCGGCTGCTCGACGAGATGGGCCAGGCGCGCGAGCTGAACTTCATCGACGCCTTCGCGGCGCAGATTCCGATCGAGGTGATCGGCAACCTGCTCGACGTGCCGCGCGCCGCACGCGCACCGCTGCGCGGCTGGTCGGTCGCGATCCTCTCCGGGCTCGAGCCGACGCTCACCCCGGCGATGCACGAGGCCGGTAACCGCGCGGTGACCGAATTCGTCGCCTTCCTCAAGGAGCTGATTGCCGAGAGAAGAAAGCACCCCGGCGACTACGACGCCGACGTGCTCACGCGCCTGATCCAGGGCGAGCAGGACGGCGCGCGCCTCACCGAGACCGAGCTCTACCACCAGTGCATCTTCCTGCTCAACGCCGGGCACGAGACCACCACCAATCTCATCGGCAACGGCACCTGGCTCCTGCTCAGCCACCCGGCCGAGCTCGCGCGCCTGCGCGCCGATCCCGCGCTGGTGTCCACGGCGGTCGAGGAGATGCTGCGCTACGAAGGGCCGATCCAGCTCAACAACCGGCGCCTCACCGCGCCGATGGCGCTCGGCGGCAAAGAGCTTCCCGCCGGCACCTCGATCACCATCGGCATCGGCGCGGCGAACCGCGACCCGGCGCAATTCCCCGACCCCGAGCGCTTCGATGTCGGCCGCAAGCCCAACCGCCACCTCGCCTTCGGCCAGGGCGAGCACGCCTGCGCCGGCATGAACGTCGCGCGCATGGAAGCGCGCGTCGCCTTCTCGCGCCTGCTCCCCCGCTTCCCGAACTTGCAGCTCGCCGGCGAACCCCGACGCGACCGCCGCATCCGCTTCCGCGGCTTCAAAAAGCTCCCGGTACGCGTCTAACCTGCAAACCGGGGACAGACCCCGATTTCGCACTCTAGCAGACTGATTTTCCATAACTAAATCGGAGACCTGTCCCCGATTGTGAGGGTACTGGTCAACCGATATTCGGCCGGAATCGTTGAGCGCCCATGCCCCGACACGCGCGCGCGATCCTTCCCGAAGTGGCGGTGCACATCATCCAGCGCGGCAACAACCGCTCGGCGTGCTTCCATCGCGATGCGGATTACTTGGTCTATCTCGATCACCTGCGCGAGCTCTCCCAGCGCCACGGCTGCGAGATCCACGCCTACTGCCTGATGACCAACCACGTCCACCTGCTCGCGACGCCCCGCGCGGCGAACGCCTGTGCGCTGCTGATGAAGAACCTCGGTCAGCGCTACGTGCAGTACGTCAACCGCAGCCGAGAGCGCACCGGCACGCTATGGGAAGGGCGCTTTCGCTCGTGTATCGCGCAGTCCGAGCGTTACGTCCTGGCGTGCTACCGATATATCGAGCTCAACCCGGTGCGCGCCGGCATGGTCAGCCGGGCGGGCGACTATCGCTGGTCAAGTCACCACGCAAACGCGGGCGGCGTACCCAATACATGGCTCGCGCCCCATCCGGAATACCTCGCCCTCGGCAACGACGGCGAAACGCGCCACACCGCGTATCGCGCGCTGGTCGAATCCGGCATCGGCGCCGCGCAGCTCGCGGAGATCCGCCATGCGACCAACAGCGGCGGCGCGCTCGGAGACGCGGCGTTCCGCAGTCTCGCCGCGCGAGCCCTCGGGCGGCGCCTGACGCCGGGACGCGCCGGGCGTCCGCCGAAGCGCAAATCGGGGACAGACCGCGGCTCGAATCTTTCAGGATCAGCACGTTAGTCGGCGAAATCGGGGTCTGTCCCCGGTTTACAATCCGGACTCTCATGAAAAGCGCCAGCAGAACGGAAGACGTCCACATCGTCGCCTTTGAGGCGATGCCCTCGCCGCGCGAGCTGCACGCGAAGGCGCCGATCACGCCGCGCGCGACGAAGACGGTGACCGAGGCGCGGCGCGTGCTGCAGCAGATCCTCGAGCGGCGCGACCCGCGCCTGTTCGTGGTGGTGGGGCCGTGCTCGATCCACGACCCGAAAGCGGGACTCGAGTACGCCGCGCGGCTGCGCGAGCTCGCGGCCGACGTGTCCGAGGCGCTCTACCTGGTGATGCGGGTCTACTTCGAGAAGCCCCGCACGGTCACGGGCTGGAAGGGCTTCATCAACGATCCGCGCCTGGACGGCTCGTTCCACATCGAGGAAGGCATGCAGCGCGCGCGCGAGTTCCTGCTCGCGCTCGCCGACCGGGGCCTGCCCGCCGCGACCGAGGCGCTCGACCCGGTCGCGCCGCAATACCTCGGCGACCTGATCTCGTGGTACGCGATCGGCGCGCGCACCAGCGAGTCGCAGACCCACCGCGAGATGGCAAGCGGCCTGTCGGCCCCGGTCGGGTTCAAGAACGCCACCGACGGCGACACCGCGGTCGCGATCAATGCCATCCGCTCGGCGCGCCAGCGGCACAACTTCCTCGGCATCGACCCCGACGGCCGCTCGGCGATCGTGCGCACCGGCGGCAACCCCTACGGCCACATCGTGCTGCGCGGCGGCGCCGCGAGCCCGAACTACGACACCGCTCACGTCGCGCTGGTCGAGCAGGCGCTCACCGAGGCGCGCGTGGCGCCCAACATCGTGGTCGACTGCTCGCACGCCAACTCGTTCAAGAAGCCCGAGCTGCAGCCGCTGGTGTTCAAGGACTGCATGCACCAGATCGTCGAAGGCAACCGCTCGATCGTCGGCCTGATGCTGGAGAGCAACCTGGTGGCCGGCAGCCAGTCGATCCCCGAGGACAAATCGAAATTGATCTACGGCTGCTCGGTCACCGACGCCTGCATCGGCTGGGACACGACCGAAGCGCTGCTGCGCGAATCCGCCGCGGCGCTCAGGAAAGCGCTGCGCGCGCGCGCCCACTAGGAAGGCCCCGCGTCCCCATGCCGCCACGCATCGTTCCCGTGATCCTTTCCGGCGGCAGCGGCAGCCGGCTGTGGCCGATGTCGCGCAAGCTCCTGCCGAAGCAGTTCCTGCCGCTGGTGACCGAGCGCACGATGCTGCAGGACACCGCGCTGCGCCTGGAGGGCCTGGTCGACTGCGGCCCGCCGCTGCTGGTGGTGAACACCGAGCACCGCTTCCTCGCCGCCGAGCAGCTCGCCGCGGCCGGCGTCGCGCCGCGCGCGGTACTGCTCGAGCCGGTCGGGCGCAACACCGCGCCCGCGATCGCCGCCGCCGCGCTGTGGCTGCGCGCCGAGCAGCCCGACGCGATTCTGCTGGTGCTGCCCTCGGACCACATGATCCTGGACGTGCCCGCGTTTCACGCCGCGGTGGGCGCCGCGCGCCTCGCCGCCGAGCACGGGCTGCTCGTCACCTTCGGCATCCGCCCCACCGGCCCCGCCACCGGCTACGGCTATATCGAGGCCGGCGAAGCGATCGCAGGCTGCCCCGGCGCGCGGCGCATCCGGCGCTTCGTCGAGAAGCCCGACGAGAAGGCCGCGCGCGGCTTCCTCGAGCATGGCGGCTTCTACTGGAACAGCGGCATGTTCCTGTTCGGCGCCGCGCGCTACCTGGCGGAGCTCAGGCGCCAGCGCCCCGACATGCTGGCCGCGGTCGAGCGCGCGCTCGCGGCCAAGACGAGCGACCTCGACTTCGTGCGCCTGGACGCCGAGGCGTTCGCCGCCTGCCCGGCCGAGTCGGTCGACTACGCGGTGATGGAGCCCACCGCCGACGGCGCGGTGGTCGAGGGTGACTTCGGCTGGAGCGACGTCGGCTCGTGGTCGTCGCTGTGGGATATCGGCACCAAGGACGCCGCCGGCAACGTGCTGGCGGGCGACGTCGCGGTGGCCGACTCCGAAAACTGCTACGTTCGCGCCGACGCGCGCCACGTCTCGCTGCTCGGCGTCGACGGGCTGCTGATCGTCGAGACCGACGACGCGATCCTGGTCGCTGCGCGCGAGCGCGCGCAGGAGGTCAAGGGCGTGGTCGAGCGGCTGGAGAAGGCCGAGCGGCGCGAGCACGTGGCGCACTCGCGCGTGTACCGCCCCTGGGGCTACTACGAGTCGGTCGACGCCGCCGAGCGCTTCCAGGTCAAGCGCCTGATGGTCAAGCCCGGCCACGCCATTTCGCTTCAGCTGCACCACCGCCGCGCCGAGCACTGGGTGGTCGTCTCCGGCACCGCCCTGGTCACCCGCGGCGACGACGAGATGATGCTGGAGGAAAACCAGTCCACCTTCATCCCGCAGGGCGTCAAGCACCGCCTGGCGAACCCCGGCACCATGCCGCTGCTTATCATCGAGGTGCAATCCGGCAGCTACCTGGGCGAAGACGACATCGTGCGCTTCGACGACAAGTACAACCGCGCATGAAAAGGCACCATCCTCGTCACCGGCGGCCTCGGCTACATCGGCTCGCACAGCTGCGTCGCGCTGGCGAACGCGGGCTACCGGCTGGCGATCGTCGACAACCTTTCCAACTCGAAGCCCGCGGTGCTCGAGCGCATCCGCGAGCTCGCGCCCGGGGCAAAGATCGACTTTCACCGCGCCGACCTGCGCGAGCGCGACGCGCTCGATGCGGCCTTCGCGGCGCAGCCGGTCGAGGCGGTGATCCACTTCGCGGGCCTCAAGGCGGTTGGCGAGTCGGTCGCAAAGCCCGTGCTGTACTACGACAACAACGTCGCCGGCAGCATCGCGCTGCTGGAGGCGATGGCGCGCCGCGGGGTGGGGCGGCTCGTGTTCAGCTCTTCGGCCACGGTGTACGGCGAGCCCGAGCGGCTGCCACTGACCGAGGATCACCCCTTGCGCCCGGCCAGCCCCTACGGCAAGACCAAGCTGGTGATCGAGCACCTGCTGGCTGACGCCGGGGCGGCCGACCCCGAGTTCGCCTGCGCGGCGCTGAGATACTTCAATCCGATCGGCGCCCACCCGTCGGGCCGCATCGGCGAGGACCCGCGCGGGGTGCCGAACAACCTGTTTCCCTACCTGACCCAGGTCGCCGCCGGGCGGCTGCCGCGGCTGCGCGTGTTCGGCGCCGACTACCCGACGCCCGACGGCACCGGCGTGCGCGACTACATTCACGTCGTTGACCTCGCCGCCGGGCACCTTGCGGCGCTCGCCTACCTGGAGAAGAACAAGCGCTCGCTCACCGCCAACCTTGGCACCGGGCGTGGCTACTCGGTGCGCGAGACGGTGCGCGCGTTCGAGAAGGCGACCGGCGTCAAGGTGCCGGTCGAGATCGTCGCCCGCCGCCCGGGCGACATCGCGGCCTGCTACGCCGACGCCTCGCTCGCCGCGCGCGCGCTCGGCTGGCGCGCGAAGCTCGGGCTGGCGGACATGTGCCGCGACGCCTGGCGCTGGCAGGCGGCGAATCCGGACGGCTATCCGGGCTAGAATTGATTCAAGGGGGAATACCGATGAAACTCAAGTTCGCCGCGCTGAACGCCGCCATCGCCTTGTGCTTCGCCGCGCCGGCGCAGGCGGCGGACCTGGAGCTCAAGTTCTCGACTTTCGTGCCGCCCACGCACGGCTTCGTCACCGACGTGCTCGAGCCGCTGGGCAAGGAAATCGAGAAGAAGTCCGGCGGCGCGGTCACGGTGCGCGTGTTCGCCGGCAACTCGCCATTCGGCAAGGTCGCCAACCAGGCCGACCAGGTCAAGCAGGGCGTGGTCGACCTCGCCTTCGGCCTGAACGGCATCCCGCGCGGGCGGTATCTCCGCACCTCCATCATGGAGATGCCGTTCGTGGCCGAGAGCGCCGACCTCGCCACCCGCACGCTGTGGGCGATGCGCGACGGCGCGCTGGCGGAGGACTGGAAAGGCTTCAAGCTCGCCGCGCTGCAATGCCACAACCCGGGCCTGTTCCATACCCGCGACAAGCGGCTCGAGACGATCTACGACGTCAAGGGCCTGCGCATGCGCGCGCCCAACCCCTCGACCCAGGACCTGCTCGCCTACCTCGGCGCGACGCCGGTTGGCATGCCGCCGGGACAGGTGTACGAAAACCTCGAGAAGGGCGTGATCGACGGCGCGGTATTCCCGTGGGACGCGATCAAGGGCTTCCGGCTCGAGAGCCTGCTCAAGGAACACCTCGACGCGCGCGTGTACACCGCGTGCTTCCACCTGGTGATGAACCCGCAGCGCTTCGCGAGCTACCCGCCGGCGGTGCAAAAGGCGATCGACAGCTCGATCGGCGCGCCGCTGGTGGACAAGTTCGGCGGCTGGTGGGCGAAATGGGACAAGGCCGGCTACGACGCGGCGATGGCCGCCGGCGGCAAGCTGGTGCCGGTATCCAACGCCACGCGCGAGAAGTGGCGCGAGCAGCTCCAGCCGGTGGTCGACCAGGAGCTCGCCAAGCTGGAAAAGGAAGGCGTGCCCAACGCCCGCGCGATCTACGGGGAAATGCGCCAGACCGAGGCGAAGTTAGCGAGATAAGGTGTTCCGCCTCGCCGACCGCGTCTCCCGCTGGCTCGCCTACGCCGGCATGGCGCTGCTGTGCGGCGCGATGCTGGTCCAGATCGCCGACATCGCCACGCGCCGCACGCTCGGCTTCTCGATCCTAGGCGTGATCGACCTGACCCAGCTCGGCGTCATGGGCTGCGTGTTCCTCGCCATGCCGCTCGCGTTCCTGCGCGGCACCCACGTCGGGGTCGAGTTCCTGACCGACAAGCTGCCCGCGCCGCTGTTGTGCGCGGTCAAGCTCGGCGCGGGCCTGATCGGCGCTGCGCTCATGCTCGCGCTCGCCTGGTACGGGTTGCTGCAGGCTCAGATCGCGCTCGCCCAGGGCGACAAGTCGGTCACGCTCGGCATCCCGATGATCCTGTACTGGGCGCCGCTGCTGGTGGGCACCCTCGCCTCGGCGGCGACCGCGCTCATCGCCGCGCTCGGCGTGCTGCGCCGGACCGGGGCCGGCTGATGCAGGGGCCGCTGCTCGGCGTCGTAGGCTTCGGCGCGGTGCTCGCGCTCATCGCGCTTCGCATTCCGGTCGGCATCGCCATGGGCACGGTCGGTGCGCTCGGCTACGGCCTGACCTACGGCTGGTCGAGCCTCGCCTTCGTGCTCGGGCGCGCGCCGTTCGACTCGGTCTTTCCGGTCAGCCTGTCGGTGGTGCCGCTGTTCGTCATGATGGGCGTGTTCGCCGGCCGCACCGGGCTGTCGCAGAGCCTGTACAACCTGGTCGCCGCGTTCATCGGCCACCTGAGGGGCGGCCTCGCGCTCGCCACCATCGGCGCGAGCGCCCTGTTCGGCGCGGTGTGCGGCTCCTCGATCGCCACCGCGGCCACCATCGGCCGCATCGCGCTGCCCGAGATGCGCCGCCACCGCTACGACGACCGGCTCGCCTCCGCCTCGGTCGCCGCCGGCGGCACGCTCGGGGTGATGATCCCGCCCTCGATCATGTTCGTGATCTACGGCCTGATGACCGAGAACCCGATCGGCAAACTGTTCGTGGCCGGCATCCTGCCCGGCCTGCTCGGGATGGGCCTGTACATGGGCGCGGTGCGCTGGGTCACCTGGCGCCACGCCGGGATGGGCCCCGCCGCCGAGCGCCACAGTTGGGGCGAGCGCCTGCGGGGCCTGCGCGAGGTGTGGCAGGTGGTGCTGCTGTTCGGGCTGGTGCTGGGCGGGATGTACCTGGGCTGGTTCTCGCCCACCGAGGCGGCCGCGGTCGGGGCGTTCGGCGCACTCGCGCTCGCGGCGCTGAGCGGCGCGCTCTCGCGCGAGGTGCTGGCCAAGGGCCTGCTCGAGACCGCCGGCACCACCGCGATGATCTTCATGATCCTGATCGGCGCCTCGGTGTTCAACTTCTTCGTCGACGCCACCGGCCTGACCCAGGCGATGATCGGATTCATGCGCGACCTCGGCTGGGGCCGCTTCGAGGTGCTGGCCGCGATGTGCGCGTTCTACATCGTGCTCGGCTGCCTGATGGACAGCCTTTCCATGATCCTGCTGACGCTGGGCGCGGTCTATCCCCTGGTCAAGTCGTTCGGCTTCGACCCGATCTGGTTCGGCGTGCTGCTGGTGACGCTGTCCGAGATCGGCATGATCACCCCGCCGGTGGGAATGAACCTCTTCGTCCTGCAAAGCGTCGCCAACATCAGGCTCGAGACCATCGCCAAGGGGATCCTGCCCTTCATCGCCGCCGACGTCGTACGCATCGCGCTCATCATCGCCTTCCCCCTGCTCGCCACCTGGCTCCCCGGCCGGATGGGCTAGCCAGGGGACAGACCCCGGTTCTTCCTGGTTCTGTTTTTCGGGGTCTGTCCCCGGTTTTGAGATATCGGGGTCTGTCCCCGGTTTTAGCTAAACTCGCCGCATGCCCATATCGAAAGACGTCTTCACCGTCGCCCACCGCGTCAGCGAAGAAGACCGCATTGCTGCCAACCGCCACCGCGGCGGGATCCTGTGGTTCACCGGCCTGTCCGGCGCGGGCAAGAGCACCCTCGCGATCGAGCTCGAGAAGACCCTCTTCGCGCGCCGCTACCAGGTCTACACCCTCGACGGCGACAACGTGCGCCAGGGCCTCAACACCGACCTCGGCTTCTCGCCCGTGGACCGCAGCGAGAACATCCGCCGCATCGGCGAGGTCGCCGCGCTCTTCGCCGAGGCCGGCTTCGTGGTCATCACCGCCTTCATCTCACCGTACCGGGTCGACCGCGAGCGCATCCGCGCCCGTCACTCGAAATATTTCAATGAGATCTACATCAGCGCCCCGCTCGAAGTCTGCGAGTCGCGCGACACCAAGGGCCTTTACCGCCGCGCCCGCTCAGGCGACCTGAAAGACTTCACCGGCGTTTCCGCCCCCTACGAGCCCCCGTCCGCCCCCGAGCTCGAGGTGAGAAGCGGCGAAAAGACCGTCGAGGCCTGCCTCGCCGACCTGCTCGCCTTCGTCGAGCGGCGCCTGTCGCTTAAATAGGCAAGCTTGGGGACAGACCCCGGTTCTTCCGGGTCTTGCCTTTGGGGGTCTGTCCCCGGTTTTCGGTTAGGCTAGAATCGACTGCAGCCGCCGCCCGGGTTCGGGTTCTCAACAACCAAGAAGCGGCATCACCCGAGCTGAGAGAGGCAACGTGCGGCTGGCGAGAAGACTGCTTCAATCCCTGCTGATTCTCGGCCTCGCGATGGGCAACGCCGCCGCGCAGATCGCCCCCGGCGCGTACGGCTACGGGGTGTCGGCCGGCCCGGAGCAGCAGAATCCGCAAGCGACGCCGCTTCGCACTCCGGTCATCACCAACCCACCCGCGGTGCCGACCGTGCTCCAGGTCCCTGCCGTAGAGCCGGCTGTCGCCCCCGCGCCCAAGCCGGCGCTCGCAACCGCCGCGCCCGAGAAGAACGAGTTCCAGACCTTCATCTACAACTCCACCGGCCAGCGCCTGCCGCTGTTCGGCTACAACCTGTTCGAGGGCGCACCCTCCACGTTCGCCCCGGTGCAGAACGTCCCGGTCACGCCCGACTACGTGATCGGCCCGGGCGACGAGCTCCTGATCCGCGCCTGGGGCCAGATCGACATCGACTACCGCGCGGTGGTCGACCGCAACGGCATGATCAACATCCCGCGCGTGGGCTCGATCGCGGTGGCCGGCATCGCGTACAAGGACATCACGAAGTTCGTGAAGACCGCGGTGTCGCGCAACTTCCGCAACTTCGACCTGCTGGTCACCATGGGCCAGCTGCGCTCGGTGCAGGTGTTCGTGGTCGGCTACGCCAAGCGCCCCGGCGCCTACACCGTGAGCTCGCTCAGCACCCTGGTGAACGCGATCTTCGCCGCCGGCGGCCCCTCCACCGCCGGCTCGATGCGCGCGATCCAGCTCAAGCGCGACGGCAAGGTCGTCACCGACCTGGACCTGTACGACCTCCTGCTCTCGGGCGACAAATCGAAGGACGCCAAGCTCCTGCCCGGCGACGTGATCTACATCCCGCCGATCGGCCCCCTGGCCGCGGTCACCGGCAGCGTCAACAACCCCGCCATCTTCGAGCTCAAGGGCCCGACCACCCTCGGCACCCTGATGGGCTACGCGGGCGGCCTCGCCACCACCGCGCAGTCGAAGCAGGTGACGGTCGAGCGCATCGACAAGCGCCAGGGCCGCATCGTCGACCAGCTCGACTACAACGCGACCACCGCCCAGCGCCCGGTGCACGACGGCGACCTCGTCTCGGTGCTCGCGATCCTGCCCAAGTTCGACAACGCCGTAACCCTGCGCGGCAACGTCGCCACCGCCGCTGCGCTATCCCTACAATCCGGGGATGCGCATCCGCGACCTGATCCCGAACAAGGACGCGCTCATCACGCCCGAGTACTACAAGCGCCAGAACCAGGCCGTGCGCACCGATACGGAAGCCCGCACCTCCACCACGGTCAGCCAGAACAAGCTCACCGGCGACGTGCGCAACCTCGCCGACGAGATCAACTGGGACTACGCCGTCATCGAGCGCCTGAACCGCAACGACCTCATCGACCACCCTCATCCCGTTCAACCTCGGCAAGGCGATCCTCGAGAACGACCCGTCGCAGAACCTGCCGCTCGAGCCGGGCGACATCGTCACCGTCTTCTCCAAGACCGACGTCCAGGCCCCCGCGAGAGGCGCGCCGTAGTGGTGAGCCTCGAAGGCGAGTTCGCCCACGCCGGCGTGTACCAGGCGCAAAAGACGAAACCCTGCGCCAGCTCGTCGTGCGCGTGGGCGGCCTGACCCAGGACGCCTACCTCTACGGCGCCGCGTTCACCCGCGAATCGACCCGCAAGCAGCAGGAAGAGCGCCTCAAGCAGGCCGTCGCCGAGCTGCAGCAGGACCTCGCCGCGCGCCACCGCCAAGCGCACCTCGGAATCGACCACCGCCCAGGACGTCCGGCGCCGCCGAGCAGCAGGCCCAGGCGCAGCAGGCCATGCTCACGCGGCTTCAGACCCTCAAGCCCGACGGCCGCATCGTGCTCGAGCTGCCCCCGCACGCCACCGTCGCCGACCTGCCCGACATGGCCCTCGAAGACGGCGACAAGCTCTTCGTCCCGCGCCGCCCGTCGATGGTCAGCGTATTCGGCACCGTCTTCAACCAGTCCTCCTTCGTCTACAGCCCCGACAAGACCGTCGCCGACTACCTCGCCCAGGCCGGCGGCCCGCGCAAGGAAGCCGACACCGACAGCATCTACGTCATCAAGGCCGACGGCTCGGTCGTCAGCAACCGCAACTCCGGCTTTCTCTGCCGCCTCGCTCGCCAGCGCGAGCCTCATGCCCGGCGACTCCATCGTCGTGCCCGAAGACTTCGACCGCGGACCACCTGGCGCAGCCTGAAGGACTGGAGCCAGATCATCTACCAGTTCGGCCTGGGCGCGGCGGCGATCCACGTGTTGAACAAGTAGGCGATGGCCGACGAACTCGACACGATGTCGACGCCGTCCTCAACAACGGCAAACAGACAGATCGACCTGCTTGATCTGGCTCTCGTATTAGCAGAAAACGCTCGATTGCTGGTCCTCGGTCCCCTTCTAGCAGGAGTTGTCGCTATGGGGATCACATATCTAATTGCCCCAAGGTACACGGCGGAAACATCGATACTGCCCCCACAGCGGCAACCGAGCTCCCTGGGAATGCTCGCTTCACAATTCAGCAATCTGTCGGACTTGGCGGGTGCGGCCGGCGTTAGTATCAAGAACCCCGCTGACCTATATGTTGCTCTCCTAAAAAGTGGCGCCACCATCGCCGATCGACTGATCGACCGGTTCAACTTGCTGCAGCAGTACGACGCAAGGTTCCGGCAAACGGCGCGGAAACACCTTGCAAGCGCGACGGAAGTAAGGGCCGGCAAAGACGGGCTTATCACAATTCAAGTCGAAGACAAGAATCCCAAGCGCGCCGCTAGCATCGCGAACGCCTACGTCGATGAGCTGTTTCAACTGAATGGGAATCTTGCCATCACAGATGCACAGCAGCGCCGCCTGTTCTTCGAGAAGCAGCGAAAGGCAGCACTCGAGTCTCTGAAGAACGCACAAGCCGAACTTTCGAAAGCGGGTGTCCCAGAAGCGCTGGTCAAGTCCTCCCCCGAAGCGGTGGTAGCGGGCATTGCAAGATTACAAGCGCAGCTAACGGCGCAAGAAATAAAGCTGTCGACTATGCGTGGTTACGCTACGGAGCAAAGCCCTGAATACCAACAGGCAAAGCGAGAAACTGGACGCTTCTTCGCACCCGACTTGCCGGCGTTCAGCTCAACGAGACTCCTGTTAACCCTCGCGATGCGGACTACCTTAATCGTTTCCGCGACTTCAAATATCAGGAAGCGCTCCTGGAATTCATGACAAAGCAATACGAGGCGACGAAGCTGGATGAGTCTCGCGAGGGCGCGATTATCCAGGTGGTTGATCCTGCAGTTCCTCCCGAAAGGAAATCGAGTCCGAGACGAGCGCTTATCGCGATCCTCACAACGCTTGCTACCGGCGTATTGCTGATGATCTTTGTCGTTGCGCGTGCGGCCGTCCGCGGGGCGAGGTCAAGCCCGGCCACGGCGAGCAAGCTGGAGCGGCTAGCCACCCATCTCAAGCGGATCATATGACTTTGCGTGCAGGCAGTCCGCCAAGCACGTCGGACCTGCCGCGCCGACGATCCACGCCAAGTTCTCGCTATGGCATTCCGCACGCAGCGACCGCCACTGGCGAATGCAGCTCCAGAGATGTTGAAGTGCCGCTCGGAATAGGCTAGGCGTTTATGTGGTCGTCAGCGCACCGGCAAGGCGTTGAAGTCCGGGATGCGCACAAAGTGTCGGGCGCGCTCGCATGCGTCTTAAGCGAAAGGCTCCGGGCGCGGCATTGCCTGGAATTTCGTGGCGGCTGCAGCTACGAATGGCGCCAATCTCGTTGCCGCGCTTCTTCTTGCCAATATTCTCGGCAAGAGAGCATTCGGCGAGTTCGCCATAGTTCAAAGCACAATCGTTTCTGTCGCCGGAATCGCCCAGGTAGGGATGGGGCTCAGTCCAACAAGTTCATTGCACAGTATCGCGACGTAGACAAGGCGAGAGCCGGTCGCATGCTCGGACTTTGTTCGTTAGTGACGATTTCAACAGGCGTTGTCGCAGCATTGGTGTTACTGCTTGGATCCACCCATATTGCCAAGAACATCCTCGACACCCCGTCCCTCGTCGAAAGCATCGCGTTGGCCAGTGGCGTAGTCTTATTCGCGACCATTAACGGGTTCCAGGTCGGGGCGCTTGCCGGCCTCGAGAGGTACCGTGATTTCGCATCTGTCAGCTGGCGGCTGCCGTCCTGCACGTTGCGCTTTGCGGAACGATGGGATTGCTATATGGGGTGGATGGAGTGATTGTCGGATTAGTTGTTAGTGCCTCAGTTCGATGGGTGCTATACGGCACGGCGTTGAGAAGAGGAGCGGCGAGCCAGGGCATCGTCCCTTCAAGAAAGGGCGTTGCACGCGAAACGGATCTCTTGTTCAAATTCGCCCTGCCGGCCTCTCTGGGTGGCGTGTCAGCATTGGCTGCAATTTGGGCAGCGAACGCGCTGCTGGTGAGGCAGCAGAATGGGCTCGCCGACATGGGTCTATACGCCGCCGCGAGCAATCTACGAGCCCTCTTGCTGTTCTTACCAA
Source organism: uncultured beta proteobacterium (assembly GCA_963755395.1). Lineage (GTDB taxonomy): Bacteria > Pseudomonadota > Gammaproteobacteria > Burkholderiales > SG8-39 > DAHVFK01. Next base: position 598,344 of record CAVWJJ010000004.1, on the reverse strand, counting down.
CAGTAGCAAATAGCGTTGGAACATCCGTCATAAACAACTTTGCCAACGAGCATCAGATTGCTCAATACCGCGCCGCGTTCTGGGCCAACCTCGCGTTTACGGTCCTGACTCTACTTATTGGAGGAGGCCACTCGCTCTGTTCGGCGGCACGCTCCTTTCGCTCTTTGGACGAAATTCACGGCGGGCACTTGCTCCTCAATATCTTGATTGTCGGCGCGATCGCTGAAGGAATGGGCGTTGCCATTTATCAGATAGTGCAAAGCAAGGCGCGTATGTGGATGTCCTTTTGCCTGATTTCTATACCTCGGGACTTGCTTCTTGTAGCACTTGCGTGGACTCTTATCCCCAGTCATGGCGCGGTGGGCCTGGCAATCAGCTACGCTTTAGCTGCGGCGCTTGGACTGATTTCGGTCACCTTCATTACATGGAAAATTGGCATTAATTACTCGCTACCCAGCATCGACGGCCGACGAACTCATATCGCAGCTCGCTAAATACTATGGCGCGCATAAGCCCGAACTTCTACCGCACGCCTTCTCGCAGAACTTAAATGCCGACATGAACAAGAAGGAGTCGACGAGAAACTCCGCCGCGCCGCCCTCTCCCGCCCCTATGCCGGTCGATGCCCAGGAGTGGGCGAAGCGACTGGACCTGAGCAATTTCGTTAACGCGTACTATCAATTCCGCGATCTCCAAGGGCTCCCTCATTGCAGGAAGCTCCTGATTGTCGGGCCCGGTCAAGGATTGGCGAGCGCGGTGCTGAGATGGCGTCAGTATGAGGTCACGACCCTGGACATCGACGCCACGTTCAATCCGGACGTAATCGGGAGCGTGCACGACCTCAGTCAATTTGCAACCGGGCAGTTTGACGCAGTAATCGCATCGCATGTCCTAGAGCACCTCTCGGAGGACTATCTGGAACAAGCGCTTTCCGAGATCGCTCGCGTTGGACACTTTGGTCTAGTGTACTTACCCGTGAATGGCGTCTACACCCAGCTTCGGTTTCAATCCAACTTTAGGGCCCTTGATTTGTCTCTGTTGTTGACGGTCTCGAAATGGTTTGAAAGACCCAGCCGGAGCAAACCACTGTATATGGACGGACAACACTATTGGGAAATAGGTCTGAAGGGCTTCAAGGTACGTGACCTATTGCGGCGAATGGAAGCCTGCTTCGAAGTCCTTCGCACCTACCGCAACAAGGATTGGCTTCCGAGTCAAAACTTCGTTCTCAGGTCCAAGCGACACACTTAATGTCCGCGCTCTCGCGCCAAACCCACATCTCAGATCCTGGCGCCCGCCTGCCGCACAAGACATGAGCGACGAGATCAAGGTACTGCTCTTTCGCGATTTCCCGAAGCAGATCAGTCTCCCGGGGTACGACATTCGGATCTCGGATCCATTCGCGAAGGTTGAACCCAGCCGTCACTTCAATATTGCAGAGTTCATATCGGGTGGCCGCGACAATTATTTCTTTAGGTCGCGACTCTACTCAGCCGCAGGAGTCGACCGCCTATATAGACAGCGGGACCCTCTGTACATGCGACTCGTCGAGGAATTCGTAGAGGACGCTAGGGATAGGGACATACTGATTCTCGCCAATTACAATCCCATTCACCCTGAAATTCTGGCTAATGAACTGCGGAAACCGATAAAGATTCTAGGGTTCGTCGACGATCCCTTTTCCTCCTATGTGAGAGGCACGCCCTACCTTTGGGCATTCGACGGCGCCTTTTATATTTCGCCAAGTTATGACGAACGGAATTTGTTCAAGGACAAGATGCTTGCGTGGGGCGTGCGCAACTCAGTCTGGTGGCCACTCGTTCCACATCCATTTACTCACCTTGAGCCGACAGAGCGATTCTTCAGAGCGCGCGATATTGACTTGCTCTACGTCGGAAAGCCCTACGGAGCCAAGATTGACCGATTAACCCAAATCCGAAGACGATTCGGGAAACGATTTCGTATCGTCGGCCAGTGGCCGCTACGGGGCTACTTCGGATTGGTCAGGGGAGTACTCCGACGCAAACCGATTTTGTGGATGCGGGTGCGACCCGTCAGCGTAGAAGAACGGGAGCAACTGTACGTGCGCACGAAAATCGGCATCAATATGCATCTGTCGAACACCCCTAGAATCGGGGAACATGCGCATGTACGAGGTGCCCGCTCACGGAGCTATGCTCCTTTGCGACAAGGCCGGACTTGATGCGCATGAGAGCATCTTCCTCCCTGGCCGTGAGGCTGTGTACTACGACGACATCGGTGATGCGATTGCCAAGATCGAGTTCTATCTCTTAAACGAAGATGAGAGAGTCCAAGTTGCGAAGGGAGGCTATAGCCGAATGTGGCGCGATTACGAATGGCAATCGAATCTGCGACGACTGTTGGACTGGGCGTCGGGGCTAAGAAAAGAGCGCCCGGAACCGCAATGATCGTTGACAAAGACGCGAATAGCGATATCCAGCAGCGGACACGATTTCCGTTTGGCGCGAATTGGGCGGAGTTTCTAGAGGGTATCGAGCACCATAAGATCGAAGAGGCAAAGGAGGCCCTTAGACAGATGCTCGGTGTGTCGGACCTGAAAAGGTCGCACATTCCTCGATGCAGGCTGCGGTAGCGGCATTCACTCGCTCGCCGCCGCTGCGCTCGGGGCCAGCGTGGTGTCGTTTGACTTCGATCCACTGTCTGTGAAATGCACGAAGGCGCTGCGCCAACTTGCCCCCGACGCGTCCCATCGTTGGAAAGTCCTGGGGGGCTCCGTCCTTGATAAAGAATTTCTGGATGGGCTCGGAAGATTCGATATTGTGTATTCTTGGGGAGTCTTACATCACACTGGAGCGATGTGGGAGGCGATTTCCAATATTGCCAATTCTGTGCGGGACGAAGGGAAACTCTTCATCGCCATCTATAACGACCAGGGATGGGCGAGCCGCTACTGGAAGGCGATTAAGGTGCTGTACAACCGTGGCCCAATGTTTCGATGGCTACTTATTGGCGTGCACTTTCCCTACTTAATTCTTGGGCGAATGATCCGCACGCGTGGAAGCGCAAGACCAGCCTCGGTCGTGGAATGTCCTATTGGACTGACATGAAGGACTCTACCGTTCGGGGGTCTCCCCTTTGAAGTAGCACGTCCGAGCCTCGTCGTGGATTTTCTATGTTCCCGCGAATTTACTGTCGAGGTCGCAAGGACCTGTGGTAGACGCCCGGGATGTAACGAGTTCATCGCAAGCAAGCGCGTAGCGGATCCCCAGACCCGCAACGTGTCGTAACCCACGATCCCGCTCTGTTGGATTCGGCGCGTCGGCAAAGGCTTTGTTTGGAACATATGCCAGCGACAAACACATCGGCATCAAGAGTCGGGGGCGCGTGCTTCTGACGCACCGTTGGGGCACGCATTGAGGATAATTTTTTTGGCACGTTCACTCGGCCGGGGGGGCGCAGAGCGCCAATTGACCCAATTGGCGCTAGGGCTACAGAAAGCGGGTGACGACGTGAGAGTAGCAGTCATGTATGAAGGCGGTGACTTCGAGAAAGATCTCGTCGCAGCACACCTTCCTCTAATACAGCTCAGAAAGAAGGGATTCTGGGACCTTATAGGATTCGTGCCCCGCCTGATTGCTGCAGTTCGGGCATCTGCACCTGACGTCTTATACAGCTTCATGCTCGGGCCTAACATTCTCGCCGTCCTAATGAAGCCGTTCCTGCGCCGGACGAAGATTGTTTGGGGAATTCGCAGCGCGAACACGAACTGGCGAGTCTACGGGCGGCGCGCAGCCCTTGCAGCGCATGTGGAGCGTTGGCTCAGTGCCTTTGCTGACCTAATAATCTGCAATTCTGAGGCAGGTCGCATAGACGTCGTTTCGCGCGGGTTCCCAGCCGCACGAACCATCGTTATTCCCAATGGCATCGACACAAGCGTGTTTCGGCCTGATCCAGATGCTCGACACAGAGTACGTGCCCAATGGGGCCTAAATGAATCATCCATTGCGATAGGAATAGTTGGTAGGTTAGAGCCCCTAAAGGGGCACACCTTGTTCTTCGAGTCCGCAAGATATATAGCAGCGACTCTCCCGCAAGCGGTATTCGTATGCATCGGCGATGGCCCTGCCGAATTTGGTCGGCGGTTAAGGCAATACGTTTCGCGCGAACTGGCGCAACTTCCCGTAGTTTGGTTAGGTGTTCAAACCGATCTTGTCGGCATCTACAACGCGCTCGATGTTGTCGCCGTCAGTTCGATTAGCGAAGGCTTTCCCAACGTCCTCGCAGAGGCAATGGCGTGTGGCACGCCGTGTGTTACTACAAATGCGGGAGACTCTGGAAAGATCTTGAACAATAGCCAGTGGGTTGTTAAACGGGACGCCAGAAGTTTCTCTGCTGCTGTGATCAGCATTGCGCAGCTTCCTCCACTCACAATTGCCGCCGGGCTTAGGATGCAAATTGTGCGGAATTTTTCGTTGGAGAAGTGTATAGCGTTGACCCGATCGAACCTCGTCAACCTCATCACCTAATGAAGTCGGAGTAAGAGAGTGCCAGAGGCCCACTCACTCGTATTTGCTAGTTATGTTTTGATAGCGACGGTTGGGCTCGCCCTTGTCGTGAGAGGAAGTCTTCCGGCGCTCTTCGCCGTGGCATTGCTATCGGAGATTGCTTATTCGTCTCCATTGTTGTTTGGCTTCGCAGTCTATCCGGAACGAGGTGGACTTTTCGTGCCAATTGCCCTGCTGCCGCGTACCTATGTTGTCAATAGTCTAGTGCTTGTAGTGATCGTGCTTGGAGGATTGTGGACAAAGGGTAAGAGGAGTACCTCTGGCAAGACGTGGCAACTGAAGGGGACGAGGTTTTCCGCATGGGCGGCGCTTTCCGTTTCCGCGGCCCTGCTCGCTTACGGGGTTGCATCCGGTGGAAGCGAGTTGTTTTCCAAAGACAAGCTTGTAGTGCTGAGTGCGACCGGTCGAAGCTATTCGTTAGCAATCATTTCGGCGTATGTTGCTGTAGCGTTTGCAGTGGAATTGCGAAATAAGACCATACTTCTTCTGGCATTCGCGATTTTGGGCTTTGACCTTTATATCGGCTTTCGAGCGTGGGCGGTAATGGCGCTAGTCGTAGGTGGCGTGTTGTACATCACCAAGCGCGCCGAGGATCCGGGCTCGCGGCGGAAAATCAGCTGGAAGCCAATTTTTGCACTATCGACAGCAGCAGCTGTTGCATTTTTCTATAAAGGCGTCTTCCCTGACATTAAGGCAGGCGAATTCAAGCAAGCGCTTTCGACACTGACGAGCAGCGAGTACTACGTGCAAAGCGTTGTCCTGGGCGAGCCTTTCATCATACAAGCTATCCTGAACGAGGTTATCCGTACAAAGTATTCCATCTCAGCCGATTACCTGGCAGGGATCCCGCTGATTCTCTTCTTACTCGCCTGAACTGGGTTTAGCCAACAAGTCGTTTAACGATCAGTTTCAAGATGATCTCTTTCCCGGCACGCGGGAGTTTATGGGAATGGGCGGGAATTTTTGGGCAGAGGCAATTAGCGTAGGCGGCAATGTGGGATTAGCCGTGTACTTGGGTCTTTTCTTATTCGGGCTATGGCTTGGAAGCATGCTCCTGTCGTCGACCCGGCCGCTTGTTCGAGCATTTGCTGCGAGTCTAGGGGTCCCGTGGGCATTTTATATTTGCCGAAATGAATTGATGGTCCAGCTTCACTTCGAGCGACAGATTCTGCTGATCCTTGTAGTAAGTATCTTCCTGTCGATGCTCTGGAGCGAGATTGCAAATGGACTCGCTCAAGTGGAATCCGAGTTTGTTTCGAAACGCAGCCCGAACACCAAAATCTAGCGTGCGCACCCGCGGCGAACATACATAATTGCCGCGTAGTGACTCGTGTTGAGTGTGGGGCCGCAGGGGATGCTGCTTCGGCTAATCGCTGGTATGACCAAACACACTAGCTCTCCGACGCTCATCGCTCTGACCGAGCTTGACTCCCTCGTAGGCGCTCTCAGCATGGGCCTATCGTGAAGATCCTGCACGTCATCACCGGCCTCAACACCGGCGGCGCCGAAATGGCGCTGTGCCGGCTGCTGGAATCGCTGGCGCCGCAGGAGTTTCAGCATACCGTGGTGGCGCTGGGGCCGGAAGGCGAGTTGAGCGCAAGGATCGCAGCAGCTCGCGGAATTGCATCATCTCGGCATGCGCGCCGGGCGGATGGCGCCCAGCTGACTTGTTAAAGCTGCGGTGCCTGCTGCGTCGCGCACGGCCGGACGTAATGCAGGGCTGGATGTACCACGCGAACTTCGTGGCCACGGTTGCTGCGGTCGGATTGGGTGTGCCGCTGGCATGGGGGGTACGCCATTCGCTCTATTCGCTCGAGCAGGAGAAGGCGCGGTACGCGCTGGGTGATCCGCGCCTGCGCGCAGTTGTCGCGCTGGCCAGCGCGGATCGTGTACAACTCGGCGGTAAGCCGCGCACAACATGCCAAGTTCGGCTTCCACGACTCACGCGGTGCCGTCATACCGAACGGGTTCGATACGACGTGCGTTCGCGCCCGATCTGGCTGCACGATCACGGATCCGCGCCGAGTTGAGTATCGCGCAGGACGCGCTCGCGATCGGCCTGGTCGCGCGGGTGCATCCGGTGAAGGATCACGCCAACTTCTTGCGCGCGGCTGCGCAGTTCGCGGCCGAGCATACGAATGCGGTGTTCGTGCTGGTGGGCGACGGCGCGGACCAGAGCAACCCGGAGCTGGCCGGGCTGATCGACGAGCTGCAGTTGCGCGACAAGGTGCGATTGTGCGGCCGCCGAACCGACATCGCGGCGGTGGACAACGCGCTGGATATCGCTTCTTCTTCTTCCTGGGGCGAAGCGTTTCCGAACGCGATAGCCGAGGCGATGGCCTGCGGCACGCCGTGCGTGGCGACCGACGTGGGCGACGTGCGCGACATCATCGGCGAGACCGGCGTCGTGGTGCCTCCGCGTGACCCGATCGCGTTGAGCGAGGGCTGGGCAAGGCTTGCCGCGCTGGGTGCGGAAGGCCGCCGCGAGCTGGGCCAGCGTGCGCGCCAGCGCATCATCGATCGCTACTCGCTGGCGGCGAATGCGCAAGCCTACGCCGAGCTCTGGCGGTCGCTCGCGGCAAGGTCCGAAGCATGTGCGGCATAGCGGGCTTCTGGGATGTCGCGCACCGCTTCGGGGGCGACGACGCCTCGGCCGCGCTGCGCGGCATGACGCGCGCGCTCCGCCATCGCGGACCGGACGACGAAGGGTATTTCCAGGATTCGCGATTCCGGCCTTGCGCTGGGGTTCCGGCGCCTGTCGATCGTGGACCTGTCGGCCGCGGGGCACCAGCCCATGACGTCGGCGAGCGGCCGCTACGTGATCGCCTTCAACGGCGAGGTGTACAACCACGCGCGCCTGCGGCCCGATCTGGAGAACGGCCGGCTACGCGTTTCGCGGCCATTCCGACACCGAAGTGATGCTGGCGGCGATCGAGCACTGGGGGCTGGAAGGCGCGCTCGAACGCTTCATCGGCATGTTCGCGTTCGCCCTGTGGGACAAGGCCGAGCGCACGCTGACGCTGGTGCGCGACCGACTGGGGATCAAGCCGCTGTATTGCGGCTGGGCTGCGGGCATGTTCGCCTTCGCGTCTGAGCTGAAGGCGCTGCGCCGCGTTGCCGGGCTTCGGCAACCCGGTGGACCGCGACGCGCTATGCCTCTTCCTCCGCCACAACGTTGTCCCCGCGCCATACTCCATCTACCGCAACATCGGCAAGCTGATGCCGGGCACGCTGCTGCGGGTGGATGCGGGGCTGGCGGCGCGAGCCCATGGATGCGGCGAGCCTGGCGCAACGGGCGACGACCGTACTGGTCGGCGCGCAACGTGGCCGAGGCGGGCGCTAGCCGGCGTCGCTCGATGTTAACCGACGACGAGGCGATCGAGCAACTCGATCGGCTGCTGCGCGATGCGGTGTCGCTGCGGATGGTAGCCGACGTGCCGCTCGGCGCATTCCTGTCCGGCGGCGTGGATTCCTCGACGGTGGTCGCCCTGATGCAGGCGCAATCGCCGCGGCCCGTGCAAACCTTCTCGATCGGCTTTCACGAGGCGAGCTACGACGAGGCACGCCATGCCAAGGCCGTTGCGGCGCACCTCGGTACCGACCATCACGAGCTGTATGTCACGCCGCAGGATGCGCTGGATGTGGTGCCGCAGCTGCCAGCGATGTTCGACGAGCCGTTTGCCGATTCGTCGCAAATCCCCACCTACCTGGTATCGAAGCTGGCGCGCGGCAAGGTCACGGTCAGTCTGTCGGGCGACGGCGGCGACGAATTGTTCGCGGGTTACAACCGTTATTTTTGGGGTGTCGGTTTGCGGCGTTGGATGAACCGCATACCGTATTCGGCGCGCTGCGCTGCCGCGTCGCTGCTGCGTGCCAACGATGCCTGGTTCGGCAAGGCGCTCGAACGCGCGATGCCGCTGCTGCCCGCGCGCCTGCAACTGCAAAACCCGCGAAACAAGTCGGCGATTCTCGCCGACATGCTCGCTGCCCGCACCGACGACGAACGGTACCGCTATCTGGTGTCGCACTGGCGCGACCCCGCAGCGGTCGTGTTGGGCGGCAGCGAGCCGCCGACCGTTCTGACCGATCCCGGGCGGCGTGCCGCGCTCGCGGATCCGTTGGAACGCATGATGTACGCCGACCTCGTCACCTACCTGCCTGACGACATCCTCGCCAAGGTGGATCGAGCCAGCATGGCGGTGAGCCTGGAAGCGCGCGTGCCGCTGCTGGACCATCGGGTGGTGGAGTTTGCCTGGCGCATTCCGATGACGCAGAAAGTGCGCAACGGCCAGGGCAAGTGGCTGCTGCGGCAGGTGCTCTACCGCTACGTGCCGAAGGAACTGATCGAACGCCCGAAAATGGGCTTCGGCGTGCCGATCGAGCACTGGCTGCGCGGCCCGCTGCGCGACTGGGCGGAGGCACTGTTGGACGAACGGCGTCTGCGCGAGGAAGGCTATTTCGACCCTGCGCCGATCCGGGCGATGTGGGAAGGCCATCTTGCCGGTCGCCTGAATGAGCACTATCGCCTGTGGGACGTGCTGATGTTCCAGGCGTGGTTGGATGCCCGGGATTCGTCAGAAGAGCAGATAACTGGACGTCGCTTCTTGAGCGAACGAACGAGTGCATCGTCATGAGAATGTCTAATACAAACCTTATCCGTTCGAAGCTCGGCGTTACTACAATGTACTTTTGCGTATCAACCACCGTTATCGCTGAGCGCCCGAAGGTGCTCATGTTCGATGGCAGTAGACATCCGAACCCAGGACAACTTTGCCTAGACGCGCTACTGGGGGCACACAGTGGACGGGCAAGGGTTCTTCCTGAAGAACGTCATGGCTCACTGGAAACAAGATGTCGGGCGCTCGAGTGCCAGTAGCGTATGGCAACAGGCCAAACAATTTCAGCATACTTACAGCGAGCACGGCGTAGAGGACAATTTCGTCAAGGTGGTTATTTGGCGCGCGGACAGCTGGCACCGTGCGGCACAAAATGCGGGCGTGCTTTCACACATCGTACACCCGGCGGCGCTGGCGAAGTATGCGGGCCTCAAGAGACTGGCGCTGGACCTGGATCCCCAGATTTCAATTACACTCGCGCTGTTTTGCAGGCCGAGCATGTGTGCACGCTGCACTGACTCGCGCCGCCTAGTTACGAGTTTCCAGGACGGTTTCGTGGAGGCGAGGTCGCCGTGACCGACTCGGCGAGCCACGTGGAGGGTTACAACCAGCGCCTATTCGGTGGCGGGCCGCGCGCTTGGTATCACCTTGCACGGTTCAGATGGATCCAGGCCGAGGTGGCAAGACGCGGTTGTCGAACCGATTCCCTCCTGGAGTTGGGGTGCTTTGACGGCAAGTTGCTTGACTTCATCCAGCCAGCGCCGCGGCGGTATGCCGGATTCGACGCAAATTGGGAAGGCGGGCTGGATCTGGCTGCGGCGCGCACGACAGCCGACCATCGCTTCGTAAAGGCCGAAACCCCCGGTGAGATGTGCCTCGCGCAAGATGAACGATTCACGCTTGCTGCTTGCATGGAGACGTTGGAGCACGTCCCCCCGGAGATGGTCGACGGGTTATCTCCGGAAGATCGCTGAGCACTTGGACGGCTGGTTCTTTGTGACCGTTCCAAACGAGAAGGGTGTGGTCTTCCTCTCGAAATGGTTGGCAAAGAAGATGCTTCGTGTCGGCGCCGAATCCTACGCGTTCTACGAATTGGTAAACGCTACGTTGGGACGGAATGACAGGATTGCACGGCACGAGCACAAGGGTTTCGATTGGAACCAGCTAGTTCGGCAGCTCGCCACGCACTTTGAGGTGGTCTGCGTGTCGGGGCTTCCCTTCAGATTTCTCCCGCCATCGCTATGCCTCACCATCGGCATTATCGCGAAGTCGAGGACTGGACGAACACCGGGATGATCTCGGCTGAAGGTCAATGCAGCACTGCTTACTTCATGGATCGGCCGAAGTCGTTTTGAGTAACTTCGACACCGAGCCGCACTCGGTCGACTCAAGTCACCGAAGCAGGATTGCGACAAGATTGAAAGTCGTCCTATTCGCGAATACCGACTGGTACCTCTGGAACTTCCGGCGCTCGCTGGCGTTGCCGCTCGCGACGCCGGTTACGACGTGCTGCTGCTCTCGCCCCCCGGAGAGTACGGCGGCAGGTTTGCCGAGCTCGGCCTGCGCTGGCAGCCGCTGGCGATGGATCGGCGCAGCCTGAACCCACTACGGGAAATCGCAGTGCTGTGGCGACTGGCACGGCTCTTCCTGCGTGAAAGGCCCGCGCTGGTGCACGGTTTCACCATCAAGTGCGCGGTGTACGGGTCGCTTGCAGCGCGAATGGCGAGAGTCCCGGCCCGAATCAACGCGGTTGCCGGCTTGGGGTATGTGTTCAGCAGCGATGACGCCAAGGCGCGCTTGCTGCGCCCCTTGGTGCGTGCGATGCTGCGGCTTGCGCTAGGCGGTGAGCGCGCGCGCTTGATTCTGCAGAACCCCGACGACGCGGCGTTATTCGAGCAAGCCGGTTTGAGCGATGCCGCGCACGTGCGCCTGATCCGCGGTTCGGGCGTGAATTGCACGCGTTTCGCGCCGGGCGCCGCCGATGCAGAGCGCGGCGAAGCGAACGTGTTGCGCGTGCTGCTGGCCGCGCGGCTGCTGTGGGACAAGGGCATCCGTGAGTACGTCGAAGCGGCACGTGCGCTGCGTGCGCAAGGCGTTACGGCGAAGTTCCTGCTGGCCGGAACTCCGGATGCCGGCAATCCCGCCGCCGTGCCGGAATCGGCTTTGCGCGAGTGGGTCGCGGACGGCGCGCTGGAATGGTTAGGCCACGTTGAAGACATGGCGGCATTGTTCCGCTCGGTGGATATCGTGGTATTGCCAAGTTATTACCGCGAAGGCTTGCCGAAATCGCTAATCGAGGCAGCGGCCTGCGGGCTCCCGCTGGTAACCTGCAATGCGCCCGGTTGCCGGGAGGTCGTGACCGACGGCGTGGACGGCCTGCTGGTGCCGCCGCGCGACGCTGGCGCGCTGGCCGCGGCCATCGCACACCTGGTGAGCGATCCGACCTTGCGCCAGCGCCTGGGCAAAGCCGCCCGCGCCAAGGCGCTTGCCGAGTTCGACGAACGCATCGTGATCGAGCAGACACTCGCCGTGTATCGCGAGCTTTTGGAGAACACAGGATCCACCGCAGGGAGCTTCGTGAGCTGAGCGGCGGCAATGCGTTTCGGGTGGCGAAGCTCAACCGAAGCGTACATTCGCCCGGAACGAGGCTTTGTGGCACGATCGAGGACAGGGAGAATCAAGAAATGCCAACGACGAAAGAAGCGCTCACGGGCTGGAGAAACTGCAAGCCGTGACCACGGTTGCCGTGATCGGTCTGGGCTACGTCGGGCTGCCGCTCGCCGTCGAATTCGGCAAGCGCTACGACACGATCGGGTTCGACCTCTCCGACCGAGAAGGTCGCGTGCCTACCGCGCGCGCCGCGATCCGACGGGCGAAGTGTCGCAGGCCGAGCTCGCGCGCCGCCTCGCGCCTTCGCCCGACGACCGAACCGAAGGAAATCTCCGCGGCCGACTTCGTGATCGTCGCCGTGCCGACCCCGGTCGACGGCGCGCGCCGCCCAGACTTTCGCCGCTTGTCGCGGCCTCCGCGACGGTGGGCAGGCATCTGAAGAAGGGCGCGATCGTCGTCTACGAGTCGACGGTCTATCCCGGGGCGACCGAAGAGGTCTGCATCCCGTGCTCGAGCGCGACTCGGGCCTGCGTGGAAGCAGGACTTCCACGTCGGCTATTCGCCCGAGCGGATCAACCCGGGCGACAAGGCGCGCACGCTCACCAAGATCCTCAAGGTCGTCTCCGGCGATGACGCCGAAACGCTCGAGAAGGTCGCGCGACTCTACGGCGCGGTCGATCGACGCCGGGCGTGTACAAGGCGCCGAGCATCAAGGTCGCCGAAGCCGCCAAGGTGATCGAGAACACGCAGCGCGACCTGAACATCGCGCTGATGAACGAGCTCGCGATCATCTTCGACCGGCATCGGCATCGACACGCTGGAGGTGCTCGAGGCCGCCGGCACGAAGTGGAACTTCCTGCCCTTCCGGCCCGGGCCTGGTCGGCGGCCACTGCATCGGCGTGGACCCCTACTACCTCACGCACAAGGCGGAGTTGCTGGGCTACCACCCGCAGGTGATCCTCGCCGGCCGCCGCATCAACGACGGCATGGGGCCGTACGTCGCGCAGCAGACGGTCAAGCACCTGATCCGCATGGGCAGCGCCGTGAAGGGCGCGAAGGTCATCGTGCTCGGGCTCACGTTCAAGGAGAACTGCCGCGACCTGCGCAACTCGAAGGTCGCCGACGTGGTGCGCGAGCTCGCCGAGCTACGGCTGCGAGGTGCACGGTGCACGACCCGCTCGCCGATCCCGACGAGGCGATGCACGAGTACGGCCTGAGCTCGCGCGCCTGGGAGGAGCTGCCCGTGGCGGATGCGCTCGTCGCCGCCGTCGCCCACAGGCACTACGTGGAGATGCCGCCTCGAGCAGGTGCTCGCGCAAGGTCCGCGACGCGACGGGCTTTTCGTCGACGTGAAGTCGCGCCACGACGCCGAGCCGCGGTGCGCGCCGCCGGCGCGCACGCTCTGGAGGCTGTGAGCCATTGGCCTACGCCGAGCTGCATCGAGCGGCCTCGCGCGAATCGCCGCGCGCGCTGGCTCGTCACCGGCGCCGCGGGCTTCATCGGCAGCCACCTGGTCGAAGCCTTGCTGCGGCTCGAGCAAGCACGTGCGTCGGCCTGGACAATTTCGCCACCGGCCACCGGCGCAACCTCGACGAGGTGCGCGACGCGCGTGACGCCGGCGCAGGCCGAGCGCGCTTCGCTTCATCGAAGGCGACATCCGCGACCTCGCGACCTGCCGCGCGGCCTGCGACGGAATCGACTACGTGCTGCACCAGGCGGCGCTCGGCAGCGTGCCGCGCTCGCTCGAGGATCCCGCTCACCACGCAACGCGGCCAACATCGACGGCTTCCTCAACATGCTCGTCGCCGCGCGCGACGCGCGGCGTGAAGCGCTTCGTCTACGCCGGGTCGAGCTCCACCTACGGCGATCATCCGGATCTGCCCAAGGTCGAGGAGAAGATCGGCGCCCGCTCTCGCCCTACGCGGTGACGAAGTACGTCAACGAGCTCTACGCCGACGTCTTTGCGCGCGGCTATCGGCTGTCAGACGATTGGGCTGCGCTATTTCAACGTCTTCGGCCCGCGGCAGGATCCCGAACGGCGCCTACGCGGCGGTGATCCCGCGCTGGATCGCCGCCATGATCGCAAGACGAGCCGGTGTTCATCAACGGCGACGGCGAGACGAGCCGCGACTTCTGCTACGTCGCGAACGCCGTGCAGGCCAACCTTCTCGCGGCGGCGACGGACAATCCCGATGCGGTGAACCAGATCTACAACGTCGCGGTCGGCGAGCGAACCAGCCTCAATCGACTTTTCGAGCTAATCCGCGACGGACTCGCGGAGCGCTCCCGTCGGTGTCGCAATCGCGGCCTGCTTATCGTAATTTCAGGCCGGGCGACGTGCGCCATTCGCAGGCCGACATCTCGAAGGCGATCCCGATTGCTCGGCTACGCGCCCACCCATGACATCGCGGCCGGACTGCGCGAAGCTGATGGCCTGGTACACTCGAAACGCGAAGTGCTGCCTGAGCAGCTGTCTGAAAGAGTTCCCTTACGGCGTCTGTCTATTGCCTGTCCGGCTCGTCCGGGGCTATAAGTCACTGATCTTCCCGGTCCGACATAAGACACTCCCAGCAGCGATGGAAGCCGGTCTTTTCGCATTTCTTCTCGGCCTTTGCCGCCTGCGCGCTTCTGGTCGGCGCGGCGCGCTTTTTCCGCGCGGGCCTGGACCACGCGGGCTCCGGGCCGCAGAAGGTTCATGCCGCTGTCGGTGCCGCGCCTGGGCGGGGTCCCGGTCCTCGCCGGGATGCTCCTCGGCGCGCTGTGGCTCCAATCCGGCGCGCACGCAAACTGGTTCTTGATCCCCGTCCTTGCCGCTGCTCCGGCCTTTTTCGGCGGGCTGTGCGAAGACCTGACCAAGCGCTTTCCTCCCGAGCGCGAGGCTGGCGATGGCGTTCTGCGCGGCAGCGGTCGGGTTCTTCCTCCTTGATGCGCGTATTACCGATCTGGACCTCTGGGGCAGCGATTGGCTGCTGGGCTTCGGCGCGGCGTCGTTTCTCTTCACGGTGTTCGCGGTCGGCGGCTTCTCGCATGCGCTCAACATCATCGACGGCTTCAACGGTCTTTCCGCCGTCGCGGCGCTGGATGATGCTCGCGGCATTGACGGTCGTCGCGACCGCGGTGTCCGACCCCGCTCGTCGCGCAGATGTGCCTCGTCATCGGCGCGAGCATTCTCGGGTTCCTGGTCTGGAACTACCCGCGCGGCACGATCTTTCTCGGGCGACGGCGGCGCCTACCTGCTCGGCTTCCTGATCGCCGAGCTGGCGGTGCTGCTGGTTCACCGCAACTCGTCGGTATCACCCTGGTTCGCGCTGCTGCTGCTTTTCTACCCGGTCTGGGAAACGCTCTTCTCGTCCTACCGCCGCCGCGTGCTGCGCGGTCGCCCCGCGGCGTCGGCTGACGGCCTGCACCTGCACACCCTGGTCTACCGGCGCCTGGTGCGCTGGAAGGTGCGGTCGCGCGCGGTGCAGGACCGACGCGCACGGAACGCGCTTACCACCCCTTATCTGATCGTCTTGACCTCGCTTACTGTTGTGCCCGCGACGCTGTTCTGGGACAAGACCCTGGTGCTCGAGCTCTTTGCGCTCGCTTTTGCGCTCCTGTACGTCACGCTCTACTGGCGGATCGTGCGCTTCAAGGCGCCGCGCGCGCTGATCCTTCGCCGGCCCGCGGGGCGCCGGGAAAGCGGCTCGGAAGTGTCCGAGCATGGGATCGGCGGCTGAATTCGCGCTGAAGCAGGGCGCTTTTCCCTCTGGCCTTTGGCGCCAAATCGATTCACAATCCGGGGACTGCCGCGGAAGTGGCGTCCGCGCAGAACAAGAATCAGGCAAACGCCAACTCGAGTCTCAGGGGGCAGCCATGATTGACGCACACTTCATTCGGATGGCGGGTTGCGCGCTGATCGCATTCGCCGCTTGCTTCGCGGGCGCAGCGAATGCCGCCGGAACGTTCGACTCGGTATCAGGCAACGTGACCATGATCGGCGCGAGCGGCAGCAAGGTCGCGGCGTCGCCAGCCGCCACGGTACCGCCCGGCACGACGATCATGACGGGCGACGGCGCGCAGGCGGTGATCAAGTTCGACGATGGCGGGGCGGTGGTGCTCGGCCAGAACACCCAGTTCAAGCTCGTCGACTACCGCTACGACGCCGCCAAGCCCGGCGCGGGCCGCTCGGTGTTCGACTTCCTCAAGGGCGCAGCGCGCTTCGTCACCGGCCTGATCGCCCGGACCGAGCCGGCCAACTATCAGCTGCGCACGCTGCAGGTGACGATCGGGGTTCGAGGCACCGACTTCGACCTGGCCTCCGGCAGCCTGTACCTTTCGGTCGAGCATGGAGTGGTTTCGGCCACCAACTCGGCCGGCACCGTCGCGTTCGGCACCGGCCAGGCCGGCTTCGTCCGGACCGCGGCGACGCTGCCCGAGGCGATTCCGGCGAGCCAGTTTCCCGGCGAGGTGGCCAGCGCCTTCGCGCACCTCAACGCGGTGTCGCTGCCCGCGGGGACGCTTGAGCCGTTGGCCGGCGGCGACGCCGCGGGCGCGGGCGAGGCGACCGGCACGGCCGCGGCCGCCTCCGGCGGAACTGCAGCAGCGATCATCGCGGCTGGAGTGGCGGCAATGGCACTTAGCAACTACAAGTCCAGCAGCTCCACGGTCCAGCATTAGCGCGGTCGATTCGCTTTCAGGGGGATGACTATGGACAATGTAAGACACGCTCGCTTCTTGCGCTGGGCGCTGGCCGCGTGCTGCGGTGCGCTGGCAGGCCTCGCGCACGCCGCAGGAATGGTCGAATCGGTAACCGGCAGCGTGCAAATGGCGGGTCCCGCCGGCGCCTCGGCCGCGACCCGTGGCGCGGCGGTAAAGCCCGGCACCACGATCGATACCGGCGCCGGCGCGCGCGTGGTGCTCAAGTTCGACGACGGCCAGATCGTCGCTCTGGACCAGAACACCGAACTGAAGGTGCTCGATTACCGCTACGACGCCGGGAATCTGCAGGCGAGCGCGGCGGCCTTCGATTTCGTGACGGGCTCGGCGCGGTTCGTCCACGGCCGCATCGCCGAGGACTCCGCGGCCAACTTCAGCTTGCGCACACCGAAAGCCACCATCGGCGTCAAAGGCGCAGATTTCAGCGTCGCCTCGGGCAGCCTGTATGTATCCGTTTCTCGGGGCGTCGTGTCGGTAAGCAACACGGGCGGCGCGGTTTCGTTCAGCGCGGGTCAGTTCGGATTCATCGATACGGTGTGGACGCGTCCGATCGAGATCGCAAGCTCGCAGCTTCCGTCCGGCGTCGCCGGCTCTTTCGCGCGGCTGGGCGGGATTAACCTGGCCGCCGCGGGCGGCGCGGCGGGCGGCGCAGGCGGCGCAACCGGCGCAGCGGCCGCCTCGGGCGGGCTTTCGGGCGGCGCGATCGCGGCGATGGTCGCCGTCGGGTTGGCGGCGGCGGGCGGTGGCGGCGGCGGAGGCGGGTCGACCCCGACCGCGACCCATCACTAGGACAATCAGAGTTCCGCAGGAGGCCCCGCAAGGGGCCTTCTTTTTTTGTCGGATCGGATGGCGCTGAGAAAGCTCACTTTCGTCGCCGCGGCGCTCGCCGCGGGCGCGGCGTTCGCCGCCGAGCCCGTGGTCGGGCCGAGCGCGACGGGCCAGAGCGGGCTGCTCAACATGCCCGACGCGCGCATCGCGCCCGAGGGCACCTGGCGCAGCGGCGTCTCGTTCATGCGCCCCTACCAGGCGGTGTGGATGAGCATGGCGCTGTTTCCATGGCTGGAAACCTCGTTCCGCTACACCCGGATCATGCACGTGCCGGGGTTCGCCCCGGGACCGGGGATCGACTACGGCGACTACAAGGACAAATCGCTCGATCTGAAGCTGCAGCTGCTGCCCGAGCGCGGCGCCTGGCCGAGCGTGGTGGTCGGAGGCCAGGACCTGCAGGGCACGGACATTTTCCGCGCGTTTTACGGCGCGGCCTCGAAGCAAGTCGGCAACTTCGACCTCACGCTCGGTTACGGCTCGAAGCGCATCGACGGCGTCTTCGGCGGCGTGCGCTACACCGACCCGCGGCTGCCGAACTGGAGCCTGGTTGCCGAATACGACGCCTTCGACTACAAGCACGACTTCCAGGCCGCCCTCTCGGGCGCGGCGGACTACAGCAAGGCGCCGGCGGCGGGGATCGAATACCGCAGCCGCTGGTGGGGCGCGAAGGCGTACGCGGCCCACGGCGAGGCCGGGGTCAACGCCTGGGTCTCGGTGCCGCTCGAGGCGAAGGAGTTCGTGCCCAAGATCGACGAGCCGCCGCCTTTTACGCGCATCGTCCCGCGCCCGACCGAGGCGCAGTGGGCCGAAAGCCGCGAGCACCGCGCGCGCCTGGCGCGGGCGCTTTACGAGCAGGACTTCCGCGACCTGCGCATCGCCTACGCCAACGGCGTGCTGTCGGCCGAGCTCAGCAACATCCGCATCTCGTCGATGCCGCGCGCGGTGGGGCGCGCGGCGAGGACGCTGCTTTCGTTCGCGCCGCTCGAGGTGCGCGAGATCCGCGTCACCTACCTCGAGGCCGAGCTGCCGATCGCGACCTACGACTTCGTCGACGTGCCGCTGCTGCAGCGCTACTTCAACGGCATGGCCTCGCGCGCGATGCTCGCGCCGACGGTGGCGATCGAGTACGCGAAGCCCGGCGGCAGCGAGAGCGCCGACCGCGACGCGGCGCTGGCCGCGTTCGAGGAGCCGATCCCCGAGCGCCTGCTGGTGCAGCGCGGGGTCGAGGGCAACTATTTCTCGCTGCGCGACGAGGACGTGCTCGGCGGCACGCTGCTGCTGCACCCGGCGCTGTCGGCCTACTTCAACGACCCGAGCGGCGCGCTCAAGTTCGACCTCTCGGCGGTGGCGAGCTACGAGCGCTGGTTCCCGGCCAGAGTGCAGCTGCTGGGCGACCTGCAGGCGACCGTGTGGGAGAACGTGAGCGACGTCACCGAGCCCTCCGACAGCCTGCTGCCGCACGTGCGCACCGACATCGCGGAATACAAGCGCGAACGCGGGCCCAGGATCCTGCGCCTGGTGGCGAACAAGTTCTTCCAGCCCGCGCGGCGGGTGTATGCGCGCGTCTCGGGCGGGATCTACGAGGAGATGTACGACGGCGTCGGCGGCCAGGTGCTCTACCTGCCGCGCGACGGGCGCTGGGCGACCGATGTCGCGCTGGACGCGGTCAGGCAGCGCGACTTCCGCGGCCTGTTCGGCACCCGCGACTATTCGACCGTGACCGCGATCGCCTCGCTCAACTACCGCCTGGCCAAGGGCGTGACCGCGACCGCGCGCGCGGGAAGGTTCCTCGCCAAGGACGAAGGCGTGCGCTTCGAGATAAAGCGCCGTTTCGCTTCGGGCTCCGAGGTCGGCGCCTGGTACACCTTCACCAACGGCAACGACATCACGACGCCGGGCTCGCCATCCAGCCCCTACCACGACAAGGGCATCTTCATGTCGATTCCGCTCGACACCCTGCTGACCCAGGACACCCGCGCGGTGGCCGGATTCTCGCTCGCGCCGTGGACGCGCGACGTGGGGCAGATGGTGGCCTCCCCCGGAGATCTGTACCGGCTCACCGAGAGCGACGTGCTGCAAATGCACGAGCACGGCGGCCTCTCGCGCTTCGGCGACCGGGACGACGACTACACCCTGCCCGAGCTCGGCACCGTCCCGCGCGCGCGGCGCTGGCCGGACTTCGTCGCCGGCGACGCCGAGGGCATGGCGCAGGCGGGCGGCCAGATCGACTGGTGGAAGACCGCGCTCATCGGCGCCGGGCTCACCCTGGCCTCGACCAGCCTCGATACGCGCGCGTACCGCTTCGCAACCGATCACCAGAATGCGAGCTGGATGAAAGACGGCGTGCGCCTCGGCAACGCGCTGCCGTTGGCGGCGCTGGGGCTGTCGGCGATGTTCGCCTTCGACGACTCGCGCCCGCGCCTGTCGGACGCCGGCACCGCCGCGCTCGAGGGGAGCGGCGTGGCGCTGCTCGCATCGCTGGGACTCAAATACGCCGTCGGCCGCGCGCGCCCGAGCGCAGGGCTGGGCAAGGCCGATTTCTCGCCCGGCTCGAGCGAGGACCGCTACCACTCCTTTCCCTCCAACCACACGGTCGCGATCTGGGCCGCGGTCACGCCCTACGCCGAGGAGTTCGGCATGCCCTGGCTCTACGGCGCCGCGGCGCTCACCAACCTCGCGCGCATCGGCAGCCGGGGGCACTGGGTCTCCGACACCGTCGCGGGCTCGCTCATCGGCTACGGGCTCGGCTATCTTGCCTGGGACGCACAGCACCAGGCGCGCCTGAAGAAAGACGGCCCCACAGTGCTGGTCGGGCCTCAATCGGTAAACCTCGCATGGCAGCTAGACTGAGCTTCGCGTTCGTTCTCCTGGGCGTGCTTTCCTTCCCGCCTGGGGCACTCGCCTGCAAAGTGATCGACCCCGAGCTGCAGGGCGGCTACGCGGGCCCGTGCGTCAACGGCCTGGCCGAGGGCGAAGGCTACGCGACCGGCATCGCAAGCTACCGCGGCCAGTTCAAGGCCGGCAGGAAGGACGGCCAGGGGGTGAAGACCTGGCCCAACGGCGACCGCTACGAGGGCCAGTTCGTCGACGGGCGCAAGCAGGGCCGCGGCACATATGCCTGGGGCCGCGGGCCCTGGCAGGGGGAGCGCTACGAGGGCGAGTTCGCGAACGACAGGCGCAACGGCCAGGGCAGCTACCACTATGCCAACGGCGACGTGTACAGCGGCCAGTGGAAGGACGACGTGCCGGTCGGCGCGCCCACGCCGATGATGCTCGCGCAGCGCAAGTTCCGCGAGGAGGCGCGCGAGGCGGTGGCGAAGAAGGGGCAGAAGGTCTGCCGCGCCATGCCGGTCGGCATCGCGCGCCGCGAGTGGGTGCGCGGCACCGTGGTCGGCGTCGACGGCGACAGGGTCGCGGTGCGCATCGACCAGCCAGGCAGCTATGGCGAGGAGATCGCAGGCGTGGCGCTGAGGAAAGACGAGGTGATCTGGGATGCGCCGTACGGCTGGACGCCCTGCTGGTAAAGCCAGGCGCGGCTCGCGCGTCGCGACGCTGCTGATCGTCGCGCTGCTCGCCGTGGGCGGCGTGTTCGCGCACTACCGGGTCGCGACGCTGAGCTATTACCCGACCGCCAAGGTCGAGCTGCCGGGCGGCTTTTCCTTCAGCGCGGTGCAGACCTTGCAGCCCGACCGCGCGTCCTGCGGCGAGGCGAACCGGCGCTTTCTCGAGGCGCTTGCCAAGGTCTGCAAGGACTGCCGCGTGGCGTACGCGCGCTGCCGGCGCGGGCTCGAGGGCACCGACCTGCTGCTGATGACCGAGAGCGCGCCGTCGTTCTACGTGGTGGTCTCGCCGGGGCTGCGCATGCGGGTGAGCGGCCCGCAGGCGCAGCTCGGCGAGGTGTGCGACGGCATCGCGGCGCAGCTGGTGAGCACCGGGCGGGCGAACGCGAGCTGCCTGCATCCGCGCGAACCGAACCACGCCGCACGCTGAAAACAAAAAAGCCCCGGGAAAAAGATTCCGGGGCTCTTCGAACCCGGCTGCCGAAGCAACCGGAAGGAGGTGCTCGTCTAGTGACTCGTGGTGAAGTCGCGGCTGGTCGCTTGGTTCCGCTCTACCTGCGTAACACTAATCTCCCGGACCGCCCAGATCAATCCCCGTTTCAGATCGGGACATTGACTTATCTCAGCGTCCCGCCAAGGGCGCAGTCCCGCACTGCACCGTTGATCCAGCCGAACCAGCGGCTCCAGCCGGCGAGCACCGTCTCGCCCGGTTCCCCCTCGCCCGGGTCGATCCTCACCCGGTATCCGAACGCGTTGCGCGGCGCCGGGCCCAGCCGGGCTTCCGGGCGCCCGGCGAAGGCCCAGTCCTGGTCCACCTTGCCGTCGAAGCGCGTGCTGCGAAGGATGAAAAACCCCCTGACCCAGATCCAGGTTTCGGCGTCGCGATACGGGTAGACCGCCGCGTCCGCGTTGCCGTCGAAGTTGTCGTCGGCGGCGTGATAGAAGATGCTGCGCATGTGTTGCAGCACGTAGTCGAGCTGCGCGCTGGTGAGCTTGGGCGACTTGCCGCGCGGGAAGTCCGCCGGCAGCGCGCCCGGCGCCACGAGGTCCGAGCCCAGGAAGAACGCGAGGTAGTCGACCGCCCCGTCGTGGTTGCGGTCCCACAGCCACGCCCAGTCCCGGGTCGAGTCCGGCCCGCGGCCGAGCAGCGACTCGGCGTCGCGTGGCGGCTTCGCGCTGACCGCCGCGATGACCACCTTGCCCGAGGCGTCGGCCAGCAACGATAGGTAGACGCCCTGGAGCGGGCGGGTGCACGCGACGCGCATTTCGCTCAGCGCGTGCCGCCCCTGGGTCCAGGCGTCGGCGATCCCATAGAACGCCACTGCGTCGCCCGGATCGGCGGCCGCAGGCAGCGCGAAACCAAGCGCAAGGAGGAGTATCGTCAGAGCACGCATCGCACTGCAGCGTAACACCGCGCAAGTTCGCCGTGTCGGCCTCGCGCGAACGGGTTTTTGATAGGATGCAATCGGACCAGGAGATAAGCACAATGAAGAAAAGCTCGACGCCGAGACTGGCCTATCAGAGCGGCTTCGGCAACACCTTTTCCAGCGAGGCGGTGCGGGGCGCGCTGCCCGTGGGGCAGAACTCCCCGCAGCGCACGCCCAAGGGCCTGTACCCCGAGGTGCTCTCGGGCACTGCGTTCACCGCGCCGCGGGCAGAGAACCAGAGCACCTGGATGTACCGCCTGCGGCCGTCGGCGATGCACGCGGCTTACAACAAGATTTCGCACCCGACATTCGCGTCGGGCCCGTTCGACGATGCGGGCGCGCAGCCCAATCGCATGCGCTGGGACCCGTTCCCGCTGCCCTCGAAGCCGACCGATTTTCTGGATGGCCTGGCGACGCTCGCGGGCTCGGGCAGCCCCGATGCGCAAAGCGGGATCGCGGTCCACCTCTACCGCGCCAACCGCCCGATGGCGCGGCGCTATTTCTGGAACGCCGACGGCGAGATGATGCTGGTGCCGCAGCAGGGGCGGCTTTCGATTTTCACCGAGCTCGGCAAGCTCGAGGTCGCGCCGGGCGAAATCTGCGTGCTTCCGCGCGGCATGCGCTATCGCGTCGAGCTGCCCGACGGCGCGGCGCGCGGCTACGCCTGCGAGAACTACGGCGCGGCGTTCCGCCTGCCCGAGCTGGGGCCGATCGGCGCGCAGGGCCTGGCGCAGACGCGCGACTTCCTCGCGCCGGTGGCGGCGTTCGAGGATGCGGGCGGCAAGCACCAGCTGGTGTCGAAATACCTCGGCGGCCTGTTCGCGATGGAGCTCGACCACTCGCCGCTCGACGTGGTCGCCTGGCACGGCGATTACGTGCCCTACAAGTACGACCTGGCGCGCTTCATGGTGATCAACACGGTGAGCTTCGACCACCCCGACCCATCGATCTTCACCGTGCTCACCTCGCCTTCGGGCGCGCCGGGCGTGGCGAACTGCGACTTCGTCATCTTCCCGCCGCGCTGGATGGTGGCCGAGCACACCTTCCGCCCGCCGTGGTTCCACCGCAACGTGATGAGCGAGCTGATGGGCCTGGTGCGCGGCGTGTACGACGCCAAGGCCGAGGGCTTCCTGCCCGGCGGCGTGTCGCTGCACAACTGCATGAGCGCGCACGGGCCGGATGCGGCGAGCTTTGCCAAGGCCACCGCCGCCGAGCTGAAACCCGTAAAGCAGGAAGACACCCTTGCCTTCATGTGGGAGTCGCGCTGGGTGTTCAAGCCGACCCGGTTCGCGATGCAGGCGCGCGAGCGGCAGAAGGACTACGACGCGGTCTGGAACGGCTTTCGCAAGAACTACCCGGGAAAATAACAAAATGCAGCTCGACGAGACGCACGACCCGAAGCGCACCAGCTGGATTGCATCGGCCAACGATCCGGGCTGCGATTTCCCGATCCAGAACCTGCCGTTCGGCATCTTTCGCCGCCGCGGCACCCTCGAAGCGCCGCGCGCGGGCGTGGCGATCGGCGACAAGGTGCTCGAGCTAAGCGCCGCCGCCGCAGTCGCAGGCTTCGAGGGCGAGGCGGCCGAGGCCGCCGACGCCGGGCGCGCGCCGAAGCTGAACGCGCTCGCCGCGCTGGGGCGCGAATACTGGTACCCGCTGCGGCTCACGCTCTCGCGCGCGCTCGCCTCCGAAGCGCCGGCCCATGCGCGTCGCGCGCTCGAAAGCTGCCTGGTGCCGATGAACGAAGCGGAACTGCTGCTGCCGGTCGAGATCCCCGACTACACCGACTTCTACACCTCGATCTACCACGCGACCAACATCGGAAGATTGTTTCGTCCCGACAATCCGCTGCTGCCGAACTTCAAGTGGATCCCGATCGGCTACCACGGTCGGTCCTCGTCGGTAGTCGTCTCGGGCACCGAGATCACGCGCCCCAGGGGCCAGACCAAGGCTCCCGATGCGCCGCATCCCGCGTTCGGCCCCTGCAAGCGGCTGGACTACGAAGTCGAGCTCGGCTTCATCTGCGGCCCCGGCAACCCGCTCGGCACCCCGGTGCGCATCGCCAACGCGCTGGAGCGCGTGTTCGGCGTCGTGCTGCTCAACGACTGGAGCGCGCGCGACATCCAGGCCTGGGAATACCAGCCGCTCGGGCCGTTCCTCGCCAAGAGCTTCGCCACCACCATCTCGCCCTGGGTCGTCACGCTCGATGCGCTCGAGCCCTACCGCACGCACGCCTTCCGCCGTTCGCCGGAGGACCCGGCGCCGCTGCCCTACCTCACCGACCCCGAGGACCGCGACGAAGGCGGCTTCGCGATCGAGGTCGAGATGTACCTGCGCACCTCAGGCATGCGCGAAACCGGCATGCCGGCCGTGCGCCTGTCGCACGCCAACTACCGCGACTGCTACTGGACCCTGGCCCAGCTCGTCACTCATCACACCAGCAACGGCTGCAACCTCAGGCCCGGCGACCTGCTCGGCAGCGGCACCATCTCCGGCCCCAGCGCCGACTCCGCCGGCGCCATGATCGAGCTCACCCAGGGCGGCAAACACTCCATCAAACTCCCCGGCGGCGAAACCAGAAACTTCGTCGAAGACGGCGACGAGCTCATCCAGCGCGGACGATGCGCAAGGGATGGCTTCGCCACGCTTGGTTTCGGGGAAGCAGCAGGACTCGTACTTCCTTCCCTGAAGTAAACCGGGGACAGACCCCGATTTCGCGGGTCAAGTCCCTGAAGTGCTAAAAGGTTTTTCAAGGTCTGTCCCCGATTTCCTATTCGAGGTCAGACCACGTTTTCCCCAAGCAAGCGTTGCTTCTTCGCTGGGCGCGATCGCGTCCGCAAGCACCGTGCCGGCCGGAATTTATCCCAATGTCTAGATTACAAAATCCTGACGCCGGAGTAGATTTCAGGTGGAGGGGGGAGCTTCATGTTCGAAGCGCTGCGCGCCGTTTGGCACCGACGCAAGGCTTGGCTTTGCGCTCTCCTTGCGTTTGCGCCGCTTTCCTGCGCGTCACTCGAGCGCGGCGATGCTCTCGAGAGATTAAGGTCATCGATTCTACCAGTCGTTGCCTATCCGATTGCGTGGATGGACAACGAAACGAATGCTCATGCGCGTAGACACACGGCGAAGCGTCGACCTGTTTCGACGGCAGCCGCAAAGCCTCTTCCATTTGATCTCTTACAACTACAAGACGGGCGAGCGTACAGGATTACGGCCGCGTCTGGGACGCAGATCTGCTACGCGAGACGGATACATTTCACACTACATGAGCGGATGACGAGACACGACGCATCTCATTGCTGTGTTTGGCGAACTTGGGAAAGAGACTAAACGAAGAGTTAAGCGAGGAGAGATTGGCGTTCGACAGCGGGGCTAGGGGTTCGTGTCGACCGCTGGACTGAGCGCCCAAGCAGACCGAGCTTGGGCGAACGAGAAGACACAACGATCTGGTATCTATGGCCTCGCCTAGGTGTGCTCGATTGCCAGAACACGAGCCGTAAATCCATTCACGAAGCATATCAAGAGCACGCTTTCACCGACCCGACGATGCCAGTCGGCGTTGAACTACCCGTTCTCTTGCGAGGAAGTTTCAGGCTACGACGCGCTTCGATACTACCCATTCAAAGGCGCCTATTTCGCATTGGAGTACGACTATCGTCACCCTTGGCCAGAAGGTAAGGACCGGCGCGCCTTCTGGCTTTATCCGGATGGCCATGTCGAGACTCTAACCTTCCTTATTCGGACGCCATTCGTCGAGACAGCGATCCCCGTCGTCTGACGGGATTCTCGCTTTCAGCCACCCAGACGGACGCCAAACGACTACTGGGTATATTTCCTTACGCCCACTAAGTCCGCGCGTCTGTATCGCGGTTATGCGACTGGGGATTACCTCTCCAGATGGCTGCAAAGTCGCAATGCTCATCGACTCCGACTTCAAAAAGCAGAGTTTGGACGAGTCGCAACATCGACACGCCGATCGTATTCGCGTGTCTTGACTTCTGTGCAGGAACATAATGAGGATCGATCACGTGTCGATCCCGACATCTGATCTTGTTACGCTATCTGAACGCCTCTGGTCGCGTGCGATCAGTGCTACGCAGGCGAATTGCTTAAGCGTGGTATGGACTACCTTAAGCCATACTCCGGACCTGCCGCTTGCGGACGATTTCAACCCCCCTACGCAGCAGATTTCGCCGGAGACAGTTGTCGCATTCCGCATCGATGACCCCAAAACGGGGTTTAAGTGCGTGATCTACCAAGATGCGCAACACACGGGAGCTCATTGTTGCGATGGCGGGTACCGACGGCACCGACATCAAGGATTGGTGGGGAAACGTTACTCACTACGGATGGAACCAGTGGGAGCAAAACCGACTTGCCATTCTCAACCAGATTGAATGTCCTGATCTCAAGACTCACAGGCCCGAATGGCGAGTCAGCCAAAGATTTACTTTACCGGCCAAAGTCTCGGAGGCGCACTCGCACAGTACGCCGCATATGAATTTGCGGAAACCCACGATCAATATCCAAGCGCAGCGATCTCTCGCTAGTGACTTTCAATGCGCTTGGCGGAGTTGCCGCATTGCACGACGAAATCCCCAATCGCGGTCCATCTGACAGCGACATTCGGATTTCCAGGTTTTCACAGACTTAGCATTCATGTCCTCTCGCGCCTCCGCCTTCGGCACCATCGCCCATTACTCGAACCTGAACGATCTCGTCTCGCGTGCCGGAGCGGGGCACTTCGGCGGCAACGTCATCGCTTTCCCGGGACAGGATTTCGACCACCTCAATGTGGCGACCGATGATCCCTACCTCCTCGACACGATAAGCGCGCACAAGATCGAGACCGGCTTCTACTACCCGCTCGCCGAATACGTCCTTTCGGCAACCGACGGGTTCGCCGAGGCGGTGGAGGGCGGCTATCTAAGCAGCTCCGATCTGAACGAGTACTACCTGCCGCTCACCAGCTTGCAGAAGGTCGCCTCGGTGATGGGCAATCTCTTTCGTCAGGACGAAACCTCCACCGCCGGCGGCTTCGCGCAGCTTCTCATCGGCGGCCTCGGTGCGGTCATCGCCGGGGATCGCAATGAGGTGAATCAGCTCGTCGACGCCTACATCGCCACGCGGTACCTGGCCGGGAAGTACGAGAACAACGAGAGCGAGTACCTTATCGCGAGGGACACCGACTGGGCCTTCCGCCTGCGCGTAGGCGCGGCGGCATTGGGGATCGCTCCCTACGCACCCGGCCCGTTCGGGCTCGCCTTCGGGTTCTTCGGCGCGCTCGCGCTCCAGCCGATATTCAAGTTAGTCGAGTCGATTTCGAGCGACCAGGCTGATTTTCTCTTGCGAGACAAGTTCCAGTCGCACTGGATCGGCGACCCACTTCCCGACTCTCAGCCCGAAGAGGTCCTGCAGCGCTCCGACATGCTCGGCGCCGCGCTGCAGGTAAGCGACCCGCGCGGCTCGGGCGACCGGCTCGCGACGGTGGGCGACCTCTCGCGCGGAGCCGAGGAAGAGCTCGCCGAGGCGATGGTCGACGAGAACGGCAATTGGTACGGCGACACCGCCGCCTTCCTCGTCACGCGCGCCAATGTGCTGGGCGAGCAGACCAGGCTGCCGCAAGCGGAACAGGAATTCTGGAGCTACTCGCGCCGCGCGGCGGCGGGCAACGCGCAACTGCTGTCGGACATCAACACCCAGTCGCTGGGATTTCTGTCGGACTGGCAAACCTTGCTCGCCGCAGCGAGTCCCGATCTGATCGCGCCGCAGAGCTCTTCATACACCGTCGCCGGCCTCGATACCTACGAGCAGAAGAAGACCTTCCTGGACGTCGCGCTTAAAGGACTGGAAGGGATGCTCGACATTTTCGTCGGCACCGCGCACGCGGAGGAGTTTCACGCTGCCGCCGCCCAGGCGCTCGACCAAGCCCGCGCGGCCGCGCAATCGGTGGTGATCCGCCAGGGCCGCTCGCTCAACGCCTTTGCCACGACGGATTTCGATTCCGACGCCGCCGCCTCCCTCGGCGCCCTCGCCGAAGGCTCCGTCCACACTTTCACGCTCTACCTGCCTTACGACGCCGGCAGCGGCGGCCAGCGCGTCAGGCTCACGCTCGCCGGCGGTGCGGCCGACAGGCTCGCGCTGCTCGATCAGGCGGATGAAGTCGCGCTCGGCGCGGACGGCGTCTTCACGCTCGTCGTGCCCGAGGGACGCAGGGAGCTCAGCTTCAGCCTGCGGGCGCAAGGAGACATCGACGCCGGCGCGGCGCTCGAGCTGAAGGCGCAGCTCGTGCAGCTGGTGGACGGCGTGGAGCTCGCCACGCACAACGACCACGTCGAGCTCGAGCTCGCGCTCGAGGGCGTGGACGAAGCGCCCCCGCTCACGACGCGCGAAATCCGAGGCGACTGGGCGCCGAAGCCCTGGACCGATCCGGTCAGCGGCGTGACCTATGCCTACAAGTTGGACGACCTCGGCAACGTCGAGCGCCAGCCCGGCGTGCCGAGCACGGGCCAGGTCGAGACCGACCAGTGGCTCGACGGCAGCGGCGGCGCCGACTACATCGTCACCGGCGACTTCGACCAGCAGGCGAGCGGCGGCGGCGGCGACGATCTCATCGTCGGCTCGGACGCGAGCGGCAACGTCCTTGCGGGCGGCGCCGGCGACGACTGGATCGAAGGCGGCGGCTGGGCCGATCACGCGGCCCAGTACCTGGAATGGGATTACCTCGGCCGCACGGTCGCGCTGGGCGACGACAAGATCTACGGCGGCGCGGGCGACGACCAGATCTGGGGCGAGCGCCAGGCCGATCAGGCCGCGCTCGACGACCCGGGCGTCGCGCCCACGGGCCTGCCCGGCGACTGGCTCACCGGCGGCAGCGGCAACGACCGCATCTACGGCAGCGCGGGCGACGACGTCCTGCTCGGCGGCGTGGGCGAAGACCTGCTGCTCGGCGGCGCGGGCGCGGATGTGCTCCTGGGCGACGACGATTTACAGATCCGCCCCGAAGGCAATTACTGGCAAGTCGTTCGGCCCGGGCCCGGCAGCTTCGAAGTGGGGCTTTTTCCGGTCATCAGCGCGCTGCTCAGCGTGCCCGACGACATCTTCCCGCTCACCGGCGATCCGTACCTCGCCTACTACAAGGATGGCGGCGGCGCGGACGTGCTCAACGGCGGCGCGGGCGACGACATCCTGCTCGGCCAGGCGGGCGACGACACGCTCTACGGCGGCGAGGGCGACGACATCCTCGCCGGCTGGGAAGGCGACGACGAGCTGATCGGCGGCGCGGGCAACGACCTGATCGCGGGCGACTTCGGCCGCTACGAACAGGTGAACCAGCGCACGGCGCCCGACACGCTGCTGGTGAGCGCGGGCGCGCTCGGCGCGCCGTCTTCCTGGGGCAGCGCGGTGGAGCAGACCGGCAACGACCTGCTCGACGGCGGCGCGGGCGACGACGTGCTCTACGGCGAGGGCGGCGACGACTCGCTCATCGGCGGCGCCGGCGACGACATCCTCTACGGCGACGCGGCCTATCTGCCCGAGGAGCTGCACGGCAACGACCTGCTGGACGGCGGCGACGGCGACGACACGCTCTACGGCGGCGCGGGCGACGATACGCTCTACGCCGGCGCGGGCGCGGACGATCTCTACGGCGAGGCGGGCGACGACCTGCTCGAGGCCGGCAGCGGCGCCGACGTCCTGGACGGCGGCGAAGGCAACGACGTCCTGCGCGGCGGCGACGGCGAAGACGAGCTCTACGGCGGCGACGGCGCGGACGAGCTGCGCGCCGGCGCGGGCGACGACATCCTCGACGGCGGCGAAGGCGACGATGTCCTCGACGGCGAATCGGGCGCCGACGAGCTGGACGGCGGCGCTGGCAACGACCGGCTCTACGGCGGCACGGGCGACGACACGATCGCGGGCGGCGACGGCGACGATCTGATCGACGGCGGCCCGGGCAGCGACGTGCTGCGCGGCGGCGCTGGCAACGACAGTTATCTGCTCGACTTCGGCTACGGCCGCGACCTGATCGAGGACAATGAAGGCGCGAACCGCCTCGTGTTTTCCTCCGGCACCCTGCCCGAGGACCTCGCCGCCGCGCTCGACGGCGGCACGCTCACCGCCACGCTCAGCTACAGCGCGCTCGGCGACGCGGTGTCGATCGACATGGAGGGCTTCGAGCTCTCCGGGATCGACTTCGCCGACGGCGAGCGCTGGGGCGCGAAGCAGTTCGTCGCGCTGCTGCCCGCGCTCGAGACGGCGGGCTCGGGCGGCAATGACGCGCTCCAAGGTCGCGCCAACCTGCGCAACGCGCTCCACGGCGGCGGCGGCGACGACTGGCTCGCCGGCGCCGGCTGGGACGACCTGCTCGAGGGCGGCGACGGCGACGACCGCGCCGACGGCGGCGGCGGCTCGGACATCTACTACTACGCCGGGACCGAGTCCGGCATCGACCGCATCGAGGAGTCGGGCATCGACACCATCGCCTATCTCGACGCCTACTACGCCGCGCTCGGCATCGCCGATTGGCGCACGCGCGGCGCGCACGGCGGGCAGTACCACCTCGCGCTGGAGGGCGACGGGCGCAGTTACGACCTGTACTACGACAGCGAGGCGCAGGCGCTGGCCGAGTACCCCGGCGCGGCGCTCGACTACATCGAGCCGCTGCCGTCGCTCGCACCGGTCGTCCAGCGCGACGACGACGCGGCGCTCGAGGCGCTGTTCGCCGCCGACACGGTGGCGCGCGACGTGGTGCGCTTTGGGCCCGGCATCGCGCTCAAGGACCTCGCGCTGCGGATCACCGTGCCGCTCGCCGCGGCCGAGGCGCATCCGGATCACCCCTGGGAAGACGGCGGCACGCTCTCGGTGCGTTGGGGCGAAGGCGGGTTCGATGTCGCGGTTGCCGACGCGAGCTACGGCTTCACCGGCTCGAATCTGCCCGCCGAGCCCGGCGCCTACCGCCTGGGCGAGGGCATCGAGGCGTTCGAGCTCGACGACGGCAGCCGCTACACGCTCGAGCAGGTGCTCGCGCAGGCGAGCGTGCTGCCGCTTGGCGGCGAGATCCACGTCGCGCGCGGTTCGGGCGCGCAGGTCCTCGCCGCGAGCGTCGAGGCGGTCGTGTTCGATGACATCCGCGCCGCCGAGGTCGCGGTTTCGCGCGATGCGGCCGACCTGCTGCTCACCCTGAGCGACGCGAGCGCCTCGGTGCGCATCCCCAGCTGGTACGGCGCCGACGGCATGACGCCGCCGACCGCTGCGCGCTTCTATTTCGACGGCGAGCTCGACGCCGCGGCGCTCAGCGCGGCCGGGCTCGAAGCGCACGGGACCGAGGGCGACGACGTCCTGCTCGGCCTCGACGGCTACCGCGACCGGCTCTACGGCGAGGGCGGCGACGACGTGCTCGAGGGCGGCTCGGGCGACGATTACCTCGAGACCGGGGCGGGCAACGACATCGTGTCCGGCGGGTCCGGGGCGGACGACCTCGAGGCCTGGGGCGGCGGCGGCAAGCTGCTCGAGGCCGGGCCGGGCGACGATTACGTGTACGAGGAAGGCGGCGCGCTGGTGATTGGCGGCGCGGGCGACGACTGGATCGAGCACTACGGCGACGGCGGCGTGATTGCCTACAACCCCGGCGACGGCAACGACACCGTGTACGCGGCGGGCGCGCTGACGCTCTCGATCGGCGGCGGCGTGCAGCCGGACGATCTCGCGCTCGCGCACGACGGCGCGGACCTCGTGCTCGACGCCGGCGGCGGCGGCTCGATCCGCCTCACGCGCCAGGGGGAGGACGACCCCGCCGCCTGGCCCGAGATCAGGCTGCAGCTGTTCGGCTCAGTGCACCTTTACGACTTCAATGCCGCGATCGGCACCGAGGGGCCGCTCGGCGACGCGCTTGAAGCGAACAAGATTTCGGTCAGCGAGAGCGAGGGCCTCGGCGGCGCGATCGCATGGCAGTACGCGTGGACGGGTTCGATCGGCGCGCTCTCCGCGGACGAGCTGCGCACGGTGCTCGCCGAGCCCGCGTTCGGCGCCGCGCCGCAGCCGATCGCGCTGGCGCAGCCGAACCGGCCGCCGCACCTCGCGGCGCCGATCGCGGACCAGTCGACGCTCGAGGACGAGCCCTTCGTTTTCACCCTGCCCGGCGGCAGCTTTGTCGATCCCGACATCGGCGACGCGCTGGTCTACGGCGCCGAGATCCCGGCGTGGCTGCAGTTCGATCCCACGAGCGCGACCTTCTCCGGCACGCCGGGCAACGACGAGGTCGGCACTGTCGAGATCGTCGTCAGCGCGACCGACGGCGAAGGCGCCTCGGCCAGCGGCAGCTTCACGCTCGAAGTGGTCAACGTCAACGACGCGCCCTACTTGGTTGCGCCGCTGGCGGCCCGGAGCGCAACGGAAGGGCAGACGCTCGCGTTCTCGGTCGAGGGCGCCTTCTCCGACGTCGACGCGGGCGACGCGCTCGCCTACGCGGCGAGCCTCGCCGACGGCTCGACGCTCCCCGCCTGGCTCGTCTTCGACCCGGCCAGTGCGAGCTTCAGCGCGGCGCCGGGATTCGCCGACGGCGGCGCCTACGCGCTGCGCGTTACCGCCACCGACTCGGGCGGCGCGAGCGCGACGGGCGAGTTCGCGCTCGACATTCTCGAAGTGGAGCCACCGGCCGATCCCGCTGGCCAAGGGCACCACGGCGAGCATGGCGACGACCAACACCACGACGATCACCACCACCGCCGGGATCACCGCCACGAGCACGGCGGCGAGCACGGGGGCAAGCGCGACCGGCACGAGCGCGACCTGCTGTGCGAGCGCCTGGCGCAAAAGCCGCAGTACGACTTCAGTCTGCTCGCGCGCGAGCTCGAGCGTCGCAAGCCGCAGGAGACGCTCTCGCCGGAAGAAATCCGGCGCAGCTGGGAGCGCGTCGCGCGCGCGGTCGAGAAGCTGGGCAGCGGTGAGGACGACTTCGCCCACGGCGCCGGCGACGCGAGCGAACCGCTGCGCGTCGCTGCCGGCGGAGGACACGGCTTCGGCTACGACGGCTCGATCGGCGCCGGGCGGGCGCGGGAAGGCTTCACGCCTTTCGAAGGCTTGCGCGAGGGCTTCCGGCGGCTGTGAAAATCGGGCTCAGTGCTTCTTGCCCAGGTCGGCCTTGTTGTACTGGCTGAACGGCGGCGTGGGCACGGTGGCGCCGATTGCGATATACGCGTAGCCCTTGTTCTGCCAGTAGGTGAGCGCGTAGGGGCCGGCGGGAATTACGGTGACGAATCCGTCGAGGTCTTCGGGCTTGAAGCCGAGCGCCGCGGCGTCGTTGCGGCACACCTCGAAGCGCACGCCCTGCTTGGCGAAGCTGGCGGCGCGGTCGACGATCTCCTTGTACTTGGCGTAGTTCTTCTTCGCCCACAGCACCACTTCCGGCCCGTGCGACACGATGACCACCTTGATCGGATCTATCTCGTGCGGGCCGAACTCCTCGGTCGCCTTGAGCAGCGCGTTGAGGTTGTTGAGCACGACAGCGACCGATTTCGGGTCCTGGAAATTGAAGTCCCAGACCACCTTCAGCTGCTTCAGCTGGTCGATGTCGGAATAGCTCTCGAACTTCGAAGTGCCGTACGGCTCCTGCGCGAACACCGCGCCCGGCAGCGCCGCGAGAGCGGCAAGCAGAACTATCTTCTTCATCAAGCGTGACATGCGCAACCTCCCTTCCTTTAGCGAAATCGGGGACAGAGCAGATAAGTGTTCTTGCGAAGTCAATGGGTTGCGATCGCAAATCGGGGTCTGTCCCCGGTTTTACTTCTCGCCCAGGCCGATCGACCGGCTGATGAGCTCCTTCATGATTTCGTTGGTGCCGCCGTAGATGCGCTGCACGCGCGCGTCGGCGTAGGCGCGGGCGATGGGGTACTCCCACATGTACCCGTAGCCGCCGTGAAGCTGCACGCACTCGTCGATCATCTTGCACTGCATGTCGGTGCACCAGTACTTGGCCATCGACGCGGTCGCGGTGTCGAGCTTGCCTGCTCGAGCAGCAGCTCGTGCACTTGTCGACGAAGACGCGCGCGACCTGCACCTCGGTCTGCAGCTCGGCGAGCTTGAAGCGGGTGTTCTGGAAGGTCGCGACGGTCGTGCCGAATACCTTGCGCCCGCGCACGTACTCGACGGTCCAGTCGATGGCCGCCTCGCGCCTTGGCGATCGGCGCCGATCGCGATCTGCAGCCGCTCCCAGGGCAGCTCCTGCATCAGGTAGATGAAGCCCTTGTTCTCCTCGCCGAGCAGGTTGGCTGGCCGGCACCTGACGTTGTTCGAAGAAAAGCTCGCGAGGTGTCCTGCGCCTTGATGCCCATCTTCTTCAGGCGCTGGCCCTTGTCGAAGCCCTGCATGCGGTGTCGACCACGATCAGGCTGGTGCCCTTGGCGCCGTTGGCCGGATCGGTCTTGGCCACCATGATCACCAGGTCGCGTGCCAGCCGTTGGTGATGAAGGTCTTGCAGCCGTTGACGACGTATTGACGTCGCCGTCGCGCACCGCGCTGGTCTGGATCGCCTGCAGATCCGAGCCCGCGCCCGGCTCGCTCATCGCGATCGCGCCGATCCATCTCGCCGCGCGCCATCGCTCGGCAGGAGGCGCTTCTTGTGCTCGGCCGTTGCCGTAGTGCAGGATGTACGGCGCGACGATCTCCGAGTGCAGGCCGAAGCCGAGCGAGCGCCGAGTCCGCGCGCGCCTCTCCTCGATCATGATGACTGATGTACAGCCGGTCGGCGCCCGCGCCGCCGTACTGCTCGGGCATCCTCGCGCACAGGAACCCGTTCGCGCCCGCCTTCTCCACATCTCGCGGTCGACGTACCCCTGCTCCTGCCAGCGCTCCTCGTGCGGCTTGACCTCCTCGTCCATGAAGCGCTTCACGCTGTCGCGGAAGGTCTCGTGCTCGGGGCCGAACAGGGTGCGTGCAAGCATGGCGGTTCCTTTCTCCGTCGGCTGATGATAGGCGAATTCTGCGATAATTCGCGCCTTCCCGTCCGCCTACGATCGATGAAACTTGCCACCCTCAAAGACGGCACCCGCGACGGCACCCTGCTGGTGGCCTCGCGCGACCTCGCGCACGCGCTCAAGGCCGATCACGTGGCGCCGACGCTGCAGGCCGCGCTCGACGACTGGGACTACTGCGCGCCGCAGCTCGAGCAGCTCCACAACGAGCTGAACCACAGGCCGCCTGCGCGCGCCTTCGAGCTCGACCCGGCGCAGCTGATGGCGCCGCTGCCGCGTGCCTACCAGTTCGCCGACGCTTCGAGCTTCCTGATCCACGCCGAGCTGATCCGCAAGTCGCGCAAGCAGGAGCTCCCCTCGTGGTGGAAGAGCGAGCCGATGATGTACCAGGGCTGCTCGGACCCTTTTCTCGGTGCGCGCGACGACATCGTCGCGGCCTCCGAGGACCTCGGCATCGACCTCGAGGCCGAGCTCGCGGTGGTGACCGGCGACGTGCCGATGGGCGTCGAGCGCGACAAGGCCGCTGCTCACATACGGCTCTTCGTCCTGCTGAACGACGTCTCGCTCAGGAACCTGGTCGGCAAGGAGCTGGAGAAGGGCTTCGGCTTCTTCCAGTCCAAGCCGCCCTCGGCGCTCTCGCCGGTGGCGGTGACGCCCGACGAGCTGGGCGGCGCCTGGGACGGCAAGCGCGTGCATCTGCGGCTGCGGATCGAAGTCAACGGCGAGCTGCTGGGCGAGCCGAACGCGGGCAAGGACATGCAGTTTCACTTCGCGCGCCTGATCGAGCACGCGGCGGCGACGCGCCCCTTGCGCGCCGGCACGCTGGTCGGTTCGGGCACGGTCTCCAACCGCGACCGCAAGACCGGCGCCGGCTGCCTGTTCGAGCGCCGCGCGGAGGAGATCATCAAGCGCGGCGAGGCCGAGACGCCGTTCCTCAAGTACGGCGACAGGGTGCGGCTCGAGATGCGCGACGCCGACGGGCGCTCGATCTTCGGCATGATCGAGCAGCAAGTGACGGCCCCGGCATGATGAATCCGCTGAATATCCCTAGCCGCTGGGCCTACGCGCTCGGCGCGCTCGCCTGTGGCGGGCTGCTCGGCTATGGCTACGTGCTGCAGTACTACCAGGGGCAGGACCCCTGCCCGCTGTGCCTGGTGCAGCGTGTTTTCTACGCCCTGTTCGCGCTCGCCTTCCTCGCCGGCGCGATCCACGCTCCGCGGCGCCGCTGGAACCTGCTCTATGGCGGGCTGGGACTCGTGTTCGCGCTCGCCGGCAGCGGCACCGCGGCGCGCCAGGTCTGGCTGCAGCACCTGCCGGCCGACCAGGTGCCGCAGTGCGGACCGGACCTGCAGTTCATGATCGAGCACTTCCCGCTCTCGCGCACCCTCACCTTCCTCGTGCGGGGCTCGGGCCAGTGCGCCGAGGTGCACTGGCGCTTCCTCGGCCTGTCGATCGCCGAGTGGTCGCTGCTGTGGTTCGCGGGCCTCACGCTCTACGCGGCCTGGCTCGCGCTGCGGCGAAACGCCGGCAGCTGAACGCTGATCTCGCCGAACGCCGCGGGCGATCAGGGCCGGGTCGTCGCGCCCTTCGCGCCACGGCAACCATAACCGGGGACAGACCCCGATTCGCGGGCACAACTAGCGGAATTTATTACATTTCTGAGTTGGTCTGTCCCTAATTTCGGTTCACAGAAATCGGGGACAGGTCACGAACCTAAGAGCGTCAATACAGTCGCTTATCGGCCGAAATCGGGGTCTGTCCCCGGTTTTCAGAGGGTGCGGATTTGGTCGGACTCGATGATGCCGGAGGGCAGGTTCTTCAGCGCGGCCTTGATCATCGCCATCGCGACCGTCTCGGCGTCGATCGGGCGGTACTTGCCCAATATCGGGCCGAGCAGGTCGCCGACCGCCAGGCCGATGCGCTCGCCGAGGCGGAATTCATCGCGCTGACCGCGCAGCAGCGTCGGGCGAAAGAAGATCGTTCTCGGCACGCCTGCGGCACGCACGTCAGCCTCCATCTCGCCCTTGACCCGGTTGTAGAACACGTGCGAGCGCGGATCGGCGCCCAGCGCAGAGATCACCAGCAGGCGCTTCGCGCCGCCGCGTGCCGCGGCCTTGGCCAGCGCGACCGGGTAGTCGAGGTCGACGCGACGGAAGACTTCCCGCGTGCGGGCGTGCTTCATGGTGGTGCCGATGCAGCAGAAGACGTCCTCGGCCTCGACCTTGTGCGAGCGAATGTCCTCGAAGTCGAAGGTCTCGGTGCGCAGACCGGATCCGTGCAGCGCGAGCGGGCGGCGCGCCCAGACGGTGACGCTGCGGTACGCCGTCACGTCCAGCAGCTGCTGCAGGACGAACGAGCCGATCAGGCCGGTCGCGCCGACAAGCAGCGCGCGGCGGCGCTCAAGCATGCCTGCGCACGAACTCCCGGATCAACGGGTAGACCACCTCGCGCCAGCGGCGCCCGGAGAAAATGCCGTAGTGGCCGACGCGGGGCGCGAGGTAATGCTCGCGCTGGGCGGCGGGGATGTTGAGGCACAGCGCGTGGGCCGCTTCGCTCTGGCCGGTGCCGGAGATGTCATCCAGCTCGCCCTCGATGCTGAACAGCGACGTGCGGCGGATTGCCTGCGGGCGCACCAGCTCCTCGCGCACGAACAGCCGGCCCTTCGGCAGCGCGAAGTCCTGGAACACGCGCTTGACAGTGTCGAGGTAGTACTCGGCCGGCATGTCGAGCACCGCGTTGTACTCGTCGTAGAAGCGCCGGTGGTGCCCGGCGGAGTCGCCGTCGCCTTCGAGCAGGTGGTTGTAGTAGTCCCAGTGGGCGTTGAAGTGGCGATCCGGGTTCATCGCCACGAAACCGAGGTGCTGCAGGAAGCCGGGGTACACGCGGCGCATGAAGCCGGGATATTTCGCCGGCACGCGCTCGATCAGGTTCTGCTCGAACCATGAGAACGGCTTCTTGGTCGCAAGATTGTTGACCGCGGTCGGGCTCTTGCGGGCGTCGATCGGCCCGCCCATCATCACCATCGTCTTTGGCGCGCTCGGCTCGTTGCGCGACGCCATGAGCGATACCGCGGCGAGCACGGGCACGGTCGGCTGGCAGACCGAAACCACATGCAGGTCCGGCGAGAGCAGCCGGATCCACTCGCACACATAGTCGACATAGTCGTCGAAATGAAACGGCCCGGCCGCGAGCGGCACCATGCGCGCGTCGACCCAGTCCGTGACCCACACCTCGTGCTCGGGCAGCATGGTGCGCACCGTGTCGCGCAGCAGCGTCGCGTGGTGTCCGGACAGCGGCGCGACCAGCAGCACCTTCGGGTCGTTGCGCGGCGTCGCGAGCTCGCGCTTGAAATGAATCAGGTTGCAGAACGGCTTCGCCAGCGCCACCTCGGCGGTTACCGGAACGCGCTCGCCGGCGATCGTGGTGTAGTCGATGCGCCAGGCGGGCTTCTCGTAGCGCTGAGTGAGGCGCAGGAACAGGTCGCTGCCCGCCGCGAGCCCGCGCGACATGTAGGAGTACGACAATGGACTGAAGGGGTGGCCGAACCAGCCGCGCGAGAGCTCCGCGGCGAGGCGCAACGGTTGCAAGGCTGCATGCTGCGCTTCGTAAAGGCTGTAGAGCACCTAAAGGCCTCCGCCAGGTCACCGTAACCATTTGCTTATAGCAGAATTGCCGCGGTGCCGCATTGGCGTAAGTCACACGCTCGCGAGTCCCCCGGAGGGTATCCTGCCGCGATGCGTAAGCTGCTGCGCTATGTCCTGCTGCTGCTCGCGGCTGGAGCGCTGCTGGCCGGTGGGGCGTACCTGTATCTGCGCCAGTCGCTGCCGCAGACCGAAGGCACGATCCGCATCGCCGGGCTCAAAGCGCCGATCGAGCTGCTGCGAGACGCTTACGGCATTCCGCACATCCGCGCCTCCTCGATCGAGGACGCTTACTTCGGGCTGGGCTTCGCCCACGCGCAGGACCGGCTGTGGCAGATGGAGATGAGCCGGCGCATCGCCGCCGGGCGCCTGGCGGAGATCCTCGGCGCGAGCGGGCTCGATACCGACCGCTTCCTGCGCACGCTGGGCGTGCGCCGCGCGGCCGAGGCGAGCCTGGCCAAGCTCGATCCGGGCACGCGCAAGGTGCTCGACGCCTACGCCGCGGGCGTGAACGCGTTTCTCGCCACGCGGCACGTGCTGCCGCCCGAGTTCTGGATCCTGCGCGTGACGCCCGAGCCCTGGACGCCGGCCGACTCGCTGGCGTGGACCAAGATGCTGGCCTGGGACCTGGGCGCGAACTGGAAGAACGAGCTGCTGCGCATGCGCCTGGCCAGGTCGCTGCCGCAAGCGCGCATCGACGAGCTGCTGCCGCCGTATCCGGGCGAAGCGCCGCTCAAGATCCGCGATTTGAAGACGCTCTACGCCGGACTCGAAGGTGACGCGCAGTCGCTCGGCACGGCGATGGAACAAGTCGCGGCGCTGCTGCCGGACTGGCTGCCCGAGGGCGCGGGATCGAACAACTGGGTGGTGAGCGGCAAGCGCAGCGCAAGCGGCAAGCCGCTGCTCGCGAACGATCCTCACCTCGGCCTGACGGCGCCGCCGGTGTGGTACTTCGCGCAGCTCACGGCGCCCGGGCTGGACGCGATCGGCGCCACGCTCCCGGGCGTGCCGGGAATCCTGCTCGGGCGCAACGAGCGCATCGCCTGGGGCGCGACCAACACCGGGCCGGACGTGCAGGACCTGTACCTCGAGAAGCTCGAGGGCGGCGACGCGTACCTGACGCCGGACGGCCCGCGGCCGTTCGCGCTGCGCCAGGAAACGATCAAGGTGCGCGGCGCGCCCGACGTAACGCTGCAGGTGCGCATCACGCGCCACGGCCCGGTCGTATCGGACGTGCTGCGGCCGGCGGCGGGGTTCGCGCCGCGCGGCCACGTGCTGGCGTTCGAGTGGACCGCGCTCGCGCACGACGACACTTCGATCCGCAGCGCGCTCAACCTCACGCGAGCGCGCAACTGGAAGGAGTTCCGCGACGCGCTGCGCGACCTGCAGGCCCCGCAGCAAAACATGGTCTACGCGGACGTCGACGGCAACATCGGCTTCATCGCCGCCGGCCGTGTGCCGCTGCGCAAGCCCACCAACGACCTCAAGGGCCTCGCCCCTGCGCCCGGCTGGGAGGCGAAGTACGACTGGGACGGCTGGATCCCATTCGACGAGCTGCCGCAGTCGTACAACCCGCCCAGCGGCGAGATCGTGACCGCGAACCAGAAGATCACGCCGCCCGGCTACGCGCACTTCATCACCAGCGAATGGCAGCTGCCGTACCGCGCGCGCCGCATCACGCAGCTGCTCGACGCGGTGCCGCGGCACACCATCGCGAGCTTCGCGCGCATCCAGGCCGACGTCGTCTCGCTGCCCGCGCGCGAGCAGCTGCCGAGGCTGCTCGCGACCAGGCCGCTGAGCGCCGAGGCCAAGCGTGCGCTCGGTCTGCTTTCGGCTTGGGACGGGCGCATGGCGGCCGCGCGCCCCGAGCCGCTGATCATGACCGCCTGGTGGCGTGCCCTCGCGCGCGCGATCTACGCCGACGAGCTGGGCGACGCGTTCGACGCCAACTGGCTGCAGCGCCCGGAGTTCATCAGCAACGTGCTCGCGGACAAGGACGGCCAGTCGCGCTGGTGCGACGATGTGCGCACGCCCAAGCGGGAAACTTGCGACGAGATCCTCTCGAGTTCGCTCGAAGCCGCGCTTACCGATCTGCGCCTGCGCTACGGCAAGGACATGGGGCGCTGGACGTGGGGCGAGGCGCACCCCGCGCTGCACGAGCACCGCCCATTTGACCGCGTGGCGCTGCTCGCGCGCTTTTTCGACATCAGCGTGCCAAGCCCGGGCGGGGCGTTCACGATCGACGTCGGGCGCAGCAACTTCAACGACGCCGCGCGCCCCTACGCCAGCCGCCACGGCCCGAGCCTGCGCGCAATCTACGACTTGTCCGACATGCAGGCGTCGCTCTTCATCCACTCGGGCGGACAGTCGGGCAACCCGCTGTCGCCGGGCTATCGCGCCTTCACCCGCGCCTGGGCGGCAGTCGAGTACATCCCGATGCTGACCGACCGTGCCCGCATCGCGGCCGCGGGCGCGCACCGTCTTGACCTGATCCCAAAGTAGAATTCGGGGACAGGTCTATCGCATCACTCTGATTTTCAGAGCGACCAAACTGCAAATCGGGGTCTGTCCCTGGTTTAGGGTTTTTCGTCGCGCAAGGCGCGCCGCAATATCTTGCCGACGTTGGTCTTGGGCAGCTCGGTGCGGAATTCGACGTGCTTGGGCCGCTTGTAGCCGGTGAGCTGTTCCTTGCAGTAGGCGAGGATGTCCTGCTCGGTCAGGCCGGGGTCCTTCTTCACCACGTACAGCTTGACCACCTCGCCCGAGTGCCCGTCGGACGCTCCGATCGCGGCGCATTCGAGCACGCCCGGGTGCATCGCCACCACCTGCTCGATCTCGTTCGGGTACACGTTGAAGCCCGACACCAGGATCATGTCTTTCTTGCGGTCGACGATGCGGATGAAGCCCTTGTCGTCCATGACGCCGATGTCGCCGGTCTTGAGATAGCCGTCCGGGGTCATGACATTCGCGGTTTCCTCGGGTTGCTGCCAGTACCCCGCCATCACCTGCGGGCCCTTGACGCAGATCTCGCCGGTGCCGCCGATCGGCAGGGGCTTGCCCTCATCGTCGCGGATCTCGATGTCGGTCGACGGAATCGGCACGCCGATCGAGCCGCTGTAGCCCGTCAGGTCGAACGGGTTCATGGTCGCCACCGGGCTGGTCTCGGTCAGGCCGTAGCCCTCGAGCAGAACGGTGCCGGTGACGTCCTTCCAGCGGTCGGCGACCGCGCTT
Source organism: uncultured beta proteobacterium (assembly GCA_963755395.1). GTDB lineage: Bacteria > Pseudomonadota > Gammaproteobacteria > Burkholderiales > SG8-39 > DAHVFK01. The sequence continues at coordinate 556,218 of CAVWJJ010000004.1, read as the reverse complement.
CTGCACCGCCATGCCGCCGCCGCTCGAGAGCCTGAGCGCCGAGAAGTCGAGCTTGGCGAAATCGGGATGGTGCAGCAGCGCGTTGAACAGCGTGTTGACGCCGGTGATCATGTTGTAGCGGTGCTTGCCGAGCTCCTTGACGAAACCGGGGATGTCGCGCGGGTTGGTGATCAGGATGCTCATGCCGCCGAGCTTGAGGATCACCAGGCAGTTCACCGTCAGCGCGAAGATGTGATACAGCGGCAGCGCGGTGATGATGCACGGCGTCTCGCCCTTGAGGCCGAGCTCGAGCCAACCCGCTACCTGCAGCGATGTTGGCCAGCACATTACGGTGCAACAGCATCGCGCCCTTGGACACGCCCGGTGGTGCCCCCGGTGTACTGCAGGAAGGCGATGTCGTCGTGCCCGGTCTCGTACGGCTCGAACGGCTTGCGCGCGCCCTCGGCCAGCGCCGCGTTGAAGCGCTGCGCCTTGGGCAGCGCGAACGCGGGCACCATCTTCTTCACGTTGCGCACCACGAAGTTCACGATCGCGCCCTTGGCTCCCAGCATGTCGCCGAGCGAGGCCACCACCACGTGCTTGAGCGGCGTGCGCGCGAGCACGGCTTCGAGTGTATGGGCGAAGTTCTCCAGGATCACGATCGCTTCGGCGCCCGAGTCCTTGAGCTGGTGCTCGAGCTCGCGCGCGGTGTAGAGCGGATTGACGTTCACCACGGTGCAGCCCGCGCGCAGGATGCCGAACAGCACCACCGGGTACTGCAGCACGTTCGGCAGCATGATCGCCACGCGCGCGCCCTTGCCCATGCCCATCGCCTGCAGCCAGGCGCCGAAGTCGCGCGAGACCTTGTCCAGCTCGCCGTAGCGGATCGACTTGCCCATGCTGGTGTAGGCCGGACGCGCGCCGAACTGCGCTGCGCACTTGTCGAACAGGTCGCCGACCGAGCGGTATTGATCGTAGCGGACCTCCGGCTCGACGCCCGCCGGATAGCTCTTGAGCCAGATGCGCTGCATCGTCTCCTCTCTCCTGTCGTTTTGCTTGCGCGCTGCTAGTCTAACCCCGGCCGCGGCGCCAGGCGACGAACGACGAGGCGAGGCAGCCGGCGCCGATCGCCGCGTAGGCGGCCAGCCAGGCGCCGTTGCGCGCGGCGCCGCCGGCCGCGTCGAGCGCGGCGCCGAACACCATCGGGCCGATCATCCCGCCGGCGAAGCCCATGAGCGAATAGAGCCCCATCGCGGTGCCGCGCATCGCCTCTGGCGCGGCGGCCACCATGCCGGCGGTAAGCGTAGCCGATTCGGCCATCACCAACATCGAATACAGCACCAGGACCGCGAGCACCGCGGCCCAATGCCAGCCCGCCGCGCCCGCGAGCAGCAAGCCGCTCGCGCCCGAGCCGAGCATGGCGATCGAGATCCAGCGCCGGCGGCCGATCCTGAGCGCGATCTCGTTGCCGACGATCGACGCCGGCACCGCGCAGACGTTGACGAACGCTGCGATCACCGCCAGGTTCCAGGGGAAGCTCGCGCCGCCCGCGTGCAGCCCGGCGCAGAAGGCGAGGAACGCGACCATCCAGCTGCGCGAGCCGAACAGCTCCAGGCAGTGCGCCGCGTAGCCGAGCGCGAAGCCGGCCACCGGCCGGATCGCGAGCAGGCGGCGCCAGGCGGCGAGCGGAAACAGCGTCGCGAGCGAGAACGGCGCCGCCGCGCCCGCCGCGGCCGGGGCGCGCGCGCCGATGCCCGCGAACACCAGTGCCGCGGCGGCCAGCGGCCCGGCGGCGGCGGCGATGAACGCCCATTGCCAGCCGGCCAGCGCGCCAATCGCCCCTGCGGCGGCCAGCGACAGCGCCGTGCCGATGCCGAAGAACGAGGTGTAGAACGCGATGTAGCGGCTCTGCGCCGCGCCCGAAACGCGGTCCGAGAGCAGCCGCAGGCCCGGCATGTACATCGCGGCGACGCCGGTCCCGAGCAGGATCTGAAACAGCACCGCGCTGGCGAAACCGTGCGCGAGCAGCCCGAACCCGGCGCTGCCCGCGGCGGCGAGCAGGCCGCCGGTCAGGTACACCCTGCGAGCGTCGACGCGGTCGGTGAGCGCGGTCCAGTACGACACGCTCGAGGCGTAGCCGACGAAGAATGTGCCGCTCACGATGCCCGCCTCGGAGTTGCTCAGGTGCCACAGCGCGCGCAGCTGCGGCAGCAGCGCGGCGAAAGTCGAAAAGCCCGCCATCGACAAGATGTGGGCCGCCAGCATGACGCCGGCGACCCTGCGGGCCGAATTCACTTGTTCTTGAAGGCGGGCTTGCGTTTCTCGACGAACGCGGCCATGCCCTCCTTCTGGTCCGCCAGGGCAAACGCGGCGTGGAAGAGGCGGCGCTCGAAGTGCACGCCTTCCGAGAGCGGCATCTCGTAGGCGGCGCTGATCGATTCCTTGATCATCATCACCACCGGCAGCGAGTAGGCGGCGATCTTCGCCGCCAGCGCCATGGCCTCCTCCATCAGCTTGTCGAGCGGCACCACGCGCGACACCAGGCCGCTTCTTTCGGCCTCGGCGGCGTCCAGCATGCGCGCGCTAAGGCACATGTCCATCGCCTTCGCCTTGCCGATCGCGCGCGGCAGGCGCTGAGTGCCGCCCGCGCCCGGCAGGATGCCGAGGTTGATCTCGGGCTGGCCGAATTTGGCGTTCTCGGCCGCGATCACGATATCGCACATCATCGCCAGCTCGTTGCCGCCACCCAGCGCGTAGCCGGCCACGGCCGCGATTACCGGCTTCCTGATCCTGCGAATGTGTTCCCAGTCGCGCGTGATGTAGTCGGCGCGATAGACGTCGATGAAGTTCCAGTCCTTCATCGCGCCGATGTCGGCGCCGGCGGCGAAGGCCTTGTCGTTGCCGGTGATCACGATCGCGCCGATCGCGTCGTCGGCGTCGAAGGCGTGCAGCGCCTTGCCCAGCTCCTGCATCAGCTGCGGATTGAGGGCGTTCATCTGCTTGGGCCGGTTGAGCGTGATCAGCGCCACACGACCGCGGGTCTCGGTGGTGATGAGCTCGTATGCCATCTTCGTTACGCTCCCTTGAGGTATTCGTCGGTCGGCTGGACTTTCGCGAACAGCCCGTTCAGCGCGGCGAGAAACGCGCGCTGCACCTGGGGCGCGGGCACGCTCTCGCCGCCGAAGCTCTGCGTGCGCGTGGCGCAGGCGTCGGCCAGCAGGGTCACCTTGTAGCCGAGGTCGGCGGCGGCGCGCACGCTCGAATCGACGCACATCTGGGTCATCATGCCGGCCACCACCAGCTGCTTGATCCCCGCCCGGTCCAGACGCTCCCTCAGGTCGGTGGCGCGAAAGCTGTTGGGAAAGTTCTTCTCGATCACCGCCTCGCCCGCGGCCGGGGCGACCGAGGCATGGATCTCGGCGCCTTTCGTACCCGGGATGAAGAACGTCGCGCCCGGGCGCAGCGACAGGTGGCGCACGTGAAACACCGGCAGCTTCCTGGCGCGGAACGCGGCCAGCGCGGCGCCCGCCTTCGCGCCGGCGCCTTGCGCCCCCTCCAGCTCCATTGCCCCGCCGGGGAAGTAGTCGTTCTGGATGTCGATGATCAGCAGCGCGGTGTCGCTCATTTCGGGCTTCCCTTTTTCATTTCCGACAGCGGCATCACGCTCGGGTCGCGAAAGCGCGCACGGCCTGGCTCGACCTCGGCCAGTGCGGCGCTCTCCCGCATCGTGGCCAGGCTGCGCCGCGCGAGCTCCTGGTACTGGCGCGTGGCGTCGCGCTTCCACGCCAGTTCGTCGGCGCTCAACTCGCGCACGACCTTGCCCGGGACGCCCAGCACCAGGCTGCGCGGCGGCACCTCGAACCCGGCCTTGACGAACGCCATTGCGCCAACGATCGACGACTCGCCGATCAGCGCGTTGTCGTTGACCACCGAGTTGATGCCGACCATCGCGTTGTTCTTCACCACGCAGCCGTGCAGCACCGCCCCGTGCCCGATGTGCCCGTCCGTCTCGACCACCAGGTCGCGGTCCGGAAAGGCGTGCAGGATGCAGCAGTCCTGGATGTTGGCGCCCTGCTCGATCACGATGCGGCCGAAGTCGCCGCGCAGGCAGGCGCAGGGGCCGACGTACACGCCCGGGCCGACGATCACGTCTCCGATCAGCACCGCGCTCGGGTGCACGTAGGCAGTGGGATGAACGACCGGAACGATGCCGTCGATGGCGTAGACATTGAGCATGCCGGAGCGATTCTACTGCCCTTTGGTGTAAGCTTTCGGCCACTCTTTCGCTCGGGCCGCCATGCCGCAGCCGATCCTCGTTTCCGTCGAAGCGGGTGTGCAGACCATCACCCTCAACCGCCCCGAGCGGCTGAACGCCTTCAACGTCGAGATGCACCAGCTGCTGCGCGCGGCGCTGACGCAGGCCGACGACGACGACGCCGTGCGCGCGGTGCTGCTCACCGGCGCCGGGCGCGGCTTCTGCGCCGGTCAGGACCTCTCGGAGCGCGACGTCGGCGGCGACGCGGCGATCGACCTCTCGGTGACGATCGGCACCTACTACAACCCGCTGCTGCGCCGCATGCGCGCGCTGCCCAAACCGATCGTGTGCGCGGTGAACGGCGTCGCGGCCGGCGCGGGCGCGAACGTGGCGCTCGCTTGCGATATCGTGCTCGCCGCGCGCTCGGCCTCCTTCATCCAGGCCTTCGCGAAGATCGGACTGGTGCCCGACTCGGGCGGCACCTGGCTCCTGCCGCGCCTGGCGGGCCGCGCGCGCGCGATGGGGCTCGCGCTGCTGGGCGACAAGCTCGGCGCCGAAGACGCCGCGAACTGGGGCCTGGTGTGGAAGGCGGTGGACGACGACCAGCTGTTGGCCGAGGCGGGCGCGCTCGCGCGCAGCCTCGCCACCGGCCCGACCCGCGCCTACGGCCTGATCAAGCGCGCGCTCGATGCCTCCGAGACGAGCACGCTCGACGCTCAGCTCGATCTCGAGCGCGACCTGCAGCGCGAGGCCGGGTTCAGCGCGGACTATCGCGAAGGGGTCGCCGCGTTCCTGCAAAAGCGCAAGCCGGCGTTCAAGGGGAAATAGGTGGACAAGCTCGCGCTGGCACGGGCCACGGCGGAGGCGATGACGCGCGACGACCGCTGCTCGGCCTGGCTCGGCATGCGCCTCGAGGAGGTGCGCCCGGGCTACGCGCGGGTGTCGATGGCGGTCGGCGAGAACATGGTCAACGGCCACGACCTGTGCCACGGCGGCATGATCTTCACGCTCGCCGACACGACTTTCGCCTACGCCTGCAACAGCCACAACCAGCGCGCGGTCGCGGCCGGCTGCGCGATCGAGTTCCTGGCGCCGGCGCACCTGGGCGACGTGCTCAGCGCGGAAGGCGTCGAGGTGGCGCACATCGGGCGCAGCGGCGTGTACGACATGAAAGTGACCAACCAGCACGGACAGCTGATCGCCTTGTTCCGCGGCAAGGCCGGCGACGATAAAAGGCAAGCTCGTAGGGGAGGAAGCATGACGGCATTCGCGCTCGAAGCGGTCGAAAAGGCGCCGCTGGCGGACTTGCGCCGGCTGCAGCTGCAGCGGCTGCAATGGTCGCTGCAGCACGCTTACGACCACGTGCCGCACTACAGGCAGAAATTCGACCAGGCAGGCGTCTCGCCCCAGCACTGCCGCACGCTCGCCGACCTGGCGAAGTTCCCGTTCACCACCAAGGCCGACCTGCGCGAAACCTATCCGTTCGGCATGTTCGCAGTGCCGATGGACAAGATCGTTCGCATTCACGCCTCCTCCGGCACGACCGGCAAGCCGACCGTGGTGGGCTACACCGCAAAGGACATCGACACCTGGACCAACCTGATGGCGCGCTCGATCCGCGCCGCGGGCGCCAAGCCGGGCGAGAAGGTGCACGTGGCCTACGGCTACGGCCTGTTCACCGGCGGCCTCGGCGCGCACTACGGCGCCGAGCGCCTCGGACTGGCGGTGATCCCGCTCGGCGGCGGCATGACCGAGAGGCAAGTCCAGCTGATCCAGGACTTCAAGCCCGAGATCATCATGGTCACGCCGTCGTACATGCTGGCGATCGCCGACGAAATGGAGCGCCAGGGCATGGACCCGAAGCAGTGCTCCTTGCGCGTGGGCATCTTCGGCGCCGAGCCCTGGACCAACGAGATGCGCAAGTCGATCGAGGAGCGCCTCGGGCTCGATGCGATTGACATCTACGGCCTGTCGGAGGTGATGGGGCCGGGCGTGGCGCAGGAATGCATCGAGACCAAGGACGGGCTGACGATCTGGGAGGACCACTTCTATCCCGAGATCATCGACCCCGAAAGCGGCAAGTCGCTGCCCGACGGCGAGAAGGGCGAGCTGGTATTCACCACGCTCACCAAGGAAGGGCTGCCTGTGATCCGCTACCGCACGCGGGACCTAACGCGTCTGCTGCCCGGCAGCGCGCGCACCATGCGCCGCATGGAGAAGATCACCGGGCGCTCGGACGACATGCTGATCATCCGTGGCGTCAACGTGTTCCCGTCGCAGATCGAGGAGATGATCCTCAAGCAGCCCGAGCTCAGCCCGCACTACGTGCTCGAGCTGTCCAAGGACGGCCCGATGGACCACCTTACCGTGCTGGTCGAGCTCGCCCCCGGCGGCACCGACGCCGGCTCGGCGGAAAAGCTCAAGCACAACATCAAGTCGTTCATCGGCGTCACCACCGACGTCAGGATCGTGCCGATCAGCTCGATCGAGCGCTCGATCGGCAAAGCCAAGCGCGTGGTCGACAAGCGCCCGAAGTGAAGGGGCTGCGCGACAAGTCGGTCCTGGTGACCGGCGGCGGGGGCGCGATCGGAGCCGCGATCTGCCGCCGCTTCGCCGAGGAAAGCGCGCGCGTGCTGGTCGCGGACAGGAACGAGCAAGGCGCGAACGCCGTCGCGGCGGAGGTCGGAGGTACGGCCCTGGTGTTCGACATCTCGGACTACGCCGCGGCGAGGAACGCCGTCCTGTCCGCCGGGCAGATCGACGTACTGGTCAACAACGCGGGCTGGGACCGGTTCCAGAACTTCCTCGACAGCAATCCCGCCGAATGGGAGGAGCTGATCGCGATCAACCTCAGGGGCCCGCTCAACATGCACCACCTGGTGCTGCCGCAGATGGCCGCGCGTGGAGCGGGAAGAGTGGTCAACATCTCGTCCGACGCCGCGCGCGTGGGCTCCTCCGGCGAGTCGGTGTACTCCGCCTGCAAGGGCGGCATCCTCTCGCTCACCAAGACTCTCGCAAGGGAATTGGCGAGAAAAGGCGTGACCGTGAACGCGGTCTGCCCCGGCCCGACCGACACCCCGATCCTGCGCGGCTTCCTCGGCGAGGGCGAGGCCGGAAAGAAGGTCTACGACGCGCTGGTGCGCGCGATCCCGCTAAAGCGCGTCGGCAAGCCCGACGACGTGCCCGGCATCGTTGCCTTTCTCGCCTCCGACGAGGCTGCCTACCTCACCGGGCAAGTGATCAGCGTCTCAGGCGGCCTGACGATGGCCGGCTGAAGCCGTCTTGGCCTCGAGCGCGAGCAGCGCGACCTTCTTGTCGATCCCGCCGGCATAGCCGGTCAGGTTGCCATCGGCGCCGACGATGCGGTGGCAGGGCACGATCACGCCGATCGGGTTGCGCCCGGTCGCGGCGCCCGCGGCGCGCGCGCTGCCCGGGCGGCCGGCGCGGCGCGCGAGCTCGGCGTAGCTGATCGTCTCGCCGAACCCGACGCCCGCGATCGCCCGCCACACCGCGCGCTGGAACGGCGTGCCCTCGGCCGCGAGCGCGACATCGAACTTCCTTCGTTTGCCGGCGAAGTACTCGTCGAGCTCCCGCCTTGCCTGAAGCAGAGGCGCCGCGCGCGGCTCGTGCCGCCAGTCGCTGCCGATCTCCTTGAAATGCTTCTGGCCGACGAAGTACGCGCCGCACAGCGCCTCGCCGTCGGCCACCAGCAGCATGCGCCCGCAGGGGCTTTCGTAGTAGTCGTAGCGTTTCATTTCCTGTCTCCTTTGCGTTCCCCATTGACGAGCGATTGCCACAGCTGCATGACCGCGTACGCCCGCCACGGCCGCCAGCGCTCCGCCGCCGCGAGCACGCGCTTGGGGTCGCTGAGCTTGAGCGCTTTCATGACGCCGTAATCGGTGTGCGGGAACGCGTCCGGCCAGGCGAGCGCGCGCAGCGCGATGTATTGCGCGGTCCATTCGCCCACGCCGGGCAGCGCGCGCAGCTTCGCGAGCGTCGACTCGACCTCGGCGCCGGGCGCGAGATCGAGCTCCCCGCCGGCGACCGCGAGCGCGAGCGCGCAGATCGAGCGCGCACGGGCCGCCGGCACGCCAAGTCTTGCGATTCTCTGGTACGGCAACGCGGCGATCCGGCCGGCGGTCGGAAAGAGCGTCTTCAGCGACTCGAACGGCGTCTCGAGCGGATCTCCGAAGGCTACGGCAAAGCGGCTCGCGAGGGTGCGCGCCGCGGCGATGCTCACCTGCTGGCCGAGTATCGCGCGCAGCGCGATCTCGAAGCCGTCGAACGCGCCCGGCACGCGCATGCCGGGGCGGCGCGCCGCGAGCGGGCCGAGCGCGCGCGCGACCTCGGCCGGATGGCAGGCGAGGTCCATCAGCGTCTTTACCCGCGCGAGTACCGGCGGCAGCACCTTGCCGAGCGAGGCTGCCACGCTCACCCGCAGCGCGGGCTTGCTGCGGGCCGGCGCGATCTCGATCCAGCCGCCGTGCCACGCCTCGCCGCTCGAAATGCGCACGGTGCGGCGGTACGCCTTCCCGTCGCAGGCCTCGACCCCGCCAATCGCGCGCGCGCCGAGAAATCCCGCGATCGCGCCCCAGTCGTAAGGCGGGCGGTAGCCGAGCTCGAACGCGAGCGCGTCGCCCGCCGCGGCCGGCAGCGACGCCTTGCGCAGCTCGCGCGGGCGCAGCCGGTAGCGCTCGCCGAACAGCGCGTTGAAGCGCCGCACGCTGCCGAATCCGCTCGCGAACGCGACCTCGGTCACCGGCATGCGCGTGTCGGTGAGCAGCTGCTTCGCGAGCAGCAGACGCTGCGTCTGGGCGAACGCAACCGGCGAGACGCCGAACTCGGACTGGAACGCGCGGCGCAGGTGGCGCCCGGTGACGCCGAGCCGGCGCGCCGCGGTCTCGATGCTCTCCTCGTTCACGCTCCCCGCCTCGATCAGCAGCGCGGCGGCACGCGCGGTGCGCTGCACCGCGTCGATCGTCGCGTTGCCCGGCGCGAGCTCCGGCCGGCAGCGCAGGCACGGCCGGTAGCCGGCGGCCTCCGCGGCCGCGGCGCTCGGATAGTAACTGCAGTTCTCGCGCCGCGGCGGACGCACCGTGCACACCGGGCGGCAGTAGATGCGGGTCGATGACACGGCGACGAAGAAGCGCCCGTCGAAGCGCGCGTCGCGCGCGCGCAGGGCGCGGTAGCAGGTGGTCGGGTCGAGCCGCATGGGCGCCATTATGGATCGGCCCGCGGCCCGATACTCGCCGTTTTCGGACATCGGGATCCGGCCTGGATCGCGCGCCGGCACTGGCGCTACGACCTCGCCGTCGGCACGGTCAACTCGGCGATCCCGTTCGCGCTCTACGCCTACGCAGCGTTCTACGCCCCGATCGCGGCGGCGCTCGGCGCCTGCGCGGGCTACGGACTGACCGGCGTGCCGGTGCGAAGCTGGGGCCAGGGCGTGCCCGCGCGCGGAGTCGCCGCCGGCCGGGATGCTCGGCGGGGGAGTTTTGATCGTGGCGGGGACGGTGCTCGTCACGCGCAGTTAGAATCCCGGCTCATGACCGCCTATCCCCACCTGTTCCGGCCGCTCGACCTCGGCCACGTCACGCTCGCGAACCGCATCATGATGGGCTCGATGCACACCGGGCTGGAAGAACGGCCCGACGGCATGCAGCGCCTGGCGGCGTTCTACGCCGAGCGCGCGCGCGGCGGCGCGGCGCTGATGGTGACCGGCGGCTTCTCGCCCGACGCGGCGGGCAACCTCGGCCCGCACCCGGCGATGATGGCGAGCGGCGCCGACCGCGACCGCCATAAAGTGATCACGCGCGCGGTGCACGAGGCGGGCGGGCGCATTTGCCTGCAGCTGCTGCACGCCGGGCGCTATGGCAAGCACCCGGCGATCGTCGCGCCCTCCGCGCTCAAATCGCCGATCAACCCGATCGTTCCGCGCGAGATGACCGCCGCCGAGATCGAGCGCACGCTCGACGCGTTCGGCGCGAGCGCGGCGCTCGCACGCGAGGCGGGCTACGACGGGGTCGAGGTGATGGGCTCGGAGGGCTACCTGATCACGCAGTTCCTCGCCCCGCGCACGAACCAGCGCGCTGACGACTGGGGCGGCAGCCTCGCGAACCGCATGCGCTTCGCGCTCGAAGCGGTGCGCCGCTCGCGCGCCGCGGTCGGAGCCGACTTCATCGTCATCTACCGCATCTCGGCGCTCGAGCTGGTCGAGGGCGGCCTGTCGGGGAAGGAGATTGTGCAGCTTGCCAAGGGAGTCGAAGCCGCCGGCGCGTCGCTGCTCAACACCGGCATCGGCTGGCACGAGGCGCGCATCCCGACCATTTCACAGGCAGTGCCGCGCGGCGGCTTCGCCTGGGCCACGCGGCGCCTGAAGGACGCGGTGAAGATCCCGGTGATCGCCTCCAACCGGATCAACGCGCCCGAAGTGGCCGAAGCGATTCTGGCGCGCGGCGACGCCGACATGGTGTCTCTGGCGCGCGCGCTGCTGGCGGACGCCGAATTCGCGAACAAGGCCAAAGCGGGCGACCGCGCCGGGATCAACATCTGCATCGCCTGCAACCAGGCCTGCCTCGACCACATCTTCGACGGCCGCTTCGCCTCCTGCCTGGTCAACCCGCGCGCCGGTCGGGAAACGAAGCTGACTTTCGACCAGACCGGAAACAGGAAGAAAATCGCCGTAATCGGCGGCGGCCCGGCGGGACTGTCCTGCGCGGCGATCGCGGCCGAGCGTGGCCACGACGTGACACTGTACGAGAAGGACGCCGAGCTCGGCGGCCAGTTCAACCTGGCGAAGAAGATCCCCGGCAAGCAGGAGTTCGCCGAGTCGGTGGCCTACTTCGCCGAGCGCCTGCGCCGGGCCGGGGTGACGGTGCTGCTCAATCACTCGCCGAAAGAAGATGATCTCAAGGACTACGACGAAATCGTTCTCGCCACCGGCGTCGATGCGCGCCGGCCCGAGATCCCCGGGCTCGAGCACCCGAGCGTGGTCGGCTACGCCGACGTGCTCGCGGGCCGCGCCGCGGTGGGCCGGAACGTGGCGATCGTCGGCATGGGCGGGATCGGCTTTGACGTCGCGCTGTACCTGCTCGAGCGCTCGAGCCGCGCGACGCTCGACCCGCAGGCGTTCCTTTCGCACTGGGGCATTTCTCCTTCCGGAACTCTCTCGCAGCCGGCGCCGGTGGCGCCTGCGCACCGCATCACGATGCTCAAGCGCTCGAACACGCCGTTCGGCGACACGCTCGGCAAGACCACCGGCTGGGTGCATCGCGCCGAGCTGGCGCGCAATGGGGTGAAGATGCTGAAAGGCGTCGAGTACCGCAGGATTGACGATGCGGGCCTGCACATTGCGCTCGACGGCAAGGAAGAGCTGGTGCCCGCCGACACCGTGATCCTGTGCGCGGGCCAGCTGTCGCGGCGCGCGATCGATGCGCCGCACCTGATCGGCGGCGCGCGCGAGGCAGGCGAGCTCGACGCCAAGCGCGCGATGCTCGAGGGCGCCGAGCTGGCGGCGCGGCTATGAGCGCGCCCCCGCTCGCGCTGATCGTCGGCGTGGGCGAAGGCCTGGGCTACGCGCTCGGCAAGCGCTTCGCGGCCGCGGGCTTCAAGGTCGCGCTCGCGGCGCGCAGCGCCGAGCGCATCGAGCGGCTGGCCGAGGCGATCGTGGAGACGGGCGGCGAGGCGCTGGCGGCGCCGGTCGATGCGCGCGACGAGCGCGCGGTGATGGCACTGTTCGACGTGCTGGAGAACGATCACGGCCCGCTCGACGTGACCGTGTTCAACGCCGGCGCGTGGTACCGCTCGCCGATCGCCGAGCTGCCGGCCGACATGTTCGAGCAAGTGTGGCGCGCGGGCTGCTACGCGGGCTTCCTGGTCGGGCGCGAGGCGGCGCGCCGCATGGCGCCGCGCGGCCGCGGCACGATCCTGTTCACCGGAGCCACCGCCTCGCTGCGGGGCGGCTCACAGTTCGCCGCTTTCGCCGCGGCCAAGAACGGCCTGCGCGCGGTGGCGCAGTCGATGGCGCGCGAGCTGGGCCCGAAGGGCATCCACGTCGCCCACGTGGTGATCGACGGCAGGATCGACGCGCAGAGCGAGGACGCAGGGCTTGCGCCGGACGCGATCGCCGAGACTTATTACCGCATACACACGCAGCCGCGCTCGGCCTGGACCTTCGAGACCGATCTGCGGCCCTGGGCCGAGAAGTTCTAGCTTAGAATCCCCGCAGATCGGCTCGCGGGAAAGCGCATTGGGAACGGTCGTAGCACTATCCGGGCAGGTGGGCGGCGCCAAGCTCGCGGACGGGCTGTACCGGCTGCGCGGGCGCGACCTTGCGGTGCTGGTCAACACCGGCGACGACTACGAGCACCTCGGACTCGCCTTCTCTCCCGACCTCGACACCATGCTCTACGCGCTGGCCGGCATCGCGAGCCAAAGCAGCGGCTGGGAGCCCGCGGGCGAAACACGCGCACTATACGCGATGCTGAAGACGCTCGGCGGCCCCGACCGACCGATCCTGGGCGACAAGTCGCTCGCCGCGCCGCTGCTGCGCGCGCACGGCCTGCGCCAGGATCGCGGCCTGACCGACATCACGCTCGAGTTTTGTCGTCAGCTCGGGATCGAGGCGCGCGTGCTGCCGATGAGCGATGACCCGGTGCATACCCATGTTCTGACCGCCGAAGGCGCGGTGCCGTTCCCTGAATACTTCAACGAGCTCGCCTGCGACCCGCCGGTACTCGGGTTCGAGTACGCGGGCGCCGAGGACGCGCGAATTTCGGATGCGGTGCTGGACGTGCTGCACTCGAACGATCTCGAGGCGGTGGTGATCGGGCCGTGCAATCCGTTCCACTCGATCCGCCCGATTCTCGAGGTGAACGGACTGCGCCAGCTGCTGCGCAAGCGCGGCGCGCCGGTGATCGCGGTGACGCCGATCGTCGGCGGCAAGGCGCTCACTGGCTCCGCCGGCAAGATGATGCGCGAGCTCGGGCGCGAGGTGAGCGCACGCTCGGTCGCGATGGAGTACTACAAGCTGGTCGATGGCTTCGTCATCGACGGCACGGACCGGGACCAGGCCGACGGCATTCTCGCCTGCGGCATGGAGGTGGTGGTGGCGCAGACGGTGATGCGCAACCTCGAGGACCGCGTGCGCCTGGCGCAGACCGTGCTCGATTTCGCGCGCGCGATTCGCGCACGCAGATTGCAAGAAGCTTAGCGCGCACCTAGAGGGCGTTCAGCGCCGCCGCGACGATCGCGTCGCGGTCGACCCCGAAGAACTTCCTCAGCGCGACGCGCGTGTCGCTGCGCCCGAAGCCGTCGGTGCCCAGCGCCACGTAGCGCCTGCCGTGCGGTGCCCAGGCGCGCGGCAGGTCGGCCACCGCACTCACATAGTCGCTCGCGGCCACGATCGGGCCTTTGGTGCCCTCGAGGCACTGCGCGATCCATGCCTTTGAAGTTTCAGCCCTGTTTTCCCTTACCGCCGCGGAGGCGCCGGAGGACGCCAGGCCATCCCACCTGAGCTCGCTCCAGCTCGTCACGCTCCAGACGTTGGCCGCGACGCCGTGCTCGCGCTCGAGCACCTGCGCCGCGGCGAGCGCCTCGCGCAGTATCGGCCCCGAGCCGAGCAGCTGCAGCTTCGCTCCGGCTCGCTTCTCCAGCAGGTACATGCCCTTCAGGATGCCCTCCTGCGCGCCCGCGGGCAGCGCCGGGTGGGCGTAGTTCTCGTTCGCCACCGTGAGGTAGTAGAAGACGTCTTCCTGCGCCTCGAGCATGCGCCGCGCGCCGTGCTCGATGATCGTCGCCAGCTCGTAGCCGAAGCAGGGGTCCCAGGCGCGGCAGTTCGGGATCGTCGAGGCCGCGAGGTGGCTCGTTCCGTCCTGGTGCTGCAGGCCCTCGCCCGAGAGCGTCGTGCGCCCGGCGGTGCCGCCGAGCAGGAAGCCGCGCGCGCGCGAGTCGGCCGCGGCCCAGATCAGGTCGCCGACGCGCTGGAAGCCGAAGATCGAGTAGTAGATGTAGAACGGCAGCATCGGCGTGCCGTGCGCGCTGTACGCGGTGGCGGCGGCGAGCCAGGACGACAGCGCGCCCGCCTCGGTGATGCCTTCCTCGAGGATCTGGCCGTCCTTCGCCTCGCGGTAATACAGCAGCTCCTCGTGGTCCTCGGGCGCGTAGAGCTGGCCGAGGGCGGAATAGATGCCGCTCTGGCGGAACAGGGTCTGCATGCCGAAGGTGCGCGCCTCGTCGGCCACGATCGGCACCACGCGCGGGCCGAGCTGAGGGTCCTTGAGCAGCTGCGCGAGCAGCTGCACGAACACCATGGTGGTGGACTGCTCGCGCGTCGTGCCCTCGGCAAAGCGCGGCAGGCCCGGCACGGCGAGCTTCGGCGCCGCGGCCGAGCGCGCCGGCAGGTAGCCGCCCAGGCGCGCGCGCTGGGCGTGCAGGTATTTCATCTCCGGCGCGTCCGCGCCGGGCTTGAACAGGCGCAGCGCGGTGACGTCCTCGTCCGACAGCGGCAGCGCAAAGCGGTCGCGGAACGCTTTGAGCGCCTCGTCGTCAAGTTTCTTCTGCTGGTGGGTGCCCATCTTGCCCTGGCCCCAGTGGCCCATGCCGTAGCCCTTCTTGGTTTGCGCCAGCACCACCGTTGGCCGACCCTTGTGCTGCAGGGCCGCGTGGTAGGCGGCGTAGATCTTGACCGGGTCGTGCCCGCCGCGGCGCAGGCGGTCGATATCGTCGTCCGACATGTCGGAGATGAGCGCAGTGAGCTCGGGGTACTTGTTGAAGAAGTGCTCGCGGTTGAAGCGCCCGTCGGTCGCCGCGTAGGTCTGGAACTCGCCGTCGACCGTCTCGTGCAGCCGCTTGAGCAGTACGCCGTCGTCGTCGCGCGCGAACAGCGGGTCCCAGTCCGATCCCCAGAGAAGCTTCACCACGTTCCAGCCAGCGCCCGCGAACAGGCCTTCGAGCTCCTGCACGATCGAGCCGTTGCCGCGCACCGGGCCGTCGAGGCGCTGCAGGTTGCAGTTGACCACGAAGATCAGGTTGTCCAGCCCCTCGCGCGCCGCGAGCGAAAGCCCGGCGAGCGACTCGGGCTCGTCCATCTCGCCGTCGCCGACGAAGGCCCATACCTTGCGCGCGCCGCTGTCCTTCAGGCTGCGGTCGGCGAGGTAGCGCATGAAGCGCGCCTGGTAGATCGCAGTGATCGGACCGAGGCCCATCGAGCCGGTCGGAAACTGCCAGAACGACGGCATGAGGTAAGGATGGCAGTAGGAGGAAAGCCCCTTGCCGCCGGTTTCGCGCCGGTAGTGCATGAGGTTTTCTTGCGTGAGCCTGCCCTCCAGGAAGGCGCGCGCGTACACGCCCGGCGCCGAGTGCGGCTGGAAGTACACCAGGTCGCCGTCCTGGCCGGCGCGGAAAAAGTGATTGAAGCCGACTTCGAACAGGTCGGCGGCCGAGGCGTAGCTCGCAATGTGCCCGCCCAGCTCGGGGTGCCCGCGGTTGGCCTGCACCACCATGGCGAGCGCGTTCCAGCGCACGATGGCCGATAGGCGCTGCTCGAGCTCGAGGTTGCCCGGAAACTGGGGCTGTTCGGCGAGCGCGACACTGTTGCGGTAGGGCGTATTCAGCACCGGCGGCATCGGCACGCGGCGCGCGCGCGCGTGCTCGAGCAGCTTCCTGAGCAGGAACATGGCGCGCTCGCGCCCTTCGGCCTGCACCAGGGTATCGAACGCCTCGAGCCATTCGCGCGTCTCGGCGGGGTCGGCGTCGGGCGGATTGACGCGCCAGAAAGAGGAGGAGGCGATGTCGGATAGGTCTGTCATGGGGCGCTCGGCGAGCGGAATCCTAGGAATATCGATCCTAACGCGCCCGGAGGGGAACGTGGTACACTGCGCCCCGCAGACTCAGTCAAGCAGTGAATTTGTGCAGACCCTCACCGCCGGTTCCCGGCGTCCGTAGTGGCAGACAGTTCCCCTTCTTGATCGTCGTGCCCGGCTGCCTTGGCCCGGTTTTGCCTCGGTAATCAAGTTAAGGAAACAGAATGGCCACCGGTACAGTTAAATGGTTTAGCGACCAAAAAGGCTTCGGCTTCATTACCCCCGATGGGGGCGGCGAAGACGTTTTCGCGCATCACAGCGCGATCCAGATGAGCGGCTACAAGTCGCTCAAGGAAGGCCAGAAGGTCGAGTTCGAGTCGCAGAAAGGCCCCAAAGGCATGCAAGCGGCGAACGTCCGCCCGCTCTAAGTCGGAGCGGAGCAAAATCAAGGCCCGGGAAACCGGGCTTTTTTTTGCCCCGGGGAAGAATAACCGCCGCGTGCAAGCGTTTCTCGTATCGGCCGGAGTGGTCGCACTGGCAGAGTTCGGCGACAAGACGCAGCTGCTCGCGCTGGTGCTCGCGGCGCGCTACCGGCGCCCGCTGCCCATCATGCTCGGCATTCTGCTCGCCACGCTCGCCAACCACGCGCTCGCCGCGGCCGCAGGCAAGTGGATCACCACCGCGGTCGATCCGGCCGTCTTGCGCTGGGTGCTCGGCGTGTCGTTCATCGCCATGGCAGCGTGGACCCTGCTGCCCGACAAGCTGGAGAAAAAGCAAGACCGGCTCACGCACCTGGGCGTGTTCGGCGCCACGCTGGTGTCGTTCTTCCTGGTCGAGATGGGGGACAAGACCCAGCTCGCGACCATCGCGCTCGCCGCGCATTACGGCAGCTTCACCTGGGTGCTCGCCGGAACGACATTCGGCATGCTGATCGCCAACGGCCCGGTCGTGTTCCTCGGCGAGCGCCTGCTGCGGCGCGTCCCGCTGCGCACGGTGCGTCTGGTCGCAGCGGCGGCCTTCGCCGTCATGGGGGTGGCAGCGCTGCTATGATCTGGCGCAGCGCGACGAACGCCGATTGACGCATAGATGAGTCACTCGATCAAAAAGAGCCCCTTAGTGCTGATCGTCGACGACGACGAAAGCATGAGGCTGCTGCTGCAGCGGCACATGGAGCTGGACGGCTACCGGGTGTCGACGGCCGAAGACGGGCTGCGCGCGGTCGTCGCGGCCGAGGCCGAGCAGCCGGACATCGTGCTGCTCGATGCGCAGATGCCGGCCATGGACGGATTCCAGGTCGCCGAGGCGCTCAAGTCCTCCGAGCGCACGCGCACCATCCCGGTCATCATGGTCACGGTGCTCGGCGATCACCGCTCGCGTCTACGCGCGCTGGAGGCGGGGGTGCAGGAGTTCCTCACCAAGCCGGTGGACCGCAGCGAGCTTTCGCTGCGCGTAAAGAACGTACTGCTGCTCAAGGAATACAACAATTTCCTGGCGGACCGGAACCGGACCCTGGAGCAGCAGGTGCAGGAGCGCTCGCGCGAGGTGCTGGGCAGCTACCGCGAGACGATCGAAACCCTGTGCCGCGCGGCCGCGTACAAGGACGAGCAAAGCGGCGCTCACGTGCGCCGCATCAGCTACTACTGCGAGGACATCGCGCTCGCGATCGGCATGAACGCGGGCTTCTGCGAGGCGATCCACTACGCCAGCCCGATGCACGACATCGGCAAGATCGCCATTCCCGACGCGGTCCTGTTCAAGCGCGGGCCGCTAAGTCAGGAGGAATGGGAAATCATGAAGTCGCACGCCGCGGTCGGCGCCCAGCTGATCGGCACCGGCGATTCGCCGTACCTGCGCATGGGGGCCGAAATTGCGATGCACCACCACGAGCGCTGGGACGGAAGCGGTTACCCCGGGCGCCTGAGGGGCCAGGTGATCCCAATCTCGGCCCGAATCATGAATATCTGCGACCAGTACGACGCCCTGCGCTCGGCGCGCCCGCACAAGCGAGCGCTGTCGCACGATAGCGCGTACGAGATCATTACTGTCGGTGACAGCCGGACCATGCCCTCGCACTTCGACCCGGACGTGCTCGACGCGTTCAAGCGCTGCGCCGGGCGCTTTCGCGAGATCTTCGAATCGATCTCCGACTGAGGCCGCCAGCAGGCGGGCCTAGCCCGCGAATCGGAACCGAGGAGGAGATATGTTCGGCAGCGCACCGACACGCTTCCGCAACGGGGGATACTTCGATGACGGAAAGTGGGAGAGTTTCTCCCGCAATTTCTTTGTCGACGTGCAACGGAGTGCCCATGAACATACCCAAACTTCCGGCCCAAACGGGGCCATTTCTGTGGGGTGCGGCGGCGGGCGCGATAACGCTCGCCATCGTCGGATTCAATTGGGGCGGCTGGGTGACCGGCGCCAAGGCGGAAGCGCTTTCCAGCGGCCGCGCCGAAGCGGCGGTCGTATCGGCGCTTGTCCCGATCTGCGTGGCCCAGTTTCGAAAGAGCGGCGACGCGGCGGCCAGCCGTGCGGCGCTGAAGGTGGCCAATAGCTGGGAACAGGGCGACTACGTGGTCAAACGCGGTTGGGCCACGATGCCTGGCGACGCCGCCAAGCCGAACTTCGACGTCGCCACGGCCTGCGCCGCGGCTATCGACAAGCTCACGCTGTAGTCTTGCAGCAACTCGCCGGCGCGCCTGACGCCGTCGATCGTGGTGCCGGCTGCAGGAATCGAACCCGCGACCTTCGGTTTACAAAACCGCTGCTCTACCGACTGAGCTAAGCCGGCCCCGTCACGCCAAGTCTACTTCAGGGGCGCCTACTTCACCCGCCGCAGCGTCGGCTTGCCCGCGGGCGGCTTGGGCGGCTCGGGCGGCTCGTCGGCCGGAGCGGGCAGTGCGGCGGGGGGAAGCGCGGCCTCGGATTCCGCGTCGGCCTGCAGCGCGGGCTTGCTCAGATCAACCTCGAAGGTCATGCCGTGCCCGGTCTCGCGCGCGTACAGCGCGTAGACGTTCGCCACCGGCACCGAGAGCTGGCGCGCGGTACCCGCGAAGCGTGCCGAGAACTCGATCACCTCGTTGCCCATCTGCAGCTTGTGCACCGCGCCCGGGCTGACGTTGAGCGTGATCTCGCCGTTGCGCACGTGCTCCGCGGGCACCCGGGTCTGCGCGTCGACCTTGACTGCAAGGTGCGGGGTGTAGCCGTTATCCACGCACCATTCGTAAAGCGCCCGCAGCAAATACGGCTTGGTGGGGATCTCGCCCATCGCGCCGCTTACTTGCGCATCACCTTTTCGGAAGGTGTCAACGCCTCGATGAACGCGGGCCGCGAGAAGATCCGCTCGGCGTACTTCATGAGCGGCGCGGCCGGCTTGCCGAGTTTGATGCCGTAGCGCTCCAGGCGCCACAGCAGCGGCGCTATCGCCACGTCGAGCATGGTGAAATCGTCGCCCAGCATGTGCTTGGTGCGGGTGAAGATCGGCGCCAGCTCGATCAGGCGGTCGGTTACGTGCGCACGCGCCTTGTCCACCTGCTTGTCCTTGCCCGACTCGAGCGCGTCGATCTGCGAGAACAGCTCCATTTCCATGTTGAACAGCATCAGGCGCGCTCGCGCACGCATCACCGGGTCGGCCGGCATCAGTTGCGGGTGCGGAAAGCGCTCGTCGATGTACTCATTGATGATGTTCGACTCGTACAGCACGAGGTCGCGCTCGACCAGCACCGGCAGCCGGTTGTACGGGTTCATCACCGCGATGTCTTCCGGCTTGTGGAACAGGTCGACGTCAATGACCTGGAAGTCCATGCCCTTTTCGTACAGCACGAAGCGGCAGCGGTGGCTGAACGGGCAGGTGGTTCCGGAATACAGTTGCATCATGTGGCATTTCCTCGTGCGGCGCCGACGGGCGCCGCGGGTGCTAGTGCACGTCTTTCCAGTATTCTTTCTTCAGCAGGTAGGCGAAGATGAACAGAATGCCGAGCGCGAACAGGACCACGATCCCGATGCGCTTGCGCTCGACCGCGGCGGGCTCGCCCATGTACACGAGGTAGTTCACCAGGTCGCGCACCGTGGTGTCGTACTCCACCTGGTTCTGCAGGCCGGGGGTCAGCTGGTGCCAGTTGTACTCGACCGTCTCGTTGCCGCCCTCCTCGCCCTTGACCACGTCCAGCGCGCGCTGGCCCTGCAGCGTCCAGAGGACGTTCGGCATGGCGACGTTCGGAAACACGGCGTTGTTCCAGCCGGTGACGGTCTTCGGGTCGCGATAGAAGGTGCGCAGATAGGTATACAGCCAGTCGGCGCCGCGAGCGCGCGCGACGACCGTCAGATCGGGCGGCGCCACTCCGAACCACTTCTTGCCCTCCTCAGGCTTCAGCGCGACCTTCATCGTATTGCCGACCTTGTCCGTCGCGAACATCAAGTTGTCCCTGATCTGATCTTCGGTCAGGCCGAGGTCGGTCAGCCTGTTGTAGCGCATGTATTCCGCGCCATGGCAGTTGAGGCAGTAATTGGCGAAGGTGCGCGCACCGGCCTGCAGGCTGACCAGGTCGGTCGGGTCGATCGGCGCGCGGTCGAGCCGGTAGCCTTCCTCCGCCGCGCGGGCGGCGGGCGCGGCGAGTACGGCAAGGCACAGCGCAACGAGCAGTCTCTTCATGTTCGGCATCCTCACATCGTCACCCGTTCAGGCACCGGCTTCACCTTGTCGATCCTGGAGTACCAGGGCATCAGGATGAAGAACAGGAAATACAGCGTGGTGCAGATGCGCGCCACCACCGTCGCGCGGTCGGCCTCGCCGAGCCAGGTGCCGAACTGGCCCCAGACGTTGGTCGGCTCGGTGCCGAGGTAGCCGAGGATGAAGAACACGGCCACGAAGATCGTCAGCGCACCCTTGTACAGCACGCCGCGGTAACGGATCGACTTGACCGGGCTGCGGTCGAGCCACGGCAGCAGGAACAGGATCATCACCGCCATGCCCATCACCACGACGCCCGGAAACTGCGACAGGAACAGCGGCGGCACCGAGCGCAGCATCGAGTAATAGGGCGTGAAGTACCACAGCGGCGCGATGTGCGCCGGCGTCTTCAGCGCGTTGGCCGGGTTGAAGTTGTTGGCCTCGAGGAAGTAGCCGTGCATTTCCGGCGTGAAGAACAGCACCAGGCAGAAAATCGCCAGGAACACCACCACTCCGACGATGTCCTTCACCGTGTAGTACGGGTGGAACGGGATACCGTCGAGCGGGATGCCTTTGGCGTCCTTCTTCTTCTTGATCTCGATGCCGTCGGGATTGTTCGAGCCGACGTCGTGCAGGGCAAGAATGTGCGCCACGACCAGCCCGATCAGCACCAGCGGAATCGCGATCACGTGGAAGGCGAAGAAGCGGTTCAGCGTCGCATCCGAGATCACGTAGTCGCCCCGGATCCAGAGCGCGACGTCGGGCCCTATGAACGGGATCGAGCCGAACAGGTTGACGATCACCTGCGCGCCCCAGAACGACATTTGTCCCCACGGCAGCAGGTAGCCGAAAAACGCCTCGCCCATCAGGCACAGGTAGATCAGCACGCCGAAGATCCACAGCAGCTCGCGCGGCTCGCGGTAGGAGCCGTAGAGCATGGCGCGGAACATGTGCAGGTAAACGATGACGAAGAACGCCGAAGCGCCGGTCGAGTGGATGTAGCGGATGATCCAGCCGCCCGGGACATCGCGCATGATGAACTCGACCGAGCCGAACGCGAGCGCCGCGTCGGGTTTGTAGTTCATCGTCAGGAAGATTCCCGACACGATCTGGGATGCCAGCACCAGGATCGCGAGCGAGCCGAAGAAATACCAGAAGTTGAAGTTCTTCGGCGCGTAGTACTGGGACAGGTGCTTGCGGTACTCCTGCGCGACCGAGGGCATGCGCGCATCGAACCAGCCCCAGAGCGCCATCAGACGATTAGCCATTGCCTACGCCCCCTTCTTGTCGTCGCCGATCAGGATCGTGCTGTCGGAGAGGAACTGGTACGGCGGCACTTCCAGGTTCTTCGGCGCCGGAACGCCCTTGTAGACGCGACCCGCGAGGTCGAACTTGGAGCCGTGGCAGGGACAATAGAAACCGCCCTCCCACTCCGGCCCCATGTCGCCGTCGGGCTGCAGCTTGGGCGTGGGCGAGCAGCCGAGGTGGGTGCAGATGCCGACCAGCACCATGATCTCCGGCTTGATCGAGCGAAATTCGTTCTTGGCGTACTCAGGCTGCTGCGGGACGGTGGAATGCGGATCGACCACGACCGAGTCGTCCTTCTTTATGTCCGTCAGCATCTTCGGCGTGCGCTTCATGACCCACACCGGCTTGCCGCGCCATTCGAAGATCCCCAGCTCGCCGGGGGGCAGCTTGGAGATGTCGATCTGGACCGGCGCGCCAGCGGCCTTGGCACGCTCCGACGGCAGCAGGCTGGCGACGAACGGCACCGCGGCGCCGACCGTCGCGGCGCCGCCGAGAACGGAGGTTGCGACAACCAGGTTGCGCCTGGCCTTGTCTGGTTTCTTGCTATCGCTCATGAGATGGGAACCTGGATGGGGGATGGCGGAATCCGGAGCAGCCGGGGATTATAGCGACGCACCGCTTCGAAGTCCAAGGTTTCGCTGCTAAGCGTTTCAATATTCTGACATTTTTGCCCCTCATCAGTATGGGGACTAGGCCGCATCCGAGCTGAGGCGCGCGTGCGCTATGGTAGGCTGAACGAGCCATGTACCGGCTCTGGCTGATCTTCTCGCAGGCGGCAACCGTCGCCGTGGCGGTGCTGTTCGTGGTCTCGACTTTCCACCCCGAGTGGCTGCCTTCGCGCGCGCTGCCGCAGCCGCCGATCGCGCTGCTGCAGCAGCCCGCCGCCCCGCCGCCCTCCGCAGCGTCGGGCGCACGCACCGAGTCGCTGCACGACGCGGTCGAGCGCGCCACGCCTTCGGTGGTGAACGTGTTCACCTCCAAGGAGGTGCGCGTGCCGCGCCATCCGCTGCTGGACGATCCGCTGTTCCGACGCTTCTTCGGCGATCAGGCGCCGGACGAAGCGCAGCGCGCGACCAGCCTCGGCTCGGGCGTGATCGTGAGCCCCGACGGCTACATCCTGACGAACCAGCACGTGGTGGATGCCGCCGACGAAATAGAGGTCGCGCTGCCCAACGGCAACAAGCTGCTTGCGAAGGTCGTCGGCAACGACCCGGACACCGACCTCGCCGTGCTGCGGGTCAACGCCCAGGGACTGCACGCGATCACCTTCGGCTCGTCCGATGCGCTGCGCGTGGGGGACGTGGTGCTCGCGATCGGCAACCCGTTCGGCGTCGGCCAGACGGTCACCTCGGGCATCGTCTCGGCCCTCGGGCGCAGCGGCCTGCAGATCAACACGTTCGAGAACTTCATCCAGACCGACGCCGCGATCAATCCCGGCAACTCCGGCGGCCCGCTGGTCGACGCGCGCGGCAACCTGATCGGCATCAACACCGCGATCTACTCGCGCACCGGGGGCTCGATCGGCATCGGCTTCGCGATTCCAGTTTCAACCGCCAAGATGGTGCTGGAGCAGATCGTAAGGACCGGCACGGTCACACGCGGATGGATCGGGGTCGAAGTGCAGTCGATCACGCAGGGCATCGCGGACTCGTTCAAGCTCGAGGAGGCGAAAGGCGTGATCATCGCCGGCGTGCTGCGCGGGGGGCCCGCCGACAAGGCGGGCGTCAAGCCGGGCGACGTGCTGCTCGCGGTAGGCGACAAGCAGGTGGTGGGCACTCCGAACATGCTCAACGTGGTCGCGGCGCTCGCGCCGGGCAGCCGCACCAGCCTGAAGCTGCGGCGCGGCGGCAAGGACGTAGTGCTGCAGGTCGTTGTCGGCAGGCGGCCCAAGCCGCCGCCGCGGCCCGAGGAATGAGCGCGCCGTCCCTGCCGCGCGACGCCGAGAGCGTGCTCAAGCTCGCGGCGCGCTCGATGTTCGACCTGTTCTCGAACATGAGCGAAGGCATGATGCTGGTAGACCGCAGCGGGCGCGTAGTATGGATCAACGACAGCTATAAGCGCTTCCTGCCGGCGCTCGGATTCGAGCGCGCCGAGGACTTCGTCGGCAAGCCGGTCGAGCAGGTGGTGCCGAATACGCTCATGCGCCACGTGCTCGAGAGCGGCAAGCCGATCCTGCTCGACCTGCTGACCAACAAGGCCGGCACCTTCGTGGTGAGCCGAATTCCGCTGCGCGACGAATCGGGCGAAGTGATCGGCGTGCTCGGCATGGTGCTGTTCGATCATCCGGAGACGACGCTGCAGCCGCTGATCGGCAAGTTCGCGCGGCTGCAAAAGGACCTCGACGAAGCGCGACGCGAGCTCGC
This sequence comes from uncultured beta proteobacterium, assembly GCA_963755395.1. Taxonomy (GTDB): domain Bacteria; phylum Pseudomonadota; class Gammaproteobacteria; order Burkholderiales; family SG8-39; genus DAHVFK01. The sequence goes on along the minus strand of CAVWJJ010000004.1, from coordinate 531,846 downwards.
CGCGCAGCGGCGCGCCAAGTACACCTTCGCCAGCTTCGTCGGCTCGAGCCCGGCAGCGATCGAAGTCAAGCGCCAGGCGCGGCGCGCGGCGCAAACCGAGGGCAACGTTTTGCTGGTGGGCGAGACGGGCACCGGCAAGGAGCTGCTCGCGCACGCGATCCACGCCGCCTCGGCGCGCGCGGCCAAGCCGTTCGTCGGCGTCAACCTCGCCGCCGTGCCCGAGACGCTGCTCGAGGCGGAATTCTTCGGCGTCGTCCCCGGGGCCTACACCGGAGCCGATCGCAAGGGCCGCGACGGGCGCTTCGTGCTTGCCGACGGCGGCACGCTGTTCCTGGACGAGGTGGGCGACGCACCGCCCGCGCTGCAGGCGAAGCTGCTGCGCGCGCTGCAGGAGCAGGAAATCGAGCCGCTCGGCTCGAACAAGGTAATCAAGGTCGACGTGCGGGTCATCGCCGCCACCAGCCGCGACCTGAAGGCGCTGGTCGCCGACGACCGGTTTCGCGAGGACCTCTACTACCGCCTGAGCGTGCTGCCGATCCGGGTGCCACCGCTGCGCGAGCGCCTGTCGGACCTCGAGGCGCTGGCCGAGAATCTGCTCGAGAACATCGCCGCGCGAACCGGCATGCCGCAGCGCGAGCTGACCCCGGCGGCGCTGGCGGCGCTCGCCGGTCATGAATGGCGCGGCAACATTCGCGAGCTGCGCAACGCACTGGAGCAGGCGGCGATGCTGACCGACCACGCGCGCCTCGCGGCGGAAGACTTCGCCATGATCCTGCCGCGCGCCGCCGCGACGGGCGCCGCCACGGCGCCGACGCCCGCGCTGCGCCCGCTGCCGCAACTCATCGCCGAGCTCGAGCACAGTTCGATCCGCTCGGCGCTCGAGGCGACCGGCGGCAACAAAGTCTCGGCTGCGAGGATGCTAGGGATCTCGCGTGCCACCCTTTACGAGAAGCTTGCCGAGATCAAACGTCTGTCCGCTTAGCGGACATGGCGTCCGACTTCCGGACATGACGAGCAGATGGGACGCTTCTGATTTCAAAGGAAATCCGATTTCGATCTCGCTTTCGTGTCCGAATATCGGACATCCGAGGATCAGAGTGTGTGCTCACATGAATTCACTAAATTATATAAATCATGGCGTTAGTCGCCATGGCACGCACATTGCGAAACGGGGCGGGTAAGTCCTACTGAGGAGGGAGTATGAAACGCACGCTCAAAGTCACGGCGATGCTGGCGCTCGCCGCTAGCGCCGGCCTGGCGTCCGCCCAGGAAATTCGCATCGCGCACGTGTACGGCAAGACTGGGCCGCTCGAAGCCTACGCCAAGCAGAGCCACACAGGGCTGATGATGGGCCTGGAATACGCGACCCACGGCACGATGGAGGTGCTCGGGCGCAAGATCGTGGTGATCGAGAAGGACACCCAAAACAAGCCCGACGTCGGCAAGGCGCAGCTGGCTGCCGCCTATGGCGACGATAAGGCCGATATCGCGGTCGGCCCGGTCAACTCCGGCATCGGCGTGGCGATGCTGCCGGTGGCCGAAGAGTACAAGAAGATCCTGCTGGTCGAGCCCGCCGTGGCCGACTCGATCACCGGCGCGAACTGGAACCGCTACATCTTCCGCACCGCGCGCAACTCGACCCAGGACGGACTCGCCGCCGCTGCTACGCTCAAGGGCGACATGTCGATCGCCACCCTGGCGCAGGATTACGCGTTCGGGCGCGACGGCATCAAGGCGCTCAAGGACGCGCTGGCGCAGGTCGGCTCGAAGGCGAAGATCGTGCACGAGGAGTACGCGCCGCAGAAGACGACCGATTTCACCGCTTCGGCCGAACGCATTTTTGCTGCGCTGAAGGACAAGCCCGGGCGCAAGGTGCTGGTGATCTACTGGGCCGGCCCGAACCCCGCGACCAAGATCGCCGCGCTCGATCCCGGGCGCTTCGGCATCGAGCTCGCCACCGGCGGCAACATCCTGCCGGTCATGAAGGGCTGGAAAGACCTCGCGGGCATGGAAGGCGCGATCTACTACTACTACGGCTTTCCCAAGAACAAGATGAACGACTGGCTGGTGACGGAGCACGAGAAGCGCTACGGCATGCCGCCCGACTTCTTCACCTGCGGCGGCATGGCGGCCGCGGTCGCGATCGTCGACGCGATCAAGAAGGCCGGCGGCACCGACACCGAGAAGCTGATCGCCGCCATGGAAGGCATGTCGTTCGATACGCCCAAGGGCGAGATGACCTTCCGCAAGGAGGACCACCAGGCGATGCAGGACATGTTCGAGTTTCGCATCAAGAAGCCGTCCGAGCAGAAGAACGAGTGGGACCTGCTCAGCCTGGTGCGCGTGATTCCCGCGTCGGAGCTGCCAGTTCCGATCACGAACAAGCGCTAAACGCGTAGCGCACCGGAGGAGAGGACCGTGGAACACCCGGTCCTGGAAACCCACGGCCTGACGGTCCGTTTCGGCGGGCACGTGGCGGTGAACGAGGTATCCTGCGCCTTCAGGCCCGGCACGCTCACCGCCATCGTCGGGCCGAACGGCGCGGGCAAGACCACCTACTTCAACCTGATCTCGGGCCAGCTCAGGGCCACCAGCGGCCGGGTGTCGCTCTTCGGCGAGGACGTCACCTCTCTCGGCGCGCCGGCGCGCACGCGGCGCGGGGTGGGGCGCGCGTTCCAGCTCACCAATCTGTTTCCGCGCCTGACGGTGCTCGAGAACGTACGCCTGGCGGTGCAGGCGCGCGCGGGGCTGGGCAAGGACCTGTGGTCGATGTGGGGCCGCCACGTCGAGCTGATCGAAAAGGCAGAGCACACCCTGCACCGGGTGGCGCTGGCCGACAAGCGCGACCTGGCGGCCGCCACGCTGCCGCACGGGGACCAGAGAAAGCTCGAGGTCGCGATCCTGCTCGCGCTCGAGCCAGACGTGTTCATGTTCGACGAGCCTACCGCCGGCATGAGCGTGGACGAGGTGCCGGTGATCCTCGAGCTGATCGAGCACATCAAGGCGATGGGCGACAAGACTGTGCTGCTGGTCGAGCACAAGATGGACGTGGTGCGCTCGCTTGCGGACCGCATCATCGTGCTGCACCAGGGCGAGCTGGTCGCCGACGGCGCGCCCGAGGAGGTCATCGCCTCGCCGATCGTGCAGGAAGCCTATCTCGGGGTGGCGCGTGCCTGAGCCGATGCTCTCGCTCGCCGAAGTGAACACCCACATCGGCCAGTACCACATTCTGCAAGGCGTGGACTTCGAGGTGCCGCGCGGCAGCCTGACCATGCTGCTGGGCAGGAACGGCGCGGGCAAGACCACCTGCCTGCGCACCATCATGGGGTTGTGGCGTGCGTCCGCAGGTCGCATCGCTTTGCGAACAGGCCGAAATCCAGGGGCTGAAGACCCCCGCGATCGCGCGGCTTGGCGTCGCCTACGTGCCCGAGAACATGGGCATCTTTGCCAGCCTGACGGTGCGCGAGAACATGCTGCTCGCCGCGCGCCGTGGCGCGCCCGATCCGAAACGCCTGGACTGGATCTTCGATCTGTTCCCGGCGCTGCAGAAGTTCTGGCACACCGCCGCCGGCAACCTGTCCGGCGGCCAGAAGCAGATGCTGGCGATCGCGCGCGCGATCGTCGAGCCGAGGAAACTCCTGCTGGTCGACGAACCGACCAAGGGGCTCGCGCCGGCGATCATCGGCAACATGATCGAGGCCTTCCGCGAACTCAAGCGCACCGACACCACGATCCTGGTGGTGGAGCAGAACTTCCATTTCGCGCAGTCGCTCGGCGACGCCGTGGCGGTGATGGACTCGGGCCGCATCGTCCACCGCGGGCGCATGGACGCGCTGGTGGCCGACCCGGCGCTGCAGGCGAAGCTGCTCGGCCTGTCGCTGGAGGCGCACCAGTGAAGCGCGACTGGGTACCGCTCGCACTGCTCGCGGCACTGGTTTTCGGCTCGCTGCCGCTGGTCGCGAGCCTGCCGATCTGGATCACGCTCACGGTGGCCGGCCTCGCGATGGGGATGATGATCTTCATGATGGCGTCCGGCCTGACCTTGGTTTTCGGACTGATGGATGTGATGAACTTCGCCCACGGCGTGTTCATCTCGATCGGCGCCTACGCCGCGGCTTCGGTGCTGCTGGCGCTCAAGGGGCAGGCCCAGGCGCCGGGGCTTGCCGCCAACCTCGCGGCGATCGGCCCGGCGGTGCTGGCGGCAATGGCGCTCGCGGCCGCGCTCGGCTGGTTCTTCGAGCGGGTGGTGATCCGGCCGGTGTACGGCGACCACCTGCGGCAGATCCTGGTAACGATGGGCGGGCTGATCGTGGTCGAGCAGCTGATCATCGTGGTCTGGGGACCCGACCTGATCTCGCTGCCGCGCCCGACGGCGCTCACAGGATCGTTCATCTTCGGCGACGCGGCGATCGAGCGCTACCGCGTGCTCGCGGTCGCGGTGGGCCTGGCGCTGTTCGGCGCCATGTGGCTGCTGCTCAACCGCACCCGCATCGGGCTGCTGGTGCGCGCGGGGGTCGAGAACGCCGAGATGGTCGAGGCGCTCGGCTACCGCATCCGGCGCCTGTTCGTCGGCGTGTTCGTTGCCGGCAGCGCGCTGGCGGGCCTGGGCGGCGTCATGTGGGCCATGTACCAGGAGTCGGTCAACGTCCAGATGGGCATGCAGGTGCTGGTGATGATCTTCATCGTGGTGATCATCGGCGGACTGGGATCGGTCGGCGGCTGCTTCGTCGGCGCGCTGCTGGTCGGCCTGATGGCGAACTACACCGGCTTTCTCGCGCCCAAGCTCGCGCTCGGCTCGAACATCATGCTGATGGTGCTGGTGCTGCTGTGGCGCCCGCGCGGGCTATATCCGGTGGCGAAATGATCCGCTTCCTGCTCTCGGGCGACCTGCCCCGCAGCCGCGCGCTCGCCGCGGCGCTCGCGCTGGTGCTGGCCGCGCTGGTGCTGGCGCCGTTCATCTTTCCCGGCACGCGCTCGCTCGACGTCGCGGCCAAGATCGCGGTGTTCGTGGTGCTGGCGGCAAGCTACGACCTGCTGCTCGGCTACACCGGCATCGTGTCCTTCGCGCACACGATGTTCTTCGGCATCGGCGGCTACGGCGTCGGCCTCGCGGCGGCGAACTGGGGCCCGGGCTGGGGCGGCCTGGCGGCCGGAAGCGCGCTGGCGCTGCTGCTCTCGGCTGCGGTTGCCTTCGCCGTGGGCCTGCTGTCCCTGCGCGTGCGGGCGATCTTCTTCGCCATGATCACACTCGCGGTGGCCGCGTTCTTCCAGATCCTCGCCTCGCAGCTATCGTGGCTCACGGGCGGCGAGGACGGTATCAACTTCAGCCTGCCGCGGCTGCTGCAGCCGCGCCTTGCGTCCTACTACCTGGTGCTGGCGGCCGCGACCGTGCTGTTCCTCGCCCTGCTGCGCATCGTCAACTCGCCGTTCGGCCGCGTGCTGCAGTCGATCCGCGAGAACGAGTTCCGCGCCGAGGCGCTCGGCTACCGCACGGTCGTCTACCGCACGGTCGCCAACTGCGTCGGTGCGCTGGGCGCGACCGCGGCCGGTCTGCTGTACGCGGTCTGGTTGCGCTATACGGGGCCGGCGGCGACGCTGTCGTTCGACATCATGGTCGACATCCTGCTGATGGTGGTGATCGGCGGCATGGGAACGATGTATGGCTCGGTGCTCGGCGCCACGATATTCGTGCTCGCGCAGAGCTACCTGCGCGACCTGATGAAACTCGCCAGCGGCGCCGTGACTGGCGTGCCGCTGTTGCATGACCTGCTGCACCCGGACCGCTGGCTGCTGTGGCTCGGCGTGCTCTTCATCTTGTGCGTCTACTACTTTCCGACCGGCATCGTAGGACGACTGCGAAAATGATTTCGAAATACGTAATCTGCCAGGGGCGCGAGATTCACTACACCGAATGGGGCGCGGGCAACGATGAGGTGCTGATCGCCTGGCACGGCCTGGCGCGCACCGGGCGCGACATGGACGACATCGCCGCGCACCTCGCGCCGCGCTACCGCGTGATCTGTCCCGACACCATCGGCCGCGGTCTGTCGCAGTGGAGCCCGCAGCCAGAGAAAGAATACTGCCTCGAGTTCTACGCCGGGCTGGCGCTGTCGCTCGCCGACCGGCTCGGCCTGGAGCGCCTCCACTGGCTCGGCACCTCGATGGGAGGCGCGCTCGGCATCCGGCTCGCGGCCGGCGAAATGAAGGGTCGGATTCGCCGTCTCGTGCTCAACGACATCGGACCGAAGCTGGGCGAAGTCGCGGTCGAGCGCATCCGAAGCTACGCCGGCAACCCGCCGCAGTTCGAGCGCGTGAGCGATCTCGAGCAGTACTTCCGCACCGTGTACAAGCCCTTCGGCTGGCTGTCGGATGCCCAGTGGCGCCGCCTGACCGAGACGTCGGTGCGCCGCCTGCCCGACGGCAAGCTGACGCCGCACTACGATCCGGCCATGGCGCTCCAGTTCACCCACTACCCGCGCGACTACGACCAGTGGGAAGCCTGGGACGCGATCGACGTGCCGACCCTGTGCCTGCGCGGCGAGGCCTCCGACCTCTTGCTCGCCGACACCGCAGAGGAGATGCGCAAGCGCGGCCCGCGCGCGGTGGTGGTCACCATCGCCGGCTGCGGCCACGCCCCCGCGCTCAACGTCCCCGACCAGTTCGCGCTGGTCGAAAGATTCCTGAACGGGAAGTGAATTTCGTGCGGCGGGCGGCGCGGATGCTCTAAACTGCGCGCCTTCATGCTGGCAATCCTCGAAGTCACGGCGCCGTTCTTCGCGCTAATCCTGTGCGGTTACCTCGCGGCGCGTTTCCGGCTGCTGCCCGAGAACGCTGTCCCGGCGCTCAACACCTTCGTGCTGTATTTCGCGCTGCCGTGCCTGCTGTTTCGCTTCAGCGCGCGCACGCCTTTCGGCGACCTGGTCAATCTGCCGGTGTTCTTCGCCTACCTCGCCACCGGCCTCACGCTGTTCGCGGCGTTCGCGGCCGTGTCACGCTTCGCGATCGGCGAGAGCCTGCGCGACGCGGCGTTCGCCGCGCTCGCCGCATCCTGGTCGAACTGGGGCTACATGGGCTTCGCGCTCCTGCCGGCGATCCTCGGCAAGGGCGCGGCGGCGCCGCTGATCGCCGCCGGCATGGCCGACCTGCTGTGCATCGTCTCGGCCGCGCTCGCACTCTCGGCGCTGCAGGACCACCGCGGCGCGGACGCCGGCGCGGCGCTCGCCGGCGTGCTTGCGCGAATGGCGAAGAACCCGATGATCTGGTCGGTCATCGCTGGCGGGGCGTTCTCCGCAACGCAGCTCGCCCTTTGGCAGCCCGCCGACCATCTCATCCAGCTGCTCGGTCAGGCCGCCGTGCCCGTGGCGCTGTTCACCATCGGCGTGTCGCTCTACCGCCCCGGCACCCGCGTCGCGCGCACCGACGTGCTCGTCATTGCCGGCGCGAAGCTGCTGCTGCACCCCTTCCTTGCCGCGGTGGTGGCGCTGTACCTGTTCCGCCTGCCATCGCTGGAAGTGCACACCCTGGTGCTCGCCGCCGCGCTGCCGGTCGCCGGCACCGTGTTTCTGTTCGCCGAGCGCCAGGGCGCAGACGCAGAGCGCATCTCGGCCGCGATCCTGGTTTCGACCGCGCTCGCTTTTCTGACTTTCAGCGCCCTCTGCGCCGCCTTCGGCCTGCGCCTGAGCCCCTAAGCTCAGCTGCGATCGAGCTCGCGCTCCATTTCCTCGTCGCTCAGCGGCTTGTCGTCAGCGCCCTGCTTCGCTTCGGCGGCGCGCTTGCTGACAAAGCGGGCGAAGAACAGACCCGCCTCGTACAGCAGGCACATCGGCACCGCGAGCATGAACTGCGAGATCACGTCCGGCGGGGTGACGACGGCGGCGGCGATGAAGGCGCCCACGATCACGTAGGGGCGCGCCGCGCGCAGCTTGTCGACGCTTACCACGCCCATGCGCACCAGAACCATGACGATGATCGGGATCTCGAAGGTGACGCCGAAGGCGAGGAACATGGTGATGACGAAGCTGAAGTAGGCCTCGATGTCCGGCGCCGGCGTGATGCTCTTGGGCGCGAAGTGCTGGATGAAGGTGAACACCCGCACGAATACGACGTAGTAGCAGAACGCGACCCCGGAAAGGAACAGCACGGTGCTGCTGATCACCACCGGCAGCGCAAGCTTGCGCTCGTGCTCGTACAGGCCCGGCGCAACGAACGCCCATGCCTGGTACAGCACGTACGGCAGCGCAACCAGAAAGGCGACCAGCGCGGTGACTTTCATCGGCACCAGGAACGGCGTCACCACGCCGATCGCGATCATCTTGCTGCCCTCGGGCAGCGCGCGCATCAGCGGCTGCGACAGAAAGTCGTAGATCGGCCCCGCTCCGGGCCATACGTAGAGCCCGACGAACACCACCAGCACCGAGGCCGCCGCGCGTATCAGCCGCGTGCGCAATTCGATCAGGTGCGAGATGAACGATTCCGCGTCGGTCATTGCAGCTTCGCCGGCTCGGCAGGCTTGTCCGGCGGGGCTGCACTCTCGGGCGCAGCTGCAGCTTCTGGCGTGGAGGACTTGTCTTCAACCGCTTCGGCGACGGTCTTGTTCAGGTCCTGCTCGGTCTTGTCGAGCTCGCTGCGCACCGAGGTCTCGATCTCGGTCGCGGCCTGCTGCATCGAGTCGCGCATCTTGCGCAGCTCGTCGAACTCCATTTCACGGCTGATGTCGGCCTTGACGTCGTTGACGTAGCGCTGCAGCCGCCCTGCAAGGTGGCCGATGGTGCGCGCCACGCCGGGCAGGCGCTCCGGCCCGATCACGATCAGCGCGACCACGCCGATCACCATCAGTTCGGTGAATCCGATATCGAACACGGTGGCTTTGTGAAGTCTGGAGATGAAAAGGGCGCCCGCTGGGCGCCCGTTGCACGTCGGTGCGAGGCGGGACTCAGGCCTTGGTTTGGGTCTTTTCCCTGACCTCGCCCTCGACCGTCTTGCCCGTGACCTGAGGCGCGGAACCGGGCTCCGCGCCTTTGTCGGCGCCACCCTCGCGCATGCCTTCCTTGAACCCGCGTACCGCCCCGCCCAGGTCGGCGCCCATATTGCGCAGCTTCTTGGTGCCGAAGATCATCATCACGATGACCAGCACGATCAGCCAGTGCCAGATGCTGAATGAACCCATAACAACCTCCTATTTTCTCCGCTGGATCATGGGGCCAAGCGGATCCGGCCCTCCGATCACGTGCATGTGCAAATGATACACCTCCTGGTTGCCTACCCGGCCAGTGTTGATGATGGTGCGAAAACCGTCGCTTGCGCCTTCCTTTCGCGCCAGTTCCCCGGCGAGCGCCAGCATCTTGCCCAGCGCGCGGTGCTGCGCCATGCCGGCTTCGTACAGCGACGCCACGTGCTCCTTCGGGACGAGCATGAAGTGCACCGGCGCCAGTGGCCGGATGTCGTGGAACGCGAGCACGTCGTCGTCCTCGTAGACCTTCTTGGCCGGGATCTCGCCGCGCACGATCTTGCAGAACAGGCAATTCGGGTCGTTCATGCTGGTCCCTATTTCTTGCCGCGCGAAGCCTTCTCGTCGATGCCCGAGATGCCTTCGCGCCGGTGCAGCTCGGCGAGCACATCGCCCGGTCCCAGGCCGTGCTGCGCGAGCGCAATCATGCAGTGAAACCAGAGGTCGGCGGTCTCGCGCACCAGCGCCAGCCGGTCACCGCCCTTGGCCGCGAGCACCGTTTCGGTGGCCTCCTCGCCGATCTTCTTCAGCACCGCGTCCTCGCCCTTCGCAGTCAGCCGCGCGACGTAGGACTTTTCCGGGTCGCCGCCCTTGTGCTGCTCGATCACGGCAGCGATGCGCTCGAGCGCCTCATACAGTCCAGCTTTCATTTCTTGCCGTAGATGAGCGAAGGATCCTTCTTCACCGGATCCGTCGTCACCCACCTCCCGTTGTCCAGCTTGCGGAAATAGCAACTCTCGCGCCCGGTATGGCACGCTATGCCGCCGACCTGCTCGACCTTGAGCAGGACTGCGTCGGCGTCGCAGTCCAGGCGCAACTCGAGCACTTTCTGCACGTGCCCCGACTCCTCGCCCTTGCGCCAGAGCTTGGCGCGCGAGCGCGACCAGTACACCGCGCGGCCGCTGTTCACCGTTTCGACCAGAGCCTCGCGGTTCATCCATGCCAGCGTCAGCACCCGGCCGCTGGCGGCGTCCTGAGCGATCGCCGGGACCAGTCCCTGCTCGTTCCAGCATAGCTCGTCGAGCCACTGTTCGCTCATAGCCTGACCTCGATTCCGCGCGCCTTCATCAGTGTCTTGCACTCGCCCACAGTGTGCTCGCCGAAGTGGAAGATGCTCGCGGCCAGCACCGCGTCGGCGCCGCCCTCGATCACGCCCTCGGCCATGTGCTCCAGCGTCCCCACGCCGCCCGAGGCGATCACCGGCACGCCCACCGCGTCGCACACCGAGCGCGTCAGCTCCAGGTCGAAACCCCCGCGCGTGCCGTCGCGGTCCATGCTGGTGAGCAGGATCTCCCCCGCGCCGGCTCGCTCCATGCGCCGCGCCCATTCGACCGCGTCGATTCCGGTGGCCTTGCGCCCGCCGTGGGTATAAACCTCCCAGCCGCCGCCCGCCCGACGCTTGGCGTCGATCGCGACCACGATGCACTGGTTGCCGACCTTATCCGACGCCTGGCGCACAAGCTCCGGATTCTGCACTGCCGCAGTGTTGATGGAAACCTTGTCGGCGCCCGCGTTGAGCAGGCGCCGCACGTCCTCGACCTTGCGCACTCCGCCGCCGACCGTGAGCGGGATGAACACCCGCTCGGCCACCGCCTCGATCACGTGCACGATGATGTCGCGCTCGTCCGAGCTGGCGGTGATGTCGAGAAAGCACAGCTCGTCGGCGCCCTGCTCGTCGTAGCGCGCCGCGATCTCCACCGGATCGCCGGCGTCGCGCAGGCCGACGAAGTTCACGCCCTTCACCACCCTGCCCGCGGTCACGTCGAGGCAGGGGATGACGCGCTTTGCGAGCGACACCGCGCTACTCCTTGCCAACCGCCTTGTCCGCGGCCGCCTGCGCTTTCTTGAGGTCGAGCTTGCCCTCGTACAGCGCGCGCCCGGCGATCGCGCCGATGATGCCCTCGGGCGCGAGCTGGGCGCACACGGTCTCGACGTCCTTGACGCTGTCGAGCCCGCCCGAGGCGATGACCGGGGTCTTGATCGCCTGCGCCAGCCTGAGCGTGGCCTCGATGTTGATCCCGCCCATCATGCCGTCGCGGCCGATGTCGGTGTAGATGATCGCCTCGACCCCGTACTCCTCGTACTTCTTCGCCAGGTCGACGACGTCGTGCCCGGTCATCTTCGACCATCCCTCAACCGCGACCTTGCCGTCCTTGGCGTCGAGGCCCGCGATGATGCGCCCCGGGAACGCGTAGCAGGCGTCCGACAGGAAGCCGGGGTTCTTCACCGCGGCAGTGCCGATCACCACGTACTGCACGCCAGCGTCGATATAGCTCTCGATCGTGTCGAGGTCGCGGATGCCGCCCCCGATCTCGATCGGCACCCGCTCGCCGACGGCGTTGATGATGGCGCGGATCACCTTCTCGTTCTTCGGCCGGCCCGCCACTGCGCCGTTCAAGTCGACGATGTGAAGGCGCCGCGCGCCCTGCTCGGCCCAGTGCCGCGCCATGGCGACCGGATCCTCGGAAAACACCGTGGCGGTCCTCATGTCGCCTTGCTTGAGGCGCACGCAGCGCCCGTCCTTGAGGTCGATCGCGGGGATGATCAGCATGGCTCTGTCGGTGGGCGGCACGGCGTCGTGACGCCAGGGCGCGCGGGGGGCGCTGGAAAAATCAGGGTTGCCAGTAAACGAAGTTGCGCAGGAGCTGCAATCCAGCCGCTTGGCTCTTTTCCGGGTGAAACTGTACGGCAAAGATATTATCGCGCGCAACCGCGCTGGTAAAGGCCGCGCCGTAGGTCGTGCGCCCGCTGCGAACAGCAGGGTCGCCCTCGTCGGCGTAGTAGCTGTGCACGAAGTAGAAGCGGCTCGAGTCGGCGATACCCTGCCACAGTGCGTGGCGTTGCGCCTGCGCGACCTCGTTCCAGCCCATGTGCGGCACCTTCAGGCGCTCGCCGGTTCGCTCGTCGCGCATGTCCGAAGCAAAGTGCCGCACCGCGCCGGCGAGTACGCCCAGCCCCTGCACGCCGCCTTCCTCGCTGCGCTCGAAAAGCATCTGCAGGCCGATGCAGATGCCGAGAAACGGCTTGTCGCGCGATGCCTCGAGCACCGGCTCGACCAGCCCGCGCGCGGCGAGCTCGCGCATGCAGTCGGGCATCGCGCCCTGGCCGGGCACGACGACGCGCTCGGCAGAGCGTATCTGCGCCGCGTCCGAGGTCACCCGCACCCCCGCTTTCGGCGCCACGTGCTCGAGCGCCTTGGACACGGAGCGCAGGTTCCCCATGCCGTAATCGACGACTGCGATGGTCAACTTACAGAGAACCCTTGGTCGAAGGAATGCTCCCGGCCGCGCGCGGATCGGCTTCCGCCGCCATGCGCAGCGCACGGGCGAAGGCCTTGAACACCGTCTCGCACTGATGGTGCGCATTGTCGCCGCGCAGATTGTCGGCGTGCAGCGTGACCTGGGCGTGATTGACGAAGCCCTGGAAGAACTCGTGCACCAGGTCGACGTCGAACTCGCCGATCAATGCGCGGGTCCAGGCAACGTGGAACTCGAGCCCCGGCCGCCCGGAAAGATCGATCACCACGCGCGACAGCGCCTCGTCTAGCGGCACGTAGGCATGGCCGTAGCGCCGGATGCCGGCCTTGTCGCCGATCGCCTTGGCGAAGGCCTGGCCGAGCGTGATGCCGATGTCCTCCACGGTGTGGTGGGCGTCGATGTGGAGGTCGCCCTTGGCGTCGATCTCCAGGTCGATCATGCCGTGGCGCGCCACCTGGTCGAGCATGTGCTCGAGAAATGGGATTCCGGTGGCGAGCTTGGATGCGCCGCCGCCGTCCAGGTCGAGCCTGACGCGGATCTGCGTTTCCTTGGTGTTGCGGACGACTTCGGCGGTACGCATCGGTTTCTCAGAGCGCTTCGCGCAGCGCGGTCAACAGTATACGGTTTTCGTCGGGCGTGCCGACGGTCACGCGTAGGCAATTCGGCAGCGCCGGGCCGTCCAGGTTCTTGACCAGCACCCCCTGGCTGCGCAGCGCCTCCCAGGTGCGGCGAGCGTCAGCGACCTGGATCATGAAAAAGTTCGCCTGCGACGGGTACACGGTGACCCCGTTCAGCGCGGCCAGCGCGGCGCCCAGCTGGGTGCGGTCGGCGCGGATGCGCGCAGCCTGCGCCTCGAGCACCTCGATGCGCTCGAGCACGTAGAGCGCGGCTGCCTGGGTCAGCACGTTGACGTTGTAGGCCTGGCGCACCTTGTTGAACTGCTCGACCCAGCGCGGGCTCGCGGCCAGGTAGCCGAGCCTGATCCCGGCCAGCCCGAGCTTGGACACGGTGCGCATCACCACGAGATTGGGAAACTCCGCCAGCCGCGGCATGAAGCTCCGCTGCGCGAACACGTGGTAGGCCTCGTCGATCACCACCAGCCCGCTGGCCGCGCGCAGGATCGCGACCACATCTTCCTCGCGATAGAGCACGCCGGTCGGATTGTTGGGGTAGGCGATGAACACCAGCGCCGGGTCGTGCGCCTTCATCTGCGCGAGGAAGGCGTCCAGATCGAGCGTGTAGTCGGCGCTTAACGGCACCTCGCGCGCCTTCATGCCGGCCAGCACGGCGTCGATGCCGTACATGACGAAGGTCGGCGCCGGGTACATCATCACCGCGCCGGGGCGCGCCAGGGCGAAGGTCACCATCTGGATCAGGTCGTCCGAGCCGTTGCCGAGCAGCAGCTCCATGCCGGCGGGCACGCGCATGGTGCGCGCCAGAAGCTCGCGCAGCTTGCGGCCCGAGGGCTCCGGGTAGCGGTTGAGATCGACCCCTGCGAGCACCTGCGCCAGCTCGTGGCGCATCTCGGCCGGAAGCGGGTAGGGATTCTCCATCGCGTCGAGCTTTACCATGTTCCCGGCGTCTGGCACGTGGTAGGCCTTGAGCGCGAGGATCTCCGGCCGGATCAGCTGTTCGGGGGTCACTTGAACCTCGCCTGCGCGGAGCGCGCATGTGCAATGAGACCCTCGCCCTCGGCGAGCGTCGCGGCGACGCGCCCCAAGGTGGCGGCGCCCGCACGCGAGACCGAGATCAGGCTCGAGCGCTTCTGGAAGTCGTATACCCCGAGCGGCGAGGAGAAGCGCGCCGTGCCGGCAGTCGGCAGGACGTGGTTCGGCCCGGCGCAGTAGTCGCCCACCGCCTCCGAGCTCCAGCGCCCGAGGAAGATGGCGCCGGCATTGCGCAGCTTCGGCAGCCATGTGTCGGGCTCGGCGACTGAGAGCTCGAGGTGCTCGGGCGCAATCCGATTTGCGAGCGCGCAGGCCTCGTCCAGGTCGCGCACCTGCACCAGCGCGCCGCGCGCGGCGAGCGAGGCCTCGATCACGGCGCGCCGGGGCATCGCCGGCAGAAGCGTCTCGATCGATTTCTGCACCGCGTCGAGGTACTCGATGCTGGGCGACAGCAGCAGCGCCTGCGCCGCCTCGTCGTGCTCGGCCTGCGCAAACAGGTCGAGTGCGATCCAGTCCGGCGGCGTCGAACCGTCTCCGATCACCAGGATCTCCGAAGGCCCGGCGATCATGTCGATCGCCACCTGACCGAACACCTGGCGTTTGGCCGCCGCAACATAGGCGTTGCCGGGGCCGACGATCTTGTCCACCCGGGGCACGCTTTCGGTTCCGTACGCGAGCGCGGCCACCGCCTGCGCGCCGCCGAGCGCGAACACGCGGTCGACGCCGGCCAGGGCCGCCGCAGCGAGCACCAGCGAGTTGCGCTCGCCGCCCGGAGCCGGGCTCACCATCACCAGCTCGTGCACCCCCGCCACCTTGGCCGGAATCGCGTTCATCAGTACCGAGGACGGGTACGCCGCCTTGCCGCCGGGCACGTACAGGCCGACTCGCTCGAGCGGCGTGACGCGCTGCCCGAGCACGGTACCGTCGTCTTCCGCGTACTGCCAGGACTGCGCGAGCTGGCGTTCGTGGTAGCGGCGCACGCGCGCGGCAGCCTCGCGCAGCGCCAGCGCGCGCGCCGCGGGCAATCCGGCCAGAGCGGCGTCCAGTTCCGCGCGCGAGACCTCGAGCGCCGCGACCGACTCCGCCTGGGCGCGGTCGAAGCGGCGCGTGTACTCGAGCA
Source organism: uncultured beta proteobacterium (assembly GCA_963755395.1). Taxonomy (GTDB): domain Bacteria; phylum Pseudomonadota; class Gammaproteobacteria; order Burkholderiales; family SG8-39; genus DAHVFK01. Next base: position 516,576 of record CAVWJJ010000004.1, on the reverse strand, counting down.
GCGCGGCGTCGCCCCGCGCGCGCACCTCGGCGACGATCGTGCGCACCGTCGCTTCGACCGAGTCGTCCTGCGCCGCGTCGTAACGCGTGAGCGCCGCGAGCGCGGCGTCGAACCCCGCCTCGCGGCTCGAGAGCCGGCGCAGCTTCACCGCCGCTCCCCGGCCGCGCGCGCGAAGGCCTCGACCAGCGGCTGCAGCTGGGCGCGCTTCATCTTCAGCGCCGCCTGGTTCACTACCAACCGGGCCGAGACCGGCATGATCTCCTCGACCGCGACCAGGTTGTTGGCGCGCAGCGTGCTGCCGCTTGAAACCAGGTCGACGATCGCATCGGCCAGACCAACGATCGGCGCCAGCTCCATCGAGCCGTAAAGCTTGATCAGGTCGACGTGCACCCCCTTGGCGGCGAAGTGCTCGCGCGTGGTACGCAGATACTTGGTGGCAACGCGCAGCCGCGCGCCGCGGCGCACGGCACCTTCGTAATCGAAGCCCTTGCGCACCGCCACCATCATGCGGCAGCGGGCGATGCCGAGGTCGACCGGCTGGTACAACCCCTCCCCGCCGTGCTCGACCAGCACGTCCTTGCCGGCGATGCCGAGGTCCGCGCCGCCGAACTGCACGTAGGTCGGCGTGTCCGAGGCCCGCACCACGATCAGGCGCAGGCCGCGGCGGTTGGTGCCGATCACGAGCTTGCGCGAGGCCCCGGGGTCCTCGTCGGGCCGGATGCCCACGCGCGCGAGCAGCGGCGCGGTCTCGTCGTAGATCCGTCCCTTGGAAAGCGCGATGCTGATCAGACCCATGGCACAAAAGCAAACAAGCCCCTCCGAGGGGCCCGCGTTGCGCAGCTGTCTAGGGTCCGGATTCTACCGCAGGAGTATCATTCGCCGGTCGTCAACGAAGCCGGCCCCGCTCACAGCAATCGTGGAAGACTCGAGCCGCACGCGCGTCTGCAGCGTCCTTTTCGTCGACGTAGTCGGCTACTCGAAGCAACCCGTGGCGGAGCAGCTGCTGCTGAAGCAGGCGGTGCGCGACCTGCTGAACTTCGCCCTGGATCAGATCGATCCGCGCGAGCGAAGGATCCAGGACACCGGCGACGGCGCGGTGGTGGTGTTCACCGGCGACCCCGAAGACGCGCTTTTCGCCGCCATGTCGACGCGCGACTCGGCCGGCAAGCTGCGCTTGAGGCTGGGGATCAACCTCGGCCCGGTCTACCTCTCGGAGATGAGCGACAGCCAGACCAACATGGTGGGCGACGGCATCAACGTCGCGCAGCGCGTCATGAGCTTCTCCGAGCCCGGCCAGCTGCTGGTGTCGCGCTCGTTCCGCGACGTCGCCTACTGGCTCTCGAGCGACTATGACCGCCTGTTCGTGCCCGAGCCGGCGCGCGAGGACAAGCACGGCCGCATGCACGAAGTCTATTCGGTGACGACCAGCGTGCGCGCCGGGCGGCGGGTGGCGGAGATCGCGGCCAGCCTGCGGGCGCAGCGCCCCTCCGCCGCGGAGCCGAAGCAGGCCGTCGCGAACGCGCCGGCAAGAGTGTTCGACGCGGGATCGCACCTGGTCATTTCCGGCTACGGCAAGGCGGGCGTCGAGCAGGCGTTGAACGAGCTGGCGAGCCGCGGCGCGCGCGTCATATCGCGCGTCGAGGCGATCGGCAACAAGTGGGTGGCGACCTGCGAGCATCCGGACGCGGCCGCCTGCAAAGTCGAGGAATTCGGCTTCGCCCGGCTGGTCTCCGGACCGACGCGCGATCTGGTGGAGGCGAAAATCAGGGAGCTGACCTCGTACGGCGGGATCCAGGTGGGCGAGATCGAGCTGAACGACGGCCTGTGGACCGGCATGTGCGACCTGAGTAGCGCCAGCCGCTGAGCGCGTCCTAGCGCAGGCGCTCGACCCTGGCGCCCAGGGCTGCGAGCTTCCTTTCGAGCGATTCGTAGCCGCGGTCGAGGTGATAGATGCGGTCGATGACGGTCTCGCCTTCGGCGGCGAGCGCGGCAATCACCAGGCTCGCCGAGGCGCGCAGATCGGTGGCCATGACTTGCGCTCCCGAGAGGCGCTTTACGCCGTTCACGACCGCGACATTGCCCCTCAGTTCGATGCGCGCGCCCATGCGCGCCAGCTCGGACACGTGAGTGAAACGGTCCAGATATATCGTGTCCTCGACCACACTCGTGCCCGCGGCGAGCGCGCAGACGGCGATCATCTGCGCCTGCATATCGGTCGGGAAACCGGGGAAAGGCTGCGTCACCACGCTCACCGCGGCCGGCCGCGGCGGGCCTGATACGGCCACCGCGTTGCCGCTGCGCCGGATCGCGCAACCGGCCTCTTCCAGCTTGTGCAGCGCCGCCTCGAAATGTTCCGGCACTACGCCCAGGAGCCGGATACTGCTGCCCGTTATTGCCGCCGCCGCCGCGAATGTCGCCGCCTCGATGCGGTCGGGAATGATCGTCGCGTCGATCGGCCGCAGTGCGCTCACGCCACGAATCGTGAGGCGCCGCGACCCGAGCCCCTCGATGCGCGCGCCGCATGCCACCAGCGCCTCCCCGAGCGCGGTCACATCCGGCTCGAGCGCGACGTTCTCCAGCACGCTCGTGCCTTGCGCGAGCACCGCCGCCATCATGAGCTGGGCGGTCGCGCCGACCGAAACGACGTCGAAACTGACGGTCGCGCCCCGCAGCGTCACGTCGCGGCCGACGATGTAGCCGTGCTCGATATCCAGCTTGGCGCCCATCGCCTGCAATCCGGCGAGGTGCAGATTGACCGGCCGCGGGCCCCATGCGCAACCCCCGGGCAAAGACACCCTGGCCTGGCCGAAGCGCGCCAACAGCGGTCCGAGCACGTAGATGCTGGCGCGCATGGTCTTCACCAGTTCGTAAGGCGCCTCCACCGACTTGACGTCGTGCGTGTCGATCGTGAACAGATTTTCGTCGAACGACACCTTTGCGCCGAGCAGCTCGAGGACCTTGGCGAATGTCTGCGTGTCGCGCAGCCTTGGCACATTGCGCAGGCGGTGCACCCCGGGGACCAGTAGCGTCGCCGCCATGATCGGCAGCGCCGCGTTCTTGGCTCCCGATATCGTGACATCGCCTTCCAGCGGCCTGCCGCCGGTGATGCGCAGCTTATCCACCGGCCTGCCACTCCTGCGGCGTCAAGGTGCGCATCGACAGCGCATGGATCTCCTCGCGCATCCGGTCGCCCAACGCCCCGTAAACGAGCTGGTGGCGCTGCACCCTGTTGCGGCCCTCGAACTGTTGCGACACGATCAGGGCCTGAAAGTGCTCCCCGTCGCCTGCGACCTCCAGGTGCTCGCATTCCAGGCCCGCCGCAATGCCCTGCTTGACGCTGTCCGCCGTCACCATCGTTCTATCCCCGCAGTTTGTAGCCGCGCTTGAGCATCCACAGCGTGCCCGCCGCAATCAGCACGAAGCTTAACCCGACCACGGTGAGGCTCACCACGGGCGACACGTCCGAGACGCCGAAGAAGCCGTAGCGAAAGCCATCGATCATGTAAAAGAAAGGATTGGCGTGCGAAAGCCCCTGCCAGAACGAAGGCAGCGAGTGGATCGAGTAGAACACGCCCGACAGGAAAGTGAGCGGCAGGATGACGAAGTTCTGGAACCCGGCAAGCTGGTCGAAGCGCTCCGCCCAGATGCCGGCCACCAGCCCGAGCGTGCCGAGCAGCCCGCTGCAGAGCAGGGCGAAGGCGAGCGCCCATAGCGGCGCCTGCAGTTTGAGGTCGACGAACCAGACCGCCGCCGCGAACACACCCAGGCCGACCGCGTTCGCGCGCACCATCGAAGCAAGCACGTAGGCCCAGAAGAACTCCTGGTAGGAGATCGGCGGCAGCAGCACGAAGACGAGGTTGCCGCTGATCTTGGACTGGATCAGGCTGGAGGAGCTGTTGGCGAAAGCGTTCTGCAGCACGCTCATCATGACCAGGCCCGGCACCAGGAACGCGGTGTAGCTCACGTCCCGGTAGACATTCACCCGCCCTTCGAGCGCGTGGGCGAAGATCAGAAGGTAGAGCAGCGCGGTGAGCACCGGCGCGGCCATGGTCTGGAAGCTCACCTTCCAGAAGCGCAGCAGCTCCTTGTACAGCAGCGTCGCGAAGCCGGTCATCAGGGCCGCCCCATCACGCCCATGAAGACTTCCTCCAAGTCGGGCTGTTCGAGCTCGAATTCGGTGACAGCGACCCCGGCCTCTCGTAGCCCCGCGAGCACCGCCTCGATCTCGGCATAGCTTTCCAGGTGCAGCGTGACGCGCGCGCCGTCACGCCCCACCAGACGCGCGACCAGCACCTCGGGCAGCACCTCGCGCTCGAGCCCGAGCTTGAGGTACAGGCCGGAGACGCTCGCCAGCAGGTTGCGGGTCGAGTCGAGCGCGACCACGCGCCCGGCCTTGAGCATCGCGATTCGGGTGCACAGCGACTCCGCCTCCTCGAGATAGTGCGTGGTGAGCACCACCGTGTGGCCGTCGCGGTTGAGCCGCCGCACGAAATGCCACAAGCCCTGCCGCAGCTCGACATCGACGCCCGCGGTGGGCTCGTCAAGCACGATCACGGGCGGCTTGTGCACCAGCGCCTGCGCCACCAGCACGCGGCGCTTCATTCCGCCGGAGAGAGCGCGCATGTTGGCGTCCGCCTTGGAGCTGAGATCGAGGTGGTGCATGATCTCGTCGATCCAGGCGTCATTGCGACGGATGCCGAAGTATCCGGACTGGAAGCGCAGCGTTTCGCGCACCGTGAAGAAAGGATCGAACACCAGCTCCTGCGGCACGATGCCGAGCAGCCGTCGCGCGCGGCGGTACTCGGTCGCGACGTCAGCGCCAAGAATCGAAACAGAGCCGGCGCCGGCGCGCGCCAGGCCGGCGACGATGCTGATCAAGGTAGTCTTGCCGGCGCCGTTCGGCCCCAGCAAACCGAAGAACTCGCCCTGCGGGATCGAAAGGGTCACTCCGTCGAGCGCGCGCAGCGTGCCGTAGCGCTTCTCGACGCCGTGGATCTCGATCGCGGAGGTCAGTGGTGCGCGCCCGGGCCGGGCAGCAGCCCGTCCACGCCGTAAAGTTTTGCGATGGTCTCGAGGCCCTGCGGCAGGTTAGCGAAGGCGAGCTCGGATTTGCGCTGCTTCGCCTCGCGCAGCCAGGCGAGCATCATTGCCAGCAGGGACGAATCGAGCTCCGTTACCTCGCCCAGATCGATGGTGCGCGCGCCGTCTCGGATCTGCTGCAGGCCCTGTTCCAGGACCTGCGCGACGTTCGCGAGCGTCACCGGGCCGCTCAGCATCAGAGTGGTTCCGTCGCGCCGGATCACTTCTTGCCCGGCTCCCCGGGCTGCGCGAGCGATTCGTTCTTCGTGTGCAGACTGCGGATCAGACCGTCGATTCCCTCGGCGCGAACGATGTTGCCGAATTCGGTGCGGTAGTTCGCTACCAAGCTCACGCCCCCTACGGTGACGTCGTAGGCTTGCCAGCCAGAGGAGGTCTTCTCCATGCCGTAGTCGATCGGCACAGGCTGCGCCCCGGGCTGGATAATGCGCACCTGCACCGTCACATCGGTGTCGCTCGGCCGCGCGTGCAGCGGCCGGAAATCAAACCTCTGGTCGCTGTACGCCGCGAGCGCGCTGGCGTAAGTCCGCACCAGCAGCGTCTTGAATTCCTCGGTCAGGCGCGTCTTCTGCTCGGGGCTTGCCTTCCTCCAGCTCAGGCCCACCGCGGTCGCGGTCATACTGGTGAAATCGAAGTGCGGCAGCACCTTGGCCTCGATCAGGCCGATGATCTTCTGGCGGTCGCCGCTCTGAATGTCCTTGTCGCTCTTGATGATCGAGACCACTTCGAGCGTGACTTGCTTCACCAGAACGTCCGGCGGCGTCATGGCATCGCCCGCCGAAACGGACGTTGCCGCGGCGACGAGCGCGGCACTCGCGAGGGTGCGCTTAAGGCCGCGCAGCATAGTTCGTTCCTCCGCCCGCAGGCTCGCCTTGCTGCGACAGCGGCTCGCGCGGCGGCCTGCCGTCGTAGATCAGGCTCCTGCGCCGCTGCAGATAGGCGTCGCGCATGAACAGGTAGGGGTCCAGCGCCGCCTGCTCGAGCAGGCGGCTCGCGTCGAGCAGGTCGGCGCGCTGGCTGACCAGGCGCAGCGCAATCGCGGAGTTGCGCTCGTCCACCGGGGTGTGGTTCGAGACCGGGTCGGTATACGTGTCGAGCGCGGTTCCGAAGCTGTCGCGCACGTCGCTTGGGCCGAGGAAGGGCAGCACGACATAGGGGCCGCTGCCCACGCCCCAGCGGCCCAGGGTCTGGCCGAAGTCCTCGTTGTGCTTGTCCAGGCCCATGTCGGTCGCCCAGTCCGCGATCCCGAGCATGCCGAACGTGGTGTTGAATGCGAAGCGGCCCCAGTCGGTCAGCGCCTCTCCTGGCTTGCCTTGAAGCAGGTTGTTGACGCCGATGAACAGGTCGGCGATGTTGGAGAAGAAATTGCGCACGCCGTTGCGTACCGGGTTGGGCAGGACTTCCTTGTACGCGGTGGCGACCGGCTTGGCGACCGCCCTGTCGAAGGCGTCGTTGAAGCGGTACACGGAACGGTTGAACCCCTCCAGCGGATCGCTCGGATCGGGGTTGGGGACGCTCGCGCAGCCGCTGGCCCCGGCGAGCGCGAACGTGAGCAGCAGGATCTGTGCGCGGCTGGTCACTTCGAGTTGTCCTTGCCTTCGGCAGCCTTGCTGAACAGAAACTGGCTGATCAGGTTCTCGAGCACCACCGCGGACTGGGTAAGCTTTATTCTGTCGCCGTTTGCGAGCATCTTGGTGTCACCCCCTGCCTCGAGTCCGATGTACTGCTCGCCCAGCAGCCCAGAAGTCAGGATTTTCGCCACCGTGTCGCGCGGGAACCGGTACCCCGCACCAAGGCTCATGGTCACGACCGCCTCGTAGGTCTCGGAATCGAACCTGATGTCCGCCACCCGTCCGACGACCACGCCCGCGCTTTTTACCGGCGCGCGCACCTTCAGGCCGCCGATATTAGCAAAATTGGCTTTCACTTCGTACGTCTGGGCGGCGGAGAAAGAAGCCAGGTTTCCCACCTTGAGGGCAAGAAAGAGCAGCGCGCCGAGACCCGCCGCGACCAGGATTCCGACCCAAAGATCGATCGTCGAGCGATTCATGTTGCCGTACCTCCGGTGAACATCAACGCAGTAAGCACGAAATCCAGCGCCAGTATGGCGAGTGACGAGGTGACCACGGTGCGCGTGGTCGCGCGTGAGACGCCCTCCGCGGTGGGGGCGGCGTCGTAGCCCTCGAACACCGCGATCCAGGAAACCGCGAAACCGAACACGATGCTCTTGAAGACGCCGTTCAGGATGTCCTCGCGCACGTCGACTGCAGCCTGCATCTGCGACCAGAACGCACCTTCGTCGACCCCGATCAGCTTCACGCCCACCAGGTAGCCGCCGAAGATCCCCATGGCCGAGAACAGCGCCGCGAGCAGCGGCATCGAAATCACCCCGCCCCAGAAGCGCGGCGCGACGATGCGCGCGATCGGATCGACCGCCATCATCTCCATGGCCGAAATCTGCTCGGTAGCCTTCATCAGCCCGATCTCCGCGGTGATCGCCGATCCCGCGCGGCTGGCGAACAGCAGCCCCGCGACCACCGGCCCGAGCTCGCGCACCAGCGACAGCGCCACCAGCACCCCGAGCGCTTCCGAGGATCCGTAACGCTCGAGAGTGTTGTAGCCCTGCAGCCCGAGCACCATGCCGACGAACAGGCCCGAGACCATGATGATCACGAGCGACAGCACGCCGGCGAAGTAGATCTCGCGGATCGTCAGGCTGAAGCGCCGCAGCGCCGTGCCCGAGTGCAGAAGCAAGTAGCCCAGGAAGCGGGCCGCGAAGCCGAGCTGCCAGACCCCAGACGTCACCTGGTTTCCCAGCCGCTCGAAGTAGCCGCGCAGCGCCTTGCCCGCCATCTCAGGCCTCCGTCAGCTCGAGGTCGGCGCCATACGCGGGCGCGGGGTAGTTGAACGGCACCGGACCGTCCGGCTTGCCGTGCACGAACTGATCGACGAACGGCTCCTGCGAGGCCCGGATCTCCTCCGGCGTGCCCTTGGCCACGACCTGCCCGTCGGCGACAAAGTAGAGGTAGTCGACGATGTCGAGGCACTCCTGCACGTCGTGACTGACCACGATGGAGGTCGCGCCGAGCGCGTCGTTCAGGGTCCTGACCAGGCGCGCGATGACGCCGAAGGAGATCGGGTCCAGACCGGTGAAAGGCTCGTCGTAGAGCATCAGTTGCGGATCGAGCGCGATGGCGCGCGCGAGCGCCACGCGTCGTGCCATGCCGCCCGAGAGCTCGGACGGCATCAACCGCGCCGCGCCGCGCAGGCCGACCGCCTGCAGCTTGAGCATCACCAGATCGTGGATCATGTCGTGCGGCAGGTCGGTGTGCTCGCGCATCTGGAACGCCACGTTATCGTAGACCGACATGTCGGTGAACAGCGCGCCGAACTGGAACAGCATTCCCATCCGGCGGCGCATGGCATACAGGCCGTCCTGGTCGAGCTCGCCGGTCAGCGTTCCGAGGACCCGCGCCCGCCCCCGCGTCGGCAGGTGAACACCGCCAATGATGCGCAGCAGGGTCGTCTTGCCGCAACCTGACTGACCCATGATCGCCACCACCTTGCCGCGCGGGATCGTCACGCTGACGTCGCGCAGCACGGGGCGCTCGGGGTCGTAGCCGAACCAGACGCTCTCGACTTCGACAATGTTGGAGTCCGGCAAGAGGAAACGGCGCCGTAGGGAAAGGGCGGATTTTACTCGATTACCTATATATTAGCGTCCATGCCCTTGTCCGACGCACCTCCGGCGGCGCTTGCGATACACGTGGTCGGCCTCGAAAAGCGCTACGGCAGGCGCGATGTCCTGCGCGGAGTCGACCTCTCGGTCGGCGCAGGCGAATCGGTCGGGCTGGCGGGGGTGAACGGTGCAGGCAAGACCACGCTAATCAAGTGCCTGCTCGATCTGTGCTCCCACGACGCGGGGCGGATCGAGCTGTTCGGCGTGCCGAGCGGCCGTCCGGAAGCGCGCCGCCGGCTGGCCTACGTGCCGGAGCGCTTCGTGCCACCGCACTACCTGCGCTGCCGGGAGTTTCTCGAGCTGATGCAGTCGCTCGCCGGTGCGCGCTACGACGCCGCGCGCGCCGAGGCGCTGCTCGCCGAACTCGAGCTGGAGCCGGGCGTGCTCGAGCGCCCGGTGCGCCAGCTGTCCAAGGGAATGACTCAGAAGCTCGGGTTGGCGGCCTGTTTCCTGGTCGAGCGCGAGGTCTACGTGCTGGACGAACCCATGAGCGGCCTTGACCCTGCCGGCCGGGTCGCGGTCAAATCGGTGCTGCGGCGGCTCGTCGGCGAGGGGCGGGCGCTGCTGATCACGTCGCACGTTCTGGCCGACATCGAGCAACTGTGCTCCGCGGTGGCGGTGCTGGACCAAGGCGCGATCAGGTTCCGCGGCGCGCCGGCCCGGCTCTGCGACCGTTTTTCGGAGCCCAACCTCGAACGGGCTTTTCTGAGATGCATACGCGGTGATGGCAACTAACCTGCGCGAAGCGCGAGAGGGCAAGCCGTCGCTGCTCATCGTCGACGACGACGAATTGATCACCGACACGCTGTCGTTCGCGCTTGGAACCGACTTCGAGGTCCTCACCGCCGACTCGCGCGAGCAGGCGGTCTCGCTCCTGCGCCAGCTGCCGCAGGCGCCGCAGCTCGCGCTGGTCGACCTCGGGCTGCCGCCGGTGCCGCACGTTCCCGACGAGGGATTCCAGCTCATCGCCGATTTGCTGGCGCACGCGCCGAGCATGAAGATCTTCGTGCTGTCGGGCCAAAACGACGCCGCCCACGCCCGCCACGCGCGCACGCTCGGCGCGGCCGAGTTCATCGCCAAGCCCTGCGACCCCGCGACGCTCAAGCGCACGCTGACCCGTGCGCTCGAAGTGCGCGCGGCCGAGCTCGGTCAGCGACCCGAGGAAGCGATCGGCCTGGTCGGCGCCTGCCCGGCGCTCGCCAAGCTGAGGAGCCAGATTGCCCAGTTCGCCGATTCGCCCTTCCCGGTCCTGATCGAGGGCGAGTCGGGCAGCGGCAAGGACCTGGTGGCGCAAAGCCTGCACCGGCAGTCCGCGCGTGCACCCAAGCCCTACCTCGCGCTCAACTGCGCCGCCATCTCGCCCTCGCTGGTCGAGCCGACGCTGTTCGGCTACGTCAAGGGCGCCTTCACTGGCGCCAGCGGCAACAAGTCCGGCTATTTCGAGGACGCGCACGACGGCACCCTGTTCCTGGACGAGATCGGCGAGCTTCCGCTCGAGATGCAAGCCAAGCTGCTGCGCGTGCTGGAGAATGGCGAGTACCAGCGCGTGGGCGAAACCCAGGGGCGCATCTCGCGTGCCAGAGTGGTCGCCGCCACCAATCGAGACTTGCGCCAAGAAGTGAAGCGCGGCACCTTCCGCGCCGACCTCTACCACCGCCTCTCGGTCCTGACGCTCAACGTCCCACCGCTGCGCGAGATGGAGTCCGACAAGCTGCTGCTGCTCGAGTACTTCCGCCGCTTCTACGCCGAACAGTCCGCGGTGCAGCCGTTTTCGCTCGACGGCGCGGCGGAAAGGCGCTGGCTCGCCTACCCGTTCCCCGGCAACGTGCGCGAGCTGCGCAACATCGTGATTCGGCTCACCACCAAGTACGCGGGGCAGCGGCTCTCGGTCGCGGAGCTTGAGCCGGAGTTCGACCTCGAGACGCCGCTGGGCCCCGCAGGCGGCGAGTCCGGCCTGCTGGCGCAGGCGCTCAGGCAGATCGAACGCGAGCGCGGCTTCCACCTCGACCAGACGCTCGGGGCCTGGGAGCGCGCCTACATCGAAGCCGCGCTGCGCCTGACCAGCGGCAACATGAGCCAGGCGGCCAAGCTGCTGGGCGTGAACCGCACGACGCTCTACAGCCGCATGAGCGCGGCGAGCGGGGAATCGCCGCCCCAGACCAAGAGCTAGCGGGGCCCGAGGCGCATGTACCTAGAGCACTTCGGACTGAGCGAGCCGCCGTTTCGCATCACACCGCACACCGACTTCTTTTTCGACGGCGCCGACCGCGGCGCGACGCTCGAGGCGCTGATCTACGCGATCCTGAACGACGAGGGCATTGTCAAGGTAAGCGGCGAGGTCGGCAGCGGCAAGACGATGCTCTGCCGCGTGCTGATGGAACGCCTGCCGGCGCAGGTCGAGACCATCTACCTCACCACACCCTCGCTCGGACGCGATGAGATCCTGTACGCGATTGCCGACGAGTTGCGCCTCGAGTTTTCCCAGGGCCGCATGAGCGTGGCGTTGCGTGAACTGCAGGAGCACCTGATCCGGCTCTACGGCGAAGGGCGCCGCGTCGTCGTTCTGATCGACGAAGCGCATGCAATGCCCGAGGAAACGCTGGAGCAGGTACGCCTGCTGTCGAACCTCGAAACCAGCCGCCACAAGCTGCTTCAGATCGTGCTCTTCGGCCAGCCCGAGCTCGACGAAGCGCTCGCCAGACCGTCGCTGCGCCAGCTCAAGGACCGCATCACGCACAGCTTCCGCATGCGCCCGCTGTCCGAAGCCGAGGTCGCGCGCTATCTGTCGTTTCGCATGCGCGCCGCGGGCTACCGCGGCCCGGACGTGTTCACGCCCAAGGCGGTGGGGCTTATCGCGCGCGCCTCGGACGGCTTGACGCGACGCATCAACATCCTGGCCGACAAGTCGCTGCTTTCCGCCTTCAGCGCGGACACGCATGCCATCACCGCGCGCCATGCGCGGGCGGCGATCGCCGATTCGGAGTTTTCGCCCTTGCGGCGCGCGAAGCGCCCCGCGCTCTACTTGGGCGCGGCGCTGGTGGCGGGAATCCTGATCGGCCTCGCGCTTCACTGGGCGCCGCCTGCGCCGCCTGCCGCGCCGCCCGCCACGGCCGCCGCCAAGCCGTCCGCGACCCCGGCTCCCTCGCCGCGCGCGCAGGCGGTGCCGGCCACGCCCGCCAAGCCGGCGTCTGCCCCGGTCGCACCGCGTGGGCCTGCCGACCCCGCAAAACCGGTCGCGGAGCAGCCGCCGGCCGCGCAAGCTGCCGCGCCTGCCGCGGCCGCGCCGGCACCGCTGCTCAACCGCGTGCAGGTGCAGCGCATCGAGCGCTACGACGGCCGCGGCCAGCGCCTGCTGGGCGAGCGCATCGCCGCCGCGCGCATACTGCTCGAGCGCGAGCCGAACGAGCGCTACAGCGTCGAACTCTTCATCACCGACAACACCGACCCGGTACGCATGGAGCGGTTCCTGGCGCGCGCGCGCGAACTGGCGCTGCTGCCAGACCTATACGTGATCCCGCTCGCAAGCGGGCGCGGCTACCGCCTGCGCGTGGTTTACGGCGAATTCCCGGACCGCGCCGCGGCGCTGGAGGCCGCGCGCAGGCTGCCGCCGAAGTATCAGAAGGAGTTCCGCACCACGCCGCGAAGCTTCGCCGACCTGCGCCGTCCGATGTGAGTTGTCAAAGACTGGAAACACGCCGCGCGACAGTCGCTTAGCGGGGTTTCCTAAAGAAGGGATCGTGCTATGCTCCATGCGCAGGGACGGGCGCCATGAACCGAAGAAACACTGCTGCCTCCGCAATCATCGCCGTGCTGCTTGCCGGCTGCGGACAGATTCCGCTCAAACCCGCAGCGACCCACATCAACGCCGCCGACGCGCCGAGCGCCGAAGGCCAGATCCCGCCCCTGGTTCAGGTCGTTCCGGTGCTGCCAAAACCGGAGCCCACCACGCGCCCGGAAACCTACAGCGTGGTGGTCAACAACGTCGATGTGCACGACCTGCTGTTCGCGCTCGCGCGCGACGCCAAGGTCAACGTCGACATCGAGCCCGGCATCACCGGCAAGGTGACGCTGAACGCCATCGACCAGACCCTGCCCCAGCTGCTCACCCGCATCGGGCGCCAGATCGACATGCGCTACGAGCTGCGCGGCACAGACCTGGTGGTCATGCGCGATACACCCTACCTGCGCGTCTATCGAGTCGACTATGTGAACCTCGACCGCAACGCGACCATGAAAGTGGCGGTGTCGAGTCAGCTCGCCGGCAGCTCGGGCGCCGCAGCGACTGGCGGCAGCGGACAGACCAACTCGTCGTCGTCGCTGGAGATGACCTCCAACAACAAATTCTGGGAAACGCTGATCGCCAACATCAAGGACATCCTGCGCGAAACCGACAAGGTAATTCCGACCACCGTGCCGGCTGCGGGCAACCAGGCGGCGACCACACAGCCGGGCACGCAGCAGCAACCCGTTGGCGCATCTCAGGCAGCGTCCCAGAGAACGACTGCCGCCCCGGTTACCTTCATCGAGAAGGCGTCGGTAATCGCCAATCCTGAGGCTGGCGTGCTCAGTATCCGCGCCACCTCGCGCCAGCACGCCAGGATCCAGGAGTTTCTCGACCAGGTCCTCGCCAACGCAAATCGCCAAGTGCTGATCGAGGCCACGGTCGCGGAGGTCCAGCTCAACAACCAGTACCAGCGCGGCATCGACTGGTCAAAACTGCGCACCGGTTCGTCCGGGTTCCAGTTCCAGCAGTCGTCGGCCAACACGCCAGCCGCCATTAATACCAATGCGTTCGTCGTCGGCTACGCGCTCGGCAACTACAACTTCACCTCGGCGGTGAAGCTGCTGGAATCGTTCGGCAGTGTACGCGTGCTGTCGAGCCCGAAGATCAGCGTGCTAAACAACCAGGCCGCAGTGATGCGCGTGACTGATGATCTGGTGTATTTCACTCTGCAGCCGGGCACGACCTCTATTTCCGTATCAGGCAGCGGAACGGTCCAGGCGCCCGCCACGTTCACCACCACGCCGAACGTCTCGCCGGTCGGGTTGATCATCAGCGTCATTCCGCAGATCAGCGATTCGGGCGCGGTGCTGCTTGACGTTCGGCCGACGATCCGGCGCAAGATCGGCGACGTCAGCGACCCGAATCCCGCTCTCGCTGCTGCCGGCGTGTCGAGCTTGATCCCAGTCATCCAGACGCGCGAAATGGAGTCCGTGCTGCGCGTGCAGACCGGCCAGATCGCGGTGCTCGGCGGCTTGATGCAGGACTCCGCGAGCAAGACACAGGATTCGGTGCCGGGCCTGAATGGGATCCCGGGCATCGGTTCACTGTTCGAGCAGCGTAACGACCTGAACCTGAAGACCGAACTCGTAATCTTTTTGCGCGCGACAGTGCTGAACGATCCGAGCGTGAACGGAGATTTCCGCGAATTCCGTAGCCTGCTCCCAGGCGAGGACTACCTCAGCAAGCCGAACCCGGCCAAGCCCGCAGCACTCGACTGACATGAGCCTGCTCCTCGACGCGCTCAAGAAAGCAGAAAGAGCCAAGCAGGAGGCGCAGCGACAGGCCGCGGGCGAAACGGGCGCATCGCCGCCCGAAGGCGAGCTCAGGATCGCCGACGACGCGCCGCAGGCGGCGCCTGTGCGCACGCGCGATCAGCTGCCCAACATTTCGCAGTCGATGCAGATCGAGAGCGACTACAGCGAGACCGCCAAGCAGCAGGAAACTGAAAGGGCCCCGCTCACGCTCGAGCCCGCGGCGCCCCCGCCGCCGCGCCGGCCGCCGCAGCCGGCCGGTCGGGTCGAAGCAAGCGGCGCTCAATCCGCCGAGCGCGCCGCGGCCAAGAAGGTGTTCGAGGCCAAGTTCAAGGAACCGAATCCGCGCCTGCCGTTCTACATCACGGTCGGCGTGCTGGGCGTGCTCGCGCTCTGCACCGCAGGGTATTTCTGGTACCAGCTGCGGCCGCCACCCGCCCTGGTGAACACCAATCCGCCGCCCTCGGGCGAGCAAGTGATCGCCGCCGCCGCCCCACGGCCCGCGCCGAACGCCGCGACGGCGGCCGCCGCGCCCGAGCAGGCGGAGGTTCCGGGACTGCCTGCGGGCCCCGCGAGCGCGCCAGCACCCGGTACCACACCCTCAACGGGCGCCAAGCCGGCGAGCGCTTCGCGCGCGGCCGCAAGGGCGCCGCGCGCAAGCGAACCGCCTGTTCGGCCCGCGGGAACCGAACTGCTGCGGCGCGACAACCAAGTGGCGGTGAAGCACCCGGCAGCGCAGATCGACCCGCACGTGGCGGCGGGCTATGCCGCCTTTCAGGCGGGTGACCTTCCAGCCGCGCGCGAGGCCTATCGACAGGCGCTTGGCGACGACCCGAGCGATCGCGACGCGCTGCTCGGCATGGCGGCGGTCGAGATGCGCAGCGGACGCTTCGATGCGGCGGACAGACTCTACATGCGCCTGCTGCAGGCGGATCCGCGCGACCCGCACGCCCAAGCCGGCCTGCTCGCGCTGCGCAGCGATCTGACGGACCCGGTGGCGGCCGAAAGCCGGGTCAAGAACCTACTCGCGGAAGACCCGGGCGCAAACGTGCTGTATTTCACGCTCGGCAACGAGTATGCGCGCCAAGGCCGCTGGGCCGAGGCGCAGCAGTCCTACTTCAAGGCCTATGCGGCCGATCCGGACAACCCGGACTTCGCCTACAACGTCGCGGTAAGCCTCGACCATCTGCGCCAGCCTAAGCTCGCGCTCGAATACTACCGCCGGGCACTCGCGCTGGCGGCCAAGCGCAGCGCGAGCTTCGACCAGACTGCGGCGCAAAAGCGCGCGCAGGCGCTTGGCAGATAACAGAATCTTGCGCCACCGGGAGACGGCGCCCGGGTATCATTGAGCTTGGATGAATTCGCCCACGAATCCCCAGGCCAAGCGCCACATCGGCCAGATCCTGATCGATCAGGGGATCCTCACCGAGGATCAGCTCAGGATCGCGCTGCTCGAGCAGATGAAGTCGCACCTGCCGGTGGGGCGCCTGCTGGTGCAGCTAGGCTTCGTTTCCGAAGCCACCCTGCGCGATGCGCTGTCCGAGAAGCTTGGGCTGCAGTCGGTCGATCTGACGCGAATCATCGTCGACCCTGGTGCGCTCACGATGCTGCCGCGCGAGCTGGCGCGGCGCTACCGCATGTTCCCGATCGCGCTCGACCGTCAGGCCAAGAAATTCATCGTCGCACTTTCGGACACCAACAACATCGTCGCGATCGACCAGCTGCGAGCCCACCTCAAGGGTAACCTGGAAATCGAGTTGCGGCTGGCGGGCGACTCCGAGATCGAGCGCGCGATCGAGCACTACTATGGCCACGAGTTCTCGATCGACGGCATTCTGCGCGAGATCGAGACCGGCGAGGTCGACTACACCACGCTAGCCGACGACGACGAGTACAGCCAGCCGGTCGTGCGGCTGATCTCGGCGCTGCTGGCCGACGCGGTCGAGCGCGCCGCCTCCGACATCCACTTCGAGCCCGAACAGAGCTTCCTGCGCATCCGCTACCGCATCGACGGCGTGCTTCGCCAGGTCCGCTCGCTGCACAAGACCTACTGGCCGGCGATGGCGGTGCGGCTCAAGGTCATGTCGAAGATGAACATCGCCGAGACCCGCGCGCCGCAGGACGGCCGCATTTCGGCGACCATGTCCGGCCGCACGATCGACTTTCGCGTCTCGAGCCTGCCGACCACGCACGGTGAGAATCTGGTGCTGCGCATCCTGGATCGCCAGAAGGGCATCGTGCCGCTCGACAAGCTCGGGCTGGAGGAAGCGCAGCTCGACATGCTCAAGCGCATGATCGCGCGGCCGGAGGGCATCATCCTGGTCACCGGGCCGACCGGCAGCGGCAAGACGACCACGCTCTATTCGGTGCTGAACCACATCAACTCCGATGCGGTCAACATCATGACCCTTGAGGACCCGGTTGAATACCCGATGACGCTGATCCGCCAGACCTCGGTGTCCGAGGCGGCGAAGCTGGACTTCGCCAACGGCATCCGCGCGATGATGCGGCAGGATCCCGACAAGATCCTGGTGGGCGAAGTCCGCGACCGCGACACGGCCGAGATGGCGTTTCGCGCCGCGATGACGGGCCACCAGGTCTACTCGACTCTGCATACCAACTCGGCGGTCGGCGCGATCCCGCGCCTGCTGGACATCGGCATAGTGCCCGACGTAATGGCGGGCAACATCATCGGAGTGATCGCCCAACGCCTGGTGCGGAAGCTTTGTCGTACCTGCCGCCAGTCCTACGACCCCGACGTCAAGGAGCGTCGCCTGCTCGGGCTGACGCCGACCGAGGCGGCGACGCTGTACCGCGCCGTGGGCTGCGAGCAGTGCGACTACCAAGGGTACCGGGGACGCGTTGCGATCATGGAAATCCTTAAGATCGACAGCGCCATCGACGAGCTGATCGCGCGGCGTGCCACCGCGCGGGAAATCCTCAACGCCGCCCGAGGCAAGGATTTCAAGACCCTGGCCGAGGACGGCATGCGCCAGGTCCGGGCCGGGCTCACCAGCGTCGACGAGCTGATGCGGGTGGTCGACATCACCGACCGCATGGCGTAGGGAAGAGGGCATTCCGGCCCCGATTCTAATGCCGCTCTATACGTACAAGGCGGTCGACGGCGGAGGCAAGAACGTGCTCGGCCGTGCCGAAGCGGTCAACGTGTTCGATCTCGAGCAGCGGCTCGCCCGCATGGGCCTCGACCTTATCAGCGGCGCCCCCTCGAGCCAGAAGAGCCGGTTCATCGGCAGCGCCAAGATCAAGCGCCAGGATCTGATCAATTTCTGCTTCCACCTCGAGCAGCTCGCCACCGCCGGCGTGCCGGTGATGGAGGGGCTGGTCGACCTGCGCGACAGCCTCGAGAACCCGCGCTTTCGCGAGGTGGTTTCGGGGATGATCGAATCGATCGGCGGCGGGCGCAGCCTTTCGCAGGCGATGGCGGAGTATCCAGAGGTGTTTGGCCAGATCTTCGTAAGCCTGGTGCGCTCGGGCGAGCAGACCGGGCGCCTGCCGGAGGTGCTAAAGAGCCTGACCGAGTCAATCAAGTGGGAGGACGAGCTCGCGGCGCAGACCAAGAAGCTGATCATGTATCCGGCGTTCGTCGGCTCGATCGTGCTGCTAGTCACGCTGTTCCTCATGATCTACCTCGTGCCGCAGATGACCGGCTTCATCCGCAATATGGGGCAGGAAATCCCGCTCCAGACGCGAATATTGATTCAGGTCTCCAATTTCTTCGTCAATTACTGGTGGGGCGTGATTGCCGCGCCATTCGTGATCTGGTTCGGGCTGAAGTTCGCTGCGCGCACCTACCCGTCGGTGGCGTTCGCCATCGACCACTACAAGATCACGATGCCCCTGGTCGGGCCGATTCTGCGCAAGATCATCCTGTCCCGCTTTGCCTCCAGCTTCGCATTGATGTACGCCTCGGGCATCACGGTGCTCGACGCCATCCGCAGCTCGGAGGAGATCGTCGGCAATAAGCCGCTCGAAAACGCGCTGCGCACCGCTGGGCAGCAGATCGCCGAAGGCAAGAACCTCACCGCGGCGTTCCAGGATGCGGCGCTCTTCCCGCCACTGGTGATACGCATGCTGAGGATCGGCGAGAGCACCGGCGCGCTCGACACCGCACTGCTCAACGTAAGCTATTTCTACAACCGCGAGGTGCGGGAAGGGATCGCCAAGGTTCAGGCGCTGATCGAACCCGCCCTGACGCTGGTGCTGGGCGCGATCCTGGGCTGGGTGATGCTGTCGGTGCTCGGCCCGGTCTACGACACCATCTCCAAGATGAAGTTCTAGCGCCGGCCCGTGTCAGCCAAATACCTCCTCTACTTCACCGCGACGGAACACTTCGTGTACCACCGGTCGCGCCGCACGCTCGAGCTGGAGGCCAGGTTCACTGCCGATGACGCTGGGGCAACGAGTTTTCGCGAATATCTGAACGGCAAGAAGCGCGCCTTGTTCTACCTGGTGGCCGATCTCGCAGGCGAGGATTTCCACGAAGACCAGATTCCCTACCTGCGCGGCGGCGACCGCCAGGCGGTGATCGACCGGCGCCTGGCGCAGCGCTACCGCGACACCAGGCTCGCCACGGCGCTCTCGCTCGGCTATGTTTCCGGCGAGCGGCGCAACGAGCGACTGCTGCTCGCCTCGTTCACCAACACGCAGCAGTTCACGCCTTGGCTCGACGCGTTGGCGGAGTCCGGGACCAAGCTGGCCGGCGTGTTTTCGGTACCCCTGGCCGCACCGGCGCTCGCCGCGCGCCTGGGCGCGCGCCGAGGTCGCTGCTTCGTTATTACTGCGGACCGTGCTGGCCTGCGGCAATGTTTCGTTAACGACGGAAAGCTTCGCTTCGCGCGCCTGGAGCGGACGGCCGACATGGCGCCCGAGGACCTGGCCGCGTTCGTGCGCTCCGAGACGATCCGCCTGGCCCAGTACCTGACGACGCTGCGAGCGCTGCCGCGCGAAGGCCCTCCGGTGCAGGTGATTGTCGTAGCGCCGGCGGGGCAGAAAGCGGCCTTCGAGCGCGTGCTGGCGTCGGACACCAAGTTCGTGTACCGCACCTTCGACCTGGACGAGGCGGCGCGCGCCGCCAAGGTCGGACAGGCGCCAGTGGAAGCGCTCGCCGAGCGCCTCTACCTGCACCTGACGGTGAAGCAGACGCCGAAAGAACAGTTCGCGCGCAGCGAAGACCGGCGCGGCTACGTCCTGTGGCAACTGCAGCGCGGCATCGCCCTCGCCGGCGCTGCCGGCCTGGCCGCCTGCGCGTTGTACGCAGGCGTCCAGCGGCTCGACGTGATGTCGACCCGCGGCCAGGCCGCGAGCGAGCAGCACGAGGCGGACCTCGCGACGGATCGCTATCGCCGCATCACCGCGACCTTTCCGGTGACGCAGACGACCACGGATAACCTTAAGGCGACGGTGATCGAGTTCCGCAAGATCGCGGACCGGACCGCCTGGCCGGCACACTCGTTCGTCCACCTGTCGAAGGTGCTGGACGAGTTTCCCCAGATCGAGCTCGAGAGCCTGATCTGGCGCGTCGGGCAACCGGACGGCCGCGATGCGGGTGCCACACGGGGTGGCGCAACCACCCCAGCCGGACTGCTGGCGGGCAACGAAACCGAGGAGCTCGAGATAGGTGGGCGCGTGGCGACCACCCAGGGCTCGGACTATCGCGCGATCACGGCGGAAGTGCAGCGATTCTCGCAGGCGCTCAGCAACGGTTCGCCGTACCAGGTGGCGAACATGCAGCTGCCGTTCGACATCACGTCACAGGGAACCCTCACCGGCGACATCGGTTCGACAGCGCGCAACGAAGCGCCGCGCTTCACCATCGTATTGTCGAGGCCCCTCAAATGATTGTCACCACCCAAGAGGCACGCAAACTCGCGCTGCCCGCCATAGCCTTCGCAGTGATGATCGGAGCCGGCGTGGCGTTGATCGGGTTCGTCGATTCGCGGCTCGCGGTCGCAACGCGCGAGCTGACGGTCGCCAAAGCGCACCACGCCGAGGCGCGCGAGCGGCTCATGCGCATCGCCGACGAGGAGCGCGAGGTGAATGAAAAGCTGGCGGTCTATCGCAGACTGCAGCAACTGCACGTCATCGGCCCGGAGCGGCGCCTCGAGTGGGCCGACGCCATGTCGCGCATCAAGGCCAGCCGCGAGCTGCTCGACCTGCGATACCGCGTCGACCGGCAGTCTCTGCTCGTTTCGGTCCCCGGCAAGCCAGGCAACGTCGACTTCTACTCCAGCACCATGAGGGTCGATATCGCGCTCTTGCACGAGGGCGACCTGCTGCGCTTTCTGGATGACCTGCGCGATTCCGGCAACGCCTACTACGCGGTCAGGCGCTGCGAGATCTCGCGCACCGGGCAGGCGCCCACCGGCACCTCGATCGTGCCGCGGCTGCGGGCCACGTGCGACATCGACCTGATCACGATCCTCGATCCGGCGGCCAAGACGTGAAACGTGCCCTGCCAGCACTGGCCGGCATCCTGCTCGCCGCCGCCGCCGCTTCAGCGGCGGCGCAGGAGCTCGGGCGCCTGTTCTTCACCCCCGAACAGCGCGCCGAGCTCGACGCGCGCCGCAAGGCCCGCGTGCCCGACAAACCGGCCGCGGTCCTGATCGAATCCCCCAGCACCACCCTCGACGGCTACGTCAAGCGCTCCAACGGCAAGTCGACAGTCTTCCTCAACGGCGAGCCGATCACCGAAGGCGCCGAGGCCCAGCGCGCCCAGGTCATCCCGTCGCGCAACGACCCGAGCCGCGCCGCGATCGAGATGGGCGAAGGCGGACGGCGCATCCCGCTCAAGGTCGGCGAATCGCTCGACCGCGGCACGGGCGAAGTGAGCGACGTGATCGGCAATGGCGAGATTGAGATCAGCCCGCGGCAGGCGAAACCTCGAAAATGAGACGCGTGAGCCGCCGGTCGCAGCGAGGAATTGCTCTCATCGCTTTGCTCGCGGTGTTCGCGCTCGGCGCCACCTGGTACATGGTCCACCGGCTCAACGCCGATAGCGGACGCATGACCGCCGTGGTGCGCGACAGGAACGCAGAGGTGCTCAATCGGGCAAAGCAGGGGCTGATCGGCTACGTTGCCAACGACGCCGCCGACGGTGCCGAGAACAACCCCGGCCGCCTTCCCTGCCCCGAGGCACCGGGCTACTTCGACAACCCCTCAACCGAGGGTACCGCCGCCGGCACCTGCACGCTGCCCGCAGTCGGCAGATTCCCCTGGAGGACGCTGGGCCTCGACAAGCTCGTGGATGCTTCGGGTGAGCCACTTTGGTATGTGGTCTCTCCGGGCTGGGCCTATTCCGGCAGCAGCCTGACGATCAACTCCAACACCCCCGGCCACCTGACGGTGGACGGCGTTGCAAACGACTCGGTGGCGCTGATCATCGCACCCGGGCCCGCGTTCGGCGTCCAGGCCGCGGGCGGCTGCGCTTCAAAGAGCCAGGTACGGCCGACGTCCGGAACGCCGGACCCGGCAAACTATCTGGAGTGCCAGAACGCGGTCGGCACGACCTTCGTCACGACGGGTCCCACGGGGTCATTCAACGATCAGGTATTACGCGTCACGGCGGCCGACGTGCTGCCCGGCATCGAGGCCGCGATCGCCGACCGCATCGAGCGCCAGATCGCCCCCGCGCTTCGCTCAATGTACAGCGGTGGGTCTTGGTCCGGATCGTCGAGTTCCCCTGCGTTGCCATTTGCGGCACCCTTTGGCGATCCGACGCTGAGTGCCATGCAAGGCGTTTCCGGGACCTACCAGGGCCTGCTGCCAATGGTGTATTCGGAGACGACGCCCGGAAGCGGCGTCGCATGCGCCGCGGGTCCGACAGCGCCGCGATGCAATCCGACGTTCAACTTATGGTCCAATCCGTCCATGTCGGGTGGTTCGACCTACTCCGAGAGCTGCTCGATATCTGGCGGGCAGATTAATTGCACCTACTACTATCGCTGCTCCCTCTTCGGCTGCGCCGCCGGTTCGACCCCCTTTTCCGTAACCGTGGATGCGTCAAACGTAGGCATGGCCATGCGCAAGTTGATTCCACAGGCGACGCTCGATGGGCTTGCGATGGCCAACGTCTCGGCGGGCGGGCGTAGCGTTTCGGGCACCCTCGGCGCCAGCGGAACGGCAACGATTACGCTCAACGGAACGGTGAACTACAGCGGCAGCGGATTGTTATTCGGAAATTCCTCGTGCGGCTTGATCTGGCCGCTTACGCTGATCCTGGGGTGCAAGCAAAGTACTTTGTCGATTCCCCTTCCGTTACTGCAGGATCACGCGCTGCTCGATTCCACCGATCCGACGTATGGCTGGTTCGTGCGAAACAAATGGTACGAAGTAGCGTACTACGCCATTGCGTCCGGATTTTCGCCGAGCGGCGCTAAGTCCTGCACCAATGGTGGAACCTGTCTGACGGTAAACTATCACAGGGATTCTACTGGCACGCTGGATGCAGGCAAGCAACGCGCTATAGTCATACTATCGGGGCGCACACTGACGGGCGCTGCGCGGCCGAACGGCACGCTGAGCGACTGGCTCGAAGGCGCGAACGCGGATGGTACTTCTCCATTTGAAGTGCGCTCGGCCACATTGCTAGTGAACCGAAGCTTCAACGATCGCGTCGCCGTCCTCGATTCGAATTGATGACCGTCCGAATCAAATCGTTCTCACGCGGGTTCACGCTCACCGAGCTGGCGATTGTGTTCGCCATCGTCGCCCTACTGCTGGCGGGTGCAATGTACACGCTCTCCGCACAGACCGAGCAGCGCAATTTTGTGGAAACCCGCAACCGTCTCGATCAGGCACGCGACCTTGTGCTGGCGTTCGCGATCGTGAACGGCCGGCTGCCCTGCCCAGCGCGATTCACTAGTACGGCGAGCAATAGCCAAGGCCTCGAAAGCTTCTGCCCTGCAG
Organism: uncultured beta proteobacterium; assembly: GCA_963755395.1. Taxonomy (GTDB): domain Bacteria; phylum Pseudomonadota; class Gammaproteobacteria; order Burkholderiales; family SG8-39; genus DAHVFK01. The sequence continues at coordinate 493,280 of CAVWJJ010000004.1, read as the reverse complement.
GGGTGGGTGCCTGCGTGGGTAGCGAAACGACCACCGTACAGACGCACGGGAACTGCTCGAACTACGACGACGGCTATCTGCCTGCGGCGTCGATCGGCTATCAGCAGACCGACAGCAACGGGTTCGCGCTCGACGTCTGGGGCAACCGGATCCGCTACGCTGTGGCGAAGACCAATATCAATTGCACCACCTCGCCTCCACCCAACACGATACTTTTCACGAGCCAGTCGAATCTCAAGACGTACGGCATCAGCTGCCAGCCGAGCGACCTTCTCGTGTGCAAATCGGCTACCGGAATTACCGGCTCGAATTGCGGCAGTCAGGCAAACCAAGTGATGACGCAGGATCTCGTCACCGCAATCATTTTCTCGACGGGAAAGAACGGCGCTCAATCGACGCCGGGAACGGACGAGGCTGCAAACCTGAACGGTGATCCGATCTTCGTGTACCACACGCCGACACCGAGCACCGCGGCGAACGGCGAGTTCGACGATCAGTTCACGTGGATCACGGTCGGTGAGCTGTACCGTCGTCTGATCGCTGCGGGCCAGTTGCCGTAGTTCAGGCGGGCGGACGCTTCAAACCAAAGCACACCGCGCCGATGAACCCCCACGTCACCACCACCGCCGGATTTGCGCTCAATGGGGCTCTGTGCAGCGAGTTGCCGTGGCTTGCGGCGGCCGTCATAGCCGCATTACTGGCGCAGGTCGCAAACGTCGAAGCGGGCGTACTGCCGTGACCGGCAGGCCCGGAGTCGCGGCACTCTACGGCCGGCTGCGCAGCGCGGGCGTAGAGGCTGGCGATTCCGACGAGCTGCAGCTCAAGAAGCAGGTGCTGCTGTTCGCCTGCGGCCTGATGATCGCGGGCTCGGCGATCTGGCTCTCGATCTACTGGCTGCTGGGCTTGCCGCTGCCGGCGACGCTGCCAGTCGCGTTCCAGCTGCTGTCGCTGGCGACGCTGCTGATCTATCTCTGGACCCTCAACTTCGAATTTTTCCGTGCGACGCAGCTCGGGCTGTGGCTGTTCGTGCCGTTCGTCGCACAGTGGGCGATCGGCGATTTCGTCTCCGCCAGCGGCATCATCCTTTGGGGCCTGCTCGCGCCGGTGGGCGCGGCGCTGCTCTACTCGGCGCGCGAGTCGCTGCCGTGGATGGTCGCCTACGTGGTTTTGACCGTTGCCTCGGGCTACGTCGACTACCAGCTGATCGGCGTGCCGCATATGACGCGGCACGTGCCGCTCCAGACGAGCGTGGTGTTCTTCGCCCTCAATTTTGCTGCCGTGGCGACGATGGTGTTCTGGCTGCTGAGCTTCGCGTTCGCCGAGCGCGCGCGTTCGCGCGCGCGGCTCGAAGTGGCGCACGCGAAACTGCAGGAGGAGCAGGACCGCTCCGAGCGGCTGCTGTTGAACATCCTCCCCGGGCCAATCGCCGAGCGCCTGAAGCACTCCAGCGAAGAAATCGCAGACGGGTTTTCCGAGGTGTCGGTGATGTTCGCCGACATCGTGAATTTCACGCAGATCGCCGAGCATATGACGCCGGCTCAAGTATTCGCCCTATTGAACCGAATGTTCTCCGAGTTCGACACGATCGCCGAGCAGCACGGCCTGGAGAAGATCAAGACAATCGGCGATGCATACATGGTGGCGGGCGGCCTGAACGGCAGCGAGGAGGACTTCAGTGCGGCGATCGCCGAGCTGGCGCTCGACATGCGCGACGTGGTCGCGCACGGCTACGTCGTAGAAGACAGGCCGCTCCAGCTTCGCATCGGCATCGGCACCGGGCCGGTGGTCGCCGGAGTGATCGGCCGCAAGAAGTTCATCTACGACCTGTGGGGAGACACGGTCAACATCGCCAGCCGCATCACTTCCGAAGGCGTGCCTGGAACGATTCACGTCGACGAGTGGACCTTCCTGCGACTGCGCGACCGCTACGATTTCAATCCGCCGCAGACGATCTACCTTAAAGGCAAGGGCGACACCACGGTCTACCGCTTGAACGGGCGGCGAGCGAACGCCTAATTTCAGCGCACCGGCGCCCCGCCCGAGAGGGCGAAACATACTTCGCCGTCGCGGTTCTCCTTCAGCTCGAGCAGGTAGCCGCTCGCCTCCGCCTGGCGCGCCGCCTGGTAGAGCCCGATCCCCAGTCCGGAGCCGGAAACGACGGGCGCGCGCAACAGCGTCGTCACGAGTTCGGGCTGCACCGCCTGCCCGGTGTCGCACACACGCAGCTCGACGCGCTCGCCGCAGGTAAGGGTCACGCGGATGCGCACCGCAGTTGCCGCCTCGCGCTTGGCGAGCGCATTCTGCAGCAAGTTGTCCGCCACACTGTCGAACAGACCGCGCGGGATGCGCACGCCTGGCCGCAAGCCTTCGGCGGCTGCGAATTCGACCCGCTTGTCGCGATATTGCAGCGCTAGCGATTCCCACCAATCGTCCGCCGGCGTAAGCGGCTCGGTCTGCGGATTGGGTTGCTGCAGCCGCTCGAGCGTGTCGCCCAGACGCCGCGCGATCACCGGCAGCTGGCGCCGGATGAGCGCCTGCAACTCGGCGGACTCGCCCTCGGGCTCGCGCTCGGCCACCGCGCAAAGCGCGTTAAGCGACTGCAGAAGATTCTTCACGTCATGTGTCATGCGCGCGCCGGTCTCGTGCACCGCCTCGAGATAGCTCTGCTGCTTGAGCTTCTGCTCGCGCAACTTGGCGACATAGAAGTCGCCCAGCAGCTCGCCCAGCAAGTTGAGGTGCCAATGCAGCGCCGGGCTGGTCCGGTAGCGCGAGTGCAAGGTAAGCGCGAGCTCGCTATTCTCGAAGTCGACACGGTAGGGCGTTTTCAGCCCCGCAGTGCCCTGGCCGTGGGCGCCGCGCCACTCGACGCCAGCGATCCACTGCAGTCGCATCAGGCCGGCAACGGCCTCGCCTAGGAAGCGCTCCGGCCGCGTCTCGACCTGTGACAGCTCGGCCAGGAAATATAGCCACTTCTCCACCGGCAGGCCGATCGAGAACAGGTAGCGGGAGAAGAACACGTTCAGACCGGCGTAGCCCGTGCGCGGGTCCCAGGCGAGGCCGAGCAGCAGCATCATTCCCGCAATGACGAACACGGTGTAGGTCAGCGCCTGCAGGTACGAGGTCCGGCCGAGCGTCATGAAAGTGAAGCTGCCGAGAATGACTATACCCAGCACCAGCATCACGAACACGCTGTAGAAGAAGTCGATGACTTGCGCCGAGTCGGGCCCCTCGAGCTCGATCGGCAGCAGCATGGCGACAAGCAAAATGAGCGGCAGACCGTACTGGGCGGCGAGGCGCAGTTCCGGCGAAATCTCCTGACGCGGGGCGATCTCGGGCAGGATCACGATCGCGAGCAGGGCCAGCAGATAGAACATGACCAGCAGGTGAAAGCGCCGCTGCCAGGGCGCGTCCTGCTGGTAGATCTTTCCACCCACGAGGCCGGCCAGCACGACCACCCAAAACGCGAGCAACCACCAGTCGAGCCGCAGCATGACACCCGCCGCCGCGACGACAATCAGCACAACCTGGTTGGAAGAGACCCGATGCTGGCCGCGCAGGAACGGTTGCCAGAGCAGGAACAGCCCGAGATGGGCGAGTAGCAGGCCGCGCGCCCACACGTCGGTGACGCCGCGTACCGCGGCCACGTGCAGCAGCGCGAGCATCGCCACGACCACGAATGCCCAGTGGCGCTGGCTCAGCCGTGTTACGGGGCCGGTCAGTCGCGCGAGCGGCAGCGGGGTCATGGTTTATGGCGTAAATTGAACGGGTATCCGACGCCATTGTAGCCATGCACGCCACCATCCTCGCCCGCTTCGTCGTTCTCGAGGCTCGCCGCAGCGGGCTGCCCTGGCTGATCGTAGCGAGCGTCGCCACCGGCTTGGCGCTGGCGGCCTTCCTGTCGCAGGTCGCGGTAACCGAGAGCCTCGAGTTGCAGTCAGCGATCGTGGCGGCGCTGCTGCGCGCCTGCGCGGTGTTTCTGGTTGCGGCGCAGGTCATCACCGCCACGCAGCGCGAGCACGACGACAAGGGGCTCGAGCTGATGCTCTCGCTGCCGCTGTCGCGCTCAGCGTACTACCTCGGGCGGCTGGCGGGCTTCGCCGCCTGCGGCGCGGTTGTTTCGGCCTGCTTCGCGATGCCCCTGCTGTTGTGGAGCCCGCCCCAGGCCGTGCTGCTGTGGGCGCTTTCGCTCGGCGCGGAAACAGCGCTCGTGGCGGCTGCGGCGATGTTCTTCTCCGTGGTGCTGACGCAGCTGATGCCCGCGGCCGCCGCGACCGTCGGTCTGTACCTGCTGGCGCGCTCGATCGGCGCTATCCAGGCGATTGCCGGCGGGCCGCTCGCCGAACCCTCGCTGCCGCAGCAGCTCGCCCGCTGGAGCGTCGACGCGGTGGCGCTGTTGCTGCCGCGCCTGGACTCGGTGACGCGCACCGACTGGCTGATCCACGGATCGCCCGCGCTCGGCGCTTACGGCGCCGCGCTTGGGGGGCTCGCGCTGTACGCGCTTCTCCTGATCGCGGCGGGGCTGTTCGACTTACATCGTCGCAACCTGTGACCCGCGACGAGCGCCCCCTAGCGGCGGTGCCGGCATGGGTCTGGTTCGCCTTGGCGCTCGCGCTGGCGGCCCAGATCGGCTGGCAGGTCGCGCGTCCGCCGACGCCCCACGCCGCCTCGGACCTGCCAGCCCCGCCCGCACAGGGGATGCTGCGGCTGGCAAGCTTCGGCGAGCCGGCAGCCGCCGCGCGGCTGGCCATGCTGTACCTGCAATCGTTCGACTCGAGCGCCGGAAACGACATCCCCTACCGAAATCTCGATTATGGGCGGCTGATCGGCTGGCTGCGCGCAATCCTTGCCACCGACCCGCGCAGCCAGTATCCGTTGTTCGCCGCCGCGCGCATCTACGCCGAGAACCCAGATCCGCGCAAGGCCCGGGCCGCGCTCGAATTCGTCTATCAGGAATTCCTCAAGGATCCGAACCGGCGCTGGCGCTGGTTGGCGCACGCCGCGCTGTTGGCCAAGTACCGCCTCAAGGACCTGCCGCTCGCGCTGCGCTATGCCACCGCGGTCGAACGCCTGACCACTGCGCCCGACGTACCGGTCTGGGCCAGACAGATGCGGCTCTTTATCCTCGAGGACATGGACGAGCTCCAGGCCGCCAAGGTGATGCTGGGCGGGCTGCTGGCAAGCGGCCAGATCAAAGACCCTGCCGAATTGCAGTTCCTGAGACAGCACCTTGAACAGCTGAAGGCGCGAATCCAGCATCGGGACGTTCGCCGGCAGCCGAAGTGAGATATGTCACACCCCCGACGGAGCTGTCGGAATCCCGACGCTTTTGCGTGCACTAGGTCACAGAGAAATCTTGTCAATCAATCGGTTAAGACTGGCACGACCCTTGCTTATCTTCTAGCGTTTAGTCTCAGCAATGAGAGGTAACACCATGAAAGCCGTACAGAAAGGCTTCACTTTGGTCGAGATCGCGATCGTGCTGGTGATTATCGGCCTGCTACTCGGGGGCATCCTCAAGGGCCAGGAAATGATCACCCAGGCGAAGATCAAGAACGTGGTGGCCGACTTCTCGGGCATCTCGGCGGCGTACTACGGCTACCAGGACCGCTATCGCTCAATCCCGGGCGACGACCCCAACGCGGGGACGCGCTGGACCGGTGCGTTTCCTGGCAATGGCGACGGTGTGGTCGCCGGGACTTATAACGCTGTATGCCCAACGGCCGCAGCCGCGACGACGCCGGAATCGTGCTTGTGGTGGGATGACTTGCGCCGCTCAGGGTTCGTTGCCGGCAACGGCCCCAAACAGCCGTTCAATGCGGTTACCGGCCTGCTGGGCGTGCAGACGGGTGACGGAGCAGGCGGCGCGGCGCTGGGGGGTTTCGGCGGACTGATTGTCTGCTCGGCCAATCTGCCCGATAAGATCGCGACTGCGGTCGACACGCAGATGGACGACGGTCTGCCGGACAAGGGCACAGTGCGCGGCGTACTGAACACCGCCGGCCCCAACCCGAACATTGACGGCTCAGCAACCGCGGCTACGGCGTACGCCGAAACGGGCACCAATTCCTACACACTCTGCCGCTCGCTGTAACCGAAGACTCAATTCCCTCCGGGGGGAGAAAAGGCCGGCATTGCCGGCCTTTTTTCGCCCTCGTTCAGCCCCGTAGCAGCTTCGCTTCGGCCAGTGCCAGGCTCTCCGGTACGCCGAGCAGGATGACGACGTCGCCCGCTTCGAGCCCCCCGGCCTCCGTCGGCTCGAGGTTGCGCGCGGCGCCCGGCCGGCGCACCGCCCTGACCTGCACCCCGAGCTGCGCCAGGGCCAACGCGTCTAGCGCCCGACCGACCGCATGCGCGCCCGTGCCGAGGGTCACCGCGTGCAGCCGCGGCTGCGCCTCCTCGCCGACGTCGGGCTCGTCCCCGGCGCCGTGGAACAGGCCGCGCAGCGGGCCGTAGTGCTCATCGCGCACCCGACGCATGCGGCGCATGACGCGGGCGAGCGGCACGCCGATCCAGACCAGCGTATGCGAAGCAAGCATCAGCCCTGATTCGAAGGCTTCCGGCACCACCTCGGAGGCACCCGCGGCGGTCAGCTTCGCGATGTCGCGCTCCTCGCGCGCGCGCACGATTACCGGCACAGTCGGGTTGAGGGCGTGGATGTTCGCCAGCACCCGCACTGCCGCGGCTGCGCCGGCGAACGTGATCACCACCGCGGCGGCGCGCGAAATCCCCGCCGCGACCAGCGCTTCGCTGTGCGCGCAGTCGGCGAATACCACGGCGTCTCCCGCGAGCACCGCCTCGCGCACGCGCTCGGGATCGAGGTCGAGCGCCACATAGCGTACCTTCTCCGCTTCCAGCATGCGCGCGAGCCGCTGCCCATTGCGGCCATAGCCCAGGATGATGACGTGCTGCTCGGTCTCGATAGACTTTACGGCGATTCGGTGCAGCTCGAGCGAGCGCTGCATCCATTCCGAGCGCGCCAGCCGCATCACGATGCGGTTGCTGGCACCGATCATGAACGGCGTCGCGAGCATTGACAGGATCATCGCCGCCAGCAACGCCTGCAGCACCTGATCCTGAACAATGCCTTCGCCACGCGCGAGCGTGAGCAGCACGAAGCCGAACTCGCCGCCTTGCGCGAGCGAGAGCCCGACTCGAAGCGCCGTCCCGGGCGAGCTGCCGAACAGCCGCGACAGTAGCGCGATCAAGCCGAGCTTCGCGCCCATCAGCAGCGCGAGCAGCAACAGCACCAACACCGGGTGGCCCAGCACCAGGCGCGTGTCGAGCATCATGCCGACAGTGACGAAGAACAGGCCCAGCAGCACGTCGCGGAACGGCTTGATGTCCTGCTCGACCTGGTAGCGATACTCCGTTTCCGAGATCAGCATCCCGGCGAGGAATGCCCCGAGCGCGAGCGACAGACCCGCGAGGCCGCTCAGGAAGGCGAGCGCGAGCGTGATCAGCAGCACGTTGAGCACGAACAGCTCGGTCGAGCGGCGTCGCGCGACTACACCGAACCACGCGCGCATAGCCTTCGGGCCGACGACTACCAGCACGCCCAGCGCCACGGCCGCCTTGGCGAGGGCGAACCCGATGGCAACGCTGGTCTCGCCCGCGGGCCGCCCCAAGGCCGGGATCAGGATCAGCAGCGGCACCACGGCCAGGTCCTGGAACAGGAGCACGCCGATAATTTCGCGCCCGTGTGGCGAATCGAGCTCCATGCGCTCGGCGAGAAGCTTGGAGACGATCGCGGTGGACGACATGGCCGCGGCCCCGCCCAGCACCAGCCCCGCCTGCCAAGATCCACCCAGCGCGACTGATGCCAGCACGCACAACGCGACCGACGCCGACACTTGTGCCAGTCCTAGCCCGAACACCACGCGCCGCATCGCGAGCATCCTCGGCAGGCTGAATTCCAGCCCTATCGAGAACATCAGGAATACGACGCCGAACTCCGCCAACCGGTGGGTCTCCTCGCTGTCTTCGATCAGCCCGAGCGCATGCGGGCCGAGCGCGAGTCCGGTGACCAGGTAGCCGATGATCGGCGGCAGCGACAGGCTGCGGCACGCGACCACGGCCAGCACGCTGCTCGCGAGCAGCACTAGCACCGGCTGCAGGGCAATACCCGTCGCGTCCATCGGGAAAAAGGGTCGGTTGGGCTATACTTCCTCGCTATGATAAGCGCTTCGTCAACGGCGCTGGAGCTGGCGCGCCGCGTGCTGGCGATAGAGGCCGACGCAGTACGCGCGCTGATCGATCGCCTCGACGAGCGCTTTCTCGCCGCCGTGTCGCTGATTCTCGACTGCCGCGGTCGCGTGGTGGTGAGTGGCATCGGCAAGTCGGGGCACATCGCGCGCAAGGTCGCCTCGACGCTGGCAAGCACAGGGACGCCCGCGTACTTTCTTCATCCAGCCGAGGCGAGCCACGGCGATCTCGGCATGATCCAGCCGGACGATGTCTTCATCGGCATCTCGCACTCGGGGGAGAGCGAGGAGCTGCTCAGGATCATTCCGCTCATAAAACGCCAGGGTGCCAAGCTGATCGCGCTTTCCGGCAACCACGCTTCGACGCTCGCCCGCGAGGCCGACATACACCTCGACGCAGGCGTGGCGCAGGAAGCCTGTCCACTCAACCTCGCGCCAACGGCCAGCACGACGGCCGCGCTCGCACTCGGGGACGCGCTCGCGGTTGCGCTGCTCGACGCGCGCGGCTTCTCGGCCGACGACTTCGCGCGCTCGCACCCGGGCGGAACGCTTGGCAGGCGACTGCTGACTCACGTGGCCGACGTCATGCGACGCGGAGCCGACGTACCTTCGGTTCCCGACACTGCGACCCTGCACCAAGCAGTGCATGAAATGTCGCGCGGCAGGCTGGGGATGACGGCGGTGGTCGACGCGGCGGGTCGTGTCGCAGGCATATTCACCGACGGCGACCTGCGAAGGGTGCTCGCAAAGATCTCGGATTTCACCGGCGCGGGCATCGCCGAGCTGATGACGCCAGGCCCGCGCACGATCCGGCCGGGGGCGCTCGCGGTCGAGGCAGTGGAGCTGATGGAACGCCACAAGATCAATCAGCTTATCGTGGTCGACGACAACGACAAGCTCGTGGGCGCGCTCAACATGCACGACCTGTTCCGCGCCAAAGTCATCTGACCGATGAGCGAAGTCTCCAGCGTTGCGCTCGAGCGTGCGCGGCGCGTGCGCCTGATGATCTTCGACGTGGACGGTGTGCTCACCGACGGGCGGCTGTGGTATGGCCCCGCGGGCGAGATGCTGAAGTCGTTCCACGCGCTCGACGGGCACGGGATCAAGATGCTGGCGCAGAGCGGCGTGCAACCCGCTATCCTGAGCGGCCGCCGCTCGCCGGCCGTCACGCAGCGCGCCGCAGAGCTCGGCATCGCGCACGTGCTTCAGGGGATCGACGACAAGCATTCGGCCTACGCCGCGCTCCTGGCACAGCTCGGCGTGGAAGCGCAGGCCACCGGATACGTGGGCGACGACGTGGTGGATCTGCCGGTGCTTACGCGCTGCGGCTTCGCCTGCGCCCCGCGCGAAGCGCCGCTGGAAGTGAGGCAGCGCGTTCACTACGTGTGCGAATCGCCGGCCGGTGGCGGCGCGGCGCGTGAAATTTGCGAGCTCCTGATGCGCGCGCAGGGCTCGCTCGATGCCGCTCTGGCCAGATACCTGGCGTGAGACTTTCCGCGACCGGGCTTTTCCCGCTTGCGCTGATGCTGGCGCTGGCCATGGTGACTTTCTGGCTCAAGCAAGCGGTGCAGGAGCCGCCCGCCCCGTCGACGCTGCGGCGCCACGACCCTGACTACATCGTGCAAAACTTCAACATCACGAGCTACGGCCCCGGTGGAATCGCGGAATCCACGTTGGCGGCGGCGAAAATGATACATTACCCGGACGACGACTCGACCGACCTGGTCGCGCCTCGAATGGTGCAGACCAAGCCGGGCGAGCCGCGCATAACGGTCACAGCCGACCACGGCACGCTGTCGCAGGGCGCCGACGAGCTATTCCTTTACGGCGATGTTCTGCTGGTGCGTGCTGCAGATGCGGGGCGCCCGGAGATGCGCATGCGTACCAGCTTTCTGCACATCGTGAGCGCCAAGTCGCTGGCGCTGACCGACCGCCAAGTGACGATCAGCGACGACGACCAGTCGATCACCGGGAAGGGAATGGAATACAACAACGACCTTGGGCGCCTGATCCTGAACCAGAGCGTGCGCAGCCGATTCGAGGCCGAAAAGAGCAAGCCATGAAAGCGCGCAAACGCTTGGTCATCGCCCGGGCTCTTACCGCCGCCCTCGCCATGGCGGCGCTGCAGACGCCGCTGAGCGCGCACGCAGAGAAAGCCGACAAGGACAAGCCCACCGAGATCGAATCGAACCGCATGCTGTCCGACGAGGCACGCCGGATGAGCGTCTTCGAGGGCAACGTCGTTCTGACCAAGGGCACGCTTGTGGTTCACGCCGACAGGCTCGTGGTGCGTCAGGACGCGGACGGCTTTCAGCACGTCACTGCGAGCGGCAACCCGGTGCGGTTCCGGCAGAGAGCGGATTCTAAGGACGGCAAAGAAGGCGCCTGGATCGAGGGCGAGGCGATGCGCATGGAAATTGACGAGCGCGAAGACAAGGTGGAACTGTTCGACAGCGCGCGCGTGTCGCGCGACAAGGACGTGGTGCGCGGCAACTACATCTTCCTGGACCAGCGCTCGGGCTTCTACTCCGTCACGGGCGGCGCCGACGCGCCGCACGGCCGGGTGCGCGCCGTTCTCCAGCCGACGAAGGAGCCGTCCGCCGCCGCGCCTGGCGCGTCGCCTGGGCCGGCCCCATCGCCCGCGCCGGCCGCAAAATGAGCGTATTGAGCTCAGGAAGCCTGCGCAAGCGCTACAAGTCGCGCACCGTGGTGCAGGACGTCTCGCTCGAGGTCTCAGAGCGGCGAGGTGGTCGGCCTGCTCGGGCCGAACGGCGCCGGCAAGACCACCTGCTTCTACATGATCGTGGGCCTGGTGCCGGCCGACGGCGGGACGATTCGACTCGACGGCGCGCGACCTCACGCACCTGCCGATCCACCGCCGCGCGCGCCTGGGCTTGTCCTACCTGCCGCAGGAGACCTCGATCTTCCGCAGGTTGACCGTGGAGGAGAACATCCGCGCCGTGCTGGAGCTGCAGGGCCTGGCGCAGGCGGAGATCGAGCCGCGGCTCGACGAGCTGCTGAAGGACCTGCAGCATCGCCCACCTGCGCAACTACCCGGCGCTCTCGCTCTCCGGCGGCGAGCGTCGGCGCGTCGAGATCGCGCGCGCGCTCGGCACCCGGCCCCGCTTCATCCTGCTCGACGAGCCGTTCGCCGGCGTAGACCCGATCGCGGTGCTCGACATCCAGCGCATCATCCGCTTCCTCAAGGAGCGCGGCATCGGCGTGCTGATCACCGACCACAACGTGCGCGAGACGCTGGGCATCTGCGACCGCGCCTACATCATCAACGAAGGCGCGGTGCTGGCTCGGGGCAAGCCCGAGGAAATCGTCTATAATGACAGCGTTCGCCGCGTGTACCTCGGCGAGCACTTCCGCATGTAGCGCGCTGCGCGCTTCAACCCATTGATGAAGCCGACCCTGCAGCTCCGGCTGTCGCAGCACCTGACGCTCACGCCTCAGCTGCAGCAGTCCATCCGGCTGCTGCAGCTCTCGACCCTCGAGCTCAATCAGGAAATGGAGCGGTGCTGATGGAGAACCCGTCCTCGAGCGCGAGGACGGCGAAACCGAGGCCGCTGCCGCGCCGCCGCCCGCCCAGGCCGGAGAGACGGGCGCGCAGGCGCCGGCGGACGAGGCGCCGCAGGCCGAGCCGCGCGAAGACTGGGACGCGGACCAGGCGCGCGGTGTGGCGCGGCCCAGACGACGACGAGGGCGACCGGACCTTCGTCACGCCGGACCAGCCATCGCTGCGCGACCACCTCTACACGCAACTTTCGCTCACCAACCTCGGTCAACGCGACAGGGCGCTGATCGGCATGTTGATCGACGCGCTCGACGAGGACGGCTACCTTACGCAGAGCCTGGATGACGTCGCAGTGATGCTCCCTCAAGAAGCGGAAGCGGACGTGGAGGACCTGGCAGATCGCCCTGCGGCACCTGCAGAACTTCGAGCCCACCGGCGTCGGGGCGCGCTCGCCGTCCGAATGCCTCGCGCTGCAGATTCGCACCCGCTGCCAGCGACGATACGGTGCAGCGGCTCGCGCTCGCAATCATGCGACGCATCATCTAGAGCTGCTGGCCAGCCGCGACTTCGCGCGTCTCAAGGCGGCCACGGCGCGCGAGCGAAGACGAGCTGCGCGCCGCGCAGCGGCTGATCCTGAGTCTCAATCCGCGCCCCGGCGCGGCCTTCGCCTCAGTGGAAACGCGCTACGTGGTGCCCGACGTGAACGTGCGCAAGGTGAGGAACGTCTGGCGCGTCAGCCTGAACGCCGACGCGATGCCCAAGCTCGCATCAACCGCCTGTACGCCGAGCTCGCCGGCAGCCGCGGCGGCGGCAAGGCGCTCGCCTCCCAGCTGCAGGAGGCGCGCTGGCTGATCAAGAACGTGCAGCAGCGGTTCGATACCATATTGCGCGTGTCGCAGGCGATCGTCGACCGGCAGCGGCATTTCTTCGAGCACGGCGAGGTCGCGATGCGGCCGCTGGTGCTGCGCGAGATCGCCGAAACGCTCGGCCTGCACGAGTCCACGATCTCGCGCGTCACCACGCAGAAGTACATGGCCACGCCCCGCGGCACCTTTGAGCTGAAGTACTTCTTCGGCAGCCATGTTGCGACCGAAGCCGGCGGCGCCTGCTCCTCTACCGCGATCCGCGCGCTGATCAAGCAGCTGGTCGCGGCCGAGGACGCGCGCACGCCGCTTTCAGACGCGAGAATCTCGCAAATTCTGGGGCAACAGGGTATCGTGGTGGCGCGGCGCACGATCGCCAAATACCGCGAATCCCTCCAAATTCCTCCCGTCAACCAGAGAAAATGCCTGTAAGGAGAACCGAGAATGAATCTCAGCGTGAGCGGCCATCATCTCGAAGTGACGCCGGCGATCCGCGACTACGTGCAGATCAAGCTGGAGCGCATCAAACGCCATTTCGACCATGTGATCGACGTCAACGTCATCCTCTCTGTCGGCAAGCTCAGGCAGAAGGCCGAAATCACGCTTCACGTGCGCGGCAAGGACCTCCACTGCGAGTGCGAAGAGGATGACCTTTACGCCGCGATCGACCTGCTTACCGACAAGCTCGATCGCCAGGTCATGAAGCACAAGGGCAAGGCCTACGACAAGCCGCACGACGCCCTGAAACGGCAGGAATTGAGCTCCTAGGGCCCACCAATGGCCGCGCCCCGTAACCCGCGGCATTGGGCTATAATTCGCGCCCACTGCAGTCTCCCGCCTGCCCAGGCATGAGCCTAGTCGCGAAACTCCTTCCGCCCGCCAACGTTGTGCTCGACCTTTCGGTATCGAGCAAGAAGCGCCTGTTCGAGCAGGTCGGCCTGCTGTTCGAGAACAATCACGGTATCGCCAGGAATCTCGTGTTCGACAGCCTGTTCGCGCGTGAGCGCCTTGGCTCGACCGCGCTCGGTCAGGGCGTTGCGATTCCGCACGGACGCATCAAGGGCCTCAAGGACGCGCTGGGCGCGTTTCTGCGGCTCGAGCAGCCGGTGGCGTTCGACGCCCCGGACGGCAAGCCGGTGAACCTGCTGTTCGTCCTGCTGGTGCCCGAGCAGGCTACCGAAAAGCACCTGCAAATCCTGTCCGAGCTGGCGCAGATGTTCAGCGACAGGAGCCTGCGCGAATCCATGGCGGGCGCGCCTGACGCAAGCGCGCTGCACCAGCTCATCACCGACTGGCAGCCGGATGTTTCAGGTCAACGTCGCGCAGCTGCATGAGGACAACCGCGAGGCGCTCTCGCTTGCCTGGCTTGCGGGGCGCGACGCCAGCGTCGCGGTGCAGCGCGACGCGGCGGCCTCGGCCGCGCTGATCGGCCACCTCAACCTCACCCATCCGAACAGCATCCAGGTCCTCGGCGCCTACGAGGCGGCGATGCTCGCCGGCGGCGACCCGGCCGCCCGCGCGGAATTCGCGGCGCGCCTGTTCGTCGCATCGCCGACGGCGGTGATCCTGGCGGACGGCGTGCGGTCCCACGCGCGAGCTGCTCGAGGGCGCGGAGCACACGCATACACCGCTGTTCACCACGCGGGTGCCTGCGGCGCGGGTGATCGAGAAGCTCTCGCGCTACCTCGCGAAGGCGCTGGCCGAAACCACCGAGCGCCACGGCGTGTTGATGGACGTGCTCGGTCTGGGCGTGCTGATTACCGGAGACTCCGGCGTCGGCAAGAGCGAGCTGGGCCTCGAGCTGATCAGCCGCGGCCACGGCCTGGTCGCCGACGACGTGGTCGAGATTTCCCGCATCGCGACCAACACCCTGGAAGGACGCTGCCCGCCGCTGCTGCGGGATTTCCTCGAGGTGCGGGGCCTGGGCTTGCTCGACGTGCGCACGATCTTCGGCGAAACGGCGGTGCGTCCCAAGATGAAACTCAAGCTGATCGCGCACCTCGAAAAGCCGGCGCAGGGTCAGCGCGAAGCTTCCGAGCGCCTGCCGCTGGCCGAGCTCTCGGAAGAGATCCTGGGCGTCACGATCCGCAAGGTGGTAATTCCGGTGGCTGCGGGCCGCAACCTCGCAGTGCTGCTGGAGGCGGCGGTGCGCAACTACATCCTGCAACTCAGGGGGATCGATTCGATGACGCAGTTCATGGTGCGCCAGAAAAGGGAAATCGAGCGCGGGAACTGAGCGCCGTCCGATCCGCCATGCAGCTCATTCTGGTCAGCGGACTCTCGGGTTCGGGCAAGAGCATCGCGCTGAACGTGCTCGAGGACGGCGGCTACTACTGCGTCGACAATCTTCCAGCGACGCTACTGGTGCAGGTGGCCGACTTTCTGCAGGAAGCCGGTCACGAGCGCGTCGCGATAAGCGTCGACGCGCGCAGTGCGGCACTTCCCGCGCTGCCCGAGAACGTGTCTCGCCTCAAGGCGCGCGGCATCGACTGCCGCGTGCTGTTTCTCGAAGCAAGCGCCCAGACGCTGCTGCGCCGATTCTCCGAAACCCGCCGCCGGCACCCGCTCACGGTGGCGGGCCTCGCACTTGCCGAGGCGATCGAGCGCGAGCGCGCGCTGCTCTCGGGCGTAGCCGAGCTCGGCCATCGCATCGACACCAGCGAACTGCTGCCGCGCGCGTTGCAGAGCTGGATCAAGGAGCTGGTCGGCCTCGGCGGCGGATCGCTCACGCTCCTGTTCGAGTCGTTCGCGTTCCGCGACGGCATCCCGCTCGATGCCGATTGGGTGATCGACGCGCGCATGCTGCCGAACCCCCACTATGACGCGGCGCTGCGGCCTCTTACCGGGCGCGACGCCGCAGTGGCGAGCTATCTCGGCGGCCAGGAATCGGTGCGACGCCTGATCGTTGACGTGCAGGATTTCCTCGGCCACTGGCTGCCCGAGATCGAGCGCGAACAGCGAAATTACGTCACGGTGGCGATCGGCTGTACCGGCGGACGTCACAGATCGGTCTATCTGGTCGAGCGCCTCGCGGCGTCATTCCGCGACCACTGGCACGTGCTGGTCCGGCATCGCAGCCTGGCGCGCACCGATCCGGAGGGCCCGCTCTGAGCGCAGCCGGTCGACGAGAAATCGCCCTCTTCCCGCTGCAAGCGGTCCTCTTCCCCGGCGGCCTGTTGCCTCTGCGCGTGTTCGAGCAACGCTACATGGAGATGGCGAAGGACTGTCTGCGCGACGACCGGCCGTTCGGCGTGTGCCTGATTCGCAGCGGCGCTGAAATCGGTCCCGCGGCGATGCCGGAGGAGATCGGTTGCCTGGCGCGCATCGCGCAGTGGGACATGCAGCAGCTCGGCATGCTGCACATCGTCGCGCGCGGTGAGGAGCGCTTCCGCATCCTGCGCCGCGAAGTTCTCGCGAGCGGGCTGACGCACGCCGAGGTTGAGTCACTGCCGGCGGACGAGGACTGCGCGCTGCCGGACGAGTTTCTCGCTTGCGCCAGGCTGCTGCGCCTGGTAATAGAGGAGCACGGTGCGCAGCAGATCGAGGCGCCTTTCCGCTTCGATTCGAGTTCGTGGGTCGGCTCGCGTCTGGCGGAGATCCTGCCAGTCCCGCTAGCTGCAAAGCAAAAGCTGATGGAGCTCACAGACGCGCGCGAGCGGCTGGAAATCCTGTACAAGTTCCTGGCCCAGCACGGCCTGGCGACGCGCGCCTAGCGAGCCGCGGCGAGCCGCTCGAGCAGCCGCTTCACCGGCGCCGGCACGGCGGCGCCGGACACGTCGGTGAGGTCGAGCCAGAGGCGTCCCGGCGCCTCGACCGCAGCGGCAGGAGCGGCGCGCAGTGCGATCACGACCGGGGTCGCGCGCAGCCGAAAGTGAGTGAATTGGTGCTCGAGCGGATCTAGCCTGTGTGCCCGCCGCGCCTCGCAACCAAACTCGCGCTGGCAGAAGGCGGCGAACCCGCGCGGCTCGCTCTCCGGCAGGGCCCACAGGCCGCCCCAGAGGCCGGGCGCAGGGCGGCGCTCGAGCAGCACCCTGCCGGCATGCATCAGCACCAGCCAGGTGACGGCCCGCTCGGGATAGGGCTTGCGCGGGCGCGGCGACGGCAGCTCCGCGGTGCGACGCTCGCGCCGCGCGACGCAACGCGCCGCGAGCGGGCAGGCAGCGCAGCGCGGCGTGCCGCGCACGCACACCGTCGCGCCGAGATCCATCAGAGCCTGCGTGTAGCGCGCGATCTCGCGTTGCGGCAGCTCGCGCACGGCGATTTGCCACAAGCGCTCCTCGACCGCGCGCCCCCCTGTATAGCCTTCGATCCCGAAACAGCGCGCGAAGACACGCTTTACGTTGCCGTCCAGGATCGCTTCGCGCCGTCGGAACGCGAACGCGGCGATCGCCGCGGCGCTCGAGCGCCCCAATCCGGGAAGCCGTGCCAGCTCCTCGGCAGTGTCCGGAAATCGCCCGTTCAGCTGCGCGGCCACGATCCCCGCCGTGCGGTGCAGGTTACGCGCGCGCGCATAGTAGCCCAGCCCGCTCCACAGCCGCAGCACGTCCTCCTGCGCTGCGGCGGCGAGCGCGCGCACGTCGGGAAAGCGCTCGAGGAAGCGCCCGTAGTAAGGGATCACCGTTTCGACCTGGGTCTGCTGCAGCATGACCTCGGACAGCCATACGCGGTACGGGTCGCGCGTGCCCTGCCACGGCAGACCGCGGCGGCCGTGCCTGCGCTGCCAGCCGATGAGCGTTTGCGCGAAATCTGACACGGCGCGCAGTTTGACTCGGCCGGGCGATGGCGGCAACATCACTCGCCCCTTCTGTCCCCCAAACGCGACCACAAATGGCCACACCCGTCGAAGAGATCCGGAAATTCCACGCCGAGCTGCGCGACATTCGGCACGATATCCATGCTCACCCCGAGCTTGGCTTCGAGGAAGACCGCACCTCCGAAATCGTCGCCGGCCGCCTCGCGACGTGGGGCATCGAGGTGCATCGGGGGCTCGCAAGAACCGGAGTGGTCGGCGTGGTGCGCGGCCGCGGGAGCGCGAGCGGCCGCGCGGTGGGACTGCGCGCGGACATGGACTGCCTGCCGATACGCGAAACGACCGGTCTGCCATACCGCTCGCGCCATGACGGGCGCATGCACGCCTGCGGCCACGATGGCCATACCACCATGCTCCTGGGCGCCGCCCGCTATCTGGCCGCCACACGAGCGTTCGATGGCACCGCGTACCTTATCTTCCAGCCGGCGGAGGAAGGGGGGGGCGGAGGCCAGAAGATGGTCCAGGAGGGGCTGTTCGAGCGCTTTCCCGCCGACCAGATCTACGCTTTGCACAACTGGCCGGGCCTGCCGCCGGGCAAGATGGCCGTGCGCGCGGGGGCGATGATGGCCGCGACCGACGAGATCCAGATCACGGTACGCGGCAAGGGCGGGCACGCGGCGATGCCGCACTTGACGGTCGATCCGGTGCTGCTCAGCGCGCACATCATCACCGCGTTGCAGTCGGTCCCCAGCCGCAATATCAATCCGGTGGATGCGCTCGTGATAAGCGTCTGCTCAATGCAGACCAGCCAGGTCGGCGCGTTCAACATCTTGCCCGATTCCGTCACGCTGATCGGCACGGTGCGCAGCTTCAGGCCCGAGACGCGCGACATGGCCGAAGCGCGCATCAAACAGATCGTCACCGGCATCGCCGGCTCGCTCGGCGGCAGCGCGGAGGTGAACTACCAGCGCGGCTATCCGGCGACGGTGAACGCCGTGCGCGAGGCCGAGTTCGCTGCAAAGGTCGGAGAGAAGGTTTTCGGCCGGGAGAACGTTGTGCGCGACGCCGACCCGACCATGGGCGGCGAGGACTTTTCCTACATGCTGCAGCAGCGGCCCGGGGCCTACGTATGGCTCGGGCAGGGCGGCGGGCAGACCGGTTGCTTCCTGCACAATCCGGGCTACGACTTCAACGACGAGATCATTCCGCTCGGCGCGGGCTACCTCGCGGCGCTGGTGGAGGAATCGCTGCCGCTGCCGAAGTAGGTGCGGCTAGCGCCGCAGCAGTCCGCGCAGCTTGTCCTGCAGGGCGCCGCCCTGGCCCGGCTTGACGCCGAGCCGCTCCTGCAGCTTCTCCTTCACGCGCGACTTCGCCATTTCCGCCGCGACCGCCTTGTAGTCGATCTCGTACTTGAGCGCGTCGAACGGTCCGACGATTCTGACCGGGACCGAGAGGCCGCGCAGCTGGTCGATCTCGCTGCCCCCCTGGCCCTCGGCGCTGCCGACTACTGCCGCCTTGGCACGGTAGTCGATGCGCTCGCCTCCGACGTCGATGTCGCCCGCGCCCGTGAGGCGAAACAGCGGCGCCTTGGCACTCAGATCGTCATTGTGGGCAACGCCGTTGCGGATCACGAAGCTGGCGGACAGCTCGCTGAAGTCGGTCTGCTGCGCGCCGTCGGCGCTCTGCGTCTGCGCAGACTTCGAGCTAATCAGCGCCTGCGCCTTGCGCAGGGACTCGCCCAGATTGACGCCCTTGATCGCTCCGTCGTGCAGCGCCAGGCTCGCGTTACCGGAGAGCGACTTCTTCATCGCATTGACGCTGGCGCCGGTGGCATCGACGTCGAGCGTGACGTTGCCGCGACCAGTGAGGATCTCGCGCTGCATCATATCCGCCAGCAGTGGCCCGATCGCGACATCACTCAGCTTTTCCTTCAGCCCGACCCGACGCGCGTTGGCGTCGAGCGTGAGCGCGCCCGCGAGCGCCCCCTGGTAGAGCCTGGCCGACTGCGGGCCGATCTCGGCCCGTCCGTCGGCGATGCGCACGTCGGTCGCCATCTTGGAGAGCTTGAGGCGCCGCACCTGCAGCTCGCCAATACGCAATCGCCCACGCACGCGCAACCCCTTGAGCGCGGACAGATCGAGCGTGGTATCGGCGGCGGTTGTCTTGCCTTTCACCGCGCCCGCCGGCGCGGCACCGCCCTTGCCTTCGTCCGCCGGCGAGAAGTAGCGGTCGAGGTTCAGGCGGTCGATCTCAAGGTCGAAGTTGTACGAAGACGGCTCGACGCCCTCGAAACCGAGCTTCGCGCGAATGTTCGATTCGTCGAGCTTCGCGGCGAGGTCCGCGTGCGCGCTCAGCTTGCCGAGGTCGACCTGCACCGACCCGCTGAGCGGAATCGTAAGCGACTTCTGTGGCAGCCCTGGTCCGTTAAGCGCGAGCTTGCTCGTGAGACCGTCCAGCGCGACAAGCCTGCGCGCCGCCTCGTAGCGGTAGCCCGTGGACAGTTCAATCGCGGCGTCGAGCATGGGCTTGTCGCTCTTCACAGTCGCCGAAAACTCGAGCTTGCCCGGCACATCGTTCGCGATGCGGCCTGTGCGCAACTGCAAGCCGCTCACTTCGACAGTCTGCCCGCTCTTCGAGTCCCGGTAGCTGATGGCGGCGTTTTCGATTCGCACCCCCGAGACATCGAAACGCACCTGCGTCCCGCGCCCGCCCTCGGCCGCCGGCGCGCGAACGGCCGGACGCTCGCCGCCGGCGGCGAGCAGATCGTCGAAATTGAACTTGCCGTCTCGGCCCTTCACCAGATTCACCTTCAGGCCGGAGAGCCGCACCTGGTCGACAACGGTTTCCCCGCGCAGCAGCGGCAACAACCGCACCGCGAGCTGCGCCGACTCGAGCGACGCGAACTGGGCCGCGCTTGCGCGCTCCGACAGGCTGGCGCGGCCCATCGAGGCGCCGATGCTGGGCCAGAAGGCAAGATGCAGCTCGCCCTCGAGCTTGAGCGTGCGCCCGGTCTGCTGCTTGACCACGCGCTCGATCTCGCCCTTGAGCTGGTTGGGGTCGAACAGCACGGCGACCGTGATCGCGACGACGATTGCAAGCGCTACCGCCGTGCCGAGAGCGTAGAGGAAGTACTTGACGACTCTCACGATGCTTTGCGCCCCAAGTTCGAGACTCCGAACGGCACGTGCCCGGTCGCCACGTGCTTTCTGGCGGAATCTACGTGCAACCGCTGGTCGTCGAAGAAGAAGTCCGGCTCGTAGGCGCGCAGGAACTCGCTCTTGTCCAGCCCGCCGAGGAACATCGCCTCGTCGATGCCGATGTTCCACTGCATGAGCGTGCGCACGGCGCGCTCGTGCGCCGGCGCGCTGCGGGCGGTGACCAGTGCGGTGCGCAGTCGCATCGGCACGTCGGTGCCCGCGGCCTGCTGCAGGCGGTGCAGGGCCTCGAGCAGCGGCTTGAACGGACCCGGGGGCAGGGGTCTTTCCGCGTGCTCGGTTTCGTGGCGCGTAAACGCCGCCAGCCCGTCGGCCTGGAACACGCGCTCGGCTTCGTCCGAAAACAGCACCGCATCGCCGTCGAAGGCGATGCGCACTTCGCCCGTGTGGCGCTCCGCGGCCTGCGCCGAGTCGGGGTAGACGCGGGCCGCTGGAACCCTGGACTCGAGCGCGCTCATCACGTCGGCCTCGTTCGCGGACAGGAACAGGTTCGCCTTGAGCGCGTCGAGGTAGCGGTAGGGCGTGCGCCCGCGCGTGAAAACGCCGCGTTCGAGCTGCAGCCCGGCGTGGCTAGCGGAGCGGAACACGCGCAGCCCGCTCACCGGATCGTTCTTCGACAGGATCACGACCTCGACCCGCTGCGCGCCTGGCGTGTTGAACGCGAGCAGTTTTTTGACCAGCGGGAAGGCGACTCCATTCTTGGCAGGCACGTCCAGGCGCGAGAGCTGGAGCGCGACGTACTCGCGCTCGCCGCGCCGCTCGAACACGAGATTCTCTTCCTCGAAGTCGAACAGGGCCCGCGAGGAGATCGCGACCACCAGCTTGCCGTCGAAGGACACCGTCATCTGAACGCATTTTACCCGCTGGGCCGTTTCGCTGTGAGGAATCGCCCTGCGCGGCGCGAACTCCGCTGAGCTCTTGCGGTCGCGGCGCTTTTTGCCGTAGATAAGCCGATGAAGATCGGACAATCCTCCCTTCGCGCACTGGCCGCTGCCCTGGCGCTCTCGGCGGTCGCCGCGCAGGCCGATACCGTGACCCTGCGCAACGGCGATCGCCTGAGCGGCAAGGTGCTTCACAAGTCCGGCAACGTGCTCACGTTCGAGACCAGTTACGCCGGAAAGATCAAGATCCGCTGGAGCGATGTGCGCACGCTCACGACCGACAGCCCGGTGGGCGTGATGCTCAAGGGCGAGCCCGAGCCCCATCGCATTGTTCTTGCTCCCGGCAGCGTCGATCCGGGCCAGATTGCCTACCTCAACCCGCTTCCCGAGGAGTCGGGACGCGGTATCGCCTACAGTGGACGCGTGGCGCTGGCGGCATCAGCGGTGCGCGGCAACAGCTCCGTCAGCAGCGTGCACGGGGAGGGGGCGCTCAACGCACGCGCCAAGGACTACCGTTACGGTCTGACGGCAAGGGTAGACCAGGCAAAGGACACGGGACAGACTGTCACGTCTAACTGGCGAGCGAGTGGGCATTACGACCACTTCCTCGCGCCGAAGCGCTTTATCTATGGCCGCGGATTCGCCGAACGCGACCGCTTCAGGGATATCAAGCTTCGAACCAGCGCAGGCGGGGGCTACGGCTGGCAGCTGTACGACACGCACAGTACGCAGCTTTCGCTTCGCGCAGGCGTGGACGCGGTGTCGATCAAGCACAGCGACGACAGCAGCGAAAGCTACCCGGCCTTGGGCTGGGGACTGCATTATTCGCACCGCCTTTGGCAGCGCAAGGTCGAGCTCTTCCACAACCAGGAGGGCTTCTGGAACCTGCGCCACAAGGAGCAAGTCACGCTTCATTCCAGCACCGGCCTGCGCGTTCCGCTCTCCAGCGGAATGACCGCGAACGCGCAGCTCGATGTCGATTGGGAGCGGACGCCCCCGCCTGGGGTCAAGGCGGTCGATACCACCTGGCTGCTCGGCCTGGGCTACGAATGGTGAATCCGGGCGGCGGCCTGACACAAATTGACCGCGGAACTTTGCAAAGTTCCTGGTTGCGGCGTGTCGTGCGAGCTATAAAGCAATGCACGGAACAGCAACTCGGCGTCATGGACAAGCTTCTGGGCATTCTGGAGTCCGAGATTCCCTTCGGCGGCTACGGGCGCCGTGTCACGCCGGCCGAGTGCGCCAGGCTGCGCGAGCAGGGCGTCGCCTGCAAGGAAACCTACATCGTGGTGCGCGCAGCGGTCGACACGCCGCGACTCGGCTATCTCTACGCCCCCGCCTATACCTCGGCCGAGCGCTTCGCCAGAGTCGACCTGCTGGTCGGTTGAGGCCGATCCGGCCAGGGCCTGGAGCGGGTGAAGGGAATCGAACCCTCGTATGCAGCTTGGGAAGCTGCCGTTCTGCCATTGAACTACACCCGCGCGCCCCAATTCTAATCAATTGGCGCAAGCGGGAGAAACCCCATGAGCAGGTACGCATTCGGCAAGACCGTGTCCTTGGACCAGGCCGCCGCGGTGAAGAAAGTGACTGAAGCGCTGTCGAAGGAGGGCTTCGGCGTATTGACCGAAATCGACGTGTCGGCAACCATGAAGAAGAAGCTCGGCCTCGACCTGCCACCCTACGAGATCCTCGGCGCCTGCAATCCACATCTCGCCAGCCAGGCGATCGCAGCCGAGCCCGAAATCGGGGTGCTCCTGCCGTGCAACGTGGTGGTGCGTCAGGACGCCGGCGGCAATACGCGGGTCGAATTCATGGACCCGAATGCGGTGCTGCAGCTGGTCGACCGACCCGAAGTCGATTCTCTCGCGGCAGAGGTGCGCGGCAGGCTCGAGCGAGTGATGGCCGCCCTCTGAGCGCCGCCGGCCCCCCGGGGCCGTTGTAGAATTTCACCCATGATCCGGGTGACCGTTAACGGCGCGCCGCACCGCTTCGAGCGCCCGCTCGTGGTGCAAGAGCTGATCGCGCACCTGGCCCTCGCGGGCAAGAAGGTCGCGGTCGAGCGCAACGGCGAAATCGTGCCCAAGAGCGCGCATGCGGCGACGCAGGTGGCGGACGGCGACGCGCTGGAAATCGTGGTGGCGGTGGGTGGAGGCTGAACATGTCTAGTCAAGACGAGCTGGTCGTCGCGGGACGGTCCTATTCCTCCCGCCTCCTGGTCGGGACCGGCAAGTACAAGGACTTCGCCGAAACGCGCGCCGCGATCGAGGCCTCGGGCGCGCAAATCGTCACCGTCGCGATCCGCCGCACCAACATCGGCCAGACTGCCGGCGAGCCCTCGCTGCTCGATTTTCTGCCGCCGTCGAGGTTCACCTACCTGCCGAACACGGCCGGCTGCTACAGCGCGCAGGACGCGATCCGCACCTTGCGCCTGGCGCGCGAGCTGCTCGACGGACACAAGCTGGTCAAGCTCGAGGTGCTCGGCGATCCGCAGTCGCTCTACCCG
Organism: uncultured beta proteobacterium; assembly: GCA_963755395.1. Lineage (GTDB taxonomy): Bacteria > Pseudomonadota > Gammaproteobacteria > Burkholderiales > SG8-39 > DAHVFK01. The sequence goes on along the minus strand of CAVWJJ010000004.1, from coordinate 469,347 downwards.
AACATGCCCGAGACGCTGGCTGCGGCGAAGCAGCTGGTCAAAGAAGACTTCGACGTGATGGTGTACTGCTCGGACGATCCGATTCAGGCCAAGATGCTCGAGGACATGGGCTGCGTCGCAGTGATGCCGCTCGCGTCGCTGATCGGCTCAGGCATGGGAATCCTCAATCCGTGGAACCTGCAGCTGGTGATCGAGCGCGTCGGCGTGCCGGTATTGGTGGACGCAGGCGTCGGCACGGCGTCGGATGCCTCCATCGCCATGGAGCTCGGCTGCGACGGCGTGCTGATGAACACCGCGATCGCGGCGGCCAAGAATCCGGTCATGATGGCGCAGGCGATGAAGAAGGCCGTGCAAGCCGGCAGAGAGGCATTCCTCGCCGGCCGCATGCCGAAGAAGCTCTACGCCGCGACGCCGTCCTCTCCCACCGCAGGAACGATCACGTCCTCGCAGCCCAAGGCTGCGTGACCCGCCCGATTCGCAGCTTCGTCCTGCGCCAGGGCAGGACCTCGGCTGCCCAGCAGCGCGCACTCGATACCCTCTACGCGCGCCACGGGCTGCGCTATTCGCCGCATCCGATCGATCCACGGCAAATGTTCGGTCGCCGCGCGCCGCTCGTGCTCGAGATCGGGTCGGGAATGGGCGAGACAACTGCGGCAATCGCCGCGGCCCAGCCGGACACCGATTTCATCGCGGTCGAAGTGCACGGTCCGGGCGTCGGTAGCCTGCTCAATCGCATCGAGGCCGAACAGCTCGGCAACCTGCGCGTGATCCGGCACGACGCGGTCGAGGTGCTCGAGCACATGGTCGCCGAAGCATCGCTCGCCGGGGTGCATCTGTTCTTTCCCGATCCCTGGCCCAAGAAGCGCCATCACAAGCGCCGCCTGGTTCAACCGGCATTCGTTGCGCTCGCCGCGCGCAGGCTGGCGCCGGGCGGATACCTGCACGTGGCAACCGACTGGCAGGAGTACGCGGAGCAAATCCTGGCGGTGCTGTCCGGCGAGCCCCTGCTGGAAAACACGGCCCAGGGATTTGCCGAGCGCCCGGGGCACCGCCCACTGACGAAGTTCGAGCAGCGCGGGCTCGCGCTCGGGCACCCGGTGCGCGACCTCCTGTTCCGCAGGCGCCGGGGCTAGGCGAGGAACAGCTCGACCAGTTCGTTAAGGAAGCGCCGCCCGCGCTCGCTGGGCCGGATGCGCAGCCAGTCACGTTCAAGCAGGCCCCTCTCCTCGGCCTGCGCGAGCGCAGACTCGATCGATCCGAGCGGCAGTCCGGTGCGGGCGCGGAACAGGTCTACCGCAAAGCCCTCGGTCAGGCGCAGCGCGTTCAGCATGAACTCGAACGGCAGCTCGGCTGATTCGACCCGGATTTGTTCGGCGATCGTGCTTCCGCGTGCCCGGAGGTAGTCGCGCGGCTGCTTTATGCGGGCGTGACGGGTCACCCGATCCGGAAAGCTCAGCTTGCCGTGAGCGCCCGCGCCGATTCCAATATAGTCGCCGAACTCCCAGTAGTTGAGGTTGTGGCGCGAGCGCCGCCCAGGGCGCGCGAAAGCCGACGTCTCGTAGTGCTCGAAGCCGGCCGCGCCGAGCGTGTCTTCCACCGCCAGCCCCATGTCGGCACACAGGTCGTGCTCCGGCAGTCGCGGGCGCCTGCTCCAGAACACGGTGTTGGGCTCGATCGTCAACTGGTAGGCCGACAGGTGCGGCGTGCCGAAGCGCACGGCCTCGCCGATGTCGGCGCGCGCCTGGGCCAGCGTCTGCCCGGGCAGGCCGTACATGAGGTCCAGATTGACGTTGTCGAACTCGCGCAGCGCGAGCTCGACGGCGCGTCGCGCCTCGTCCGCAGAGTGGATGCGGCCGAGCGCCGCCAGCATCCCATCGTCCAGGCTCTGCACCCCGAGCGAGAGGCGATTGACGCCCGCTTCGCGCAAGCCGCGAAAGCGCGCCGCCTCGACCGTGCCCGGATTCGCCTCGAGCGTCACCTCCGCCTCCGGCTCGAGCGGCAGCCGTGCGCGCACCTCGGACAGCAGGCGATCAATCGCGGCGGGCGAGAACAGGCTCGGGGTGCCCCCGCCGATGAAGACCGTGGTCAGTCGCCGGCCCCATACCGACGGCAGCAGCTCGTCGAGGTCGGCCACCAGCGCGTCGACGTATTCGCCTTGCGGCAAATCCGAGCCCAGCTCGTGCGAATTGAAATCGCAATAGGGACACTTGCGCACGCACCACGGAATGTGGACGTAGAGCGCGAGTGGCGGGAGCACCTCCAACCGCACCGTGCGCGGATTATCAAGCTCGATCTTCATCGCTCATGCGCGCGAGCAGCTTGGCAAGCGCCTGCCCCCGGTGACTAATGCGGTTCTTTTCCTCGGCGTCGAGCTGCGCCGAGGTACAGCGCCGCGCCGGCAGATAAAACAGCGGATCGTAGCCGAAGCCCCCCGTCCCGCGCGGCGCCGCGGCAATCTCGCCACGCCAGACGCCCTCCGCAACGAGGGGCTCTGGATCGTCGGCGCGCCGCAGCAGAACCAGCACGCAGTGGTAGTGCGCGCGCCGGTCTCCGATTCCTGCCATCGCGCCGAGCAGCTTTGCGTTGTTGCGCGCATCGCGCTGCTCGCGCGAGCCGTCCCTGCCGGCGTAGTGCGCGGAGAGCACCCCCGGATCGCCGCCCAGCGCGTCGACGCAGAGCCCAGAGTCGTCCGCCAGCGCGGGCAGCCTCGACGCGAGGCTCGCGTGACGGGCCTTGGCAAGCGCGTTCTCGAGGAAGGTGGCATGCGGCTCGTCGGCCTCGCCGATCCCCAGCGCCGCCTGAGAAGTCACCTCGATCGCGAGCGGCGCCAGCAGCGTACCGATCTCGCGTAGCTTGCCGGGATTGTTGGACGCGAGGACGAGCTTCTTCACAGCCCGAGCGCGCGGCGCTGGTGCCCCACGAGCTCCACGATGCCGCGCGAAGCAAGCGCCAGCAGGGAATCCATCTCGGCGCGCGAATACGGCGCGCCCTCTGCCGTTCCCTGCACTTCGACGAATCCCCCGGCCCCGGTCATGACGACGTTCATATCCGTGTCGCAGGCCGAATCCTCGGCGTAGTCCAGGTCGAGCACAGGCGCCCCGCGGTAGATTCCGACCGATACCGCGGCCACGAAGTCTTTCACCGGCAGCGCCGGCAACATGCCGCGCGCCAACATCCAGCCGAGCGCGTCGTGGACCGCGACAAAGGCGCCGGTGATGGCGGCGGTGCGCGTGCCCCCGTCGGCCTGCAGCACGTCGCAATCCACATGGATGGTGCGCTCGCCCAGCGCACCCAGGTCGACCACGGCACGCAAGGCCCTGCCGATGAGGCGCTGAATCTCCAGCGTGCGGCCCGATTGCTTGCCGCGCGCCGCTTCGCGCTCCGAGCGCGTATTGGTTGCACGCGGCAGCATGCCGTATTCGGCCGTCAGCCAGCCGCGCCCCTTGTCGCGCAGGAACGGCGGCACGCGCTCTTCCACGCTGGCCGTGCACAGCACGCGCGTGTCGCCGAACTCGACCAGTACGGAGCCTTCGGCGTGGCGCGTCCAGGCGCGCTGCAGGCGCACGGGACGAAGCTGCTGTGGCTGCCTTCCGCCCGGACGGGTCATGGCGCGCCGGAATGCTTGCGCAGCGCCGCCTTGATCTCGGCGATCTCGCGCTCGATGTCTTCGTCGCTCATGCGCATGAAATCAGGCTCGGTGGCAGTGAAATCCTGGACGTCCGTCGGGAGCTCGTGAAACGGGAGCGTGAGCGGCTCGTTGGCGGGAGCGACGTCGCCCTCGCCCCACGCCATCGCCAGGAGGGAGACATTATCGCACTGCCTTCCTGCCCGCGCCTCGGCCAAGCTAGCCAGATCGGATACCGCCAGGCGCAAGTCCTGTGCGCGCAGCCCGTCCAGCAGCTGGCGCTCGTTCAGCGGTCCCCACAGCCCGTCCGAACACATCAGAATCAGGTCGTCCTTTGCCAGCCGCGCGCTCGCGGCCGGCTCGAGCCTGGGCGCATGCTCGCTGCCAAGGCAGCGGGTCAGGATGTTGCGCTCGGGATGCGTGGGCACCGCTTCCTCGCGCAGCTGGCCCTTGTCGATCAGCTGCTGCACGCGAGAGTGATCCTTCGTGCGCGCGGCCACGCGGCCTCGGCGGATGAGATACAGACGCGAGTCGCCCACGTGCGACCAGTAGGCGTAGCCGTCCTGCACCACGCAGGCCACCAGGACGGTGCGCGGTGTTTCGCGCAGGTCGCGTTCCTGCGCCTCCCGAACGATCGCGCCGTGCGCGCGCGCAAGGCCGCGGAACAAGAACATGTCGGGGTCGGCCAGCCTCGGCTTCGCCTCGCTTTGGAAGTCCTGCGCCAAAGACTCGAGGGCGAGTTGGGCCGCAATCTCGCCATGCAGATGACCGCCCATTCCATCGGCGACGACCATTAGCAGGGCATCGCTCGTCGCCCAGTGCCCGAGGCGGTCCTGGTTGTAGCGGCGCGCGCCGACGCGACTATCTTGGGCGATCGAGTATTTCATCTTCCCCGCGCGTCATGCCCGGCGCTTGCGTAGTTTCGCCACGGCGCCCATGAATTGGCCCAGGATCGGCCATCTGCGCTGCTTGAGCACAGGCTCCTTGAGCCCGCGCAGCGCCTGCTGCAGCTCGAACACGCTTTGCGGCCGCTCCAGATGATCGAGCCGCAGGCACCAGTCGATGATGGTCAGCAGGTCCTCCGAGTACTGCCCGACCCAGGCCTTGCGCGCCGGGACCACGCGGTCGCGCTCGAGCCTGCTGTCGGCGGGCTGGGGCGGCGCCAATGCGAGGCAGGCGTACATGCTCGCGCCGACCGAGTAGATGTCGCTCCACGGGCCCAGGTGCTCGCGCCGCATGTGGTGCTCGGGCGACGCGTAACCAGGGGTGTACATCGGAGGAAGCTTGGTCCCCTCCTCGGTCAGCGTCTGGCGCGCGGCGCCGAAATCGATCAGCACTGGTGTGCCGTCGTTGCGGATGTAGATGTTCCCCGGCTTGATGTCCAGGTGGAGCATCTTGTTAGTGTGCACCTCGCGCAAGCCGTTCAGCAGCTGCGCGAACGTGCGACGCACCCAGGATTCTGGTAGAGAACCGCTGCGCGCGTGAACGTGCTCCTGCAGCGTGCGTCCGCGCTCGTAGCGCATCACCAGGTAAACAGTCTCGTTGGCGCGAAAAAAATTGAGCACGCGCACGACGTTCGGGTGAGACAGCCGCGCCAACGCCCTTCCCTCGTCGAAGAAGCAGCGCATGCCGTAACGGAAGGTAGCGAGATTCTCCTCCGGGATGCTGGGCGATGTCTGATTGCCGGTGCGCAGCGCGAGCTGCGCCGGAAGGTACTCCTTGATCGCCAGTGGCACCTCGTTCTCGTCGTGCGCGAGGTATACGATGGAAAAGCCGCCCGAGGAAAGGACCCTCAACAATCGGTAATTCAGCAGCTGGTAGCCTTCCGGTAAAGGCTGGTTGGCTTGGGCTGGCATCCACCTTATGATACCTGCTTCCTCCAGAAAACCGTGGTCGCAGTTGCGCACTATTCGACGTTACGCGCCGCATCGGCACGCACAATGATTCACAGCATGACTGGATACGCGGTCGCCTCGACCGAGACACCGCGCGGCACCCTCGGCCTCGAGTTGCGCAGCGTGAATTCGCGCTTCCTCGACTTGCAGTTTCGCGTCGCGGACGAGTTGCGGGCGCTCGAGCCTGCGCTGCGCGAGATGGTTACCGCACGGCTGGCGCGGGGCAAGGTGGACTGTCGGCTGTATTTCGCGGCGGGAACTGCCCGCGTCGGACGGCAATCGCTCAACCCCACCGCACTGGAAGAGCTCGCGCGCCTGGCGGCGCAGGCGGCGCAGGCGCTGCCCGGTTCCGGCGCCCTGCGCGTGGCCGACGTGCTGCGCTGGCCAGGTGTGCTGTCGGAGAGCGCGCTGGACGAGGAGCAAACTCGCGCCACAGTCGAACAGCTCGGCCGCGAGGCCTTGGACGAGTTGCTCGCCGCTCGCGCGCGTGAGGGCGCGCGGCTGGCCGCGATCGTCGGCGAGCGCGTGAGCGAGATGCGCCGCCGCCTGTCGGAGGTCGCGCCGCTGGTGCCCGCGGCGCTGGCCGTCTATCAGGAAAAGCTCGCCCAGAGGCTGCGCGACGCCATTGGTACGGCAGACGACGAACGAGTCCGGGCCGAGCTCGCGGTGTTCAGCATGAAGACGGACGTAGACGAGGAGCTGACCCGGCTGGCCACCCATTTCGATGAGGTCGAGCGTGCGCTCGCGAAAGGCGGAGCTGTGGGCAAGCGGCTCGATTTCCTGGCGCAGGAGCTCAACCGCGAAGCGAATACGCTCGCCTCGAAGGCGGCGACCCAGAAGATTTCCGATTGCGCGCTCGAGCTCAAGCTGCTCATCGAGCAGATGCGCGAGCAGGTGCAGAACATAGAATAGGAACACGCGTGAAGGGGCTTCTTTTCGTCGTCACCGCGCCCTCCGGGGCCGGCAAGACTTCCTTGATCAACGCGGTGCTGGCGGAAGAATCCCGCCTTAGGCTATCGGTGTCCTACACCACACGGCCGCCGCGGCCCGCCGAGAAGAACGGTCGCGAGTATCACTTCGTGGACGATGACAGCTTCGTTGCCATGCTCGAGCGCGGAGAATTCCTCGAAAGCGCGCAGGTACATGGCCACCGCTACGGCACCTCGCAGGCGACGATCACCGGCGCGCTCGAAGGCGGCTACGACCTCGTGCTCGAGATCGACTGGCAGGGCGCGCAGCAGGTGCGGCGGCTGCTGCCGGAGTGCGTCGGCATCTTTCTCCTGCCGCCCTCGCTGGGCGAGCTCGAGCGTCGCCTGCGCACTCGGGGCCAGGACAGCGACCAGGTCATCGCGCGCCGTATGGCGGCAGCGCGGGACGAAATCGCGCACGTTCCGGAATCGGATTATGTTATAATTAACAAAGACTTCGACATTGCCAAGCGAGACTTGCTGGCAATCATCCGCGCCGAGCGCCTCGTCACCGAGCGGCAGCTTTCACGAATCGGCGAACTTTTCTGAATGGAACGCAAAACATGGCCCGCATCACAGTAGACGATTGCCTGAAGAGAATTCCTAACCGCTTTCAGCTGACGCTGGCGGCAACCTATCGGGCGCGCCAGATTACCGCCGGCGCTTCGCCGCTGCTCGAGACGAACAAGGACAAGGCGACGGTGATCGCGCTGCGCGAGATCGCGAGCGGCAAGGTTGGCACCGAGGTCCTCAAGCGCAACCCGACGCCGCCGGCGGCGCCCAGCTCGCCGCTCTGAGTTCAATCTAGGGCCGGACCCCCGGGGTGTTCGCAAGGGGGGTCCGATCGGGTACGCTCCCTCGCATGGCGGCCGTACCCGTCCTCGATGAGAAGCGCTTTGCTTACCTGAAGCCGCCGGACTTTGCGCGCCTGGCGGATGCCTACCGTTTCTCGGAAGCGGCGCACGCCGGACAGAAACGCCAGTCCGGAGAACCGTACGTTTCGCATCCGCTCGCCGTGGCCGAGATCCTGGCCGGGTGGCGCCTGGACGGCCAGACACTGATGGCGGCGTTCCTGCACGACGTGATGGAGGACGCCTCGGTCACCAAGGCGGAAATCTCGGACACCTTCGGCAAGCCGGTCGCCGAGCTGGTCGACGGCGTGTCCAAGCTGGACAAGATCGAGTTCCAGTCTGCTGAGGACGCGCAGGCAGGCAATTTCCGCAAGATGCTGCTGGCGATGGCGCGCGACGTGCGCGTCATCCTGATCAAGCTGGCCGACCGGCTGCACAACATGCGCACGCTCGGCGCGGTCCCTCCTGCCAAGCGCCGCCGCATCGCGCGCGAGACGATGGAGATCTACGCTCCGATCGCCAACCGCCTCGGCCTGAATGCGCTGTATCACGAGCTGGAGGAGCTCGCGTTCTCCCACCTTCACCCGCTGCGCTGCAGCGTGCTCGCCAAGGCCACCAAGGCGGCGCGCGGCAACAGACGCGAAGTGATCAGCAAAACAGAGTCCGCGATCAAGGCGAAACTGGCCGACAGCGGGATCGAGGCGATCGTGACCGGACGCGAAAAGCACCTGTACTCGACCTACAAGAAGATGGTCGAGAAGCAGCTCAGCTTTTCGGAGGTGCACGACATCTACGGCTTTCGCGTAGTGGTCAAGACCGTGCCGGCCTGCTACCTCGCGCTCGGCGCGCTGCACGCGCTTTACAAGCCGATTCCGGGCAAGTTCAAGGATTACATCGCGATTCCGAAGGCGAACGGCTACCAGTCGCTGCACACCGCGCTGATCGACCCTTACGGCCTGCCGGTCGAAGTGCAGATCCGCACCGAGCACATGCACCATGTCGCGGAGTCCGGTGTCGCCTCACACTGGATGTACAAGGACGAGGAGGATTCGCTATCGGACCTGCAAAAGCAGGCGCACCTGTGGCTGCAGTCGCTGCTCGAAATCCAGAACCAGTCGGGCGACTCGGCCGAGTTTCTGGAGCACGTCAAGGTTGACCTGTTCCCGGACGAGGTCTACGTGTTTACCCCGAAGGGGCGGATCATGTCGCTGCCGCGCGGCGCGACGGCGGTCGACTTCGCGTACGCGGTCCACACCGACATCGGCAACCGGTGCGTCGCGGCCAAGGTCAACGGCGAGCTGGTCCCGCTGCGGGGCGAGCTGAGGAACGGCGACCGGGTAGAGATCATCACCGCCAGCCACGCCAAGCCGAACCCCGCCTGGCTGCAGTACGTTCGCACCGGCAAGGCGCGCGCGAACATCCGCCATTTCCTCAAGACGATGCAGTACGAGGAGTCCGCGAGCCTGGGCGAGCGCCTGCTCGAGCAGGCGCTGAAGGCGCTCGGCACCGGCCTGGCCGGAATCGACGATGCGAGCTGGGATCGGGTGGTACGCGATAGCGTGTCGCGCTCGCGCCAGGAACTGCTTGCGGACATCGGCCTGGGCAAGCAGTTGCCGGCGGTGATCGCGCGGCGCCTGCTGCGCCACGCGGATTCAGCGCGCGACGAAGCCAAGGCCACCGGCAGCGTCACGATCCGCGGCACCGAGGGCATGGCGGTGCAGCTCGCGAGCTGCTGCCGCCCCATACCCGGCGACCAGATCGTCGGCTCGATCAAGAAGGGCCAGGGGCTGGTGGTGCACGCCGCCGATTGCGCCCAGATCGAGCGCTCGCGGCGCATCGAGCCCGAGCAGTGGATCGACGTGGAATGGGATCCCGCCACCACGCGCCTGTTCCTGGCAGCGATCAAGGTGACGGTCGCCAATCAGCGTGGCGTTCTGGCCAAAGTCGCCTCCGAGATCGCCGAGGCGGGGGCGAACATAGACTCGATCAGCATGGACGACGACCGCTCGCTGTACACCGCGATGGCGTTCGTGCTCGAGGTCGCCAACCGGCAGCACCTGGCCCGCGTGATGCGCTCGCTGCGCCGCCTGCCGGACGTGAAGAAGATCGCGCGCGTGCGCGAGTAGCGCCGGCGTACTCCGACAAAGAAAAGGGCCGGCAATGCCGGCCCAGGATCCGCGCCATGCGGGCGCCTCGACTCAGCGCCGGCGATACTGTGTCGTGGGACGCCGGGCGGGCGGCGCTGCCCTCTCATCCTTGTGACGGAAATTGATTCGCGCCTTGGTCAGATCGTAAGGCGAAATCTCGAGCGTCACCTTGTCGCCGGCAAGAATTCGGATTCGATGCTTCCTCACCTTGCCAGAGGCGTAGGCCAAAACCTTCACCCCGTTTTCCAGCGTCACGCGGAACTGCGTATTCGGCAGAACTTCGTCGACCACGCCGTTCATCTCGATCAATTCTTCCTTCGCCATCCCGGGTCAGATCGCCTTCAGGTTGACGGCCGACGACCTGCCATCGCGCCCCTTCTCCACCTCGAACGAGACTTTCTGATTCTCGCTCAGAGTGCCGAGGCCGCTTCTTTCCACCGCGGAGATGTGGACGAAGACATCTTTCGAGCCGTCGTCGGGCTGGATGAAACCGAACCCTTTAGTCGTATTGAAGAACTTCACGGTGCCAGTTGCCATTTCGTACCTCCAAGTCTGGCGTCGCCCGAGCCGAGCGTGGCCCGGGCATCAAATCACATATTGGAGTAGATAGACGGCACCCGGTCAAGGATGCTGCTGACTGACCCATAGCGAATTCGACACCCGGAAGTATGATGCGGCCGGCGCGGATTGCAAGGGGTAGCCAGGCACTTTTTTGGCCGCGGAACGACAAATAACCGGCTTCCTGACGGCCCTGCACCTGCGAGAAACCCCGCCAGAGCCGATGTCTTGCGTTGCTATACTGGCCAAAATGGAAAGCAATACGCCACGACCGACCGAGATCAAGCTGCACCAAAAGTCCCGGGTGCTGGAGCTCGCGTTTGCCGACGGCAAGAGCTTCAGGCTGCCGTGCGAGTTCCTGCGGGTCTACTCGCCTTCGGCCGAGGTGCGCGGGCATGGTCCCGGCCAGGAAGTACTCCAGACCGGCAAGCAGGACGTCGAGATAACTCACATCGAGCCCGCGGGAAGCTACGCGATCCAGCTCTCTTTTTCGGACGGCCACGACACCGGGATCTACTCGTGGGAACTGCTGTACGAATACGGCCTGCACCAGGAGGAGATGTGGCAACACTACGTCACGCGCCTGAAGGAAGCCGGGGCAACGCGCGAGCCGGGCCCGGCGCCTTTCGCCCAGCGGCCGAAAGCAAAGTAGCTCGCGACTTCGAGGTCGTACTCATCAATCCCTACGAGCTGGGGCGGCAGCCGTTCGCCCTGGCGCAGCCGGCCGCCTGGCTCAAGCGCGAGGGCTTCTCGGTGCGCTGCCTCGATCTGTCGCTCGAGAAGCTGGACTCCGACAGCGTGAAGAACGCGAGGGTGGTAGCGCTTTACGTGGGGATGCATACCGCGACCAGGATCGCGATCGAAGCGCTGCCGCGGGTAAAGCAGTTCGCGCCGAAGGCGCATCTGTGCGTCTACGGCCTCTACGCGCCGATGAACGAGGCGTTGCTGCGTTCCCTCGGGGTGGGCACGGTGCTGGGTGGCGAGGTGGAGCCGGCCCTGGTTTCACTTTGCCGCCGCCTCAGAAGCGACGGTGCGGCGAAGGCGCAAACCGAGCCGGTCACGAGTCTGGCAAAAGTCCGATTCGAGGTTCCCGACCGCAGCGGCCTGCCGCAGCTGTCGCGCTACGCTCATCTGGTCGTGCCCGACGGATCTACCCGCGTTGTCGGTTTCGCCGAGGGCAGCCGTGGCTGCAAGCACTTGTGCCGTCACTGCCCGGTGGTGCCGGTGTACGCGGGAAAGTTCCGCGTTGTCGCGCCGGACGTAGTGCTGCAGGATATCCGGCAGCAGGTAGAGCAAGGCGCGACTCACATTTCGTTCGGCGACCCGGACTTTCTGAACGGGCCGACCCACGGCCTGAAGTTGGCTCGCGCACTGCATCAGGCGTTTCCGGAGGTGAGCTTCGACGCCACGATCAAGATCCAGCACCTGATCGAGCACGCCGGATTGCTTCCCGAATTGCGCGCGAACGGATGCCTGTTCATCACCTCTGCGGTCGAAACGGTCGACGACGAGGTGCTGCGCCTTCTGGACAAGAACCACAGCAGCAGCGATTTCGACCTGGCCGTCGGGCTTACCCGGGAAGCGGGAATCGTGCTCGCGCCGACCTTCGTCGCGTTCACGCCCTGGACCACGCCCGAGGGCTACCTCGCGCTGCTCGAGCGGCTGGTTGCATTGCGGCTGGTGGAGAGCGTACCGCCGGTGCAGCTCGCGATCCGCCTGCTGGTGCCGCAGGGCTCGCGGCTGCTCGAGCTGCCCGGCTTTCGCGCAAGACTGTTGCCATTCGATTCCGGGCTGCTGGGCTATCCCTGGCGCCATCCGGACCCGAGCGTAGATCGCCTGCAGCGTGACGTTCAGGCCCTAGTGGCCCGCGGCGAGCAGGACAAGCTTGCGCGGCGCGAAGTCTTCGCCGCCGTATGGCACACGGCGCACGATGCGGCGGGGCGCAGCGCGCCCTCGCTTCCCTCCAGTCTGGGAGATCCAATTCCGCACCTGTCCGAGCCGTGGTACTGCTGCGCCGAGCCGACTGAGCAGCAGCTCAACTCGTTCTGAAATGGGCGCCTCCATGAAGCGCGTGCTGCTATTGCTGCCTACCACGGGCTACCGCAACGCGGACTTCTTGGCCGCCGCGCGAAAACTCGGGGCAGAAGTGGTGGCCGCAGCCAACTACTGCCATCAACTCGCCCCGTCCTGGGGGTTCGCTCCCATCATGGCGCTGCACTTCGATCGGCCGCAACAGGCGGCGGCAACCCTACTGCGCGAAATCGGCCGCCGCCCGGACGCCGTCCTCGCGGTGGACGATTCGGGCGTCGAGCTCGCGGCGCTGCTTTCGGAGCAGCTGCGCCTGCCAGGCAATCCTTCGCAATCGGTGAGCCAAATGCGCGACAAGCTGGCCTTCCGAGGGCTGCTGCGGAAGCTCGGATCTCCGTGCCCGGAATTTCACCACCTCCCGAGCGAAGCCGACCCGCGCGACCTGCTGCCCCAGCTCGAGTTTCCCGTCGTGGTAAAGGCGCGGCGACTGTCGGCGAGCCGCGGCGTCATCCGCGCCGACGACGCCGAGGCGCTGGTCCGCGCCGTCGGCTGGGTGCGAGCCATCCAGGCGCGCGCCGACCGTGACGCGCAGGAGCTCGGCGTGTTGATCGAAGGGTTCATCCCGGGGCGCGAGTACGCCCTGGAGGGCATTCTGGAGCGTGGTGCGCTCACGACGCTTGCGCTGTTCGACAAGCCCGACCCGCTCGACGGTCCCTACTTCGAGGAGACGCTCTACGTCACGCCCTCGCGCCTGGCGGAAGAAGCGCAGCGCCGCATTCGCGACGAGGTGGCGCGCGTCTGCCGTGAGGCGGGGTTGCGTCACGGCCCGGTTCATGCCGAGGTGCGCCTTAACCCGCACGGGGTCTGGATTCTGGAGATCGCCGCACGCTCGATCGGCGGCCTGTGCGCCCGGGCGCTGACGCACGTCCTCGGCATGAGCCTGGAGGAGCTGATCCTGCGTCAGTCGCTCGGCCTGCCCGTCGCCATCGCCGGAGACGGCCGTGCCGCTGGCGTCATGATGGTTCCGACGCCGAGGCACGGCATCTTCCATGGCAGCGAAGGCATCGCCGCGGCGCAGTCGGTTGCGGGCGTCACCGCGGTGAGCATTACCGCGGAGCCAGGGCAGATCGTCGCGCCGCCGCCTGATGGCGTGAGTTACCTCGGCTTCATTTTCTCACGCGCGGCAGGACCCGCCGAAGCCGTGCGGGCGCTGCGCGCCGCGCACGAACTGCTGCGATTCGACATCCGGCCCGAATATCCGGCCGTGATCGCGACGCACTAGGGGGTCGCCGTGGCAAACGCAATGCAGCTCAAGACGCGCATCAAAGTGATCATGTTCGACCAGTACGGAACCGTGGTCGACATGCAGGCCGGACTGACCGAAATCGCGGCCCCGTTCCTGAAGCAAAAGGGCTGGAACGGGAATCCTGGTTCCTTCGTCACTTGGTGGCGCCGAACCCACTTCGAGAATTCCATGATCGACGCGCTGCTGCACAAGGCCCACACCCCGTACCGCGAGATCGGTCACGCCGCGGTCGCGCACACCATGGACCGGGCCGGCATCGACTACACGCCCGCGGAGGTCAAATACCTGGTGGGCTGCATCGAGCGCCTGAAGTGCTTTGCGGACGTACCTGAAGCGCTGGCACGGCTCAAGACGAAGTACAAGATCGCGGTACTATCCAACGGCGACCCGGACATGCTGGAGGCGGCCAAGAGGTATCACGGCATTCCGTTCGACGAAGTCATTTCCGTGGCGACTGCGAATTCCTTCAAGCCCCATGTCGCGACCTACACCAGAGCGGCCGAGATCATAAGGGTGCGCATGGACGAGGTGCTGTTCGTCGCCAATCACGCATTCGACTGCATCGGGGCCAAGGCGGCCGGGATGCACAGCGCGTTCATCGATCGCCGCAAACGGCCCTTCGGCCACACTACGTACCAGCCCGATATCCGGGTGGATGACATGAGGTCGCTCGCGGACCTCATGCTCTAGCCCGCCGCGAGGCACTCCACCGCCTGCGCCACACCGTCGCGACCGAACGGGATGCCTTGCACGCGCATTGCAGCTTCTACGCCCGCGAGGCAGCCGAGGATCATAGCCGGGTTCACGTCGCCCAGATGGCCGATGCGAAAGCCGCGGCCCTGGAGCGGCCCGAGCGCACCCGCGAACGCGACCTGGAAGCGTTCGCGCGCGACCGTGCGCAGGGCATCGACATCGATGCTTTCGCGTACCTCGATGGTGGTCACCGACACGGAGCGCGCGACGGGGACCCGGCAGTGCAGGAACAGCGCGCCCTCGCGCGCCCAGCACTCGACCGCCGCCTGCACTGCGCGCGCAAGCAGCGCGTGGCGGGCGAACACCGCATCGAGCCCTTCGCGCTCGAGTAGCGCAAGCGCGGCTTCGATCCCGTACAGCAGGTTCTGCGGCGGGGTGCCGCCGAATTTCTGGTAGCTGTACGTCGCCCTGCGCCGCTCCCAATCCCAATAATGGCGTGGGCCCGGATTCCTGGCGGCGACCGCGCCAGCACGCTCGTCCACCGCGACGAAGCCGAGGCCGGGCGGTGACATCAGTCCCTTTTGCGAGGCGCCCACGGCGACGTTGACGCCCAGCGCGTCCATCGCGAACGGCGCGGCGCCGAGAGACGCCACCACGTCGACGACGAACAGCGCCGGGTGCCCGGCCGCGTCGATCGCGGCGCGGATCGATTTCAGATCGTTGCTGATGCCGCTCGCAGTGTCGGTGTGCACAACGAACACTGCCGCAATTTCGTGCTTTCGATCCGCGCGCAGTATCTGCTCGACGTCATTCGGCTCAATCGGATAGCCCTCTCGGTACGGCGTGCGAATTGCACGCCGGCCGATCGCTTCGGCCTGCAGCGCCCATTGCTCCGAAAAGTGGCCGGTGCCGGGGATCAGAAAAGCCTCCCCGGGCGCAAGCAGGTTTTGTGTTGCCGCTTCCCACGCACCGTGGCCGTTCGCGGCGTACATGAACAAGTCCGCCGTCGCGGTCCCCAGCAGCCGCCGCAAGCCGGCTTCGCACACCGCGATGATCTCGTCCAGTCGCGGATCGCCGTGGTCCATCGGCTGGCGGTGCATCGCATTGAGCACCTCGGCCGGAATGTGCGTGGGACCGGGCGAATGAAGAAAGCGCTCGCCCGGAACGCGAACCGACGCGGGCATCTTCGGGCTATTGCGGTCCAATGCGGGCGGGCCTTGAACGGAACAAACGGCAATCTAGCACGTCACGCACCGGATAACGAAAAGGCCCCAGCGCGAGCTAGAGCCTTGAAGGTTTGGTAGGCCGTGGCGGATTCGAACCGCCGACCAACGGATTAAAAGTCCGCTGCTCTACCAGCTGAGCTAACGACCCGAAGAAAGGGCGCGATTTTAAGCGTTCAGCGGTTGAGCGTCAACGAATCGGCAGGATTTGCTTGCTCGAGTTCAAGCCTCGCGCAGCATTCGCCAGTACTCGAACTTCATGGTCGCCGCCGCGCCAGCGACAATCGCGACGAAGGTCATGATCGAACCGGTCGCCAAAGTCGAGAAGCCGGAGATGCCCTGCCCGACGGTGCAGCCGAGGGCCGTGATGCCGCCGAAGCCCATCAATATCCCGCCGAACATGTGCCTGCCCGTGTCGGAGGCGTCGCGGAAGCTCTCCCAGCGGAAGGTGCCGGTGGCGAGCGCGTACGCTGCAGAACCCGCGATCACGCCTGCCGCGGAGGCGATGCCGTAAGTGATGATCCTCGACTTGTCGGTCCAGAACATCAGGTATTCGAGCACGAAGGCCATGGGCGAGACGAACGAAAACGACTCCATGCGGCCGGTGTTGGTGGCGACGAAGGCTTCCTGCAGCGTGTTCGGATCCTCGGCCAGATAGCCGATATGCCCGCTGACGTACCAGCCGCCGACCACCACCAGGCCGGTAACGACGCCACCCAAGGTGTAATCGAAGTTCGAACGGAAGCTGCGGCTCGAGTACACGAACGCGAGCAGCCCGCCGCCGATCGCAAGAGAAAGAATCTCGACCCAGGCTTTCTTGCCGGTGCCCGTCGCCCTCGCCATCAGGGTCGGCAGGTCCTGCCCGCCGGGCAGCGTGAGCGAGGCTTTGTCCAGCGCGTCGACGCGGAACGCGCCGAACAGGCCGCGCAGCGTCATGTAGGCAGCGATACCCAGGAAAACGAAAACGACCAGCGACTTGAGGTTGCCGGCACCGAGGCGGATCAGCGTCTTGGAGCCGCAGCCCGAGCCAAGCGTCATGCCGACCCCGAACAGGAAGCCGCCGACGAGATACGAGAGCCAGGTAAAGCTCGGGGTCTGGTAGATCGACTTCGACAGGTTAACCACGCCGGCCAGCTCCAGCCCGTTGGCGCCGAGCACCGCGACCGCGATCGCGAGCAGCCACATGCGCATCCGGTTGAAGTCGCCGATGTTGACCCAATCGGAGACCGCCCCCATGGTGCAGAAATCGGTCTTGTTGGCAACCGCGCCGAATACGAAGGCGAGCGCGAACGCTCCCCAGGCGACGTAGTGCGCGAGCTGTGCAGGGTTGACTTCGTTCACGCGGGCCTCCTCCCGTGAGTGCCGGAACGCAACGCGGAAATATAACGCAGCGCCCTGCTGCGTCCGATCGGACGCGCGAAGGAGCCCATCAACGCGGCTGATAACGGGTGCTGTCGGGGATTGCTGCCGCCTCGAAGCCGGCACGCCTGATGCGGCAGGCGTCGCAGAGCCCGCACGCGCGTCCCTCGGCGTCGGGCTGGTAGCAGGTCACGGTCTGCGCCGGGTCGACACCGAGTTCGAGCGCGAGCTGCAGGATCTTCGCCTTGGACAGCTCGATGAGCGGCGCGCGCACTTCGATGCGCCGCCCTTCGACTGCCGCCTTGGTCGCGAGATTCGCCATGGCCTCGTACGCGCGCAGGTATTCCGGGCGGCAATCCGGATAGCCCGAGTAGTCGATCGCGTTGGCGCCGATGAAAATGTGGCGCGCGTCGATCACTTCAGCCCAGGCAAGCGCGAGCGAAAGAAGGATCGTGTTGCGTGCCGGAACGTAAGTCACCGGGATGCCGAGCGTCGCCCCTGCCGCCGGGACGTCGATCGCGGGATCGGTAAGCGCCGAACCGCCGAACACGGTCAGGTCGAGCCTGACGGTGCGGTGCTGCGCGGCGCCCAGCCGGTCGGCGATCGCGCGCGCTGCCGCGAGCTCTGCCGCGTGGCGCTGGCCGTAGTCCATCGAAAGCGCGTGGCAGTTGTAGCCTTCGCGCAACGCCCAAGCCAGTGTGGTGGCGGAGTCGAGCCCGCCCGAGAGCAGAACGACCGCGTCCAGCTTCAGCGCCGCAGTCCCTGCAGGCGCTGCTTCGCGCTCGCTGCTGCAGGGCTGGCGGGGTACTTGGCCAGCAGGTCCTCGAGCGTCTTGCGCGCGCCGCGACGATCGCCGCTCGCTTCCTGCGAGCTGGCGATATTCAACATCCCATCGGCTGCCTTCGAGCTGTCGGGCCACGCCGAGAGAAGTTTTTGCTGGCTGACAATCGCTTTCTTGTAGTCGCGCTGTGCGTAGTAGGCGTTTCCGATCCAGTACTGCGCCGAGGGCGCTAACGAACTGGACGGGTAGGTGACGAGGAAGCCCTCGAAGGCGGCGATCGAGAGCGGATAGTTGCCGAGCTTGAATTGATTCAGCGCCGCTTCATAGGCCTTGGTCTCGGCCGGCGTTGCCGGCGCCTCGCCCGTTGCCGGCTGCGTGGCCGCCGTGGCGGCCTGCTCGCGCGCCTGCTCGAGCTTGCGCAGCCGGGTGTCGATGTCGAGGTACAGGTCCTTCTGCCGCTTCTCCCCGGTCTCGATCTGGTTCGTCAGCACCTCGACCTGGCCGCGCAGGCGTGCGAGATCCGAGCGAAGCTGATCCAGCTGCCCCGCCAAGTCGAGGATCGCGCCGCGGTCCGCCCCCCTCGCCTCCAGCTTGGACAGCCTGTCGTCGATCGCTTTCTGGTTCGCGTCGACCTGCGCGCGCAGCGCGTTTAGCTTGTCGTCGTCGCCAAACAACGCGGCATTCGCGCCATTCGGCAGCGCGAATGGCGCGAGCAGCGCACCGACCACCAGCAAGCGAGCGCTCAGATCGCGCATCAATACTCGCCCTTGTAGAGGATGTCGCAACGCCGATTCTGCGCGTAGGCTTCCTCGCTAGTGCCCTGCGCCTTGGGCTTTTCTTCGCCCAGGCTGACCGCCTCGACCTGGTCTTCCTTTGCGCCGAGCAGCAGGAGAAGTTTCTTCACGCCGTCGGCACGTCGCTGTCCGAGCGCGACGTTGTATTCTCGGCTGCCGCGCTCGTCGGTATTGCCCTGAATCAGCACCTTGGCCTCCGGATGATCGCGCAGGTACGCTGCGTGAGCCTCGATCATAGGCTTGTACTCGTCCTTGACGTCGAACTTATCGAAATCATAATAGATCGAGCGCTTAGATAGAATACTCTGGGGGTCGGTCAGCGGATTCATCCCGCCGCCCTTCTGCCCGGTGAGGTCCACCCCGGTGACTCCCTTGCCTTCGACTCCCTGGCTCTGGGCCCCGCTCGCACCCGGACTGCGATCCTCGACGCCTGCCGGTGGCTGTTCCTGCGACATCGGCGCGCTCGCGCACCCTGCAAGTACCGCGAGGAGCGCTGCGATCAAGATTACGCGCATTTCTGTCTCCTGTTACTGAATGAAGGGTCCCCAGGCCGGCTCGCGCACGTCGCCTGCGTTGACGGTGAGGCGCTGCCTGACCCGGCCGTCGACCGACACCGCCGACAGCACGCCACGGCCGTCGATAACTGTCGCGTACAGGATCATCCGGCCGTTGGGGGCAAAGCTAGGAGATTCGTCACGGTCGCTGTCGGTCAGGATCTGAACCTGCTGGGTCGTGAGGTCGAGCAGGGCGACCTGAAACTTACCTTCGCTGTTGCGCGCGATATAGGCGAGGCTCTTGCCGTCGGGGCTCACGCGCGGGGATACGTTGTAAGTTCCGTCAAAGGTAATGCGCTGGGCATCACCCCCTGTCGCCGGCATGCGATAGATTTGCGGGCTGCCGCCGCGGTCCGAGGTGAAATAGATGAACTGGCCGTCAGGCGAGAAGAACGGCTCGGTGTCGATCGCGCTGCTGTAGGTCAACCTCCGCACGCCGCTCCCGTCCGGGTTGATGAGGTAGAGCTGCGAGCCGTTGTCGCGCGAGAGCGAGACTGCGAGTTTCGTCCCGTCCGGCGACCACGCCGGGGCGGAATTCGATCCCTTGAAGTTCGCCACCACGTGGCGCTTTCCGTCCAGCAGCGAATGCACGTAGACAACCGGCTTCTTGTTCTCGAACGACACGTAGGCAAGACGCTTGCCGTCCGGAGCCCACGCGGGCGAGATGATCGGCTCGAGCGAGGCAAGCGCCGTTTCTTCGTCCGCGCCGTCGGCGTCGGCGATCTGCAGCTCGTAACGGTTGGCGCGCTTGACCACGTAGGCGATCCGCGTAGAGAACACGCCCCGCACGCCGGTCAGCTTCTCGTACACGTAATCCGCGATCCGGTGAGCGGTCGCGCGCGCCTGGTCCTTGGCAAGCGTGTAGGCGACTCCGCCAAGCGGTGTCTGCTTCACCACGTCGAACAGTCTGAAGCGCACCTCGTAGCGTCCGTCGGGGCGCGCCGCCACTGAACCGAGCACCAGTGCGTCCGCCAGCCGCGAGCGCCACTCGGCGTAGTCGACGTTCGAGGCCTCCGTCGGCTGCGGCATCAGCGGCGGCACCTCGAGCCCGCGGAACAGCCCGCTTCGTTCGAGGTCGGCCCGAACGATCGAGGTTATGCCCGGCGGCAGCGCGGCCTCGCCCGGAAATGGCACGATTGCGATCGGTATTCGGTTCGCACCCGCGCCGGTGATCTCGATCGAGAGTTGCGCTTGCGCGGGTAGCGCAACGAGCAGCAGCAGCGACGAAAGGAGTGCGACGGCGCGGGAGATCCAGCGGGCAAACAGGCTCTGCATGGCTCCTCTTCTTAGCTCGGAGAAAGATGATTATAGCTAACCATTGACGCGCATCCCAGTCGCCGAGCGGCGACAGCCGGACGTCATCGTTGATCGAAAGGTCGGTAAGTCAACTCGATACGGCGGTCGAACACTCCGGGATCGTCTGGTTTGGGCAGCGGCGAGGACTTGAGTATGGCGCGAACGATGGCATCGTCTAGCGCAGCATTGTTACTCGACTTCTCGACATCCACGCGAAGCACCTCTGCGGTAGGAAGCAGCACGATTTGGAACACCGCTTCGGGATTGCCCTTAATGCCCGGCGGCAGCACGATGTTGCTTCGGATTCTGGCCCGGATCTTGTCCGCCCACGCCGCGAGCGCCTTGCTGCGCGCGGCCGCCGCGTCGCTCGCGAGCAGCGCGCTCAGCTCGGCTTCCTGGCGTTGCGCGCTTATTTTCTGCTCCTCGGCCGCAAGCTGCTGCTGCATCTGCTTTCTGAACACGTCCTCGCGCGGCTTGGGCTCAGGCTTTGGTTTGGGCTTCGGCTTCGGCTCAGGCTTCGGCTTTGGCTTCGGCTCAGGCTTCGGCTTCGGCTCGGGTTTCGGCTTGGGCAGCGCTTTGATCGCGATATCGGGCTTTTCGATGCGCGGCTCCGGCTTGGGCATGATTTTCGGCGGGACTGGCGGCAACGGCTCCGCTTTCTGCACCGGTTTCGGTGGCGCTGGCGGCACCACCTTCGGCGCAGGCTTCGGGGAGGGTGCGGGCATTGCCGGCCAGAGCTCGACCACCATCGCGGCCGGCGGATGGCTCTCCCAGCGGATGCCAACGAACAGAATCGCGATCAGGACCAAGTGCACCGCCAGCGCGAGCGCGACCGAGCGCCCCAGCGCCGGCTGTTCGCGCTCTTCGAAACTGTCGAAGGGCGGTGCAGCGCTCATTGCGCCGGCTTGACCAGCAGCCCGACTCTCCTAATCCGTTCGCGCTGCAATTCATCCATGACGTTGAGAACCGCCTCGTAGCGCACGTTCTTGTCGGCGGCGATGAGTACCGGTGTATCCGGATGCTGCGCCTGCCGCGCGCGCACGAGCTGTGCAAGTTCGCCAGGAGCAATGTGCCGCTCCTCGGTCGTCCTGCCGTTGGCGTCGCGCACGCGGAAGATCACCGTCCGGTCCTGCTTGATCACCACCTCGAGCGGCGAAACGGGGGCGGTCGCGGTCTTCGATACCGACGGCAGCTCGACCACGCCAGGGGTCACCAAGGGTGCGGTCACCATGAAGATGATCAGCAGCACCAGCATCACGTCTATGTACGGGACGACGTTGATCTCGTGCATTGGCACCCGCTTGCGATGCAGGGCGGGCATACGCTATCTCGTGGCCTGGCGATGGAGGATGTTCGAGAACTCCTCCATGAAGCTCTCGAACCGGATTGCCAGCCGATCGATATCGTGCGAGTACCGGTTGTAGGCGACCACGGCGGGGATCGCGGCGAAAAGCCCGATCGCGGTCGCGATCAGTGCTTCCGCAATCCCGGGTGCGACTTGGGCGAGCGTCGCCTGCTGCACGTTGGCGAGGTTCCGGAATGCGTGCATGATCCCCCACACCGTACCGAACAAGCCGACGTAGGGGCTGACGGAACCGGTCGAGGCAAGAAACGCGAGCCGGCGCTCGAGGTGATCCATTTCGCGCTGAAACGTGGCCTGCATCGCGCGCCGCGCGCCGTTTACCATGGCCGAGGCTTCGACGGCGCGCTGTCCCCTGAGCTTGGTGAACTCGCGGAATCCCGACTCGAAGATCCGTTCGAGGCTACCGGTCGAGTGACGGTCGGCCACCGCGCCCTGGTAGAGCGCGGTCAAGTCATTGCCGCTCCAGAATTCGCGCTCGAACTGCTCGGTCTGGGCGCGTGCGCGGCGGATGACGAACCACTTCTGGAAGATGTACATCCAGGACATGAACGAGACGGCGAGCAGCAGCGCCAGTACCACCTTCACCACGAAAGTTGCGTGGACGACCAGCGTCCAGAAATCCAGATCTTGCGTGACGTTCATTTACGTTCCAGCGCCTTTTTCAGTTCTTCGGGCATGCGCGCCGGCCTCATCCGGTCGCGGTCGACCACGGCAAGGGTCACCTCCGCTTCGACCAGCAGCGCTTGCCCGCGTTCAACGCGCTGCCGGAATACGACGCTCGCGCGGCCCATTTTAACCACTTCGGCACTGACCGAAACGAGTTCGTTCAGCCCGGCCGGCCGATGAAAGCGTGCGGAAAGCTCGTGCACCATGAACATCACGTGCCGTTCGTCGCTCAGGCGCGACAGGTCGATCCCGGCCTGGTTCAGCAGTTCGGTGCGGGCACGCTCCATGAAGGCCAGGTACTGCGCGTGGAACACGACCCCTCCCGCGTCGGTGTCCTGGTAGTAGACGCGCACCGCAATGGCGAACGGCCTTCCCTTCACAGCAGGTCGTTGATGCCGGTGGGCGCGACGATGCCGAAATGGCGATAGGCGAGCAGGGTGGCGACGCGTCCGCGCGGGGTGCGCTGCAGGTAGCCCTGCTGGATCAGGTACGGCTCGAACACGTCCTCGATCGTGTCGCGCTCCTCGCCGATCGCCGCGGCGAGGTTGTCCACCCCGACCGGGCCGCCGGCGAACTTCTCGATCACCGCGAGCAGCAGCTTGCGGTCCATCAGGTCGAGGCCCAGCGCGTCGACGTCCAGCATGCCGAGCGCGGCGTCCGCGACCGCGCGTCGACACCACGCCGTCGGCCTTGACCTCGGCGAAGTCGCGCACGCGGCGCAGCAGCCGGTTGGCGATGCGCGGCGTGCCGCGCGAGCGCCGCGCGATCTCGCAGCGCGCCTTCGTCGGCCAGCTGCACCTCGAGCAGGCGCGGCGGAGCGCGTGCACGATGCGCGCAAGCTCGGCTCGGTGTGTAGAACTCGAGCCGCGCGACGATGCCGAAGCGGTCGCGCAGCGGGTTGGTCAGCATGCCGGCGCGCGTGGTCGCGCCCACCAGCGTGAACGGCGGCAGGTCGAGCTTGACCGAGCGCGCCGCCGGGCCCTCGCCGATCATGATGTCGATCTGGTAGTCCTCCAGCGCCGGATAGAGAATCTCCTCGACGACCGGCGACAGGCGGTGGATCTCGTCGATGAACAGCACGTCGCGCGGCTCGAGGTTGGTGAGCAGCGCCGCCAGGTCGCCCGGGCGCTCCAGCACCGGGCCCGAGGTCTGGCGCAGGTTGACGCCCATCTCGCGCGCGATGATGTGCGCCAGCGTGGTCTTGCCCAGCCCCGGCGGGCCGAACAGCAGCACGTGGTCGAGCGCCTCGCTGCGCGCCCTGGCGGCCTCGATGAAGATCTCGAGCTGGCCCGCGCACTTTCTCCTGGCCGACGTAGTCGGCCAGCGACGCCGGGCGCAACGCGCGCTCGATCTGCTCCTCCTGCGCCGAGGCGGGCTTGGCCGAGATCAGGCGGTCGGTTTCTACGCTCACGTCAGGATTTTGCCAGAGCCTTCAGCGCCGCGCGGATGCCGTCGGCGACCGCCACCCCGGCGGGCAGCCCCTTGACGGCGGCAAGCGCCTCCTTCTCGCTGTAGCCGAGCGCGATCAGCGCGTTCAGGATATCGGCGCCGGCCCCGGCCGGCGCTCCCGCGGTCCCCGGCAGCGGCTCGGCGAGCTTGCCCTTCAACTCGAGCAACAGCCGCTCGGCGGTCTTCTTGCCGATCCCGGGCACCCTGGTCAGCCGCGCGCTGTCCTGCATCGCCACCGCCTGCGCCAGGTCGGCGACCGAGAGTCCCGACAGCAGCGCGAGCGCGGTGCGCGCGCCCACGCCCGAGATCCTGATCAGGCTGGCGAAAGGCAGCACGCTCCTCCACGCTGCCGAAGCCGTAGAGCAGGTGCGCGTCCTCGCGCACCGCGAGATGCGTATGGAGGGTGACGGTTTCGCCGGTTGCGGGCAGGTTGAAGAAGGTGCTCATCGGCACGTCGACCTCGTAGCCCACGCCGGCTACGTCCACCACCACCTGCGGCGGATGCTTGGCGACCAGCCGTCCGACGAGTCGTCCGATCATACGATCCGGCCCGCCTTGCGGCGCGTGCCGCGCAGGCCGAGCGCTCCGAGCCTGCCGCCGTGGGCGTGACAGATCGCGCACGCAAGCGCGTCCGCCGCGTCCGGGCTGGGATCGCCGGGCAGATCAAGCAGCCGCCTGACCATGTGCTGCACCTGCTCTTTGCTGGCGTGACCGTTGCCGACCACGGCCTGTTTGACTTGCAGCGCAGTGTACTCGGCCACCGCCAGGCCCGCGAGCACCGCGGCGCAGATTGCCGTGCCGCGCGCCTGGCCCAGCGCGAGCGTCGATTGCGGGTTGACGTTGACGAAGACCTTTTCGACCGCGGCCACCTGGGGCGCACTGTCGGCGATCACCTGCGCCAGGCCGTTCAGGATCACCCCGAGCCGTTGCGCGAGTTCCCCCGGCGCGGTCTTCACACAGCCGCTGGTAACGTACGCCAGCTTCGCGCCGCGCTGGTCGATGACGCCGAATCCCGTGACCTGGAGTCCGGGGTCGATGCCGAGAATGCGCACACTCGCGCTCAGGCGTCTTCCAACACGGCGGTCGTGTAGACGTTCTGCACGTCGTCCAGTCCCTCGAGCGCTTCGAGCAGCCTGCGCATTCGCGCGGCTTCGTCCGCTGCGAGCGCCGTATCGGTCGTCGCCTTCATGGTGATCTCGGCCAGCTCGGGCTTGAGCCCCGCCTTGTCGAGCCCCGCCTTCACGGCCGCAAACTCGCCCGGCGCGCACAGCACCTCGAGCGAGCCGTCGTCATTGGTCAGCACGTCATCCGCGCCCGCGTCCAGCGCGGCCTCCATCACCTTGTCCTCGCTCGTGCCGGGCGCGAAAACGAATTGTCCGCAATGACGGAACATGTACGCGACCGAGCCGTCCGAGCCGAGGTTGCCGCCGTTCTTGGTGAACGCATGCCGCACGTCGGCGACCGTACGCGTGCGGTTATCGGTCATGCAGTCGATCATCACTGCCGCACCGCCGGGTCCGTAGCCCTCGTAACGAATCTCCTCGTAGGCCGCGCCTTCGAGCTCGCCGGTGCCGCGCTGGATCGCGCGCTTGATGTTGTCGCCCGGCATGTTGTTCTCGCGCGCCGTGTCCACTGCGAGCCGCAGGCGCGGGTTGCTCCCCGGATCGCCGCCGCCGAGGCGCGCCGCCACGGTGATCTCCTTGATCAGGCGGGTGAAGATCTTGCCCCGCTTGGCGTCCTGCCGCCCCTTGCGGTGCTGAATGTTCGCCCATTTGCTGTGGCCTGCCATGCGTTAGTATTCGCGCCGGATAAAGAGTGATTCATTCTACCGCCATGCCCACGCCCCCGCGCGCCGCAGCGTATCGCGCCTGGGGTATCGCCTTTGCCTTCGCCGGCGTGATCGCGTTCTCGTTCCGGCCGATCCTGATCAAGCTCGCCTACGCGGCGTTTCCGATCGCGCCTGTGACGCTGCTGTTCCTGCGCATGGCAATCGCGCTGCCGTTCTTCGCCGCCATTGCGTGGTGGTTGCGCGCGCGAGAACCCGCCCTCACTCCCGGCGACTGGGCCGCCGTCGCCGGCCTGGGCTTCATCGGCTACTACATGGCGAGCTTTCTCGACTTCCTCGGGCTGCAGTGGGTCGGCGCGGGCCTCGGGCGGCTGGTCCTCTTTCTCTACCCCACCCTGGTGCTGCTGCTGTCGCTGATGTTCCTGAAACGACGCCCGAGCAGGCGCCAGCTCGCGGCGCTCGCTTTGAGCTACGTCGGCATCGCGCTGGTGGTGTCCAACCGCTTCGGCACGCACGCCGAAGGCGGGCTGTTCCTGCTCGGCGTGAGCCTGGTGTTCGGCTCGAGCCTTTGCTACGCGATCTACCTCGTCGCGAGTAGCCAGATGGTGCAGCGGGTCGGCTCGATGCGCTTCACCGCCTACAGCATGATCGTCGCCACGCTGCCCGCGGTGGCGCAATTCTTCCTCCTTGAGCCGCTTTCGGCGCTCGATCTGCCGCCGGTGGTCTGGTGCTACGCGATCGTGATGGCCGTCGTCAGCACCGTGCTGCCGGTTTTCCTGGTCGCGGAGGCGCTCAAGCGCATCGGTGCCAATCACTTCGCCCTGATCGGCGCGGTCGGGCCGGTCACGACCGCGATCGCGGGCGCGGTCGGGCTGGAGGAGCCGCTCACCTGGCTGCAGGCAGCCGGCGGCGCGCTGGTAATCTTCGGGGTTCTGCTCGTTTCGATGAAAAGGAGCTGACATGGATTTGGGGATCAAGGGCAAGACCGCGCTGGTGTGCGCCGCGTCCAAGGGGCTGGGCAAGGGCTGCGCGATGTCACTCGCGCGCGAGGGCGTGAACGTGGTGATCACCGCGCGCGGCAGGGAGGCGCTCGAGGCGACCGCCGAGGAGATACGCAAGGCCACCGGCGCCAAGGTTATTGCGGTCGCAGGCGATATCACCACGCCCGAGGGGCGCGTGCAGGCGCTCAAAGCGTGCCCGCAGCCGGACATCCTGGTCAACAACGCGGGCGGGCCGCCGCCGGGGGACTTCCGCAACTGGAGTCGCGACGACTGGATCAAGGCGCTCGACGGCAACATGCTGACCCCGATCGAGCTGATCAAGGCGGTAATCGACGGCATGATCGAGCGCCGCTTCGGGCGCATCGTCAACATCACTTCGGGCGCGGTGAAGATGCCGATCCCCGAGCTCGGCATGTCGAACGGCGCGCGTACCGGCCTGACCGGCTTCGTCGCCGGACTGTCGCGCTCGGTCGCGAAGCACAACGTCACTATCAACAACTTGCTCCCCGGGCCGTTCGACACCGACCGGCTGCGCTCGAACATGGTGTTCAATGCCAAGAAGGCCGGCAAGACGCCGGAAGAGCTCGCCAAGTCGCGCATGGAGGCAAATCCCGCCAAGCGCTTCGGCACCGTGGAGGAGTTCGGCGACGCCTGCGCCTTCCTTTGCAGCGCGCACGCGGGCTACATCGTCGGCCAAAACTTGCTGCTCGACGGAGGCGCTTTCCCGGGGACATTCTAGAGCGGTAAAATTCACGGTTCACCGTATCGGAGGACCTATGAACGCTCCGTCCCGCGCCGGATTGGCGGCCCTCAACCTCAAGGACCCGAAGCTTTTCCGCGAACAGTGCTACATCGACGGCGCCTGGGTCGCCGCCGACTCGAAGAAGACCTTTGCCGTCGACAACCCCGCCACCGGCGAAACCATCGGCAGCGTGCCGGACATGGGGGCGGCCGAAACCCGGCGCGCGATCGAGGCGGCCGACAAAGCCTGGCCGGCCTGGCGCGCCAAGACCGCCAAGGAGCGCGCCGCGATCCTGCGCAAGTGGTTCGACCTGATGATGGCCAACCAGGATGATCTCGCGCTGATCCTCACCACCGAGCAGGGCAAGCCGCTCGCCGAAGCCAAGGGCGAGATCGCGTACGGCGCTTCGTTCGTCGAATGGTTCGCTGAAGAGGGCAAGCGCGTCTATGGCGACGTGATCCCGCAGCACCAGGCCGACAAGAGGATTCTGGTGCTGAAGCAGCCGATCGGCGTCGCGGCCATGATCACGCCCTGGAACTTCCCCAACGCGATGATCACCCGCAAGGCCGCGCCGGCGCTCGCGGCTGGCTGCACGGTCGTGATCAAGCCCGCCGAGCAAACGCCGTTCTCGGCGCTCGCGATGGCCGAGCTCGCCGAGCGCGCCGGAATGCCGAAGGGGGTTTTCAACCTGGTCACGGGCGATGCGCCGACCATCGGCAAGGAGATGTGCGCCAATCCGACCGTGCGCAAGCTCTCGTTTACCGGCTCGACCGAGGTAGGGCGCATCCTGATGCGCCAGTCGGCCGATACGATCAAGAAGCTCTCGCTCGAGCTCGGCGGCAATGCGCCGTTCATCGTGTTCGACGATGCCGATCTCGACGCGGCGGTCGAGGGTGCGATCGCGAGCAAGTACCGCAACGCGGGCCAGACTTGCGTCTGCGCCAACCGGATCTACGTGCAGGACAAGGTCTACGACGCCTTCGCCGCCAAACTGGCCGACAAGGTCAAGAACTTCACGGTCGGCGCCGGCACCGAGTCGGGCGTCGTGATCGGCCCTCTGATCGACCGGCAGGGCATGAAGAAAGTCGAAGAGCATGTCGCCGACGCGACCGCCAAGGGCGCCAAGGTGATCCTCGGCGGCAAGCCGCACAGCCGCGGCGGTCTGTTCTTTCAGCCCACCATTCTCACCGGCGTGACGCAGGCGATGCGCGTGTCGAACGAGGAGACCTTCGGCCCGGTGGCGCCGCTTTACCGCTTCAAGACCGAAGACGAGGCGATCGCGATGGCGAACGCGACCGAGTTCGGGCTGTCGGGGTATTTCTACAGCCGGGACATCGGCCGCATCTTCCGCGTCGCGGAGCAGATGGAGACCGGTATGGTGTGCGTCAACAGCGGCATTCTGTCCACCGAGGTGGCGCCCTTCGGCGGCGTCAAACAGTCCGGCCTCGGCCGCGAGGGCTCCAAGTACGGCATCGAGGAGTACCTCGAGGTCAAGTACCTGATGCTCGGGGGAATCTGAGAAACGGGTCCGCCTGCGCGCCCAAGCGCGCGTAGGCGGCTCGATACTCCCGCGCCAGGCGATCGACGACTTCGGCCGTCGTGGGCGCGTCGTCTATGCCGCCCACTCCCTGTCCGGCGCTCCAGATGTCGCGCCAGACCTTTTTCTCGACGTTGCCGCCCGAGCCGAAGTTCATCGTTTTCTTGTCCGAGAGCGGCAGGTTGTCCGGATCGAGTCCGGCTGCGGCCACGCTCGGCCGCAGGTAATTGCCGTGCACGCCGGTAAACAGCGGCGTGTAGACGATGTCGGCCGCTGCGGCGTCGATCAGCATCTTCTTGTACTCCGGCTTGGCATTCGCCTCGCGCGTGGCGATGAAGCGCGTGCCGAGATAGGCCAGATCCGCGCCCGCGGCTTGGGCGGCGAGTACCGCGTCGCCGCTGGCAATCGCGCCCGCAAGCAGGATGGTGCCGCCGAAAAAACGCCTCACTTCCTGCACCAGCGCGAACGGACTGAGCATGCCGGCGTGCCCTCCGGCGCCGGCACAGACCAGAATCAGGCCGTCGACTCCCGCCTGCATCGCCCTGCGCGCGTGGCGCACGCTGATCACGTCATGGAACACCAGCCCGCCCCAGCCATGCACGCGCGGCACGATCTCGTCCGGTGCGCGCAGCGAGGTAATCACGATCGGTACCCGGTACCGCTCGCATACTTCCATGTCGTGCGCGAGCCGGTCGTTCGAAGCGTGCACGATCTGGTTGACCGCGTAGGGCGCAGCATGGTCGCAACCCGCCAGGTCCGAGGTGATGCGCCGCAGCCACGTCTCGAGCTGCTCCTTGGGGCGCGCGTTCAGCGCCGGAAAGGAACCGACTATTCCCGCCTTGCACTGCTCGATAACCAGTTCGGGATTCGACACGATGAACAGCGGCGAGCCGACGACCGGCAGGCGCAGACGACCCTGCAACAGCGCGGGAAGGGGCATATGGATTCTCCGAAAAACGCGGCGGCTCCCGCTGCGCCGGGAGTATCGCACGCGCTGCGCGAAGGTTCCGGCTGCTAGAATGCCAGTCTTGCGTCGCCTCCCGCCATGTCCCGCCTGATCCGCAACATCGCCATCATCGCCCACGTCGACCACGGCAAGACCACCCTGGTCGACAAGTTGTTGCACCAAGCTGGCGCGTTCGCGGCGCACGAGCGGATCGCTGAGCGCGTGATGGATTCGAATGACATCGAGCGCGAGCGCGGGATTACGATCTTCGCCAAGAATTGCGCGGTCGACTACGCGGGCGTACACATCAACATCGTCGACACGCCCGGGCACGCCGATTTCGGCGGCGAGGTCGAGCGCGTGCTGGGCATGGTCGACGGCGTGCTGCTGCTGGTCGACGCGGTGGAAGGCCCCATGCCGCAGACGCGC
Source organism: uncultured beta proteobacterium (assembly GCA_963755395.1). GTDB lineage: Bacteria > Pseudomonadota > Gammaproteobacteria > Burkholderiales > SG8-39 > DAHVFK01. Next base: position 439,350 of record CAVWJJ010000004.1, on the reverse strand, counting down.
TTCGTTACCAAGAAGGCGCTCGCGCTGGGCCTGAAGCCGATCGTGGTGGTAAACAAGGTTGATCGTGACGGCGCGCGCTCCGACTGGGTCGTCAACCACACCTTCGAGCTGTTCGACAAGCTCGGCGCGAGCGAGCAGCAACTGGATTTCCCGGTCGTGTACGCGTCCGCGCTGCAGGGCTGGGCGTCGCTCGATTCCGCGCGGCGCGGCCAGGACATGCGGCCGCTGTTCGACACGATCCTGGAGAGGGTTCCCGCGCCGATGGACGTGGACGCGGACGGCCCGCTGCAGCTCCAGATCTCGGCGCTGGACTATTCGAGTTATGTCGGACGCATCGGCATCGGACGCATCCGGCGTGGGCGCTTCAAGCCGGCGAGTGAAGTCATCGTGATGCTGCCCGGGCAGGCTCCGCTTCGCGCCAAGGTCGCGCAGGTGTTCGGCTTCAGTGGCCTGGAGCGCATACCGCTGAGCGCGGCGAGCGCCGGCGACATCGTGCAATTCACCGGCGTCGCCGAGCTCGCCATCGGCTGCACTTTGTGCGACCCCGATCATCTGGACGCGCTGCCCGCGCCGCGGGTCGACGAGCCCACGATCACCATGAACTTCCAGGTGAACTCGTCGCCCTTCGCAGGCACTGAGGGCAGATTCATCACCAGCCGGCAGATCCGGGAGCGGTTGATGCGCGAGCTGTTTACCAACGTCGCACTTCGGGTCGAGGACACGAGCGACGCGGACGTGTTCCTGGTTTCGGGCCGCGGCGAGCTGCACCTGACGATCCTGGTGGAGAACATGCGGCGCGAGGGCTACGAAGTGGCGGTCGGCCGGCCGCGAGTGATCACCCGCACGGTGGACGGGGTTCTGCAGGAGCCCTACGAATTGCTTACGCTCGACGTCGAGGAGACGCACCAGGGCCAGGTGATGGAGGCGCTGGCGGCACGACGCGGCGAGCTGTTGGACATGGCGCCGGATGGCCGCGGCCGCGCGCGGCTGGATTATCGCATCCCGGCGCGCGGGCTGATCGGCTTCCAGGGCGAGTTCATGAACCTTACCCGCGGCAACGGAATCCTCAGCCACGTATTCGACGATTACGGTCCTTGGAAAGGCGACATGCCGGGGCGGCGCAATGGCGCCATGGTGTCGCAGGAAGACGGCGTGGCGGTCGGCTACGCGCTGTTCAACCTGCAGGAGCGGGGCAGGCTGTTCGTCAGCCCGGGCGACAAGGTCTATGAGGGCATGGTGGTGGGCATCCACAGCCGGGACAGCGACCTGGTCGTGAACCCGATCAAGAACAAGAAACTGACCAACGTGCGCGCATCGGGCAAGGACGAAAACGTGCTGCTCACCCCGCCGGTGAAGCTGACGCTCGAATTCGCGATCGAGTTCATCGAGGACGACGAGCTGGTCGAGGTGACACCGAAGACGATCCGCATCCGCAAGCGGCACCTGACCGAGAACGAACGCAGGCGCGCCGTGCGCGCCGCCGCCGTCGCGTAATCCGCAATCCGTGGCGGTGATCCTGCGGCAATCGCTCGCAATTGCGGCCGCGGCGCTCGGCGTATGGGGAAGTGCGCTGGCGCAGGACTGCCTCGTGCCCGGGAAATGGTTCGCCGTCGAGGCCGGCGCCGCGCGCCCGCTCAAGCGCGACGAAGTGCTCGCGCAGATGGCGCAGCGGCGCATCGTCCTGCTGGGCGAGACGCATGACGACGCGGATCATCATGCCTGGCAGCTGGCGACACTCGGTGCGCTGCAGCTTCTGCGACCGAGGATGGTAATCGGGTTCGAGGCATTTCCGCGTCGCGTGCAGCCGGTATTGGACAAGTGGATCGCCGGCGACCTATCGGAGCGCCAGCTGCTCGAGCAGACGGACTGGGACAAGGCGTGGGGCTGGCCAGCAGACTTGTATCTGCCCCTACTTCGCTTCGCCCGCATCAACCGCATCCCGATCCGGGCGTTGAACGTCGACCAGGCGCTGATAAAGGCGATCTCGGCCAAAGGGTGGCAGGCGGTGCCAGAGTCGCAGAAGGAAGGGGTTACCCGACCCGCGGCGCCCTCGGCGCCCTATCTGGACGATTTGTTCGACGTCTACAAGCTTCATCCCGAGGGCAACGGCCCGGACAAGGGCCGCCAAAGCCCGAGTTTCCTGCATTTCGTCGACTCGCAGACGACCTGGGATCGCGCCATGGCACAGGGACTGGCGGAAGCGGCGCGCGCGCTGGACGGCGCGGGTCAACCGCTCGTGGTCGGCATCATGGGCAGCGGGCACATACGCTACGGCCGCGGTGTCGCCCATCAGTTACGCGACATTGGGATCGAGAGCATCGGCATGCTGCTACCGGTGGCCGCGAGCCGCGACTGCGCAGGGCTGGCCGGAATCGCCGATGCCGTGTTCGCCGTTCCGAGCCTGCCGGCATCTGCGTCGCCTCCACCTCGGCTTGGCGTGCGCATCGAGCAGACGAAGGACGGCGTCGGCGTTGTCGAGGTGGTCGAGGGCAGCCTCGCCGAGACGACCGGCTTGCGCGCGGGCGACCGAATCGTCTCGATCGCCGGCAAGGGCGTCGCCAGCGTGAGCGAAGTGATCAGTGAGGTCCGCGCGCAACCGCCGGGGACATGGCTGCCGATGCGCATCCGTCGAAATGGTCAGGAAATCGACCTGGTGGTGAAATTCCCGCCCGAACGATGACCCGCCGCTTGCATGTGGCCGTGCTGCTCGCGTGGGCGCTGGTGCCCGCGTGGGCCCTGGCTGGTACCGCGCGGCTCGCCCTGGACGTGCGGCTCGACCCGGCGTCCCGGGTGCTTCGGGTGGCCGCCAAGGTGAGAACCGTCGGCGAATTCCGGTTCGAGCTCAATCGCGCGCTCGCGATCCGGTCGGCGAGCGTCGACGGCGCTCCGGCCGCTGTCGAACTCGCGGGCAGCGACGGCGAGCTCAATCTGTGGCGCATGTCCGCAGGAGATGGCGCGACGCTGCGGATCGACTACGCGGGCACCTTGCCGGCCCTCGACCGGTCGCTCGACTATCGGGAAGTGCTGAGGGAGACGCGCGCCATGGTCTCGCCGGCGGGCAGTTATCTGCCCGCGACAAGCGGCTGGTATCCGGTCTCGGACGTACCGTTCACTTACAGCGTCCGGCTTTCGCTACCGCACGATCAGCGCGCACTGGTGCCCGGGCAGTTGGTCGAAGAGAAAGTCTCGGGGGACCGCTACCGCGCACGCTTCGAGTTCGACCACCCGGCCGACGGCATCGAACTGATGGCAGGACCGTACCTGGTGCGCGAGAGATTGGTAGCGCGGCGCGGCGCGGCGCCGTTACGGCTGCGAACCTACTTCTACCCCGATCTGGCGCCGCTTGCCGCCGGCTACCTGGACGATAGCCAGCGCTATATCGAGCGCTACAGCAAAGTGATCGGACGCTACCCCTTCGCATCGTTTTCGGTCGTCGCCAGTCCGCTGCCGACCGGATTCGGCATGCCGACCCTTACCTACATCGGCGCGGCGGTGCTAAAGCTGCCGTTCATCCGGGCCACCTCCCTCGGGCACGAAGTGCTGCACAACTGGTGGGGCAACGGCGTCTACGTCGACTACGCGAGCGGCAACTGGAGTGAGGGCTTGACGACCTTTATGGCGGACTACGCCTACAAGGAAGAATCCTCGCCCGCGGCCGCGCGGGAAACGCGGCTCGCATGGCTGCGAGACTATGCAGCCGTGCCTCTCGGTGAACAGCAATCGCTGGCGCAGTTCCGCTCAAGGGCGCACGGCGCCGCCGCCGCGGTCGGATATGGCAAGTCGGCAATGGTGTTCTTCATGCTGCGCGACCTTATCGGCCACGAAGCCTTCGAGGCTGGCGTGCGCGATTTCTGGCGTGCCAAACGCTTCCAGGTCGCGAACTGGACCGACCTGCGGGCCGCCTTCGAGCGCGTCTCGGGACGAGATCTCTCCTGGTTTTTCGGGCAATGGGTCGAGCGTGCCGGTGCCCCGCGCTTGCGCATCGAATCGGCGCAGGCGCAGCGCACCGGCGGCGCGGTGACCCTTGTGCTCGCGTTCGCGCAGTCGGCCCCGCCGTACCGCATGCGCGTGCCGGTCGAGATCGTCAGCGGCACGCACACTCAAACGCGCTGGCTCGATCTCGAGCGCAAGCGCCAGACTGCGCGGCTGAGTCTGGAGCGCGCCCCTGACGGGGTGCGCCTCGATCCCGGGCTGCGCCTGTGGCGGGCGCTCGACCCGGGGCAGCTGCCGCCAATCCTTCGGCGCTGGATCCTGGCGCGCACACCGCACATTGCGGTCGCCTCGAGCGGTGTTGCGATGGCGAACGCGGCGCAGGGCCTGGCTCAGGCCATGTTCGAGAATCCGGCGCATACGCTGGGCTTGTCAGAGATTCCCGTCCATGGCGATCCAGTGCTTCTTGTCGGACTGAATGCCGACGTCGACGCGGCGCTCGTGCGCCTCGGCCTGCCGCCGCGGCCGACGGCGCTCGCCAGCCGCGGCAGCGCCCAGGTATGGACGGTGCAGCGCGCAGACAATGCAACGCCCGTCGCGGTCGTTTCGGTCCGTGACGCCGCGGCACTGCGCGCGCTGCAACGACCCCTGCCGCACTACGGCGCGCAGAGCTTCCTCGTATTCGAAGGCGCGCGCGCGGTCATGCGCGGGGTCTGGCCGTCGCCGGGACGCCTGATCCCGGTCGTGGTGACGCGCTAGAGAAGTTTCAGGCGCATCGGGCGCATGGAGGAGAATTCGAACCCCAGACTGCGGTAAAGCGCATGGGCGCGCTCGTTGCCTGGATCGGTAAGCAGCGTGATGCGCAGCACACCGTCCGCGCGCGCCTGCGCCGCCACGTGCTCAAGCAGGGTTGTGCCGATACCTTGCCCGCGCCGGTCCGGCCGCACCACCAGATCCTCGAGCCATGCCGCCTTGCCACCTTCGGCCGTGCTCACGGTATAGAGCAGGCTGACCATCGCGACCGGATTGGCGCCGTCGCGCGCGACGTAGATGCGACCAACTGACGCGTCCGAGACGATCGCGCGCAGAGCGCGGCGCTGCTTTTCCGGGTCGGGGGCGAAATCTGCCTCCTGCGCGAGCAGCAGTCCCAGCAGGTCGGCCAAGCGTGCGACGTCTTCGTCCCTGGCGAATTCAATCGCAACCGATGCTTTGCGTTTCGAGGCCATGCGCAATAGTGCCGCAAATTTCGCGCCGAGTCGCCGCTGCACGACAGCTTGCGTCGCCCATATCTAGCAGAGTGAGAAATAGGCCGTATGCGTTAGCGGCATGCGTCGGTAGATTGGTCTCATGCATTCGCCTCACATTGAATCAACTGGCAGGATGCCGCTGACGCTCGGTGCGGTGGTCTTTTCGGGGCTACTCGCGGGACTCGGCGCAGTGACCGGATGGACCGAATTCTCGCCGGACGGGTCGCTGCCCACCGCGACGGCAAGAGCGGCCGACGGATGCCGCTACTGCGGGGTCATCGAGCAGGTACGCGAAATCAAGAGCCGGGCGACCAGGTACGGGGTCAGCACGGTCTCCGGCGGGCGAGACGAGATGATCGTCATGCTTCTCGGCGCGCTGAGCGGCACTCCCGACATCTCCAGCCAGACGAAGATCTACGAAGTAAGCGTTCGGATGGATAACGGCTCGATTCGCGCCGTGAGAGGCAGCCGCGTGCCGGACTGGAAGCTCGGAGACCGGGTCAAGGTCGTTAAAGGCCGCGTCGAGCCGCTATCGTAGCTTGAAACAAATGAAAGTTTCCGTCTTCCTTGTCACCTTTGTCGCGCTGCTCACCGGCGGCTGCGCGTCCACGCAAACAGTCAAGGACGCACAGGGTCAAGGCGCGAGCCGCGTCTACCATCACGGCTACAGTTCGGTATACCGCGCGACGCTCTCTGCGGCGAAAGCGAAGGAGCTCGAGGTCGCCGAAAGCGACCGCAAGGCGCATAGATTGATCCTTACGCAAGGCGTCACCTGGAAGGGCCTGGGCGAAAAAGTTGCGGTATTCATCACCCCGGTGACGCGCGCCAGCACGAAGGTCGAGGTCGTAAGCAAGCCAGTGCTGGCGCCGCTGAATTTCCAGCCGGACTGGCAGCAGGCTCTTTTGGATCAAATCGACGCCGAGCTCAAAGCAAAGAAATAGAGCAGCCGTGGCTCAGACGTTGAAGCGGAAGTGCATCACGTCGCCGTCCTTGACGACGTATTCCTTGCCCTCTATGCGCAGCTTGCCGGCCTCCTTGGCTCCCTGCTCGCCCTTGCAGGCGACAAAGTCCGCATAGGCTGCCACCTCGGCGCGAATGAAGCCGCGCTCGAAGTCGGTATGGATCACGCCGGCCGCCCGCGGAGCGGTAGCACCGACTGGAACCGTCCAGGCACGCACCTCCTTCGGCCCGACCGTGAAGTAGGTCTGCAGGCTCATCAGCCCGTATCCCGCGCGGATAACCCGGTTCAGTCCCGGCTCTTCCATGCCCATGTCGGCGAGGAAGACCTTCTTGTCGTCCTCGGGCATGTCCGCGATCTGGGCCTCCAGGGCGGCGCAGATGGCCACCACCGGCGCGCCCTCCTTGGCGGCGTGCGCCTCGACAACCCGGAGCAGCGGGTTGTCGCGAAAACCGTTCTCGTTGACGTTCGCGACGTACATGGTCGGTTTCATCGTCAGCAAAAACAAGGGCCGCATCAGCACCAGCTCTTCCTTCGAGAGATCCGCCGTACGGGCGGGGCGACCCGCATTCAGTGCGCTCTGCACTTTCTCCAGTACCGCAACCAGGCGCTGCGCCTCTCTATCGCTCCCCGCTTTGGCCAGCTTCGCGCTGCGCGCAAGCTGCTTTTCCACGGTCTGAAGGTCTGCCAGTGCGAGCTCGGTGTCGATTGTCTCTATGTCCGATACGGGGTCGACCCTTCCAGCGACGTGCACCACGTTCGGGTCCTCGAAGCAGCGCACGACGTGCGCGATGGCATCGGTCTCGCGGATGTTGGCGAGGAACTGGTTGCCGAGGCCCTCTCCCTTCGACGCTCCGGCGACCAGGCCGGCAATATCGACGAACTCGACCACAGCGGGAATCACTTTCTGCGGCTTCGCGATCTCGACCAGCGCCTCTATGCGGCGGTCGGGCACCTCGACGATGCCGACATTCGGCTCGATGGTGCAGAAAGGATAGTTGTCGGCCGCGATCCCGGCCTTGGTGAGCGCGTTGAACAAGGTTGACTTACCGACGTTCGGCAGCCCTACGATGCCGCATTTGAGGCTCAAGCTTTTTCCTTTGTGTGCAGCTTCAACATCGCGCCCTGCAGGTCGCCCGTCAGGCACAGGGGAAGCACGTCGAGCGACTTTTCGATCGCACGCTCAATCGCCTCGCGATCTTCGGGCGCCGGTCTTCCCAGCACGTAGTCCGCCACCTGGCTCTTGTCCCCGGGATGGCCGATGCCAAGCCGCAGGCGCCAGAAATCGAGCGCGCCGATCCGCGCGGCGATGTCCTTGAGCCCGTTGTGGCCGGCAACGCCGCCACCCTGCTTCATCTTGGCAACGCCCGGAACGAAGTCCAGTTCGTCGTGCGCAACCAGAATCTCGCCTGCGGATATCTTGAAGAATCCAGCGAGCAAAGCGACCGACTTGCCGCTAACGTTCATGAAGGTCTGCGGCAGTAGCAGCCACGCCCCGCTCGGCTCGTGGCGACCGACATAGGCGTGGTACCTGGGCTCACTCCTCAGCGAAATTCCCGCGCGCGCGGCGAAGCGCTCGACGAGCCAGAACCCCGCATTGTGACGCGTGCGCTCGTACTGCTTGCCCGGATTTCCCAAGCCGACGATTAGGCGGATGCCCGACATGCTTACCTAGAAACAAAAGGCGGCAAGGACCGACGGGTCCCTGCCGCCCCCTTTCGTCGGGCGCCCTATTTCTTCTCTTTCTTCTCGCCGCCCTTGTCGCCGCCCTTTTCCGCAGGGGCGCCCTCGGGAGCCTTCTCCGGAGTCGCCTGCGCGGAGGTCGGCACCTCGGATGCGGCCGGTGCCGCCTCCTCCGCCGGCGCCTCTTCTTCCTCGGCGATCAGCGTCGGCAGCATCACCGTCGCCACGACCGGGTTCTCACCCTTGTGCAGAACGGCCTCGACGCCCTTCGGCAACTGGATGTCCTTGGCATGTATCGACCCGCCGACCGCCAGCCCGCCCATGTCGACCTCGATGAATTCCGGCAGGTCGTCCGGCAGGCAAGCGATACTCAGCTCGTTCATCACGTGGCTCGCCACCCCGCCTTGCTGCTTGACGCCCGGCGACGTCTCGGCGTTTATGAAGTGCAGCGGCACCTTCATGTGGATCTTTCTTTCCTTGGATACCCGCTGGAAGTCGACGTGCTGGACCTCCCCCTTGTAGGGGTGCATGTTGAATGTTCGCAGCAGCACCGGTTCCGCGCCTCCTTCCAGCTTCAGCGTGAGGATCGATGCGTGGAACGCCTCGGTATGAAGGTTCTTGAGCAGGTCCTTGTGATCGAGCTCGATGTTGACCGGCTGCTTTTCTCCACCGTAAACGATGCCCGGAACCTTGCCCGCGCGCCGCAGGCGGCGGCTCGCACCCGTGCCCTGCGTTTCGCGCTTGCTGGCTTTTATTTCGATTTTCATCTCTTGCTCCTTCGTATTTTCCGCCAGGTCCGCGACCAGACACAGGCAGGGTTGATAAACCTACTCGATAAACAGCGAACTCACCGATTCCTCGGTGAATATGCGCAATATGGTCTCCGCCAGAAGCGTCGCCACCGACAGCTGCCGGATCTTGGGGCACGCCCGCCCTTCTTCGCTCAGGGGAATAGTATCGGTCACCACCAACTCGTCCATGTCCGAGCTGGCGATGCGCTCGATCGCGCCGCCGGAAAGCACTGCATGCGTGCAATAGGCGACCACTTTGGTTGCGCCCTCCTGCTTCAACACCTGCGCCGCCTTGCACAGCGTTCCCGCCGTGTCGACCATGTCGTCCATGATCACGCAGGTGCGCCCTTCAACCTCACCGATGATGTTCATCACTTCGGACACGTTTGCGCGCGGACGACGCTTGTCGATGATCGCGAGGTCGGACTCCAGCCGCTTGGCCAGCGCCCGGGCCCGCACCACGCCGCCGACGTCGGGTGACACGACGATCAGATTCTCGTAGCGCTGCTTCCAGACATCCCCGAGCAGGATCGGCGCCGCATAGATATTGTCGACCGGAATGTCGAAAAAGCCCTGGATCTGGTCCGCGTGCAGATCCATCGTCAGCACGCGCTCGACGCCGACCGATGTGAGCATGTTGGCGACCACCTTGGCGCTGATCGCGACGCGCGCCGAGCGCGGGCGACGGTCCTGCCGCGCGTAGCCGAAGTATGGGATCGCCGCAGTGACGCGCGCCGCCGACGAGCGCTTGAGCGCGTCGACCATCACCAGCAATTCCATCAGATTGTCGTTGGTCGGAGCGCAGGTCGACTGCAGCACGAACACGTCCTTGCCCCGCACGTTCTCGAGCAGCTCGACCAGCACTTCGCCGTCCGAGAACTTGCCCACAATCGCGCGGCCGAGCGAGATATTGAGATGGCGCGTCACGTCCTGCGCGAGGCGCGGGTTGGCGTTGCCGGTGAATACCATCAGTCGCTCGAGCGACGTGCCGACCATGTTGGCTGGTCCAGTGCTAGTGAGTGGCTGGGGAGCCAGGATTCGAACCTGGGAATGCCGGAATCAAAATCCGGTGCCTTAACCAGCTTGGCGACTCCCCAACATGTGCTGCCATCCGCGAGAACCGCCCCGCGAACCCTCAGTCTGCCCAGTCGTAAAGCGGATGACGCTGGAGGCCCATCGTGACGAAGCCCCGCATCGCTTCCGGCAACTGCGACTGTATAGCTTGCGCCTCGTCTCGTTCAGAGAATTCGGCGAACACGCAGGCCCCTGATCCCGTCATGCGGGCCACCCCTGCGCGCTGTTTGAGCCACGCGAGATTAGCCGCAACCTCGGGGTAGCGGGCGGTAACGACCGGCTCCAGGTCGTTCCTTCCTTGCCCCGACAAAAAGGGCGGTATTTTGAGTTGTTTCGTATCGCGTGTCAACGCGGCATCCGAGAAGATTTCTCTCGTAGAAACCGCAACTTGGGGCACCAAAACGAGGTACCAGGCAGGCTCCAGCATGAGCCCGGTCAGGCGCTCGCCGACGCCTTCGCCGAGAGCGCATTCGCCGAATACGAAAAACGGCACATCGGCGCCTAGCGCGAGCGCAAGCGAACTCAGCTCGGCGCGCGGCAGGTTTAGGTCCCACAGGCGATTGAGGACCAGCAGCACCGTGGCCGCATCGGAGGACCCGCCGCCCAACCCGCCGCCTATCGGCAGAGTCTTTTCGAGCGCGATATCGGCGCCGAGCAGGCGCGCGGGCGGGCCCATGCGTGCCAGCGCATGGTCCTTGAGCAGCAGGGCTGCACGCAATGCCAGGTCCTCCTTCTCCGGCACGGCGGGATGAGGCGCCACGCGGCGCAGCCCGCCGTCCGAGCGGGCGCGGACACCAACCCGGTCAGCACGCTCGATCAGGCGGAACACCGTCTGCAATATATGGTAGCCGTCGTCGCGGCGACCTAGCACGTGCAGCATGAGATTGAGCTTCCCCGGCGCCGGATACCACTCGAACTCACTCATGGGCGTACTTGCCACTCACCGATCGCAAGGCGCAGCTCAAGACCGGGATAGACCAGGCGCAGGCGCGCCGGCAAGCCGCTGCCCTCGTCGTAAGCCAGGTAGTAGATGCGCCAACCGTCCTGCTCGAGTTCGCTCAGTCGACCGCGCGAATCCCTGACCTGGCGCGCGGGCCCGGGCGCCGGCTTCGCGCGCACCCAGTCGGACAGTCCTGCGAGCGGCACGCGGAACCCGAGCACCTGCTCGGTGAGCGATTCTGCGTCGTGCGCGCGATACACGCGCCGGTCGGAAGCGGTGACGGTCACCATGTCGCCCGCGCGCTCGATCCGCGCCACGCCTTGCCCGAGGGACGACGTGATCAGCATCTCATCGCCCGCCGCGCGGTGGCGCCACGCAATATTTCCGCTCGAGCCCTGATCGTTGTAGCGTACCGCGATCCGGCCCGAAAGCTGGAATTCAAGCCCCGCCGTCGGCTGCAGGAACGGGAGTTCGGCGCACGCCGGGAGGACCGCCAGCGCAGCAGCAGCGAGAACGCGCAAATTGTTTCTTGCGCTCACCCCGATCCTCTAGGGATTGAAGCGCCCAACCGTCTTTCGCAAGGTCTCGTTGTCGGGGTTGTTTTTCAGCGCCTCGCTCCAGATTCGGCGCGCCTCTTCGCGTTTGCCCTCGACCCAGAGTACCTCGCCCAGATGTGCGCCGATTTCCGCATCGTGCTGATCGCCGTAGGCGCGGCGCAGGTAAGTCTCCGCCTCGGCGAGGTCTCCCTGCCGGTAAAGGACCCAGCCCATGCTGTCGATGATAAAGCTGTCGTCCGGCCGCAGCTGAAGTGCCTTCTCGATCAGCTTGCGCGCTTCGGGCAAGCGCATATTGCGTTCGGCGAACGAGTATCCCAGGGCGTTGTACGCCTGCGCATGGTCGGGCTGGAGCTTGATGACCTTGCGCAAGCTCTGCTCGAGAACGTCGTAGCGGCCGAGCTTTTCGGCCGTGAGCGCCTGATCGTAGAGCAGCTCGGGCTGGTCCGGGCTCTTCTCCAGTGCGCGGCCGAGCAGCGCGAATGCGCCGGCAGCGTCATGCGCGTCGCGCAGCAACTGCGCCTCGGCGATGACCAGCTGTACCTCGTCCTGCTTGCCGGTGACCTTTACCGCATGCAGGTAGGCCCGCGCGGCATCGAGCTTGCCTTCCTGCACCATCGCCTGCGCCACGCGCAGGCGCGACGGAAGAAAATGATCGCCGCTCTGGATCTGCTCGTACCAGGCGATCGCTTGCGGCCAGCGCTTCTGCGCCTCTTCGATCTGGCCCAGGATGTAGTGCGCACCGTCCGGATCCCGGTAGTCCAGCGCGAGCAGGCGCTTCATGCTCGCTTCGGCCATCGCATAGTCTTTGAGCTGGAAAGCAAGCAGGCCCACGGCATAAATAACCTCGGTGCTGTCGGGATTCGCGGCCTGCAGCTTCTCGAACTGTAGCCTCGCCTCGGCGTAGCGCTTCTCGCTCACCAGCAGGCGGGCGTAGCTCATGCGTACGTCGTTTTGCGCGGGATACTCCTCGAGGTAGCGCGCGAGACGCTTGGCGGCCCCGGCCGGCGACTTGGTCTGCAGGATCTGCGCCTCGAATTCCGCGGCGACCGCCCAGTCCGGGCGCAGCTCGGCAGCGCGACGTATCTCCCGCAGCGCGAGTTGTTCGTCGTCGGCCGCCATGGCCGCCTGCGCGACCGCGAAACGCGCGTTCGGCAGATCAGGGTACCCGGCGGCGAGCTTGCGCACGAGCCTCAGGTTGGCGGCTTTGTCCGGGTTTGCGGCGAGCAGACGATTGACTTGCATGAAAACGCTCTCGGGCTTGGTCTCGCCGGAGGACAGCAGCTTTCTGAGATAGGGCTCGGCCTCGTCGACGCGCCTTACGGCTGCCAGATACACGGTCACCATCTGCAGCGCGGGTGCCGAGTCCGGCTCGGTTTCGTGCCAGAGCTTCGCCGCCTCGAGCGCGAGCTCCGGCATGCGCGCGAAGTTTGCGATTTCCACCGCGCGCCGCGCGATGCGCGGGTCGCGCGTTCGCTTGGCGAGATCGATGTAGGTCTTGGCCGCCAACTCGAGGTCGCCGCGCTGAGCGGCGATCTCGGCCACCAGCAATTCGTACAGGATAGGCTCGGTCAGCCTCTCGCTGGGCAGCCGCTCAGGCGCCTTGGCGGCACTCACCTGCGCGCCGGCCAGCGCGCCCGCGAGCAGCAGCGCAGCCGGCAGGACAAACTTCCGCAAAATCGGGGATATTGCGACCATACTCCTTCCCAAGGTTTCGGCAGGGGCGGGAGCACGCCAACGGCCGCAACCCGATTCGGACGCATATTAGGTATATTTGATGCCCCGCACAAGACGCACTACCGAAGCTGCGCGCGACACTTCCCATTGACCGAGATCCAGGCCGCAAGTTCAAGTGCCCGAGCTACCGGAAGTTGAAGTGACGCTGCGCGGCATCGCGCCCCAGCTGACTGGCCGTACCCTCACCGGCGTCGCCGTGCGCGAGCCGCGGCTGCGCTGGCGGGTCCAGGACGCGATCGCGCACCTCGCAGGGCGCGAGATCCGCTCGCTGCGGCGACGCGGCAAGTACTTGCTGTTCGACTGCGGCGACGGCCATCTCATCGTGCATCTGGGCATGTCGGGCAGCCTGCGCCTCATGGCGCGCAATACGCCGCCGCTCAAGCACGACCACCTCGACCTGCAGTTCGGCGAGCTTATTCTTCGGCTGCGCGATCCGCGGCGTTTCGGCGCCGTGTTGTGGACTGACGCGCCCCCAGACATGCATCCGCTGCTGCGACATTTGGGCGTCGAGCCGCTGACGCGGGCCTTCGACGCCAAGCGCCTGCATGCGCTGACGCGCGGCCTTCGCGCGAGCGTAAAGCAGACCCTTATGGACGCACGGCGCATCGTCGGTGTAGGAAACATCTACGCCAGCGAAAGCCTTTTCCTGGCGCGAATCCACCCCTTCGCCCGCGCGGGGAGCCTCTCGCCCGAGCGCTGCCTGCGCCTCGCGGGCGCAATCAAAAAAACGTTGCGCGCCGCGATCCGCGCCGGAGGGTCGAGCCTGCGCGACTTTGTCGGCGGCGATGGCCGCCCAGGCTACTTCCAGCAGCGCTACTGGGTCTACGACCGGGCGGGCGAACCCTGCCGGCGCTGCGGCGCGCCCGTCAGGCGCAGGGTGCAAGGTCAGCGCGCGACGTTCTACTGCCCGTCTTGCCAGCGCTAGCGCGCCTTCAGCCGCCGAGCGACTTCACTTTCTCGCTCAGCTTGCGACGCACCAGGGGGTGAACGAACTTTGACACGTCGCCGCCCAGGGTGGCGATCTCGCGCACCAGCGTGGCCGAAATGAACATGTGCTGCTCGGAAGGCGTCAGGAAAATGGTCTCGACGTCGGGGTAGAGATTGCGATTCATGCCGGCGAGCTGGAATTCGTACTCGAAGTCCGCCACCGCGCGCAGCCCCCGCATGATCACCCGCGCCTTGTGCTCGCGGATAAAGTCGATCAGCAGCCCGGCGAAACCCACCACCTTTACGTTCTTCAGGTCGCCGAGCACCTCGCGCGCCATGTCCACCCGCTCGCTGCGGGTGAAGAACGGGCGCTTCGCCTGGCTGTCGGCTACGCCGATGATCACGCTCTTGAACAGCGACGCCGCCCGCCGCACGATGTCCTCGTGTCCGCGCGTGAGCGGGTCAAACGTTCCCGGATAGACGGCTCGTATCATCTGTGCTCCATTGCAGTAGCTGATAGCTTACCTGCCCGGTACGCTTGCGCCGCAGCTCGCGCCAGGGTTCCGGTGCGGCCAGCGGCGAGGCGGCCTCGAGGTACGCGCGCGCCTGCGGCGCAAGGCACGGCGGCAGCACCTCCAAGACGGCGGACAGCGCATTCTGCCTGAAGGGTGGATCGAGGAAAACCACGTCGAAGCGCTCGCTTGCCGCGGCGAGGTAAGCGAAGGCGTCGCTCGAAACGATCTCCACTCGCTCGGCGCCAAGCGCTGCGCGGCTCGCGCGCAGCGTCGCGATCGTCGCCTGGTCACTCTCAACCATCACGACTCGCCGCGCGCCGCGCGATGCGGCCTCGAAGCCCAGTGCGCCGCTGCCCGCAAACAGGTCCAGGCACGAAAGACCGGCCAGGTCCTGGCCGAGCCAGTTGAACAGCGTTTCGCGCACGCGATCCGGGGTTGGGCGCAGTCCCGGTCGCGACGGCACGCTTATCATGCGGCTGCGCCAAGCGCCGCCCACGATCCGAACGCGTCCGGCCGGCTGCGCTCTGTCGCCCGCTTGCTTCATCTGAGCGCGGATCCCCGTTTGATAGAATCGGGCGCCAATCTTAGCGGCTTTTGCGCCGCCATCCGCGTGTTTGGACTGGGCAACAGATCCTCGAAGGAAACCGCATCCTGGACCTCCCGCCTCAAGGCCGGGTTGGCGCGCACGCGCGACGCCCTCGGCGGGGGACTGGGTGCGCTGCTCGGCCGGCGCAAGATCGACGAATTGCTGTTCGAGGAACTCGAAACTGCGCTGCTTGCAGCCGACTGTGGCGTGGAGGCGTCCCGGGCGCTCATCGACCGCCTGCGCGCAAAGGTGCGCAAGGAGCACATCGCCGACGGCGTGGCCCTGAAGAACGCGCTCGAGGTCGCCCTGCTCGAGATCGTGGCGCCGCTCGAGCGAAAGTTGGACCTGTCGCGCGCCGCGCCGTGCGTGATCATGATCGCGGGCGTGAACGGCTCCGGCAAGACGACATCGATCGGCAAGCTGGCGAAGTGGCTGCAATCCCAGGGTAAGAGCGTCCTGCTCGCCGCCGGAGACACGTTCCGCGCCGCGGCGCGCGAACAGCTCGAAGCCTGGGGCGAGCGCAACGGCGTGAACGTGGTCTCGCAACAGAACGGCGACCCGGGCGCAGTGGTTTTCGACGCGGTAAGCGCAGCGCGCGCACGCGGCATCGACGTCGTGCTGGCGGACACCGCGGGCCGGCTTCCGACGCAATTGCACCTGATGGAAGAGATCCGCAAGGTGAAGCGGGTGCTCGCCAAGGCGCTTCCCGGGGCGCCGCACGAAATCCTGCTGGTGCTCGACGCGAATACCGGGCAGAACGCGCTTGCGCAGGTCAGGGCGTTCGACGAGGCGCTCGGCCTCACCGGACTTATTCTGACCAAGCTCGACGGCACCGCAAAAGGCGGCGTGATCGCCGCGATCGCCCTGGTGCGCTCGAAGCAGCCCGGAAAGAGCCCAATTCCGCTTTACTTCGTCGGCGTCGGGGAGGGCGTCGACGATTTGCGCCCGTTCGTGGCGCGCGATTTCGTCGAGGCCCTGGTTGATTAGCTTCTCCGCAGTCTCCAAGCGCTACCCGGGAGGGCAGGACGTGTTGCAGGGCGTCTCGCTCAGCATTGATGCTGGCGAGCTGGTGTTCGTCACCGGACATTCCGGGGCCGGCAAATCGACGCTGCTCAAGCTGATCCCGGCGATCGAGCGTCCTAGCTCGGGATCGGTCATCGTCAACGGCCAGAATGTCGGCGCTCTCAGGCCCGCAGCGATCCCATTCCTGCGGCGAAACCTGGGGCTGGTGTTCCAGGACCAGAAGCTGCTCTACGACCGCAGCGTGGTTGAGAACCTCATGCTGCCGCTATCGTTTTCGAGCCTTGCGCCCAGGGAAGCAGCGCGGCGCGCCCGCGCCGCGCTCGACAAGGTGGGCCTGCTCGGGCGCGAGAGAGCGAACCCGGTGCAGCTCTCGGGCGGCGAGCAGCAGCGACTGGCGATCGCTCGCGCGGTAGTGAACCGGCCTGCGATCCTCATCGCGGACGAGCCGACCGCAAACCTGGACGCCGAAGCCGCACAGCGCGTGTTGGAGATATTCGTCGCCTTTAATCAGGTCGGCGTCACCGTGCTGCTGGCGACGCACGACCTCGGGCTTGTGACGCGCTACGGGCGGCGCGTGCTGCGGCTCGCCGCGGGGCACGTGGTCGAGGACTCGGCGCCGTGAGGTCCTGGCTGCGGCAGCATCGCCGGGCCCTGATCGCCGCGCTCGGCAAACTCGCCGCGCAGAAAGCAAGCGGCGCGGTCAGCGCGCTCGTAATCGGGATCGCGCTGTCGCTGCCCGCCGGCGGCTATTCCCTGCTCGACGCACTGAGTTCGCTTGCCGCCGGCGTTACGCTCGAACCTCAGATATCGGTCTACCTCAAGCCGGGCTCGACCAAGGGCGACGCGGACGCACTCGGCACACGCCTCAAATCCGACCCGCGCATCGGCCAGGTGCGGTTCGTTTCGCGCGAGCAGGCGTTGAAGGAGCTCAAAACGACCGAAGGACTGGCCGACGTCGTCGACGCCCTGGATCACAATCCCCTGCCGGATGCGTTCGTCGTGCAGGCGCGGGACTCCGATCCTGAGAATCTGGCCGCGCTCGCGCAGGAGTTGCGCCGCGCGCCGTCGGTCGCGCACGTGCAGGCCGACGCGGTCTGGGCCCGGCGGCTGACCTCGCTCGCGCGCCTCGGGCGCCTCGCGGTGCTGCTGCTTGCGGCCTTGCTCGCGTTCGGGCTGATCGCAGTGACCTTCAACACGATCCGGCTCCAGATCCTTACCCAGCGCGACGAGATCGAAGTCTCGAAACTGATCGGCGCGACAGACGCCTTCATCCGCCGGCCGTTCCTCTATCTCGGGCTGCTGCAGGGGCTGGCGGGCGGAGCGCTGGCGCTGGGCATCGTCTGGGGCAGCCTGCATTTGCTCAACGGCGAGGTCCGGACGCTTGCCCAAACCTACGGCTCGAGCTTTCGCTTTGACTTCCTCTCGCAAGGCGACTCTCTGGCCGTCGTGCTCTTCGCCGGTGCCCTTGGGTGGCTGGGCGCCTCTCTGTCGGTGAGCAGGTACTTACGTGAAATTCAGCCTAAATAAAGACATTGAAGCTGCACCTTAGGGGAACTCCGGAAGCGTTTAGCACTCCAATCTAACGAGTGCTAAAATCGCAGCAGACAGGAGGTATGACGATGCAAGCGACGATGACCATGCCGGTTCCGGTCTCCGTGCCTGTCCCCTTGGCGACGGGGAGCTTGGACAGCTACATCCAGACCGTCAACCGCTTCCCGATCTTGAGCGCCGAGGAAGAACAGTCACTCGCGCGGCGCTACCGCGAAAGCGACGATCTCGAGGCGGCGCGGGGCTTGGTGCTGTCACACCTGCGCCTGGTGGTCGCGATCGCGCGCGGCTATCTCGGTTACGGGTTGCCGCACGCCGACCTGATCCAGGAAGGCAACATTGGCCTGATGAAGGCGGTCAAACGCTTCGACCCTTCGCGCGGAGTGCGCTTGGTGTCGTTCGCGATTCACTGGATCCGGGCCGAGATCCACGAATACGTGCTGCGCAACTGGAGGCTGGTGAAGGTCGCCACCACCAAGGCGCAGCGCAAACTGTTCTTCAACCTGCGCTCGATGAAGCGCGGGCTGGCGCCCATGTCGAGTGACGACATCAAGCGCGTCGCGACGGAGCTGCGGGTCAAGCCCGAGGAAGTGACGGAAATGGAGTCGCGCCTCGCCGGCCAGGACATCGCGTTCGAAGCGGACGACGACGACGACAGCTTCGCGCCGGCGCAATACCTCGCGTCCGACGCCAGCCGCGAGCCCTCGCAGCTGCTCGAAGCGGAGGAAAACGCGCGCACGTCCGCCGCCGGGCTGGCAAAGGCGCTCGGCGCGCTCGACGCGCGCAGCCGGCGAATCATCGAGACGCGCTGGCTGCGTGAGAAGGACTCAGCCACGCTGCACGACTTGGCGGACGAGTTTCATGTATCCGCCGAACGCATCCGCCAGATCGAGGCGAAGGCGCTAGAAAGGATGCGCAAGGTGATGGAGCAGCAAGGCGCCCCCCTGTCGCTGCCGGCGACGGCTGCCTGAGAGAGCTCTACTTCTCGTTCAGCAGCGTTCGAATGTCGTGCACGAGGTCGGCGCCGGCCTTGCCGTAGCCGACGAACAGCCTGAGGCGTCCCTTGGGGTCGATCACGTAGGTGCCGGCGCTGTGGTCCATGGTGTACTCGCCGGGCGAGGACCCCGCTCGCTTCTCGTAGAACACCTTGAATTCCTTCGCTGCGCGCCGCGTCGCCGCGGCGTCGCCGTAAAGGCCCAGAAAACGCGGATCGAATGCCGTGACGTACTTGGCGAGAACGGCTGGCGTGTCACGTTCCGGATCGACCGTCACGAACAGTACTTGCACTCGGTCGGCGTCCGGGCCAAGCGATTTCATCACCTGCGAAAGCTCCGCGAGCGTGGTTGGACAGACGTCCGGGCAATGCGTATAGCCGAAGAACAGCACCACCACCTTGCCGCGGAAATCGGCCAGCGTGCGGGTCTTTCCGTTGTGATCGGTGAGCGAGAGCGTCTCGCCGTAGCCGGCCCCGGTGATATCCGTGTTCCTGAACTTCGGTCCGCCGCCGCCACACCCCGCGAGCAGGCCAGCGAGCACAAGCGCGGCGAGGCTAGTGCGCCAGATAGTGGTCAACGAGCAGCGCACCGAACAGCGCGGCGAGGTAGATGATCGAGTAGCGAAACATCGCGCGCGCGACGCGGTCGCTGTACGCCACGTAGACACGGATCGCATAGGCGAGAAACACGGCGCCGAGCGCGCAGGCAGCCGCCAGGTAGAGCACCCCGCTCATCCGAATCGCGTACGGCAGCAGGCTCACCGCGAACAGGATGATCGTATAGAGCAGAACCTGAAGCCGCGTATACGCCTTGCCGTGCGTCACAGGCAGCATCGGCAAGCCCGCCTTGGCGTAGTCGGCGGTGCGGTACAGCGCCAGGGCCCAGAAGTGCGGCGGGGTCCAGGCGAAAATAATCAGAAACAGCAGCATCGCCTCGGTGTGCACTTCGCCTGTGACCGCGGCCCAGCCCAGCACCGGCGGCATGGCGCCCGAGGCGCCACCGATCACGATGTTCTGCGGCGTGGCCGGCTTCAGGATCACGGTGTACACGACCGCGTAGCCGACGAACGTCGCGAGCGTCAGCCACATGGTGAGCGGATTGACGAAGTTCGCCAGTAGCCACAGCCCGAGACCCCCCATCGCCCCGGCGAATACCACTGTCTGCAACCCGCTGAGTTCTCCGCGCGGCAGCGGGCGCCAGCGCGTGCGCTGCATGAGCGCGTCTATGCGCTGCTCGACCAGACAGTTGATCGCCGCCGCCGCGCCCGCGACCAGCGCGATACCAAGCGTCCCCGCGAACAGGATCTGCGCCGGCACGGCGCCAGGGGCCGCAAGCAGCATGCCGATCACCGCGGTAAACACGATGAGAGAGACCACGCGCGGTTTGGTCAGCGCGTAAAAGGACCGCGCGCGCTGTGCGAACGTCCTTGCCAAGCCGGGGGATAGAACCTGGGTGTTCATGCTTTCTGCCGCAGTGGACGCAAGCCGTGGAAAGCAAAGAAGTTTAACACGACCAGCGAGCCGAGAAGGAGCGCCGCGCCGGCATTATGCGCATCCGCGACCGCGAGCGGGAGGCCGGCCAGCACGTTGGCCACGCCGAGCGAAAATTGGATCCCCAGAACGGCGGCAAGCAGCCAAGCGAGCGGCCGCAGCGCGCGCACCCTGAACCCGCGGTACGCCGTCCAACCCACGACCAGCACCACCAGCAGCGCGAACGTGCGATGGGTCCAGTGAATTGCCGTCAGCGCGGCGAAAGGCAACATCTCCCCATCACCGGTATGACCCAGCTCCCGTACCAGATGAAAGGCGTGCGAGAAGTCCATCGGCGGGACCACCAGCCCGAGACATAGCGGCCAGTCCGGACAGGCGAGCGCAGCGTAGTTCGCGCTTACCCACCCGCCGAGCAGGATCTGCGTCGCGACGACGCATAGTGCGAATGCGGCAGGGCCGCGCAAGCTGCGCGCCTCCGGCGCGGAGTCGAAGCGCCACTGGCGTAACGCAAGCCACAGCACGAGGGCGAAAGTCGCCATCCCGCCAGCCAAATGCGCGGTCACGATGGCGGGCTTGAGCAGCAGAGTCACCGTCCACATCCCGAGCGCGGCCTGCAGCGCGACCACGAAAACGATCGCGGTGGCGAGCCAGGGCGATTGAGCGAGCAAGCGCCGCCGCAGCCAGCTCAGCAGCGCGATCGCCAGAATGAGCAGCCCGAGCGTGCCTGCCAGGTAGCGGTGGCCCATTTCCTTCCACGCCTTGCCGAGCGACACCGGTCCGTGCTCACCGCCCTGCCGGGCGACGGCGCGTGCGATCGCGGCCTTCGCCAGCGCAGGCGCCGGTTTGCCGTAGCAGCCGGGCCAGTCCGGACAGCCGAGCCCGGCGTCGGACAGGCGCACGAAGGCGCCCACCACCACCACGATGAACGCGAGCAGCGCCGCGGCCACGACCAGTGTGCGGTAGGCTTTCATCCGATCTGCGAGATCTTTAGCAGACGCTGCAAGTCCTTCAGCATTTTCGAAGGGTCCGGGTCGCGCGGAAATCGCATCATCAGGTTGCCAAGCGGATCGATGAGGTAGATGTGGTCCTGCGCCCGCCCGGCGGGCGCGAAGGCCGCGGCGACAGTGCCGTCGGCCGCGCGCACGACGTAGGTGCCGTCGATCGCGGTCATCAGGGCGCGCCGCGGCGTGCCGCCGTCGGTCAGGATCCAGACCCGCTCGACGCGGTCTCTGTCCTTGCCCTGCGCCACGCGCAGCTGGCGCATGAAATAGAGCTTACGCTCGCAGTAAGCGTCGCAAGCGGCAGCGTCGAACTGGAGCATCACCCACTTGCCGCGCAGGCTCGAGAGGGAGAACGGCTTGCCGTCCAGCGCCGTGAGCCCGCCGCCGGGCAGCTGCCGCGGGGGTTGCAGCAGCGCACCGTAGTTGCCGGTATGACCCGGGGTCCAATGTAACCAGTACGCGATCCAGGCGAGCGCGAACGGGAGGGCGAAGAAGAGCCCGATCAACGCCAGCTTCAGCCGCGCGCGCTTGACGCCCTCAGCTGCCACGACGGCGCCCCTCGCGATAAGAGTGAACCACGAACAGCACCAGCGCGAGCAGCGCGAACAAGTACCACTGCAGCGCGTAGCTCTCGTTGCGCGCGGCGCCGGTGTCCGGCCGCGGCCAGTCCCGCGCCAAGCCATCCGGCGTGGCCGAGCGCTGCTCGATCACCAGCGGCAGCAGGGACAGGCCGCTCGCCCGGCTGAAATCTGCGAGCCGCAGGTTCTGCCACACCCTTCCTGGCGGGGTGCGATGGAACGGCTCGAAAGCGTGCGGCAAACGGGCCAACGCGAGCCCTTCGATGCGCTGCCGGCCGGAAGGCGTGGGCACCTGCGGCAGAAACTCCCGCCGCGGATCGGCCGGCGTCCAGCCGCGATCGATCAGCACATGCAGCTTTCCGCCCGCGAGCCGTAATGGGGTCACCACTTCGTAGCCGACGCGACCCTGGTGGATCTTGTTGTCCAGGAACACGGTGTGCGCCGGCACAAACTCGCCCTGCGCGACCACGCCGCGCAAAACGAAATTTGCCGCCTCGATCTGGTGCGCAGGCAGCTCGATCGGCGGGCCGGCGAGTGCCGCGTCGACCCGCGCGGCGAGCGCGCGCTTTTCCTGCGCCCGGTGCGATTGCCAGTTGCCGAGCGCGATAAACGCCGCGCAGCCGGCCGCCGTGAGCGCGGCGCTCCACCAGGTCGGACGGAAAGCGGTTAGGCTGATCATGCTGTGTACGCGTGGAAGCGGGAGCAGGTATCCATTAAACTTCTCCCCCATGCGTTACTTCGTCATCGCCGTGCTCGTCCTGATCGTCGCAAGTCTCGGCTCGGCGCTGTTTTTCATATTCCATGACCAGAGCGGCTCGGACCGCGCTTTCAAGGCGCTCGCGCTCCGCGTCGGCCTGTCTGTCTTTCTGTTCCTGTTTTTGATGGCCGGACTCTATTTCGGTTTCATCCATGGCAGGCTGAGCTGAACTTTCAGTCCGGTAAAGCCGATCTCAAAAAAAGACGCCGCACCCTGTGCGGCGTTTGAGCTTCTCCTCCGTGGCGCTACGCGGGCGCCTCCCCTCCTGGTTGTGTCCGATTGGCGGTCGCCCACCTATAGCAGGTACACGAAAATAAAAAGCCCGAGCCACACCACGTCGACGAAGTGCCAGTACCAGGCTACTGCTTCGAAGGCGAAATGGTGATCAGGCTTGAAGTGCCCCCTCGTGCAGCGTACGAGAATCACCGTCAGCATTATCGCGCCAAGCGTCACGTGGAAGCCGTGGAATCCCGTCAGCATGAAGAAAGTCGACCCGTACACGCCGGTAGTAAGCTTGAGGTTCAGTTGAGAGTAGGCGTGGCCGTACTCATGCGCCTGAAACGCAAGGAACAGCGCCCCCAGCGCAATGGTGAATCCAAGGAACAGGTTCAACATACCGCGCTTGTTTTGCTTCAACGCCCAGTGCGCGATCGTCACTGTCACTCCGGAACTCAGCAGGAGTGCCGTATTCACCGCGGGTATCCCCCACGCTTCCATCGGGGTGAAATGCCCCGTGAACCCCGGACCCGCCGATGGCCAGTGACTCGAGAAATTCGGCCACAACAGCGCCTGGCTCTGCAAGCTTGCCAGGTCGGGCACCGAAAGCACGCGGGTGTAGAAGAGAGCGCCGAAAAAGCCCGCAAAGAACATCACCTCTGAGAAGATAAACCAGCTCATCCCCCAGCGGAACGAAACGTCCTCCCACTTGCCGTACTTGCCGGATTCGGATTCGCCGATCACGGCGCCGAACCAGCGGAACAGCATGTACAGCAGGATCATGAAGCCGATCGCGATCGAGATCCATCCGCCGTGGTGCGAATTGAATACGAACACCGCGCCGGTCGTCATGCTGAACAGCGCGATCGACCCCATGATCGGCCAGGGCATCGGCTGCGGCACGAAGTAGTGCTGCCGCGGGTTGGTGGTTGCGGTCTGCGCCATGTTGCGGTCTCCCTGCTTTCGATATTCCGATTGTTATCAGCTCACCACGATTCGCACGATCACGATCAGCGTAAGGACGAATAGCGCCGCGAACGCGACGCCCGCGACGATCAAATAGACCGGATTCACGGACTGCGTCTGGCGCTCGTGATCGGCCTTGCGGCGCACGCCTAGCGCACCGAACAGCACCGTCTTCACCACGTCAAGCGGGCCGGGGCGCATCGCCTCGCTCATCGACCGTACAGCCAGAACCTGGCGATGATGCCGAGAAAGAACATCAGCGCGATCGTTGCGAGGATCAGGCCAGTCTTGGCGTTACGGCTCATGCGCAGCCACCTACTTCAGTACCGGCGGGGTCTCGAACGAATGGTATGGCGCCGGGGTAGGAAGATGCGTCCACTCGAGCGAATCAGCCCCTTCCCAGGGCTTCTCGGGCGCCTTCGCGCCGCTGCGAATCGTCTTGATGACGATGTACAGGAACAGCAATTGAGACATTCCGAAGCCGAACGCGCCGACGGTGGAGATCCGGTTCCAGGTCGGCGAACTGCAGCGGGTAGTCCGGGATGCGCCGCGGCATGCCGGCCAGACCGAGAAAGTGCATCGGGAAGAAAATCATGTTGAAGAATATGATCGATAGCCAGAAATGCCACTTGCCGAGCGTCTCGTCGTACATTTTCCCGGTCCACTTCGGAAGCCAGAAGTAGATGCCGGCAAAGACCGCGAACAACGCCCCGGCCACCATCACGTAGTGGAAGTGCGCCACCACGTAATAGGTGTCCTGCAGCTGGATATCGATCGGCACGATCGCAAGGATCAAGCCCGTGAATCCGCCCGAGCGTGAACATCAGCAGAAAGCCGATCGCGAACAGCATCGGCGTCTCGAAGCTGATCGACCCTTTCCACATGGTCGCCACCCAATTGAACACCTTCACGCCGGTCGGCACCGCGATCAGCATGGTCGCGTACATGAAGAACAGCTGGCCCGTCACCGGCATGCCGGTGGTGAACATGTGGTGCGCCCAGACGATGAACGACAGGATCGCGATCGCCGAGGTGGCGTAGACCATCGACGCGTAGCCGAACAGCGGCTTGCGCGAGAACGCCGGGATTACCTGAGAGATCACGCCGAACGCCGGCAGCATCATGATGTACACCTCGGGATGGCCGAAGAACCAGAAAATGTGCTGGTAACATCACCGGGTCGCCGCCGCCCGCGGCGTTGAAGAAGGACGTGCCGAAATGGCGGTCGGTCAGCGTCATCGTGATTGCGCCGGCGAGCACCGGCATCACCGCGATCAGCAGGTAGGCGGTGATCAGCCAGGTCCAGCAGAACATCGGCATCTTCATCAGCGTCATGCCGGGCGCGCGCATGTTGAGGATCGTGGTGATGATGTTGATCGAGCCCATGATCGAGCTGCAGCCCATGCATGTGGATCGCGAAAATCGTGAAGTCCATCCCCATGCCCTGCTGGACCGTCAGCGGCGCATACATCGTCCAGCCCGCTCCCGGTGCGCCGCCCGGGCACGAAGAACGAGATCATCAGCAGCGACGCGGCGAAAGGCAGCAGCCAGAAGCTACCAGTTGTTCATGCGCGCGAACGCCATGTCCGGCGCGCCGATCTGCATCGGGATCAGCCAGTTCGCGAAGCCCACGAACGCCGGCATGATCGCGCCGAAAACCATGATCAGGCCGTGCATGGTGGTCAGCTGGTTGAAGAACTCCGGGTTGACGATCTGCAGGCCGGGCTCGAACAGCTCGGCGCGGATCATCAGCGCCATGCACCCCGCCGACGATGAACATGGTGAACGCAGAACCACAGGTACATCGTGCCGATGTCCTTGTGGTTGGTGGTCGTGACCCAGCGCATGATGCCGCTGTAACCACCGTGGTGGTCGTGGTGCCCGTGTTCGTGCGCCTTGCCGTGCGTGTCGAGAACTGCGCTCATCGATGTTCTCCTGATCCTTGAATTCGGTTCGTCACTTCGTAGCCGCTTTGCCTTTGGTCTGATCGGCGACCCAGGCCGCGTACTGCGGCTCGGTCACCACCTTGACGACGATAGGCATGAAGCCGTGGTCCTTGCCGCACAGTTCCGAGCACTGGCCGCGGAAGGTTCCGGTCTTGTCGGCCTTGAACCAGGTGTCGCGCAGTATTCCCGGAATCGCGTCCTGTTTGACGCCGAAGGCCGGCACCGACCAGGAGTGGATGACGTCGGCCGCCGTAGTGACGATGCGCACTTTTTTGTCGATTGGCACCACGAGCGGATGGTCGACTTCGAGCAGGTAATGCCCGTCCTTGCTGGCCCTGCCCTCGATCTGATCGCGCGACGTCGATAGATTGGACAGGAAGCTGATGCCTGCGCCCTCGCCTTTGAGGTAGTCGTAGCCCCATTTCCACTGGTAGCCAGTAGCCTTGATTGTGATGTCGGAGTTCGACGTGTCCTTCTGTGCGATTACCACCTTGCTCGCCGGCACCACGATTGCGATCAGAATGAGCGCGGGGATCACGGTCCAGAGAATCTCGATCGTGACATTCTCGTGGAATTGCGCGGCTTTGTGCCCCTTCGATTTCCGATGCGCAAAGATCGCCCAAAACATGAAGCCGAATACACCGACGAAAATCACGGTCACGAGTAGCATTACGTATTCGTGCAAGCTGTGAATGTCGGACGCGATTACCGTCGCCGGCGGTTGCAGATTCCATGTGGCGGCCATCGCCGTACCGGACAGCGCCATACCGGCCAGGGCTGCCGCCCACCGTGCGCCTTTTTTCGAGTTCGCGACGGAGCGCGTTCCCGGAGGTGCCGAGTTGCTTGCCATTGTTGCCCTTTCCTGATTCAGATCCGCAATTTCTTCGTCAGCTCGGCCGCGAACTTCTCGCGCGCCTCGGCATCGAGGTGGCGGCCGACTTCAACATCCCTGCCCGGCATGCGCAACAGTACACGCGCGCCGTAGCCTTCGTCCTTCTCGAGCCGCAGCTTCGCGACCCGCGGGTCGAGCACGTAGCGGGCCACGCGGTCCGCCTCCACTATCTCGACCGTCAGTCGACCTGTCGAAACTTCGATCCGCTCGAAGTCCGTTGCATGCCGCGCATGCATCACGAAAGCCGCACCGAGCGCGAGCACTTCAAGGCCGGCGAACGGCAGTATCAGCCAGGCTCCCGCGAGCGCGAATCCCACCGCGATGCCGAGCGAGGCGAGCGCAAGCAGCCCAAACACACGCAACATGCTCCCCGGGGAAATCGAACAATTGCGCTTGAGCAGCAGGCTCGATCCGTTTGCCTGCTCCTCGAACACCAGCTCACGCCTCGGGAATTCGGTACTCGTCATGCTTCGAACGCACTCGCATCGAATCGGGGTGGCCGAAGCCGCGGTAAATTACCACAGTCGCGCTGCCATAACAACACGAAAACCCGAGACAAATCCTCATCTTCTGCCGCGGCGGCGGGTCAACTTTTTTTATGGCGCGAAAGTTCGAGCCGCACCACCGCCGTGTCTGCGGCGGCCGCGCGCGGCGTGCCTTTCCAGGCGTGACCGTAGACCACCTCGAACGTCGCCGGGAGCCGGTCCCCGTGCGCCTGCGCCCGCAGCGACTCGTGCAGCCGCGCGAGAAAGCGCCGTCCGGCTAGCCCACGCGGCCGGTCGGCGCGAACCCCCGTCTGACCGGTAGCGCGCAGCTCGGCCAGGAAGGCTTCCGTGTCAGGATAAGTTACCGTGACGACCTCCATGTCGATCACCGGCGCCGCAAATCCAGCGGCGACCAGGCGATCGCCCAGGTCGTGCATGTCCATGAATCGGTGCACGCGGCGTTCGCCCGCCGCCGCGCGCAGTTCCTTGAGCGTGTCCGGCCCCAGGGTGCTGAGCATGAGCAGGCCGTCGTGCCCCAGCACGCGCTGAAACTCGCGCAGCGCGCCCAAGGGCTCGTCCAGCCAGTGCAGCGCCATGTTCGACCACACCAGCCCGACCGAGCCCGAGACGAGCGGCAGGCGCTCGAAATCGGCGCACAGCGGCAACGCACGCCGCCCGGCGAACAGGCGCGGCAGGAATCCCCCTCCCCGCTGCGCGCGGCGCAGCATCGCGAGCGAAAAGTCGAGCGCAATCAGGCTCGCGTCGCGATAGCGCTCGGTCAGGCGCCGCGCCTCGCGCGCGGTGCCGGATCCCGCGTCGAGGATGCGTCGCGGCGCGACGCGCACGTAATCAAGCCTCTCAAGCATGCGCGCGCCGACTTCCGCCTCGAGCCGCGCCGCATCATCGTAGGTGCCCGCCGCGCGCTCGAAGCGGCGGCGCGCGGCGCGCCGCTCCAGTCTTGCGTCCGCGTCAGCCACGCGCGGCGGCCGCGCGCCGGGTGACCGGCTCGAGCCCGCGCTCAAGCGCCGCGCCGACGGCGAGCACGTGCCTGTCCGCGAGCGCAGCGCCGCATACCGACAGTCCGACCGGCGCCTCACCCGGCGCCTGGCACGGCAGGGTCAGCGCGCAACCGTCGAGGAAGTTGACCACTCCGACGTTGCGCAGGATGCGCATGTTCCAGCGGAAGTAATCCTCGTCGCTGCGATCCACCTCGGCGATGGTCGGGGCCACGCACGGCGTGGTCGGCATGAGAAAGGCGTCGAACGGCGCCAGCAGCGTCTTCACCTCGCGTATGTAGGTCGTGCGCAGCAGGCCCAGCTCGACGTAGTCGGCCGCGCTGATGCCTTTTCCGAGCAGAATTCGCTGCGCCACGCGCCGATCGTATTCCGATAACCGGCCTTCCCAGCGCCGGTGGATCGCGTAGGCCTCGGCGCCGGCGAAACCGCCGTTGCGGAAGTATTCGGCCTGGCGATCGAAGGCAGCGACCGGACGCTCGACCAGAATTGCACCCGCGGCCGACAGCCTGCTCAGCGCAGCTTCGAACGCGCCGCCGACCGCCGGGTCGAGATCGTCGAGCAGGCTCGAGCGGGGCACGAGCAGACGCAGGCCCTTGAGCGGCAGTTCCTCGAACGGCGCGGGCGACTCGCCCGCAAGCACCGCGTCGTAGGCGGCGCAACACGCCACGCTGTTGGCGAGCGGGCCGACCGAATCGAGCGTGTAGGAAAGCGGAAAGGCGCCCTCGCGCGGGACGCGTCGCGCGGTCGGCTTGAAGCCGGTCACGCCGCACAGCGCGGCAGGCTGGCGTATCGAGCCGCGCGTGTCGCTGCCGAGCGCCATTGCGCACATGCCGTCGGCCTGGGCCACCGCGGCGCCCGACGAGGAGCCGCCCGGAACCCGGCCCACGGCGCGCTCCCAGGGATTGCGCGGGGTGCCATAGTGCGGGTTGAGCCCGGTCGTGCCGAAGGCGAATTCGACCATGTTGGTGCGCCCGACGATCGGCGCCCCCGCGGCACGCAGGCGCGCCACCGGCGGCGCGTCGCGCGCCGCGGGCGGCGCACCCGCCAGCAGGCGCGAGCCCGCGCGAGTCACGTCGCCGCCGACGTCGAACAGGTCCTTGACCGACACCGGCAGGCCGTCCACGGGCGAGCGCACGATGCCGCTGGCGCGCAAGCGATCGGCGAGGTCCGCCTCGGCGCGGGCGGTCTCGGCGTAGACCTTTAGGAACGCTCGCGCGCCCTCGCCGCGGGCGTCGGCGATGCGCGCGAGCGACTGCTCGACCAGTTCGCGGCTGCTCGTGCGGCCGGCGGCGAGCTCCGCCGTCAATCCGGCTACGGTCCACATGCGGAGAATCCTGTTCTTTGGCTAACGGTTGATTCTCGCGGCCGTGTCGCGCGCGCGTCAAGGCGCGCCGCGGGGCGCATAATCGGGCGCATCCGCCCGCTCCCATGCTGACGCGCGCCGCCCGACGCATCGCCAACCTCGTGTTCGGCGGAACCTGCCTGCTGTGCCGCGGCGCTGCCGACGGCGCTCGCGACGAGGGGCTGCTGTGCCCGGCCTGCGAGCGCGACCTGCCGCGCCTGGAGACCGAAGGGCTTTGCCCGCGCTGCGCGCTTCCGGTTCCGGGCGGCGCGGTCTGTGGCGCCTGTCTTGCGGCTCCGCCGCACTTCGATGCGACCGTCGCGGCGCTGGCCTACCGCTTTCCGGCCGATGTGCTGATTCAGGCGCTCAAGTTCCGTGGCGGGCTCGCGATCGCGGCGCTGCTCGGGCGCGTGCTCGCGAGCAGCGTCGCGGGCTCGGCGCGGCCCGACGTCCTGCTGCCGGTGCCCTTGTCGGCCGCGCGCGTGCGCGAGCGGGGCTACAACCAGTCGATGGAGATCGCGCGCGTGGTCGCCCGCGCGACGGACGTGCCGCTGCGGCCGTCCTTGTGCGAGCGCAGCCGCGATACCGCGGCCCAAATCGCGCTGCCGCCCGCAGAGCGGGTGCGCAACGTGCGCGGCGCGTTCCGCTGCCCGCGCCCGCTCGAGGGCCTTGCCGTGGCCGTAGTGGACGACGTCATGACCACCGGTGCGACGCTCGACGAGCTCGCCCGCACGCTCAAACGCGCGGGCGCCTCGCGCGTGGTGAACTGGGTTGCGGCGCGAACCTTCCCGCCGCAGAGCGAATGATCGACGTCGTCCTGCACGCCCCGGAGATCCCGCCCAACGCGGGCAACGTGATCCGCCTCGCGGCCAACACCGGCGCCCGGCTGCACCTGGTCCAGCCGCTCGGCTTTTCGATGAACGACCGCCAGCTCAAACGCGCCGGACTCGACTATCACGACCTGGCAAACGTCACCGTTCATGCCGACTGGTGTCATTTTCTTTCCGGCTTCAAGGGCAGACGCATGTTCGCGCTGTCCACCCGTGCGCGGCGCAGCGTCTACGACGAGCGCCTCCGCGCCGGCGACGTTTTCGTATTCGGATCCGAGACCGCCGGACTGCCGCAAGAAATCCTGCAAACCTTCGATTCGGAGTCGCAGCTGCGTCTGCCGATGCGGCCCGGCAATCGGAGTCTCAACCTGTCGAACGCGGTCGCCGTGGTGGTGTTCGAGGCCTGGCGCCAGCTTGGCTTCAGCGGCGCGCGCTGAGCGCCTCGGGTTTCGGGTCGCGCGCGAGCAGCAGCTCGGCCGCCGCCTGCGGCGCGACGCTGCCGTGCAGGACCGCGTTTACCGCGTCGCTTATCGGCAATTCGAGCCCGTTGTCTGCGGCGAGCCGCGCCACTTCCTGCGCCGAACGCACGCCCTCGGCAACATGGCCGAGCGTTCCAAGTATGTCGTCGAGCGTTCGTCCGCGCGCGAGCTCGAGCCCGACGCGGCGATTGCGCGACAGGTCGCCAGTAGCGGTGAGAATCAGGTCGCCGGCGCCGGCGAGGCCCATGAAGGTTTCGGCCGCACCGCCCAGCGCCACACCGAGGCGCGATAGCTCGGCCAGCCCGCGCGTGATGAGCGCGGCGCGCGCGTTCTGCCCCAGGCCGAGGCCGTCGCAGATGCCCACAGCGATCGCAATCACGTTCTTCACCGCACCGCCGATTTCCACCCCGATCAGGTCGGTGCTGTGATACACGCGCAGCCTGCCGCCATGCAGCGCCGCCGCCGCGTCGCGCGCGAAGCCGGCATCGCCCGAGGCGAGCGTGAGCGCGCACGGCAAGCCGCGAGCGACCTCGAGCGCGAACGACGGGCCCGACAGCACGCCGCTCGGGACCGCCCCGCGCTGGGCTTCGGACACGACCTGGTGCGGCAGCCGGCCCGTGCCCTGCTCGAAGCCCTTGCACAGCCAGACCAGCGGCGCAGAGGTCTTTTCGGCGCGCAGCAAGCCGAGCAGCTGGCGCAAACCCGCCACCGGCGTCGCCGCAAGCAGCAGACCGGCGCCCTTGAGCGCCTCGGGCAACGCCGCGCTGACGGCGAGGCGGGCGGGCAGCTCGATTTCGGGCAGGTAGCGCTCGTTGCGCCGCGAGCGTCTGATCGCTTCGGCCTGCGCCGGGTCGCGCGCCCAGAGATGCACCTGCCGCCCAGCGCACGCAAGCGCCGCAGCGAGCGCCGTGCCCCAGGCGCCCGCGCCTAGCACCGCGATGCGGCTCATCGGCAGCGCGGCCTCAGCCACCCCACACCAGGCCCGCGCGCACGTAGCCGCTGGAGCCGTCGTCGTGCCGCACATGCAGCCAACCCCCGGGCGCCACATCGAGCAGCTCGAGCGCGACGTTCTGCGCCGCCACGAACGCGATCGGCGAGGCATCGTCCGGGCGCACGTGCACCTGCGCCGCGGGCGTCGTCATCACCACCATGTGCTTGTCGGACAGGGCGCTCGTCTCGATCCAGGACAGCGCCCCGGTCTGGTCGCGCACCTTGACCCAGGCCTCGAGATTGACGATGACTTCCAGCGGATAGTCGCGCGAGACAATATACAGCGGGGTCGCTGCCTTCGACGGGGCGTCGTACAGCACTGCCGCGTCCTGGCCCACGCTGCGGAACTCGGCAGCGCGGGCGCAGGCCGCGAAAAGGAATGCGGCGATAAGGGCCGCGAGCCGCATGCTAGGAAGAGATCTCTATCCGGGGCTCCGCGCCGCCGGACTGCTGCTGCGCGCGCTGCGCGTAGAGCGCCTCGAACGACACCGGGGCCAGCAGCACGGGCGGAAAGCCGCCACGCGCGACCAGGTCGGAGACGGTCTCGCGCACGTAGGGGTAGAGGATCGTCGGGCAACCGATGGCCAGCAGCGGATCAAGGTCGGCCTGCGGCACGTTGCGCACGGCAAAAATGCCGGCTTGCACCGCCTCGGCGAGGAAGATCGTGCGTTCACCCGCGCGCGCGGTCACGGTCACCGAGACCGTGACTTCGAACATGCCTTCGGCAAACTGCGCCGCCGCGTTGTTGATCTGCACCTCGAGCTGCGGCTGCTCGGCCTGCATGAAGATCTGCGGCGCACTCGGAATTTCGAGTGACAAGTCCTTCACGTAGATCTTCTCGATCTGGAAGGTCGGCTGATCTTCGCTCATGCGCTCTCCGGCGTTGGCAGCGGCGTCAGGTCTGCGCCGCATGCAGTAGTTGGTCCAGCTGCCCCGCGCGATCGAGGGCATGCAGATCGTCGCAGCCGCCGACGTGGCGCTCCCCGATCCATATCTGTGGCACGGTTCGCCGGCCGCTTCTTTGCAGCATTTCGGCGCGCCGCGCCGGCTCGAGGTCAACGCGGATCCGCTCCAGCCTGCGCACGCCCTTCTGCACCAGCAGCCGCTCAGCCGACTGGCAGTAGGGGCAGGCGGCGGTGCAGTACATCACGACCGCCGCCAAGTCACTTCTCCACCGGCAGGCCGGCCTGCTGCCAGCCCGCGTAGCCGCCTGCGAGGTTGTAGACGTTCTCGAATCCGAGCTTCCTGAGCGTCGCGATCGCCGCCGAGGAGCGATTGCCCGTCTCGCAACAGGTGATCACCGGCTTGGCCTTGAATCTCTGCAACTCCTTCGCACGCGCCTCGAGCTGCGCGAGCGGAATGTGGCGCGCGCCCACGATGTGGCCCTTGGCGTATTCGGCGTCTTCGCGCACGTCGATCACCAGCGCGTCCTGCCGGTTGATCATCTGCGTCGCTTCCAGCGTGCTGGCCCACGGACCCCCGGTGCCGCGCCGGATCAACGGCCACAGCAGCATCGCGCCCGATATGAACGCAATCGCAAAAAGCAGCAGGTTGTCCTTGACGAACTGGATTGTCATGTCGCGCGCTCAGTCCTGCGCAACGCCGCAGAATACCTCGCGCATCATGCCAATCAACTGCAGCGTGCGCTCGTCGCTCACGCGGTAGAACACCCTGTTCGCTTCCTTGCGCGAGCGCAGCACGCCCTTGTCGCGCAGGATCGCGAGATGCTGCGAGATGTTCGACTGCGAGGTACCGACCGCCTCCACGATCTCCTGTACCCCGACTTCGTTCGGCCCCAGCACGCACAGGATCTTGAGGCGCAACGGATGCGCAATGGCCTTCAAGGCGCGTGCCGCCTGTTCGATGTGCTCCTGCTTTTCGATCAGGTCGAAGACGTCGCGCTTCATGTGCGGTGGTGCGGCGCGCTGCCGCTTAGTCGGTAAGTAGGCATATTATAGAATACCTGCCGATTTCGAGCCTTTTCGCGATGCAAGCTGCCGCCCACAAGCTGGTTCTCCTGCGCCATGGCGAATCCGACTGGAACCGTGAGAACCGCTTCACCGGCTGGACCGACGTCGACCTGTCGGCCAAGGGCATCGACGAGGCGCGCGCCGCAGGCCGGCTGCTGCGCGCGGAGCGATACGGCTTCGACCGCTGCTTCACCTCGGTTCTCAAGCGCGCCATCCGCACGCTTTGGCTGGCACTGGACGAAATGGACCTGATGTGGCTCGCGGTCGAAAAGAGTTGGCGCCTCAACGAGCGCCACTACGGCGCGCTGCAGGGACTGAACAAGGCTGAGACCGCGGCGAAATTCGGTGACCGGCAGGTCCTCGTCTGGCGCCGCAGCTACGACACGCCGCCGCCGGCGCTCGAGCCGGGCGACCCGCGCAGCCCGGCCGGTGACCCGCGCTACGCGCAGTTGCCTGAGGGCGGCCTGCCGCTGACCGAATGTCTCAAGGACACGGTCGCGCGCGTGCTGCCGTACTGGAACGAAGCGATCGCGCCCGCGATTCGCGCCGGTGAGCGAGTGCTGGTGGCCGCGCACGGCAATTCGCTGCGCGCACTGGTCAAGTACCTCGACCAGGTGTCCGAGACCGATATCGTGGGCCTCAATATTCCGACCGGCATCCCGCTCGTGTACGAGCTGGATCCTGCGCTGCGGCCGCTCAGGCACTACTATCTCGGAGACCAGGACGAGGTCGCGCGGCGCATTTCCGCGGTCTCGGCCCAGGGCAAGGCGAAGGCCTGAAGTCCCCGCTCAAGACCGCGCTGACCGCCTGCCTCGTCGCCGCGACGCTGTCGGCCGCGGTGGCGCGCGCCGCGCCGCCGCCCGCGGCGAGCGCCGCGGAGCAGGCCGCCAAGCAGCGCGACCTCGCAGACCTGCGCGCGCGCATCGGCCGGCTGACGACCGAATTGGACCGCAAGATGGCGTCGCGGCGCGAGGCGCGCGACGCGCTGCGCGACTCCGAGCGCGCCATCTCGGATGCCAACCGGGCGCTGGCGACGCTCGAGAGCGAGCGCAGGGCGCTTGAGCGCGACTCGAAGGCGCTCGAGCAACGCGAGCTTGCGCTAAAGAAGGCTCTCGCCGCGCAGCAGGACGCCCTAGGGCGCGTGCTCGAAGCGCGGCACGAAGGCGGCGCGCCCGACGCCCTGCGGCTGATCCTGTCGGGCGAAGACCCGGCCGAAGTGGCGCGCAAGCTGTACTACCTCGGGCACGTCTCGCGCGCGGTGGCGGCGATGGTGGAATCTTTCCGCGCCGGGCTGGCCGAGCTGGCGCAGGTGCGCGCCGACACGCGCCTGAAAGCGGCTCGCCTGGCGCAGGTCGAGCAGGCGCAGCGTGCCGACCGCGAGCGGATCGTCGCCGAGCGTGCCGAGCGACGCCGGGTTCTGGCACGAATCGGGAGCGATATCCGACACGACAGAAAGGAGATCGGAGTCCTGCGAGCCGACGAAGCGCGCCTGTCGCGCCTGGTCGAAGAGATCGGCCGGGTTCTGGCGGCCCGGCCTCCCAGGGGTTACGCGCGGATCGAGCGGGTTCCGGAGCTCGGCTCGGCCAGCGGTGCGTTCGGCGATTTGCGCGGCAAGCTTCGCCTTCCGGTGCGCGGGGAACTGACCGGGCGCTTTGGCGCTCCAAGCCAAACGGGCGGAATCAACCTCAAGGGGCTGTTCATCCGTGCCGCCGAAGGGCAGCCGGTGCGCGCCATTGCCGCCGGCCAGGTCGTCTTTGCGGACTGGATGAGAGGCTTCGGCAACCTGCTCATCATCGATCATGGGGAAGGCTACCTTTCTGTCTATGCGAACAACGAAACTCTGCTCAGGCAGGTCGGTGACGTGGTGGCGCCGGGCGAGCCGGTCGCGACCGTCGGCGCCACCGGTGGCAATCAGGAATCGGGTTTATACTTTGAGCTGCGCCATCTCGGCAAACCATTCGACCCGCTGACTTGGGTCGACCGCAAATGAAGTCCTGAGCGGCAGCAAGCCGCGCGGGGAAGAGCGAACACTATGCGCAGCAAGTTTCGCAACATCGGCCTGGTCCTGGTGGGCGTGGTTGCCGGGATCCTGATCAGCCTCAACCTGCAGGCGATCGCCGATCGCGACGCGCCGCAGCCGCTTCCGTTGGAGGAACTGCGGGCGTTCACCGACGTGTTCGGGGCGATCAAGCAGAACTACGTCGAGCCGGTCGACGACAAGAAGCTCATCACCGGGGCGATCAACGGCATGGTGTCGGACCTCGACCCGCATTCGGCCTACCTCGACAAGGACGCCTACCGCGAGCTGCAAGTGAGCACGCAAGGTGAGTTCGGCGGCCTCGGGATCGAAGTCGGCATGGAGGACGGGTTCGTCAAGGTGGTGTCGCCGATCGAGGACACGCCGGCGTTCCGCGCCGGCATCAAGCCGGGCGACCTGATCGTGAAGATCGACCAGACCCTGGTCAAGGGCATGACGCTGAACGAAGCCGTCAAGCGCATGCGTGGCAAGCCGAACACCAAGATCACGCTGACGATCTCGCGCAAGGGCGAGACACAGCCGATCGTGGTCACGCTCATGCGTGCCGTCATCCACGTGCGGAGCGTGAAGTCGAAGATGATCGAGCCAGGCTACGGCTGGATCCGGGTGTCGCAGTTCCAGGAGGCCACCGCGGAAAACCTTGCCAAGGCGCTGGAGAAGATGTACCGCCAGGGCGCGCTCAAAGGCCTGGTGCTCGACCTGCGCAACGACCCCGGTGGGCTGCTCTACGGCGCAGTGGCGGTGTCTTCCGCCTTCCTGCCGGCCAACGCCCTGGTGGTCTCGACCGACGGACGCACCGAGGACGCGAAAAAGCAGTTTCACGCTACGCCAGACGAATTGCGCGGCGAGAACGACGACTTCCTCAAGGCGTTGCCGGCCGCGGTCAAGAACGTGCCCATGGTAGTGCTGGTGAACGGAGGCTCGGCGTCCGCGTCGGAAATCGTGGCCGGCGCGCTGCAGGACCACAAGCGCGCGACGATCATCGGCACGCAGACGTTCGGCAAGGGCTCGGTGCAGACCATCATGCCGCTCAACAACGACACCGCGATCAAGCTCACGACCGCGCGCTACTACACGCCAAGCGGGCGCTCGATCCAGCTCAAGGGCATCACGCCCGACATAGTGGTCGAGGAGCCCGGCGACCTGGCGGCCCGCCTGCGTGAGGCCGATCTGCAGCACCACCTGGACAATCCGCAGGACGAGAGTCTGCAGACCAAGGCCGCGCCCGATGCCGCGCCGTCCGCCGCGGTCGCCAAGCC
This sequence comes from uncultured beta proteobacterium, assembly GCA_963755395.1. Taxonomy (GTDB): domain Bacteria; phylum Pseudomonadota; class Gammaproteobacteria; order Burkholderiales; family SG8-39; genus DAHVFK01. The sequence continues at coordinate 402,587 of CAVWJJ010000004.1, read as the reverse complement.
CGGCCTTGCCAAGCCGATCGAGTTCGGCTCCAAGGACGACTTCCAGCTCGTGCAGGCGCTCGCGTTCCTCAAGGGCGAGCCGGTCAAGGGCGAGCCGAGCAAGACCGTCGCCCAGGGCCAGCCTGCCAAATAGCCGTACGTTGGACGACGATCAGCTGCTGCGCTACAGCCGGCACATTCTGCTGCCGGAGTTCGGGGTCGAAGGCCAGTCGCGGCTGCGCGCCTCGCACGCGCTGATCGTCGGCGCCGGCGGGCTGGGCTGTCCGGCGGCACTCTACCTCGCCTCAAGCGGGATCGGGCGCCTCACGCTGGCGGATTCGGACCACGTCGACCTGACCAATCTGCAGCGCCAGATCCTGTACCGCGACGATGCCGTGGGCGCGCTGAAGGTCGAGGCTGCGCGCCAGGCGCTCGGCGCGGTCAACCCGGAGGTGTCGGTGGTTCCGCTTGCGCAGCGCCTGGGGGGCGACGCGCTGGAACAGCGGGTGGCCGAGTCAGACGTGGTGCTCGACTGCAGCGACAACTTTGCCACCCGCCACGCGGTCAACCGCGCATGCGTGCGTCATGCCAAGCCCCTGGTGTCGGGCGCGGCGATCCGCTTCGACGGCCAGGTCGCGGTATTCGACCTCAGGCGCGACGACGCGCCGTGCTACGCCTGCCTGTTCCCGGAGAACGGCGAGACCGAGGAGCTGCGCTGCGCGGTCATGGGCGTGCTCGCACCGCTTACCGGCGCGGTCGGCGCGCTGCAGGCGGCAGAAGCGATCAAGCTGCTGGCCGGCGTAGGCGAGTCGCTCAACGGGCGGCTGCTCATGTTCGATGCCCTGCGCGCCGAATGGCGCTCGGTGCGCGTGCGCAAGGATCCGGACTGCGCCGTCTGTGCGGCGGCCGCGACTCAGGCGGGCAGGTAGGCCCGCTGCGCGGTGAAGTTCTCGCTCGGGCTCTCGGCGAACCCGCTGCGGGCAAATTGCTGCAGGCTGCCAAGCAGGTAGCAAAGCAGCGTCCCCGCCTTCGCCGCGGCCTCGCTCTCCTTGCCCTGGCCCTGGCTCGCAGCGAGCCGCAGCGACTGCTTGAGCGTGGTCTCGAATCGGTCGAAGAACTGGTTCATCCGCGCCTGCAGCCGCTCGTGCTCCCCGACCAGCGCGTCGCCCGTCATCACGCGCACCATGCCGGGGTTCTTCTCGGCGAAAGCAAGCAGCATCTCTACCAGCTTCTCGGTCTGCCGGCTGCCGCTCGTCTCGTCCTCGGATATGCGGTTGGCGAGCGAGAACACCGTGTTCTCGATGAATTCGATCAGCCCTTCGTACATCTGCGCCTTGGAGGCGAAGTGCCGGTACAGCGCGGCCTCGGAGACGTCGAGCTTGGCCGCCAGTGCGGCGGTCGTGATGCGCTCCCACTTCGGCGCCTCGAGCATCTGCGCGAGGGTCTTCAGGATCTCGAGCCTGCGTTCGCCTTTGGCGCGGGGCATGTGGGGGGTACGGGTGGAAGGCTGTCCGGATTCTAGCCTCAAGCGTACCTGAACACGAGCCGAGGCAGCTCGAGCACCGACCCCACCCGCAGGTCGACGTAGGAAACGCGCCGCTTCTCGCGGCTGACCCATACCGTCGACATGCCCAGCCGCTTCGCCGTGCGCAGGTTCTCGAGCGAGTCGTCCAGGAAGGCGCAGCGGTGGGGGTCGATGTCGTGCTTGCGCAGCAAAAGGTGAAAGCCGTGCGCCGCGGGCTTGCCGCGAAAGCGCGCGTCCTCGATGGTATAGACCGCGTCGAACCAGCGCGCGACACCGATCGCGCGCAGCACACCTTCGACGTATTGGCGCGGCGCATTGGAGAACACGAGCTTGCGGCCCCCCAGGCGCGCCAGCGCGTGGCGCAGGGCGTTCTCGTGCACCACCATGTCTGCCAGCTCGGGGAAGCGGTGCGTCTCGGCCAGGAAGCGGCGCGGATCGGTTCCGTAGTGGCGCATGAGACCGTTCAGGGTGGTGCCGTAACGCAGCCAGAAGCCGCGCCGCATCTCGTTCGCGCCCGCCTCGTCCAGCCCGAAGTGGCGCCGAAGGTAGGCGTTGATCTGCTCGTGCATCGACGGGAAGATGCGCGCGCTCGCGTCGTGCAGCGTGTTGTCGAGGTCGAATATCCATACCCGCCGCGACGGCGGGAGGCGCGCGATGCGCATTACCTGCTGCGGATCAGCGTGCCGACCCCCTGGTCGGTCAGCACCTCGAGCAGCAGCGCGTGCGGCACGCGCCCGTCGATGATGTGCACGCTCTTTACGCCGGCGCGCGCCGCCTCGAGCGCGGAAGCGATCTTCGGCAGCATGCCGCCTGAAAGCGTGCCGGCCGCCACCATGGCGTCGATCTGGCGCGGCGTGACCCCGGTCAGCAGCTTGCCCTGCTCGTCGAGCACGCCCGGCGTGTTGGTCAGCAAGACCAGCTTCTCGGCGTGCAGCACCTCGGCCAGCTTGCCCGCCACCAGGTCGGCGTTGATATTGTAGGAAAGCCCATCCGCGCCGACCCCGATCGGGGCCACCACAGGGATGAACCCGCCCTGCTCGAGCGAATCGATGACCCCGGGGTCGATCGACTCGATCTCGCCCACCTGCCCGATGTCGAGCAGCTCGGCCGGCTTTTCGCGTGAGGGCATCAGAAGCTTGCGGGCGCGGATGAAGGCGCCGTCCTGTCCGGTCAGGCCGACCGCCCGCCCGCCCGCCTGGTTGATCAGCGTGACGATGTCCTTGTTGACCGCGCCGCCGAGAACCATTTCCACCACGTCCATGGTCGCCGCATCGGTCACGCGCATGCCCTGCACGAACTCGCTGCGGATCCCGAGCTGCTTCAGCAGCTGCTCGATTTGCGGCCCGCCGCCGTGCACCACCACCGGGTCCATGCCGACCAGCTTCAGCAGCACCACGTCGCGCGCGAAGCTGGCCTGCAGCGCCGCGTCGACCATGGCGTTGCCGCCGAACTTGACCACGATGGTCTTGCCGTGGAAGCGACGGATATAGGGCAGTGCCTCGGCGAGGATGCGCGCCTTGGTCGCGGCGTCGTTGGCTTGGGTCATGGCGATCCGATTCTACAAAGAAAAAGGGCCGGCGGTCGCCGGCCCTTCGGTCACGCTGCCCGTCGCCTCAGTTTATCGCGATCTGCTTGCGCGCAGCCGCCGCCTTCTTCGGCAGCGTCAGCTCGAGTACGCCGTCGCGGAACTTCGCCTCGGCGGCGGCCTCGTCGATTTCCTGCGGCAGCGCGAAGCTGCGGCTCACCTTGCCGTACAGGCGCTCGGAATGCAGCACCTGCTCGTCCTCGGCGACCTCTTTCTCCCGCTTCACCTCGGCGCTAAGCGTGACTTGTGCGCCGTCGATGGTGACCTGGATGTCATCCTTGCGCACGCCGGGTAGCTCGGCGCTGACAAGGTAGGCGCCGTTCTTCTCGGCGACGTCGACTTTCATTCGCGGCAGCTCGGCGCGGGCCTCGTTGTACATTGGCCGCACCAGGAAGCCCTTGAACAGGTCGTCGACCAGGTCGTTAAATGGGTCGAATCGGGTAACATTGCTCATAAGCGTCTCCTTTGCGGGTAATCAGCTGTTCCTGCAAGGTCCAAAATGGGGCGCGGCAGCTGCGTTTCAACCCCCCCGGCGCCCCTTATGCCCCCGACCAGCGACTTCCGTGCCCAGCTCGAGGGGCAGCGCGCCTATCTGCTGCGCTACGCCTCCCTCCAGCTGCGCGACGCCGACCAGGCCGAGGACTGCGTGCAGGAGGCGCTGCTCGCCGCGCTCGCAGGCGGGGCGGGATACGACGGCCGCTCCAGCCTGCGTACCTGGCTGACCGGGATCCTGAAGCACAAGATCGTCGACGCGATCCGGCGCTCGAGCCGCGAGCCCGCCATGGCGCTCGAGCCCGAGGGCGACGGATCCGAGTTCGACCCCCTGTTCGACCCGCGCGGCCACTGGGCCGAGGCCCCTTCGGCCTGGGAGCGCCCGGACGGCGCGCTCGAGCGGTCTCAGTTCTTCGCCGCGCTCGAGGCCTGCCTCGCGCAGCTGCCGGCGAGGACCGCGCGCGCATTCATGATGCGCGAGCACATGGGGCTGGAGACTGAAGAGATCTGTAAGGAACTCGGGATCACCGCGACCAACTGCTGGGTGATGCTGTATCGGGCGCGCATGGCGCTGCGCCTGTGCCTGGAGCAGACCTGGAAATGAAGCTGATGCTGCCGTGCAGGGAAGTGACGCGCCTGGTCTCGCAGGGCCTGGATCGCAGGCTCGGCTTCGGCGAGCGGGTCGCGCTGCGCGTTCACTTCGCGATCTGCGAGGGCTGCGGAAACTTTGACCGACAAATGAAGCTTCTGCGCCAGGCGGTGCGACAGCTCGCCGAGGCCGACCGCCCGCGCGAGACCGGCCCTCAGAGCACGTAGCGCGCCAGATCCTCGTTCTTTGCCAGCTCGGCCAGGCGGGCGTCGACATAGGCCGCATCGATCGTGACCGTCGCCGCGCCTCGCCTGCCTGCCTCGAAGGATATTTCCTCGAGCAGCTTCTCGAGCACGGTATAAAGCCGCCGCGCGCCGATATTCTCGGTTTTTTCGTTCACCTGGAACGCGATTTCGGCCAGCCGCCGGACTCCCTCCGGACGGAACTCGAGCGTAACGCCTTCGGTGGCGAGTAGCGCCTGGTACTGCTTGACCAGGCTCGCGTCGGTCGAGGTCAGGATCTGCTCGAAGTCGTCCACCGAAAGCGAATCGAGCTCGACCCGGATCGGCAACCTTCCCTGCAGCTCCGGAATGAGGTCGGAGGGCTTGGCGAGGTGGAACGCACCCGAGGCGATGAACAGGATGTGATCGGTCTTGACCATGCCGTATTTGGTCGCGACGGTGGTGCCTTCGACCAGCGGCAACAGGTCGCGCTGCACGCCCTGGCGGGAGACGTCGGCGCTGCCGATCTCGCTGCGACTGGCGATCTTGTCGATCTCGTCCAGAAACACGATGCCGTTCTGTTCGGCGTTGGCGAGCGCCTTGGCCTTAAGGTCGTCGTCGTTCACCAGCCGCGCGGCCTCCTCGTCCGTCAGCAGCTGCAGCGCCTCGCGGATGCGCAGCTTGCGCAGCTTTCTGCGCCCGCCGGCGAGGTTCTGGAACATGCCCTGGATCTGCGAGGTCAGCTCCTCCATCCCGGGCGGCGCGAGGATCTCCATCTGCTGCGCGCTGACGGCGAGCTCGAGCTCGATTTCCTTGTCGTCGAGCTCCCCCTCGCGCAGCTTCTTGCGGAATTTCTGGCGCGTTGCGCTCTCTTCGGCCTCGACCCCGCGCGCCGGCGGCAGCAGCGCGTCCAGCACCCGCTCCTCGGCCGCGTCCTGAGCGCGGGCGCGCACCGCGCGCATCGCCTGCTCGCGCGTTTGCTTGATGCTGATCTCGACCAGGTCGCGCACGATGGTGTCGACGTCGCGCCCGACGTAGCCGACCTCGGTGAACTTGGTCGCCTCGACCTTGATGAAAGGCGCCCCCGCCAGGCGCGCCAGACGGCGCGCGATCTCCGTCTTGCCCACGCCGGTAGGCCCGATCATGAGGATGTTCTTGGGCGTGATCTCCTGCCGCAGCGGCTCGGCAACCTGCTGTCGGCGCCAGCGGTTCCTGAGGGCGATCGCAACCGCACGCTTGGCCTTGGCCTGGCCCACGATGTGCTTTTCCAGCTCGTGCACGATCTCCTGCGGCGTCATCTGGCTCACTCGAGCACCTCGATGACGCGCTGGTTGTTGGTGTAGATGCAGAGATCGGCGGCGATCGCGAGCGACTTGTCCACGATCTCGCGCGCAGCGAGCGAAGTGTTCTCCAGCAACGCGCGTGCCGCGCTCTGGGCGTAGGGGCCGCCCGAGCCGATCGCGACGATTCCCAGCTCAGGCTCGAGCACGTCGCCCATGCCGGTAATGATCAGCGAGTGCTCTCGGTCGGCCACGGCGAGCATCGCCTCGAGCCGCCGCAGGATCCGGTCGGTGCGCCAGTCCTTGGCCAGCTCGACCGCCGAGCGCAGGACATTGCCCTGGTGCATGTCCAGCTTGGCCTCGAAGCGCTCGAACAGGGTGAAGGCGTCGGCGGTGCCACCGGCGAACCCCGCCAGGATGCGGTCGTTGTAAAGCCGCCGCACCTTGCGCGCGCCCGCCTTGAGCACGATGTTGCCGAGCGTCACCTGCCCGTCGCCGCCGAGGGCGACGTCGACGCCGCGGCGGACCGACAGGATCGTGGTGCCGTGCAGTTGTTCCATGGTGTCCTTCAGTTGCGGGTGGTGACCTTGGCGAGCGCCGAGACCCTCATCACCTCGAACAGCGCCGCAACCAGCTGGTTCACGTTGTCGAGCTCGAGCCGCCCCCCGCTGCGGATCCGGTCGGCGGCGAGATTGAGCAGCGCGGCCGCCGAGCCAAAATCGACGCGCTTCAGGCTCGAGCAATCGACCTGGACCCGCGTGCGGCTGGCGCCGGCCTCGGCGGCCACGCCGAGATAGGCCTTCGCATGGCCGATGATTTCGCGCGGTACGGCGAGCGAATCTACCGCCGGCGGAGCCAGGTCGATGTCGAACAGCGGCGGTTCGCATTCGAAGCGCCTCGCATGCTCTCGCGCGCGGTCCGCGAACGCCTCGCGCTCGCCCAGCTCGCGATGCAGGTCGAGCAGCATCAGCCACAGGCGCTCCGCCGCGGGGGCCAGGCTTTCCTTATTCACCGCGCGCGCGAGGCCGCGTTTGGCCTCCGCATTCTGCGCATTGGCGTACAGGATCGCCGCCTCTTCGACCTCAGTCGCGAGCTCGGAGGATGCCGAGACCACCTCGATGTTCAGGCGCGAGTCGGTGCCGACCTGCGTGCGTTGTGTGCGCTCGGTTTGCCAGCCGAGCGGCAGCCTGTCCGTTACGTCCGGGGACTTGCCTGCCTTCCTGCCACGCGAATCGCGCGAATGCTTGTCGCCGGCACCGTAACTCATGTCGTCCCCCGCTCGCGTCGTGTCACTTCGCCAGGCACTGCTCCAGGCCGGCGATAAAAAGGTCCCGCGGCAGCTTCTTGCCGATGAATACCAGCACCGACCGCTTCTTCTCCCCCTTGCCCCAGGGCTTGCCGAGATCGCCGCCCATCATCATGTGCACGCCCTGGAAGACCACCCGGCGCGGATTGCCCTTCATCCACAGCACCCCTTTGTAGCGCAGCAGGTCGGGGCCGTAGACCTGGATCATGCCGGACAGGAACTGCTCCAGCTTGTCGCCATCGAAAGCCTTGTCCGAGCGGAACACGAACGACTCGACCTCGTCGTGGTGCTCGTGATGGATGTCGGTCAGGAACTCGGGGTCCAGGTCGAGGATCGCGTTCAGGTTGAAGCCGCGGATGTCGAGCACGTCGTCGAGCGACGCCTCGCCGAAATGCACCTTCTTGATCGGGGCACGCGGGTTCATCAGGCGGATGCGCTCCGAGAGCCTCTTCACCTCGTCTTCGTCGACCAGATCGGTCTTTGACATGAGGATCCGGTCGGCGAAGCCGACCTGCTCCTGCGCCTCGTGGAACTCGTCAAGCTGCTTGTCGGCATGCTTGGCGTCGACCAGGGTGATGATCGAGTCGAGCAGATAGTAGTTCGCGATCTCCTCGTCGGTGAAGAATGTCTGCGCCACCGGGCCCGGGTCGGCCATGCCGGTGGTCTCGATCACCACGCGGTCGAACCTGAGCGCGCCCTGGCTGCGTCGTTGCTTGAGTTCGCCCAGGATCCGGATCAGGTCGCCCCGCACGGTGCAGCAAATGCACCCGTTGTTCATCTCGACGATCTGCTCGTCGCCGCTTTCGATGATGTCGTTGTCGACCCCGACCTCGCCGAACTCGTTCTCGATCACGGCAACGCGACGGCCGTGGTCTTCCTTCAGGATACGGTTCAGCAGCGTGGTCTTGCCGCTTCCCAGGAATCCCGTCAGGATGGTCACGGGAACCATGTCTTCCTGCTGCATGATGACTCCTTCCGAAGGGCGGGATTCTACCGCCTGCCGCCTGCGCGCGGAGTCGCCCCGCGGGCGGCGCGAATATCGGGGTCAAGCCAGGAGATACGGCGCAAGCCAGCCGAGGCCCGCGCGGGTCCCGCCTCGCGGGCGGTACTCGCACCCGACCCACCCGTCGTAGCCGAGCTGATCCATGAGGGAGAACAGGTACGGATAGTTGATCTCGCCGACGTCCGGCTCGTGCCGTTCGGGCACGCCTGCGATCTGGATGTGGCCCACGCCGGCGAAGTGCTGCTTGAGCCTCATGGCCAGGTCGCCCTCGACGATCTGGCAGTGATAAAAGTCCATCTGCACCTTGACGTTGGTCTTCCCCGTCTCGGCGCAGATCGCATGCGCCTCGGCCTGGGTATTCAGGTAGAAGCCGGGGATGTCGCGTGTATTGATCGGCTCGATCACGCAGGTGATGCCGAGAGGCGCCGCCTGATCGGCGGCCCAGGCGAGGTTCTTCACATAAGTGTCGTGGTGACGCGCTCGCTCGGCGCCGGGCGCGATGAGCCCCGCCATCACGTGCAGCCGCGCGTTGCCGAGCACGCGCGCGTAGGCCAGCGCCTGTTCGAACGAGCGACGAAACCCGTCCTCGCGCCCCGGCAGGGAAGCCATCCCGCGTTCGCCTTTGCTCCAGTCGCCCGGCGGCGCATTGAACAGCGCCTGGGTGAGACCGTTGCCAGTCAGTCGCGCCTTGATTTCGGTCGGCGGGTAGTCGTAGGGAAACAAAAACTCGACCCCCTTGAAGCCGTCCTTCGCCGCGGCGGCGAAGCGATCTAGAAAATCGTGCTCCTGATACATCATCGAGAGATTCGCGGCGAATTTCGGCATGGCGCGCCTCCTACTTGATCGGATACCGGGTCCTGATTTCCTCGACCTGCGTCCGGCTGAGCGTCTTCAGGCGGCGCCCCGCCAGCAGGAGATACAGCTTTGCAGTGGCCTCGAGTTCTTCCGCGGCGTCGGCCGCCGCGGCGAGGCTTGAACCGCCCACGACCGGGCCGTGGTTGGCGAGCAGCAGCGCGTGGTGCTTGCCGGCGAAGCGGCGCACGGCATCGGCGAGCTTGAGGTCGCCGGGGGCGAAGTACGGCACCAGCGGCAGGCGGCCCACGCGCATCACGTAATACGCGGTGATCGGGGGCAGCACGTCGTCCGGATCGACGTCCTCGAGCACCGAAACGGCTACCGAATGGGTCGCGTGAAGATGCACCACCGCGGCATTGCCAGGCCGCTCCTGGTACATGGCGAGATGCAGGAAGCTCTCTTTCGACGGTGCATCGCCGGAAATGAGCCGGCCTTGCCAGTCGAGCTTGGCCAGGCGCGCCGGGTCGAGCTTGCCGAGGTTCGACCCCGTCGGCGTAATCAGCCACCCGTCGTCAAGCTTCGCGCTGAGATTGCCGGTGCTGCCATGGGTCAGCCCGCGCGCGAAGATCGAGCGCCCGAGCTCGCAGACTTCCTCGCGCATGCTGCTTTCGCTCATGACAGCATCTCAAGCGCCTTGGCGAAGAAATCGGTCGACCCGAAGTTCCCCGACTTGAGCGCGAGTGCGATCGCCGGTTCGCCGGCGGACAGCGTCCACGGCACGCCCGGGTCGATCTGCGGTCCGATGCGCAAGGTCTGGATGCCGAGGCGGTTGACCACCGCGCCCGCGGTTTCGCCGCCGGCCACGATGAGCTTGCGCGCGCCGAGCTCGACCATGCCGCGCGCCACGGCCGCCAGAGCGTGCTCTATGATGCGGCCGGCGGTCTCGGTGCCGAGCTCGGCCTGAACCGCTTTTACCTCTTCCGGCAAGCTCGTGGCGTAGACCAATACCGGCTCGCGCGCGATCCGCGCGCGAGCCCAATCGAGCGCCGCCTGCACCTGCGCCTCGCCGGCGGCGAGCCTGCGGGCATCGATCCGGATAGCCGGCCGCGTCTTCATCCACTCCGCCACCTGCGCGTTGGTCGCGACCGAGCAGCTGCCGGAGACGATCCCCGCGTAGCCGTCGACGCGCGGCAGGCGCGCCGCTTCGCCCGCGTGAGCGAGCTGTCCGGCCTTGCGGAAGTTGGCCGGCAATCCGAGCGCCACCCCGGAGCCGGCCGTGACCAGCGGCATGTCGGCACAGGCCGCGCCGATCGTATCGAGGTCGGCGTTGGAAAGGGCGTCGACGACCGCGATTCCGTAGCCGTCGCGCTGAAGGGCGGCGAAGCGCTCGCGCAGCGCCGCCGCGCCTCTGGCCACCGTGTCGTATCGCGCGAGGCCGACTTTGTGCCGGGTCTGGGCCTGCAGCACGCGCACCAGATTGGCATCGTTCATCGGCGTAAGCGGATGATCCTTCATTCCCGATTCGCTCAACAGCACGTCGCCGACGTACAAGTGGCCGCGAAAGATCGTGCGCCCGTTCTCGGGAAACGCAGGGCAGGCGATCGTGAACGAGATGCCCATGACTTGCATGAGCGCATCGATCACCGGGCCGATGTTGCCCCTGGGCGTCGAGTCGAACGTGGAGCAGTATTTGAAATAGTATTGCCGGCAGCCGTTGGCCCTGAGCCAGGCGAGCGCCGCGAGCGACTGCTCGACCGCGTCCCGCGGCGCGATGGTGCGCGACTTGAGGGCAACCACCACGGCATCGGCATCGGGCGCGGGTCCCCGCGGCACGCCGATCGTCTGGACGCAGCGCATGCCGCCTCCCACGAGCATGTTCGCAAGGTCGGTCGCGCCGGTGAAGTCGTCGGCAATGCAGCCCAGTAGCATGATCGCTCGTCAGTAATGGATGAAAACCGTGCCGTAGACCAGGTCTTGTTCTACTTGCCGGCCCCGGGCAGGGAAATGCCGGTGAGCGCCGCGAACATCTTGATGACGGCAGCATCGTCCTCGCCGCCGTGGCCGTGGGCCGAGGTCGCGAGAAACATCTGATGCGCGGCCGCCGTCAGCAGCAATGGAAAGCTGAGCTTCCTTGCAGCGTCGAGCACGATGCCCAGGTCCTTGACGAAGATGTTGACCGCCGACAGCGGAGTGTAGTCGCCGGCCAGGATATGAGGCACCCGATTCTGGAACATCCAGGACGATCCAGCGCTGTTGGAGATCACCTCGTAAAGCGTCGCTGGGTCGGCGCCGGCCTTGATCCCCAGCGCCATGGCCTCGGCAGCCGCGGCGATATGCACCCCGGCCAGCAGCTGGTTGATCATCTTGACCGTCGAACCGGGGCCGACCTCGTCGCCCAGGCGATAGACCTTTTGCGCAATCGCGGCCAGAAACTTCTCGACCTTGGCAAAGCTTGCGGGAGCGCCCGATCCCATGATCGTCATCTGGCCCTGCGCCGCCCTGGCGGCGCCTCCCGATACCGGAGCGTCGAGCATCTCGATGCGCCGCTCGGCAAGACGCCTTCCAAGCGAACGCGCGAATTCCGGAGCGACCGTCACGCTCATGATCACCACGCTGCCCGGCGCCAGCGCTTCGACGGCGCCACCAGGGCCGAACAGCGCGCGCTCGGCCTGCTCCGAATTGACGACCAGCACGATCACGGCGGCGCAACCCCGCGCCATTTCAGCCGCAAGCGCGAAGGCCTGCGCGCCCTCCTTGGCAAAGGCGGCGCGCGCGTCGGGTCGCGTATCGCACACGCGCACGGCAAAGCCCGCCCGCAGCAGCGAACGTGCCACGCCGCCCCCCATCGCTCCCAGACCTATGACACCGACAGTGCTTACCGACATTTCGCTTTCCTCCGAGATACGGATCACCGAACGCGAGCGAGATCCCGTATCGCTCAGTTTCTCGCGATGAGCAATCCCTTCAGGTAATCGCCCTCGGGAAACTCGAGCGCGACCGGATGGTCGGCAGCGGCGCCGAAACGCTCGAGTATCTTCCCGCTAACCCCGGCGTCGACCGCGGCGCCGGCCACGATCGACTGAAACAGCTCCGCCGGCACGCCGCCGGAGCAGGAGAAGGTTGCCAGCAGCCCGCCCGGCGCGAGCAGCTTGAACGCGAGCAGATTGATGTCCTTGTAGGCGCGCGCGGCATTCTTCGCCTGCGCCGCGGTGGGCGCGAACTTGGGCGGGTCGAGCACCACCAGTCCGAAGCGCGCGCCGCGGTCGCGCAGCCCGCGCAGGTGCACGAAGACGTCGGCCTGCACCCACTCGACGCGCGCCGCGTCGAGCTGATTGGCGGCAAGGTTCTCGCGCGCAACCCCGAGCGCCGGGGCCGAGCTCTCGAGCGCCAGCACGCGCTTGGCGCCGCCCGCGAGCGCAGCGAGCGCGAAGCCCCCCGTATAGCAAAAGCCGTCCAGCACCTCGCGTCCCATGGCGAGCGCGCGCACGCGCTGGCGGTTGTCTCGTTGGTCGAGAAAGAACCCGGTCTTCTGACCCTGCTCGACGTCGACGTGGAAGGTCAGCCCGTGTTCGACGATCGCGCAACGCGCCGCGGTACGGTCGCCGCGCGCGAAGCCGGTCCGCGGCTCGAGCCCCTCGAGCGCGCGCACTTCGGCGTCGGATCGCTCGTACACGGCCTCGCAGCCGGTCAGCCCGGTGAGCGCGTCGAGGATCGCTTCGCGCCAGCGCTCGGCGCCAGCGGAGAGGAATTGCGCCACTAGCACGTCGCCGTAGCGGTCTACCACCAGCCCCGGGACCCCGTCGGACTCGCCGTGAACCAGCCGCAGGGCGTTGCTGTGCCGCGCCGCCGGCAGCCCAGCGCGCAGTGCGAGCGCCCCCGCCAGGCGCGCCCGCAGGAATGCGGCGTCGATGCGGGCGCCCGGGTCGAAGCTCCACACTCGAGCTCGGATCTGCGATTGTGGGCTGTAGGCCGCCAGTGCCAGCGTCTGGCCGGAAGCGGAAACGACCTCGACCGTATCGCCGAGTCCCGGCTCGCCCTCGACGCGCGCGATCGCGCCGGAGAACAGCCAGGGATGCCGCCGCTTGAGCGACTGGTCGCGGCCCTGCTTCAGAAAGAGGCGCATCGGGAGCACCCTACTTCTTGCGCGCACGCGGGTGGGCCGCGTCGTATACCTTCGCCAGCGATTGAAAGTCGAGGTGCGTGTACACCTGAGTGCTCGAGATGCTCGAGTGGCCGAGCATCTCCTGCACCGCGCGCAGGTCCTGCGAGGACTGCAGCACGTGGGTGGCGAAAGTGTGGCGCAGCATGTGCGGGTGCAGCGGTGCGTCCAGGCCCTGGCGCCGCGCCCAAGCCGCGAGGCGCGCACGCACGATGCGCCGGCGCGATGCGCGCGCCGCGCGCGCCGACGAAAAGCGCGCTTTCCTGCGGCGTGGCCAGCTGCGCGCGCGCCTCGAGCCAGCGCGCGAGCGCTTCGCGCGCGCGGGCGCCCACCGGAACGGTGCGCGTCTTGCTGCCCTTGCCCGTGACCGTGACTTCGCCTTGGGCGAGATCGAGGCGCCCTCCCCCAAATCCAGCCCGACCAGCTCGGCCAGGCGCAGGCCGGAGGAATACATCAGCTCGAACATCGCCCGGTCGCGCAGCAGCGCCGGCGAAGCCGACGGCGCGACCTCGAGCAGCCGCTGCGCGGCCTCGACCGACAGCGCCTTGGGCAGCGTCTTGGGGGACCTGGGTGCGCGCACGCCCTGGCAGGGATTGACGCCGAAAGCCGCGCTGGCGCGCGAGCCAGCGGTACAGCCCGCGCCAGGCCGACAACGTTCCCGCGAGCGAGCGGCCCGAAAGGCCCGCGCCGTGCAGCTGCGCGACGAAGCGACGCACCTGGACGCCTTCGATCGCCTCCAGGCGCGCGCCCTGCGCCAGCCGCAGCAGCAGCGCGAGGTCGCGTGCGTAGTTCCTGAGCGTACCGGCAGCGAGCCGGCGCTGATGCCTCAGCGCCTCGAGATGCTCGCGCACCAGCGCGGCGTCGGGATGCGTGGCGGGCAGCGCTTCTGCCACGCGGGGCGTCCTCGCCGCGCTACAGCCGTGCCGCCACGCCGGCAGCGCACAGCTCGCCGATGCGACGCAGAAAGATGGTCCCCATTTCGGGGAAGAAGCGCTCGGGGTCCTCGCTGCCAAGCGCGAGCAGCCCGAACACCGCGCCCTGGCCGAGCGGAACCAGTGCCATCGAGCGCAGGTGCGCGGCCGCCTCGCCGAACCACTCCAGGTAGGGATTGTCGACCATCGCCGCGCATTGAGGCGTGCTCATGGCCTCGGCGTGCTGGCGCTGCGCCGCAGTCACCGCGTGCGACTCGTCGAAATCGACCGGCACCGACTTGCCCCACACGCGCAGCGCCAGGTGCGGCACCGCGAAATCCTCGCCCAGATGACGGTAGAGCGCGTGGGTCAGCTCGGGGAAGTCGCGCGCACCGACCAGCGCCACGGCCAGTCGATGCACCTTCTCGCTGATGGCGTCGTTCTCCTCGCCGAACTGGATCAGCTCGCTCAGCTTGCTTTCGAGCAGCTTTACCTTCTCGCGCAGCGTGATGGTCTGGCGCTCGGCGAGCGGGATCGCGCGTCCGCCGTAGGGATGCGGCACGCTGATCGATTCGAGTAGCTCCGGGTGCTGGTCGAAGAACTGCGGGTGGGTCCTGAGGAACTGCGCGACTTCTTCTGCGTTCATGGTGCCTCGTCCATGTCGATCGAGCCCTCGAACACGCTGTGCGCCGGGCCCTTCATCCAGACGGCATTGTCGCCGCCCTGCCAAGCCACGGTCAATGTTCCGCCGCTTGCCTCCACCCGCACCGGCGAATCGAGCAGGCCGCGCGCGATGCCCGACACCGCGGCCGCGCAAGCGCCGGTGCCGCAGGCGAGCGTCTCGCCCGCGCCGCGCTCCCATACCCGCAGCGCGATGCGGTGGCGGTCGCGTACCTGCATGTATCCGGCGTTGACGCGGTTCGGAAAGCGCGCATGGCGCTCGAGCAGCGGGCCCTGGCTGGTCACCGGCGCGCGCTCGACGTCGTCGACCTGCTGCACGGCATGCGGATTGCCCATCGAGAGGATCGCCAGCTCGAGGCGCACGCCATCGACCTCGAGCGCCTGCACCAGGGGCGACTCGAGCGCCGGCGCTCCCATGTTGACGCTGACCTCGCCGTCGTCCTCGAGGCGCGGCACGATCAGGCCGCCCAGGGTCTCGACCCGGATCTCGCGCTTGGCCGTCAAGCCCTTCGCGTGCACGTAACGCACGAAACAGCGCGCGCCGTTGCCGCATTGCTCGACCTCGCCGCCGTCTGCATTGAAGATGCGGTAGCGGAAATCGGCGTCCGCGCGCGCGCTCGGCTCGACCACCAGGATCTGGTCGCAGCCGACCCCGAAATGCCGGTCGGCGAGGCGGCGCAGCTGCGCGGGCGCGAGCGAGAACGGCGTTGCAGTAGCGTCCAGCACGACGAAATCGTTACCCGCGCCCTCCATCTTGGTGAACGCGACGCGGCTCACGCGTGCACCATCAGGCGGCGGTATTCGACCAAAATGCAGCGATCCATCACCACGACCATCCCCGCCGCGCGCGCGTGCTCGGCGGCAGGCTCGTTCACGATGCCCTCCTGGATCCAGATCGCGGGCAGCGAGAGCGCGATGCACTGCTCGACGATCGGCCCGACCTGTTCGGCGGCGCGAAACACGTTCACCAGGTCGATCCTGCCCGGCACGTCGGCCAAGCGGGAGTAGGCCTTCTCGCCCAGCACTTCGCTCAGCGCAGGCCGCACCGGGACCACGCGGTAGCCCCAGGACTTCAGGCGCTGCGCGATGCGGTGGCTGGGACGCTCCGGTCTGGGCGAAAGCCCAACCACCGCAATGGTTCGCGCCCGCACCAGCAGGTCGCGGATCTGTTCGTTGGCAGGGTTGCGGAACACGAGCCGCAATTCTATGCGTAAAAGCGCGCTTCGCCCTCGGGGCGCGTCTTGAAGCGCTTGTGCATCCAGAAGTACTGCTCGGGCGCCTCGAGCACCTTGCGCTCAATGTACTGGTTCATGCGCAGGGTGTCCGCCACGGGGTCCTCGCCCGGGAAATCGCGCCAGGGCGGCTCGATCGACACCACGTAGCCCGCGCCTTGCGGCAGCATACGCGTCACGCACGGCAACACCTTCGCTCCGGTGACGCGCGCGATGCGCGACAGGCCCGGCATGGTCGCCGCCGCCACGCCGAAGAAAGGCACGAACAGCGCTCCGCGCGGGCCGTAGTCCATGTCCGGCAGGTAGTACAGCGGGCGGCCCTCGCGCATGCTGCCGAGCACGGCCCGGATGCCGTCCTGGCGCGACACCAGCGTCTGGCGCCCGAAGCGCGCGCGCCCCGCGAGCAGGCGCGCGGCCAGGCGCCGGTTCTTCTGCTGCGCGTACATGCTCACCATGTCGATTTCACAGGCGAGGCGCGCGAAACCCGCGTCGAGCCCGACGAAGTGCGGCACGAACAGGATCGCCGGCGCGCTGCCCAGGGCGCGCAGGTGCTCGAGGCCTTCGACCCGCACCAGGCGTTCGATGTCCTCGCGTGGCGACCACCACAGCAGCGCGTGGTCGACGAAGCTGCGGCTCCAGGCGCCGAAGTGCGCGCGCGCCAGGCGCTCACGCTCGGCTGCGGGCATCCACGGAAAGCACTTGGCGAGGTTGGTGCGCGTGACCTGGCGCCGCTCGGCGATCAGCCGGAAAGCAAGCGCGCCGAGCCCATTCCCGAGCCCGGCCAGCGCCCGTGCCGGCAGCAGGCGCGCGAGCCACATGGCGGCGAACAGGGCGCGCATCACGCCTCTGCCGGCGGCGGCGGCGGCGCGCCGCGCGGCCGCTTGTAGCGGTTGTAGCCCCACAGGTACTGCTGCGGGCATTCGCGCACCAGCGCCTCGAGCGCGCGGTTGACGCGCCGCGCGTCGGATTCTCCCGGCAGCGCCGCCGGCAGCGGCCGCAGATGCACGACGTAGCCTCTGCCGCGCGCCATGCGCTCGCCGAACGCGAGCAGCGTGACGCTGCCCGGCCGGCGCGCGAGCCGGCCCGCGAGCGTCATGGTGTAGGCCGGCCGGCCGAAGAAATCGACCCACTCGCCCTCGCCTTCGCTCGGCACCTGGTCGGGCAGCACGCCGACCGCCTCCCTGCGCTTGAGCGCGCCGAGCAGCTCGCGCACCCCGGCGTAGTCCGGCGGTTGCGAGGCGCAGGTTGGGACCGGCGCGCCCGGCCTCGATCAGCGCCTGCATGAAGCGCTGCTTGGGCGGCCGGTAGAGCGCGGTGATCGGAAAGCGCTCGGCGGCGACCTTGGCTGTGATCTCGAAGCAGCCCTGGTGCGGCGTGAGAAAGACGATACCCAGCCCCTGCGCGCGCGCGGCTTCGATCAGCGCCTCGCCGTCGATGCGCCTGACCCAGCGCAGCACGTCTGCGCGCGGGCGCAGCCAGATCGCGGGCAGCTCGAGCAGACCCTTGCCTGCCGAGGCGATCGCGGCGCGACCGGGTCGCCGCGTCGCGGTATCCCGCGCGGCTCAGGTTCTCGCGCAGCTGCCGGCGGTAGGTCGGCGACAGCGCATAGACCGCCCAGCCGAGCAGCGCGCCCGCCGCGTGCAGCAGCGGCAACGGAAGCGCGGCGAGCAATCGGATCAGCGGCATCGCGTTGCGCGCAGCGCGCCGATCCCGTCGGTTCTATGGGAAGCAGTCATTCTTTGATATCCTTGCGGCCTCTTTGAAAGGCGCAAAGCTCATGAGCGATTTCCTTTTCACTTCCGAATCGGTCTCCGAAGGCCATCCGACAAGGTCGCCGACCAGATTTCCGACGCGATCCTCGACGCGATTCTAGCGCAGGACTCCGCACGCGCGCGTCGCGGCGGAAACGCTGTGCAACGACCGGCCTGGTGGTGCTGGCGGGCGAAATCACCACCACGGCCGCGACGTCGACTTACAGCCAGGTCGCGCGCGACACCATCAAGCGCATCGGCTACGACAACACCGAATACGGCATCGACTACAAGGGCTGCGCGGTGATGGTGGCCTACGGCAAGCAGTCGCCCGACATCGCGCAGGGCGTGGACGAAGGCAGCGGCGATCGACCTCGACCAGGGCGCCGGCGACCAGGGCCTGATGTTCGGCTACGCCTGCGACGAGACGCCGCAGCTGATGCCGCTGCCGATCTACCTCTCGCACCGGCTGGTCGAGCGCCAGGCGCGAGCTGCGCCAGCGACGGCCGCCTGCCCTGGCTGCGCCCGGACGCGAAATCGCAGGTCACCGTCCGCTACGTGGACGGCAAGCCGCAGGCGATCGACACCGTGGTGCTCTCGACCCAGCACTCGCCCGGACATCGACGCCACGAGCAGCTCTCCGAAGCGCGTGATCGAGGAGATCATCAAGCCGGTGCTGCCCAAGGAGCTGATCAAGGGCGACAGTCAAGTACCTGGTCAACCCGACCGGCCGCTTCGTGATCGGCGGCCCGCAGGGCGACTGCGGCCTGACCGGGCGCAAGATCATCGTCGACACCTACGGCGGCGCCGCGCCGCACGGCGGCGGCGCGTTCTCCGGCAAGGACCCGTCCAAGGTCGACCGCTCGGCCGCCTACGCCGCGCGCTACGTGGCGAAGAACATCGTCGCCGCCGGCCTCGCCGCGCAAGTGCCTGGTGCAGGTGGCCTACGCGATCGGCGTGGCCAAGCCGACTCAGCTCATGGTCGACCACCTACGGCACCGGCAAGATGTCCGACGACAAGCTGGCCGAGCTGGTGCGCGAGCACTTCGACCTGCGCCCCAAGGGCATCATCCAGATGCTCGACCTGCTGCGCCCGATCTACGAGAAGACCGCGGCCTACGGCCACTTCGGCCGCGAGGAGCCGGAGTTCACCTGGGAAGCGACCGACAAGGCGCTGGCGCCTGAAACAGGCCGCCTAGGTATAATTCGCCCTGCTGAGGGGCGCTGCGATCCCCGCCCGGGGACCAGGCTCAGCTAAATCAAACTGCGCTCGCATCGGAAACGATGCGGGCGCTTTGTTTTCTGGAGACCGGATATGAACGCACCGCAACCCGAAATTCACCGACTACAAGTCGCCGACCTGAAGCTGGCCGACTGGGGCCGCAAGGAGATCGCCATCGCCGAGACCGAGATGCCGGCCTGATGGCGATCCGCGAGGAGTACGCCAAGGCGCAGCCGCTCAAGGGCGCGCGCATCACCGGCTCGCTGCACATGACGATCCAGACCGCGGTGCTGATCGAGACGCTGAAGGCGCTGGGCGCCGAGGTGCGCTGGGCCTCGTGCAACATCTTCTCGACCCAGGACCATGCCGCCGCCGCCATCGCCGCCGGCGGCACGCCGGTGTTCGCCTACAAGGGCGAGTCGCTCGACGAGTACTGGGACTTACACGCACCGCATCTTCGAGTGGCCGACGGCGGCAAGGCCCGAACATGATCCTCGACGACGGCGGCGACGCCACCCTGCTGCTGCACCTGGGCGCGCGCGCCGAGAAGGACCCGTCGCGTGCATCGCCAAGCCCGGCCAGCGAGGAGGAGACGTGCCTGTTCGCGGCCATCAAGGCCAAGCTCGCGACGGACCCGACTGGTACTCCACGCGCCTCGCCGCAGATCAAGGGCGTCACCGAGGAGACCACCACCGGCGTGCACCGCCTGTACCAGATGCACAAGGAAGGGCGAGCTGCTGTTCCCGGCGATCAACGTCAACGACTCGGTCACCAAGTCGCAAGTTCGACAACCTCTACGGCTGCCGCGAGTCGCTGGTCGACGGCATCAAGCGCGCCACCGACGTGATGGTCGCCGGCAAGGTCGCGCGTGGTCGCGGGCTACGGCGACGTGGGCAAGGGCTCGGCGCAGGCGCTGCGCGCGCTGTCGGCCCAGGTCTGGGTCACCGAGATCGACCCGATCTGCGCGCTGCAGGCCGCGATGGAAGGCTACCGCGTCGTGACCATGGACTACGCCGCGGACAAGGCCGACATCTTCGTCACCGCCACCGGCAACTTCCACGTCATCACCCACGAGCACATGAAGGCGATGAAGAACCAAGCCATCGTCTGCAACATCGGCCACTTCGACAACGAGATCGACGTCGCCGCGCTCAAGCAGCTACAAGTGGGAGAACATCAAGCCGCAGGTCGATCACGTGATCTTCCCCGACGGCAAGCGCATCATCCTGCTGGCCGAGGGTCGCCTGGTGAACCTGGGCTGCGGCACCGGCCATCCGTCGTACGTGATGAGCTCGTCGTTCGCCAACCAGATGCTGGCGCAGATCGAGCTGTTCACCAGCGACGAAGGACTACCCGGTCGGCGTGTACATCCTGCCCAAGCACCTGGACGAGAAGGTCGCGCGGCTGCAGCTCACCAAGCTCAACGCGCAGCTGACCGAGCTGACGGACGAGCAGGCGGCCTACATCGGCGTGCCGAAGGCAGGGCCCTACAAATCCGACCACTACCGCTACTAGAGATGCTGAGAGTCCTGCTTGTCTGGCTGATCAACGCGCTCGCGCTGCTGACGGTCGCCTACCTGATGCCGTCGATCCAGGTCGACAGCGTCGGCACCGCCCTGGTCGCGGCCGTGGTGCTGGGGCTGGTGAACGCGGTCATCCGGCCGGTCCTTATCCTGCTCACGCTGCCGGCCACGATCCTGAGCCTCGGTCTGTTCATCTTCGTCATCAATGGACTGCTCTTCTGGCTCGTCGGCTCGTACCTGCGGGGATTCACCGTCGGGGGCTTCTGGGCGGGATTCTTCGGCGCGATCATCTACAGCATCGTGTCCTGGGCACTGTCATCGCTGCTGCTTCCCGGACGACGCGTGCATATTCACGTGGAAGGGATCGACTGACCATGAAAATCGCAGTGATGGGCGCGGGCGGCGTTGGCGGCTACTTCGGCGGCCGGCTGGCGCAGGCCGGGCACGACGTGTCCTTCGTCGCCCGCGGCAAGCACCTCGAGGCGATGAGGACCAACGGCCTGACGCTGAAAAGCCCGCTGGGCGACGCCACGATCAAGGTAAAGGCGTCGGACAGGCCCTCCGAGCTCGGCGCGGCCGAGGTCGTGCTGTTCGCGGTGAAGCTCTGGGACACCGAGTCCGCCGCCGAGGCCATCCGTCCCCTGGTGGCAAAGGGCGGCGTCGTGATCCCCTTCCAGAATGGCGTCGAATCGATCGAGCGCGTCGGCAAAGTGCTCGGGCCCGAGCGCGTATTGGGCGGCGCCGCCATCATCTCGGGCCGAATTGCGGAGCCAGGGGTCATCGTGCAGGTGGGAACAATGGCGCGACTGCGCTTCGGCCCTACCATCCCGGCGCAGCAGACGGTGGCGGAGAAATTCCGCGACGCCTGCCAGCAGTCGAAGATCGACGTCGAGCTCACGAAAGACATCGAGCGCGTGCTGTGGGAGAAGTTCGTGGCTCTGGTCGCGCTCTCGGCGACCACCACGGTGGCGCGCCAGCCGATCGGCGTCGTGCGCGCCGATCCGGACCTGCGCTGGCTGCTCGAGACGGTGATGCGCGAAACCTGGGCCCTGGGCCGAAAGCGGGGCGTGAAGCTCGCCGACGACTTTGTCGCGCAGATGATGAAGTTCGCCGACGGCCTGCCCGTGGAGATGCGCGCCTCGATGGCCGCGGACCTCGAGGCCGGCGGCAAGCTGGAGGTGCCCTGGCTCTCCGGGACGGTGGCGCGCATGGCGCGCGAGGCGGGGCTCGAGGCCCCGGCTAATCGCGCCGTGTTCGCCGCGCTCAAGCCCTACATCGACGGCAAGGCCTGATGGGGGCCGCGCGCGAGTTCTCGTTCGAGTTCTTTCCGCCGCGCACTCCGGAAGGAAAGCTAAAGCTGCGCGCCGCCTGGCAGCAGCTGGCGCAGCTCAAGCCGCGCTTCTTCTCGTGCACCTACGGCGCAGGCGGCTCGACGCGCGAGGGCACGCTCGACACCGTGCTGGAAATCCGCGCCGCGGGCCACGAGGCCGCGCCGCACATCTCTTGCGTTGCCTCGACCCGGGCCGACGTGGCGGAGCAGCTCGAGCGCTACCGCCAGCACGGCATCCGCCACATCGTCGCCTTGCGCGGCGACCTTCCCTCCGGCATCGCCGCATCGGGCGAGTTCCGCTACGCGAGCGAGCTAGTCGCCTACATCCGCGAGACTGCGGGCGACTGGTTCCAGATCGAGGTCGCGTGCTACCCCGAATACCACCCGCAGACGCGCAACGCGGCCGACGAGATCCGCAACTTCAAGCAGAAAGTCGAGGCGGGCGCCAACGGCGCGATCACCCAGTACTTCTACAACCCCGACGCGTATTTCAGGTTCGTCGACGATTGCCGCGACGCCGGCATCGCGCTGCCGATCGTGCCCGGCGTGATGCCGATCGGCAACTTCTCGCAGCTGGCGCGTTTTTCGGACGCCTGCGGCGCCGAGATCCCGCGCTGGATGCGCTTCAAGCTCGAGAGCTTTCGCGACGACAGCGCTTCGATCCGCGCCTTCGGCCTCGACGTCGTCACCGAGCTGTGCGACCGGCTGCTCAGCGGTGGCGCGCCGGGGCTTCACTTCTACACCCTCAACCACGCAGGCCCGACGAGCACCATCTGGCAGCGCCTCGGTCTTTGAGGCGACGCAAGGCGATGTTTACCCAGGGCAGGACCTGACTAGCCTTTACATCTGGTCGGATCGGCCCATACTGTCTTCCCCAGAGGAAGCAAATGGTCCTCAGGACCAACCGCGTTGACACCCGATATTCCGCGCGCGGCATCGCTGCGACAAGCGCAGCAGTCTTCCTTGCCCTCTCCATTCTGTTCTCTGCACTCGGCTACCTGAGTTATCGATCTCAAGCGACCGAGGTCGAACGGCAGTACAGCGCCGAGCTCGCGAAGGAAGTGGGGTTGCGCAAGACCGCGATCGAGTACTGGCTCGACGAGCGCTGGGCGGACGCCCAAGTCCTGAAGGCCGCGCCGACCATCGGCCACCTGCTCGACAGCGACGCGCGAGCGCCCGAAAGCACGAACGAGGCGCTCACCTACCTCAAGACCCTGCGTTCCAACTACGGATATCTTGGGATCTCGGTCATGACGCGCGACGGGCGCGAGATCGCGAGCGCAGGGGAGACCTTCGCCGACGCGCCTGCGATCCGAGCCGTGGCCGCGACGATCGCCGGCACGCCACGCAGGGTCATGCTCGGTCCGCGACCGCTCAAAGCAGGGGGCATTCCGCTGATCGCGTTCATGCTGCCCTTGCGCGCCGCGGCTCCGAGCGGCGACCGGGGCTCTGGCGAGATCCTGGTTCAATACATCGATCCGCGACACGCGCTGTTCGGCATCCTGCGCAATCAGCCGCCTGGCAGCTGGGAGGCCGTTCTGGTGCATGCGGACGACGACGACGTCGAATTTCTCAGCCCACGCAAATTCGACCCGGAAGGCAAGCTGCCGACCCACCTGCCGAACCACGATTTGAGCCTGGCGGCGGCGCGCGCGACGCGCGGGATAGCGGGAGTCCAAGAGGGCGTCGACTACCGCGGCGTGCCGGTGCTCTACTCGGCCGCACGGATCGCCAACACTGATTGGTACGTGATGGAGAAACTCGACCGCGCGCAAGCGCTGGCCCCGCTGCAGCGCAATGCCAGGGTGCTCACTGCCTGGATCCTCTTGCTGATCGCACTCGCCGGCCTCGCGGCGTTCTGGCTCGAGCGCCGGCGCGATCTCGCGGACAAGCTGTTTCGCCAGAAATCCACGCTCGAACACGCTGCGCTGGAGGAACATTTCCGGCACTTGACGCAATATGTCAACGACGCCACTTTCCTGTACGACGCCAGGGGCCGAATCATCGAGGCCAACGAGCGCGCGACGCAAGTTTACGGCTACGGGATGGCGGAGCTGCACGGCATGAAGGGCGAAGCGCTGCGCGCGCCCGATCTGCGCGCAGGATTCGAAGATTGGATGGAGCGCACGCGCGCAGAAGGCACTGCGCTGTTCGAGACCGTTCACCAGCGCAAGGACGGCAGCGTCTTCCCCGTTGAAATCAGCGCGCGCAGCTTCGAGGTCGACGGCCAGCGCTACTTCCACTCGGTAGTGCGCGACATTAGCGAACGCAAGAGCGCCGAAGCGCGCATCCAGGCGCTCAATCGCCTCTACCAGACCCTGTGGCAGACGAACGAGACGCTGGTGCGCTCGGACTCGCGCGAACACGTGTTGCGCGAGATCTGCCGCATCGCGGTCGACGAAGGCAATCTGGTTGGCGCATGGGTCGGCATGCTCGACGCGACCTCCGGGAAGATAGTCGTGGCCGCCGCGTCGGCCGGGCTTGAGGACTACCTGGCGAACGCCGAGATCACGATCGACCCGGATGATCCACACGGGCGCGGTCCGATCGGCACTGCAATCCGCAAGGGCCGCGCGGTCATCGTCGAAGACTTCATGCATGACCCGACCACCGCGCCGTGGCGCGCGCGCGCACTACGCCTGCACATATCCACGTCGGCGGCGTTCCCGCTGCGGATAGGGAACGAGGTTGTCGGTACCCTGAGCTACTACGCCGCGAACGTCGGCTATTTCAACGCCGAGATCGTGCAGCTGTTCGACCAGACCGCGCGCGACGTCGGCTATGCCCTGGGGCGCTTCGCCGAGAACGATCGCCGGCGCGAGGCCGAGCGCCGACTGGCCGACAGCGAGGAGCAATTCAAGCAGGCGTTCGAGAGCGCCAGCATCGGCATCGTCCTCATCGGGGCCGACGGGCGCAACCTGAAAGTCAACCAGTCAATCTGTGCCATCACGGGATATCCTGAAGCCGAGCTGGTTGGCGAGCGGTTCCAGAACTTCCTTGACCCGAATAGCGTCGAGCCGCTGCTGAAGTTGTTCGCGCAGATGCTCAGTGGCGAGCGCGAGGCCGTGCGCACCGAGGGACAGGTCACGCGCAAGGACGGACGGCCGGTCTGGATCCGGGCCAACGCCGCGCGCGTCTGCGATTCGCTGGGCAAGCTGCGCCACCTGGTGGTCCAGGTCGAAGACATATCCGAGTACAAGGCCTCGGGCGAGAGAGTGCGCCAGTACATGGAAGAGCTCGAAGAGACCATGACCGGCACCATCCGGGCGGTCTCGACCATGGTCGAGATCCGCGACCCCTACACCGCCGGGCACGAGCTGCGGGTCGGCAAGCTTTCCGCGGCGATCGCGAGCGAAATGGGGCTGGATGCCGAGCGCTGCCGCGGACTGGACGTCGCCGGCAGCCTGCACGACATCGGCAAGATCTCGATCCCGGCCGAAATCCTGTCCAAGCCCACGCGCCTGCAGCCGGCGGAGTACGCGATCGTCAAGACGCACGCGCAGTCGGGCTACGACATCCTCAAAGATATTCGCTTTCCGTGGCCGATCGCCGAGGTGGCGCGCCAGCACCACGAGCGCCTCGACGGCAGTGGCTACCCGCAGGGCCTCAAGGGCGAGCAGATCATCATCGAAGCGCGCATCCTTGCAGTTGCCGACGTGGTGGAGTCGATGGGCTCGCACCGCCCTTACCGGCCGGCACGCGGCATGGGCGCCGCGCTGGAAGAGATCGCCGCCGGGCGCGGCCGGCTCTACGATGCGAACGCCGTCGACGCCTGCCTGCGCCTGTTCCGCGAAAAAGGCTACCAGCTGCCAGCTTGACGCGCACGGCGCCGGCCGGGCACTCTGCGCCACGATCCATTGGCGCGCGATCGTGTTCGACGTCATGTTCTCCGAGCCCAACCGCTTCCGGCCCGAAAGCGACCGCGCCGTCATCGAGGCAGTGGCCGCGCACCGACCCTATCGCGCGGCGCTGGGCATCGAGCGCGCGCTGGCGGAGATCGAAGGCAACTCTGGCAGGCTGTACGACGAGGACGTGGCGCGCGCGTGTTCCACGAGCAATACTACCGCTTCGAGGGCTGAGCGCTCAGGCGGCGCGTTTCTTCCTCTGCGCGTCGCTGGCATGCATCCTGGCGTAAGCGCCGTGCGCCGCGGCTTCCGCGTCGCCGACGTGCACCGGCAGGCCCATGTCCTCGAGCACCGAGCCGAGCGCCGACAGGCATAGCATTACGTTGTCCGGCCGGCACGAGTAGCCCATCAGGCCGAAGCGCCAGATCTTGCCCGCGAGCGGCCCGAGCCCGGCGCCGATCTCGATGCCGAATTCACCCAGCAGGGTCTTCCTCACGTCGGCCTCGTTCACGCCCTCCGGGCACAACACCGCGTTCATCTGCGGCAGCTGGTTTTCCTCTTTCACCAGGAATTTCAGCCCCATCGCCTCGAGCCCCGCCTTGAGCGCGACGTGGTGGCGGTGGTGGCGCGCCCAGCTGTTCTCGAGCCCCTCCTCGCGGATCAGCAGCAATGCCTCGTGCAGGGCGAACAGCGAATTGGTGGGCGCGGTGTGGTGGTAGGTGCGGGTGGTGGCGCCCCAGTAGCCCAGCAGCAGGTTCATGTCCATGAACCAGCTGTGGATCTTGTCCTTGCGCGCCTTGACGCGTTCGACCACGCGCTCGGAGAACGACACCGGCGACAGCCCCGGGGTGCACGACAGGCACTTCTGGCTGGCCGAATAGATGGCGTCGATATCCCACTCGTCGACCCGCACCGGCGTGCCGCCGAGGGAGGTGACCGCGTCGACGATGACCAGCGCGCCGTGCTTGTGCGCGATGCGGGTGATTTCCTGCGCGTCCGACTGGCAGCCGGTCGAGGTCTCGGCATGCACGAAGGCGACGATCTTGGCGTCCTTGTTCTTCTTCAGCGCGTCTTCCACCTTGTGCGGGTCCACCGGCTCGCCCCACTTGTCTTCGATCACCACTGGGACGCCGCCGCAGCGAATGACGTTCTCGAGCATGCGGCCGCCGAACACGCCGTTGATGCAAACGATCACCTTGTCCCCCGGCACGACCATGTTGACGAAGCAATACTCCATGCCGACCGAGCCCGGTCCCGAAATCGGGAAGGTAAGCGGGTTCTTGGTCTGGTAGACGTAGCGCAACAGCGACTTCAGCTCCTCCATCATCTCGACGAAGATCGGATCGAGGTAGCCGATCGCCGGCTGGCTCATTGTAGTGAGCACGCGCGGGTGGATCTCGGTCGGCCCCGGGCCCATCAGCGTGCGCTGCGGCGGATGAAATGAATGGATGCGCTTGGACGGTGCGTAGCTGTTCATGGGCTCAGTCTCCGACAGGATGCCGAACGATGCGTCGTCGGGGCGCGATTTCACGCGCACCGGCTTCTTGGCGCTCGCCTCGGTAAGGATTTCGACCGCGGTGATGCGGCCCTGGGTCACTCGCTCGACTTCGGTCGCCCAGCGCGCCGGGACGTAGCCCGACTTGACCCAGTTGTTGACCACCGCGCGATCGAGTTGGAATGCGCGCGCGACGTCGGCCTGGCTACCGAATAGGACGACGAGTTGCTCCGCGCAGTTCATGGCTTCTACCTGAACCGAATTCTAGGCTGTCAAAATAGCTTTGACAAGTCCTAGTTGATCACCTGCAGCAGCGCGTCGCCGTAACGCTCGAGCTTCTTCGCGCCGATGCCGCCGAGGCCGGCGAGCGTCGCGAGGTCGCGCGGCCGCGCGCGGGCGATCTCGGCCAGGGTGCTGTCATGCAGGATCACGTAGGCCGGCACGCCCTGGCTGCGCGCCTCGTCGCGCCGCCAGGCCTTGAGCGCCTGCAGCAGCCCCGCGTCGGCCGGCGCAACGTCGCCCGGCGCGGCGCGGCGCGGGCGGCGCAGCGCGTGCGCCGCCACGCGCCGCATCTGCACCGCCTGCTCCCCTTTGAGCACGGCCCGGCTCGCCTCGGTCAGCCTGAGCGCGCCGTGAGCGTCGTGGTCGACGCGCGCGAGGCCGAGAGCGACGAGCTGCCGGAACACGCTGCGCCAGGCCGCTTCGTCGAGCTCGGCACCCACGCCGAACACGCCGAGCGCCTCGTGCCCCCAGCGCTCGGCGCGCTCGTTGCGCTTGCCGCGCAGCACGTCGATCAGGTGCACCGCGCCGAAGCGCTGTCCGGTGCGGTAGATCGCCGACAGCGCCTTGCGCGCGGCGTCGGTCGCGTCCCAGGTCTGCGGCGGCTCGAGGCAGGTGTCGCAGTTGCCGCAGGGCCCGCTCGCTTCGCCGAAGTAGGCCAGCAGGCGCACCCGGCGGCAGCCGGCGGTCTCGCACAGCCCGAGCAGCGCATCGAGCTTGGCGCCGGAGACCCGTTTGTAGTCCTCGCTCGCCTCAGAGAGCTCGATCAGACGGCGCTGCTGCACCACGTCGGCCAGGCCGTAGGTCATCCAGGCGTCCGCGGGCAGCCCGTCGCGGCCGGCGCGGCCGGTCTCCTGGTAGTAGCCCTCTATGCTCTTGGGCAGATCGAGATGGGCGACGAAGCGCACGTCGGGCTTGTCGATCCCCATGCCGAAGGCGATTGTCGCCACCATGATGATTCCGTCCTCGCGCTGGAAGCGCGTCTGGTGCTCGGCGCGCGCGGCGGCCGCCATGCCCGCGTGATAGGGCAACGCGGCAAGGCCCTGGGCCGCGAGCCAGGCCGCGGTCTCATCGACCTTGCGCCGCGAAAGGCAGTACACGATGCCGGCCTCGCCCGGGTGCTCCTCGCGGATGAACGCCAGCAGCTGCGCGCGCGGATCCAGCTTGTCGACGATCGCGTAACGGATATTCGGCCGGTCGAAGCTGGAGACGAAGACGCGCGCGTTGCCGAGCGCGAGGCGCGCAACGATCTCGGCGCGCGTCTGCGGGTCGGCGGTGGCGGTGAGCGCGATGCGCGGGACCTGCGGGAAGCGCTCGTGCAGCAGCGAGAGCTGCAGGTACTCGGGACGGAAATCGTGGCCCCACTGAGACACGCAGTGCGCCTCGTCGATCGCGAACAATGCGATGCGGCTGCGCCTGAGCAGCTCAAGGCAGCGCGGCGTGAGCACTCGCTCGGGTGCGACGTACAGCAGGTCGAGCTCGCCAGCGACCAGCGCGCGCTCCACCTCGCGTGCGCTCGCCGCGTCCAGGGTCGAGTTGAGGAACGCGGCGCGCACCCCGAGCTGCCTGAGCGCGGCCACCTGGTCCTGCATCAGGGCGATCAGCGGCGAAACCACGACCCCGGTGCCGGGGCGCAGCAGCGAGGGCACCTGGTAGCAAAGCGACTTGCCGCCGCCGGTCGGCATCAGCACCAGGGCGTCGCCGCCGGCGGCGAGCTGCGCAACGATCTCCTCCTGCGAACCGCGGAACGCCGCGTAGCCGAAAGTCTGCCGCAGCGTTTCCAGCGCGAGCGATTTGCCGTCTTGGATCCGTTGCACCGATCAGCGGCGCTTGCCGCGCACCATCAGCACCGGGACCGGCGCATTGCGCAGCACTTGCTCGGCGTCGCTGCCCATCACGACTCGCCTTGCACCTCGCCGCCCGTGCGTTCCGATCACGATCAGGTCCGCCTTCCAGGTCCTTGCCTGCCGAACGATCGCGTCCGCAACCGGCCCGGCCATGGCTTCCACCAGAACCGTGCGCGCGCGGACGCCCCGTTTGCGCGCCAGCGCGAGCCCCGCCGCGAGGATCTTCTGGCCGCTGGCCCGCAGCCTCTCGAATATCTGATCGGCGACCACCATTCCCTCGCTAACTTGCGTGACGAAGAGCTCATCTACCACGTGCAGCAGGCAGAGACTTGCGTTCCGGCCCTTTGCCAGACGCAACGCCTCCTTCAGGCCCAGCTTCGAGGTGCTGCTCCCGTCGAGCGGGACCAGGATCCGCCTGTACATGGAATAGATCCCCCTTAGCCGAACGGATGTTAACGTCGTTGGTCGCGTCTCAGGTTATGAGCCGCGGGTACATCCAGCCGCCGATGACAACGAGAACCGCGAGCGTAAGCGCGAGGACCGCGAAATCCACGTACAAACCGAGTGTGGATGCGCCGCCGGAGAGCATCAGGGTCCGCAGTCCGTCAACTTCATAGGTCAGCGGATTGGCATGGGCTACGCCTCTTAGCCAACCCGGCATGATGCTTGTCGGGTAAATGGCATTGCTGGCAAAGAACATCGGCATCGTAAGAACCTGCCCGATTCCCATGAAGCGCTCACGCGTCTTGACGATGCACGCGATGATAAGCGAGAAGGTTGAGAAGAGTGCTGCCCCCAGCAATACCAGCGTGATTACCCCGCACAGTGCGGGAACGCTCCACAACATCTTGACCCCCAGGACGAGGGCCAGGAGATAGATGATGATCGCCTGAGAAAGAGCTTTCACGCCGGCCGAAAGCGCCTTGCCGAGCACCAGCGCGGTGCGCGGCGCAGGACTCACCAGGAACTTGTGCACGATTCCCAAGTCGCGCTCCCAGATGACCGAGATGCCATTGAATATCGCAACAAACAGCACGCTCTGGGCAAGGATGCCTGGTGCGAGGAAGTCGATGTATGCCATGCCGCCGGTCGGCATGGCGCGAATCCGGGCGAACACCTGCCCGAACACGAGCAGCCACAGCATCGGCTGGATGGCGCGCGTAAAGAGTTCGGATGGATCGTGGCGCAGCTTGCGCACGTCCATGGACGCGATCGCGAGCACGTTCGCGACGTAGCGAATCAGCGCGCCGACAGCGGTGCGGCGCGGGCCGGCAGCGGGCTCAGCCGAGCCGCCTGGCAACGTTCCGGGTGCTGACGGTGTCAATGTATCGCCCTTCGTCTTCGCTCGGGTCTTCCGTATAGTGGGCGAACAACGCATCAAGCGTCGCTTCTCCGCCCCCACTGGCAGCCCGCAACTCCTGCAGGCTGCCTAACGCGACCAGCTTGCCTCTGCGCATGATCCCGAAGCGCCCGCACAGCCGCGCCGCCTCGTCCATGTAATGGGTGGTAAGAATGATCGTCATGCCAAAGCTTGCGCGCAGCCGCGCGATGTGGTCCCACACCGCCTCCCGAGCCACCGGGTCAAGACCGACCGTCGGTTCATCGAGAAACAGCACCTTCGGTCGATGCAACATGGACTGCGCGATCTCCAGCCGGCGGATCATGCCGCCGGAATAAGTGCCCACGAGCTTGCGCGCAGCGCCGACAAGACCCATTAGCTCGAGCGCCTCGAGAATGCGCGATCCCCGCGTCACGCGCGGAATGTCATAGAGGCGCGCGAATACCTGAAGATTCTCGTATCCCGTAAGCTCGCCGTCGGCGGACAGCGCCTGCGGCACGTAACCGATAATCGCGCGCACTTGCGCGGCCTGGTGAACGATGTCGAATCCGCCCACCTGCGCGCTGCCGGCGGTCGGCGGCAGCAGCGTGGTCAGCATCTTGATCAGGGTGCTCTTTCCCGCGCCGTTGCGGCCAAGCAATCCGAACACCTCTCCTGCCATCACCGACAAGCTCAGCCGGTCAACTGCGAGCAGTTGGCCGAACCGCCTGCTCAATGAATCGGCAGCGAGAATTTCCATCCTTAGCTGCCGTAGACCCGCTTCAGCACCTCGTCGCGCATGTCGAAGCTGTGCGCCGCGTCGGGAAAAGTGCCGTCGCGCACTTCGGCCGCGTAGCGCGCGATCGCCTCGCGGATCAGTGCGCCCGCTTCCGCGTAGCGCTTGGCGAATTTCGGCGCAAAGCCGGAGAACAGGCCGATCAGGTCGTGGAACACCAGTACCTGGCCATCGCAGTCCGGACCAGCGCCGATGCCGATGGTCGGCACCCCAATCGTCTTAGTGATCGCCCGCGCGAGCGGCGTCGGAACCATCTCGAGCACAACGCCCCAGCAGCCCGCCCGCTCGAGCGCGGAGGCCTCCTCGAGCAGCCGGCGAGCGCCGGCCTCGTCGCGGCCCTGCAGCTTGTAGCCGCCCAGCGCCGACGCCGTCTGCGGGGTCAGGCCGATGTGTCCCAGCACCGGAACGCCCGCCCGCACCAGCGCCCCGGCCGCGGACACCGCGTCCAGGCCGCCTTCGAGCTTGACCGAATCGGCGCCAGCCTCCTTCATCAGGCGCGCGGCATTCGCGAGCGCCTGCTCGTTGCTCGCGTAGGACATGAACGGCATGTCGGCGACGATGAAGGTCTCGGGCGCGCCGCGCCGTGCGGCCTTGGCGTGGTGCAGCATGTCATCCATGGTCACCGGCACGGTCGATTCGTAGCCCAGCACCACCATGCCGAGCGAATCGCCCACCAGGATCAGGTCCACGCCGGCCTCGGACGCGAGCCTCGCGCCGGGGAAATCGTAGGCGGTAAGCATCACCAGGCGGCCGCCCTTCGACCGCCTCAACTCGAGGACCGTCCTCTTCATCGCGCGAAACCGGCTCGAAAGCGGGCTAATGTAGCCCTATCGAGGACGAGTCGTCGAGCGGATCCCACAATTCGAGGCTGCGCGCCGGCGCAAGCGCCCCGCGCACGAACTGCGCGACGTCAGGATCCTGAATGAAACTTGGCGAGCAGTCGGCGCCCAGGATCGCGGCCGGGTCGAGCGGCCGCGAAATGGCGTAGCCCTGGACGTAGTCCACTCCCACGCGCCATAGCGCCTCGACCGTCGCGCGGTCCTCGGCCCACTCGGCAATGCTCTGCATCCCGAGGTTGCGCGCCAGCTCGACGATCGCCTCGACGATGGACAAATTGGCCGGATGGGTGGTGATCGCGGTGACGAAGCTGCCGTCGATCTTGACCGCATCCGCCGGCAGCTCCTTGAGGTAGGAGAACGACGTGTAGCCGGCGCCAAAATCGTCCAGTGCGATTTTGGCGCCGAAGCCGCGCACCGTGTCGATGAAGCGGCGGGTCGTCTCCAGGTCCTGCAGCGCGACGCTCTCGGTGATCTCGATGCACAGGCGCTGCGCGCCGCGCCGGTGGCGCGCGAGCATCGAGAACGCGTCGTGGGTGAACTTCTCGTCGTTCAGCGACGCGCCGCTTAGGTTCATGCACACAAAGCGCGTATTGGGCAGCCGGGCATGATGTTGCTCGAGCCACTCCAGTGTCTGCAGCAGGACCCAGCGGTCGATCACCGCGGCGCGGCCGTTGTTCTCGGCCGCCTCGATGATCTTGCCGGCCGGGGTGATGCTGCCGTCGGCTTCGCGCAGGCGCAGCAGCACCTCGAAGTTGTGTGACTGGTAGGGCTCGGCGAGCGACATAATCGGCTGCATGACCAGAAACAGGCCGTCCGGCACCACTCCGGCGCCCAGGTGCTCGACCAGGCGCAGTTCCCGCGCGCGCTCGCCGAATTCGGGTGCGGTCTTGTCGTAAGTCACCAGTCCGTCGCCGCGGCGCCTTTTCGCCGCGCGGCAGGCGCGGTCGGCCATGTAGATCGCATCTTTCACCAGCACGCCCTCGGCGAGCTCGATCAGGCCGATCGAGCCCTTCACCTGGAATGCCTTGTCGCCCGTTAGATAGCTGGAGGTCTCTATCCGGTCGATGATACGGCGGCTCATCGCCGCCGCCTCGTCGACCGTGCTGCGGTCGAACACGACGACGAACTCGTCGCCCCCGACTCGCCCAATGTGGTGGTTTTCGGCCAGCAGCTCCTGCACCCGGCGACAGACCTGCCGCAGCACTTCGTCGCCCGCGAGATGGCCGAACAGATCGTTGATCAGCTTGAAGCGGTCGAGGTCGAGATAGGCCAGCGCCACCGCGTGCGACCCACCAAGCTGCTCGACTGCCTGCCCCAGCAAGCTCTCTATGCCGCGCCGGTTGAGCACCCCGGTCAGCGGATCATGGTCGGCGAGAAAACGCAGCTTCTCATCCGCCTTCGACTTCTCCGTCACGTCCTGCAGCGAGCCCTCGACCTTGTCCGCGTTGACGCTCGCCTTGACCAGGTAACGCTTTATTTCGCTACTGTCGCCTGCGTAGCCGCCGATCTCCATCTCCTGCGCCGCGCCGCGCCGAGCGACTTCCTGCAGCCTACGCCAGGCGCCGTGCTCGAAATGGTCGCTCCAGTGCTCGCGCCGGCCGCGCGAAAGATCGACGCCGAGCATTTGCGTCAGCGCCGGGTTCACGCGCTCGAAAAGCCCGTTCTGATCGAGGGTGAACAATCCTATGGGGATCGCCTCGTACGCATCGTGCAGCTCGGCTTGCGCCCGCACGCGGTCCCGGTGCTCCTGGCGCAAATGCTCGGCGATCGCGAGCGCGACCATCAGGCTGGAAGAAAGCGCCGCTGTGATGCTGTTTATCGCACCGATCAACTCCTTTGCGCCCAGCGCGGCGGCAACGACCTCGTACAAGCTCGCAAACAGCGTGATCGCCAGCGAGGCGCTGTACCAGATCGCGACGCGGGAGCGCGTCACCAGGAGGATGCGCACGAGGAAGAACACGAGCCCGGCGATGCCGAACGCTGTCGACAGCCACAGAAGCGGCAGCCATTGCGCAAAAGGAAGCGCGACTGCAGCCAGCAGCAGCGGCGGACACGACCATTGCAAGATACGAAGCAGGAGCGAATAGCCCACCCGCTTAAGATCTTCCGCAAAGAGCCGGCTGAACAAGACCAAGGTGAGTGTGTAAAAGACGGCTGCGGCCAGTTTGCGCAGCAAGAAGATCCAGTCGGCCGGCACCACTCGATCGAACCAGTTCGTGTCCCAGCCGGCCGAAATTGCCGCCATGCGCAGAGCTACGACGAGCCACGCCGCGAACAGCACGTACAACCATTCGCGGTTGATGAGTGCGGTCACGAGGACGAATGCGCTGAGCATTAATAGGCCGCCCTCAAGCACGCCGGAATCGCGAGTGAACCGTTGCGCCGACAATTCGAGCTGGTCCTCCGGCCATTGCACGACGGAAATCCGCGCCGGGCCGGAAAACGTCGAACGACACAATATCTTCGTCGCCGACTGGACCTGGCCAAGCCGCAACGCAAAGCCGGCCTTTACCATCTTCATTTGGCCCGAGGACTCGGCGCGACTGGCGCTGCCGAGACGCCTCAGGTTGCCGGCATCCCAGCAGGTGGCCTCGACGGAATGCCGTGAGGGAAGCTCGACCTCAACGGGCTCATCGCCGTTGCTTGGTGAAGCCTCGAAACTGAACCAGAATGGCGCCTCGGATCGGTGCGTGTCGCGATACGGCACCGCAGCGGCATCGCGCAGGGCTTGCAGCGCTTGAGCAGGCTTGAGCGCGGCAGCGTCCTGCCGCATTACGCTGATGCTCACCCGGGTGGCGCCGTCGGTCTGGTACTGGGCCTTCCAGGTCGCAAACGCGACGAGCGTGATAAGCCCGATGGCAGCAGGTATTACGTAGACGCCGAAGCCGTAGAGAAAGGCCTCGAGCGCCGCTTGCGCGCGATTGCTCCAGTCTACTGCGCTACCACCCGCCGGTCGCACGGCCACCCCTCTTTGCCACCACTGCGCATTCTATCCGTGTGCATGGCCAATGACCGTGAAGGATGGCACGGCAGCTACATCTTCGTTAGGCGGCGCGCACCGGGCGCGCGCCGCCCTGCCTCCCTCACTGCGCGCCTTCCGCGCTGTAGACCGGCAGTCCGGGCTGCATGACAGCATCGTAGAAAGGTGTTTCGCGTCGCAAATCGAGATCCGGATGATGAGTGCGGCGAAAGAAATTGAACAGCGGGTGATGAGCGGCAGACCAGCGTTCTTCCGCGGTTTCCACCTCGAACGCCAGGACCCGATGTGGCATGTTGCTCGCGTGGCGCAGCGGAATGAACCCCTGCTCCGGGAAGACATCCCGGAACAAGAGCGCCTCGTACTGCCGGTCCAGGGGCGCTCTCGCAGCGATGACCATCCAGTCGATGCCGACCTGCTCGCAATAGGAAAAATATGCCTTGAACAGCGCGGTCTTCACCACGCGTCCGATCCGACCCAAACCCACTCCCAGCCGGCTCGCCCCTGCAAGGCTGCAGCCCTGCAGCCAGTCGGGGAGCTCCACCGACTGCTCGAGCGCGAGCGGCCGGTAGCGGTTGGTCTCGATGCGCATCGTTCCCAGGGGAGAGCCGTCGAGCTTGGATTCTGCCAGCAGGACCACCACGCCGCCCTCCAGGTCGCAGCGTTCCGGGGCCTTCATGCGTTCCGCGAACGCGGGCACGTGGCGCGCGTAGGCCGCGTGCCGCACTGTCACTGCCTTGCGCAGCTGTTCGTCGCTGCGCGCGATAGATACGGTAAATGGAAGCCGCTCCACCGCAGGCGCTTCGCCGGGCAACTGTGCTGCGGCCGGCCGCAGCACAGGGCTATCGTTGACGAGGTCCACCCCATAGTGCACTTTCATTTGCAACCTCCCTGTCGAAGTTGAAGAATTGAGCGCGCGCCGCGTATCACCGAACTCCGTACGGCCTCCTCTGAATCCGGAGCTCGTCAAGGCCTTGTAGCGGCCATCTTGCCTTTTTTTGCAATCTATAACACGCGCGATCAATCGCACCGAGTGAACAAGTCACGCGATTGCGCTAGATCAAGTTCTCGCGGCCGACAGAATGTCGGGCTCAGACGTCGCTGAAAAGTGGCTCGAGGGCCTGCGGGTCGAACGCGGTGTCGCCTTCCGGATCGGCGATGCCTTTAGCCCGCAGTCCGACGAAGTCGAACAGCTTGCGATCCAGAAGATGCGAAGGGCGCACGTCGGACAGCGCGCGCAGAATGGACTCAACCCGCCCGGGATAGCGTTGTTCCCACTCGGAAAGCATGGCGCGGACGACTTTGCGCTGCAGGTTTTCCTGCGAGCCGCACAGGACACAGGGAATTATCGGAAAGTCCCGCGCGGCGGCGTACGCCGCGAGATCGTCTTCCCTGACATAGGCCAGCGGCCGGATGACGACGTGCCGTCCATCGTCGGAAACGAGCTTGGCCGGCATCGCCTTGAGCTTGCCGCCGTAGAACAGATTGAGAAAGAAGGTCGCGAGAATGTCGTCGCGGTGGTGGCCGAGCGCGATCTTGGTCGCGCCAAGCTCGCCCGCCACGCGGTACAGCACACCGCGCCGCAGCCGCGAGCACAGCGAGCACATCGTGCGGCCCTCCGGGATCAGCCGCTTGACCACCGAGTAGGTATCCTGCTCGACGATCCGGAACGGCACGCCGCGCGCCGCCAGGTACTCGGGCAGTACGCGTCCCGGAAACCCGGGCTGCTTCTGGTCCAGGTTCACCGCCACCAGTTCGAACTCGACCGGCGCCTTGTCGCGCAGCGCGAGCAGCACGTCGAGCAGCCCGTAGCTGTCCTTGCCGCCCGAGAGGCACACCATGACCCGGTCGCCCGCCTCGATCATGCCGAAGTCGGCGATCGCCTCGCCCGCCTGGCGGCGCAGGCGCTTGGCGAGCTTGTTGCCTTCGTACTTCGCTTTGCGCGGGTCGGTCACAGGAATACCGAGCGACCGCCGTCGACCGCCACCGTCTGCCCGGTCACGAAGAGCGCGGTGGCGAGGAAATGGACCGCCTGCGCGATGTCGTCGGGGCTGCCGATCCGCCTCAGCGGGGTGGTGGCGACGATACGCCCCCGCTCGGCGTCGTCGAACTTGCCCTCCTCCGGCCAGGCGATCGCGCCCGGCGCGACCGCGTTGACCCGCACTTCCGGCGCCAGCTCGACCGCAAGCGAGCGGGTGAGCGCCGCGAGCCCGGCCTTGGCGACGCTGTAGACGGGAAAGCCCTTCAGCGGGCGCTCGGCATGAATGTCGGTGATATTGACGATCGCGCCGCGCGCCTGCTTCAGGTGCGGCGCCGCCGCCTGCGACACGAACAGCGGCGCGCGCAGGTTCGAGCCCACCAGCTCGTCCCAATGCCGCGGCTCGATCTTGCCTATCCTGCCGGGGTAGAAGATCGAGGCGTTGTTTACCAGCAGGTCGAGCCGTCCGAAGCGCTCCACCGCCGCCGCCACCAGCGCCTCGGCGGCGTTCGGCTCGAGCAGGTCGCGCCGCAGGCGGGCCGCGCTGCCCGGGCGCAGCGCTGACAGCTCGGCCTCGAGTCGCGCCGCGTCGGCTTCCGATTCGCGGTAGTGCAGCGCGACTCGCGCGCCCGCGGCGTGCAGCCGGCGCACGATCGCCCCACCGACGCGCTTTGCGCCGCCGGTGACCAGCGCCACCTTGCCGTCCAGGGATTCGGCCATCGCGTTGCGAATTCTAGCGGACCGGGTAGCCTAGGCCGAGAATGAATTCATCCCTGCCCGAACCCGGTCCGCAGGAGCGCGCGGCCAGCCGCGCGCTGATGGAGCACATCGGCGCCGAGCTCGCGGCCGGGCGCAACTGGATCAGCTTCGCGCGCTACATGGAACTCGCGCTGTACCGGCCCGGCCTTGGCTACTACGCGGGCGGGGCGGCCAAGCTCGGCGCGGCGGGAGACTTCGTCACCGCGCCGGAGCTGGGCACGCTGTTCGGGCGCACGCTCGCGCGCCAGGTCGCCGCGCTGCTCGAGCCCGGCGCGGCGATCCTCGAGTTCGGCGCCGGCAGCGGCGCGCTCGCCGCCGCTCTGCTCGACGCGCTGCCGGCGGGGCAGCCGTACTTCATCGTCGAGCCGAGCGCCGAGCTGGCGGGGCGCCAGCGCGAGCGCATCGGTAAGCGCGCGCGGTGGCTCGAGCGCCTGCCGGAGCGCTTCCGCGGCGTGGTGCTGGCAAACGAGGTGCTGGACGCGATGCCGGTGCACGCGGTTGCCTGGACCCGGAACGGCATTGCCGAGCGCGGCGTGTGCGCCAACGAAGGCGTGCTCGCCTGGAGCGAGCGCCCGGCCGCTGGCGCGGTGCTCGCCGCGGCGCGCGCGATCGAGGTCGCACTGCCGCGGTCGGGGCGCTATGAAAGCGAGCTCGGGCTGGCCGGCAGGGCGTGGGTCGCCGCGCTCGCCGGCATGCTCGAGGCGGGCGCGATCCTGATCGTCGACTACGGCTTTCCGGCGCGCGAGTACTACCACCCGCAGCGCTCGATGGGCACCGTGATGTGCCACTACCGGCACCGCGCGCACGACGACCCGTTCTATCTGCCGGGGCTGCAGGACATCACGTCGCACGTCGACTTCAGCGCGCTCGCCCACGCCGCCGCCGACGCAGGCTTGGACGTGCTCGGCTACGCCTCGCAGGCCGACTTTCTGCTCAACTGCGGCATCACCGACATCCTCGGCGAGGCCGACGCGGCCGACGTGCGCCGCTACGCGCCGCTCGCCGCGCAGGCGCAGACGCTGCTTTCACCGGCCGAAATGGGCGAGCTGTTCAAGGTGCTCGCCCTGGGGCGCGGCGTGGCAGAGCCGCTGCTGGGCTTTAGGCGCGCAGACCGCCGCGGCGCGCTCTAGCCAGTCCCCTTCCTGCCCCCGAGTCCGAGCGGCCCCGGCCCGAATGCGGCGACGTACAGCAGCCCGCCGATGATCGAGACGTTCTTCCAGAAATGATTGAACTGGTTGCCGTAGTTCGCGGCGTCGGCGTTCCAGAACTGGTGACCGGCGAGGGTGGCGAGGACGGTGAAGGCGGCCAGGAGAAGCGCCGCGTACTTCGCGTTCCAGCCCGTAATCAGCATCGCGCTACCGCCGATCTCGATCAGAATCACGAGCGGCAGCAGGATTTGCGGCGCCGGCAGTCCCAGGTGCGCGAAGTAGCCTGCGGTTCCCGAGTAGTACATGATCTTGCGGATTGCGGCGAGCAGGAAAAGCAACGCCATCAGCGTGCGTCCCGCGAACAGCATCATCGGGTTGGGTTGGCCATTCATGGCTCGTTCTCCTTTTTGGTTGCCTGCGGCGCGCAAAGCATAGCAGCCCGCGGCGCGAAGCCCGCCGTAAGCTTGGATTAAGATTTCGCCATGCGTTCCGCGTGCCTCGCCTGCTTGCTCGTCGCACTTGCCGCCGCGCCGCTCGACTCGGCCGCCGCGGGGCCCGATTCCTACGACAGCGCGGTCGCGCAGGCGAAGCAGCGCTGGCGCGACAGCCCCTACGGGCCGATGCTGGTACGCATCCTGCCACCGGGCTTCGAGCCGGAGATGCTGCCCGAGCCGCGCTCGCGCGGCGCGGCGCTCACGGTGCGCTACTGTGTGCAGTGCCACAACCTGCCGAATCCCGCCATGCACCAGGCGGCGAAATGGTCCAAGGTGGTCGAGCGCATGGCCGCACGCATGCGCGGCAAAGGCAACATGGGTCGCCTGATGCACGAGATGATGGCCGGCGTGCGAGCACCGAGTGATGACGAAGAGCGCGTGCTGCTTGATTACCTGCGCCGCTACGGGCAAACGCCCCTCGACCCGCGCCAGTACCCTGAGGCGTTCACTTCGCGCGGCGAGCCGTTCCGGCTCGCCTGCCGCCAATGCCACGTTCTGCCCGATCCCAAGCGCCACACCGCCGAGGAGTGGCGCGCCGTGGTCGCACGCATGGAGAAGAACATGGAGTGGATGAACCGCGTGGTCGGCTCGCAGCCGGATCCCGACGAACCGCAGCTGCGTATCGAGGACATCGACGCCTTCCTCGCCAAGTACGCGAAGAAATCGCCCTGATCAGGTCCTGCGCAGGTCGAGCCAATCGGCAAGCGCTTCCGCCGCCAAGCGCCAGCCCGTCTCGAGCATCACTGCGTGGCCCAGCCCGGGCAGCGTTCGGTAGTCGGCCCCGAGCAACCGGGCCGTGGTCTGCGCGAGTTCAGGCGAAATCAGCACGTCGCGCTCCGCACCGATCACGACCGTGTCGAGCAACCTCGTGCGCCAGGGCTGCGGCAGTCCCCAGCCGCTCATGTCGAGGATCGCGCGCCGCGATTCGGGCTGCATGCGCGTGAAATAGCGCTCCAGGCGCTCGGCCTCCACCGGGCCGGCGAACAGCGCCTGCTGCAGCGCGGCGCGCGAGGCGCGCCCGCCGAAAGCGAGCACGTTGATTTCGGCGAACAGGCCGGGGTGGCTCAGCGCAAGCAGCAACGACGACGCCAGGATGCCGAATGGCGGCACGGGACAGAAGAGCACCGCGGCCCGCGCCGCGCCTGGATTGCGCTCGAGGTACTTCTGCACCACCAGCGCGCCCATCGAATGCCCGACGAGTACCGGCGCGCGCTCGAGTCCCTCGAGCGCGGACCCCAGGTCGTCGGCGAAATCCGCCAGGCCGAATTCGTCCAGCCGCTCGCGCCCTGCGCTGGCGCCGTGCCCACGCAGCGACAGCGCGTAGACCGGGTGGCCGCGCCCGGCGAACCAGGGCAGGAAATGCTCAGCCCAGCACCACGCGCCGACGTAGGCGCCGTGCACGAAGATCAGCGGCACGCGCGCATCGGCGCCTGCGCCCGCCGGCAGCGCCAGCAACTCCAGCACGCGGCTCAGTTCAGGTACGGAACGGCCATTCCGCGCGGCACGGCCGGGCGGCGGGAAATGGTGTCGAACCAGCGCTTCACGTTCGGAAACGAGCCCAGGTCGATCCGATGCCATTCGTGGCGAGCCACCCACGGGTAGGTGGCGATGTCGGCGATCGTATATTCGCCGGCGGCGAGATAGGAATGGTGCGCGAGATGCCTGTCCATGACGCCGTACAGGCGTTTCGTTTCGTTTACGTAACGCTCGGTGCCGTAGGGGATCTCATCCTTCTTCGCGCGGATGAAGTGGTGCGCCTGGCCGAACATCGGCCCGACGCCGCCCATCTGGAACATCAGCCACTGCAGTGCGTCGTACTTGTCACGCACCGAGCGCGGCAGGAATCTTCCGGTTTTGCCGGCGAGATAGACCAGGATCGCGCCCGACTCGAACAGCGACATAGGCTTGCCGTCCGGGCCCTCGGAGTCTACGATCGCGGGGATCTTGCTGTTCGGGTTGATCGCCACGAACTCGGGCTTGAACTGGTCGCCCTTGCCGATGTCGATGCTGTGCACGCGGTACTTCAGACCGCACTCCTCCAGCATGATGGAAACCTTGCGGCCGTTCGGTGTACCCCAAGTGTAGAGGTCGATCATCGCCTTGCTCCCTGTTCGGTCAAAGGCGGCGAGTTTAGCGCCTCCGGAGGCGTTGCGTAGAGGAGGTGTTTCGCCGTGCTGAAGTGGCTGTTGACCCTGTTCATCGCGCTCGCGGTGCTGTCCGCAGTGCAACCGTGGTTCTCGCGCCTGGGAATCGGGCGCTTGCCAGGCGATCTCAGGATCCCGTTGCGCGGACGCATCTATTACATCCCCTTCGCCAGCACCGTGGTGCTCTCGCTCGCGGTGTACCTGATCGGCCGCCTGCTCTAGCCGCCCGCAGGGGAGGCGGCGATGGCCCGTTCGCGCGCGCGATCGAGCCGCGCCGGGATCTCTGCCGGCGAGGGCGCCTCGCGCGCGATCGCCGCGGCGTCCACGCCCTGCGCCGCCGCGAGCGCGAGCCGCAAGCGGCCGATCGCGCGCGCGCTCGCCTCGCCCGGCTCGGCCAGGCGCGCAACCGTCAGCAGCTGGCCGAACCGGTCGGCGCGCCGGATGGCGTCGGCGCGCTTGAGGGTCTCCAGAAGGGCGGCGGGATCGGCGCGGCCCGCAGCGCGAATCTGCTCGCGGCAGCGGCAGGCCGCGAGCGCGAGCTCGCTCGCTTCGTTCGGCGCGCGCAACCGGGCGCAGAGCGAACGCACCGCCGCCTCGTCGAGCGGCCACGCGAGCAGCGCAAAGCGCAGCGCAAGCGCAGCGCCCTCCTGCGCCGCCTGCCCGAGCGCGGCGTCGAGCGCCTCGTCGACCCCGATTTCCGGCAGCAGACGCGACAGTGCGCCGCAATCGGCCAGTACTGCGAACAGGCGGCGCGGGTGCGGCTCGGCGAGTCCCTTGGCGAATTCCTGCCACACGCGCTCCGGAACGAGGTCCTCGACTTCGCCCGCCTCGACCATGCGCCGCATCAGCACCGCGGTCTCGTCGGCGACGCGGAAGTCGAAGCGCGCCGCAAAGCGCGCCACGCGCAGGATGCGCACCGGATCCTCGGCGAAGGCCTCGCTCACGTGGCGCAGCACGCCCGCCTCGAGGTCGCGCTTGCCGCCGAACGGGTCGATCAGCGTACCGTCCTCGGCGCGCGCCATCGCGTTGAGCGTGAGATCGCGCCGCTTCAGGTCCTCCTCGAGCGTCACCTCGGGCGCGGCGAAAACGGTGAATCCACGGTAGCCGCGCCCGCTCTTTCGCTCGGTGCGCGCGAGCGCATACTCCTCCTTGGTCCGGGGGTGCAGGAACACCGGAAAATCGCGCCCCACCGGGCGGTAGCCCTCGGCGGTCATCTGCTCGGGCGTGGCGCCGACCACCACCCAGTCGCGGTCGGCGACCGGCAGGCCGAGCAGCTCGTCGCGCACCGCACCGCCAACTACGTAAGCCTTCATCGCTGCGCGAGATAACGCGAGTCGTCGAAGGTGCACACCCAGTCGTGGCGGTAGACCACGAACAGCGTCACCAGCGCGCCGGTCAGGAACGCCTCGCCGAAGCCGAGCATCAACCCCAGCGCGACGAAAGGCTCCACGTTGTCGCCGAGCAGACGATGGGCGGCGAGCGAAGCAAACATTGACAGTCCGGCGCCCGCGAAGGCGGCGCCAAAGATATAGACGAACAGGTTGGGCGGCGCATAGCGCTCGATCACCCGGTGGGCAGCGAAGGCGCACGCGACCGGCACGGCCCCGTCGGCCAGCCAAAGCGCGGGCAGCGCGTGCCAGTCTCCAGCGCCGAGCGCGCAGGCGAGCGCAGCCGCGAGCGCCATTCCCGCAAGCGCCAGCGGCGTGCCGAACATGAGGTACAGCAGCGTCGCGCCGAGAAAGTGCAGCGCGTATCCGGCGGGCAACTCCGCGCGCACACCCCACAGCGCCGCGACCAGCGCCGCAGCGGCAAGCAGCCGGTGGAGCCGAGTATTGTCGGGTAGCCTGAGGCGCATTCAGCCGTACATCTCGAACTGCGGCAGCGACTCGGTCTCGTGCTCGGCGGCTTCGATCCACTCGCCCAGCGCCGGCAGCGCGAGCACCGCATCGGCGTAGGCGCGGCAGGTCGGCGGAAGCTCGACCGCGTAAGTACGAAAGCGCAGCACTACGGGCGCGTACATCGCGTCGGCCGCGCCGAAGGCGCCGAACAGGAACGGGCCGGCTGCGCCGAAGCGCGCGCGGCAGTCGCTCCACATCGCGATGATGCGCGCCACGTCCGCGAGCGCCTCGGGCGTGCGCCCCTTGCCGGGGTGGCGCTTGCGGATGTTCATGCTCATGTGTTGGCGCAGCGCGCCGAAGCCGGAGTGCATCTCGGCACTGATCGAGCGCGCCGCCGCGCGGGCAGCCGGCGCCGCGGGCCACAGCGAC
This sequence comes from uncultured beta proteobacterium, assembly GCA_963755395.1. Lineage (GTDB taxonomy): Bacteria > Pseudomonadota > Gammaproteobacteria > Burkholderiales > SG8-39 > DAHVFK01. Next base: position 358,817 of record CAVWJJ010000004.1, on the reverse strand, counting down.
GGGTGGCTCTCGGCCAGATACTCGAGGATGGCGAGCGAGTCCCATACTCTTCGCTCACCGTCGATCAGGATCGGCACCTTGCCCGCGGGCGAGTAGCTCAGCAGCCGCTCCTTGGCGCCCGGGACGTAGAGCGAGACGCGCCGCTCCTCGAACTCGAGCCCGAGCAACTTCATCGCGAGCCACGGCCGCAACGACCAGGACGAGTAGTTCTTGTTGCCGACGACCAGGACCGGCCCGCTCATCTGCGCGCGCGCCAGCGGAACACCGGGTAGCGCCGCCGCGCGCCGCCGGGCGCGAGCCAGGCGGGCGCCAGCGCCTCAAGCTCCTGCGGCACGACGCCGAACGGCAGGCTGCAGTCGCACACGCTCGGAACCTGCATCGAGCGCAGGTTGTCGCGCGTCATCAGAGGCTCGCCGGGCGCAAGCTCCAGCAGCGAGGCCTGCACGGTCGACAGCCAGTCGGGCAGCCCAAGCACCAGCCGGCGACGCCCGGTGATGCGGCAAACGGTTTCGACCAGCTCACGCAGCGTGTAGGCCTTGGGCCCGCACAGGTCGTAGGCCCGGCCGAACGACTTGCTTTCTCCCAGCGCATCGATCATCACCCGCGCCACGTCGCGCACGTAGACCGGCTGGAAACGCGCCTGCGGGCAGGCCAGCAGCAGCACCGGCATCAGCCGGGCGAGCATCGCGAACAGGTTGAGGAACGCGTCCTCGGGCCCGAAGATTACCGAGGGGCGAAAGACCGTTACATCGAGATCGTTCGCCGCAAGCACCGCCCGCTCGCCCGCCCCCTTTGAGCGCAGGTACTCGGAGGGCGCAGCGAGCGACGCGCCGAGCGCGCTCGTGTGCAGTACGCGTCGCACGCCGTGCGCGCGGCAGGCCGCGAGCACCGCCTGCGGCAGCTCGACGTGCGCGCGCTCGAAGCCGCGGTGCAGAACGCCGACGAGATTGACCACCGCGTCGCGCCCGGCGACCAGCGCCGAGAGCGCGTCGCTCTGGTTGACGTCGCACTCGACCACGTCGACCGTGGGCAGCAGCAGCAGGCGCTTGGCACGCTCGCGGCGGCGCGACGGGACCGTGACGCGGATGCCCCGCGCGGCGAGCGCGGCGACGAGGTGGCGGCCGACGAAGCCGCCGCCGCCCAGAACGAGGATGTTTTCGCAGCGCATGGCCGTATCGGATCCGTCAGGGAAGCGTGTCGTCTTCGCCGCCGCCGGGAACGCTGGCGGGTATCACGCCGAGCCGCGCATACAGCGAGCTGCGCGGCTCGCCGAGCAGCGCGGCGTAGATCACCGCGTTCGCCATCACCTTCTTCACGTAGCGACGCGTTTCGCCGAACGGGATGGTCTCGACGTAAACCGCTCCTTCGAGCGGCTTGGTGTCGCACCAGCGCTGCGCGCGCCGCGGCCCGGCGTTGTACGCGGCCGAAGCGAGCACCTCGTGCCCGAGGTCTTCCAGCACCATCTTCAGGTAGCCGGTGCCGAGCGTGAGGTTGGTCTCAATTTCGGCTACGTCGTCCGCCTGATACTGCACCAGCCCGATCTTGCGCGCGACCCAGCGCGCGGTGCGCGGCATGAGTTGCATCAGGCCGCGCGCGCCCGCGTCCGAACGGGCGTCGACGGCGAAGCGGCTTTCCTGGCGCACCAGGCCGAGCACCCAGGCCTCGTCCAACCCATGCGCGCGCGCGTAGTCGCCGAGCACGCGCTCGAACGGCACCGGGTATCTCACTCTGTAGTCCTGCAGGCGCACGGTCATGTTCGCGGTGTTGATGGCACGGTCGTAGACGCCCGCGCGCCGCGCCAGCTCCGCGGCGGCGAGCAGCTCGCGGTCGCCCATGCCGCGGATCGCGAACACCCACTCGCGCGTCGCCTCGGTGCGCAGGCCGAGTCGATAGAGCTCCAGCGCGCGCTCAAGCCCCGGAACGCTGTGCGCCGCGGCCACCTGCGCGTCGCCCGGCACGTAGGTCGGCGCCGGGATCGCGGCGAAAGCGCCCAGTTCCTCGGTGGCGAGTAGGCCGTAGAAATCGGTCGCGCCGGAAATGCGCTGGTAGTAAGCGCGCGCCGCCTCGGGTTTGCCCTGTGCCGCGAGCGCGCGCGCATACCAGTAGACCCACACCGGTTGACGGCTGTCGGCCCCGGACATGGCGTCGATCGCGTCGCGCACCGCCTGCCAGTCGCCGCGGCGCAGCCCGGCGCGCGCCTTCCATGCCGCGAGGTCGTAGTCGAGCGGCGCGCGGCCGAGCTTGGCATACCAGTCGAGCGCCTCGCCGTCGTGCGCGCGCGCGCCCTCGAGCGCGACGCGGCCCCACAGATAGGCGCGGTCGACAGCATTCAGCCTGCGCACGACCGGGCCCTCGAGCGCCTCGGCCGCGAGACGAGGATCCGCGGCTGCGAGCCGGACCGCCGCGAGCACGGCCACCTCGCGCGTGGCGCGCCGCCCGAAGTGCGGCGGTACGTGCGCCAGCACCTGTTGCGGCTGCGTCGCCGCCTGCGCGAGCAGCAGCTCGTCCGGCGCTTGCGCGGGTGGCAGATAGCCGAGCGCGCTCTTGGCCGCGGTGATCTGGCCGCGCTCGAACAGCATCCGCGCGCGCTGCCAGACGTCACTCGCGTGGATCGCGCCGCGCGCGGCGAGCTTGTCGGCCAGCAGCTGGCAGCCTGCCGGCAGATCGCCCGGCTTGAGCCACATGGATTTCGCCTCTGCCGCGGCTGCCGCATCGCCGCGCGCGAGCCGCGCGGCCCAGTCGTAGCAGCGAAGCTCGAGGTCGCGCGCAGCGAGCGGGGCGAGCGCGCGCTCGAAGCGCGCCCATTGTTCGCGCTTGCCGAGCTGCTTGGCCCAGTCGGCGCGCAGCGCCTGCGCAAGATAGGTTCCGGCATGCTTGGCGAGGAATGCGTTCACGTCGCCATCGGGCGCGTCCTCGAGGCGCAACTCGAGTGTCCAGTACTCTCCGTACGGCTCGAGCACGCCGCCTGCGAGAGCCGGCGCATAGCGCGCGAGCGCTATCGCGTCGCCGGCGTTGAACGCGTCGTAGGCCTTTAGCAGCGCTTCATCCGCACTCGTTGCGCCGAAGGCAGCCGGCGTGGCTATGCACAGCGCCAGTGCTATATTGCGGAAACGCTGCAAAATCATCGAGTAAGCATACCACGCGCATGGATATTGAAATGCTCAAGCGCTGGCGCCGCGCGGAGCGTGAACGGCTCGTCGCCGCGCGCCTCGCGCTCGACGCCGCCACGCTCGAGACCTGGCGTCGGAGCATCGACACGCATATCGAGCGCACGTTCCCTGGGCTGGCCAAGGCGATCATCGCGATCTGCTGGCCGATCCGCAACGAGTACGACCCGCGCCACCTCGCGCGCCGGCTGCGCGCGCGCGGCGCGCGCAGCGTGTTGCCGGTGGTGCTCGCGCCCAAGACCCCGCTCGCGTTCCGCGAGTGGCACCCGGGGGTGAGGCTGGCCGAGGGCGCGATGGGAATCCCCTACCCGGTGGATTCGGCCGAGCTCGCGCCCGACGCGGTGCTGCTGCCGATGAACGGCTGGGACGCGCAGGGCTACCGGCTCGGCTACGGCGGCGGCTTCTTCGACCGCACCCTGGCGAGCCTGGCCAAGAAGCCCGCCACCATCGGCGTCAGCTACGAACTTGCCCGGCTGGAGACGATTCATCCCCAGTGCTGGGACATTCCGCTCGATTACGTGGTCACCGAGCGCGGCGTCTACCGGCGCGACCCACCCGGGCTGGTGTTCCTCGGCGCGCCGCCGGCGGGCGAGCCGAGCGCGCTCGCGTCACCGGTGTGCTACGCAGCTGAGATCGCGCCCGACTACTTCGGCAAGGCCTAGCCGAGAAACAGCCGGTAGGCCGGATTGCGCGTTTCCTCGACAAAGGGATAGCCGAGCTTGGCGAGAAACTGGCCGAACTCGCGCATCTCGTGCGGCGGCACCTGGATGCCGACCAGCACGCGACCATAGTCGGCGCCCTGATTGCGATAGTGGAACAGGCTGATGTTCCAGTCGCCGCGCATGCTGTTCAGGAACCGCATCAGCGCGCCCGGCCGCTCGGGAAACTCGAAGCGGTACAGCAGCTCGTTCGCCGCGCGCGCGGCGCGCCGGTCGCCGGACCAGGGCGCGCGCCCGCCGACCATGTGGCGCAGGTGGGTCTTCGCCATTTCGTTGTCCGACAGGTCGAGCGTGCGCAGACTGTGGCGCTCGAGATTGCGCACGATCCTCGCGGTTTCCGCCTGGTTGGCGGTCTCGATGCCGACGAAGATGTGCGCCTCGCGCGATTCGGCGATGCGGTAGTTGAACTCGGTGATGTTCTTTGCTCCGAGCGTTGCGCAGAACTTCTTGAAGCTCCCCGGGCGCTCCGGAATGGTGACCGCGAGGATCGCTTCGCGGTGCTCGCCAAGTTCGGCCCGCTCCGCGACGAAGCGCAGGCGGTCGAAGTTGGTATTCGCGCCGCAGGCCACCGCGACCAGCGTCTTGCCGCGCGCGGCGCGCTTCGCGACCCAGGCCTTGGCGCCGGCGATCGCGAGCGCGCCCGCAGGCTCGAGGACCACGCGCGTGTCCTCGAACACGTCCTTGATCGCGGCGCACATCTCGTCGGTATCGACCAGCACCATCTCGTCGACCAGCTTGCGTGCCAGGCGGAAAGTCTCCTTGCCGACCTGCTTGACCGCGACGCCGTCGGCGAACAGGCCGACCTGGTCGAGCATCACGCGCCGGCCGGCCTTGAGCGAGCGCGCCATCGCGTCCGCATCGACCGGCTCGACGCCGATGATTCTGATTTCCGGGCGCAGCCGCTTGAGGTAGGCTCGCGATGCCCGCGATCAGCCCGCCACCGCCGACTGCAACGAACATGGCGTCGATCGGCCCGGGGTGCTGGCGCAGCATTTCCATCCCGATCGTGCCCTGCCCGGCGATCACGTCGGGGTCGTCGTAAGGATGGACGAAGGCAAGCCCGCGCCGGCGCTTGATCTGCATCGCGTACGCGTGCGCGTCCGAATACGAATCGCCGCGCAGCACGACTTCCGCCCCGCGCGCCGCCACCGCGTCGACCTTGATCTTCGGCGTGGTTACCGGCATCACGATGACCGCGCGGCAGCCCAGCCTCTGCGCAGCGAGCGCCACACCCTGCGCATGGTTGCCCGCGCTGGCGGCGATCACCCCGCTTCTTCAGCTTCGCCGGCGGCAGGTTCGCCATCTTGTTGTAGGCGCCGCGCAGCTTGAACGAGAATACCGGCTGCAGGTCCTCGCGCTTGAGCAAGAGCGTATTTCGCAGCCGCTTGGACAGCCCGGGCGCGCGCTCGAGCGGCGATTCGATCGCCACGTCGTACACCCGCGCTTTGAGGATGCGCTCGAGATAATCGCTTCTTTTCACGCGAAACAGACTAGCACAGCGATCCCCTAAGGGCGGCTTAAGCCGCTTGGCCTAGAATCCAGTCGGATGCTGATCGCGGGAGACATCGGCGGCACTAAGACACTGCTCGCGCTTTACGACGCCGAGCGGGGTCCGCGCCGGCCCGTGGCGGAAGCGGAGTTCCCCAGCGCGCGCTACGACGGCCTCGAAAGCATGGTCGAGGAGTTCCTCGGCCCCCGCCGCGCAGAGGCGCGCGCAGCGTGCTTCGACGTCGCCGGCCCGGTGATCGACGGGCGGGCGAAACTGACCAACCTGCCCTGGGTGGTGGAGGAGCGGGCGCTGTGCGCCAGGCTCGGCCTCGGCAGCGCGACGCTGCTCAACGACCTGCAGGCGATTGCGCATGCGGTGCCGAACCTGCATGCGGACGAGCTGCGCACCGTCAAGCGCGGCCACGCGCAGCCGCGCGGAGCGATGGCGGTGATCGCGCCCGGCACCGGATTGGGCGAGGCCTTCCTGGTCTGGAGCGGCAGCGCGTACGTCGCCTGCCCCTCCGAGGGCGGTCACGCGGACTTCGCCCCGAGCGACGAGCTGCAGACGGAACTGCTCGGCTACCTGCGCGCGCGCTACGCGCGCGTCGGCTATGAGCGGGTCTGCTCGGGCATGGGGCTGCCCAACATCTACGACTTTCTGCGCGATTCGGGGCGCGAAGCGGAGTCGCCGGCGCTCGCCGCGGAGCTGGCAAAGGCGTCCGATCGCACCCCGCTCATCGTGCAGGCCGCGCTGCGCGAACCGGCGGGCGATGCGCTGAGCAGGCTGACGCTGCGCAGCTTCGTTTCGATCCTCGGCGCCGAAGCGGGCAACCTGGCGCTCAAGGTGCTCGCAACCGGCGGCGTATACATCGGCGGCGGCATCGCGCCGCGCATCCTGCCCCAGCTCGAGGATGGCGTCTTCGCGCAAGCCTTCGTCAACAAGGGGCGCTTCGCGCAGATGCTCGAGGCCGTACCGGTGCACGTAATCGCGACGCGCGCGGCGCTACTTGGCGCCGCGATCTACGGTCTGCGCCAGATGCGGGCGGGCTGAGCCCGCCGCGCGCGGACAGCCGCATTCACCCAGGAGAACAGGCATGCAGCTCGGAATGATCGGTTTGGGACGCATGGGCGCCAACATGGGGCGGCGCCTGCTCAAGGCGGGCCACGAGCTCGTGGTGTACGACACGCACGCCGAGGCGGTGCGCCCGCTGGAGCAGGCCGGCGCGCTCGGCACCACCTCGCTCAAGGACTTCGTCGCCCGCCAGGCCAAGCCGCGCGCGGTGTGGCTGATGGTGCCAGCTGCCGCGGTCGACGCAGTGCTGGAGCAGCTCACGCCGCTGCTTGACCAGGGCGACTGCGTGATTGACGGCGGCAATTCCTACTATCACGACGACCTGCGCCGCGCCGCCGCACTGACGCAGATGAAGCTGCACTACGTCGACGTCGGCGTGAGCGGCGGGGTGTGGGGCATGGAGCGCGGCTACTGCCTCATGATCGGCGGCGAGAACGGGGTAGTGGCGCGGCTCGAGCCGGTCTTTCGCGCGCTGGCGCCGGGGGTCGAGGCTGCCGCGCGCACTCCGGGCCGCGAGGGCGCACCCGTCCCCGAGGAGAACGGCTACCTGCACTGCGGCCCGAACGGCGCAGGCCACTTCGTCAAGATGGTGCACAACGGGATCGAATACGGCGTCATGGCGGCCTACGCCGAGGGCTTCAACATCCTGCACGGCGCCGCAGTCGGCAAGCAACAGGGCGAGGTTGACGCCGAGACCACGCCGCTGCGCCATCCGGAACGCTACCGCTACGAGATCGACGTGGCGCGCGTGGCCGAGGTCTGGCGCCGCGGCAGCGTGATCGGCTCATGGCTGTTAGACCTCTCCGCGAGCGCGCTGCGCGCCGACCCCGCGCTGGCCAAGTTCGGCGGCCGCGTCTCGGACTCGGGCGAAGGACGCTGGACCCTGCAGGCCGCGATCGACGAAGGCGTTCCGGCGCCGGTGATCAGCGCCGCGCTGTTCGCCCGCTTCGCCTCGCGCGGACACAGCGAGTACGCCGACAAGCTGCTCTCGGCGATGCGCTACGAGTTCGGCGGCCACCTCGAGAAACCCGGCTCCGGGGGCGTGAAGAAGTGACCCTTGCTGCAGGCGACGAACTGGTCGCTCTGTTCGACGTCGACAACACCCTGCTCGACAACGACCGCGTCCAGCAGGATTTGCGGGCGCACCTGGCGCGCGAGTTCGGCCACAACGCGCGCGACCGCTACTGGAGCATCCTCGAGCAGCTGCGCGACGAGCTCGGCTACGTCGACTACCTCGGCGCGCTCGAGCGCTACCGGCTCGAGCGCCTGCACGACCCGCGCGTGCTTGCCCTGTCGGGCTGGCTGGTCGACTATCCGTTCGCCGAGCGGCTCTACCGGGATGCGCTCGCGGTGCTAAGGCACGCGCGCCGTGCCGCGCGCACGGTGATCCTGTCGGACGGCGACGCCGTGTTCCAGCCGCGCAAGGTCATGCGCTCGGGACTGTGGGACGCGGTGGACGGACAGGTGCTGATCTACGTCCACAAGGAGCAGATGCTGGCCGACGTCGAGCGCCTGTTCCCGGCCCGGCGCTACGTGATGGTGGACGACAAGCTGCGCATCCTCGCCGCGATCAAGCAAGCCTGGGGCGAGCGCGTCACCACCGTATTCGCGCGCCAGGGGCACTACGCCAACGATCCGCAATTCACCGAGCGCTACCCGGCGGCCGACCTCAGCATAGGGCACGTAGGCGAGCTGATGCGCCGGGACCTGACGCGCCTTCAGAGCCGCTGAAGCTTGCGCGCGGCGCCCGCGTAGAGCACTTCGCGCATCGCGCCCGCGGCGCGGGCGTGGAAGGCCACCGCCTCGGGGTCGAAATCGCGCGCCGGCACGGGCGCGTGCGCGAAATGGCCGAAACGGTCGTTGCCCCGCACCAGCGCGGCGCAATCCCAGGCGCCGACCACCTGCTTGGTGTCGGGCGGCATGAAGTGCATCGACACCCCGATCCGGCGGTCGGGCGAGAGGTTCGGCCCCGAGCCGTGCGCGAGGCAGTAGTTGTGCAGCGACATCTCGCCCGCGCGCAGCGGCATGCTGGCGGCGCGCGCCTCGTCCAGGCCACGGATCGCCTGCCCGCGCGTGAGCATGTTGTCCGCGTCGTAGGTGTCCTCGTGGGGGAGCGTCTCGCCCGTGTGAGTGCCCGGCATCACCTTCATGCAGCCGGCCTCGACGCTCGCGTCCGCGATCGCGAACCAGGCCGTCACCACGTTGCGGCTCGACAGGCCCCAGTAGGTGTTGTCCTGATGCCAGGAAACGAAGCTCTTCGAGCCGGCTTCCTTGATCCAGAAAATCGTGCTCCAGCACAGGATGTCGGGGCCGATCAGCTGCTCGATCGGGTCGAGCACGCGCGGATCGCGGATCAGGTCATCGAGCCATTTGAACAGCAGGAACGCGCGGCTGCGCTGGCCGGCCTCGAGCTTGCCGCCCTGGGTGGCCTCGAACGCCTCGAGCTTGCGCCGCAGGCCGGCGGCCTCGGCGGCCGGCATCACGGGAACCGGGCAGACGTAGCCGTCGCGGCGGTAGTGGTCGATCTGCTGGTCCGTGAGCGGCATGCGGGTCCCCCGGTCAATCGATGGATCGCCAGATGATACCCAAGGACGGGGTGCGGCTTGACCCGTATCAACCGTGCCCGGCCCGGCTGGGCTAAGGTTGGCGGGGAAACACGGACCGTCGGATGCTCCTAACCTGGATTCTCGGCCTCAGTATTCTCGGCAGCGTCGGCGCGGTCGGTGGCGCGGCGCTGCTGCTTGCCTTTCCCGACGACGTGCGCAAGCGCCTCGTGCCTGCACTGGTTGCCTATGCGGCCGGCACCCTGCTCGGCGCGGCTTTCCTCGGCATGATCCCGGCGGCCGCGGACAACGCGCCCGTCCGCACGGTGAGCGCGGCCGTGCTCGCCGGGATCGTGCTGTTCTTCCTGCTCGAAAGGCTCGTGCTCTGGCGCCACGGGCACGAGGCCGGGGGAGCGACCAATCCCGCGGCGCCGCTCATTCTGGTAGGCGACGCATTCCACAACTTCGTCGACGGCGTGGTGATTGCGGCCGCCTTTCTCACTTCGGTGCCGCTGGGCGTCGCGACCGGGCTCGCGGTCGTCGCGCACGAAGTGCCGCAGGAAGTGGGCGACTTCGCCATTCTGCTCGACGGCGGCTACGGGCGCAGAAAAGCCCTCGCTCTCAATGCGCTCTCGGCAATGGCGACCCTGCCGGGAGCGCTCGCCGGGTACTTCTGGCTCGCCGACGTAGAGGGGCTCGTGCCCTACGTGCTCGCGCTCTCGGCGGCGAGCTTCATCTACATCGCGGTCGCCGACCTGCTGCCCGGCCTGCACCGCCGGCCGACGGGGGGCTGGCGACAGCTCGCCCTTATCCTCGCGGGCATCGGCACCATTGCGCTGTTTCATTTTCCGCGATGAGCGCGCCAGCCAGACTTGCGCTCGTGATGATGCTCGCGCTCGGCGCCTGGCTGACGCTTGCAGCGCCCGCCGCCGCGCAGCCGCAACGGCAGGTTGAGCTCGCGTTCTTCTACGGCCGCGGCTGCCCGCACTGCGCGAACATGAAGCAATTTCTCGAGTCGATGCAGGCGAAGTATCCGCAACTCAGGGTTCTCGAGCGCGAGGTCTACTTCGACTCCGGAAATGCGCGCTTGTTCGAGCGCGTCGCCGCCGGCTACGGAGTGCCGATCGAAGGCGTACCCACCGTTTTCGTGGGCGACCGCGTGGTCGGCGGCTACTCGGAGCAGATGGCGGCGCGTGTCGAGCAGGGCATCCTGGAGTGCATCGAGCGCGGCTGCGCGTCGCCGCTCGCGCGCGCAAGCGCTGGCCCCGCGAACGCGGGACTTACCCTGTCGGCGGTGGCCGCCGGGGCCGCAGTGGACGCGATCAACCCCTGCGCTTTTGCGGTGCTGATCATTCTCGTTTCGGCGATCCTCGCCTCGGGCGGCAGGCGTCGCGCGCTCTACGCCGGGACCGCGTTTTCCCTGTCCATCTTCATCTCCTACTACCTAATGGGCCTCGGCCTGTACTCGGCGGTTCGGGCCGCGACGGCGACGCAGGTGATCTACGTCGCCGCGGCAGTTCTCGCGATTCTGATCGGCCTGTTCAACCTGAAGGACTACCTCTGGTACGGAAAATGGTTCGCCATGGAGGTGCCGCAGAGCTGGCGCCCCGCGCTCAAGCGACTCATCCAGGGCATCACCTCGGTACCGGGCGCCTTTCTTGTAGGCTTTGCAGTGAGCCTGTTCCTGCTGCCGTGCACGTCGGGGCCGTACATCGTCATTCTCGGCCTGCTTGCGAAGACCGCGACGCGCTCGGACGCGATGCTCTGGCTGCTTCTGTACAACGCCATCTTCGTCCTGCCGATGGTGCTGATCACCGGCGCGGTGTATTACGGCTTCACGACCGCCGAGCGGGTCGAGGCATGGCGCGCGACCCGACTGCCGCTTTTGCACCTGGTCGCCGGCGTCATCCTGCTGTTGCTCGGCCTCGCGATGGCGGCATCGCTGTGGCTCGGAGCGGTTTGACGGCGGCCTAAGCGGCGGCTCAGCCGTAGGTGAAAAAGCCGCGCCCGGTCTTTCTGCCCAGGTAGCCCGCCTCGACCATCTCCACTAGTAGCGGGGCAGGGCGGTACTTCGGGTCCTTGAAGCCCTCGAACAGCACTTGCATCACCGCGAGCTCGACGTCCAGACCGACCAGATCGCACAGCGCGAGCGGCCCGATCGGATGGTTGGCGCCGAGCTTCATCGCCTGGTCGATCTGCTCCGCGCTCGCGAGGCCTTCGGCCAGGGCGAAGATCGCCTCGTTGATCATCGGGCAGAGCATGCGATTGACGACGAAGCCGGGCGAGTTTCGCACCTGCACCGGCGCCTTGCCGATCTTCTTGGTCAGCGCCTCGACTGCGGCGTAGGTCTCGTCCGAGGTCTGCAGCCCGCGGATCAGCTCGACCAGCGCCATCACCGGCACCGGGTTGAAGAAGTGCATCCCGATCACCTTGGCGGGGCGCTTGGTCGCGGCCGCAAGACGCGTGATCGAAATCGACGAGGTGTTCGAGGCGATCACGGCGCCCGCCGGCGCGAGCTCGTCCAGCTGGGCGAAGATCTTGAGCTTCAACGGCAGATTCTCGGTTGCGGCCTCGATCACCAGGCCGCAGTCCTTGAGCGCACCGACGTCGGTCGTGGTGCGGATGCGCGCGAGCGCGGCGGCCTTCTGCTCGCCGCTCATCTTCTCCTTCTTCACCAGCCGCTCGAGACTGCCCGAGATCGCCGCTGTGGCGCGCTCTAGCTGCGCCTGCGCGACGTCGCTCATCACCACGTCGATCCCGGCCACCGCCAGGGTCTGGCTGATGCCGTGACCCATGGTGCCCGCGCCGACCACTGCGATCTTGCTTGAATCCATGATCCGTTCCTTCCGTATGCGCTGCGTCAGGCGGCCTGCAGCTTGGCCATCGCGACCGCGAGCCACTTGACGCCCTGGCCGCCGAAGTTCACTTGCACCCGCGCGTCGTTGCCCTGGCCTTCGGCGTCGACGATGACGCCGGAGCCGAATTTCGGGTGCAGAACGTTCTGCCCGACGCGAAAGCCGCCCGCGGCGGCGGGGCTCGCGAACCCCGGCGCCTTCCTGCGCGGCGCGGCCCAGGCCTGCGACACCGAAGCAAGCGCCTGGCGCGCGCGCTGGGCGGCGAAACGCGGCGTGAGCCACTTCATCAGGCCCTCGGGAATCTCGTCCAGGAAGCGCGAGGGCAGGTTGTAGCGCGTCTGCCCGTGCAGCATGCGGGTCTGCGCGAACGACAGGTAGAGGCGCTTTCGCGCGCGCGTGATCGCGACGTAGGCCAGGCGCCGCTCCTCCTCCAGGCCGTCCCTTTCCGCCACGCTCTGCTCATGCGGGAAAGAGTCCTTCTTCCAGTCCGGTCAGGAACACCGCCTCGAACTCCAGCCCCTTGGCCGAGTGAACGGTCATCATCTGCAGCGCGTCCTGTCCCTCGCCCGCCTGGTGCTCGCCCGCCTCGAGCGCGGCGTGGGTCAAAAAGGCGGTCAACGGGTCGGTGACCTCGCCCGACTCGACCACGCGCTCCTCCTCGGTGAAGGCGGCGGCCGCGTTGACCAGCTCCTCCAGGTTCTCGATCCGGTCGGCGCCGTCGCGCTCGTTCCTGTAGTGTTCGATCAGGCCGCTCCTCGCCACCACGTGCTCGACCGCCTCGGGCAGCGGCAGCTCGGCGGTTTCGCGCCGCAGGTCCTCGATCAGCGCGCGGAAGGCGCCCGCCTTGCCTTCGATCGCGGACGAACAGCGACGTCCCGTTCGACTTCGCCGCGTCCTGGATCTGCTCCAGCGTGCGCGCGCCGATGCCGCGCGGCGGGAAGTTGACCACGCGCAGGAAAGCATTGTCGTCGTCGCTCGAGGCGGTCAGCCGCAGGTAGGCGAGCGCGTGCTTCACCTCGGCGCGCTCGAAGAAGCGCAGGCCGCCGTACACGCGGTAGGCGATGCCGGCCGAGAACAGCGCGTGCTCGAGCACCCGCGACTGCGCGTTGGAGCGGTACAGCACCGCCAGGTCCGCGCGCCGCGCGCCGTCGTTCACCAGCGCCTGCACTTCGTCGACGATCCAGCGCGCCTCGAGCGCGTCGGTCTCGGCCTCGAACACGCGCAGCGGCTCGCCTTCGCCCGCGGCGGTCCACAGGTTCTTGCCCAGCCGCTTGCGGTTGTTCGCGATCAGCGCGTTGGCGGCATCGAGGATGTTGCCGTGCGAACGGTAGTTCTGCTCCAGCCGGATCACCTTCTGCGACCCGGAAGTCGCGCTCGAAATCGGCCATGTTGCCGACGTTGGCGCCGCGGAAGGCGTAGATCGACTGGTCGTCGTCGCCGACCGCGAACACGCGCAGTCTGGCGCCCGGCGAGCAGCTTGAGCCATCGGTACTGCAGCTTGTTGGTGTCCTGGAACTCGTCCACCAGGATATGGCGGAAGCGCGCCTGGTAGTGCTCGCGCAGCAGCTCGTTTCTCGACAGCAGCTCGTAGCTGCGCAGCAGCAGCTCGGCGAAATCCACCACGCCCTCGCGCTGGCACTGCTCGTCGTAGGCGGCGTACAGATCGGCGAAGCGGCGCGTCGCCTCGTCCGTCAAGGCCACGTCGCGCGCGCGCAGCCCCTCTTCCTTGCTCGCGTTGATGAAGTACTGCACCTCGCGCGGCGGGAAGCGGTCCTCGTCCGCGCCGAGCGCCTTGACCAGGCGCTTGACCGCGCCGAGCTGGTCCTGCGAATCGAGGATCTGGAAAGTCTGCGGCAGCCCGGCATCGCGGTGGTGCGCGCGCAGCAGTCGGTTGCACAGGCCGTGGAAGGTGCCGATCCACATGCCGCGCGTGATTGATCGGCAGCATGGCGCCGAAGGCGCGTGAGCATCTCCCGCGCGGCCTTGTTGGTGAAAGTTACCGCGAGCACGCCGCCCGGGGTCACGCTGCCCGGTCTTGATCAGCCAGGCGATGCGCGTGGTCAGCACGCGCGTCTTGCCGCTGCCCGCGCCGGCCAGGATCAGCGCGTGCTCGTCGCCGAGCGTGACCGCCGCGAGCTGTTCGGGATTGAGATGTTCGAGATGCAGCGACAAAGCACGCGCATTATAAGCCGCGCGCTACATCGAGACCTTCGGTTCGCCCACGCCCAGCTTGCCGCGCAGCCTGCCGGCGAGCGCCTCGGCCTCGGCCTTCGACGGCAGCTGGGTGAGGCGCACCCGGTACACCCGCTTGCCGTGCGACATGCCCGGGTAGATCCGGGCCGGGTAGCCGGCGGCGCGCAAGGCGCCGTACACGTCCAGTGCTTCGCCCTGCGTGCGGGTGCTGGCGAGCGTGAGCTTCCACTTGCCGCCGCGCATCGCGGCGCCGGCGCCCTTCTCGATCTCGGTCTCGGCCGCCCACTTCGCGAGCTGCTCGGGGCTGACCTGCCCCACCGGCAGCGACTTGCCGCGCTCGCGCTGGTAGAACTCGAGCGGCCGGTCCATCGTGATCGCGCCTTCGTTGTCCGGCTTGACTTCGATTTTGCCTTCGATCAGGCAGACGATCTGCTTGTCCTCGGTCGAGCGACCCCACAGGTCGGTGCCGCGGATGCCGGCAGTGACCGTGTTCAGGGTGATGCTGACGTCGCGCCGGCGCGCCTTGGCGAGCGCCTCGGTAGTGAAGCGGAACGCGCCTTCGAACACATGCAGCGCGGCCTTGAACAAGCCGCCCCGGTCGGGCTCCATCTGCGTGATCGCGAGCGTCGCGTTCGCCCCCAGCTTCACATGACTGCCCTCGGCAAGCTTGACCAGCAGGCGCGAGTCCGCCCCCGTACTGACCTTATCGCCGCCGACCAGCGCCATGCCCGGAGCGAGCGGTGTGCGCACGCCGTCGTGATCGACCCACGCCGGCATCTGTACTCCCTCCACCACCGCCGCGGGATCGGCAACAGCCTGTGCCGCCGCCAGCGCGAGGCAGGCGCCTAGAAACAACGAATGAGTACGCTTCATCGAATTCCCCTGCCAGACAGTGCCTGGTGCGATATACGGCGCGCGGGCGCAGAGCGGATGCGGCGAAAAGCTATAATTCGCGGCTTGCCGCCAACAAAGTCACAAATGCAGGAACGCTACGATCCGCAGAGCGTGGAACGCGACGCCCAGGAATTCTGGGAGCGCCGCGGCTCTTTCCGCGTCGTAGAGGATCCCGCGCGGCCCAAATTCTACTGCTTGTCCATGTTTCCCTATCCCTCGGGAAAGCTGCACATGGGGCACGTCAGGAACTATACCATCGGCGACGTTCTGACCCGCCATTACCGCATGCGCGGCATGAACGTGCTGCAGCCGATGGGCTGGGACGCGTTCGGGCTGCCGGCGGAGAACGCCGCGATGGCGAACAAGGTGCCGCCTGCCAGGTGGACCTACGACAACATCGCGTACATGAAGAAGCAGCTGAAGAGCCTCGGCTTCGCGCTCGACTGGCAGCGCGAGCTCGCGACCTGCCGGCCCGAGTACTACAAGTGGAACCAGTGGCTTTTCACGCGGCTGTTCAGAAAGGGCCTCGCCTACAAGAAGACCGGCGTGGTGAACTGGGATCCGGTCGACCAGACGGTGCTCGCCAACGAGCAGGTGATCGACGGCCGCGGCTGGCGCACCGGCGCGCTGGTCGAGAAGCGCGAGATCCCGATGTACTTCCTGCGCATCACGGCCTACGCCGAGGAGCTGCTCGCCGCTCTGGATGGCCTGCCGGGCTGGCCCGAGCAGGTCAAGCTGATGCAGAAGAACTGGATCGGCCGTTCCGAAGGCGTGCGGGTCGGCTTCGAGTACGAGCTCGAGGGCGATAGGCGCGTGCTGTGGGTGTTCACCACCCGCGCCGACACCCTGATGGGCGCCACCTTCTGCGCCGTCGCGGCCGAACATCCGATTGCGGCGTGGGCGGCGAAGAACAACAAGGAAATCGCTTCCTTCGTGGAAGAGTGCAAACAGGGCGCGGTGATGGAGGCGGACCTGGCGCAGCTCGAGAAGAAGGGCATGCCGACCGGCCTTACCTGCACCCACCCTCTCTCCGGCGAGAAGATCCCGGTCTGGGTCGCGAACTACGTGCTGATGGGCTACGGCGAAGGCGCGGTGATGGCGGTGCCGGCACATGACGAGCGCGACTACGCGTTCGCGCACAAGTACCGCCTGCCGATCAAGACCGTGATTCGTCACCCGCTCGGCGACACGGTGCCCGAGCCCTGGCAGCCGCAGTACGCCGAATACGGCACATGCATCAATTCCGGCAAGTACGACGGCCTGCCGTACGACAAGGCGGTCGACGCCATCGCCGCCGACCTGAAGGCGAAGGATCTGGGCGAAAAGCAGGTGCAGTGGCGGCTGCGAGACTGGGGCATCTCGCGCCAGCGCTACTGGGGCTGCCCGATCCCGATCGTGCACTGCCCGGACTGCGGCGACGTGCCGGTGAAGGACGAGGATCTGCCTGTCGCGCTGCCCGAGGACCTGGTGCCCGACGGCACGGGCAATCCGCTCAACAAGATGCCCGCCTTCCTCGACACGAAGTGCCCGTCGTGCGGCAAACCGGCCAGGCGCGAAACCGACACGATGGACACCTTCGTCGATTCGTCGTGGTACTTCGCGCGCTACGCCTGTCCCGATAACGACCGTGCGATGGTGGATCAGCGCGCGCGCTACTGGATGCCGGTCGACCAGTACATCGGCGGCATCGAGCACGCGATCCTGCACCTGCTGTACTCGAGGTTCTTCATGCGCGCGATGCGCGACGAAGGTTTGCTCGAGGTCGACGAGCCGTTCACCAACCTGCTCACCCAGGGCATGGTGCTGGCCGAGACCTACTACCGCGACTCGCCGCAAGGCCGGCGCGAATGGGTGAACCCGTCCGAAGTCGAGGTCAGCCGCGACGCCAAGGGCAAGATCGTCTCGGCCAGGCGCCGCGGCGACGGCGCCGAGGTTTCATTCGCCGGCATCGGCACGATGTCGAAGTCGAAGAACAACGGCGTCGACCCGCAGGCGCTGATCGAGAAGTACGGCGCCGACACGGCGCGCCTGTTCATCATCTTCGCCTCGCCGCCGACCAACACCCTCGAGTGGTCCGACGAAGGGGTCGAGGGCTCGCACCGCTTCCTCAAGCGGCTGTGGTCCTACGGCGCGAAGTTCGGCGCCGCCGCGCCCGCACCGGCCGACGCCGCCGCCGACAAGGCAGCCCGCTTCGAGGTGCACTCGGTCCTCAGGCAGGCGAACTACGATCTCGCCAAGCACCAGTTCAACACCGTGGCCTCCGCCGCGATGAAGATCCTGAACGCGCTCGAGAAGCTTCCCGCGCGCACCCCGGCCGCGCAGGAAGGGCTGTCGATCCTGCTGCGCCTGCTGTCGCCGATAACGCCGCACGTCTGCCACCACCTCTGGCGCGCGCTCGGCTTCGGCGAGGACGTGATGCAGGCCCCCTGGCCCGAGCCCGACCCTGCCGCGCTGCAGCAGGACGAGATCGAGTACGTAGTCCAGGTCAACGGCAAGCTGCGCGCAACGGTGTGGGTGCCGGCATCGTCAACCGAAGAACACACGGCAACTCTTGCTATGACTGCGGTGGAGAAATTCATTGCAGGAAAGCCGGTTCGAAAGCGTATCGTTGTTCCGGGCCGCCTGGTGAACATCGTCGTCTAATGCGTGCACTTATCCTGCTCGTCGCGATTTCCTTCGCCGGCTGCGGCTTTCAGCTGCGTGGCGCGGCGAAGCTGCCGTTCGACACCGTGTACGTCGCGGCCGCCGGCGGCGGCATCGCGCTCGACCTCAAGCGCAACATCCAGGCCGGAACCGACGCCAAGGTGGTGGACGACGCGAAAAAGGCCGAGGCCTTGCTGCAATTCACGCACGAGGAGCGCCAGAAGGTGATCCTCTCGCTCAGCGCCACCGGGCGGGTGCGTGAATTCCAGCTGCGCTACATCGTCGGCTTCCGCGTGGTCGACAACAAGGGCGAGGTCTACGTGCCGCAGAGCACCATCGAGCTCACGCGCGACATCACCTTCAACGACGCCGACGTGCTGGCCAAGGAATCCGAGGAGCAGATACTGTACCGCGACATGCAGAACGACATGGTGCAGCAGATCATGCGTCGGCTCGCCGCCGCCCGGCGGCCAACGAAGGCCTGAAGCCGCATGGCGCTGCGCGCCGAGCAACTGCAGGCGCAGCTCGCAAAATCGCTCGCCCCGCTTTACGTCGTGCACGGCGACGAGCCGCTGCTTGCGCTCGAGGCGGCCGACGCGGTGCGCGCCGCGGCGCGCAAGGCCGGCTACCGCGAGCGCGAGGTGTTCTTCGCCGAGCGCGGCTTTGACTGGAGCGAGCTGCTGCAGGCCGGCGCGAGCCTCTCGCTGTTCGGCGACAGGAAGATCGTCGAGCTCCGGATCCCCACCGGCAAGCCGGGCCCGCAGGGCGCGGAGGCGATCGGCGCGTACTGCGCGCGCGCAGGCGCCGACATCCTGACGCTCGTCTCGCTGCCGCGGCTGGACCGCGCGGCGCAGTCCTCGGCCTGGTTCAGCGCGCTCAGCGCGGCGGGCGTGGTGGTGGACGTGTTCCCCGTCGAGCGCGCGCGCCTGCCGGCGTGGATCGGCGAGCGTCTCGCGCGGCAGGGCCAGCGCGCGCCGCGCGAGGTGCTCGAGTTCCTGGCCGACCGGGTCGAGGGCAACCTGCTCGCCGCGTTCCAGGAGGTGCAGAAGCTCGCCCTGCTCGCGCCCGAGGGTGAACTCGGCCTGGACGACGTGCGCGAGGTGGTGGCGAACGTCGCGCGCTACGATGCCTACGACGCCTCGGCCGCGCTGCTGGCGGGGGACACCGCGCGCTACGTGCGGGTAATCGAGGGGCTGCGCGGCGAGGGCGAGGCGCCGACCTTCGTGCTGTGGGCGATCGCCGAGGACCTGCGCGCGCTCGCCCGGGTGCAGTCGGGCGCAGCCGAAGGCCGGTCGCTCGATGCGCTGCTGCGCGAGAACCGGGTGTGGGGTCCGCGCCAGGACCTGGTCAAGTCAGCCATGCGCCGGCTGTCGGTCGCCGCGATCAAGCGCGCGCTGTCGCACGCGGCGCTCATAGACCGCGCGATCAAGGGCGTGGTCCGGCTGGAGGCGTGGGATGAGTTCCTCAAGCTGGGGTTAAAATTGGCCCATGGATCAGAAGCTTGATGGCAGGACGGTAGACGTCCGCCAATACGTGCAGGAGCTTGGGCGGGCGGCGCGCGCCGCCTCGCGCGAGCTCGCGCGGGCCGCGACCGAGACCAAGAACCGGGCGCTGCTCGCCATGGCGGCCGAAATCCGCAGCGGGGCGGCGAGCCTGCTCGAGGCCAACCGGGCCGACGCCGACCAGGCGCAGCGCGACGGCCGCGACGCGGCCTTCATCGACCGCCTGACCCTGACCCGGGCCTCGGTCGAGCAGATGGCCGAGGGGATCGAGCAGGTCGCGGCGCTGCCCGACCCCATCGGCGAGATCAGCGATCGGGTCACGCGCCCGAGCGGAATCGAGGTCGGGCGCATGCGCGTTCCGCTCGGCGTAATCGGCATCATCTACGAGTCGCGCCCGAACGTCACCGCCGACGCGGCTGCGCTGTGCGTCAAGGCGGGCAATGCCTGCATCCTGCGCGGCGGATCGGAGGCGCTGCATTCCAACCAGGCGATCGCCGCCTGCGTGCGCGCGGGCCTGAAGTCCGCCGGGCTGCCGGAGGCCGCGGTGCAGGTGGTGCGGATCGCCGATCGCACCGCGGTCGGCGAGCTGATCACCATGACCGAATACGTCGACATCATCGTGCCGCGCGGCGGCAAGGAGCTGATCGCGCGCCTGACGCGCGAATCGCGCGTACCGATGATCAAGCACCTCGACGGCGTGTGCCACGTCTACGTCGACGACCGCGCCGACCCGGACATGGCGGTGCGCATCGTCGACAACGCCAAGACCCAGCGCTACGGCACCTGCAACACCATGGAGACCCTGCTGGTGGCCGAAGGCATCGCGCCGAAGGTGCTGCCGCGTATCGCCGAGATTTTCCGTGCCAAGTCGGTCGAGATGCGCGGCGACGAGGCCACCCGCCGCCTGGTGCCGGACGCCAGGCCCGCCACCGAGCAGGACTACTACACCGAGTGGCTCGCGCCGATTGCGTCGATCCGGGTGGTGCGCGACATCGACCAGGCGATGGCGCACATCGCCAAGTACGGCTCGCAACATACCGATGCGATCGTCACGGGCGACCGGGCGCGCGCCGAGCGCTTCCTGCGCGAAGTCGACTCGAGCTCGGTCATGGTGAACGCGTCGACCCGCTTCGCCGACGGCTACGAGTTCGGCTTGGGCGCCGAAATCGGCATTTCCACCGACAAGCTGCACGCCCGCGGCCCGGTCGGACTGGAGGGCCTGACCACCCGGAAGTTCGTCGTAATGGGGCACGGCGAAGTGCGTCAGTGACAGCGCCGATCGGCATCTTCGGCGGCACCTTCGACCCGGTCCACAATGCCCACCTGCGCATCGCGCGGCTGGCGCTCGAAGCGCTCGGCCTCGCGCGCCTGCTATGGATCCCGACCGGCGCGCCGCGCTATCGTGCGGCGCCGGTTGCCCCGGCCGAGGATCGGCTGGCGATGCTTGAGCTGGCACTCGCAGGCGAACCGCACTGCGCGATCGACACGCGCGAGCTCGCGCCGCAAGCCTCCGGCTATACGGTGGACACGCTCGCCGCGCTGCAATCCGAGCTCGGGCCCGACGAGCCGCTGGTGCTGCTGATCGGAAGCGACCAGTACGAGAAGCTCGCCGGCTGGCACCGCTGGCGCGAGCTGTTCGGCCTGGCGCGCATCGCGGTGGTTGCCCGCCCCGGCTGGGCGCCGGAAGCGGGCGCCGAAGTGCGCGCCGCCGGCCCGGTACTGCGCGTCGAGATGGCGCCGCTCGAGATCTCCTCGACCGACATCCGCGCCCGCATCGCACGCGGCGAGGACGTATCGGGTATGCTGCCGCCCCCCGTGCTCGACTACATCTCAACGCACCGACTCTATCGCTGATGGACATCCGAAAGAAGCAGCGCACCGTGGTAGACGCATTGGAAGACATCAAGGCGCGCGACATCGTGGTGTTCAACACCGCGCGACTGCCGTCCATGTTCGAGCGCGTGGTCATTGCCAGCGGCGACTCGACGCGCCAGGTCAAGGCGCTCGCCGACCACGTGCAGGAGAAGATCCGCGAACTGGGCGGCCGCGTCTACGGCGTCGAGGGCGAAGCCAATGCCGAGTGGGTACTGGTAGATCTGGGCGACGTCGTGGTGCACGTGATGCACCCGGCGGTGCGCAGCTACTACAATCTGGAGGAAATCTGGGGCGGAAAGGCGGTGCGGCTCAAACAGGCCGCGGCCGGGCGCGCGCGTGGCAAGACTGCTCATCGTCGCGGTAGCCGCTAAGGCGCCGGCCTGGGCGCAGGCGGCCTGCGCCGAATACATGGGACGCCTGCCGCGAGGATTCGAAACCACGCTCGAAACGGTCAGGCCCGAGCCGCGCAGCTCAGGCAAGCCGCTCGAGCGCCTGCTGGCGCTGGAGGCCGCGCGCGTCCGCGAGCGGCTGCCGCGCGGCGCGCGGCTGGTGGCGCTCGACGAGCGCGGGCGCGAGCTGAGCACAGCGCAATTCGCGGCGCAATTGCGGCGCTGGCTCGACGAAGGCCCGCCCACCGCGTTCGCGATCGGCGGCCCGGACGGACTCGACCCCGTCCTCAGGCGCGAGGCCGCGCTCGAGCTGCGCCTTTCGGCCCTCACCCTGCCGCATGCGCTGGCTCAGGTGGTGCTATGCGAGCAGCTCTACCGCGCCGCCTCCCTGCTCGGCGGACATCCCTATCACCGGGCATAGCCGGCGCGGCGCTCTGCTACACTTCGCGGGCCCCCTCCGGACGGTACCGCCGTGCTCGCTTCGCTCGACCGCAGCCTGTACCTCGCTTCGCGCAGCCCGCGCCGGCGCGAGCTGCTGGCGCAGATCGGCGTTCGCTTCCACCTGCTCATGTTCCGCGCGCGCCCCGACGGCGACGAGGTAAGCGAAGAGGTCCTCGAAGGCGAGTCGCCGCGCGCCTACGTCGAGCGTGTCGCGATGGCGAAGGCCGAAATGGGCTGGAAGCGGCTGATGCAACGCAACCTCCCACGCGCTCCGGTGCTCGCCGCGGACACCACCGTCGCCCTCGAGGGGCGCATCCTCGGCAAGCCCGCCGACCGGGCCGACGCCGTGCGCATGCTGACCGAGTTGTCGGGCCGCGAGCACGAGGTGCTGAGCGCCGTGGTGCTGAAGTACGACGAGCGCATCGAGGCCGAGCTCTCGCGCACGGTGGTGCAGTTTCGCGCTCTTGGCGAAGACGAGATCCGCCAGTACGTCGCCACCGGCGAGGCCGACGACAAGGCCGGCGCGTACGCGATCCAGGGTCGCGCCGCGCAGTTCATCGTCGCCATCCGCGGCAGCTATTCGGGGGTCGTAGGGCTGCCGCTGTACGAGACGGCGCAGGCGATCGAGCGGATGGGTGCGACGCGTGAGCGAAGAAGTCCTTATTAACATCACGCCGCAGGAAACGCGCGTCGCGGTGCTCGACGCGGGCGTGGTACAGGAGCTTCTCGTCGAGCGCACCGCGAGCCGCGGCCTGGTCGGCAACATCTACATGGGGCGCGTTGCGCGGGTGCTGCCCGGGATGCAGTCCGCGTTCGTCGAGATCGGGCTGGAGCGCGCGGCGTTCCTGCACGTGGCGGACATCTTCGAGCACCGCCGGCAGCCCGGCGCCGAGGGCGCCGAGCCCACCAAGGCGATCGAGCAGATCCTGTCGGAAGGCCAGCCGCTGCTGGTGCAGGTGGCGAAGGACCCGATCGGCACCAAGGGCGCCCGTCTCACCACCCAGATCTCGATCGCCGGACGCATGCTGGTGCACCTGCCGCAGGACCCGCACATCGGCATCTCGCAGCGCATCGAAAGCGAGAACGGCCGCCAGCTGCTGCGCGACAAGGTCAGGGAGCTGCTGCCGCCGGACGAGAAGGGCGGCTTCATCATCCGCACCCTGGCCGAGGCCGCCGACGCAGGCGAACTGTCCGCCGACATCGACTATCTGCGCCACCTGTGGCGCGACATTCGCGAGCGATCGCTGGGCGCGCAGCCACCCAGGCTTCTGTACCAGGACCTGTCGCTCGCGCAGCGCGTGCTGCGCGATATGGCCTCCGAGGTCACCGAGCGCATCGTGGTCGATTCGCGCGAGAACTTCCAGAAGCTCACCGCCTTCGCTGAGGCCTACATGCCCAAGCTGCGCGGCAAGCTGGAGCACTACACGGGCGCGCGGCCGCTGTTCGACCTGCACAACGTCGAGCCCGAGATCGAAAAGGCGCTCTCGCGCCGCGTCGAGCTCAAGTCCGGCGGCTACCTGATCATCGACCAGACCGAGGCGATGACCACGATCGACGTCAACACCGGCGGCTTTGTCGGCCAGCGCAACTTCGACGACACCATCTTCAAGACCAACCTCGAGGCGGCGCAGACGATCGCGCGTCAGCTGCGGCTGCGCAACCTGGGCGGAATCATCATCATCGACTTCATCGACATGGAAAGCGAGGAGCACCGCGCCGCCGTGCTAGCGGAGTTCAACAAGGCGCTTGCGCGCGACCGCACCAGGATGACGGTGAACGGCTTTACCGCCCTGGGCCTGGTGGAAATGACGCGCAAGCGCACGCGCGAGTCGCTCGCGCATGTGCTGTGCGAGCCCTGCCCGACCTGCGGCGGGCGCGGCGAGGTCAGAACCGCGCGCACCATGTGCTACGAGATACTGCGCGAGATCCTGCGCGAGGCGCGCGCCTTCAACGCGCGCGAATACCGCATCCTCGCCTCGCAGAAGGTAAGCGACGTGTTTCTCGAGGACGAATCGGCGTCGCTCGCGATGCTGTCGGACTTCATCGGCAAGCCGATCTCGATGCAGGTGGAAACAAGCTACACGCAGGAGCAGTTCGACATCGTGCTGATGTGAGGAGCCAATGAACGACATCGTGTTCCAGCCGGCGAAGAAGCTGGCCCGCCTGATCCGCAGCCGCAAGCTGTCCGCGCTCGAGGTGATGAAGGCCCATATCGCGCAGATCGAGCGCGTCAACCCGAAGCTGAACGCGATCGTCACCTTCCTGCCGGAGCAGGCGCTCAAGCAGGCCCGGGCGCTGGACCGCAAGGGCGCACGCCCGGGCCCCCTCGCCGGCCTGCCGATCGCGTACAAGGACCTTGTCGTCACCAAGGGCATCCGCACCACCTTCGGCTCCCCGATCTACGCCGACAACGTGCCGACCGAGGACCATGTGCTGGTCGAGCGGCTGAAGGCCGCGGGCGCAATCACGCTCGGCAAGACCAACACGCCCGAGTTCGGCGCCGGCAGCCAGACCTTCAACCCCGTCTTCGGCGCGACGCTCAATCCCTACGATCTCGACAAGACCTGCGGCGGCTCCTCGGGCGGCGCGGCGACCGCGGTCGCCTGCGGCATGCTGCCGTTCGCCGACGGCTCGGACCTCGGCGGCTCGCTCAGGAACCCGGGCAACTTCTGCAACGTGGTCGGCTTCCGACCCACGCCGGGGCGCACGCCCAACTATCCTGCCACTGACGCCTGGGGAACGCTGCCGGTGCTCGGCCCGATCGCGCGCACGGTCGAGGACACTGCGTTCCTGTTGTCGGCCATGGCGGGCCCGGACATCCGCTCGCCGATCAGCATCACCGAGCCAGGCACCGTGTTTTCGCGCCCCCTCGCGCGCGACTTCAGGAAGGTGCGCGTCGCCTGGACCAAGGACCTCGGCGGACTGCCGGTGGATCCGCGCGTGACGAAGATTCTCGAAGCACAGCGCAAGGTGTTCGAGTCGCTTGGCTGCATCGTCGAGCAGGCCGCGCCCGACCTGTCGGGCGCGGACGAGGTATTCCAGGTGCTGCGGGCGGTCGGCTTCGTGCAGAAGTACGGTTCGCTGCTGGCACAGCACCGCGACAAGATGAAGGACACGGTCGTCTGGAACATCGAGCAGGGACTGCGCCTCGACGGTCCACGGATCGCCCGCGCGATGGCGCTGCGCTCGGACCTCTATCGCCGCATGCGCGAGTTCATGCAGCGCTACGAGTTCCTGCTGCTGCCGGTGAACCAGGTGCCGCCTTTCCCCGCATCGCAGCCCTACGTCGACACGATCAACGGAGTGAAGCTCGGCAGCTACATCGACTGGATGAAGACCTGCTGGTACATCACCGTCACCAGCCACCCGGCGATCTCGGTCCCGGCGGGATTCACCGACGACGAGCCGGGGCTGCCCGTGGGCCTGCAGATCGTCGGGCGCTACCGGGACGACTTCGGCGTACTGCAGCTGGGGCACGCGTTCGAGCAGGAATCCCTGGTCGGCAATCGCCGCCCGCCGCTCGCGGCCTGAGCCGCGCTCACTTCTGCTTCGGGATTCGGCCCAACAGGTAGAACTCGTCGTTCGGCCGCATGTCGGTGAGATTGGCCATGCGGTTCGAGAGCGCGAAGAACGCGGCGATCGCGCCGATGTCCCAGATGTCCTCGTCCGAGAAACCGTGCGCGCGAAGCGCCGCGAAGTCCGCCTCCCCGATCGCCTGCGCCTCGAGCGAGGTCTTGAGCGCGAAATCGAGCATCGCCTTCTGGCGCGGCGTGATGTCGGCCTTGCGGTAGTTGATCGCCACCTGGTCGGCGAGCAGCGAGTTCTTGGCCCGGATGCGCAGTATCGCGCCGTGCGCGACCACGCAGTACTGACACTGGTTCGCGCCCGAGGTGGCGACCACGATCATCTCGCGCTCGGCCTTGCTCAGGCCCCCTTCCTTTTCCATCAGCGCGTCGTGATAGGCGAAGAAGGCGCGGAACTCCGCCGGCCGGTGCGCCAGCGCGAGAAACACGTTCGGCACGAAGCCCGACTTCTCCTGCACCTCGAGGATGCGGGCGCGCACGTCCTCGGGCAACCGGCCGAGCTCGGGGACGGGAAAGCGGCTGATCGGCTTGTCGCTCATGCCTGGTGCAGATAAACCTGAAGCAATTCTGGCGCGCCCGGCGGGAGTCGAACCCACGACCTTCGGCTTCGGAGACCGACACTCTATCCAGCTGAGCTACGGGCGCCCGGGGAGGCGCGAAGGATAGTCCTTTTCGCCCCTCCAGTCCACGCGCGGCCGGCGGGTTCCGCGCGCGCGGAGATTCACGCTAAAATCATCCCTTTACACACTCTCCGGCAGGACGCGCGAATGAGCGAGCACGACGAGCATTCCTCCTTCATCAAGACACCGAAACAGCTGATCACCGTGGTGCTGCTTTCGTTCCTGGTGCCGGTCCTCGGCATCGTGCTGCTGGTACAGCTGGTGATCGACCGCCCGACCGCGGACCCCTCGGCCCTGACGCCCGAGGCGGTCGCCGCGCGCATCCACCCGGTTGGCCGCGTCGTATTCGCCGATTCCCCCGAAGCGGCCAAGGAAGGCGCCGCGCCGAGCGCGCCCGCGCCCGCCGCGGTGGCCCAGTCCGGGCCGCCGGACGGCGAGAAGATCTACCAGACGACATGCATCGCCTGCCACGGCACCGGTGCGGCAGGGGCGCCGAAGTTCGGCGACAAGGCCGCCTGGGCGCCGCGCATCGCCACCGGCATGGACACGCTGCTCAGCGTGGCGCTGCACGGCAAGGGCGCGATGCCACCGCGGGGCGGCAATCCCTCGTATTCGGACGCCGACATCCGCGCCGCGATCGAGTACATGGTGTCGCACAGCAAGTAACACTGGGCGAGCGGGCGCGCAGCCCCTGCCGCGAGCGATGCAATTCCTCTTCATCATCGACCCGCTCCCCGAGCTCAAGGCCTACAAGGACACCACGGTCACGATGATGCGCGCCGCGCAGGCGCGCGGCCACAGCGTGTCGGTGTGCGAGCAGCCGGGCATCGCCTGGCGCGCAGCCGGCGTCACTGCCGAGACGACGCGCATCGCGCTGACCGACAGCGACGCGGACTGGTATCGTGCCGACGGCCACGCGCGACGGCGCCTGGCGGAGTTCGATGCCGTCCTGATGCGCAAGGACCCGCCCTTTGACCTCGAGTACGTGACCAGCACCTGGCTCCTGTCGGCGGCCGAGCGCGAAGGCGCGCGCGTGTTCAACTCGCCCGCGGCGATCCGCGACCACAACGAAAAGATCGCGATCACCGAGTTTCCGCAGTTCGTCGCCCCGACGCTGGTGACGCGCGACCCGCGCCAGCTCCACGCCTTCATCGACGAACAGCAGGACGTAGTCGTCAAACGCCTCGATGTGATGGGCGGCGAGAACATCTTCCGCGTGCGCAGCGGCGACCCGAACCGCAACGTGATCGTCGAGATCATGGCCCAGGGCGGCGCGCGCAGCGTGATGGCGCAGCGCTACATCCCCGAAATCGCCGACGGCGACAAGCGGGTCATCATGATCGACGGCGAGGTCGTGCCCTACTGCCTGGCGCGCATTCCCAAGGCCGGCGAGTCGCGCGGAAACCTCGCGGCCGGTGCACGCGGCGAGGCGCGCAAGCTGACCGCGCGCGACCGCGAGATCGCAGCGGCCCTCGGCCCCGTGCTCGCGGCCCGCGGGCTGCTGTTCGTCGGCCTGGACGTGATCGGCGACTGGGTGACCGAGGTCAACGTGACCAGCCCGACGTGCTTTCGCGAAATCCTGGACCAGACCGGCTTCGACGTTCCGGGAATGTACGTCGAGGCGCTGCAGAAGAAGCTGCGCACTTGATCGGCATCCTGATCATCTCGCACGGGGCGCTCGGCGAGTCGCTCATCCACGCCGCGAGCCACGTCCTGGGCAAGCGGCCGCTGCGCGTGCGCCAGGTCGGCATCACGGTGCACGACGACCCCGAGGCGATCCTGCAGCTCGCGCGCGAGTTCGTGCGCGAGCTCGACGGCGGCGATGGAGTGCTGGTGCTGACCGACATCTACGGCGCCACGCCCGGCAACATCGCGATGCGCCTGCTCGAGAAGGGACGCGTCGAGGGCATCTCCGGAGTCAACCTGCCGATGCTGATCCGCGCTCTCACCTATCGCAATGAAACGCTCGCCACGGTGGTCGAAAAGGCGCGCTCGGGTGGCGTAGAGGGCGTGGTGCACATGAATTCCGACTGCTGCAATGCCGAGCGTTGAGGCGACCATCGTCAACAAGCTCGGCCTGCACGCCCGCGCCTCGGCCAAGCTGACGCAGCTCGCAAGCAGCTTCCAGAGCGAGATTCACCTCACGCGCAACGGCCGGCGGGTGAACGCCAAGAGCATCATGGGCGTAATGATGCTGGCCGCCGGCAAGGACAGCTCGGTCCGCATCGAAGCCGACGGCGAGGACGCCGACGCCGCGCTGACCGCGATCGGCACACTGATCGCGGACAAGTTCGGGGAAGGCGAGTGAATTTCGTACTGCACGGCTCGAGCGTATCCGGCGGGATCACCATCGGTCACGCACACCTGGTGTCGACGGCGCGCCTGGAAGTCGCGCACTACCAGATACCGGAAGAGTCGGTCGAGGCCGAGATCGCCAGGTTCGACGCGGCGATCGCGCTCGCGACCGAGGAACTCGCCGCGCTCGGCTCGAACGTCACGCCCGACGCGCCGGCCGAGTTTGCGGCCTTCCTCAACCTGCACCGAATGATCCTGGACGACTCGTCGCTGTCGCACGCGCCGCGCGCGCTGATCCGCGAGCAGCGTTGCAACGCCGAGTGGGCGCTGGTGCAGCAGATGGGCAAGCTGGTGGCGCAGTTCGAGGAGATCGAGGATCCCTACCTGCGCG
This sequence comes from uncultured beta proteobacterium, assembly GCA_963755395.1. Classification (GTDB taxonomy): domain Bacteria; phylum Pseudomonadota; class Gammaproteobacteria; order Burkholderiales; family SG8-39; genus DAHVFK01. The sequence continues at coordinate 330,146 of CAVWJJ010000004.1, read as the reverse complement.
AGCGCAAGGCCGACATCGGCCAGGTGGTCGAGCGCGTGCTGAACGCCCTGATCGGAGGGCAGACGCTCGCCGAGCCGCGCGCCTCGGAGGAGAAGAACCTGATCGTGGTGGCGCACGACCTGTCTCCCGCGGACATGATCCTGTTCAAGCGCCACCATTTCGGCGGCTTCGTCACCGACGTCGGCGGCGTGACCTCCCACACCGCGATCCTGGCGCGCAGCCTGAGCATTCCGGCGATCGTCGGCCTGCACCACGCGCGCCAGACGATTCGCGAGAACGAACTGCTGATCGTCGACGGCGTGCAGGGCGTGGTGATCGTGGCCCCGGACCCGGTCGTCCTGGCCGAGTACCAGCTGCGCCAGTCCCAGATCGAGCTGGAACGCAGGAAGCTGCAGCGCCTGAAGTCGACGCCAGCGGCGACGCTCGACGCCGTGACGGTGGAGCTTTTCGCCAACATCGAGCTGCCGCAGGACGTGCCGCAGGCGCTGGCCGCGGGCGCCGAGGGCATCGGCCTGTTCCGCAGCGAGTTCCTGTTCATGAACCGCAAGGACCTGCCCTCCGAGGACGAGCAGTTCGAAGCCTACCGCGAGGTTGCCCAGGCGATGAACGGGCGCGTGGTGGTGTTGCGCACGCTCGACATCGGCGCCGACAAGACCCTGGCGGGCAACGGCGCGGTGCGACCGAACCCCGCCATGGGCCTGCGCGCGATCCGCTTCTGCCTGGCCGAGCCGCAGATGTTCCTCGCCCAGTTGCGCGCCATCCTGCGCGCCTCGGACTTCGGCAGGGTGAGGATCCTCTTGCCGATGGTGGCCCACGCGCAGGAGATCGAGCAGGCGCTGGCGCTGATCAAGCAGGCCAAGCAGCAGCTGGACGAGAAGGGCGAGCCCTACGACCACTCGATCGAGGTCGGCGGCATGATCGAGATCCCCGCGGCGGCGCTCGCGCTGCCGATGTTCATACGGCGGCTGAATTTCCTCTCTATCGGCACCAACGACCTGATCCAGTACACGCTGGCGATCGACCGCACCGACGACGCAGTCGCACACCTGTACGATCCGCTGCACCCGGCGGTGCTTCATCTCATCGCGCAAAGCATCCGCACTGCCACGCGCGCCGGCATTCCGATCGCGGTGTGCGGGGAAATGGCGGGAGACCTGCAGCTCACGCGCCTGCTGCTGGGCGTCGGGCTGCGCAACTTCTCGATGCACCCGGCGCAGCTGCTCACGATCAAGGAGCGCATCCTGCGCACCAACCTGAACGAGGTGGGGCCGCTGGCGCAACGCGTGCTGCGCAGCACCGATCCGCGCCGCACCCGAGATCTACTCGCGAGGCTGAACGCTTAGGCCATGCCCGGGCCGCTGAACGGCGTCAAGGTCCTCGACCTCACCACGGTGGTGATGGGGCCTTATGCGACGCAGATCCTGGCCGACCTGGGCGCGGACGTGATCAAGGTCGAGCCGCCCGAAGGCGACGTGATGCGTTTCGCCTGGCCCGCACGCCACGCCGGCATGGGCCACATCTTCCTGCACGCCAACCGCAACAAGCGCGCGATCGCGCTCGATCTTAAGCAGGACGCCGCGCGCGATGCCCTGCTCGCGCTGGCGAAAGACGCGGACGTGCTGGTCTACAACATTCGCCCGCAGGCGATGGCGCGCCTGAAGCTCGCCTACGAGGACCTGCGCGCGGTCAATCCTCGCATCATCTACGTCGGCGGATTCGGCTACAGCCAGCGTGGTCCCTACGCCGCCAAGGCGGCCTACGACGACCTGATCCAGGGCGCGGCAGGGATTCCCTGGCTGCTGAAGAAGCAGGGTGCCGACGTGCCGCGCTACGCCCCGGTGATCATCGCCGACCGGACCGTCGGCCTGCACATCGCCAACGCGGTGTGCGCCGCGCTCTACGCGCGCGAGAAGACCGGCAAGGGACAGCGCGTCGACGTGCCGATGTTCGAGAGCCTGCTGCAGACAGTGCTGGGCGAGCACCTCGGCGGCCACAGCTTCGCGCCGCCCGCCGGCGAGCCCGGCTACGCCAGGATGCTCGCCCGCGACCGGCGCCCGTTCCAGACCGCGGACGGCTACGTCTGCGCGCTGATCTACAACGACAAGCAGTGGAAGGCCTTCTTCGCCCTGATCGGAAAGCCCGAGCTGATGCAGTCGGAAAAATTCCGCGACCAGGAGGCGCGCAGCAGGAACTACGACGACGCCTACGCGCTGGTGGACGCGGAGATGAGAAAGCGCGGCACCGAGGCATGGATCGAGGCGCTCGAGGCGGCCGACATCCCGGTGCAGCGCATGAACAGCCTGACCGACATCATCGCCGACCCGCACCTCGCCGCGATCGGCTACCTGCGGGAGATCGAACACCCCAGCGAGGGCCGCATCCGCTCGATGGCCGTTCCCTCCGAGTGGTCGGAGACCGTACCCGAGTACCGCCTGCACGCGCCGCGCCACGGCCAGCACACGCGCGAGCTGCTCGCCGAAGCGGGGCTGGACGCGAGCGCGATCGAGGCGCTGCTTGCGAGCGGCGGCGCCAAAGCGGCCGATTGAGCGAGGGCGCCGCTCGGCTATAATTGCGCATCGGCGCCGATTTGATGTTCAGATTGCGGGCGCCTAACAAATACCGCTAAAGAGACGACATTGAACGCACTTCACGATCCCTCTTCCGTTGGCGCGGTGGTGGCGCAGAAAGCGCGCTTCGACGAGCCGCTCAAGCTGCGCGGCGGCGCCGAACTGCCCGGCTTCGAGCTGGCCTACGAGGCCTATGGCGAGCTGAACGCGGCGAAATCCAACGCGGTGCTGGTGTGCCACGCGCTGAACGCCTCGCACCATGTCGCCGGCTACTACGCCGGGCGCGAGGAAGAGATCGGCTGGTGGGACAACCTGGTGGGCCCGGGCAAACCGCTCGACACGCGCCGCTTCTTTGTCATCGGCGTGAACAACCTGGGCGGCTGCCACGGCTCGACCGGGCCGATGAGCCCGAACCCGGCGAGCGGCAAGCCCTGGGGCGGCGATTTTCCGGTGGTCACGGTGGAGGACTGGGTCGCGTCCCAAGCGCGGCTGGCCGATCACCTGGGCATCGAGCGCTTCGCCGCCGTCATGGGCGGCAGCCTCGGCGCGATGCAGGCGCTGCAGTGGACACTGTCTTACCCGGAGCGCATCCGGCATTCGCTCGTCATCGCGGCGACGCCCAGGCTCTCGGCGCAGAACATTGCCTTCAACGAGGTCGCGCGCCAGGCGATTACCACCGATCCCGACTTCAACGGCGGCCACTACTACGAAAAGGGCGTGGTGCCGGTGCGGGGACTGCGCATCGCGCGCATGATCGGCCATATCACCTATCTCTCGGACGAGGCGATGATGGGCAAGTTCGGCCGTCAGCTGCGGCGCGCAGCGCTGGGATTCGATTTCGACATCGACTTCGAGGTCGAGAGCTACCTGCGCTACCAGGGAGACAAGTTCTCGAGCTACTTCGACGCCAACACCTACCTGCGCATCACCAAGGCGCTGGACTACTTCGATCCGGCGGCGGACTTCAACGGCGACCTCTCGGCAGCGGTCGCGCGCGCCGAGGCGGCATTCCTGGTCGTCTCGTTCAAATCGGACTGGCGCTTCGCGCCCGCGCGCTCGCGCGAGCTGGTGAAGGCGCTGCTGGATGCGCGCAAGATCGTGTCCTACCTGGAAATCGACGCGCCCGGCGGGCACGACGCCTTCCTGATGGACGACGCGCGCTATTTCGGGGCGCTGCGCGCCTACTTCGAGAACATCGAGCTATGACCTCGTCCGAGCAGGCGCTGCTCGCCGCGCGCCCCGATTTCGCCGCCGTGGCGCGCTGGGTGGCGCAGCGCGCGCGCGTGCTCGACCTGGGCTGCGGCGACGGCGCGCTGCTGCGCTACCTGTGGGAGACGCGCGAGGCGCCCGGCTACGGCGTCGAGATCGACGATACGGAGGTGGTGGCCTGCGTCAAGAATGACATCAACGTGCTGCAACTCGACCTCGAAAGCGGCTTGTCCCTGTTCCGCGACGGCTCGTTCGACACCGTGATCCTGTCCGAGACGCTGCAGACGATCCGCCGCATCGAGCAACTCATGCGCGAGATGCTGCGCGTGGGGCGCGAGGCGATCGTGTCGTTTCCCAATTTCGGCCACTGGTCGGCGCGCATGCAGGTGCTGCTCGGACGCATGCCGGTGTCCGAGCAGTTGCCCTACGAGTGGTACAACACGCCGAACGTACACCTGTGCACCACTACCGACTTCGAGGACCTTTGCCGCAAGCTCGGCATCCGTATCCGCGAGCGCGTGGCGCTGCACCAGGGGCGGCAGATCGGCTTCCTGCCCAATCTGTTCGGCAGCATCGCGGTCTACCGCTGTGCAATGGTCTAGCCGCCCGCGCCCCGCGCGCGCACCGCTCGAAGGGCGCTATTGCCGCCTCGAACCTCTCGAGCCGCGGCGCCACGGCGAGCAGCTGTTCGAGGCGTCCATGGCACCCGGCGCCGAGGAGCGGTTCCGCTACCTGTTCGAGGCGCCGCAGTCTCGACCGGATTTCGAGCGCTGGCTCGCGCGCTCGGCAGCGTCCGAGGACCCGCTCTACGTCGCGGTGATCGACTCGGCGAACGGACGCTGCGAGGGGCGTCAGGCCCTGATGCGCATCGTCCCCGAGCACGGCGTAATCGAGATCGGCAGCATCCTGTGGGGCCCGGCGATCGCGCGCACCCGCGTCGCGACCGAGGCGCTCTTCCTGTTCGCGCGCCATGCGTTCGACGACCTAGGCTACCGGCGCTTCGAGTGGAAGTGCAACGCGCTGAACGAGCCCTCGCGCCGCGCCGCGGCGCGCTTCGGCTTCAGCTTCGAAGGCATCTTCCGCCAGCACATGATGGTCAAGGGCGAGAGCCGCGATACGGCGTGGTTCTCGCTCATCGACAAGGAATGGCCCGCGCTCAGGCAGGTCTTCGAGCGCTGGCTCGACCCGGCGAACTTCGATCACAAGGGGCGGCAGAAGAAGCGCCTGCTGGACTGCCGCAAGGGGCCGTGAGGCGGATCATCGCGCCGGCGAGCGCCGGGCGCAGTATGATCGTATGCCGTGGACCAACAGATAAGGTTCTGTTCCAGCTTCGACGGCGCGCGCATCGCCTACGCGCTGAGCGGCCGCGGCGCGCCGCTGGTGATGTCGGCAACCTGGCTGGGCCATCTCGAGCAGGACTGGCATAGCCTCGCCTGGCTTCCCTGGCTCGAGCATTTTTCGCGCGACTACACCCTGCTGCGCTATGACCTGCGCGGTACCGGGCTTTCGGATCGCTCGTTTACCAATGCCTCTCTCGACACCTGGGTGCGCGATCTTTCCAGAGTCGTCGACGCAGCCGGCCTCGAGCGGTTTCCGCTGCTCGGAGTGTGCCAGGGCGGGCCGATCGCGATCGAGTACGCAGCGCGCCACAGCGAGCGCGTGAGTCACCTCGTGCTGTACGGCACGTATGCGCGCGGCATGCTGTTGCGCTCCGATCTGCCGCCTGAGCGCGCCAAAGCCCAGGTGTTGCTCGACATGTCGCGCCTCGGCTGGGGGCGCGACGATAACGCTTTCATGCAGGTCTGGGGCTCGCTGTTCCAGCCCGGGGGCGGCATCGCTCATTTGCGCTCTTGGACCGAGCTGCAACGCATGGCGATCTCGGCTGAAAACGCGCCCTCGTTCTTCGATGTGACGTTCCGCGTCGACGTGCGCGAAATCGCGCGGCGCCTGAAGTGCCCGACCCTGGTCATTCATGCCGCCGGCGACAAGGTGGCGCCGGTCGAGGAAGGTCGGCTGCTCGGAGGTCTGATTCCGGGCGCACGCTTTGTTGAGCTCGACAGCGAAAACCACATGCTGTTGCCGGAGGAGCCCGCCTGGGCGCGCCTAAAGGAAGAGGTGCGCGGCTTCCTGCGCGCGCCCGGCGCGCTAGGCGAAGCCGAGCGGATCGGGGAACGGCTCGCCACGCTCACCGAGCGCGAGCGCCAGGTGCTGGAAGGAATCGCGCGCGGGCTGGACAACACGGAGATCGCCGCCGAGCTCGCGCTGTCCCAGAAGACGGTTCGCAACCACATCACCCGCGTGTTCGACAAGATCGGCGTCGCGCACCGCTACCAGGCGATCGTGCTGGCGCGCGACGCGGGCCTGGGCATTGCATGGACCAACAGATAAGGTTCTGTTCAAGCTTCGACGGCGCGCGTCTTGCGTACGCGATCAGCGGCCGCGGGTCTCCGCTGGTGATGTCTGCGACCTGGCTCGGCCACCTCGAGCATGACTGGCGCAACCTCGCTTGGCGGCCCTGGCTCGAGCACTTCTCGCGCGAGTACACCCTGCTGCGCTACGACATGCGCGGCACGGGACTTTCGGATCGCTCGTTCACCAACGTATCGGGCGACACCTGGGCGCGCGATTTCGAGGCGGTTGTTGATGCGGCGGGGTTCGATCGCTTTCCCCTGCTCGGAATCTGCCAGGGTGGCCCGACCGCGATCGAGTTCGCGGCGCGTCATCGCGACCGAGTCACGCAGTTGCTGCTCTACGGCACTTACGCACGCGGCAACTTCATGCGCCCGGAGCGGCCGCGCGAGTTCGACAAAGCCAAGGTGTTCGTCGACATGGCGCGGCTCGGCTGGGGCAACGAGGATCATGCGTTCATGCAGGTGTGGGCTTCCCTCTTCCAGCCCGGCGGCGGGATCGATCATTTGCGTTCATGGACCGAGCTGCAGCACCTGGCGATTTCCGAGGAGAATGTGCCTGCGTTCTTCGAAGCGGCTTTCCGTATCGATGTCCAGGATGCCGCGCGGCGCATCGAGTGCCCGACACTCGTAATTCATGCCAGCAAGGATAAGGCGGTACATGTCGAGGAAGGACGGCGCCTGGCAAGCCTGATTCCGGCTGCGCGCTTTATCGAGCTCGAAAGCGAGAATCACATGCTGCTGCCCGAGGAGCCGGCCTGGGCCCGTTTCATCCAAGAGGTGAACGCCTTTTTGCGCACACCGCGCGCTCAAGGCGAGATCGCAGACATCGGGGAACGGCTCGCCACGCTCACCGAGCGCGAGCGCCAGGTGCTGGAAGGAATCGCGCGCGGGCTGGACAACACCGAGATCGCAGCGGAGCTCGCGCTTTCCCAAAAGACGGTGCGCAACCACATCACCCGCGTGTTCGACAAGATCGGCGTCGCGCACCGCTACCAGGCGATCGTCCTGGCGCGCGACGCGGGCCTGGGCAACGGTAGGCGCCCCGTCCACTCCTAAGCCGGGACTGCTGTCCCGTCAGGCTGGCAGTTCGCCCGAAAGATCGGGACGATCGCCTCAATACAGACCGGACCGCCTCCGACAAAGTTTACCCGGGCGACGCATCTCGCGTGGCCGCTAAACCAGTAAAGGAGACGCCAATGCCAAAGTTCGTCATCGAGCGCGAAATTGCCGGTGCCGGCAAACTGCCGCCGTCGGAGCTGAAGGCCATCTCTCAAAAATCCTGCAGCGTGCTGGAAAGCATGGGGCCAAAGATTCAGTGGGTGCAGAGCTTCGTCACCGACGACAAGATCTACTGCCACTATATTGCCCCCGACGCCGATACGGTGCGTCAGCACGCGCGGCAAGGAGGCTTCCCGGCCAACAGCGTGGCCCGCGTGCGAGCGGTTATCGACCCGACCACGGCTGACTGATCCACAGCCCTCAGTTGTGCGGCGCCGTGTCGATCGCCTCGATGCGGCGCCGCTGCCAGACTAGCATCGCCACGCCGGGCAGCGCGAAAAAGAAGGTGAACAGAAAGAACTCCGGCCAACCGAAAATCTTCGCCAACTCGCCCGCGGCCGGACCGACGTAGACGCGCCCCAGCGCGGCGAGCGCCGAGAGCAGCGCGTACTGGGTGGCCGAGTGGCGCCGATCGCACATCGCCATCAGCAGCGCGACAAAGGCCGCCGTGCCCATGCCGCCGCACAGGTTCTCTGCGGCGACCGCGCCGATCATCAGCGCGTAGCTTTTGCCGGCGAGCGCGAGCGCCATGTAGCCGAGGTTGGTGACCGCCTGCAGTACGCCGAACAGCAGCAGCGAACGGTAAAGCCGCAGGCGGGCCATCAGCGCGCCGCCGGCGAGCGCGCCGAGGATGGTCGCGGCGATGCCAAGCCACTTGTTCACCAGCCCGACCTCGGTGAGCGAGAACCCCGGTCCGCGCAGCAGGAACGCGGTCGAAAGGCTGCCGGCGAACGCATCCCCGAGCTTGTAGAGCACGATGAGCAGCAGCAGGAGCCAGGCGCCGTCGCGCGCAAAGAACTCAGCCAGCGGCTCGCGCACCGCTTGCTGCAGGGTTCGCGGCGCGTGCGGAGGCGCCTCCGGTTCCTCCGCGCCCCAGACCGCGGCCACGCCGACCAGCATCAGCGCCGCCATCAACCAGTAGGTCCCCTGCCAGCCGAGCCAGCCGTCGGCGAGGATCAGCGCAAGCCCGCCCGAGACCAGCATCGCGATGCGATAGCCGAACACGGACACCGCGGCTCCTGCGCCGCGCTCCTCGGCGCCGAGGATGTCAGTGCGATAGGCGTCTGTGACGATATCCTGCGACGCAGAAAGGAACGCCACCGCGAGCGCGAGCACGGCGAGCAGCCAGGGGGTGTGCTGCGGCGAAAGCGATCCCATCCAGGCGATCGCACCGAGCAGGGCGAGTTGCGTCACCACCAGCCAGCCGCGCCGCCTGCCGAGAAAGGGAATCCGGTAGCGGTCCATCAGCGGGGCCCACAGGAACTTGTAGGTGTAGGGCTGGCCGACCAGCGCGAACAGGCCGATCGTGGTCAGGTCGATCCCCTTGACCGTGAGCCAGGCCTGCAGGGTAGCGCCGGTCAGCGCAAGGGGAAGGCCGGAGGAAAAGCCGAGCAGCAGCAGGACCAGGATCCTGCGGCTGCGGAACACCGCGGCGTAAGCGGAAAGCGGCATGCGGTGCGCGGGCAGGAGTAAAGTCGAGTCTTCCGGATTGTCACATATCCCTACGCGGGCTCTGCCATGGACACCGAAACCGAAAGCGACTCGGCCGAGATCAGCTCCGAGAAGCTGGTGGCTGATCTGAGGACCCTGGTCGCGGACACCGAAGAGCTGCTGCGTGCGACCGCGGGGCAGGCCGGTGAGAAGGCCGCCGCCGCGCGCGAGCGCATGCAGGCCTCGCTCGCGCGCAGCAAGCGAAGGCTGCTCGAAGCCGAGCGCACGCTCGAAGACAAGGCCGGGCAGGCGGCCCGGGCGGTCGAGGAGTACGTGCACGAGAACCCCTGGCGTGCGGTAGGCATCGCGGCGTTGGCGGGATTCGTGCTCGGCGCGCTCATCAATCGACGCTAAGCCCGCATGACCGAGCCCGAACGCAGCGTGCTGGGCCCGGTGCGCGGCTTCGCGCGCAGCCTGATTTCCTACGCCGAAACCCGCACCCGCCTCGCGGGGAACGAGCTCGAGGAACAGGTCACCCGGCTGTACGAGATCGCGTTGTGGACGCTGGTCACGCTGTTCTTTTTCGGCGTTGCGGTAGTGCTCGGAGCGGTGTTCGTGCTGATCGCGTTCTGGGACGAGCACCGGCTGCTCGCCGCGGGCCTGCTCGCAGCCGGTTTCCTCACCTGCGGAATCGCCGGGGTGCTGTTCGTGCGGCGGCGCATGGCCGAGCGGCCGCGCTTCTTCGCCTCCACCCTGGGGGAACTCGCGCGCGACCGCGAGCGGGTTGAGAAGCCGTGACGCGCGAGCGCCTGATCGAGCTTCGCGAGCGGCGCGCCGCGCTGCTGGCGCAGGCCGACGCCGAGCGCGAGGCGCTCGCGGCGGGGCTCGCGCGCACCGACGTAGTGGCGCACTGGCTCGAGGCCGGGGTCGCTGCAGGGGCGGAGCTCAGGCGCCACCCGGCCTGGGTCGCCGGCAGCGTGGCGCTGCTGCTGGTGCTGCGGCCCAAGCGCGTACTGAAGTGGATCGCGAGCGGATGGTCGCTGTGGCGGATTTACCGCGGCGCGCGGGCGTGGCTGTACCGCGCGGCGCCCCCCGCCGCACGCCAGGCGCGCAGCCCCTAGAAGGGATAGTCGTAGTCGATGGTCAGCGGCGCGTGGTCGGAAAAGCGCCGTTTCCTGTGGATCGATTCCCTGACGGCCGTTTGCGCCACGCCTGGCGTGGCGATCTGGTAGTCGATGCGCCAACCGACGTTGTTCGCCCATGCCTGGCCGCGGTTCGACCACCAGGTGTACTGGTCGGGCTTGCGGTTCAGGCGCCGGAATACGTCCACCAGCCCGACCTCGTCGAACACCCGGCTCAACCAGGCACGCTCCTCGGGCAGGAAACCCGAGTTCTTCTGGTTCGAGCGCCAGTTCCTGAGGTCGATTTCCTTGTGCGCGATATTCCAGTCGCCGCACAGAATCACGTCGCGCCGGGTGCGCGCGAGCTTCTTCAGCTGCGGCAGAAAGGCTTCGAGGAAGCGAAATTTCGAGGCCTGCCGGTGGGGGCCGGACGAGCCCGAGGGCAGGTAGAGCGAGATCACCGACAGCTTGCCGAAGCGCGCCTCGAGATAACGCCCCTCCGAGTCGAACTCGTGCGTGCCGAAGCCTTTGCTTACCGCGTCGGGCGCGCGGCGCGAATAGAGCGCCACCCCGCTGTAACCTTTCTTCTCGGCCAAGGCATAACTGGCCGCGAACCCCTTGGGCGCGTGCAGGGCGGCGTTCAGGTCGCCCTCCTGCGCCTTGATCTCCTGCAGGCAGATCACGTCCGCACGCTGCGCCGCGAGCCAGCGCAGCAGGCCCTTCTTAGCCGCCGAGCGAATTCCGTTTACGTTTAGCGTGATGATCCGCATTCAGGACGCCGGCGAGCTCGCGGCGCCGCCGTGCGCCGCGGACCACTCGGCCGGCGAGTTGAGGAACTTCTCGACCTCTTCGATCTGCGCCGCCGGCAGATAGGCCCCGCGCTTCACGACCGCCAGCACGTCCCACCAGGTGGCAAGGTGATGCAACCGCACGTTCAGATCGGCCAGGATCTTCTTCGACTCGGGGAAGATGTCGTAATAGAAATTGACGAACACGTGGTCCACCACCGCGCCGGCACCGCGTAAGGCCTGACAAAAATTTATCTTCGAGCGCCCGTCGGTGGTCAGATCCTCGACCAGCAGGGTGCGCGCGCCCTCGCGCACGTCGCCCTCGATCTGCGCGTTGCGGCCGAAGCCCTTGGGCTTCTTCCTGACGTACTGCATCGGCAGTCCGAGCCGGTCGGCGATCCATGCGGCGTACGGTATCCCGGCGGTCTCGCCCCCGGCGACGACGTCGAACTGCTCGAACCCCGCGTCGCGCTGCAGCGTCGCAGCGGCGAAGTCGACCAGCTGCGTCCGAATGCGCGGATAGAAGATCAGCTTGCGACAATCAATGTATACCGGGCTCGCCCACCCGGAAGTGAAGATGAACGGCTTTTCGTCCGAAAAAAGAACCGCCTTCACCTCGAGCAGCATCTTGGCGGTGGTTTGGGCGATGAAGCTTTGGTCGGCGGAGTGCATCGGCTTCGCGTGCAGGGTGTGGCGTGGATTTTAGCAGGTGAACGCATGCCTGCCCCGCGCTAGAATATCGCCATCACCGTTTCGCAAGGGGCAGAGCAATGCGACGTCGGATACCGTTCACCGCCGCGCTCGCGGCCGTCGCGTTCGCCGCGATCCCGCCTGCGGCGCAGGCGCAGTCGTTCCGCTGCGTGGGCAAGGACGGCAAGAAGTACTACGGCCAGGTGATCCCGCGCGCCTGCATCGGCCAGCCCTACGAGCAGTTGAACATGCAGGGCATGGTGATCAAACGCTTCGATCCGGCCGTCGACAACGAAGATCCTGCAACCAAGGCGGCAGAGGAAGAGAAGCAGCGCGAGAAGGACGCCGCTGCGAGGGAAGAGGCCCGCCGCAGCCGCGCCCTGCTTGCCACCTATACCAGCGAGAAGGATATCGAAGCGGCGCGCGCGCGTGCGCTGGTCGAACCGGAGAGGCAGATCGCCGATATCGAGTCGAACATCGCGCAGCGCGAAAAGCGGCTCGCGGAACTCAACAAGCGCAAGGCGGCGCCGAACGAGTCGGCCGCGCTGGAGTCGGAGATCGAGACAGCTCGATCCGGCCTTGCCGCGCAGCAGGAACTGCTCTCGGTGAAGAAACAGATCGTCGAATCGATCAAGGCCAGATACGACGAAGACAGGAAGCGTTACCAGCAGCTGACGCGCGGCAGGTAGTCGGGCAGACGCGCGGCGCCTAGCCGAGCTTGCGGCGCAGGAGGTCGTTTACCTGCGCGGGGTTCGCCCGGCCGCCGGTGGCTTTCATCACCTGCCCGACCAGGGCGTTGAAGGCCTTCTGCTTGCCGGCCCGATAATCCTCGACCTGCCTCGCATTGGCCGCCAGCACCTTGTCCACCAGCTTCTCGATCGCCGCCGCATCGCTGATCTGCCGCAGGCCCTTGCGGGCGATGATCGCGTCGGGCTCGCCCTCTCCGGCCCACATCGCATCGAACACCTCCTTGGCCATCTTGTTCGACAGGGTCTGGTCCTGGATCCGGCTCAATAGCTTCGCCAGGCGCTCCGGCCCGACGGGGCTCAACTCGATCGCGAGATCATCCGCGTTCAGCTTCGCGGCGAGGTCTACCGTCACCCAGTTCGCCACCAGTTTGGCACGCTCCTGGGGAGCGGCCCCTTGCTTGCGTTCGGTGCCGGCCACGGCCCGCTCGAAGTAGTCCGCGGTCGCCTTGCCGGCGGTCAAAGCCGCCGCGTTGTACTCCGAGAGATGATACTCGGCCGCGAAGCGCTCGCGCCGGGCCTTGGGCAGCTCGGGCAGCGTAGCGCGGATCGACTCGATCTCACCTTCCGACAGCACGAGCGGCAGCAGATCGGGGTCGGGGAAGTAGCGGTAGTCCTGCGCGTCTTCCTTGGTGCGCATCGGGCGGGTCTCGTCGCGCTCGGGATCGAACAGGCGGGTCTCCTGGATCACCTTGCCGCCGTCCTTCGAGCAGCTCGATCTGGCGCCGCACCTCGTACTCGATAGCGCTGCTCCATGAAGCGGAACGAGTTCAGGTTCTTGATTTCGCACCGCGTGCCGAGCGGCTGGTCCGCGGCCTTGCGCACCGAGACGTTGGCGTCGCAGCGGAACGAGCCTTCCTGCATGTTGCCGTCGCAAATGCTCGATCCACGTCACCAGCGCGTGCAGCGCGCGCGCGTAGGCCACCGCCTCCTTCGCACCGCGCATGTCCGGCTCGGTGACGATCTCGAGCAACGGCGTCCCGGCGCGGTTCAGGTCGATGCCGGACATGCCGCGGAAGTCTTCGTGCAGCGACTTTCCCGCGTCCTCCTCGAGGTGGGCGCGGGTGATGCGGATCGTCTTCGCGCCGCCCTCCGCGTGGATCGTCAGCGACCCGCCCTGAACGATCGGCAATTCGTACTGGCTGATCTGGTAGCCCTTGGGCAGGTCGGGGTAGAAGTAGTTCTTGCGCGCGAACACCGAGCGGCGGCTGAGCGTGGCGCCAACCGCGAGGCCAAAGCGGATCGGCACGCTCGACCGCGCCGCGGTTCAGTACCGGCAGCACGCCCGGCAGCGCGATGTCCACCGCGCAGGCCTGGCTGTTCGGCGCGGCGCCGAACGCGGTTGCAGCACCCGAGAAGATCTTGCTCTGCGTGCGCAGCTGGGCGTGAGTCTCGATCCCGATCACGATTTCCCAGCTCATCAGCGTGCGCCTCCTTCCGGCACGCGCAGGTGCCAGTCGGTCGCCTGCTGATAGCGGTGCGCGACGCCGAGCAGGTGCGCCTCCGCGAAATAGTCGCCTGTGAGCTGCAGCCCGACCGGCAGGCCCTTGTCGTCGAATCCGCACGGGACCGACATCCCCGGCAGTCCGGCCAGCGTGCGCCGGCGATGGTGAAGATGTCGTTCAGGTACATCTGCACCGGATCGTCGATCTTGGCCCCGAGCGCGAACGCGGTGCTGGGGGTGGTCGGGCCGAGGATCACGTCGCAGCTGCTGGAAGGCGGCGGCGAAGTCCTGCGCGATCAGGCGGCGGATCTTCTGCGCCTGGAGGTAGTAGGCGTCGTAGTAGCCGTGCGACAGCACGTAGGTGCCGATCAGGATGCGGCGCTTGACCTCGGCGCCGAAGCCTTCGCGCGCGCGTTCTGCGTACATGTCGGCCAGGTCGGCGTAGTCCGGGGCGCGGTGGCCGTAGCGCACGCCGTCGAAGCGAGACAGGTTGGAGGAGGCCTCGGCCGGGGCGAGCACGTAGTAGACCGGCACCGCGAGCGCGGTGTTGGGCAGGCTCGACCGGAACGGTCTTGGCACCCTGGGCCTCGAACTCAGCGCACGGCCTCGTCGACCGCGCGCCGCACGCCCGGCTCGATGCCTTCGCCGGAATACTCCTTCGGCAGGCCGATGCGCAGGCCGGCAAGCGAGATTGCGAGCTCGCGCCCGTAGTCCTCCTGCGGCCGCTCCAGGCTGGTCGAGTCGCGCGCATCGAACCCTGCCATGGCGTTCAGCAGCAGGGCGAGGTCCTGGGCGCACTTAGCCATCGGCCCGCCCTGGTCGAGGGACGAGGCGAAGGCGATCATGCCGTAGCGCGAGACCACGCCGTAGGTCGGCTTGAGGCCGGAGACGCCGGACAGCGCGGCGGGCTGGCGGATCGAGCCGCCGGTGTCGGTGCCGGTCGCGGCCGGCGCCAGGCGCGCGGCCACGCGCCGCGGCCGAGCCGCCGGAGCGAGCCGCCCGGGCACGCAGCGCCGTGTCCCAGGGATTCTTCACCGGGCCGAAGTAGCGAGGTTTCGTTGGACGAGCCCATGGCGAACTCGTCCATGTTGGTCTTGCCCAGCACCACGGTGCCGGCGGCCTCGAAGCTGCTCGATCACGTGCGCGTCGTAGGGGCTGACGAAGTTCTCCAGCATCCGTCGAGCCGCAGGTCGTGCGCCAGCCCCTTGGCGCAGAAGATGTCCTTGTGCGCGATCGGGATGCCGGTCAGCGGCCCCGCCTTGCCGCGGCGCGATCGCGGTCGGCCGCGCGCGCCTGCGCCAGTGCTCGCGTCGGCGTCGACGGTGATGAAGGCGTTCAGCTCCGCGTTTAGCCGCTCGATGCGGTCGAGGAACAGGCGCGTCGAGCTCGACGCTGGAAATCCGCTTTTCGCGCCAGCGCGGCGGACAAGCTCGCTCAGGGTCGCGTTCAGCACCTGCTACTCGATGACTCTCGGAACCAGATACAGCCCGGCTTCCACCGCCGGGGCAGCCGCCTGGAAGAGCTCGTGCTGGTCGGTTTCGGTCACGACGTCCTCGCGCAGCCGCTGGGCCACATCGCCGGGATGCGACATCGGCTCGATGCCGCGTGGTGTCGACCGCACTGCATCTGGTCGATCAGGCCGAACATGCCGGTTGAGCTGCCCGACGACGGCCGCTTCCTCCGCCGGGCCGAGGGCGATGCGCGCGAGCCGCGCGAGGCGTTCGATCTGATCAGGAGAGAGCGACATTGCAGTGCAGAAAAACCCCCTCCGCAGTCTTTGCCGAAGGTGCCATTAGAGTATCATAGAAGGCGTTCGGGGCGAGGGAGGAGAAACTTCCGAACCCCCAATCGGGACACAGCCTTAGCGGACGAAGTTAAGGCGTAACGGAAACCGACTTCGAAAGGGGCTCGGCAAGCATATGTTCGGATTTCTGCGTAGCTACTTTTCCAACGATCTCGCCATCGACCTGGGCACCGCCAACACGCTGATCTACGTGCGCGGCAAGGGCATCGTGCTGGACGAGCCCTCGGTGGTCGCGATCCGCCAGGAAGGCGGCCCCAACGGCAAGAAGACGATCCAGGCGGTGGGCAAGGAAGCCAAGCAGATGCTGGGCAAGACGCCGGGCAACATCACCGCCATCCGACCGATGAAGGACGGCGTGATCGCCGACTTCACCGTCACCGAGCAGATGCTCAAGCAGTTCATCAAGAAGGTGCACGACAACGCAGCTGTTCTCGCCCAGCCCGCGCATCATCATCTGCGTGCCGTGCGGCTCGACGCAGGTCGAGCGGCGCGCGATCCGCGAATCCGCGATCGGCGCCGGCGCCGCGCAGGTGTACCTGATCGAGGAGCCGATGGCCGCCGCGATCGGCGCCGACCTGCCGGTGGCGGAAGCGACCGGCTCGATGGTGGTCGACATCGGCGGCGGCACGACCGAAGTGGGCGTGATCTCGCTGGGCGGCATGGTCTACTCGGGCTCGGTGCGCGTCGGCGGCGACAAGTTCGACGAGGCGATCATCAACTACATCCGGCGCAACTACGGCATGCTGATCGGCGAGACCACGGCCGAGATGATCAAGAAGGAGATCGGCTCCGCGTTCCCGGGCAGCGAGGTGCGCGAGATGGAAGTCAAGGGCCGCAACCTCGCCGAAGGCATCCCGCGCAGCTTCACCATTTCAGCTCGAACGAAATCCTCGAGGCGCTCACCGATCCGCTCAACCAGATCGTCGTCGGCGGTGAAGATCCGCGCTCGAACAGACGCCGCCCGAACTCGGCGCCGACATCGCCGAGAAGGGCATGGTGCTCACCGGCGGCGGCGCGCTGCTGCGCGACCTCGACCGGCTGCTGATGGAGGAGACCGGGCTGCCGGTGATCGTTGCCGACGACCCGCTGACCTGCGTCGTGCGCGGCTCGGGCAAGGCGCTCGAGAAGATGGAGCATTTCGGGCCGATCTTCACGAATGACTGAGTGATGGGGGGATGGAGCACAGCCCCCCACCGTTCTTCAAGCGCGGCCCCGCGCCGGTCGTCCGACTCGCGTTCTTCGCTTCGCTTTCCGTCGCTCTGCTGGTTCTGGACGCGCGTTTTCACTACACCGAGGGCCTGAGGAACGTCCTCGCGCTGGTGGCCTATCCGCTGCAGCGCATCGCGACCGCGCCGTCGGAGCTGGGGCGGCGCATCGGGGACTACTTCGCGACCCAGTCCTCGCTGCGGGAGGAAAACGCGCAGCTGCGCGCCCGCATGCTGGCCGCGCTGCAGTCCGCGCAGCGCAACGAGGCGGCCGCGGCCGAAGGCGAGCGCCTGCAGCGATTGATCGAAGCAGGCGAGAAACTGAAGCGGCGCACCATCCCGGCCGAGATCATTTACGCCGGGCGCGATCCCTACGCGCTCAAGGTGGTAGTCGACAAGGGCACCGAGCACGGCGTCGTTCCCGGCAGCCCGGTGGTGGACGAGGGCGGCGTGGTCGGCCAGGTGACCGGCGCGCACGCATTTTCCTCGGAAGTCACGCTGATCACCGACAAGGGCCAGGCGGTTCCGGTACAGGTGCTGCGCAGCGGTCTGCGCGCGATCGCGTTCGGCGGCGGATCCTCCGGCCTGCTCGAGCTGCGCTTCATGGCGCCGAACGCGGAGATCGCCAACGGCGACCGGCTGGTCACCTCCGGGATCGACGGCACCTACCCGGCCGGCCTGCCGGTCGCCACCGTGGTGAGCGTCGAGCGCGACTCGGCACACGACTTTGCGCGCGTGCTGTGCAAACCGGCGGCGGGAGTCGACCGCGGCCGCTTCGTGCTCGTGCTATCCGGCGAAGCCAAGCCGGCCCCCGACTTCGGCCGCGCCGACCCCGTCAAGCCGCGCCGGCTCGCCCCGCGACATACGCGCAAGAACGATGGCGTTCGGTCCCGATAGCCCGCAGCACATCCTGCGGCCGGTGCGGCTGAGCACTATCGCGACCTCGTTCGCGATCGCGCTGCTGCTCGATTTCCTGCCCTGGAAGGACCTGCGGCTGACGCCCGACTTCGTCGCGCTGGTGCTGGTGTTCTGGTGCGTGCGCCAGCCGCGGCTGGTCGGGCTGGGAATCGGCTGGGCGCTCGGACTGGTGATCGACGCCGGCAACGGCGTGCTGCTCGGGCAGCACGCGCTCGCGTACTCGCTGCTCGCGTTCCTCGCCATCTCGCTCTCGCGCCGCATTCTGTGGTTCGGGCTGCTGCAGCAGGCGCTGCACATCGCGCCCCTGCTCGCCTTTGCGGAGGCTGTCTCGGCGCTGGTGCGGCTGGCCGCCGGCGCCGAGTTTCCGGGCTGGACGATCTTCGTCGGCCCGCTCATCGGCGCGCTCTTATGGCCACTGGCGTCGGTTCTGCTTCTCGCGCCGCAGCGGCGACCCGTGAACCCGGACGAGACGCGGGCGATCTAGGAAATGCGTCTTGCCGAGCTGAAGAACCATGAGCGCGAGCTTTACAATTTTCACCTGCGCATGGCGATCGCCGCCGCCGTGGCGTTGCTCGCGTTCGGCGTGCTGCTCGCGCGCTTCGTCTACCTGCAGGTGCTGCAGCACGACTATTACCAGACCAAGGCCGAGGACAATCGCATCTCGATCGTGCCGATCGCGCCGAACCGCGGCCTGATCGTGGATCGCAACGGCGTCGTGCTGGCGGGCAACGACTCCGGTTACACGCTCGAGATCGCACCCGACAAGACGCCGGACCTGGAGCGCACGATCGACCAGCTTTCCAAGCTGGTCGAGATCCAGCCCAAGGACCGCAGCCGCTTCGAGCGCCTGATGGCCGAGACGCGCAGCGCCGACAGCCTGCCGATCCGTACTCGGTTGAGCGACGCCGACGTGGCGCGGGTCGCGGCCAACCGATACCGATTTCCGGGCGTCGAGATCAAGGCGCGCCTGTTCCGCGACTATCCGCTCGGCGAGACCGCGTCTCACGTCCTCGGCTACACCGGCAGGATCACCGAACGAGACCAGGAAAGACTCGAGGCGCTCGGCGTCGCGGCAAATTACCGCGGCACCGATGTCATCGGCAAGAGCGGAATCGAGGCCAGCTACCAGGAGGATCTGCACGGCAATGCCGGTTTCGAGCAGGTGGAGATCGACGCCGGCGGACGCGCGATCAGGACACTGACCCGCACTGCGGCCCAACCCGGCAACGATGTCGCGCTCACGATCGACACCGGGTTGCAGCAGGTCGCGGAGGCTGCCTTCGGCGACCGCCGCGGCGCGCTGGTCGCGCTCGAGCCGGCCACTGGCGCAGTGCTCGCCCTCGTGTCCCAGCCCGGGTTCGATCCGAACCTGTTTGTCGACGGCATCGACCCGCAGAGCTGGGATGCGCTGAACAACTCGCCCGATCACCCGCTCAACAATCGCGCCATTGCGGGCCTGTATCCGCCGGGCTCCACGCTCAAGCCCTACCTCGCCCTGGCCGCGCTCGAGCTGGGCAAGCGAACGCCTAAGAGCTCAATCTTCGACCCGGGATATTTCATGTTCGGCGGACGGCGCTTTCGCGATGACAAGCCCGGCGGGCACGGCGTGGTGAATCTCTACAAGTCGCTGGTCGAATCCTGCGACACGTACTACTACATGCTGGCAAACGATCTAGGCATCGACGCCATCGCGCAGTTCCTGGCGCCCTTCGGCTTCGGCTCACGAACTGGGATCGACCTGGACGGCGAAGCGTCCGGGGTGCTGCCCTCGCCGGAATGGAAGGCGAAGCGCTTCAGGGGCCCCGAGCAGAAGAAATGGTATCCGGGCGAGACCATCTCGATCGGCATCGGCCAGGGCTACAACGCCTACACGCCGATACAGCTCGCGGTCGCGGTCGCGACGCTGGCCAACGGCGGCGTGATGTACCGCCCGCGGCTGGTCGACCATATCGACAATCCGCGCACCGGCGTGCGCCGCTACGAAGAGCCTCAGCTGGTGCGCCGCATACCGTTGCACGAAGCGAACGTCGCGTTCATCAAGCATGCAATGGAAGGCGTGAACCAGGACCCGGAGGGCACCGGCGCGCGCGCCTTCGCCGGCGCGCAGTACACCAGCGCGGGCAAGACCGGCACTGCGCAGGTGATCGCCATCAAGCAAAACGAGAAGTACGAGGAGAAGAACGTCGCCGAGCGGCTGCGCGACCACTCGCTGTACGTCGTGTTCGCCCCGGTGGAAAGCCCCAAGATCGCGCTCGCCGTGGTGGTGGAGAACGGCGGATTCGGCGCGCGCGCGGCGGCTCCGATCGCGCGCGCCGTGCTCGATTACTATCTTCTCGGCAAGGCCCCGGCGGGCAAGAGCGTCAAGGAAGACGAATCAGCGCAAGGCGCCGACTGATGACGCTCACCCCAGTGACGGTACGCCGCGCGATCGCGCGATTGACAATCGGCATCGACGGCCCGCTACTCGCGATCGTGCTCGCGCTTACCGGCATCGGTCTCGCGACGCTGTACTCGGCGAGCTATGACACACCCGCGCGCTTTCACGCCCAGCTGCTCAATTTCGCGGTGGCGTTCGCAGCGCTGTGGGTCGCCGCGCAGGTACCACCGCAGACCCTGGCGCGCTTTGCGCTGCCCGCCTACCTGGTGGGGCTCGCGCTGCTGGTCGCGGTAGCGCTGTTCGGGGACGTGGTGAACGGCGCTCGCCGCTGGCTGCACCTCGGTTTCGTGCGCGTGCAGCCCTCCGAAATGATGAAGATCGCGGTGCCGCTCATGCTGGCCTGGTATTTCCACCGCTACGAGTCGGCGCTGAGGCTGCGCGATTTCGCGCTGGCAGGCCTGCTGCTCGCCGTACCGGTTGCGCTCATCGCGCGCCAGCCCGACCTCGGCACCGCACTGCTCGTTTTCGCCGTGGGGTTCTACGTGATCTTCTTCGCCGGCATTGGCTGGAAAGTCCTGGCGACGCTCGCCGCTCTGGCGCTCGGGAGCGTCGCACCACTGTGGGGACTGTTGCACGACTACCAGCGCAAGCGCATCCTGACGCTGTTCGATCCGACGCAGGATCCGCTCGGCGCGGGCTATCACATCATCCAGTCGATCATCGCGGTCGGCTCGGGCGGCATCGCGGGCAAGGGCTGGCTGCACGGGACACAGGCGCACCTCGAGTTCATACCCGAGCGCCACACCGACTTCATCTTCGCCGTGTTCTCGGAAGAGTTCGGACTGATCGGAAACTGCGTCCTGCTCCTGCTCTACGCACTGCTGATCGGACGCGGGCTGATGATCGCGGCCAACGCGGCGACATACTTTTCGCGTCTGCTGGCTGCCTCGCTCACGCTGATGTACTTCACCTATGCCTTCGTCAACATGGGCATGGTGGCGGGGATCTTGCCGGTAGTGGGCGTGCCGTTGCCGTTCGTGTCCTACGGCGGCACCTCGCTCGCCACCCTGTTTATCGGCGTAGGCCTGCTGATGAGCGTCAATCGCCACCGCAAGCTGGTGCAGACCTGACTTCAGGTCGATATTGCGCGGCAGCATCAATCTGAAAACGCACATCGCATGGTGAAATGCAGGCGCGCTAAGTCATTGTAAGTGCTTGTTTCTCACGTTCTTACGGCAGTCGATCCAGCTTGTTGCTCCGCGCCAACCCCATACGCTATGGTGAGGATGATCTGAACGATCATCCACTAACGTAAAGGGATCACGATGAATCAACGAGAGCTTGAGATCGCCGCACTGAAGAAGGACTGGGCCGAGAATCCGCGCTGGAAGGGCATTGCGCGCGGCTACAGCGCCGAGGATGTGGTACGCCTGCGCGGCAGCCTGCGCATCGAGCACACGCTGGCGCGCAACGGCGCCGAAAAGCTGTGGCAGCTGTGCAACGAGCGGCCGTTCGTCAATTCGCTCGGCGCACTGACCGGCAACCAGGCCATGCAGCAGGTCAAGGCGGGCGTACCGGCGATCTATCTCTCGGGCTGGCAGGTGGCGGCCGATGCGAACGACTCGCTCTCGATGTACCCGGATCAGTCGCTGTACGCGGTTTCGAGCGTTCCCAACGTGGTCAGGCGGATCAACAACGCGCTCGCTCGCGCGGACCAGATCCAGTGGATGGAGGGCAAGGGCGACGTCGACTGGTTCGCGCCGATCGTAGCCGATGCGGAATCCGGCTTTGGCGGCGTATTGAACGCGTTCGAGCTGATGAAGGCGATGATCGAGGCGGGCGCCGCGGGCGTGCACTTCGAGGACCAGCTCGCCTCGGTGAAGAAATGCGGCCATATGGGCGGCAAGGTGCTGGTGCCGACGCAGGAAGCGGTGCAGAAGCTGGTGGCGGCGCGCCTGGCGGCGGACGTGATGGGCGTGCCGACCGTGCTGCTCGCGCGCACGGACGCGGAAGCCGCCGACATCGTGACCAGCGACGTGGACGAGAACGACAAACCGTTTCTTACCGGCGAGCGCACCGCCGAGGGCTTTTACCGCACCAAGAAGGGCTTCGACCAGGCATTGTCGCGCGGCCTTGCATACGCCGAGTACGCGGACATGGTCTGGTGTGAAACCGGCACGCCGGATCTCGGCTTCGCGCGCAAGTTCGCCGAAGGCGTCCGGCGCAAGTACCCAGGCAAGATGCTGGCCTACAACTGCTCGCCGTCGTTCAACTGGAAGCGCAACCTTGACGACGCCACGATTGCAAAATTTCAGCGCGAGCTCGGTGCGATGGGCTACAAGTTCCAGTTCATTACCCTGGCCGGTTTCCACGCGCTCAATTACTCGATGTTCGATCTCGCCTACGGCTACGCGCGCAACAACATGAGCGCCTTCGTCGAGCTGCAGCAGAAGGAATTCGCCGCGGCGGAGAAGGGCTTTAGCGCGGTCAAGCACCAGCGCGAGGTGGGCACCGGCTACTTCGACGACGTCACGCAGACCGTCACCGGCGGCAAGGCATCGACCACCGCGCTGCACGGCTCGACCGAGGACGAGCAATTCTTCGACCAGAAGCAGGCCGAGAAGAAGGTGGCCTGAGGCGAGCGTGAGCGCCGGCGCCCTGCTGCGGGTTCACGAGGCGCGTGCCGACCTCACGCAGCGGGTCGCGCGCGCCATTCTCACCGGCTTCGACAAGCACTACCGCCTTTTCCGGGAGGCCGCGCGTCAGGCCAAGCGCCACTTCGAGGCGGCCGACTGGTCGGCCATGCGCAAGCTTGCGCGCGAGCGCATCCAGCTGTACGACCAGCGCGTGCACGAGGCGGTCGAGATGGTGCGCGCGAGCTACCCCCAAGCCGAGCGCGACGAATCGCTCTGGCCCGCGATCAAGCTGGCCTACATCGGGCTGCTGCACGAGCACAGGCAGCCCGAGTGCGCCGAGACGTTCTATAACTCGGTCGCCTGCCAGGTCCTGCACCGGCGTTACTACCGCAACGAGTTCATCTTCTGGCGCCCGGCGGTCGCGACCGAGCATCTCGAGGGAGAGGCGCCGACCTACCGCTGCTACTACCCCAGGGACAAGGGGCTGCGCGGCACGCTGCGCGCAATCGTCGCCGACTTTGGTCTGGCAAACTCGATCGAGAACCTGCGGCGCGACACCCGCAGCGTGCTGCGCGCGCTACGCGCGCACTTCCCGCGCCCGACGCGCGCCTACCCCAGCCTTCAGGTGCAGGTGCTCGGGTCGCTCTTCTTCCGCAACAAGGCGGCCTACGTCATCGGCAAGATCGTCAACGGCCATCGCGAATACCCCTTCGCCGTGCCGATCCTGCAGAACGAGCGGCGCGAACTGTACCTCGATGCGCTGTTGCTCGACCCCGATCAGCTGCAGCTCCTGTTCTCGTTCGCGCGCGCCTATTTCCTGGTCGACATGGAGGTGCCGGCCGCGTACGTCTCGTTCCTGCGCCAGCTGATGCCGAAAAAGCCGCGCGCCGAGATGTACATGGCGGTAGGGCTGCAGAAGCAGGGCAAGACGCTCTTCTACCGCGATCTGCACTATCACCTCAAGCACTCGACCGATGAATTCGTGGTGGCGCCCGGAATCAAGGGCATGGTGATGCTGGTGTTCACCCTGCCCTCGTTCCCGTACGTGTTCAAGGTGATCCGCGACCACTTCGCGCCACCCAAGGAGATGGACCGGCAGACGGTCAAGGACAAGTATCAGCTGGTCAAGTACCACGACCGGGTGGGGCGCATGGCCGACACGCTGGAGTACTCGCTGGTGGCGCTGCCGCGCGAGCGCTTCGCGCCCGAGCTGATCGAAGAGCTCAGGACCCATGCCGCGTCATCGATCGAGTTCGAGGGCGACCAGATCGTGATCAAGCACATGTACATCGAGCGGCGCATGGTCCCGCTCAACCTGCATCTCGAGGAGTCGGTGCGCGAAGGGGACGAAACGCGCCTGCGGCACGCGCTGGACGAGTACGGCAAGGCGATCAAGGAGCTCGCGGGAGCGAACATCTTTCCGGGCGACATGCTGCTCAAGAACTTCGGCGTCACGCGCCACAATCGGGTCGTGTTCTACGACTACGACGAGATCGCGTACATGACCGACTGCCACTTCCGCCGCATCCCGCCGCCGCGAAGCTACGAAGACGAGATGGCCGCGGAGCCGTATTGGTCGGTTGGCCCGAACGACGTCTTCCCGGAGCAGTTCGAGCGCTTTCTGGTGGCCAACCCGCACGCGCGCGAGGTGTTCATGCAGTTGCATGGCGATCTCACCGATCCCGCGTTCTGGACCGGCAAGCAGGCGCGCATCCGCGCCGGCGTCCAGGAGGACGTCTTCTCCTACCCCGAGTCCTGCCGCTTCAAGCGCTAGGCGGCGCCACAGGCGGGACGCTGGCCGCGTACATCGGCCGCTCGTCGTACAGGTTCAGCCAACCCTTCACGATTCGGTAGATGACCCAGATCGCGGTTGCGCCGACGACGATCATGCCGACAAAGACGATCCACGATAGCGCGCCCAGCACGAACCAGAGCAAGGCGAACCAGAAGGTGCGTATCTGCCAGCGGAAGTGCGACTCCAGCCAGGTGCCGCGCACGTCGTCCAGCTTGACGTAGTTCACGATCACGCCTACCAGCGCGGTCAGGCCGGTGAAGTAGGCCGCTGCCTGCAGCGCGTAGACCACCGCTGTGATCGTCTTCAACCGCTCGAACGCAAGATCCTTCTCAGCCATGGTCCCCCTCCCTGTACAGCGCCTCCGGCCCCCGCCTGGCGCCGCGAACCGCGATCCGCTTGGCACGCCCGCTGTGCCCCGCCTCGATCGTCACGTCGCGTCGCGCCGCGCCCAGCCGCTCGGCAATGAACTCGATCAGCGCCGCGTTCGCCTTGCCATCGATCGCCCGCGCCGCGAGGCGCAGCTTCAGCTTGCCGCCATACAGCCCCGCCACTTCGGTGCGCGCGGCGCCTGGCTGTACGTGCAGCTCCAGCATCAGGCGGCCGCCGTCCTGCCGGTACCAGGCGCTCAGAAGATGCCTCCGATCGCGCCGCGCAGGCTCCAGATCGGGAACAGCAGCACCTGCAGCAGGATCAGCAGCACGAGCGGCGAAAGGTCGATGTTCGCGATCGGCGGCACCAGCCGCCGCACCGGGCGCAGGAAGGGTCGCGTAATCGCGTCCAGGACCGGGTTACCGGCCGCGTGCGGCGCCAGCCAGGACAGTATCGCCTGCACGATGACCGCGAAGATCAGCATATATACGCTCAGGCGGACCAGGTCGATCAGCGCGACCGAGGCGAGCAGCGCCAGCGCCGCGCCAGGGGCCGAGCCGAGATCCCCGCCGCGCAGCGCGAACAGCGTGTAAAGCGAGACGGCCTGCAGCAGCCAGGCCGCTACCGCGGTGGCCAGATCGAGCCCGCCCAGCGGTGGAATGACCCGCCGCGCCGGGCGCACGATCCAGTTGGTGGCGACGACGACGAACTCTCCGATCTGGTTGCGGAATGGAACTCCCAGCCACTGGAAGTGAAAGCGCGCCAGCAGCAGATAAACGAAGAACGCGGCTACCGTGTCGACCAGGAACGACACAATCTGCTGCAGCACTCAGCCTCCCTTTCCCAATTCTTCGCCCAGCTCCGCGCCGCGCCGGCTTGCGGCCTCGAGCGCGCGCGACAGGCGCTCGGCGAGCCTCTCCTGGTCGAATACGCGCAGGGCTGCCTCGGTGGTGCCGCCCTTGGAGGTGACCCGCTCGCGCAACGCGCCCGGCGCTTCGCCGCTTTGCGCGGCGAGCCTGGCCGCGCCAAGCACGGTCTGCAAGGCGAGCTTCGCGGCAACCTCGGGCGGCAGGCCGAGCCTGACACCCGCTGCGGCGAGCTGCTCCATGAACCAGAATACATAGGCCGGCCCGCTGCCCGAGACCGCGGTCACCGGATCGAGCAGGGCTTCTTCGTTCACCCACACCACCTCACCCACTGCGCCCAGGATGCGCGCCGCGCGCTGCCTCTCGGCGGCGCTTACCTCGGGCAGCGCGTAAAGCCCGGTGATGCCGGCGCCGATCAGCGCCGGCGTATTCGGCATGCAGCGCACCAGGCGCCTGTGCCCGCCCAGCCAGCGCGACAGGTCGGCCAGGCGCAGGCCGGCGGCGACGCTGATCACCAGCGTGGCGCCGATCGCCCCATCGAACGACGCCAGTGCAGCGCGCATGTCCTGTGGCTTCACTGCCAGCACGAGCGTATCCGACTCGCGCGTCGCTGCGTCCGGCGCCGCGCTCACGCGCACCTTGTGCTGCGCGGCGAGCTTCTCGCGCGCCGCGGCGTTCACCTCGACCACCGAGATCGCTCCCGCCTCGAAACCCTGCGTCAGCAGCCCGCCGATCAGCGCACTGGCCATGTTGCCGCCGCCGAGAAACGCGATCTTCATGCCGCGCTCCTGACCTTCGCGCGCGCGCCGAAAATTGCGCTGCCGATTCGAACCATGGTCGCGCCCTCTGCAATCGCGGCCTCCATGTCGTCCGACATGCCCATCGACAGCGTGTCGAGCTCCAGGCCCTGCGCGCGCAGCCGCTCGAACAATTCGCGCACGGCGCGAAACCTGGCGCGCTGCACGTACTGGTCGCGGCTGGGCGCGGGAATCGCCATCAGCCCGCGCAGTCGCAGCCGCGGCAGCCCGGCGACCGCGCGCGCGAGCTCCGTTGCGCCCTCGGCCGCGACCCCGCTCTTGCTCGTCTCGCCGGTGAGGTTGACCTCGATCAGCACGTTGAGCGGCGCGAGGTTCACCGGCCGCTGCTCTGAGAGCCGGCGCGCGATCTTCGCGCGGTCGACGCTCTGTACCCAGTCGAAGCGCTCGGCCGCGACGCGCGTCTTGTTGCTCTGCACCGGTCCGATCAGGTGCCACTCGAGCGCGCGCGCCCTGCTCTCGCCGAGCAAATTCGCCAGCGCGTCCATCTTCTCGATCGCCTCCTGGACATAGTTCTCGCCGAACGCCCTCTGGCCAGCGGCTTCCGCCTCCGCAATTCGCGCCGACGAGTGCGTTTTGCTCGCCGCCAGCAGGCGCACCGAGCCGGGCGCGCGCCCCGCCCCGGCGACGGCTGCGGCGATGCGTGAGATTACAGCTTGCAAATTGTCGCCAATCATTGCCATAATTTCTTGAAACTGCGGGGATTTTCACACCGCAACGCGCCTGCCGCACCGTTATGGGAGCATTGTAATGGATCTGACCGAGCTGCTCGCCTTCGTGGTCAAAAACAAGGCCTCCGACCTGCACTTGTCGGCAGGGCTGCCGCCGATGATCCGCGTGCACGGCGACGTGCGCCGGATCAACGTGCCGCCCCTGGAGCACAAGGACGTGCACACGATGATCTACGACATCATGAACGACGGGCAGCGCAAGTTCTACGAGGAAAACCTCGAATGCGACTTCTCGTTCGCGGTGCCCGAACCTGGCGCGCTTCCGGGTCAACGCGTTCGTCCAGAACCGCGGCGCGGCGGCGGTGATGCGGACCATTCCGTCCAAGATCCTGTCGCTCGAGGACCTCAAGTGCCCGCCAATTTTCAAGGATATCTCCGAGTACCCGCGCGGCATCGTGCTGGTGACCGGTCCGACAGGCTCGGGCAAATCGACGACGCTGGCGGCGATGGTCAACCACATCAACGAGAACGAGTTCGGCCACATCCTGACCATCGAAGACCCGATCGAGTTCGTGCACGAATCGAAGAAGTGCCTGATCAACCAGCGCGAAGTCGGGCCGCACACCCTGTCGTTCGCCAACGCCCTGCGCAGCGCGCTGCGCGAGGACCCGGACGTGATCCTGGTGGGCGAGATGCGCGACCTCGAGACGATCCGCCTCGCGCTGACCGGCGCGGAGACCGGCCACCTGGTGTTCGGCACGCTGCACACCAGCTCGGCCGCGAAGACCATTGACCGGATCGTCGACGTGTTCCCGGCAGCCGAGAAGGAGATGGTGCGCGCCATGCTGTCGGAGTCGCTGCGCGCGGTGATTTCGCAGACGCTGCTCAAGACCAAGGACGGCTCGGGCCGCGTCGCAGCGCACGAGATCATGATCGGCACCCCCGCGATCCGCAACCTGATCCGCGAGAACAAGATCGCCGCAGATGTACTCCGCGATCCAGACCGGCGGCAACGCTCGGCATGCAGACGCTCGACCAGAACCTTCAGGAACTGGTCAAGCGCAACCTGGTCTCTCCCGGGGAGGCGCGCGGCAAGGCCCAGAACAAGGACATCTTCCCGGGCTGATCGCCGGGCACCGGCATTTCGGTACAGGAGGCATTGCATGGAACGAGAACAGGCAACCAAGTTCATGCACGACCTTCTGCGCGCGCTGGTGGCGAAAAAGGGCTCCGACCTGTTCCTCACGGCGGACTTTCCGCCGGCGATGAAGGTCGACGGCAAGATGACGCCGGTATCGCAGCAGGCGCTAAGCGCCGGACATACGCAGATGCTGGCGCGCTCGATCATGAACGACAGCCAGGCGGCCGACTTCGAGGCGCACAAGGAGTGCAACTTCGCGATCACTCCGGCCGGCATCGGGCGCTTCCGCGTCAATGTCTTCGTGCAGCAGGGCCAGGTCGGCATGGTGCTGCGCACCATCACCACGGCGATCCCCAACTTCGAAGAGCTCAACCTGCCGCCGGTGCTGAAGGACGTGGCGATGACCAAGCGCGGGCTGGTGATCTTCGTCGGCGCCACCGGCTCGGGCAAGTCGACCTCGCTCGCGGCGATGATCGGCTACCGCAACGAGAACTCGCTACGGCCACATCATCACGATCGAAGACCCGGTCGAGTTCGTGCACCCGCACAAGAACTGCATCGTCACCCAGCGCGAGGTGGGCGTCGATACCGACTCCTGGGAGGCGGCGCTGAAGAACACGCTGCGCCAGGCGCCCGACGTGATCCTGATCGGCGAGATCCGCGATCGCGAGACGATGGAACACGCGATTGCCTTCGCCGAGACCGGCCACCTGTGCCTCGCCACGCTGCACGCCAACAGCGCCAACCAGGCGCTGGACCGGATCATCAACTTCTTCCCCGAGGAGCGGCGCGCAGCAGCTGCTGATGGACCTGTCGCTCAACCTCAAGGCGAGTGATTTCGCAGCGCCTGATCCCGCGCAAGGAAGGCAAGGGGCGCGCGGCGGCGGTCGAGATCACTGCTCAACTCGCCGCTCATCTCCGACCTGATCTTCAAGGGCGAGGTGCACGAGATCAAGGAAATCATGAAGAAGTCGCGCGAGCTCGGCATGCAGACCTTCGACCAGGCGCTGTTCGACCTGTACGAGAAGGGCCGCATCAGCTACGAGGACGCGCTGCGCTACGCCGATTCGATCAACGAGCTGCGGCTGAAGATCAAGCTGCACGGCAAGGAAGCCAAGGACCGCGACCTCACCAAGGGCATCGAGCACCTGGATATCGTTTAACGGGCGGCTCCCGCTGCGAGAGCAACACTTCCACGGCGTCTTTCCCTACCTGGTCTCGCCGCTCGACGCTGCGGGCGAGGTGAACGCGCAGGTGCTGAGGCGCCTGTGCGACGACCTAATCGGGACCGGCGTGCACGGCCTGACGCCGCTCGGCTCGACCGGAGAGTTCGCCTACCTTTCGTTTACCCAACGCCGCCGCGTCGTCGAAGTGGCGGTCCAGGCGGCGGGAAGAAGGGTGCCCGTCGTCGCGGGCGTGGCCTCGACCACGATCGCCGACGCAGTGGCGCAGGCGCAAGAGTGGCAGCGCCTGGGCTGCGACGGCATCCTCGCCATCCTCGAGGCCTATTTTCCGGTCACGGACGACGGCGTCTACGCCTACTTCGAGGCGATCGCGAACGCGGTGTCGCTGCCGGTGGTGCTGTACACCAACCCCAACTTCCAGCGCTCTGACTTGAGCCTGCCGGTGATCGAGCGGCTGAGCCGCATCGCGAACATCCGCTACATCAAGGACGCCTCGTTCAACACCGGCAGGCTGCTTTCGATCATCGAGCGGGTCGATGGACGCATGCAGGTCTTCGCCGCCTCTTCCCACATCCCTGCCTGCGTGATGCTGATCGGTGGCGTGGGCTGGATGGCGGGCCCGGCATGCGTCGCGCCGCGCCAGAGCGTGGCGCTCTACGACCTGTGCCGCAAGGGCGACTGGGGCGCGGCGATGAGCCTGCAGCGCCGCCTCTGGAGCCTAAACCAGGCCTTCGCCAAGTACAACCTGGCTGCCTGCATAAAGGGCGCCCTCGAGCTGCAGGGCTACGCGGTCGGCGCGCCGCTGCCGCCGCAGGCGCCCTTGTCGGCCGATGGCATCGAGGACGTACGACGCGCGCTAGCCGGCATCGGGACGCTCTGAGTGCGGGTGGATGCCGCGCCGCCGCCGATACCGCCGACCGAGGTCGAGATCATTGCTGTCCGCGCGCAGGGCGCCGGCGGGCAGAACGTCAACAAGGTTTCCAACGCGGTCCACTTGCGCTTCGACATCCGCGCCTCGTCCCTGCCGCACCCGGTCAAAGAGCGGCTGCTCGCCCTGCGCGACACGCGAGTCAGCGGCGAGGGCGTAGTAGTGATCAAGGCTCAGCGCCACCGCAGCCTCGAGCTGAACAAGGCCGAGGCGCTGGAGCGGCTGTACGAACTGGTGCGGCGCGCCGCCCACACGCCGCGCAAGCGCAGGCCCACCCGCCCTACTCGCAGCTCGCAAAGGAAGCGCCTCGAAGGCAAGGTCAAGCGCGGCCGCATCAAGGCGCTGCGGCACCGCGTGACGGATTGAGCGCGCCGCGCTTGCGCGCGCCGGCGACGATCTCGAACTCGTACAGACGGCACTCGATCGGCCCGTTGAACAGCGGCGTGCGGCGTGAAGGCGCGAGCCGGATCAGCTTCTCGAGCCGGCGGTCGGCGGTGAAGAAGAAGCAGCGCCAGCCGGCAAAGCGCTGCTTGAGAGCGTCGCCCAGCTTGGGATAGAACACTGCAAGCTGCTCGGACTCGCCGATCCTCTCGCCGTAGGGCGGATTGGCAATCATCACCCCGGAGGGGGCCGGCGCCATGCGCTCGAGCACGTCGCGCTGCTCGAGCGTCACCCAGCGCTCGACCCCGGCGGCCGCCAGGTTGCGCCGCGCGGCCGCGAGCGCGGCCGGGTCCGTGTCGCTGCCGAAGAGGGCCAGATCCTGGGCGGCCTGGGACGGCTCGGCCCGGATGCGGCTCCACAGCGCGGGATCGAAAGCGCGCAATTTCTCGAAGCCGAAGCCGCGCTTCGCCCCCGGCGCACGGCCGCGCGCCATCGCCGCCGCTTCGATGAGCAGCGTACCGCCGCCGCACATCGGGTCGAGCAGCGGCTCGCCGGGCGTCCAGCCGGACAACATCACCAGGCCCGCGGCGAGGTTCTCGCGCAGGGGCGCTTCGACCGTTTCCCCGCGCCAGCCGCGCTTGAACAGCGGCTCACCCGAGGTATCGAGGTACAGCGCACCGCGTCGCTGCTCGAGAAAGGCGTGCACCCTCACATCCGGGCGCGCGCGCTCGACGCTCGGGCGCTGGCCGACGGAATCGCGGAAGCGGTCGCACACCGCGTCCTTGATGCGCAGCGTGATGAATTCGAGACTCTTGAGCTGGCTCTTCCGCGCGGTGACGTTCACCCGCAGCGTGCGCTCGACGGCGAACAGCGCGGGCCAGTCCACTCCGTGCGCCGCGGCATAGACGTCGTCCTCGCGTTCGTATGAGAACTCGGCCACCCGCCAAAGCACGCGTGAAGCGAGGCGCGACCACAGGTTGGCGCGGTAGCAGGCATGCCAGCTGCCGGAAAAGGCGACACCGCCCGGAACCGCGGCCGCCTCGCGCGCCCCCAGCTTTGAGAGCTCGGCGGCGAGCAGCGCCTCGAGCCCGCGTGGGCAGGGAGCGAAGAAGGCCTGCTCAGAATGGTTTGAGGACAACCAGTACCACCGCGCCGATGAGGATCAGAACCGGAAACTCGTTGAACCAGCGCAGCCAGACGTGGCTCTTGGTATTGCGGTCGTATTTGAAGTCGAGCATCAGTTTCCCGCACCAGACGTGGTAGCCGATGAGCAGAGCCACCAACAGCAGCTTGGCGTGCAGCCACTCGCCGCCGAAGTCCCAACCGAGCCAAAGCCAGGTGCCAAACGCAACCGTCAGGATGCCGCCCGGGGTCATGATGCCCCAGAACAGCTTGCGCTCCATGGTCTTGAAGCGCTCGGCCGATGCGCGGTCGTCCGACATCGCGTGGTAGACGAACAACCGCGGCAGATAGAACAGCCCAGCGAACCAGGTGACCATAAAGATGACGTGAAGGGCCTTTATCCAGAGCATCACTGGGCTACCTCGTCAAGCGGCGGCGCTCATGTGCGCCAGTTGTGCCGTACGATGCCGCGCAGCACCTGCAGCATCCTATGGAAGAAGTGGTCAGCCCCCGGCACCACGAACACGGGCAATTCCTGCGGCCGCGCCCAGTCCATCACAGACGCGAGCGGCACTGTCTCGTCGCGCTCGCCGTGAACCACCAGTGTGCCCTCGGGCACCGGCGGCACCTCGAAGCTGTCCACCGCGACGCCGACCAGCAACACGCGCTGGGGCACGGCTTTCTGCGCCAGCCGGGCCTGCATCGCAGCCCCGAAGGAGAAGCCGGCGAGCGCGAGCGGCAGCTGGCCGAACTCGCGCCGTCCCCAGGCGAGCGCCGCGGCGAGGTCGTCCACTTCTCCGCGCCCTTCGTCATAGCCCCCTTCGCTCGCGCCGACGCCCCGGAAATTGGGCCGCAGCGCGACGCAACCCTGCTCGAGCAGCGCGCGCGCCAGGGTCTGAACCACCTTGTTGTCGAGCGTGCCGCCGAACAATGGATGCGGGTGCGCGATCAGCGCGAGGCCGCGCGGGGTGCCGGCCGGGATGTCGATCGCGCACTCGATCCGGCCGACGGGACCCGCGAGGGACTCGCGCCGGGTCGTCGCGCGCATCAGATCCTCAGCCGCTCGACGACGCGACCGTGCAGGACGTGCTCCTCGATGATCTCGTCGATGTCGCTGCGGTCGACGTAGGTGTACCAGACCGCCTCGGGGTAGATCACGATGCAGGGGCCCTCCTCGCAGCGATCGAGGCAGCCGGCCTGGTTGATCCGCACCTTGCCCTCCCCCGCCAGGCCGAGCTCCTTGACGCGCTGCTTGGCGTACTCGCGCATCTCGCTCGCACCTTTCGCATTGCAGCTGACGCGCTCTGCCGGATCGCGCTGGTTGCAGCAGAAGAAGACGTGCCGTTGGTAGTAGGACATGGGGCAGGAATTCTACAGGCAAGGGCCTAGTCGGCCGCCCGGCTACGGCGCGCGGCGAGCCAGATCAGGTACGCGAGCGCGGCGAACGGCCAGACCGAAGTCACCAGCTTGGTGAGTCCGTTGAAGTTGAGGAAGCGCCCCGGCTGCCACTCACCCAGCGTGACCGCGAGATAGGGGTTAGCCGGCGCGAGGTTCACCAGCACGGTCGCCGCCATCAGCAGTACCGCGGCGAGCATCAGACGTCCGACCCGGGGCAGCGCCAGCGCCGCGAAGGTCAACACCAAGCCGGCGGCAAGACCCTGCGCCGCGCCGGGCGTGAGCCAGTCGAACACATGCTCGGCGCGCACCAGGATTGCGAATGCAAGCGTTCTGACCGCCAGGGCGCAGGCCAGCAGCCCGACGACAATCGAACGCAGCGGCCGGCCGGGGACGGCAATGACCGATACCAGCAGGGCAACCGCCACCAAGTTGGCGGCGGTCGTGAACGCTTCAACCGAGATAAACAGCGCGGGCGGATGCGGCGCGCCTCCGGTTGCGCTGAGCAGGTCCCTCAAGTCGCCGGCGCCGAACAGCAACATCGTCGGGTTGAGCTGGGTGAAAAGCCACAGTGCGAGCAGTACCAGCCCCAGGTCAGCGGCGTGGCCGGGAAGGAAGGCCCGCGCGCGCAGGCGCTTGAGCGGGCCTCCATCGAGCAACCATGACGCAAGCCGGGTGCCAAGCATGGCGCCGGCCAGAGCTCCGGCGAGGTTGCAGGCGACGTCGAGGTTGGAGGGAACCCGTGTCGGAAGAAAGCTTTGCGCGGCCTCCATCAGCAGCGACAAGGTCGCACCGCTCAGTACCGCTGCGGCAAGCGCAAAAAGCCCACGCCGCCAGGGATAGAGCGCCAGCACGCAAAGGAATCCGTAAGGCAGGTAACCGAGCAGGTTCGCGACCACGTCGAACGCGGTGACGTAGCGTGGCGGCGGCGCCGTCAGGTAGGCGAAGGCAGAAAGCCCCTGGTCACGCCAGCCCGTCAGCGGATAAAGCGAGGCGTACACCACCAGCAGTGCGTAGACCGCGAACAGCAATCGGGCGAGGGGTGACTCCCGCATGAGCGGTGGCGCCGCGCCGGGCTTAGAGCTCCTTCACGTGCGCGTGGCCGGCGGCGTGCGTAGGAGCCGCGCCGTGGGCATGCCCGGCCGCGTGCGCGCCGTGGCCCGCGTGCTGCGGCGGCAGGCGCCGTGCAGCGTAGGTGCCCATCACCATGCCGAAGATTGCGGCGACGAGGCCGACCAGTTGCGGCGGCACCGTCGCCTCCGGCGCGGTGAACTCGGCCACTAGCCAGGCGAACAGCCCGAATACGATCGACAGCAGTGCACCGGGCATGTTAGAGCGCTTCCAGTAGATGCCCGCGGCGAGCGGAACCAGGGCGCCCACCAGAGTCACCTTGTAGGCGTTCTGCACCATGTCGTACATCGTGCTCCTCGAGTTGAGCGCGAAGATGAGCGCCGCGAGCGCGAAAGTGACAAGCACGGTACGCAGCAGGAGCAGGAACTGGCGGTCCCCCATGCGCGGAAAAAACGGCCGGATGACGTTCTCGGTGCACAGCGCGGTCGGCGCGAGCAGGGCACCGCTCGCGGTCGATAGGATCGCCGAGAGCAGCGCGCCGAAGAACAGGATCTGCGACCACATCGGGGTGTGCTCGAGGATGAAGCGCGGCAGGATCTGCTGCATGCGTCGCGCGTCCTCGGCGTCGAGCAGCTTGCCGAGCGAGGGCTCGATCATGAGGCCCGCGTAGACAATGAAGATCGGCACGAAGGTGAAGCAGAAGTAGATCACGCCGCCCAGCAGCGTGCCGCGGATCGCCGTCTTTTCGTTGCGCGCGGAGGTGACGCGCTGGAACACGTCCTGTTGCGGGATCGACCCTACGGCAAGGGTCAACCAGGCGGCGAAGAACCCCAGCCACTCCTTGGCGCCGCCCTTCGGCCAGAATTCGAACTTGCCGGCATGCGCTGCGGCGGCGATGACTTTCGGCGCGCCGCCCGCCATGTCGCTCACCAGCCAGGCGATCAGCGCCACGCCGACGATGATCATGGTTGACTGGAAGAGGTCGGTGAAAGCAACCGACCACATGCCACCCCAGATCGTGTAGCCGAGTACCACGACCGCACCGAGGATGATGCCGGTGTTGAGGGAAATGGCCCCCTGCGACAGGGTCGAGAACGCCAGCCCGAGCGCGGTCATCTGCGCCGAGGTCCAGCCGAGGTACGACACAGTGATAAGCACACTGGTGGCGACCTCGACCGTGCGGCCATAGCGCTTGCGGTAGAAGTCGCCGATCGTGAGCAGATCCATGCGGTAGAACGCCCGCGCGAAGAATAGCGCCACGATCACCAGACACAGCGACGCGCCAAAGGGGTCCGCGATTACACCACCCAGGCCGTCCTTGGCGAACTCCGACGAGACCGAGAGCACGGATTCGGCACCGAACCAGGTCGCGAAAACTGTCGCCGTATTCATGTACAGCGGCAGGCTGCGCCCGGCGACGACGTAGTCCTTGGAGTTGCGTACCCGCCGTGCCGCCCACAGCCCGATTGCGATGGTGACCACGAGATAAATAAGGACGAACGCGATGAGCATCTGGTTTCCCGTCGAGTGCGGCGCCGCGCCAATTATATCGAGAGCGGCGCGACCCGCGGCGGCGCTAGAACAGCGTCAGCGCAACGACGACGACCAAGGCGCCGAGCATCAGAAGCAGCGCGGAGATCAGGTTGTTGCGGCGCGCGTTCTCGCGCGCAAGCTTCTCGAGCGCGGCATGGATCGCGCCGAGGCGGTTCTCGGCGAGCGCTCGGTGCATAAGGCGCGGCAGCTGCGGCAACGTCGCGGCCCAGTACGGCGCCTCGTGGCGGAGCGCCTTGAGCAGGCCGCGCCAGCCTATCTGTTCGCCCATCCAGCGCTCGAGGTAGGGCTTGGCGGTCTTCCACAAGTCAAGCTCGGGATCGAGCTCGCGGCCCAGCCCCTCGATATTGAGCAGCGTCTTCTGCAGCATGACCAGCTGGGGCTGGACTGCGACGTTGAAGCGGCGCGAGGTCTGGAACAGGCGCAGCAGCAACTTGCCGAAGTAGATCTCCTTCAGCGGCCGGGCGAAGATCGGCTCGCACACGGCGCGAATCGCCGTCTCGAACTCGTCCACGCGCGTTTCCTCCGGTACCCAGCCGGCGTCCAGGTGCGCCTGCGCCACGCGTCGATAGTCGCGGTTAAAGAACGCGATGAAGTTCTGCGCCAGGTAGTTCTTGTCAGTCTCCGTCAGCGCGCCCATGATCCCGAAATCGAGCGCTACGTAGCGGCCATCGTCGGCGACGAAGATGTTGCCGGGGTGCATGTCGGCATGAAAGAAGCCGTCGCGGAACACCTGGGTGAAGAAGATCTCGACCCCTGCCCGCGCCAAGCGCGGGATGTCGATGCCTTTTGCCCGCAAGGTCGTGGTCTGCGACACCGGGGTTCCGTGCATGCGCTCCATCACCATCACGCGCTGCGAGCACCAGTCCCAGTAGATCTCGGGCACTAGCAGCAGTTTCGAGTCGACGAAATTTCGCCGCAGCTGGCTCGCGTTGGCCGCCTCGCGCATCAGGTCCAGCTCGTCCTCGAGGTGTCGCGAGAACTCCGCCACCACTTCGCGTGGCTTGAGCCGGCGACCGTCGACCCACAGCAGCTCGATCAGCCCGGCCGCCGTCTCAAGTAGGGCGAGGTCCTTCGCTACCGCCGCTTCGACGTCTGGCCGCAGAACCTTTACCGCGACCTCCCGCCCGTCATGCAGAAGCGCCAGGTGCACCTGCGCGATCGAGGCGCTCGCAACCGGGTCGCGCGAGAAGTCGCTGAACACCTCGGCGATGCTCTTGCCCAGCGAGCGCTCGATTTCCGCCAGTGCCTGTGCGGAGGGGAAGGGCGGCACCCGATCCTGGAGCTTGGCAAGTTCGTCGGCGATGTCGGGTGGCAGCAAGTCGCGGCGAGTTGACAGCACCTGGCCGAACTTGACAAAGATCGGTCCCAGCGTTTCCAGCGCGCGCCGCAGGCGCACCGCGCGCGGGCCGGCGTTCGAGCGTGCGAATAGGGCGATCAACCTGTTGTGCTCGAAGCGCGGGACGAACTCGTACAGCCCGAAGCGCAGTCCGACCATGACGATTCGCAGCAGGCGGAGCAGACGGGACACGAGTCGGCTCAGGCGATCCGCTCGATGCGCTTTTCGAGGCGCTCGATGGCGTCGCGCAGGCGGGCGATTGCGGCGGCGAGCGGCTCGAGCTCGGCCCGGGGCGCCACAATGCGCTTTTCCTCCACTGCGTATTCGATCAGGCTCTTCGCAAGCCGCTGCGCCGCGTCTGCCTGCCAGCCGATGAAGTCCCTCGCAAAGGTGACCATCCGTCGCGCCGCGACGTCCCCGACCAGTCGCGACAGGTCCTCCTCTGGGTCCCAGCGCAGGTGGCGCACCAGCAGCATCACTTCGCTAGCCAGACGCGCGTTCCCGGCTACTTCCACGGCGCGCATCAGGTGCTCCTCGCCGCGCGCGAATGCCGCGAGGATGTCGGCCCCGAGCTTCAGCGTGAGCGACGGCTGGGCCGCCCCATCCGCGGCAGCTGCGAGGCGCCCGTCGGCGAGGATCGACAGGCGCAGCTCGGGAAACGGCGGCGCGGCGATCGTGACCGTCTCACCTCCGAACGGCGCAAGACGTTCGCGCGCCCACTGCTCGGCATCGAGCAGATGGTTAAGCGCGGACGCTAGGGGATGTTCGAGCAGCATCGGGTATTCATGAAATACCAAGGCCACCTCGCGGTGGCCTTCATGCGCGTCTGACCGTTCTCAGTTCACTTGCTGGATGCCGGCGAGCAACCAGCCTGGTGCGGCTGCGGTGGTCTTGGCGAGATGCCACACCTGCACAAATCCGATCGGCTCGGCACCTGGCGCCGCACGCGCCATGCCGGAAAAGCGCACGCTCGCCAGCTGCCGGCCCGTCTCGACGCCGACCTCGAGCAGGTCGGCATTCAGCGCGACGACGTCCGCCTGTCGCGCGCCGCGGTCGGCCTTGAGCCTGTCATACATCTCGGCCGTGGCGAACTCGCGTACCTGGTCCAGTCGGCCAAGATCGTGCGCGGCCTGAAGTTTCACGAAGTTGAGCTTCGCGTTGTGCAGGAATTCGGCGGCGTCGAAGCCCGCGGGTCCCTGCGTTGCGCCGGGCGAAGCGGGGGGGGGGACAAACCCGGCTGCCTGTGACAGCGGCGGCGCGGCGGCCGGCTTCTGCCGTGTCTTGGTGAATAGACGCAACACCGTCACCGCGATCACCGCCAGCAGCGTAAGAACGAAGGCCGCGCCGAAGCCGCTGCCACCGAACAGCGGCCCGAGCAGGCCACCGAGGGCGAGCGTGCCCAGCGTCGGCAGCCAGCCGCCGTGCGAGACGGCCGGGGCGGCGTCCGCGGCAAAGAGCGCCGCGCCGAACAGCGCGCCCGAGACCCCGACCAGCAATCTCCCCATGGCGAATTCCCTCTGCCTTTCGACCAAGTGCATCCTACCGCAGGCTCCGGCTCATACGCGATAGCCGCGGTGAACCGCGACCACGCCGCCGGTGAGATTGAAGTACTCGACCAGACCGAAGCCAGCGCGCCCAATCATCGCAGCGAGTGTGGCCTGATCGGGATGCATTCGGATCGATTCAGCGAGATAGCGATACGCCGCCGCGTCGCCAGCCACTCGTGCCCCCAACCACGGCAGGAGCTTGAAGGAGTACAGGTCGTAGATGCGCTCGAGCGGTTTCCACACGTGCGAGAACTCGAGCACCAGCAAGCGGCCACCGGGCTTGAG
This sequence comes from uncultured beta proteobacterium, assembly GCA_963755395.1. GTDB lineage: Bacteria > Pseudomonadota > Gammaproteobacteria > Burkholderiales > SG8-39 > DAHVFK01. Next base: position 291,061 of record CAVWJJ010000004.1, on the reverse strand, counting down.
CACGCGCGCCATCTCGGCCAGCGCGGCGTCCTTGTGCGTCATGTTGCGCAGGCCGAAGCCCACTGTCACGCAGTCGAACCACGAGTCCGGAAACGGCAGCCGCTCGGCGTCGCACTGCACCGCCGCCGCGAGGCAGCCAGCGTCGAGCAGCCGATCGCGCCCGCGCGCGAGCATGCGGCCGTTGATGTCGGTAACGAGAACCCGGCCGCTCGGCCCGGCGCGGCGCGCGAGGGCGCGCGCGAGGTCCCCGCTACCGGAGGCGACGTCGAGCACCCTCTCGCCCGCGTGGACCCGGGCGAGCGCAACCACGAAAGCCTTCCATGCGCGGTGCAGGCCGAGCGACATGAGGTCGTTCATCAAGTCGTAACGGTCGGCCACCCGATCGAACACCTGCGCAACGCGCGCGGCCTTGTCGCCTGCTGCGACGCGCTGAAAACCGAAGTCTGTCTCTTTTGATCCCGACACTTTAATAGAATGTAAGTGCTCGCTTCATCATAAACGGCCCGGCGTGCGCCCAGTCAGGGAATGATACTACCGATGCGGCGCAACATTTTTGTCATGAAACCTTCTTAGAATTGTCGCAAACGCCGATCGAGGTCGATCCATGGCTGTAAACATACTCGTCGTCGAGGACGAGCCGGCGATCCAGGAGCTGATCGCAGTCAACCTCGAGCACTCAGGCCATCATGTCATCCGCGCCAGGGACGCGGAGACCGCCCTCGGCCTGGTGAAAAGCGCGCTACCCGACCTGCTGCTCATCGACTGGATGCTGCCGGGCATGTCGGGCGCCTCGCTTGCCAAGTCCCTGCGCCAGGATGAACGCACGCGCCAGATCCCGATCATCATGCTCACCGCCCGGGCCGCGGAACAGGACAAGGTCGCAGGACTGGAAGCCGGCGCGGACGATTACGTCACCAAGCCGTTCTCGCCCAAGGAGCTAGTGGCGCGGATCAAGGCCGTACTGCGGCGGCGCGCGCCGCAGACAACCGACGACCCGGTCGAGGTCGCGGGCCTGCGTCTGGATCCCGCTACCCGGCGCGTGTTCGGCAACCAGACCACGCTCGAAATCGGCCCGACCGAGTTTCGCCTGCTGCACTTCCTGATGACGCACCCGGAGCGGGTGCATTCGCGCGCGCAGCTGCTCGACAAGGTCTGGGGCGATCACGTGTTCATCGAGGAGCGTACGGTGGATGTTCACATCCGGCGGCTGCGCAAATCACTCGAGAGTACCCGCCACGACCGGCTGATCGAGACTGTGCGTGGCTCGGGCTACCGGTTCAGCGCCAATCCCGTATAAGTTAAACTCGGTGCTAGTCGGCCAGCGTCGTTTTCGGAGGCCAAGCACTTGAACCCGGTCTGGGGCAGCACGCTCGGCGTCGCCATCGTGGCAGCGGGGGCCTGGCTGCTGGTGTGGCCGCTGGCCGGCCCGGAATGGGCGTGGGCGGCCGCGACCGCGGTCCTCGCCGCCCGGGTCAGCTACCACGCGCGGCACTTGGCGTCGTTCCTGGCCTGGCTCGAGCGCCCGGCGCGCGATACTCTGCCGGTCGGCAGCGGGATCTGGGAGGAGGCCTTCGCGCGCCTGCACCAGCTCTTAAAAAAGCGCGACGACGAGCAGCAGGGGCTGCTGCGCGCCCTGGGGCGCTTTCGCGCCGCCGGACGCGCGCTGCCCGACGGGGTGGTCATCCTGGACGCAGAAGACCACATCGAATGGTCCAACCCGACCGCCGAGCGGCACTTCGGCATCGACGCGCGACGTGACTTCGGCCAGACCATCACCAACCTCGTGCGCCAGCCCGATTTCGTCGCCTACCTCGAGCGCCACGAGTACCTGGAGCCACTCACTTTGCACTCGGCGCGCAGCGACGCCGCCCTGTCGGTTCGCGTAATCGAGTTCGGCGCCGAGCAAAAGCTGCTCATGTCGCGCGACGTCACGATCGAGCAACGGCTGGAAACCATGCGGCGCGACTTCGTCGCCAACGTCTCGCACGAGCTGAAGACGCCAGTCACGGTGCTTTCCGGATTCGTCGACACTCTGGCCGACGAGTCGATGGAGCTGAGCGGCGCTCAGCGCAAGCGCTTTCTAGCGCTGATGGACGAGCAGGCACGCCGCATGCGCCGCCTGATCGAGGACCTGCTGACGCTGTCGGCGCTCGAATCGGGCGGCACGCCAGAGGACGAGCAGGCGATCGAGATGAGGTCGTTCGTCGAGAAGCTGGGCGAGGAAGCCCGCGCTCTCTCGGGCGGGCGCCATCGCATCAGCGTGGTCGTCGAGCGCGACTGTCGGCTGACCGGAAGTGCCGAAGAGCTGAAGAGCGCGTTTTCGAATCTGGTCTCGAACGCGGTGCGCTACACGCCGCGAGGCGGAACGGTGCAGCTTGTCTGGCGCCTCGAGGATGGGCGCGGCGTATTCAGCGTCCAGGACAACGGCATAGGCATCGAGGCGCGCCATATCGCACGGCTCACCGAGCGTTTCTACCGCGTCGACAGCAGCCGCTCGCGCGAGACGGGCGGCACCGGGCTCGGCCTCGCGATCGTCAAGCACGTACTCACGCGCCACCAGGCGACGCTCGACGTGCGCAGCGAACTGGGGCGCGGCTCGACTTTCAGCGCCGTGTTCCCGTCGCAGCGAGTCACGCTTCCCGGCCAGGCGCTCGCCGCCGCCTGAGGTGCGGACTCAGGGCAGGATCTCGTAGGCGACGCGCTCGAAATCGCTGCCGCGCTCGATCAACTCGGTCAGCCTCACCCGCACCGCCGAATCAACGTACACCTCGACAACCCGCTTGGGCTTGTACCAGCCCGACGGCAGCACCAACGTCGGCGGCGCATCGAGCGCAGGTACGGCGGTCAGCGACAACGCCTGTACGTATTGTGCGTCGATCGCGTTCAACCCGGTTGCGCGCACGGCGGTCTCCGCCGGCAGCCCGGGCAGCAATCGCACGCCGGCATGCAGATCACCGTTGTCGGCGGTCATGAGCCAGCGAACCTGGCCAAGCATGAAGTTGGTGCTGTCCACCGGGCGCACCGAGACCAGCTGCCCGTGCGAGTAGCGCTTGCCGGGCTCGGTCGCGGCACGCACCATGCGCAGCCCCTGGGCGCTGTCGTTCTCCAGCCGCCACTGCTCGAGCGCAAAGCCCTGCGCGGCGCCGTAGTCGTCTTCGTGGCTGGTCCTTATGCGTCCAAAAGTCGCAATTTCCTGGCGCTGCTTCTGACTCAGTTCGCGCTGATCTCCCGGCTGGCGGAACGCGCGCCCGCAGATGAAGTAGTGGATCGCGGGCAACCCCTGGCAGGCGAGCGCGGCGTCTGCGATGCGGCGTCGCTCATGGCCGCGACCCGGACGCGCCTGACACCACTGCCGGTACAGGAACACAAGTAGTTGCTCGCACGACGGCTGGACGCAGTCCTCGCCGAGCGCGAGCTTGGCGGGCGATTCCCCCTTGCGCAGCAGCCCTATGCGGTTGCGAAGGCTCTTGGCCAGGCGCTGAGTGCCGAGATAGCGCGGCTCCTCGACGCGGGCATCCTCATCTTCGATCCGCTCGGCGGTCCGGTCGCCCATCAGATCGATCACCATCGGCGCCAGGTCCTCCTCCTCCTGGATCGGCCGGCGCGCGATGTCGACCTTCTCGGCCCATCGCTCAAGCAGGAATGCGACGAAGGTCAGCTGCCGCTGCCCGAGTTCGTTCGGGTTGCATGCGCCCATCATGACGGCGCGGATGTAGGCGACGCGCGGCGACGTATCGTGCACATCGCGGTTCAGGTAGTCCTTGACCGGCTCGTCTTCCACCCCGAGCGCCTCGGCCTTCGCGTAGGCCTCGTGCAGCAGGCGCCAGTCGCGCCCCGGGACCTGGCGATACGCGCGGTAGTGGTGAAACATCTTCAAGCCGATATAGGCAAGCGCACGCTGGGCAACCAGCGCCGCCTGGCCGCGCAGTCCGGGCTCGCCCTCAGCGACAGGATCGAGGCAGCGCATGTAGCCGATGCGCATTTCGTCCCAGAGCGCGATCGTCTCCTCGAATATGCGCGCCTCCGCCTCCACCATCGGCAGTGCGCGGTTAGTGAAGCGCTTGGCCTGCTCGATTTGCACGAAATTGACTGCTTCGCGCAGTGTCTCCATCACGCCCAGGCGCACGAGCGCTTTGGTCGGGAAGCGGTTGAATTCCCTGATCTGCTCGAAAAGCTGACGCTGCGCCGTCGCGACGTTTGCTAACGGAACATTCTCCAGCCACCCCTTGCAGGCGGGCTCATCGATGAACTCGGGCGACGCGTGGGCGACCAATTCGGGCAGCTCGAGGTCGGTCATGGCCTTCGCATTATCCCGCCGATGGCGCGAGCAGCGCCGCAAGCCTCGCGCCGAGCCGCGCGTCGGGGACCGCGGCGCGCCCTTCGCCGGGCGCGCGGCCCCTGCGCCGCGGCGCGGCCCAGATCGGATCCGGGAAAGTGCGATCGTCCGCGTGGCGCGCGATCACATGCCAATGCAGATGCGGCACCTGGTTGCCGAAGCTGGCCAAGTTGACCTTGTCGGGTCTGAACAAATCACGCACCGCGGCTTCGCAGGCGAAGACCACTCGCATCAACCGCCCGCGTTCACCGGCACCGAGGTCCGTCATCTCACTTGCGTGTCGATTGAGGATCACGCGGCAATAGCCCGGGTAGTCGTTCGTGAAAACACGCACGATACGGCAGAAATCGTCGCGCCACAGTACCGACCCTCCGTCGTGCTCGCACAATTCGCAACTCATGCTTTTCGGGGCCCGCTAGAGCAGCACGCGCTCGATCCCGCCGGCATTTGCCTTGCGCACGAACTCCGCCAGCCAATCTTCGCCGAGCAGTCGCCGCGCCACCTCGACGACAATATAGTCGGCTTGCGCCCCCGTGTCATCCGAGAACCTTGCCAGCCCCTGCAGACAAGACGGGCAGGATGTGAGAATTTTCACATTTTTCCCGGGCTCGCCGCCACCGCTGCGAGCAACGTCCTTCATCAGCTCCTGCTCCTTGCGCAGGCGCACCTGGGTCGAGACGTCCGGGCGCGTAAGCGCAAGGGTGCCGGACTCGCCGCAGCAGCGCGCCGACAGCGTCACCTGCGAGCCGGTGAGCGCGCTCACCGCCTCGAGCGGCTGGTAGACCTTGATCGGGGAGTGGCAGGGATCGTGGTACACGTAGCGCTGGCCCGAGATACCCTCGAGCCTGACGTCCTTCTCGAGCAGATACTCGTGGATGTCCAGTAGCCGGCTACCCGGGAAAATCTTGTCGAACTCGTACTTCTCAAGCTGATCCATGCACGTGCCACATGAAACGATTACGGTCCGGATGTCAAGGTAATTGAGCGTGGTCGCGAGGCGGTGGAACAGCACCCGGTTTTGCGTGATGATGCGCTCGCCGCGCTCGGCCTCTCCCGCCGCAGTCTGCGGATAACCGCAGCACAGGTAGCCCGGCGGCAGCACGCACTGCACGCCTACGCGGTAGAGCATCGCCTGGGTCGCCAGGCCGACCTGCGAAAACAGGCGTTCCGAGCCGCAGCCCGGAAAATAGAACACTGCGTCGGAGTCTTCGTTCACCTTTGCGGGGTCGCGCACGATCGGCACGATCTTCGGGTCCTCGATGTCCAGCAGCGCGCGTGCCGTCTTCTTCGGCAGGCCGCCCGGCATCGGCTTGTTGACGAAATGCATGATGCGCGCCGCCGCGCCGGGGCGCCCGGTGCTCGAGGGGGGGCGCGCCGTCTGTGCGCGTACGAGGCCCAGTCCCTTGGCGGCGCGATACGCGACGCGCTGCAGCCGGTAACCCCAGTCGATCATCACCTTGCGCGCGAGCTTGACCGTGCGCGGATCGGTCACATTCAAGAACAGCATGGAGGCGCGGGTGCCCAGGTTCGCGCGCCGCTTGCCGCTGCGGCGCAGGAGATTGCGCATCGCGATCGACACGTCGCCGAAATCGATATCCACCGGGCAGGGGCTCTCGCACTTGTGGCACACCGTGCAGTGATCGGCGACATCGCCAAACTCGTCGTAGTGCGCCAGCGCAACCCCGTGGCGGGTCTGCTCCTCGTAAAGGATCGCCTCGATAAGCAGCGATGTCGCAAGTATCTTGTTGCGCGGCGAATAAAGCAGGTTCGCGGCGGGCACGTGGGTGGCGCACACCGGCTTGCACTTGCCGCAACGCAGGCAGTCCTTGATCGAGTCAGACACCCCGCTCAGGTCGGATTGCTCGAGGATCAGCGACTCGGCACCGATCAGCGAGAAGCTGGGTGTATAGGCATTAGCCAAGTCACCGCCCGCGAGCAGCTTGCCCGCGTTGAAGCGCCCTTCGGGGTCGATTGCCTGCTTGTAGGCGCGGAAAGCCTCAATTTCCCCGGCCTCCAGGTATTCCAGCTTGGTAATGCCGATGCCGTGCTCCCCGGAGATCACGCCGCCAAGCGACTTCGCGAGGCGCATGATGCGCGCGACCGCCTGGTTCGCGCGCTGCAGCATCGCGTAATCGTCGGAGTTGACCGGAATGTTGGTGTGCACATTGCCGTCGCCCGCGTGCATGTGCAGCGCGACGAATACGCGCCCGCGAAGCACGCGCCGATGCACTGCCTCCGCCCCTTCCAGCACGGGGCCGAATGCGGCGCCGGAAAAGATGCGGCGCAGTTCATCGCGCACCTCGGCCTTCCAGGACAACCTCACGGCGCGGGATTGAAGTGCGTTGAACTGCGCGTCCAGATCGGCTGCCAGGCCCTGCCAGCGAGCGCGTACTGCCTGAATCAGCTCCAGCGCCTGCAGCGGCCGGTCACCCAGCACTTCGTGGGCGGGCAGCCGCTCCTCGAGATGGTAGAGCGGCAGCTCGCCCGCGAAGTACGCTTCCAGGGCCTCCAGCAGCTCGAGCTTGTTGGCCAGCGAAAGCTCGATGTTGATGCGCTCGATGCCGTCGGTGTAGTCGCCCAGGCGCTCGAGCGGAATCACCACGTCCTCGTTGATCTTGAACGCATTGGTGTGCTTGGCGATCGCCGCGGTACGGGCGCGGTCGAGCCAGAATCCCTTGCGCGCTTCGGGCGACACTGCGACAAAGCCCTCGCCACCGCGCGCGTTGGCAATCCGGACTACGGCCGAGGCCGCGCTCGCGACATCGTCGACCTGGTCGCCGACAATGTCGCCGATTAGCACCATGCGCGGGCGCTGGCTGCGGCGCGACTTAGTCGCGTAGCCGACCGCCTTGACGTAACGTTCGTCGAGGTGCTCCAGGCCGGCCAGGGTTGCGCCGGGCTGGGCATCGAGATAGCGCTTCACGTCGACGATCGCCGGCACCGCCTCGTGGGCCGAGCCGAAGAACTCCAGACACACCGTCCGGGTGTGCGCCGGCATGCGGTGCAGAATGAAGCGCGCCGAAACGATGATTCCATCGGTGCCCTCCTTCTGCACCCCGGGCAGACCGGCGAGGAACTTGTCGGTGACGTCCTTTCCGAGGCCGGCCTTCCTGAAACGCGCTGCGGGTATCTCGAGCACGCGCTCTTCAATGAGCTTCCTGCCGCCCGCGCCGTAGCGGCGCAGCCTGAAGCGCGCCTTGGGCGCATCGTGGATCTTTCCCAGGTTGTGCTCGATGCGATCGATTTCGAGCCACTCCGCATCGGCCGTGACCATGCGCCACGAGGCCAGGTTGTCGATCGCAGTGCCCCATAGCACCGCCTTCTTTCCGCCCGCATTCATCGCGACATTGCCGCCGATGCACGAGGCGTCGGCCGAGGTCGGATCGACTGCGAACACGAGCCCTTCGGCCTCTGCCGCCTCCATCACGCGCCGCGTGACGACGCCGGCGCCGCAGCGGATCGTTGGCACCGGGCGCGTGATGCCGGGCAGCTCGGTCCACTCGACCTCTCCCAGGGACTCCAGCTTCTCGGTATTCAGCACCGCCGAGCGCCGCGTCAGGGGCACCGCGCCGCCGGTATAGCCCGTGCCGCCGCCGCGCGGAATGATCGTCAGCCCGAGCGCGATCAACGCCTTCACCACCGGCAGCACCTCGTCCTCGCTGTCGGGTGAGATCACGACGAACGGGTACTCGACGCGCCAGTCGGTCGCGTCGGTGACGTGAGACACGCGCGCGAATCCGTCGAACGCGATGTTGTCCCGGCGCGTGGCGCGCGCCAGGCGGCGCAGGGCTTTCGCGCGCAGCTTGCGCGTCGCGTCGAACGATGCCGCGAAACCGTCGAGTGCCGCAAGCGCGGCGTCCAACAGGCGCGACACTTTGTCGTTTTCGCCGCGCCGGCGCTCGATCTCCTCCAGCCGACGGCGCATCCCGGCAAGTACCTTCGCGCGGCGCTTCGGATGCTCGAGCAGGTCGTCCTCAAGGTAGGGATTCCTCAGGATGACCCACATCTCTCCCAGCACTTCGTACAGCATCCGCGCCGAGCGTCCGGTACGCCGCTCTGTGCGCAGCTCCAGAACCAGTTCCCAGGCGGGTTGCCCGAGCAGGCGCAGCACGATCTCGCGGTCGGAGAACGAGGTGTAGTTGTACGGTATCTCGCGCAAGCGCGGCGGCATGGGCCGGATTCTAGCCCCCTGCTGCGGCGCAGCAACCACACTGAGCAAAGGGGCTCAGGTCGGTTCCGGCGCGCCGAACACGTCGCGATAGCTGACGTAGAAACTCGCCAGCAGAGTAGGAAGCATGAGCAGCAGCAGCGGGAACAGGAACGAGGTCACCGGCGCCCCCAGCGTGCCGCCAGAGAACAACACCAGCGCGCTCAGGGCCAGCGTCGGCGCCACCACGGTGAGCAGGATGGCGGCGGCACCGTAGACGAGAAACGCGCGCCAGTTGATAAGGCATGCGATCAAGCTGAAGAAGATCGCTTTCGCTGCGCCGATGCCGTGCCACGCGCTAAGCACCGGCGCAAACCAGAACATCATCATCACCGGCGCATAGAGCACCGTCGCGAGTAGCATTGCGCCAAACACGGCGGCGTCCTGCGTCTCGCCGTTGCCAACGGGGCGCTCCCCCATCAGCATCCAATGTGCCAGCGCGCCACCGTCGACGAGCGTGGTGGCGCCCACGAGCAGCGCGAGGCATCCGAGATAGGCCACCCCAAGCGCGAGCTGGCCGGATAGGTTCTCGCGAAAGCCGGAGAAGAGGCTGTTCATTGGGACTGGACCGCCGCTCGCCGCGGCGCGGCTCGCGACCATGAAACCGACCGAGAACGCCGGCACCAGAACCGACGCCGCGGCGATGCCGACCAACGGCAGCAACGACACCACCGTCATGAGCAGCCAATAGGTGAAGACCATCGCGACCCACGCCAGCGGCGCGGCGCGAAACAGGCGCCAGCCCTCGCCCAGCCAGCGTGCGCCGCGCCCCGCCGCCACGATCCGCGCCGGCGTCGCCATCAGTCCACCCAGGGCAGGTCCGACGCCGCGACGCGCAGCGTGAGAACGTCGCGAAAGTGGGCCGGATCGTGCGCATGCACCAGCATTCCCGGGCGGGGCAGGTGAAAATCATACAGTCGCGAAAGCCAGAAGCGCAGCGCAGCCGCGCGCAGCATCACGGGCCAGGCGCCGCGCTCGATTGCGCTGAACGGGCGCAGCGAGGCGTACGCCTCGAGCAGCGCCCGCACCTTGGCAGGATCCAGGCTGCGGTCGCGCTCGGCGTCGACCAGGCACCAGTCGTTGGCGCACACGGCGAGATCGAACAGCAGGCAGTCGACCCCGGCGAAGTAGAAGTCGATTACGCCGGAAATGTGCCCACCCTCGAACAACGCGTTGTCGCGGAACAAGTCGGCGTGCACCGGCCCGCGCGGCAAGTCGGGAAAGCGGTATAGCGACTGGAAGCGCAGTTCCTCGTCCAGCTGGGCCTGGGCCTCCGCATCGAGGAAAGGTCGCACCTCGCGCGCGGCGGCACGCCACCACTTGGGTCCGCGCGGGTTGTCGAGGTATTCATGGTAGGAGCGGCCGGCGAGGTGCATGCGCCCGAGCAGCTCACCGAGCGCGGCGCACTCGTGCACGCCGGGGCGCTCGATCGAGCTGCCGCCCAGCCGCGTCACCAGCGCCGCCGGCTTGCCGTTCAGGCGCGACAGGTACTGGTCGGACAGGTCCGCCATCGGCGCCGGGCAAGGTATGCCGTGGCGCGCGAGGTGCGCCATCAAACCGAGATAGAACGGCAGCTCGGCGGCCGGCAGACGCTCGAACAGCGTCAGGACGTAGCGTCCCTGGCTGGTGGTCACGAAGTAGTTGGTGTTCTCGATTCCGGCTACGACCGGCTCGAGCGCGGCGAGGCTGCCCACCGAATAGTTGCGCAGCCACCCGGCGAGCTGGGTTTCGGAAACGGGGGTGTATACCGACATGGACCGCTGGCTAGGCTCCGTCCGATCAGGTGCCCGGCACGGGTAGTGGAGCCGGAATCACTCCCAGGTCTTGATCGGCCACATCGGAACGCGCACGCCGTCGTCGAGCGAGTCGCGGCGCATCCACGTTCCGTTGCCGCTGGTGTCGATCAGGTAATAGGCCGGGCCGTTCTTCGGCGTCACTTTGAGCATGATCACCTGACCGCCCTTGCGGATCGGCTCGACCTTGTCTCCCTCCTGCACCGGAATGCGCACCTGAGGTTCCTGGATCGGGCTGCTCGTCCCGGGCGCCGGGGGCGGTGGGCCGGGCAGCGGCTCGAGCTTCGGCGGCGCCGACTGCTGCGCGAATGCCTGCAGCACGACAGCGGCGAGTAGAACTACGGGTATGCGGCGCATTGGGCGGGCGTTGAGCTTTGAATTCTAGCAGAGCGGGAACGTTCAAAGGTTTAGCAGAATCTCGCGCTCCGCCGGCGAAGGCTCGAATCCGCGCTTCTCGTAAAACGCGAAGATCGCGTCCACCGCCTGCTGCGGCTCCTCTACCACCTGAAGCAGCTCGAGATCCATCGCATCGATGGTTCCAGCATCGATCAGCCGCTCGCGGAACCAGTCTAGCAGTCCATCCCAGAACGCGCGCTGCATCAGGATGATCGGCATCTTGCGCGTCTTGCGCGTTTGCACCAGCGTGAGCGCCTCGAACAGCTCGTCCAACGTGCCGAAGCCGCCGGGGAGGACCACGTACGCGGTGGCGAATTTCACGAACATCACCTTGCGCGCAAAGAAATGCTTGAAGCGAAGGCTCAGATCCTGATAGGGATTGGGGCGCTGATCGCGCGGAAGATCGATGTTCAGTCCGACCGCGGGGGCGCGGCCGTAGAACGCACCCTTGTTCGCGGCCTCCATCACGCCCGGCCCGCCGCCCGAGATGACAGCGAAGCCAGCGTCGGACAGCAACCGCGCGGTGCGTTCCGCGAGCTGGTAGACCTTCGAGTCCGGCGCGGCGCGCGAGCTGCCGAACATCGACACCGCCGGTCGAACGCCCGCCAGCCGCTCGGTGCCGTCGACGAACTCTGCCATAATGCCGAAAAGCCTCCACGCCTCGCGGGAAGAGATCTCGTACGCCGGGTTGGCGAGCTTCGGCATCTTCTCGTTCTTCATCGTGTCCGGGAACTATCCTGAAAAGACGCTCCTGCTCGTGGACGGGTCCTCGTACCTGTACCGGGCGTTCCACGCGCTACCGGAGCTGAAGAGCCCGCAAGGCGAGCCCACCGGCGCCATCTACGGCGTGCTGAGCATGCTAAGGCGGCTGGGCGCGGACTACAAGGCGCAGGCGCGCGCCTGCGTGTTCGACGCCAAGGGCAAGACCTTCCGCGACGAAGCCTACCCGGAGTACAAGGCGCACCGCCCGCCCATGCCGGTCGATCTCGCGGCGCAGATCGAGCCGCTCAAGCGGGCAGTCAAAGCACTCGGCTGGCCGGTGCTGGCGATCGAGGGCGTCGAGGCAGACGACGTGATCGCAACGCTCGCCGAGCAGGGCAAAGCCCAGGCTGGCGCTGCGTCATCTCCACCGGCGACAAGGACCTCGCGCAACTGGTCGACCCGAGCGTGACGTTGGTCAACACGATGTCAAACGAAACCCTGGACGTTGCGGGCGTGCAGCGGAAGTTCGGCGTCGCCCCGGAGCGCATCGTCGACTATTTCGCCCTGGTCGGCGACGCGGTCGACAACGTTCCGGGTGTTGCCAAAGTCGGGCCGAAGACCGCTGCAAGGTGGATTGCGCAGTTCGGCTCGCTCGACGAGGTGATCGCGCACGCGAGCGAGATCGGCGGAGTGGTCGGCGAGAACCTTCGCAAGACGCTCGGTTGGCTGCCGCAGGCGCGCATGCTCCTGAGCGTGAAGCGCGACGTGCCGCTGCCGATCGCGTTGGCCGATCTGGAAGACGGTGCCGCCGACCACGAGCGCCAGCGCGAATTATTCGAGCGCTTCGGCTTTCGGACCTGGTTGAACGAGCTCGCGGCGCCGGCCGTCGCAGCTGCGTCCACTCCTTCGCCGGAACGGGCCACGCGCAGACGATACGTCTGCGTGCACGACGAGCCGGCGCTGCGCGCGCTGCTTGGCGCACTGCAGGCCGCCGCGCTGACCGGCTTCGACACCGAAACGACAGGCCTTGAGCCGATGCAGGCACGGCTGGTCGGGATGTCCTTCGCCTACGGCGACACCGCCGCCTACCTGCCGCTCGCGCACGACTATCCCGGAGCGCCGGCTCAGCTCGGCGTCGAGGCCGCGCTCGCGCTGCTGCGTCCCTGGCTGGAGGACGCCGCGCGCGCCAAAGTGGGGCAGAACCTCAAGTTCGACGCGCATATTCTGGCCAATCACGGCGTCAAGCTCGCCGGAATCGCGCACGACACGCTACTGGAGTCGTACGTCTTCGAGGTGCACGAGCGGCACGACCTGGATTCTCTGGCGCAGCGGCACCTGGGATGGAAAACGATCTCCTACGACGACGTCACCGGCAAGGGCGCGGCGCGGATACCGTTCTCGGCAGGTCGACATCCAGCGCGCTACGGACTACGCAGCGGAGGACGCCGACTGCGTGCGCGCGGTGCATGACGCGCTCTTCCCGAAGATCGCTGCCGACGAAAAGCTGAGCTTCGTCTATCGGAATATCGAGATGCCGGTACTGCCGGTGCTGCTGCGCATGGAGCGCAACGGCGTGCTGCTCGACAGCGCAAAGCTAGACGCGCAAAGCCACGAGCTGGGCAAGGAAATGCTCGAAAAAGAACAGAAGGCCTACGAGGCCGCCGGTCAGCCATTCAATCTCAACTCGCCGAAGCAGATCCAGGAAATCCTGTTCGAACGCCAGGGCCTGCCGGTAAAGAAGAAGACGCCCTCCGGCGCCCCATCCACCGATGAGGATGTGCTGGCCGAGCTGGCCCAGGACTACCCGCTGCCGAAGATCCTGCTCGAGTACCGGGGGCTGGCGAAGCTCAAATCCACTTACACCGACAAACTGCCGCGCATGGTGAACCCTCGCACGGGGCGCGTGCACACCAAGCTACTCGCAGGCGGTGGCGGTGACCGGGCGCCTGGCCTCGACCGAACCCAACCTGCAGAACATCCCGATCCGCACCCCGCAGGGCCGGCGCATCCGCGAGGCTTTCATCGCCCCGCCCGGGTGCCGCATCCTGAGCGCTGACTACTCGCAGATCGAGCTGCGCATCATGGCGCACCTGTCGGGCGACGCGGGCCTGCTGCCACGCCTTCGCGCACGGCCACGACGTGCACCGCGCTACCGCGGCCGAGGTCTTCGGCCGGCCGCTGAACGAAGTGACGCAAGACGAACGCCGCACCGCCAAGGTGATCAACTTCGGCCTGATCTACGGCATGTCCGCGTTCGGCCTGGCGCAGAATCTCGGCATCGAGCGCGCCACGGCGCAGGCCTACATCGACTCTTACTTTTCGCGCTACCCCGGGGTAAGGCGCTACATGGACGAAACGCGCGAGCGCGCCCGAAAGCTCGGTTACGTGGAAACGGTGTTCGGCCGCCGCCTGTGGCTTGCGGAAATCAAGAGCGGCTCGCCGCAGCGCCGCCAGGCCGCCGAGCGCGCCGCGATCAATGCGCCGATGCAGGGCACGGCGGCCGACCTGATCAAGCTCGCCATGGTCACGGTGCACAAGTGGCTCGACGAGCGCGGCTTCGGCGCAAAGCTGATTATGCAGGTGCACGACGAGCTCGTGCTCGAAGTGCCTCAGAGCGAACTGGACGAGGTGCGCGAAGGACTGCGGACGCGGATGCAGGACGTGGCCGAGCTCGAGGTGCCGCTGATCGTGGACGTGGGCGTGGGCGACAACTGGGACGAAGCGCACTAGCTTGCGCCAGGTTGTCGGGCACTGCCGCCGTGTGCTACCTTGCAGCGGCTTCAGAATCAGAATCTCTCAAGAGGGGAGCGAATCCCCCGCACAACGACCAAGGGAGAAAACATCATGCGTAAAGCAAATCACAGCGCTGTCGCGATTGCGATCGTGGCTGCGTTGGCGGCCCTGTCCGCCAGCGCCGCGGAAGTCAACGGACCGAAGATCGAGTGGAAGTTCTCCACCTGGGGCAATCCGCGCGCGTTCACCAAGGGCATCGAAGTGCTGGCCGACATCGTGTCGAAGAAGACCGACGGCAACTTCACCATCCGCATCGGCTACGGCGAAGCCTTCTCCAAAGACCGCGAAAACCTGGATGGCATCAAGCTGGGGGCGCTCGACGGAGCGCATTTCTGTAATTTCTACCATCCTGGCAAGAATCCGGCGTTCATGGTCTTTTCGCTGCCGTTTCTGCCCCTGGGAGACTGGAATGTTTCCCTCAAGACGCGCGAGACCGTCTTCGAGCACCCTGCGCTGGTGGCAGACATGGACCGCTGGAATGCGATGGCCTACACCTCGACATTGCTGCCGCAGTACGAATTCCTGGGCAAGGGCAAGCCGCCCTACAAGCTCACGGACTGGAAGGGACTGCGCGTGCGCGCAGGCGGCGGCATAGGCGACGCGATGCAAGTGCTGGGTGCAATCAAGACCACAACCACCGCGACCGAGGTCTACACTTCCATGCAGCGCGGCACGATGGATGCCGCCTCGTTCCCGTTCACGTATGCGCAGGTCGCGTACAAGATCAACGAGGTGTCCGACTGGTACACCACCAACATGTCACCCGGCACCTCCGAGTGCCCGGTCGTGTTCAGCAAGTCCTCCTGGCAGAAGCTGCCGGAGCAGTACCGCAAGCTGATCATGGACGCCAAGAATGCGGTGAACAAGGCGCAGATCGAGGCTTACGTCGCGATCGACAAGAAGAACCTGCCGATGCTGGCGAAGACGCTCAAGCCTGTGACCTACTCCGAGGGCCAGCTGGAAGATTTCCGCAAGATCGCCGGTAAGCCGGTCTGGGACAAGTGGGTGGCCGACAACAAGGACAAGTTCGACGCGCAAGGCGTGCTCAAGCTGCTGCTTGACACCGCGGCAAAGACGGCCAGATAGCCGCGTGAGTGCGACGCCGCGCGGGGAGGGCTCGACGCTGGGCGTGTTCGACGTCCGGCTCGGCCGCGTCGAGACCTTCTTCAACCTGGTCGCAGCGGCATTCATCTTCGCGCTGATGCTACTCGGCATGGCGCAGGTGCTCGGCCGGCAGCTCTTCAACCATCCGATCAACGGATATATTGACTTGGTCGAGCTTTCAATGGCGACCTTCGCCTTCCTCGGCGTCGCGTACTGCCAGCGGCTCGGCGGGCACGTCAGGATGGAGATGTTCCTCAGGATCGCGCCCGACCGCCTGCGTTGGGCGATGGAGGTGTTCGGCACGCTAATCGCGCTGTTCGTCATCGCGGTGCTGACCTGGTACAGCTTCGACCACTTCCTGCGCGCTTACCGGCTAGGCGACAGCACGATCGATGCCGAGCTCCCGGTGTGGCCGTCCAAGCTCCTGGTGCCAGTGTCGTTCACCCTCCTGTGGCTGCGCCTTTTCGTTCAGCTTGTCGGCTACCTCAGGCTGGTCGCGAACCCCGCCGCAGAGCCGGTGGGGATTCCAAGAACGATTACTGCGGAGGAGATCGCAGCGCAGGATATCGAGGGCTCGCGTTGAGCTCGTTCGACATCGGCATCACCGGCGCGATCGCGCTTATCGCGCTGGTATTCGCCGGCGTTCGGGTCGCCTTCGCGGCCGCGTTCGTCGGCATGGTCGGGCTGATCGCGATGCTCGGCTGGGACGCAGGTGCCGGCATGGCCGGCACGATCCCGCACTCCAAAGCGGTGAGCTATACGCTCAGCGTGCTGCCGATGTTCATCCTCATCGGCTACCTCGCCTTCCACGCCGGCCTGACCGAGCGCTTGTTCGACGCCGCGCGCAAGTGGCTCGGCTGGGTGCCGGGCGGTCTCGCGGTAGCGACGGTTATAGCGGCAACCGGATTCGCCGCGGTGTCGGGCGCGAGCACCGCAACCGCCGCGGTATTCAGCCGCGTCGCAATTCCGGACATGCTCAAGGCGGGCTACGACCGCAAGCTCGCAGCGGGAGTGGTGGCTGCGGGCGGCACACTCGCGGCGTTGATACCGCCTAGCGCGCTACTGGTGATCTACGCCATCATCGTCGAGCAATCGGTCGGCGCCTTGCTGGTGGCCGGATTCCTGCCGGGAATCGTCTCGGCCATCGTCTATTCGATCATGATCGTGATCCTGGCGACTTTGAAGCCGAGTCTCGGGCGCCCGCTCATCGGATTTACGTGGCGCGAGCGCTGGCGCTCGGTGCCAGGCACGCTGCCGATCATCGCCGTGGTGGCGATCATATTCACCGCCATGTATTACGGCTGGGCGACCCCGACCGAGGCCGGGGCTCTCGGCGCCTTTGTTGTCTTCGTCCTCGCGCTCGCTCACGGGATGCGCTGGAAGGGTCTGCGCGATGCCCTGCTCGAGTCCGCCAAGTTGACCGTCATGATCTTCACGCTCATCTGGGGCGTGTTGATGTTCGTTCGCTTCCTCGGTTTCGCCGGCTTGCCGGACGCGCTCGCGAAATGGGTTGTGACGCTCCCCCTCCCGCCGCTCGCAATCATGATCTGCATCCTGCTGCTGTACACGGTGTTGGGCATGTTCATGGACGCGATCGGCATGCTGCTGCTCACCCTGCCCGTCGTTTATCCTGCGGTCGTCGCGCTCGGCTTCAACCCAATCTGGTTCGGCATCGTGGTCGTCAAGATGTGCGAGATCTGCCTTCTCACCCCCCCCATCGGCCTGAACTGCTTCGTGGTCAACGGTGTGCGGCCCGACATCCCGCTGTCGGACGTGTTCCGCGGCATACTGCCCTTCTTCATCGCCGACGTGGTAACGCTGGCGCTGTTTCTCACTTTTCCGGACATCATCCTCTGGCTGCCGCGCACGATGCACATGAGCTGAGGCGCGCGGCTCTCGGCGTACTGGCGCTGTGCACCGTCATGAACCTGCTCTCGCGTGGCATCGGCGAGAGCTATGCGGTGTTCCTGCTGCCCCTCGCGCGCGAGTTCGGCGCCGATCGCGGCGCGCTTACCGGCGTGTACTCGACCTATATGCTGTGCGCCGGGATGATGTCGCCCCTCGCCGGCATAGCGTTCGACCGCCTCGGGCCGCGCTTTTGCTACTGCGTGGGGCTCACCTTGTTCGGCTCGGCCTACGCGCTCGCGGGCTGGCTCGGCGCGCTGTGGCAGCTCTACCTGCTGGTTGGGGTGGCGGGAGGCATCGGCGCGGCGCTGATCGGCATGGTGCCGGCTTCCGGCCTCGCGAACCGGTGGTTCCGTACCCGGCTCGCCAGCGCGATGGGGGTGCTCTACGCCGCGCTCGGCACGGGGCTGCTGATCATCGCTCCCGGCACGCAGTGGCTGATCGAGCACTATGGATGGCGCGGGGCGTACCACGCGCTCGGCGGACTGCTACTCGCGTTGCTGCCGCTGGTGCTCGCGCTGCCATGGCGCCGCATCGCGGCCGGCCCCGGGGAGCGCGCGTCCAGGGGCGAGGAGGCCGGCCCGGGCAATTCGTGGACGATCGCGCGCGCGCTCGTCACGCCCGCGTTCTGGGCGCTGTTCGGCGTGATGTTCTTCACCTCGGTGACCACCTACGCGATCGGCGTGCAGGCGGTGGCCTACCTGGTCGAGATCGGATTCGCGCCACTCGAGGCGGCCTCGATCTACGGCCTGGTGGGGATGATCTCGATCGTCGGCATGCTCGGCTCGGGAGTGCTGGCCGAGCGCATCGGGGAACGGCCGGTCGCCACGCTGTCGTACACCTCGACCATCGCCGGCATCGGGATGTTCGCGCTGCTCGAGTGGCACCGCGCCTACGCGCTGGTGGCCGCCTTCGTGCTGCTGTTCGGCACAATGCAGGGCTCGCGTGGGCCACTGGTGGCGGTGCTCTCTGCGCGCAACTTCTCCGGCGGCGGCCTGGGCACCGTATACGGCACGATCATGGTCGGCATGGGCCTGGGGGGCGCGGTCGGCTCTTGGGCCGCCGGCACGCTGCACGACCTGACCGGGGACTACCGCGCCGGCTTCCTGCTCGCAGCGCTGTGCGCGAGCGGCGGCCTGACCCTGTTCTGGACCGTGCGCGCACTGTCGGCGCAACCGCTCAGCGCAGCGCGCCGAACACCTTCCTGATGATGCTCGAGGCCGATCCGACCGGATCCTGGCGGATCTTCTTTTCTTCGCCGGCCATCACCAGAAACAGGCCGTCGAGCGCCTTCTGCGTGACGTAGGCGTCGAGGTTCGCGTCCTCCTTGCTCACCAAGCCGAAGCGCGCGCCCCTGTCCGCGTACTCGTTGTATTTCTCGGCCAGCTTCACCCTGGCGGTAGCGCTGCTGACGATCGGCAGGAATCTCGCCCGCAGCTGATTCTCGGTGGTGCGGCGAAAGTACGCGGTCCCGGCCGTTTCGCCGCCAGTAAGAATTCCCTTCGCGTCCTCTACGCTCATCCTTTTCACCGCTCCGATCAGCAGCGACTTCGCCTCGGGCACCGCAGCTTCTGCGGCGCGATTCATGGTGAGCACCAGCTCGTCGGCGTACCTGCCCATGCCTAGGCGGCGCATCAGCCCCTCGGCCAGGTGCAGCGATTCGGGCAGCGGAATCCTCACCTGCTCGTTGCCGAAGAAGCCATCGGTGCGACCGAGCGACTCGACCGCCACTTGAGACCCCTTTTCGAGCGCGGCCCTGAGCGCGGCGACCGCATCTCGGTTGCTGATCCGATTGAGCTGTGCCGCCGCAGGCTGGCACCAGGCGACGACGCCGATCAGGGCGAGATACGCGAATCTCACCGATTGGTTCCCGCACTGCCACCCGCCGGCTCGAAAGCGAAGCGGTATTCGCGCACGCAGCGTCCAAGGCGGTGCAAGAAGCACCCGTCGATCTCCGGCGTGACCCGGAACCCGATCCCGAGGCTCTCGAGCCAGCCCTCGAGCCGATCGAACACACCGCACTCGTAGCGGTCGATCATGCCGAGCTTGCTCACGCCGTCGTGCACGAAGCACTGCTTGGTTTCCCAGCGCATCAGGTTTGGCTCGGGGTACGTGAGCGCGAATTTCATGAACGGCCCCCGCACCAGCTCGAAGGCGCCGCCGAGGAAGCGCTGAAGCTGATCGAAGCTGCCGATGCTCGTCACGCCGAGTGCCTTCCGCAGGCGCTGCGCCTCGACCTCCGCCATTGCCTTTACCGCGCCGCGGTTGACTACGTTCGTCTTCTCCACGCCGCACAGGCGCGCGCTGCTGGCGAACCACATCGCGTCATGCGTCATCCAGTTGGTCACCAACAGGTCGCGCAGCGCGGCCTTCGAAAGCCGCTGCAAGGCACTCATGCTCACGCTCCTCGATCGGTACTAATCGCGCCGGTAGACGATCTTCTTGGTCCCGCCGTCACAGGTGCCGACGACTTTGCCATCCGCCGCCGCGTCCTTCGGCACGATCTCAAGGGTGTACTTCTTCACCCCGTTGGCCTCGATCTTGGCCGCGATCTCCGCCTTGAGCTCTTCGCACGGCTTCCGGGCCATCGCCGGCGCAGCCGCAAGCGCCAGCACCAGCAATATCGCAAGTCTTTTCATGGCACGCTCCTTTCGAGTAAAGCAGTCATTATCCGACAAGGACAATCAAAGCGGCGCACAACGCGGTTAGCGCGACCAGCAGCGACGCGGCAGCTACCAGTCGCAGCCGCCGCAGCGCCCGGTCCACATTGGCCGCCCCCAGCTCTACCGCGCTTACCGTGCGCTGCAGCTGCTCGGCCAGCACCTTGATCGACTCGGCGTTGTGCGTCGCAGCGCTTTGCAGCTCGGCGATCTGCTGTGCCGTCACCTCGGCCGAGCGGTCCTGTGCCTTGCGTGCGGTGAATGCCGGGATCGCGGCGGTCACGATGTTGGTGACGTACGGCAGGACGGCCTTCAATGCGGACACCCAGGCGGCCATGCGCCGTCTCAGGCGACGCCCGCGCCCTGCGCCTGCCGATCGGCGTGATACGACGAGCGGACCATGGCGCCCACGGCGGCGTGGCGAAAACCCATCGTCTCGGCCTCGCGTTCGAACATGGCGAAGGTCTCGGGACGGACGTAGCGCTCCACCGGCAGGTGGTGCGCGGACGGCTGCAAGTACTGGCCGATGGTGAGCATGTCGACCCCGTGCGCCCTGAGATCGCGCATGACCTGCAGGATTTCCTCGTCCCTCTCGCCCAAACCGACCATCAGCCCCGACTTGGTCGGCACCCCCGGATGACGGGCCCTGAAAGACCGCAGTAGCTCGAGCGAATGAGGATAGTCGCCCCCGGGGCGCGCCTTGCGGTAAAGCCTCGGCACGGTTTCGAGGTTGTGATTCATGACGTCCGGCGGCGCGACGCCCAAGATCTCGACGGCCCGCTCTAGCCGCCCGCGAAAGTCCGGCACAAGTACCTCGATGCGCGTGCGTGGCGAGCGCTCGCGCACGACGCGAATGCAATCGACGAAATGCTGCGCGCCGCCGTCTCTAAGGTCGTCGCGGTCGACGCTGGTAATCACGACGTAGGAAAGCTGCAGGCGCGCAATCGTCTCGGCCAGGTGCAGCGGCTCGTTCGGATCCGGCGCCAGCGGCCGCCCGTGCGCGACGTCGCAGAACGGGCAGCGGCGAGTGCAGATGTCGCCCAGGATCATGAAGGTCGCAGTGCCCTTGCCGAAGCACTCGGCGATGTTGGGACAGGACGCCTCCTCGCAAACCGTGTGCAGCTGCTGCGCACGCAGAATGTCCTTGATCTCGTAGAAGCGCGAGTTCGGGCTGGCGGCACGCACCCGGATCCACGCCGGCTTGGGCAGCGGCTCGCGCGGCACGATCTTGACCGGAATGCGGGCGGTCTTTCGCTGCCCCTTTTCCTTGAAACCGGCGTCACGCACGGGCGAGCCTCGCGACTAGGATCTGCGCCAGCCGGCCGCCGAGCTCGCCCGCCCCGGCCGCTACGCCCAGGTCGCACGTGCGGGTGACTGCAAGCCGCGGGTAGCCGCAGGGATCGATCGCGCCGAACGGGCTCAGGTCGAGGTCCACATTCAGCGCCAGACCGTGGAACGCGCGCCCGCGCGCGACCCGAATGCCGAGCGCCGCGATCTTGGCCCCGTTCACGTACACGCCCGGCGCGCCCGACCGGCGCGCAGCGACTACCCCGTGCTCGGCGAGCAGG
Organism: uncultured beta proteobacterium; assembly: GCA_963755395.1. GTDB lineage: Bacteria > Pseudomonadota > Gammaproteobacteria > Burkholderiales > SG8-39 > DAHVFK01. The sequence goes on along the minus strand of CAVWJJ010000004.1, from coordinate 269,597 downwards.
TCGATGACCGATTGCTCGAGCATGGCAACGAACGCGCGCACCTTGAGCGCACGCCGTGCGAGGTCTACCAGCGTATAGAGCACGACCTGTCCTGGGCCGTGATAGGTGATCTCGCCGCCCCGCTCGACCTTCACTACGGGAATCCCGTTCTCGGCACGCGGCCCATGCGCCGCATCGGCACCGAGCCCGAGCGTATAAACCGGCGGATGCTCGAGCAGCCACAATTCGTCGTCGGTGGCATCGTTTCGTCGCGCGGTAAAGCTTCGCATTGCCTCGAGCGCGGCGAGGTAGTCGACGCTGCCGAGTTGCTTGACGCGAATCGCCGGGACCAGCACCGCAGCCATCACAGCACCATCACCACGGCCGGGTGGTCGCACAGGTCGCGATACAGCGCGTCGAGCTGCTCACGCGAGCGTGCCTGGATGACCAGCGTGAGACCGAGATACTTGCCCTGCCGACTGGGCCGCATTTCGATCGTCGCGGGCTCGAAATCGGGCGCGTGCCTGAGCACGATCTGCATTACCTCCTGCGCGAAGCCGCCCTCGCGCCGACCCATCACCTTGATCGGAAACTCGCACGGATAGGTGAGGGTGGACTCCCGCACCTCGTTCATCTGGCGCCTCCTAGGCCGCGACCGCCCGCTTGCCGGCGCGCATCACCCGCTGCTTGAATTCCTGGTAGAGCTGGTACATGTGGCGGAAGACTGCGCCGGGCTTGCCGTCTCCGATCGGCTGGCCGTCGAGCTGGACGATCGCCAGTACCTCCTTCGACGACGACGTGATCCACAACTCGTCTGCCGCCCGCACCTCCGCGTCAGTAATGTCGCCGAACTCGAGCGGGATGCCCGCGGACAACGCCAGCTCCGCGACCACGTCGTAGGTGATGCCCGGCAGGATCAGGTTGGACTTGGCCGGCGAGCGGATCACGCCGCCCTTGACGATGAATACGTTCGATGCCGAGGCCTCGGTCAGCCTGCCGTCGCGGAACATGATGGTTTCCGCCGCGCCGCTATCGGCCGAAATCTGGCGCAGCAGGCAGTTGCCGATGAGCGAGATCGACTTGATGTCGCAGCGCAGCCAGCGATTGTCGGCCGCGCTCAGCGCAGACGCGCCGCTTTCGACCAGCTCGCGCGGCGGATTGACCAGCGGGTTCGACATGATGAACACCGTCGGCGCGACGTCTTTCGGGAAGGCGTGGTCGCGCTTGGCCACGCCGCGCGTGACCTGAAAGTAGATACCCTGGTCCTCGAAGGCCTGCTCGGCGATCAGGCGAGCGATGATCTCCTTCCACTGCGCCGTGCTGTACGGATTCCTGATCCGCACTGCGGCCAGGCTGCGCTCGAGCCGCCGCAAATGCTCATCGAGCCTGAACGGCACGCGTGAATATACCGGCACCAGTTCGTAGACGCCGTCGCCGAAAATGAACCCCCGGTCGAGAACCGGGACCGTCGCCTGCTCGATGGGCAGGAACTTGCCGTTCAGAAAGACCATGACGCTCCCTTTACTTCATCCACAGGCGCAGTGTATCCCACGCCCTGCCGAAGATGCCCGCAACGCCTACCGGCTCAAGCGCCAGCAGGGGGTACTCGCCATAAGGTTTTCCGTACAGCGTCAGCCGCAGCACGCCAACGCGCTGGCCCCGCGCCACCGGGGCCACCAGCGGCTGTTGCGATAGCAGCTCGGCCTTCAGTTTGTCCGCGTCGCCTTTGGGCACGCTGATCATGATCGCGCGGTCGAAGCCGGCCTTGACCTGGCGTGCGACGCCCTTCCAGACCTCTAGCGACTTCACCGTCTGATCCTTGTCGTACAGCTTGACGCTGTCGAAGAACTGATACCCCCAGTTGAGCAGCTTGAGCGATTCCTGCGCCCGCATCTGCTCGGAAGTCGCGCCGAGCAACACCGACATCAACCGCCGCGGCCCGTGCTTCGCCGACGCCACGAGGCAATAGCCCGCCGCTTCCGTGTGTCCGGTCTTTACGCCGTCCACGCTGGGGTCCAGCCACAGCAGCCGGTTGCGGTTGCGTTGCGTGATGTTGTTGTAGGTGAATTCCTTCTGCGAGTAGTACTTCGCGTACTCGGCCGGGAAATCTCGAATAATGGCGCTCGCCAGAAGATAGATGTCGTGCGCGGTACTGTAGTGCTGCGGGTCGGGCAAGCCTGTCGGATTCATGAAGTGAGTGTTCTTCATGCCGAGGCGCTGGGCCTCGCGGTTCATCATCTGCACGAAGATGTCCTGCGACCCCGCGACCGCCTCGGCAAGTGCGATGCAAGCGTCGTTGCCCGACTGCACTTCCATGCCTTCGATCAACTGCTCGACGGTCACTGGCCTGCCGGGCTCAATGAACATGCGCGAGCCGGGAGCCTTCCAGGCGTGCTCCGAGACGGGGACCTGTTGCTGGAGAGAAAGCCTATTTTCGTGCAATGCGGTGAACACCAGATAGGCGGTCATGAGCTTGGTAAGCGAGGCGGGTTCAAAGCGCTCGTCGGCCTTCTCGGAGCCGAGTATTTGGTCACTCGACAGGTCGGCGACCAGCCAGGCATGGCCGACCACGGTGGGCGGCTGCGGCATGCTTGCGGCGGCAAGGGTACAAAAGCCTGACAGCAAGAGCGCTACGAGCGTACGGAGCATGGAGTACCTTCCGAAAAGCGGCGGATTATAGGACAGACGTGAAGCGACAAGCCCGCTATCGGACAACGAACACGGGCTTGAAGTTCAGCTCGCTTTCGATGCGTTGCGCGACGGCGCGGGCCTGGTCCTGGCTGCGATAGGGGCCCAGGTGCAGCTTGTACAGGCCGCCGCTGGCCAGCACGTGGATTGCGTCCGACAGCCAGGCCAACTCTCGATACACGTGGACACGGAAGCTCTCGGCATCCTCGCGCGCGGAGAACGCGCCGAGCTGCAGGTACACGCCGCTCGGCTCCTCGGCTGCCGCCGGCTGGGGCTCGAGCGGCGCCGCGGCGGGCGCCGGCGCAGCGGGCGGCGCGGACGCCGCCGCGACCTCACTCTGCGCGCCCGGCACGATGCTGTCCACCTCTACCCGCGCGCTGCCGGCGGCGACGTAACCGAGCTTGTGCGCCGCCGCGTACGACAGGTCGATGATGCGCCCGGAATGGAACGGCCCGCGGTCGTTGATTCGCACCACCACGCTCCTGCCATTGGAGAGATTCGTGACGCGCGCGTAGCTCGGGATCGGGAGCACGGGGTGCGCGGCGGTCATCGCGTACATGTCGTAGCGTTCCCCGCTCGAAGTGGGCTGCCCATTGAAGCGCCGGCCGTACCAGCTCGCGATCCCGCGCTGGTGAAACGGCTGCAGCGAAGCGAGCGGAACGTACCTCTTGCCGAACACCTCATAGGGGCGGTTGGCGGCGCGGTTGAGCGGCTCGGCGCGCGGCTGCGCGTCCGCGATCTGGTCCAGATTGGGCGGCGGGTTGGCGCCGGGTCCGTCATCCTTGTAGTACGCGCCGCCGCGCGGTGGCGTCGTGCTGCAGGCTGCAAGCACGAGCGCGGCGAGCAGGGCGGCCGCAACGCGCCGCGTCATGCCTGCTCAAACACCACGTTCCCGGCGACCAGCGTGTAGCGCACCCGCCCGTCGAGCTCGTAGCCGATATAGGGCGTGTTCTTTCCCTGGCTGCGCAGCGCATCGGCGGTCACCCGCCAAGCCGCGTCCGGATCGAACACGACCACGTCCGCCGGCGCGCCCGGCTGCAGCCTGCCGGAGTGCACGCCGAGGACGCGCGCCGCATCGCTAGTGACGCGCGCGAGCACCTTTGCGAGCGGCAGCTTCTGCTGCACGCCCCATTTGAGCGCGAGCGGCAGCAGCAGCTCGAGCCCGGTGGCCCCCGGCTCGGCCTCGGAGAAGGGCATTTGCTTCTGGTCCTCGTCGACCGGAGTATGGTCCGAGCATACGCAATCGATCGTGCCGTCCGCGAGCCCGGCGGCGAGTGCGTCACGGTCGCGCTGGCTCCTTAGCGGCGGCACCAGCCGGCAGTGGGAGTCGAAGTAGCCCAGATCGAAATCCGACAGGTGAAGATGGTGGATGCCGACGTCGCAGCTGATCGGCAGGCCTTCGCCTTTTGCCCTGCGCACCATCTCGACCGCTCCGGCGCTCGAGAGCCGGCACAGGTGCACCCGCGTGTCGGTGGCGCGCACCAGCTCGAGCAACACGCCGAGCGCGATAGTTTCAGCGAACACCGGAATGCCCGGCAGCCCCAGGCGCGTCGCCAGTTCGCCGTCATGCGCCACGCCGCCGCGCGCAAGCCAGTGATCCTCGGTCCGCAACCAGACCGGAAAGCCGAAGGTGCCCGCGTATTGCAGCGCGCGCCACAGCACCTGCGTGTCGGAAATGGGCTCGTCGGCCTGCGAGAACGCGACGCAGCCCGCTTCCGCGAGCTCGGCCATCTCGGTCAGGCGCTCCCCGGCGAGCTTCACCGTCAGCGCGCCGATCGGGTACACACGCGCGCGCGACAGCACCTTGGCGCGCCGGCGCAGCATGTCGACCAACCCGGGTTCGTCGAGCGGCGGGTCGGTGTCGGGCGGACAGGCCAGGCTGGTCACTCCGCCCGCGACCGCGGCGTCCATTTCCGATTCGAGCGTTGCCTTGTACTCGTAGCCGGGCTCGCGCAGGCGTGCCGCGATATCTATCAGCCCCGGCGCAACCACCAGTCCGGACGCGTCGATGACCCTGTCGGGTTTGCCGGTCAGCGTCTCGCACAGGCGGCCGTCGGCGATCGCCACGTCGCCCGCCGCGTCGCGCCCGCTCGCCGGGTCGATCACGCGTCCATTGCGGATCAGTATCTTCATCAGTTTCCCGCCACGATCGACATGACTGCCATTCTCACGGCGATGCCGAAGGTGACCTGGGGCAGGATGACGGAGTGCGGGCCGTCGGCGACCGTCGAATCGATTTCGACGCCGCGGTTCATCGGCCCCGGGTGCATGACGATCGCATCCGGCTTCGCCAACGCGAGCTTCTGCGCGGTTAGGCCGTAATGCTTGAAGAACTCCTGCGCACTTGGCAATAGTGCGCCTCGCATGCGCTCGTTCTGCAGCCTGAGCATCACCACCACGTCGGCGCCGCGCAGGCCTTCCTGCATGTCGTTGAACACCTTCACGCCTAGCGCCTCGACGCCCGCCGGGAGCAGCGTCTGCGGGCCGATCACGCGCACTTCGGGCGTGCCGAGCGTGGTCAGGCCGTGAATGAGAGAACGCGCGACGCGCGAATGCAGTATGTCGCCGACAATCGCCACCCGCAGCGCGCCGAAGTCCTGCTTGTAGTGCCGGATCGTGTACAGGTCGAGCAGCCCCTGCGTCGGGTGCGCGTGCCGCCCGTCGCCAGCGTTGATCACGTGCTCGTGCGGCTTGACGTGCTGCGCGATCAGGTACGGCGCACCAGAGGAGCCGTGGCGCACGACGAACAGGTCGGCTTGCATCGCGGACAGATTGGATACCGTATCGAGCAGCGATTCACCTTTGGTCTGCGAACTAACCGCGACGTTCAGGTTGATGACGTCCGCCGACAGTCGCTTGGCGGCGATCTCGAAAGTGGTGCGGGTGCGAGTCGAGGGCTCGAAGAACAGGTTGAACACGCTCTTGCCGCGAAGCAGCGGCACCTTCTTCACCTCCCGTTCTGTGACGCCGACGAACGAGGCGGCAGTGTCCAGAATGCCCGCCAGCACTTCGCGCGGCAAACCCTCGATCGAGAGCAGGTGGCGTAGCTCGCCGTTCGCGTTTAGCTGTGGGTTATTCTGCATGCTGCAGCTCGAGCTTGAGCTTCGCCGCGCTCGTCGCGCAGCAGGCGCAGTCGCATTCCCTTCGCCACCTCGATCGTGCAGCCGCAGTATCGCGCGCAGATCGGCAATTCGCGGCCGCCTCGGTCGGCCAGCACCACCAGCGAAATGCTCGCCGGACGGCCGTAGTCGAACAGCTCGTTCATCGCGGCGCGCACTGTGCGCCCGGTATAGAGCACGTCGTCCACCAACAGCAGGTCACGACCCTCGACCGCAAACGGAATCTGCGTGCGCTTAGGATCGCGCGCGAGGCCCTGCTGATGGTAGTCATCGCGGTAGAAGGCGATGTCCATGGTGCCGAGCGGCTCCGCGATCCCGAGCGCGGCATGCAGCCTCTCGGCGAGCCATACGCCGCCGGTATAGAGCCCGATCATGGCCGTGCTCGGCTTGACTGCCGGCTTGAGCTCGGCCGCCAGCTGTGCGCAAAGTTTCTCGGCGTCAGGCAGTAGGTTCATCGAAGTACTGCTGCAGGATAAGTTGCGCCGCATATGAATCGAGCTTGCGCGCTCTCGATGCTTGCGCCGCGCGGCGCGCGCCGACGGCTTCGCGGATGCGCGACTCGGCCTCCGTCGAGGTGTAACGCTCGTCGACCTGCGCCACCGGCAGGCAAAAGCGCGCCTCTATCTCGCGCGCAAAGCGCGCCACCTTCTGGCCGAGGCGATGCGCGCCGCCGTCGCGGCCCAGCGGCAAGCCCACCACCATGCGATCGGGGCGCCATTCGTGCACCAGCTTGGCGATTGCGTCCATGCGTGCGGGGCCGACGGCAGTAATGGCGGGCAGCGGATGCGCAGTGCGCAGGCGTGCGTCGCCGACCGCTACGCCGGTGCGTCGCTCGCCGTAATCGAACGCGAGCACGGTGCCGACATTTGCCGGAAGAGAAGACGGAGGAGAAATGGCTTGGGCGGGAGCCGGGCGGGACAGCTGCCGCTCAGGCATGGCCCGCTTCGTCCTGCAGGCGCCCGAAATCGATGCCCAGCAGCTCCATCGCGGCCGGCAGGCGCTCCTCCGCCGGCGTGTCGAAGATGATTCCATCCTGCGCTTCGACCGTGAGCCATGCGTTCTGCGACAGCTCATGCTCAAGCTGGCCTGGCGACCAGCCCGCATAGCCCAGCGTCACCAGTAGCTTCGTCGGCCCTTCGCCGCGACCGACTGCCTCCAGGATGTCCTTCGATGTCGTCAGGCCGATTGCCTCGCGTACTTTGAGCGTCGACTGCCAGTGGCCGGCCGGGGCATGCAGCACAAAGCCGCGGTCGGTCTGCACCGGACCGCCGAAGAAGATCGGCGCGTCCGCCAGATCGTCGTCCGTCAGCGACAAGGACAGGCGCTCGAAAAGCGCCTGCAGGGTCATGTCGATCGGTCGGTTCACCACCACGCCGAGTGCGCCCTGGTCGTTGTGCTCACAGACGTAGGTCAGCGTTCTCGCAAAATACGGATCCGCCATGTTGGGCATGGCGATCAGGAAGTGGTGCGTAAGATTGATCGAGGTCACGCTTGGGGCTATTTTACCGTTTCCACCCCCCGCTTGAGATCTTTTTTCCGCGATGGTTCTTGCCTCCGGCAGATTGGTGTGAATCCGCCGCGACCTGCGCTTGAATGAGCATGCTGCACTGCATTCAGCGCTCAAGGCGCGCCACGGCGAAGTCACTCGCTGTCGAGTCTGCGCCCGACAAAGCTCGCGATGTGCCCCAGCAGCTGTTCCTCCTGGTAGGGCTTGCCGAGGAACGCATTGGCGCCGACTTCCTGCGCGTAGGCGCGATGCTTGTCCGCCGTGCGAGACGTAATCATGATGATCGGCACCGACTTCAGACGCGGATCGGCTCGCACGTTGCGCGTCAGGTCGAAGCCGTCCATTCGCGGCATTTCGATGTCGACCAGCATGACATCTGGCACCGTTTCCGACAGTTGCTCCAGCGCTTCGACCCCGTCCTTGGCAGTGAGGACCTGGTAGCCCTCGCGTTCGAGCAGCCTGCCGGTGATCTTGCGCACCGTGAGCGAGTCATCCACCACCATCACTTTCAGTCGCGCCGCGGCGGGTGCGGGAACCTGCGTGGTGACGTGCGCCTGCTGCGGCCGCGGTCGCAGAACCAGCGCGACCGGATTCAGTATCAGGACGATCTCGCCGCTGCCTAGCACCGTCACCCCCGCGACGCCGGGGACGCGAGCGAGCTGAGGGCCCAAGTCCTTCACCACCACTTCCTGATTGCCAATCATCTCTTCGACCAGTACCGCCGCGGCCTCGGCGCCCGAACGCAGCAGCAACACGGGCGAGTAGCGTCGCCCGGCTTCGCCCTGTACCGCCGGCGCTTCGCCCAGCAACTGGTGCATGGTCGCGAATGGATAGTGGCGCCCCGCCCACTCCACGTATCCGGCCGCGCGTATCTGGTCGAGCTGCTCCAGGCGAAGCTGCTGAACCTGCTCGATCATGACCGCAGGCAGCGCGCAGGTGCGCGCACCCGACTTGACGAGCACGGCTTGAGTGACCGCGGTGGTGAGCGGCAGACGGACCGTAAGGCGGGTGCCGCGTCGCGGCGCCGATTCCAGCTCGATGCGCCCCCCCAGGCCGCCGACTTCGTCCTTTACGACGTCCATGCCGACGCCACGTCCCGCAATCTCGGTCACCTGCTCGACAGTCGAGAAGCCAGGCACAAAAATGAGCTCCGCCAAGCGCTGCTCGCTGATTTGCTCCGCCGCGTCGATCAGCCCTCGCTGCAGTGCCTTCTCGCGGATCTTTGCCAGGTCGAGCCCAGCTCCGTCGTCGGTGAGCGAGAGAACGATCTCATTACCCTCCTGCCGCACGTCCAGCCGTATCTCCCCCGCCTCGGCCTTTCCGGCGGCGACGCGTTCTGCCACCGGCTCGATCCCATGCGTGAGCGCGTTTCGCACCAGGTGCTCGAGCGGGCCGGTAATGCGCTCGAGCACGGACCGATCGAGCTCGACGCTCCCGCCACGCAGCTCAAGGCTGGCGCGCTTGCCAAGCTCCTTCGCGGTCTGTCGCACCAGCCGGTGCAGCCGCTCGGCCAGCGTCCCGAACGGGACCATGCGCACGCGCATCAAGTCCTGCTGCAACTCCCGGTTCAGCCGCGCCTGCGCAGAGAGCGCTGCGTCGGTGTCGTCCACCATCCGGGTCAGGCTCTGTTGCACGGTTGAGACGTCGTTCACGCTCTCGGCCATCATACGCGTAAGCTCCTGGAAGCGCGTAAAGCGGTCGAACTCGAGCGGATCGAACTCGCGCGCGGAGGCCTCGGCCTCGCGCTCCCGCGCTTGCATCTGCGATTCGGCGTGGATCTCGATTTCGCGCAGCTGACCCCGCAAGCGCAGCACGTTCTCGGTCAGGTCTGCGAGCGCGTTCTTGAGCACGCGCATTTCGACCTCGATTCGCGAGCGCGTAATCGCGACCTCGCCAGCCTCGTTAACCAGCTTCTCGAGCACTTCCGAGCGCACGCGCAGCATGCCACGCGAGGGCGCCCGCTTGGGCGGCGCTGCGCCCGATCGGGCCGCCTCGGTCTGTGGTGCGGGCGCCTTTTGCAGACCTTCGAGCAACATGCCCAGCCGATCGAAGGCGGCGTCGAGCTCGTCAAGTAGCTGCGCAGATGCGCGCTCCAGCGCCGCGCCGCTTTCGACCCGCGCCTCCATGTTGTGGGTGAGCTCGCCGACGCTCATCACACCGGCCATGCGCGCGCTGCCCTTGAGGGTGTGAAGCGCACGCTGTAGTGCCGTCGCGTGCTCCATCTTGGCCGGCTCGTTGCGCCAAGTGCGCAGCAACTCGCCAGCTTGCGGCACGAGTTCCACCGCTTCCTCAAGGAACAGCGGCAGCAGCTGGGCGTCGACGTCATCGTCGACGCGGCGGCGACGCCGTTCGGCCGGTCCCTCTGCGGGCGGTGCGACGAGCGATTCGGCTCGGCCGGGAAGTGCTTCGAGTGCCCGGGCGAGGTCGTCCTGAGCGACGGGCACGCGGCGTGCGGCGACTTCGGCGTGCATCTCGCGCAAGGCAGTAGCGCTGCGCGCAAGCAGCGCGACCTCGGCCGACTCGACCGGCGTGCCGCGGCTTCGCAAACGAAGCAACGCCCCTTCGAGCGCGTAGCCAAGCGCGTGCATCGGCTCCATCTGAACGGTGCCGCAGATGCCCGCCAACGTGTGTGCCGCGCGTACCAGGTCATCCTGCACCACCCCCGACGCGGCGACGGCGGCGAGCTGGCGCTCCAGCGTTTCGAGGTGCTGCTGGGCCTCGTTCACGAACACCGCGAACAGCGAGGGTGAAAGCATCGCCCCACCGACGGCTACTGGGGCCTCGCCACGCCCGAGCTGCTCTGCGGCGGCAACTAGGCTCTCGGCGTCGGGCTGCGGCTCGCCCCGTTGCAGCCGGCCGACCCAATCGGCAAAAGTCGCGCGCGCGAGCTCGATGACCTCATGCAGGGCTGGGGTCGCCGCGCGCTCCTCGTGCAGCCACAGGTTGAGCAGCTGTTCGAGTGCCCACGCCGCCTCGGCCAAGTGCGTTAGGCCGACCATGCGCCCGCTGCCCTTCAGCGTATGGAAAGCGCGCCGGATGGCGGCAAGCTCCGGCATCGCGCCCGGGTGCGCGCGGCTCGCGACGAGATTTTCGGCGATCGCCACCAGCACACCGTCGGCCTCTTCGAGGAAGATCGCCAGCAACTCCTGATCGAATGCCACGTTGCTCGCCTTGAGCAAGCGCTGCGCGTCCGGCGAAGCCGACTCGGAAGGAGGCACGAGCTGCGCCATGGACTTCGCCAACGGACTCTCGCCCTCGAGGCTCTCGGGTGAGTCGAGTTGCGAGAGTGCATCGCGCGCGTGCGATCCGAGCGAGGCATCCGCCACAAGCTGGGCATCTTCCTCGATTTCGCTCAGCTTGCTCCGCAGCCGCGCCTTGATCTCCCGATCCTGCGGCGACTGGCGCAACGCCTCGTACAGGACCTGGGTATCGCGCCTCCTTTGCCTAAGCTCCTTCTCCACACTCGAGGCCGCGGCCGATTGCGTTGCGCCAACGGGCCGCATCGCCGCGGCGAAGTCCGCTTTGCCGTGACGCAGTGCGTCTATGTAGAAACCGAGGCCCGAGAGGATCTGCGCCACCGCCTCGAACTCCTCGAGCGCAGGACGCGCCGTCGCTTCGGCGAACGCGCGTATGCGCTCGGCGCAGCGCTCCAGCGCGCCTTGCGCCTCCTCCTCGCCCAGCAGCCGGAGCGCTCCCGAGACCTGATGGATCACGGGATCCAGCGCAGTGAGCTCTCCTGCGCGCGTGGGATCGCGGAAATAGGCATCCAGTGTCTGCTCGATCCGGCGCAGGTTCGTCTGCATCTCCGCCAGAGCGCTTCCCAGCGCGAGCTTTTCCTGTGCGCGCTGCATCATTGCGTTGACCAGATCGGCGCCCGGCAGCTCACCAGTTGCCTCGGCCTTGAACACCGCCACCGCCAGGCGCGACAGCATGACCTTGACCTGCCGATCGAAATCGGGCGGTAGCTCGCGGTAATTCTCCACCGCGTTCTCCACCACCAGCAACGCAGTCGCGACTTCCATCGCCGCCGCGTCGGTCAACCGCCTGGGTGCCGCCTCAAGGTCGGCAGCAACGCGCGCAATCTCGCGCGTAAGATTCGCGAGGTCCAGATTTCCGAGTCGCCAGCCGCGCTCCGCAATCGTACTTGCGTGCTGCGAAAACGCCGCAAGCGCGCTGTCGATGCCCGCAACGTACTTGTTCCAGGCTTCCTTCGCGTAGCCGATCGCCTCCCGCAGGGCCGATGCCATCGGTACGCGCTGCGAGATATCGGGCTCCGCGACGTCCGACGGCAGGCTGCCGTCGAGCCGATAAGCCTGCCTTGCGGCGCGCGCTCTAGCACTCAAGTGCTCACGGTCGACACTAGCCATGCCGCTGCGCGCCAGCCAGTAAAGCACCTCGCGCTGCAGCTGCTCGGCCACCGACGCCGAGGCGCCGTCGACCATACGCCGCAATTGCTGCTCAATGCGCGCCGCGATCTGGCGCAGCGCCGGTACCGGTGCGAGATCGCCGTGCGCCAGCGCATCGATCAGCGCGCCGGCAGTCCACCAGAACGCGCGCTGTGGCGGCAAAGCCTGGGTCTCCTCCACCGCATCCACCGCAGCCAGCATTTCGCCCAGCGCGGGGCGGTCCTCGGCGTCACGCAGCCACTTTACGAAGCCGCGCTGATAGCGCAGGCGCTGCGTACGCAGAAATGCCTCCGACTCGTCGTGAGGCAAGCGCAGCGCGGGGCGCTCCCGTGGCGGCGGCGCAAGTGAAAGATCGGGAAAATACATGTCCGCTTCCGACGCTGGCGGCGCGCCGCGCGCTTCGAGCAAGGCCCGGTACGCCGGAAACATCCGTATCGGCTGGTCAGCGGCACCATCCAGCAAGTCTGCAAGATATCTTCCGATCGTACCTATCGCGCGCTCGAGCACCTGCACTGTCGCCGGGTCACCGCTTATCCTGCCCGCCTGGAGATCCGCCAGCAGCGCTTCAGTCTGCTCGAAGAATCTCGTGACGCCCTCCAGGCCGACGATTTGCACCGCGCCACTTGCCTGATGCAGGTGTCCCTCACAGGCCTTCAGTTCCGCTTGCGCCTCGGATCTGCCGCCGTAGGCCTGCAGCGCCGCGCGAGCGCGCTCGAGCGAGGAATCAATCTCGCTCTTGACCCAACTCAGCGGACCAATGTCAAACGCGGCGCTCATCGTCCCTTATGCGTGTGAGGCCTCCGGCTTAGAGCTTGAAGTTCGCGACCGAACCACTCAAGCCGCGCGCCAGGCCGGCGATCTGACCGACCGAGGCCGCGGTGCGCTTGGTGCCCTCAGTCGTCTGCTCCGTGATACCGAGAATGTTTCGCATGCTCACCGCGACCGCGCCCGCCGCCCTCGCCTGGCTCTGCGTGGTGCGTGAGATGTTTTCGATCAGCGCCGCCAGATTGCGCGACACCTCCCCGATTTCGGCGAGTGCCTGGCCGGCCGCATCCGAAAGCCGCGCACCTTCGACTACGCCTTGCGTACTCTTTTCCATCGCGCTTACCGCGTCCTGCGTGTCGGTCTGAATCGTCTTCACGATCGCGCCAATCTGCTTCGTCGCCTCGCCAGAGCGCTCGGCGAGGCGCTGCACCTCTTCCGCCACCACGGTGAAGCCCCGTCCGGCCTCGCCCGCGGAAGCCGCCTGGATCGCGGCGTTCAGCGCCAGAACGTTGGTCTGCTCGGTGATATCCGATATCAGCTCGACGATTTCACCGATCTCCTGCGAGGACTCCCCCAGCCGCTTGATGCGCTTTGCCGTTTCCTGGATGTGCTCGCGAATCTCGTTCATGCCCGTTATCGCGTTGTGCACCGCCTGTTGCCCCTTCTCGGCCGCGGCAAGCGAGGCGCGCGCCACGCTTGCGGATTCCGTGGCGCTCGCAGAGACCTGATTGATCGCGCGCGCCATTCCTAGCACCTGGGTGCCGGTATTGCGGATTTCCTGCGACTGGCGTTCCGCCGCGGCCAGCAGCTGAGTCGAAGTGTGCTGCGCGGATTCGGTTGCCGATGTCACCTGTGCGACGGCCGTGTTGATCCTACCCACTAGCGTACGCAGCTCTTCTACCGCAAAGTTCACGGAATCGGCGATGGCTCCCGTGATCTCCTCGGTCACCGTGGCATGCACCGTTAGATCGCCCTCGGCGAACGGCTGCATCTCGTTCATCAGGCGCAGGATCGCCTCTTGATTCTGGTCGTTCTGGCGCTTGACTGTCGCTTCCTGGGACTCTGCTTGCTCGCGGCGCACACGCTCGTCCTGCACGAAGGCGTACGCCATCAGCGCGAGAACGATCATCATTGCCACGACTAGCGTCGCTATCAAGTAGATCGTCTTGTCCCCTGCAAGGTGCGCCGCGAATTCGTTCGCCAGCCGTTCGCTTGAAGCCAGCAGCTTCTCGGAGTCACCGAACACGGAGTGCGCCGCGCGCTTGGCTGCCACTAGGCGTTGCATGTTGCCGAGTATCGAGGCGACCGCCTCGCGGTAGCCCTTGAATGCCTGCGCGAGCTCGTCCAGTTTGGCCGCGGTCTCGGCATTGCGCGCCGGTGGCAGGCGTAACTCGGCGCTTCCGTTGCGCAGCCCCTCGAGCGTGGTACGGAAAACGTTCGTGTCCTTACCCAGCAGGAACGCCACCTCCGGATCGATCGTTTCACCGGCCAGCAACGCGTTAGCGTTCTTCGCGAGTCGCTGCGTCAGCATCACCAGTTCCCCGGCGGCCGAAATCTCGCGCGTCGATGCGCCGGAGCGCAACTCGTTGGTCTGCACCTGCTCTGCGAGGTCGAGCAGCTGGGGGTTCGACTCGTTCACTCGCGCCACTGCGGTGCCAAGGCCAATCAGATTGGCCTGATCGCGCAGCAGGACGGTGGCGTTACGTTGAGTACCCTGCCACTGCGCAGCCAACGTCTGCAGCGCAGGGCGCGCGCGCTCGGGACTGGGAGGCACCGTCACACCGCTGATCGTTCCGCCGTTCTGCAGCCGCTGCAGGATCTCAGCGAACGCGTCCCGGCTGGAGCGGACCTGCTTGAAGGCCTCGGGGTTTCCCAGCAGGCCCTGCAGCGACGCCTTGCCCAGGCGCTGCGATAGCATGCGCAGCTGGCCGGCGTCTGCGATGTATTGCGCGCCGTACGTCGAGTTGCGGTAGTTGAGCCATACGAAGTACGCGGTCGCAACTAGCAGTGCAAGGAACAGCGGGAGCAATGCGGTGAGCGGACGCCTGCGTTTGCCGAATGCGCCGAAGATATTCAGTTTCGATGCCATGAAGCCTCCGTCGTGCCGCGCTCAGTGCAGCGCGACGTCAAGGAAATCGCGCTGCGCGAGCAATTTGTCGCAATCGAGCTCGCGCCATACTCGCCCTTCAGCGTCGCGCCATGCTTCCGTCGCCCACGGCGACGCGCCGCCCCCGTCGTCGATCGGTTCGAGCTCGCTCAAGTTGCGTAGACCGGCGAGGCGGGTCACCAGCAGCGCAACGTTCACCCCGTGTGGCTGGCCGATCAGAATCAGTCGATTTTCCACCCCGCGTGCCGTAGCCGCGCCCCCGACGAACGCCGCAAAGTCGGACACGCCGTACAACACGCCTCGGACATTGGCCACGCCGAGGAACCATTCCTTAGTCAACGGCACGCGCGAGACCTCGGGCACGGTAAGCACCTCGCCCGAGCTGTCCAGCCGCAGCAGCCAGCGGCCATCGCCTGCCTCGAACGAGAGGCGCGCACTGGGTGCGGCTTCGCCTGCTGCCGCCTTCAGCCGACTAGCGAGGCTTTCCTGGAAATCCCTCAAACTGGCCCGTTTGGACACGCTATCAACCCAGCGCCGCGATCTTGGTCGCGAGTTCGTTGACGTTGACGGGCTTTACGACATAGTCCTTGGCACCCTGTCGCAGACCCCAGATGCGATCGGTCTCCTGTGACTTAGAGGTACACATGATCACCGGGATGTGTTTGGTAGCCTCGTCGCGAGTGATTTGGCGCGTAGCCTGGAAGCCGTTCGTCCCCGGCATTACCACGTCCATGATCACAAGGTCCGGAAGCTCCGAGCGCGCCTTGTCGACCGCCTGCTCGCCGCTTTCAGCCAGCACGACTTGGTAACCGAGCTTGGACAGGCTTTCGAGCAGGAACTGGCGATCAGTCGCCGAATCGTCTGCAACCAGGATCTTCTTTACAGGCATGATGGATTCTCCGTAGTCCTTCAGTTGCTGCCGCCGCTCGCGGCCCGTCCGCCCGCGCGCGCAGCCGCGTGTGCGGCGACTGCTCCAATCAGGCTTTCTCTGGTGAATGGTTTGGTAAGGTATTCGTCGGAGCCGACCATGCGGCCGCGCGCGCGGTCGAACAGGCCATCCTTCGACGACAGCATGACGACAGGAGTCGCCGCGAATCTGGCGTTCTTCTTGATAAGCGCGCAGGTCTGGTAGCCGTCGAGGCGCGGCATCATGATGTCGACTAGCACCACATCAGGTTGATGGTCGGCAATCTTGGCGAGCGCGTCGAAGCCGTCTTCGGCCAGGATTACCGTGCATCCGGCCTGCAGCAGGAAGATTTCCGCGCTGCGGCGAATGGTGTTCGAATCATCGATCACCATGACCTTGATGCCGGCCAGTTCCGCCGTGTCCATCTGCAGGAGCCCCCGTGCGCCCGTTAGGACGAGCGTGAACCCGGGGCGCAGCGCGTCCGCGGGTTGCAAAACAGTGCAAAGTTACACACTACGCCATTCATATGCGTCGTGACGCGCAAAAAATCACGCCGCACTAAATTTCGACCATTTCGAAGTCTTCCTTGCGCGCGCCGCACTCGGGGCAGGTCCAGTTTATCGGGACGTCCTCCCAGCGGGTGCCCGGAGCGATGCCTTCATCCGGCAGTCCAGCGGCTTCGTCGTACACATAGCCGCAGATCAGGCACATCCAGGTACGGTACGGTGGTTCATCAGGCATTGGGGCCGTGCAAGGTAGGTTAAAATGGCTCGGAATCTTAGCGTATTCCGCGGCGGCGCTTGACCGCCGCGCTTGCCCGCTGAGCGCGAGCTGCCCCGAATGCCTTCCCTGCCGCCGATCGTGCTCACGTTTGCCGCGTCCGACCCCACCGGCGGCGCCGGGCTGCAGGCCGACCTACTGACCCTTGCGAGCATGGGCTGCCACCCGCTGTCGGTGCTCACGGCGCTTACCGTGCAAGACACGCGCGGCGTCGAGGGCATGCTTGCGATCGACGCCGAATGGGTCGCCGACCAAGCCCGCCGCCTGCTGGAGGACATGCCGGTTGCGGCATTCAAGATCGGGGTCCTCGGATCGGTCGAGAACGTCACCGCGGTGGCCGAGATCGTGTCCGACTATCCCGACGTCCCGGTGATCCTCGATCCGGTTCTCGCCTCGGGTCGCGGCGACGCCCTTGCCACGGACGAAATGGTCGACGCGCTGCGCGAGCTGCTAGTGCCGCAGGCGTCCATTGTGACACCCAACAGCATCGAGGCGCGGCGCCTGGCCGAAAAAGACGACGACGCAGAGGAGCCGGGGGTAGACGAGTCCGCCCGGCGCCTGCTGACGCTCGGCTGCGAATTCGTCCTGATCACGGGGACGCACGAGGCGGCAGCCGAGGTCATAAACAAGCTCTACGCCGATCACGGCGTGGTGCGCGAAGACCGCTGGCAGCGCCTGCCAGGCAGCTACCACGGCTCCGGCTGCACGCTCGCCTCGGCAATCGCCGCGGCGCTCGCCAACGGCCTGGATATGCCCGAGGCGGTTCGCGAAGCGCAGGAGTACACCTGGCAAGCGCTCGCCGGGGGCTTTCGCCCCGGCATGGGCCAACTCCTGCCTGACCGCTTCTTCTGGGCGCGCGAGGTTGATGCGGAGCCCGATAAGGAAGAGCCATGAGGCTTGCGGGGCTCTACGCCATCACCCCCGACGCGGCGGACAGCCGTGCGCTCATCGCGCGCGTGCGCGCGGCGATGCATGGCACCACGCCGCACGGCTGGGCGGCATTGCAGTATCGCAATAAGCTCGCCGGTACAGCGCAGCGCGCAGCCGAAGCGCGTGCTCTGGCGGCGCTCTGCGCCGACCACGGCGTGCCGCTAATCGTCAACGACGATGTCGAGCTCGCGCTTGCGGCAGGCGCCGACGGCACGCACCTGGGCTGTAAAGACGGCGACGTCGCGCGAGCGCGGCTGCGACTCGGCGCTCGCTTGCTCGGTGCATCCTGCTACAACCAGCTGGATATCGCGCGCCGCGCGGTCGCAGCCGGCGCAGACTACGTCGCCTTCGGCAGCGTGTTTCCTTCGTCGACCAAGCCGGACGCAGTGCGCGCTCCACTCCCGTTGTTCGGACAGGCGCGCGCGCTCGGCGTACCGCTGGTCGCAATCGGCGGCATTACGCTGGAAAATGTAGCCGAGGTGGTCCGTGCCGGCGCCGACTGCGTTGCGGTGATTTCAGCGTTGTTCGACGCGCCCGACCCCGCCGCCCGTGCACGCGCCTTCATCGATCTATTCTCAGTCCATATGAGCCCTGCCGCATGACCAGCGAGAACGAGAGCCTGTTCGCACGCGCTCAGCAGCGCATCCCCGCTGGCGTCAACTCACCGGTGCGCGCCTTTCGCGCGGTCGGCGGCATACCGCCGTTCCTCGAGCGCGCCTCGGGTGCCTACCTGTGGGATGCCGACGGAAGCCGCTACATCGACTACGTCGGCTCTTGGGGTCCGATGGTCGCCGGGCACACCCACCCTCAGGTCGTCGAGGCTGTCCAAACGGCCGCCGCGCGAGCGCTGTCCTTCGGCGCGCCGACCGCGAGCGAGATCGAACTCGCCGAGGCAATCTGCCGCCTCGTCCCGTCGGTCGAGATGGTGCGACTCGTCTCCTCCGGCACGGAAGCGACAATGTCCGCGATCCGCCTTGCGCGCGGCTTCAGTGGGCGCGACGTAATCGTCAAGTTCGAGGGCTGCTATCATGGCCACGCCGACAGCCTGCTGGTCAAGGCGGGCTCAGGCGCGCTCACCTTCGGCAATCCGAGTTCGGCCGGCGTTCCGGCCGCGACCGCGGCACAGACGGTGGTGCTGGGATATAACGACTCAACGGCCGCGCGCGAACTTTTCGCCGCTCGCGGCCCCGAGATCGCCGGCGTGATCGTTGAACCGGTGGCCGGCAACATGAATCTGGTGCTTCCTGCGCCGGGCTTTCTCGAGACACTGCGCGAGGAATGCACGCGTCACGGCGCGGTGCTCATTTTCGATGAGGTAATGACCGGATTTCGCGTCGCAATCGGCGGCGCGCAGCAGCGCTTCCGCATTCGGCCGGACCTCACCACGCTCGGCAAAGTAATCGGTGGCGGCATGCCGGTCGGCGCGTTCGGCGGCCGAGCGGAGATCATGCAGCTCATTGCGCCGCTGGGGCCGGTGTATCAGGCAGGCACGCTCTCCGGCAATCCGGTCGCGGTGGCCGCCGGTCTCGCCACGCTCGCACTGGTCGAAGCGCCCGGGATTTCAGCAAGGCGTAGAAGCGACCGCGAAGACGCTTGTCGCGGGACTTGCGGCGGAAGCGAAGAAAGCGGGCGTCGTTTTCTCAGCGCAGTCGATCGGCAGCATGTTTGGGCTGTACTTCCGCGCTGCGCCGCCGACGAGCTTCGCCGAGGTCATGCAATGCGACCAGCAGCGCTTCAACCGCTTCTTTCACGAGATGCTGGCGCGCGGCGTATATCTCGCGCCGTCGGCGTACGAAGCGGGCTTTGTCTCTGCGGCGCACGGCGCGGCCGAAATCGAGGCCACGCTGGCGGCGGCGCGCGCGGCCTTTGCCGCCGTGGCATGACGGGCCGGGCACGAACTTTGCTTAGCTCATGCTGTCCAATAGGCTGTTATGCAAATCGCCACACGTGAATTGTCGCGGCTAGAGCGCGAAACGCTTGAGCGCCACTTGCTCACGCTGGACGACGAGGACCGGCGCCTGCGTTTCGGCGTCGCCCTGCCCGACCAAGCCATCCGCGACTACGTCGTGCGTATCGACTTCGAGCGCGACGCCGTGTTTGGGGTGTTCGACGACGCACTGCAGCTGGTCGCGGCCGCTCATCTCGCACGCTGCGACGGTTACGCGGAGCTCGGCGTGTCGGTGCTTTCGGGCTGGCGCGGCCTGGGTGCCGGCTCCGCGCTGCTCGCCCGCAGTCACACGCATGCGCGCAACTGGGGCATTCGCGCCCTGTTCATGCATTGCCTAAGCGAGAACGGCGCGATGGTGCATTTAGCCCGCAAGCAGGGCATGCGCATCGTTACCGAGCGCGGCGAGTCCGATGCCTGGCTCGAGCTGGCGCCGGCGGACGCCTCGAGCTTTACCGACCAGCTCCTGGCCGAGCGGGTGGGCTTGTTCGACTTCGCGCTCAAGCGCCAGCTGCAGGCCGTGCGCAGCATTGCCGGCGCGCTGCGCTTCAAACCAGAAGCAAGGTAGCCAGCCCCAGAAAGATGAAGAATCCGCCGGAGTCGGTGCAAGCGGTAATCAGCACCGAAGAGCCGATCGCGGGATCTTTGCCGAAGCGCGAGCGCAGCCACGGGATGGCAACTCCCATCAACGCGGCAAGCATCAGATTGAGTACCGTGGCGAGCGCCATGACCCCGCCGAGCGCCATATTGCCGTAGAGCACATAGGCGATAACGCCGAGCAGCGTCCCCCAGACAACACCATTGATTAGGGCCACGCCAAGCTCCTTGGCGAGCAACTTGCGCCAGTATTGCGCCTGTATCTGACCCAGAGCCAGGGCGCGCACGATCATGGTGATAGTCTGGTTGCCGGAGTTGCCGCCGATGCCGGCCACGATCGGCATCAGCGCGGCGAGCGCGACCAGCTTCGCGATCGAACCCTCGAACGCATTGATCACGCGCGAGGCGATGAAGGCGGTGAACAGATTGATCGCCAGCCATGACCAGCGATTGCGGAAACTGTTCAGTACCGGCGCGAAGATGTCCTCCTCCTCGCGCAGACCGCCCTCGGCAAGCTGCGTCTCGGCGCTCGCCTCTCGAATATAGTCGACCACGGCGTCGACCGTGAGCCGCGCCACGAGTCGATCGCGCGCGTCCACCACCGGCGCAGAAACCAGGTCGTAGCGTTCGAACGCCTGGGCCGCGTCCGCGGCGCGGTCCTGCGGGTGCAGCGTGACGCGCTCGGGCACCATGACGACCGCCACCTCTGCGTCGAGGTCGGAGACGATCAGCCGCGCGAGCGGCAGGGTTCCACGCAGGCGCCGCTCGCGGTCGACGACGTACAACTGGTCGGTATGGTCCGGCAGTTCATCCATGCGCCTCAGGTAGCGCGTCACCGCTTCCAGGGTAACGTCTTCGCGTACCGTCACCATCTCGAAGTCCATCAGCGCGCCGACGGTTCCTTCCGAGTATGACAGCGCGGAGCGCAAGCGCTCCCGCTCCTCGGTAGGCAACGACTGCACGACCTCCTGGATGACTTCGGCTGGCAGGTCCGGCGCAAGGTCCGCGAGCTCGTCGGCTTCCAGCGTCTCCGCGGCCGCCACCAATTCGTCGGAATCCATGCTCGCGATGAGCGATTCGCGCACCGCGTCCGACACCTCGAGCAGAATCTCGCCGTCACGATCGGCCCTCACCAGTTCCCACACGACCAGGCGCGCCTCGAGCGGCAGCGCTTCTAGGATGTAGGCGATGTCGGCCGGATGCAGGTTTTCGAGTTTGGTACGCAGCTCGGCGAGGTGCTGTTTGTGCACCAGCTGCTCGACCAGCGCACGACGCGGCATTTCCTGGCCGCTTACCAAGCCCTCGACCATGGCGTGCCGGTGCAGGAGCTCCTGCACTTCGCGCAGGTTCTCTTTCAGGTCCTCGACCTCGAGCCTTGCAAGCAGTTGGGACATGTCGCCTACGCGCAGCGGCGGCCGGTGGCCGGCCCTAGGCCATTGTATTGAATCAATACGACGGGCGGAACCGTTGCCCGCGCACCCAGCCTGTCACGGAATCTGCGCCATCGGCATGCGAGCTCGAATGGTCGCGATGCGGTCCGCGAGGTACGCCGTCATGCGGCCGCGATCGTAGCGGCGCGGGCTCGGCAAAATAGCGGCGAGCCAGGCGGCCTGCTCCGGCCCCAATTCCGCCGCCGAGACGCCAAAGTGGTGTCGTGCCGCCGCCTCTGCGCCGAAAATTCCGTCGCCCCACTCGGCCACGTTCAGGTACAGCTCGAGAATGCGGCGCTTTGACATAGTCGATTCGAGCATCCAGGTGATCGCCGCCTCCTCGCCCTTTCTCAGCCAGGTACGCTCACCCGACAGCAGCAGGTTCTTGGCCAGCTGCTGGCTTATTGTCGATGCGCCGGCGACCACCTTGCCCCTTCTCTCGTTCTTCTCAATTGCCTTTTCGATAGCCTCCCAGTCGAAGCCGGCATGGTCGATGAACTTCGCGTCCTCGGATGCCACGACCGCGCGCTTGAGGTTGATCGAGATACGCGCGTAGGGCACCCAGCGCTGCTGCAGGTGCGCGGCGG
This sequence comes from uncultured beta proteobacterium, assembly GCA_963755395.1. Lineage (GTDB taxonomy): Bacteria > Pseudomonadota > Gammaproteobacteria > Burkholderiales > SG8-39 > DAHVFK01. The sequence goes on along the minus strand of CAVWJJ010000004.1, from coordinate 247,850 downwards.
GATTCTTCTCCCGCATACGATCGAGCTGCTCGTGCATGAATGCAGTGCTGGTCGGATTGTGCGTCTTCCACCACAACACGTGGGCGTAGAACCAACCCTGCGCCAGGAGCACGACGAGCACCAGCGCCGCCAGGCCGTAGCGCAAACCTTTCCACGTCCGCCGCAGCACAGGCATCAGTGCCGCAGTGCGGCGAGCACGGCCTGAGTGTCGGGGCGCACGCCGCGCCAGATGAAGAATGATTCCGCCGCCTGTTCAACGAGCATGCCGGCACCGTCAGTCGTGCGCACGCCTGCGCATCGCGCGAGAGCAAGAAACGGGGTATCGCGTCCGTACATCATGTCGTAGGCAAGCGCACCGGACGCGAGCAGCGTTTCCAGCGACGGCAGCGGCGGCAACTCGCCCGCCAAGCCGGCAGAAGTCGCGTTGATGATCAGATCGAACTTCGTCGCAGGGAGTTCGGCGTAACCGCAGCCGGTAGTCCCTTCGAAGCGTGCCGCAAGCGCACGCGCCTTGTCGGGAGTGCGGTTGGCCACCACGAGGATTTCCGGGTCCTGCGCCCGCAGGGATGGCACGACGCCTTGGGCCGCACCGCCCGCCCCCAGCACGAGCACGCGGCGCCCGCGCAGCACGAAGCCTAAATTGCTTTCCAAGTCGCGCACCAGCCCGACGCCGTCCGTGTTGTCACCCAAAGGCGCGCCGCGATCGAGCACCAGGGTGTTGACTGCCTGCGCGGCGCGCGCGCGCGCGGTGACAGTGGTGCAATACAGGAACGCCTCCTGCTTGAACGGCATGGTGACGTTGGCGCCACGGCCGCCTGCGGCGCGAAACGCATCTACGGTCGCACCAAAGGCGCCGAGCGGAGCTTCTATGCTCACGTACTCGAGGTCCTGGCCGCAGGCGCGCGCGAATTCGGCGTGAATCCACGGCGACTTCGAATGCGCGACCGGGTTGCCGATCACCGCGTAGCGATCGGGCATGCGCTATTTCGTCCAAATCCTGTCGCCCGGACCAAAAAACCATGTCCGAGTGATGACCAACAGATCGGTATCCTTGCGGATGTCCGGCGGGAACGGCGCAAATGGCGATGCCATGCGCACGATCTTGAACGCGGCCGCGTCGAGCACTTTTAGCCCGGACGAGCGATCCAGGTCGACCGACTGTACGCTGCCGTCCGGCCGAATGGTGACGGTGAGCCGCAGGTCGCCGTAAAGCTTGCCGCGCGCCTCCGAGGGGTAGTTCAGAGTACCGATCCGCTCGATCTTCTGGCGCCAGTCCTCCTCGTACTGCGCGAACCGGTACTCCGTGGCGCGCGCGCCGATAAATTTCTTGCGCGGGCGCTTCTGGTACTCCTCGATGCGGCGGTCGATCTGCGCCTGAAGCTGCATCGCGGCGAGAGATAAGTCGGCCAGATCACGCCCGGAAATCTGCGGCTTGGGTTGTTCGGCGGGCGCTTTATGTTCGGTCTCCGGCGCCACCGGCAAGCGCGACTCGGTCGCCTTGGCGAGCAGGCGCCGCTGCTGCTCCTCCAGCCGGCGCACGCGCCGCTGCGCCTGCGCGAGATCCCTGCCGGGATTGTACGGTCTGGTGACGGGGAGCGGCGTCTTGGCGCGCCTGGACTCGTCCGTGTTGCCACCGCGATCGAGATTCGCCTGTGCCAGAGCCTCCGCGTCGGCAGGTCTTTCCTTCGTCCGCGCATTTACCAGCACTACTTCGAGCGGCTGATTGGCTGAATTCCAGCGCAGCGCGTCGGGATAGCGAAAGTGCACCGCGAGCAGCACCGCGTGCAGCAGAACCGATACCGCAATCGCGCCGTAGAGCGCCCGAGTCTGACGGTCGAGCCCGACCCAGAAGTCGGGCCGTCGGATCGAGTTGGTCGCGATTGCTACCTGCAAAATCCCCTCACGCACACGGGTGGCGGATATTCTAGGCCTTTAGGCGTCGCCCGGGAGCGATGCCAGCTCACCCGAGCCGTCCCCGCCGTCGATCAACTCGCGATAGACGCACACCGCGGTCCGTTCGACCAGGTCGATCTCACCTACTTCGAGCCGTACCCGCGTCCCAGGCTCGAAATCCGGCAACGAGGGAACGCGTACCGTGAGCGGCATGCCGTCCAAGCGCACCATTCCTTCCCGCACCACGACGCCTTCGGCGGCCTTTACCCGCTCCTGAACCAGCCAACGCAAGCACCAGTAGTTTTCCATCGTCCGCTGGTGCTCGTCGTAGCGCGCGTGGGTCACCTCGTATGCGCGCATGGTCGTGAGCAACGCCTCGGCATTGCGCGCAAATGGTGGCCGGCGGCCTTCAAGCGAGGCCACCAGCTGCCATTGGTTGATCAGATCGATGTAGCGCCGCAGCGGCGAGGTCATCCACGAGTAGCATGAGACCCCGAGGCCGTCGTGCGCTTCCGGATGCACGCTCATCCTGACTTTGCCGGAGGACTGCACGCGGTAAATGGCCGCGACGTCGCGCTCGGCGAGCAAGTTACCCCAGGTCGTGTTGGCGAGAATCATGAGCTCGGAAACAAGCTTGTCCAGCGGCGCGCCGCGGCGGCGTGGGTCGATCGAGACGCGCCCCTGCTCGACGCGAAACGAGTAATCGATCATGCCCGCGTTCACGCTTGGCTTACCGCGTCTCGCTTCCAGGGCCAGGGCGAAGCGCCACAGCGTGCGCAGCTCTTCCTCGTGGGCGAGCCCGCTGGCTGTACCTGACTCGAATCCGGCGTTCAGGATGCCGTATTCCGCGTGACGCAGGTTCGCGGCAATGTTCACCCGCTCGAGGCGGGAATGGTGGCCGCGCAGCGAAAGGTCTTCAACCGAGACGTTCAGGTAGAGAGACACTGCAGGCCGAGCATTGCCGGAGTCGAGCGAAAGGCACTCCACCACGTCCTCGGGGAGCATGGTGTATTTGAGCCCCGGCATGTAGGCGGTGGAAAGTCGCTCTCGGGCGATGGCGTCCAGCTGAGACCCGGGTGCAAATCCCAGCGCCGGCGCCGCGATGTGGATTCCGATTCGAAGCTCGCGCTCCGAAACACGGGTCACCGAGAACGCATCGTCGATTTCGGTGGTGCCGACGTCGTCCAGGCTGATGGCGGTTGCCTCCGCCAGCGGAAGATCTTCAGGCGACGCGGGCAGCTCATGCGCGGGGAAGCGGGTGCCCTTCGGAAAGAACTCGAACAGGAACCGGTTGAGGTGAAAGTCGTGGCTGTCCGATAGCAGGCCGCAGCGCTCGAAAAGGCGCGCCGGCGCGAGCCCAGTCTGCTTGCAGGCCTGCTCGAAGGCCCTTGTTTCCGGTTTGGAGCGGTCCGGTGCGTACAGCAGTTCTTCGCGCAAGGCGGCGATCTCCGCAGGACATTCGAACCGAGCTAGCGTCGTCGCCCACTCCGCGACCTTCTCCTGCATGCGCTTCTTCTTTTCGAGACCCGCCAGCGCCAGCTTGAGGGTCTCAGCCGGCGCCGCCTGGAAGCGGCCGCGTGCGCGCCGGTAGAAGTAAATCGGCGCCGAGTGCAACTTGAGTAGGATCCCTACCGACTCGACGGGAGTTGGCTCGCGCCCCACGTATTCGCGGGCGAGGTCGCGGAATTCGAACTCTCGCTCAGCGCAACACTGCCAAAGGAAGTCGGTTTCGAGCCCGTCGGCAAAGGTCTGTGCCGCCGCGAGCAATTCGTTGCCGGAGGGCCGCTCGAAGCTGAGGAGCACGTTCCCGGCCTTGACCTTCGTGCGGCGTCCGTGCGGACTCTCGACCTGGAACGAGGCCGGCGCCTGCGCCAGCACCGAACCTACCTTGAATTCTCCGTCTTCTTCGTAAAGTAGTTGCATCGCCCGCGAATTATAGGCGGCGAGCCGCGGCGAGCGCCGCCGGGGTACGCCTAGGGAGGCGAGATTCCCGCGAAAGCTAGAATTCGTGGCAGGTGCTCTGGAAAGCTCTGCAGCGTATGGTCACCGCCGTCACGGATCACAGTGCGCGCGCCCTCGAACTTGCGCGCCGCTTCGCGCCAGTCCAGGACCTCGTCGCCGGTTTCTAGCAATAGAAGGTAACGCTCGGGGTCGGGCCGCTCGACCGCAAGCGTGCGCCAGCCCTCGAGATCCGTTCGAGTCAGCTGGTAGCTTTCGCCGGTATAGAGATTCTTCTGGGCGCCAAGGTAGGCCTCCAGCCCGACGTAGGGCGTAATGGCGGGATTGATCAGGACCGCGCGCACCGCGAGGCGCTCGGCGAAGTGGGTTGCGTAGAAGCCACCCAGCGAGCTTCCAACAAAAGTGGGTTTCGCTGCGTGGCGCGCGATTACGGCTTCGATCGCTCGAACCGCCTCCCGTGGTCCCGGCGGCAGCGCTGGACAAGCGAAGAACTCCCCGAGTCCCCGCGCGCGCATGTAGGCGTCCATCTCGCGCGCCTTGTGGGACGCAGGCGAGCTGTTGAACCCGTGCAGGTAGATGATCCTTGCGCTCATGTCCTTCGGCCGAGTCGTTCGAGCAACCTGCGGTGCAGGCCGCCGAAGCCGCCATTCGACATGATCACAACGTGGTCGCCCGCGCGAGCGTCCTCGGCAAGCGTTGCGAGCAGAACCTCGAGATCACCGATGCAGCGGGCGCGAGCGCCCAGCGGGCGCAGCGCCTGGGCCGCGTCCCAGCCGAGCTTGGCGTCGTAGATGTACGCCAGGTCGGCCGCGGCGAGGCTCGCGGCGAGCTCGTCCCGCATCACTCCGAGCTTCATCGTGTTGGAGCGCGGCTCCAATATCGCCACGATACGTGCCCCATCCACACGCTGGCGCAAGCCCTCCAGCGTCGCCCGGATCGCGGTCGGATGATGTGCAAAATCGTCGTACACGGCCACCCCGCGGACTTCGCCGCGAAGCTCCATGCGCCGCCTGACCCCGGCGAAATCGCTTAGTGCGGCGATCGCTTGGGTGGGCGCAACGCCTATGTGGCGTGCGGCCGCGACCGCTGCGAGCGCATTGTGTCGATTGTGTGCGCCCAGCAGGCTCCAGGCAACGCGTCCCACTGTCCTGCCCTGCCATGCGATCTCGAACCCGCCGTCGGGGCCTGGTTCGCCGGCCATCCAGCCCGCCTCCTTGCCCATGGCTTCTACTGGCGTCCAGCAACCCATGGCGAGAACCCGCTGCAGGGCCTCATCGCGGCCATGAGCGACGATGAGGCCAGATCGCGGCACGATGCGAACCAGATGGTGGAATTGTCGCTCGATAGCCGCAAGATCGGGGAAGATGTCCGCATGATCGAACTCCAAATTGTTCAATATTGCAGTCCGGGGACGGTAGTGCACAAACTTGGAGCGCTTATCGAAAAAGGCGGTGTCGTATTCGTCCGCCTCAATAACAAAGTGCTTCGCTCCGGTGAGGCGGGCGGAAACCGGGAAATCGAGGGGCACGCCGCCGATCAAAAATCCTGGCTGGCGCTCGGCTCGCTCGAGAATCCAGGCCAGCATGGAAGCAACCGTTGTCTTGCCATGCGTTCCAGCAACAGCAAGCACCCACTTTTCGATTAGCACCTCCTCCGCCAACCATTGCGGTCCCGATACGTATCGGTCACCGCGATCCAAGATGGCCTCCATCAATGGGTTCCCGCGCGTAACGACGTTGCCCACAACCCAAACGTCCGGGGCGAGCGCGATCTGCTCAACGTCGTAGCCCTCGATTAGTTCGATGCCGATCGCCGTAAGTTGATCGCTCATTGGCGGGTATACGTTCGCATCGCAACCCGTGACGCGGTATCCGGCAGCTTTGGCGATAGCGGCGATACCACCCATGAACGTGCCGCAGATGCCGAGGATGTGCAGGTGAGCAGGCATGGAGGCACGGCGAAAAGGCGCCGATTCTACGCCATAGGGGGCTCCGGACGGCCTACGCTATGATGCATCAAGATGGGACCCTGATCGTGGCGCTCCCCAAATCCAGTCGAGGAACTGCAATGGGCCGCAAGGGATCGCGGCAAAACGGAACACGCGCACGAATAGCTGCCGCCGCGGCGCGCATCATGGCCGAGGACGGAATCGACGATTTTGCACTCGCCAAGCGCAAGGCCGCGCGCCAGGTGGGCGCCGAAGAATCACAGGCCCTACCCGCAAACGACGAGATCGAGGCCGAATTGCGCGCCTACCGAGCGCTCTATCAGCCGGCCGAGCACCCCGAGCGCATCGCGGAGCTGCGCCGAATCGCGCTCGACGCGATGCGGGAGTTGCAGGTCTTCAATCCCTACCTGACCGGCGCAGTATTGACGGGCCTCGCCGGCCGGTACGCAGAGATCGACCTCCAGTTGTTCCCCGAGAGCGCCAAGGAAGTAGAGATCTTCTTGCTCGATCGCAATCTGCCTTATACGACCTTCGAGGGGCGTCGCTATTCGGGCGACAGGGTGCGCTCGATAACTGTGCTGTCGTTGACGTGGCGTGGGGCGCCGCTGCGCCTGTCGATATTCGACCCTCGCGACGAACGCTTGGCGCTCAAGACCACCCCGGCGGGGAGGGTGACCGAACGCGCGGGCATCGCCGAAGTCGGTGCGCTGATCGGTGCCGGAATGCATACAAAAGATGGCCCTCGGCCGGCGTAAGGCGCTTCTCATCGGCGCGGTCGGTGTTGCAGCTACCGCGGCCGGCGCAATGGCCGGACTCGCCCTGCTGCGGTCGAAAGACGGCAGCGCGGCGCTCCAAGCGGCCGAATTTACCGACCTTCAAGGCAGGACGCGCCGTCTGGCCGAATGGAAGGGCAAGGTAGTGGTCTGCAATTTCTGGGCAACGTGGTGTCCGCCATGCCGCGAGGAAATTCCGATGCTAGTTGCTCTGGGTAAGGAAATGTCGGCGAAAGGGGTCGAAATTGTAGGTATCGCGTTGGATTCTGCGGTTAAAGTCTGGGAATTCGCGAAGGACTATCGGGTGAGCTATCCGCTGCTTATCGCCGGCGCCAACGGGATTGATTTGATGCGTACGGCAGGCAATCCGTTGGGAGGTCTGCCTTACACTGTCTTCCTGGATCGACAAGGACGGATCGCGGATCGAAAGCTCGGCGCGCTGAGAGAGGCAGGGGTGCGCGAACGGCTTGCCAAAATGCTTCGTGCCTGACGATGGAGCGGTTTTCAGCTTCGCGAGAACGGGAGCCCTAAGTGCTGTAAGATGCGGCGTTCTCCTGCGAAAATGAGCAAAAAAACTCAACACGCGGCGCGTGGAGTGCTGGTAGTGCACGGCCCCAACCTGAACCTTCTTGGTAGCCGTGAGCCAGAAATCTACGGCCGTGAGACGCTGGCCGAGATCGATCGTCGCCTCGCGGCGACCGCGCGCAGGGCCGGACACCAGTGTGGTTCGTTCCAGAGCAACCACGAAGGCGCTCTAGTCGACCGGATTCATCAAGCGGGGCGAGAGGGAGTCGGGTTCATCATATTCAACCCCGCGGCGTTCACTCACACCAGCGTTGCCCTGCGCGACGCGCTTGCGGCGGTGGATATCCCATTCATCGAAGTCCATCTTTCGAACGTGCATGCGCGCGAAACGTTTCGGCGCCATTCGTATTTCACTGATACGGCGGTCGGGACCATAACGGGGCTCGGTAGCCAGGGCTACGATCTGGCGCTCGCTTACGCGCTGGCGCAACTAGCTTCAGGGGGCTGGAGGGCGTAGGGCCCGGCTGATGCCGGTCCGCCGGGTAGCCCCCGGCCAAGGGGATTGCTATGGATCTGCGCAAGTTGAAGAAGTTGATCGACCTGGTCGAGGAATCGGGCATCTCCGAACTCGAGATCACCGAAGGGGAAGAGAAGGTCAAGATCGTCAAGAGCGGCAGCGGCATCCCGGTGACGGCCCAGGTCAGCACCGCGCATGCCGTTACCGTCCCACCCGCCACCTCCGGCACAGCCCCGGGCGCGCCTCCAGCCGCGCCCACCGAGGCCCAGCAGGAGGGACACATTCTGAAGTCTCCGATGGTCGGCACCTTCTACCGTTCGCCCTCGCCTGACGCCAAGGCCTTCGTCGAACTCGGCCAGACGGTCAAAGAGGGGCAGACGATCTGCATCATAGAGGCAATGAAACTGATGAACGAAATCGAGGCCGACGCCTCGGGCGTGGTCAAGGCGATCCTGGTGGAAAACGGCCAACCGGTCGAGTACGGCCAGCCACTATTCGTCATCGGCTAGATGTTCGAAAAGATTCTCATCGCCAACCGCGGGGAGATTGCGCTGCGCATCCAGCGTGCGTGCCGCGAACTCGGTATCCGCACGGTGGTGGTGCATTCGGAGGCGGACACCGAGGCTAAGTACGTCAAGCTCGCCGACGAGTCGGTCTGCATCGGTCCCGCGCCTGCGGCGCAGAGTTACCTCAACATTCCTGCCATCATCAGCGCGGCAGAGGTGACCGACGCCGAAGCAATCCACCCCGGTTACGGATTCCTGTCCGAAAACGCCGACTTCGCCGAGAAGGTCGAACGCTCGGGGTTCGTATTCATCGGGCCGCGGCCGGAGAATATCCGCCTGATGGGCGACAAGGTGACCGCCAAGCAAGCGATGCTCAAGGCCGGCGTACCATGTGTCCCCGGATCCGAGGGCGCGCTGCCCGAGGATCCGAAGGAAACCGTCCGCATTGCGCGCAAGGTCGGCTATCCGGTCATCATCAAGGCAGCGGGCGGCGGAGGCGGGCGCGGCATGCGCGTGGTGCACACCGAGGCTGCGTTACTGAACGCGGTATCCATGACTCGCGGCGAAGCGCAGGCGGCGTTCTCGAACCCGACGGTATACCTGGAGAAGTTCCTGGAGAACCCGCGCCACATCGAGATTCAGGTGCTCGCCGACAGCCACAAGGGCGCGGTGTATCTCGGAGAACGGGACTGCTCTATACAGCGACGTCATCAGAAGGTCATCGAGGAGGCGCCGGCGCCTGAGCTTGCCGCCAGGGTGCGCGACAAGATCGGCGAGCGCTGTGTCGAGGCGTGCCGCAAGATCGCCTACCGTGGCGCCGGGACCTTCGAGTTCCTGTATGAGGACGGCGAGTTCTACTTCATAGAAATGAACACGCGCGTGCAGGTGGAACATCCGGTCACCGAAATGATCACCGGGATCGATATCGTCCAGCAGCAGATCCGCATTGCGGCGGGCGAGAAGCTGCCATTCCGCCAGAAAGATATCCAGATTCGTGGCCACGCGATCGAGTGCAGGATTAACGCCGAGGACCCTTACCGCTTCACTCCCTCGCCGGGACGCATTACGTCGTACCATGCGCCCGGCGGGCCGGGAATCCGCGTCGACTCGCACGTCTACCAAGGCTACGCCGTCCCCCCCAATTACGATTCGATGATCGGCAAGGTCATCGCTTATGGGGCGACGCGCGAACAGGCGATCCGCCGCATGCGGGTGGCGCTGTCGGAAATGGTCGTAGAGGGCATTCAGACCAACATTCCGCTGCACCGCGAACTGCTGCACGATATACGCTTCCTGCGCGGTGGGGTCTCGATCCACTATCTGGAGCAGAAGCTTGCTCAGGAGCAGCAGCCCAAGGCGAAGTAGCGCAATGGCGTGGCAGTCGCTCACCCTGGACGTCGAGGCAGCTTATGCCGAGGCGATGTCCGACGCCCTGCTTGAGCAGGGCGTGGTGTCGGTCTGCATCGAAGACGCGGACGCCGGGACCGAGGCGGAAGTGCCGCGCTACGCTGAGCCGACATGGGAGACGCCGCTAGCCTGGCGACGCCATCGTCTGAGCGCACAGCTTGCGCCGGCGATGGAACCTGCGGCGGTCATCGAGCGTGCCGCGCGCGCGGCCGGGCTCTCGAAACTCCCCGCATACCGCGTCGGGAGCATCGCAGACGACGACTGGGTGCGGCGTACGCAATCGCAGTTCGCGCCCGTGTCGATCGAGGGAAGGCTCTGGATCGTGCCAAGCTGGCACGTGCCCCCGGATTCGCGTGCGCCGCTGGTGCGGCTCGATCCGGGAATGGCATTCGGCACCGGAACCCATCCCACCACGCGGCTGATTCTGCAGTTCCTCGCGCGCCAGATTCGCGGTGGAGAGCACGTGCTGGACTACGGATGCGGTTCCGGTATATTGGCGATCGCGGCTGCGAAGCTTGGCGCAGCCCGGATCAGCGCCGTCGATATTGATCCTCAGGCGCTTCGGGTCACGGCGGAGAACGCTCGCGCGAACGAAGTCGACCTTGCGGTCTGCGCGCCGGATGCGCTAGCGCGCAGCAACTACGACGTCGTCGTAGCCAACATTCTTTCCAATCCTCTGATTCTGCTTGCTCCGCTAATTTGCTCGCTGACGCGAACGGGAGGTCGACTGGCGTTGTCCGGCATTCTCGAGACACAAGCCTCCGATGTCGTCGCTGCCTATGCACCCGAAGTTGCGCTCTTGGCTAGCTACCACGACGACGGCTGGGTTCTGCTCGAAGGCAAACGCCGGTGAACCTCATTACACGCTGTCCACGGTGCGGCACGGCGTTTCGCATTCAGCCGGCACAGCTGGCGGCCCGTGGGGGCAGGGTGCGGTGCGGCAAGTGTTCGGCGGTATTCGACGCCGTGGCAGCGTTGCAGGACCACGTCGGCGCTTCGCCGGCCAGTCTCGAGCCATCGCCGCAACTCGGCCTTTTCGACCCTTCTCGGCGCCAGGCGCGTGCGTCGCCCGATGTGACCATCGAGCTTGATATGACCGCAGTCGAGCCGGCGGCAAGCCGCCCGCCGGGCAGGGCTCCGGCGTCGCCGGCGCGAACGGTGCCGCGCGGACCGAGCAGCGCCCAGGCCGTGCCGGAGTTCATGGAAGACGAACCGCCGCGGTCGCGGCTGCGCTTCCTATGGCCGTTTCTCTCGCTGCTCGCGCTGCTGGGTCTGGCGGGACAGGTCGTGCTGTATTTCCGAACCGAAGTCGCGCTGCTGGCGCCAGAGTTGCGTCCCTACTTGGTCGCGACTTGCAGGTTGTACGGCTGCAGCGTCAGACTGCCGCGCCGCCCTGAGCTGATGAGCATCGAGTCCTCCGACCTCCAAGCCGATCCCGGTCACGAGAGTCTGATCGTTTTAAACACCGTTATTCGCAACCGCGCCCCGTTTCCCCAGGAGTACCCCGACCTTGAGCTCACACTTACCGATGAAAACGACCAAGCCGTTGTGCGGCGCGTGCTAGTGCCGGCCGACTACGTCGCCACTCCACCCAGTCGCGGCGCGCTGAACGGTATCGGCCCCGGTGCGGAGGTGGTGGTGCGGCTGCATTTCGATACCAGCCGTGTGCGCGCCACGGGATATCGCCTCTACCTTTTCTTTCCGTGAACCGCGGAGCTCTCTTGCAGATACTCGTCACAGGCTCGATCGCGTACGACACCATCATGGTGTTCCCAGATCGCTTCAAGAGCCACCTGCTCGCCGACCAACTGCATATCCTGAACGTTTGCTTTCTCACTCCCGAAATGCGACGCGAGTTCGGAGGAACGGCAGGCAACATCTGTTACAACCTTAAGCTGCTGGGTACGGATCCGCTACTCATGGCGACGGTGGGAGAGGACATCGATCCGTACCTTGAGCGACTGGAACGACTCGGCATCGGCACGCAACTGCTCAAGCGCATTCCGGGCCAGTTCACGGCGCAGGCATTCATTACGACCGACCTCGACGACAATCAAATTACCGCCTTTCATCCCGGAGCGATGAACGACTCGCACCAAAACCACGTCGACGCGCGACCGGGCGTCCGGCTCGCGATCGTCGGCCCGGACGGCAAACAGGGCATGCAGCAGCACGCGCGCGAATGTGCGCGGCACGGTATCCCCTTCGTGTTCGACCCAGGGCAGGGGTTGCCAATGTTCTCGGCCGAAGAATTGAATGAGCTCATCGCGCTCGCGGACTACGTTGCGGTGAACGACTATGAGGGCAAGCTTCTGCAGGAGAGGACCGGTCGAACGCTCGACGCGATTTCGCGCGAGGTGAAGGCGCTGGTCGTGACTCTCGGCGCCAGCGGCTCGCTGGTGCACGCGGCGGGCAAGCAGTACGAGATTCCGTGCGTCAAAGCCGAGGCGCTGGTCGATCCGACCGGCTGCGGCGACGCCTATCGGGCGGGACTGCTGTACGGGATGGTCAACGGCTGGGATTGGCCCAGCACCGGACGCCTCGGCGCGGTGATGGGGGCGATCAAGATCGCGCATCGCGGGGCGCAGAACCATGGCCCGTCGCGCGACGAGATCGAAGAGCACTACAAGACCGCGTTCGGCTTCACTCCCTGGCGCTAGCGCCGGGATCAGCGCATCGCGGCGCGGATCTTTTGCGCGTATTGCTCTAGCAACTCGCGTGGGGGGTTCTTGACCGGCCACGTAAGCTGCATGCCGTCGCCGTCGTGGCGCGGCAGGAGATGTACGTGGTAGTGGAATACCGTCTGTCCTGCAGGTGCTCCATTGGCTTGGTAAACAGAGAGCCCCTGCGGCGCGAACGCTTCGCGGATCGCGCGCGCGACCCGTGAGCTCGCTCGGCCAATTGCCGCAGCCTGATCGTCGTCGAGCGCGTAGATGTTCTCGGCGTGAACCTTTAGCGCCACGAGAGTGTGGCCTGGATTAACCTGCCCGATGTCCATGAAGGCAAGCGTGTGCTCGTCTTCGTGCACCATTGTGGCAGGGATCTGCCCTGCGACGATGCGGCAAAACACGCAATCTGTCATATCGCCTCCGCCACCTATTCCTCGGTTACTTCATGGTAGCCGCGGCATGGTAGCTGCACCAACGCGCCGTCCTCAAGCCGGAGCGCTGCAAGCGAACCCCCCCAAACGCACCCGGCGTCCAACGCGCTGACGCGCGCGGTGAGTTTAAGGCCGAGAGCCGACCAGTGGCCGCAGACAATCTTAGGCTCCTTGCGTAGCGGTCGCGCTTCGAACCAGGGCAGGTAGCCCGCGGGCGCCCTGTCGCTCTTGACGTGAAAGTCCATCACGCCCTCTGGCGAGCAAAAGCGCATGCGCGTCATGGCGTTGACGATGACCCTCAGGCGATCCCAGCCCCGCAGCGCATCGCTCCACTGCGCGGGCTTGCTGCCGTAGAGCGCGGCGAGAAAGTCGCGATAACTCGGCGCGCGCAGCGCCACCTCCACCTCGCCGGCCAGGGCGAGTGCCTTTTCGATGCTCCACTGCGGAAGCAGGCCGGCATGCACCATGGCATGATCGCCTTGGCAGTGCATGAGCGGCCGTCCGCGCAGCCAGCCGAGCAAGTCCGCCGCGTCGGGGGCCCCGAGCACGGCATCCAGCGTGTCGTCGTCGCGTCGCTTCGCAAAACCCTCTGCGACGCACAGCAGATGCAAATCGTGGTTTCCCAGCACCGTCACTGTCGCGCCGTCGCCCAGTGAACGTACGAAGCGCAGCACTTCGAGTGATTTCGGGCCACGGTTTACCAGATCGCCGACGAACCATAGCCTGTCGCGCGCCGAATCGAAGCCAATGCGTGCGAGCAGAGCTCGCAGCTCGTCGTAACAACCTTGCACGTCGCCGATCGCGTAGGTCGCCATGGGAACGGAAACTCTAGCAGACCGCGTCAGAAGCTTGCGTCGAGCCGACGGTACTGGATCGCTTCGGCGATGTGCTCCGCCGCAATCGTGCTACGGCCGGCAAGATCGGCGATGCTGCGCGCCACGCGCAGCACGCGATGGTAGGCGCGGGCGGAAAGTAGTAATCGCGCGAGAGCGTGGCGCAGCAGCTGGTCGCCGTCGCGGTCGGTGGCGCAGTAGCGGTCGATCTCTCGTGTTTCCAGCAGGGTATTTGGCTTGCCCTGGCGCGCAATCTGCTTTTGGCGTGCAGACACCACCCGCGCGCGGATTGCCGCAGTTGCTTCCCCCGCGACGGGGGCTACCAATTCCGCCTCGCGCGGCGCCGGAACTTCCAGCTTGATGTCGATCCGGTCCGCCAGCGGTCCGGATATGCGCCCGCGGTAGCGGGCGATCCGCTCCGGGGTGCAGCGACAGCGGCCGCCGGGCGCGCCGCAGTGGCCGCAGGGACAGGGGTTCATCGCGGCGAGCAGCTGGAAGCGCGCGGGAAACTGCGCCTGGCGGGCTGCGCGAACGATCGATATCCTGCCCGACTCGAGCGGCTCGCGCAGCGCCTCGAGCACGTCGCGGTCGAACTCCGGCAATTCGTCGAGGAACAGCACGCCGTGGTGCGCAAGAGAGATTTCGCCCGGGCGCGGCATGTTGCCGCCCCCCACCAGGGCGGCGCCCGAGGCGCTATGGTGCGGCGATCGGAAAGGCCGCGCGCCCCAGCGCGCGGCGTCAAACCCTGCGCTTGAAACGGATTGGATCGCAGCAACCTCCAGCGACTCCGCCTCCGTAAGCGGCGGCAGTATTCCGGGAAAGCGGGCCGCGAGCATCGACTTGCCGGTTCCCGGCGGACCCACCATAAGCACGCTGTGGTTACCCGCGGCCGCGACTTCCAGTGCCCGCTTGACCTGTTGCTGCCCCTTGACCTCGTCGAAGTCGGGATAGTGCGGCGGCGAAGCTTGAGACGCCGCGCAGTACTGGCTGATCGGCGCCTCCCCGGTAAGGTGCGCGACGACCTCAAGTAGCGATTGCACAGGTAGGATGCGGGCCCCCTCGGCGAGTGCCGCTTGTGGCGCATTGTCGGCCGGGAGCACAAACGCCCGCCCTGCGGCACGAGCCTGCAGCGCCATCGCAAGCGCTCCGCGTACCTCGCGCACCTCTCCGGTGAGCGAAAGCTCGCCCGCAAATTCGTGGCCCGCGAGCGCCTCGGGGGCCAATTGCCCGCTCGCCGCGAGCACGCCGAGCGCGATCGGCAGGTCGAGTCGGCTGGAATCCTTGGGTAAGTCCGCCGGCGCCAGGTTGACGGTTATACGGCGTGCCGGAAACTCGAACCGGGCGTGATTCAGCGCCGCGCGCACCCGGTCCTTGGCTTCGCGAACCTCTGCATCAGGCAACCCGACGATGTGGAATGCCGGCAGCCCAGGTCCGAGATGAACCTCGACCGTTACTTCTGGCGCATCAATTCCAGCCAGCGCGCGGCTGGCAACCACCGCAAGCGGCATTGCCCCCCCAATAGCGCAACTTTGCCCCGAGCGGAGCAACGCCGCTGGGGGTAGAAAGGTTTACGCGCCGGGTGGCTTGGCGCCCGATTCCAGCTCGGCGACGCGCCCCTCGAGCGCTGCGAGCTTGAGCTGCGCACGCTCCAGCAGTCTCTTTTGGACCTCCAGATCCTCCCGCGCGACCAGATCGAAGCGATCCAAAAAGGCCAGTAGCAGGGCGCGCAGGTTCTTCTCCAGGTCCTGCACCGGTGAGTGGCGCACAGCGTCCGACACGCGGTCTCCAAGTTCCTCAAGTAGGTGCTTGTCGATCATCTGCATGGCCCCCAACGGGGGCGCCGAGTGTAGCACGGTGGGTGCACCGGCTTCGGGCGAGCCTAGCGAACTATGCCCCAAACGGGTGCACGGCATTTCATGAGCGAATGTGCGATCGCAAAATCATATTGAATTAATTGTGAAAAATGTCTGGCACAGGAGCTGCTAAGAGCAATACGCACCTTCTTATCCTTTGGAGACTCAGCCATGCGCAAGACACTAATCGCCCTGTCAGTTGGGGCAGCCCTCGCAACCCCAATGCTCGCTGCGGCCGATGAGCCTGCACTGAGCGCAAATGTTTCAATTGCCTCCCAATATATCTACCGAGGAATCGCTCAGAGTGGCGGGGAGCCGGCCGTACAAGGAGGCTTCGACTATGGTTTCAGCAATGGGGCCTACGTCGGCACCTGGGGCTCAAGCATCAGCTGGCTAGGTGACACGGGCGCCGCGACAAGCGCGGGCATGGAATGGGACATTTACGGCGGCTACAAGGGAAGCATCTCTAAGGATGTCGGTTACGACGTCGGCATTCTGACCTACAACTACCCACGCAAGACGCTGAACCCCGGGTTCCTTGATCCAAACACCGTCGAGCTCTACGGAGCGCTCAGCTACAAGTGGCTCACTGCGAAGTACTCGGTGACGACCGGCAGCCTGTTTGGATGGGCCAAGGCGTCGGATCCGAATGCGAAGACGTCCGGCAGCGGCTACCTCGACCTTACTGGCACCTTTGACATGGGCAGTGGGCTATCCCTGAGCGCCCACGTCGGTCACCAGAGCGTCAGCGGGCGCAGCTCCGCCAGCTACTCCGACTACAGCATCGGCGTAAGCAAGGACATCAGCAAATTCGGAACGCTGGGCCTCAAAGTGACCGGCACCGACGCCAAGGACAGCTGCTCTGCTGGTGAAGATTACTGCTTCGCAGGATACGAAGCGGGCAAGACCGCCGCGATCCTGTCCTTCAGCAAATCGTTCTAAAGGCGCGGCGTGGGCGGCATTGCCCGCCCGCCCGGCCAGGGAGCCAAGACATGAAATTCGTTACAGCAATCATCAAGCCGTTCAAGCTCGACGAGGTGCGCGAAGCCCTCTCGGCGATCGGCGTGCAGGGAATCACCGTCACCGAGGTCAAGGGCTTCGGCAGGCAGAAAGGCCATACCGAGCTCTACCGGGGCGCGGAGTACGTTGTCGATTTCCTGCCAAAGGTAAAGATCGAGGCCGCGATCAAGACCGAAATCCTCGAGCAGGCAATCGAGGCGATCGAGAAAGCTGCCAACACCGGCAAGATCGGCGACGGCAAGATCTTCGTTTTCGATCTTGAAAAAGTCATTCGCATCCGCACCGGCGAGACCGATGCGGCGGCGCTATAGGGAGATGGATATGAAAAGACTCATCACGCTCCTCGCGTTCGCGGCGTCGCTCGCCTTCACTGGCGTCGGCCACGCGCAGGACAAACCCGCCGCGCCCGCCGCGGCGCCCGCCGCAGCAGCCGCACCCGCGGCGGCGCCCGCGCCGGCCGCTGCGCCCGCACCCAAGGAGGCGGTGTCCGCGGACGCGGATCCCAGCATCAACTCGGGCGACACGGCATGGATGATGACCTCCATGGCGCTCGTGCTGATGATGACAATCCCGGGCCTAGGGCTGTTCTACGGCGGCATGGTGCGAAAGAAGAACGTACTTGCCACTCTGGCACAAAGCTTTGTCGTCACCTGTCTGGTCACGGTGTTGTGGTTCATGATCGGCTACACCCTGGCATTTACCGACGGCGGCTCATTCGTCGGCGACCTGTCGCGCGTGTTCCTGCACGGGATGGGCAAGACCACAGTGAGCGGCCTATCCGGCGCGGTTCCCGAGTCGGTGTTCATGAGCTTCCAAATGACGTTCGCCATCATCACTCCGGCGCTGATCGCGGGTGCATTCGCCGATCGAATGAAGTTCTCCGCGCTGTTGTGGTTCATGGGCCTCTGGCTGATCTTTGTCTACTCGCCTATCGCACACTGGGTGTGGAGCGCGAACGGTTGGCTCGCCAAGATGGGCGCGCTCGACTTCGCCGGCGGGACGGTGGTGCACGTCAATGCAGGTGTAGCGGGTCTGGTCTGCGCACTGGTACTTGGCAAACGCCTCGGCTACGGCAAGGAAGTGATGGCGCCGCACAACCTGGTGCTCACGATGATCGGGGCCTCGCTCCTGTGGGTCGGCTGGTTCGGCTTCAACGCCGGATCGGCGGTCAGCGCAGGCGGCCGCGCGGGAATGGCGATGACAGTAACGCAGATCGCAACTGCCACAGCGGCGCTTTCCTGGATGTTTGCGGAATGGATGGCTAAGGGTAAGCCCAGCCTGCTCGGAATGTGTTCTGGTGCCGTCGCTGGCCTAGTGGCCATCACCCCGGCATCTGGTTTCGTCGATCCCATGGGCTCGTTCATCATTGGCATCGCCGGCGGAGCCATCTGTTTCTGGACCGCCACCTACATGAAGAACATGCTTGGGTATGACGACTCGTTGGACGCGTTCGGTGTGCACGGGATTGGTGGAACGGTCGGTGCCATTCTGACTGGCGTCTTCGCGGTTAAGGCGATCGGTGGCACAGCGGGCGTGCTCGAAGGCAATGGCGGACAACTGTGGACGCAGATCATCGCCGTTGCCGGCGTCGCAGTCTACGATGCCATCGTCACCCTGATTATTCTCAAGTTGATCGACATGACCATCGGTTTGCGCGTGACAGAAGAGCAAGAGCGCGAAGGTCTGGACATTACCCAGCATGGAGAACAGGTAGTCTGATCGACACCTGCTGCGGCGCCGCTCCCAACCGGCGGCACAGCAGGTGAGCTGCGGAGGAAACGGGCCCGATCGGGCCCGTTTTTTTTGCCTTTAGCTTCTCGAGCAGCGCAAAGAGCTGCCGCCGCTCATTCGCCGTAAGGCGGGCGGCAAAGCACCGTTCGTCTGCCAGGACACGCCGCATCGCGCCGGCTCTGACTCAGCCCGGGGTTGGCGTCGATCAGGATCCGGATGCCGAGGCGACCGGGCGAAAGTCCCTGTACATTCTTGGCAACACTCCCGGGCGCAACGCCATCGGTTCAGCTGGTTCATTGCCGATCTGCTCAATTGGTTGAAGGTGCAAACACTTTGACCGCCAAACGAAGGCAGAATAGCGCCGTAAGGAAAGGAAGGCCCGTGCACGATATTTTCTGAGATGGGACAATTCCGCGTCTTCTCGAGTTGCGCCGTGGCGGAGTACGCTAACGGACCATGAATGGGGCCGACCACTTGCTCGGGACCGAGGCGCTGACGCGCCATGGCCAGCGTGTGGCCCTGATTTGCGATACCGAACGGATAACTTACTCGGAACTGGCGCTACGCATGCGGTGCGCGGCCGGCGCGCTCGCGGAGCTCGGGGTCGAGGTTGGCGACCGCGTGATGCTGCTCATGCGCGACACCCCGGATCTCGCCGCCGCGTGGCTCGGCTGCCTGTGGCACGGCGCCGTCGCGATTGCCCTCAACAGCCAGCTCGACGAGGAAGACTATCGATTCGTGCGCTCGGACAGCGGCGCACGGCTTGCGATCGTCGAAGATGTGTTTGCTGCGCGGTTGCCGCGGCTGGTGCAATCCCTTGCACGTGAGCAGCGCGTCGCAATCGCCGGCCGCGCGCCGATCGGCGTTCCGTGCTGGGGTGAGAAGATTAGAGAGGCCGCCCCGGCTCCGGCGCCGTTCGCCGCCCAACCGGAGGACGCAGCGTTTTGGCTATACTCGTCAGGTACCACCGGCCGGCCGAAGGGCATCATCCACACGCACAAAGATGTACTGCCGGCGGGCCAGACGCTGCGCGAACCGATCACCTTATTACCTGGCGACAAGGTAATTGCCACCTCGCGCCTGTTTTTCGCCTACGGGCTTGAAAATGGTCTGCTTGGCCCGCTTTCGATCGGCGCGACCTCGGTGCTGTGTGCTGACTGGTCCGACATCGAGCAGGTGTGTGCGTTGGTTGCGGAGCATCGGCCAGCCGGATTCTTCAGTGTCCCGTCCTTCTATCGCCGCCTGCTTGCGCTCGGCGAACGGGCGCTCGCGGCGTTCCGTCCGGTGCGCTACTTTTTCGCCGCGGGCGAGCGTCTTCCTGAGTCCATCGTCGCACAATGGCGGCAAGTAGTAGGCGGCGAGATCCTCTCCGTCTATGGCATGTCGGAAACGTTCTGCGTCGCCATGGTTACGCCACCGGGTACGTCCACCGGCAAGCACACCGGAAGACCGCTGGCCGGCGTTCAGACCAGACTCGTGGCACTTGAAGGTCATGCGGCAGAGATCGGCGAGCCCGGCGTACTTTGGCTGCGCCACCCCGCGCTCGCCCTAGGCTACGCAAACCGAAAGGAGCAGACGCGCGAGCAGTTTCTCGACGGCTGGTTCTGCACCAAGGACGTATTCGTGCGCGACGCCGATGGGTTCTACGCGCATCAGGGCCGGGCTGACGAACTGGTCAAGGTCTCAGGCCAGTGGGTCAAACCGAGCGAGCTCGAGGAGGCAGTTCTAGGTGAGAATTCGATCAGCGAAGCGGTCTGCGTACCCTTGGCCGACTCGGACGGCTTCGAGCGCCTCGCACTGTTCCTCGCCACGAACGGCGACCCGCAGGAGGCAATAAACGCAGCAGCGAGGGCCTGCGAGGCGAGGCTGCCTCGCCACAAGCGGCCCAAGTGGATCCGAACTGTGGAAACGCTGCCGCGCACCGCGACCGGGAAAGTACAGCGCTTCAAGCTACGTGAAATCCTGCAGCGCGAATTCGGCCACAAGGAATAGAATTCGCTCCTTCTTCCGAACGCTTCCTGCCACCTAGAGGACCGAATGCCCTACGCAATTCCACTTTGGACCCCCCCTTCGCTCACGGTATCCGGTTCGAGCGACAGCTTTCCGGTACGGCGCATCTTCTGCGTCGGCCGAAATTATGTCGAGCACCAGAAGGAGATGGGCGGCGATGGCCGCGAGGCGCCGTTCTTCTTCATCAAGTCCGCGCATTCGCTCGTGCCGCTCGGCGGCGACGTGCACTATCCGCCCAAGACGGCCAACTACCACTACGAGACCGAGATGGTGGTCGCGATCGGCAAGGGGGGGCGCCGAATCGATGCCGGCAAGGCAAACGAGCACATCTTCGGCTACGGCGTCGGGCTCGACATGACGCGCCGCGATCTGCAGCAATGGGGCAAGGATCACGGCCGGCCATGGGATTTCGGTAAGGACTTCGACGAGGCGGCGCCTTGCGGCGCGCTTGCTCCGGCCGCCAAGATTGGACACCCCTCGAAGGGTGCGATCGTGCTTGTGGTCAACGGCAAGGAGCGCCAGAAAGCCGACCTTTCGGACATGATCTGGTCGGTGCCGGAGCAGATCGCCTATCTTTCGGAGTACTACACGCTGGAGCCCGGCGACCTGATTTTTTCCGGCACCCCCGCGGGCGTCGGGCCTGTAAAACCGGGCGACGAACTGGAGGCACGGGTCGCCGGGGTAGGGGAACTGAAGGTGAAGATTGTTCCCGCTTTGTGAAGCTTTATACCTATTTTCGCAGTTCAGCAGCATTCAGAGTACGAATCGCGCTCAACCTGAAGGGCTTAAGCTATGAGCCCCAGTGCGTGCATCTCGCGCGGGGCGAACATCGACAACCCGGATACGGCGCGCTGAATCCGCAGGCACTGGTGCCCGCGCTTGTCGACGACGGAGCCCTGCTTACGCAGTCGCTCGCCATCATTGAATATCTCGAGGAGAAGCACCCGAACCCGGCGCTGCTGCCAAAGGACCTGCTGGGTCGCGCGCGAGTTAGGTCGCTCTCCCTGCTCGTCGCGTGCGAGATCCATCCACTGAACAATCTGCGTGCGCTGCAATACCTCGTGAGTGAGCTTGGTCACAGCGAGCAGGACAAGAACAGGTGGTACCGGCACTGGATCCACGACGGCATGGCGAAGCTCGAGGCCGACTTGGTGCGCAGCGCGGGAACTGGGCGCTTCTGCCATGGAGACGTGCCTACGATGGCGGACTGCTGCTTGGTGCCGCAGGTATTCAACTCCCAGCGTTTCAACTGCGACCTGTCACATACCCCGACCGCGTTGCGTGTGTTCGAGGAATGTATGAAGCTCGACGCCTTTCAGAGCGCCCAGCCGTCGCGGCAGCCGGACGCGGAGTAACGCCGCGTCATGGATTGACCGCGTCCTGGGCGCGCCCCTTGTCGGTCAGGAACGGCTCGACCAAAATGCGCAGCCCTTCGTGCACGTACTGCTCGAGCGAGTAGCGCCCGCCGAGAGCCCAGTGCTTCAGCGCCCAAGCGTGGCAGAACATTACGTGGGAGTACGCAAGCAGCTGCTCGTTCACGGGCCGCATGTGCCCGGCCTCGACGCATGCTCTGATACAGGCTTCGAGAATCCGGTTGGTGCGGGTTTCTCCCTCCATGATCAGGGTGCGGCGCTCGGAGCGCAGCGACTTGGTCGAGCGGTAGGTGAGCAGGGTTGCGTCGCGCCAGCGATCGACGATCGCACAATATGTCCGGATCGCGGTGCACAGCCGCTCAATCGGGTGTTCGATTCCCTCCAACTGGCGCGGGATCTCCTGCTCGTAGCTGTCGAGCACCAGCATCAACGCGAGCAGTAGCACGTCGTCCTTATCGCGGAAATACTGGTATACCAACCCGGTGCTGACGCCCGCTTCGCGCGCGATCTGCTGTATGGTCGTGGTGTAGTAGCCCTGCGCCGAAAAGAGCTTCACTGCCGCGCGCACGATCTGGCCTCGCCTCTCTTCTACCAGCCGCGGGTCGGAGACGAGGCTCGCGACGTGCCCCGGGGAGCTGGATTCGATTGCGAGCGCGCGCGCGCCCGCCGGGCGGGCGTGCCTGCCGGCAGCGCTTTCGCGGCGCATCAGTTGCCCTCGAACTTCGGCTTCTGCTTATTGACGAAAGCGTTGTAGGCGCGCTCGAAATCGCCGGTTTGCATGCAGATTGCCTGGGCCTCTGCTTCGGTTTCGAGTGCCTGTTCGATCGACAGGCTCCATTCCTGATGCAGGCACTTCTTGGTCATCGAATGCGCGAACGCCGGCCCGTGGGCGAGCGTGAGCGCCATGTCCTGCGCCTTTTCGAGCAGTTTGGGGCTCGGAACAATTTCGTTGTAATAGCCCCATGCGAGGCCTTCCGCGGCGCTCATGCTGCGGCCCGTGTAAAGCAGTTCCGCAGCGCGCCCCTGGCCAATGATCCGCGGCAGAATCGCACACGCGCCCATGTCGCAGCCGGCGAGGCCGACACGCACGAACAGAAAGGCGGTTTTGCATTCCGGCGTGCCGTAGCGCAAGTCGCTCGCCATCGTGATGATTGCGCCTGCGCCAGCGCAGATGCCATCGACGGCTGCCACGATCGGCTGCGGACAGGTGCGCATTTCCTTCACCAGGTTTCCCGTCATCCTGGTGAAAGTCATCAGATCCGGCATGTCCATCTTGACCAGCGGCCCGATGATGTCGTGAACGTCGCCGCCGGAACAGAAGTTGCCTCCTTCCCCCGTAAACACGACGGCGCGCACGTCGTCCGCGTACTGCAGTTTGTGAAACGTGTCCCTCAGCTCGGAGTAGCTTTCGAAGGTGAGCGGATTCTTGCGCTCGGGCCGATTGAGGGTGATGGTCGCCACGCGGTCCGCGACCTGCCACTTGAAGTGCTGTGGACGCCAGTCCGCGGCTTTTAATTTGTACATGTTGGCCTCTCCCGGTTGATGGTTCGAGTCTCTATCCGACCATGGTCAAGCCGCCGCTTACCGATAGCACCTGGCCGGTGACGAAATCGGCGCGTGCGCTGGCAAAGAACAGCACTGCATCCGCGATTTCGGAGGGCTTTGCGAGGCGCTGCATCGGGGTTACGCGCACAAATGCCTCGCGATGCCGCTCCGGCACGGCTGCGAGCAGCGGCGTGTCCGTCGGTCCGGGGCAGACGCAATTGACGTTGATGTTGAAGCGCGCCATTTCGCGCGCCAGGGACTTGGTAAAGGCGATCGCGCCGCCCTTGGCGCCTGCATACACGCTCTCACCAAGGCTGCCGACGCGCCCTGCATCGCTCGAAACAGTCACCACCTTTCCAGCCTTGCGCTCGATCATCGGGTCGAGGAAGGCACGCGTCACGGCGATCGGCCCGAGCAGGTTCAAATCGATTACCTTGCGCCAGAAATCGGGCGAATTCTTCACGAACGGCTCGATCTTGCCCCAGCCGGCGACGTTGACCACGATGTCGACCTGCCTGCCTCGCGCCGCGGTCGTGGCGCGGAAGGACTCGATGGAGGCAAGGTCGGTGACGTCCAATCGAACAAAGTCGGCGTCCGCGCCGTTGGCCCGGATCGCTTCGGCGGCCTCCTTACCCTTGTCCTCGGCGATATCGCCCAATACCACGTATGCGCCGGCGGCGGCGAGCGCTTCGGCCGTCGCTCGGCCGATGCCGGACGCTGCCCCGGTGATGACCGCCGTCTTTCCATCGACTCGCATGAGGATTTCCCAAGGGAATTTTGAATGAATGATCATTCATTCAGCACGCAGCGTCAAGCGCACGACGCCCGTAATTATCGCGCTCTAGTGTTGGCCTCGACTGCGTAACAGCGCGCCGAACGGGCGGTCGACCTCGTCGATGTGCCGGAAAAGCCAGTCCTGCAAGAAATGTGAGCTCTCACTAACGCTAGTAGTGTCCAGTCTAACGGTGAAGCGCATGAGCCCTTCGAGCAGGTGCCGATGCTCGCTGCGGTGACGCTCCGCGGTCGCGCCCACCTCGTCCATCAAGCGTTCTTCAGTGGCGAAATGGTGCTCGGTATAGCGCACCAGTTGCCTTAGCGATTCGACCAGCTGCTCAAGCTCGCTGCCAACGCTCAGTGCGTCCTGCAGGCGGTTGATGAGTTCAAGCAGGTGCCGGTGCTGCCCGTCGATCACTTCGATCCCGACTTCGAAGCGCGGGCCCCATTGCACACGCACTGGGGCTGTACCCGCCGGCGGCGGCGCAGCGCGCCGCTGCCCGTGGCCGGTGATGTCGAACAGCGCAACGACGATTGCGGGCCCATCCGGCAGCGTCGCGCGCGTGGCCGACAGCTCGATGTCGAAGCGGCTGCCGTCGCCGCGCAATGCCCGCAGTCCCAGCGCGACTTCGCCCGGTGAGGCAAGCGCCTCTTCGACCAGCTCGCGGTCGCGGTCGTCGATCAGGGCCGAGAAGGAAGTTGGCGTCTTGTCCGGCGCCAACCCGAACATACGGGTCAGTGCCGGGCTCACATGCAGCAATTTTCCGTTTCGGACCACTCCGATTGCGAGCAGATTCGCGCCGACCAGCGCTTCGACGCAGGCGCTCTGAATCGCCATATGCGCCGGACCAGCATCGAGCGGTTTGCGGTCGCGCACGGCCGATATCTAGAGTTGATGGGCGCGAAACAGCATTTTCAGCTCCTCGCCGATCAGCTGACCCTTCATCGCCCCCCCCGGACCACCGACCCGGCGCGTCCAGACCCGGGTTTCGGATCCCTCGGCGAGCAGTGTGCCGTCGTCGCGCATCACGCGATGCAATAGCACGAATGACTTGCCTCCCCAGCGCAGCACACGCGACAGCACTTCGCAGCGGTCGCCGTGCACCGGCGAGGCACGGAACTCGCAATTCGCCGCGACCAACGGCATCGCCAGGTCCTCGGCGCGCATGCGCTTCACGTCGTAGCCTACCTGCGCGAAAAAGTTCCAGGTCGCGGCGTCGAACCAGCGAAAATAGGTTGGATAGAAGATGATGCCTGCGGGGTCGCAGTCGCCCCAGTGGACTTCGCAGGCGAACTTGCCTTCGATCGACTTGAACTCGGCTTCGAGCGTCGTCACGGGGTCAGCATTGCTCCCACGGCAAACCCTCGAAGCGCCAGCCTGCGGTCACATTGCGCTGATGCCGATCGTTGAGTTCGCCCTCAAAGCCGTGCACGACGTTGTAGATCTTCGTGAATCCGGCGCGTTCGAGCGCCTCGCCTGCCTCCTGCGAGCGATTTCCGCTGCGGCAAATGAGAAGGATCGGGCGCATCGTATGGTTGGTGCCGGCGAGCTTCTTCACTTGACCGACGAAGTGCGGATTGACCTCCCAGTCCGGGCCGTCGTTCCAGGCCACGTGCAGTGCCCCGACCGGATGCCCGACAAAAAGGTACTCCATCTCACTGCGGCAATCGATGAACAGCGCATCGGAATTCCGATGAAGAAACTCGTAGGCTTGCTTGGGTTCGAGGTGCTGCATGGTGGGTGCTCATTCTCCGGGTCGGATTATACCCCTGCACACGCAAGTGGTTGACAGATCAGGGCTTCGGCAGGCAAACTGTCAGTCAGCGCCGATTTGATGTTCAGCTTGCGGGCGCCGAATCGCCGAACGGCGACGACAAAGAAATGCTGCTAAAGAGACGCGTGCCGCCCCGACGACGAAGGCCCGTTTCCTGCGAAAGCTGAACGGGCCTTTTTTGTTTTTCGGACAGGACATGAATCAGCCTTCCCACGCCGCAAGAATCGCGTCCCTTCTCGCTTCACGCATCCTTCTGCTCGACGGCGCCATGGGCACGATGATCCAGCGCGAAAAGCTGTCCGAGATGCAATACCGCGGGACGCGCTTTCGCGACTGGCCGCGCGAGATCCGTGGCAACAATGATCTATTGAGCCTGACACAGCCGGATTTGATCCGGCGCATCCATTGCGGCTACCTCGCCGCGGGCGCGGACATTATAGAAACGAACACGTTCAATTCCACCTCGGTCTCAATGGCGGACTACGGGATGGAGTCCATGGTGCGGGAGATCAATTTCGCCGCCGCGACGCTCGCGCGCAGCGCGGCTGCGGAGTGGGACGCGAAGGACCCCTCGCGTCCACGCTTCGTCGCCGGCGTTCTGGGGCCGACAAGCAAGACCGCATCGCTCTCGCCGGATGTGAACGACCCGGGGTTTCGCAATATCTCTTTCGACCAGCTGGTGGCTGCCTACGGCGAGGCGCTAGACGCGCTCATGGAGGGCGGCGTCGACTTGGTCCTTGTGGAAACCGTGTTCGATACGCTCAACGCAAAGGCAGCGCTGTTCGCGATCGAATCCTGCTTTGAGCGACGCGCTACGCGATTACCGGTGATCGTATCGGGCACCATCACGGATGCTTCCGGACGCACGCTCTCCGGCCAGACTACGGAAGCGTTCTACAACTCGGTGCGCCATCTGCGACCGCTCGCGGTCGGACTGAACTGCGCGCTCGGTGCGAAGGAACTGCGTCCCTACGTCGAAGAACTCTCCGGCGTCGCCGAAGCCTTTGTTTCCTGCCATCCGAACGCCGGCCTGCCGAACGCGTTCGGAGAATATGACGACGCTCCGGAGTCGATGGCGCGCCAGATGGGAGAGTGGGCCCGGAGCGGCTGGCTGAACATTGCGGGCGGCTGTTGCGGAACGACTCCTGAACACATCGAGGCGATCGCGGAGGCGGTGCGCGGCGTTGCGCCCCGGGTCATCCCTGCGCTGCCGAAGAAGCTCCGGCTGGCCGGACTCGAGCCGCTCAACGTCGGCGACGACTCTCTGTTCGTGAACGTCGGGGAGCGCACCAACGTCACCGGCTCAAAGGCGTTCGCACGACTCATTCTGGCCGGGGACTATGCTTCGGCGCTCTCGGTAGCGAGGCAGCAGGTCGAGAACGGGGCGCAGATGATCGATGTGAACATGGACGAGGCGATGCTCGATTCCGAAAAGGCGATGACGACCTTTCTCAGTCTCATCGCGTCCGAGCCCGATATTGCGCGCGTGCCGGTGATGATCGACTCCTCCAAGTGGAGCGTGATCGAAGCAGGACTGAAGTGCGTGCAAGGAAAGGGAATTGTCAACTCGATAAGCATGAAGGAGGGCGAGGCGGAGTTCCTGCGGCAGGCGCGCTTGGTACGCAAGTATGGCGCCGCGGCAATCGTGATGGCTTTCGACGAGAAGGGCCAGGCGGACACTCTCGAGCGTCGCAAGGCGATCTGCCAGCGATGCTACGACTTGCTCACGCGCGAAGTCGACTTTCCGCCCGAAGACATCATCTTCGACCCGAACATTTTCGCGATCGCTACCGGGCTGGAGGAACATGCTCGCTACGGCATCGATTACCTGGAAGCGGTCGCCTGGATACGCAAGAACCTCCCGTACGCCAAGGTCTCGGGTGGAGTCTCCAACCTGTCGTTTTCCTTCCGCGGCAACGACGCAGTTCGCGAAGCGATGCACACGGCGTTCTTGTATCACGCGGTGCGGGCAGGCATGTCGATGGGAATCGTGAATGCCGGGCAACTCGGAGTGTACGAAGAAATCGAGCCACGGCTTCTCGAACACGTCGAAGACGTCATCTTCAGCCGCCGTGAGGACGCGACCGAACGCATGATCGAATTCGCGAATTCGGTCAAGATGGGGGCCAAGGAAAACGTCAAAGACGAGGCTTGGCGCAGCCATAGCGTCGAGCAGCGGCTCGCGCACGCGCTGGTCAGCGGCATCGCCACGCACGTGGTCGAGGACACGGAAGAGGCGCGGCTGAAATTCGCGCACCCGATCGAGGTGATCGAGGGCCCTCTGATGGACGGCATGAACATCGTGGGTGACCTGTTCGGCGCCGGCAAGATGTTCTTGCCGCAAGTCGTGAAGTCAGCGCGCGTCATGAAATTGGCGGTGGCACACTTGATTCCGTTCATCGAGGCGGAAAAGGAGAAGAGCGGCGACGCGGGGCGAGCCAAGGGCAAGATCGTGATCGCGACGGTCAAAGGCGACGTGCACGACATCGGCAAGAATATCGTCGCGGTCGTGCTTCAGTGCAATAACTACGACGTGGTGAATCTCGGCGTCATGGTCCCGGCACAGAAGATTCTCGAGACCGCGCGGCGCGAGAACGCGGATGCGATCGGCCTCTCCGGCCTGATTACGCCATCTCTTGAAGAGATGGCTCATGTGGCACGCGAGATGCAGCGCGAGGGCTTCAGCGTGCCCTTGCTGATCGGTGGCGCAACGACCTCGCGCGCGCACACTGCGGTAAAGATCGCGCCGAATTACCCCGGGCCGGTGGTGTACGTTCCGGACGCCTCGCGCAGCGTCACGGTGGTAAGCAGTCTTCTATCGACCGAGCAGCGCGAGACATTCGTTGCCGCGCTGCGCGCCGACTACGAGCGAATTCGCGCGCAGCATCGGGAGAAGAAGGGACCAGGACCGCTGCACTCGATCGCCGAAGCGCGCAGGTTGGGCCTGAAGACCGATTGGGGGACTTATCGTCCGCCTGTGCCGCGCAGGCTAGGCGTCACCGTACTACGCGGGTACCCACTCGAGGAATTGGTGCCCTACATCGACTGGACGCCGTTCTTCCAGACCTGGGAGCTGTCGGGCGCGTACCCGAAGATCCTTCAGGATCCGGTGGTCGGCGAGGCGGCTCGCAAGCTATTTGCCGACGCCCGGAAAGAGCTCAAGCGCGTGGTCGAGGAGAAGTGGATCACCGCCAACGCCGTGTTCGGCCTGTTTCCTGCCGCGCGCCTGGGCAGCGACGACATCGAGCTTTACGCCGACGAACGTCGGCTCGACGTACTGATGACCTGGCACAACCTGCGGCAGCAGAATCACAAGCCGGCCGGGCGACCGAACCTGTGTTTAGCGGATTTCGTGGCGCCGAAAGGCTCCGGAGTGCCGGACTACGTCGGCGCGTTTGCGGTGACTGCGGGTGGCGGAATCGACGCCCGAATAGCCGAGTTTGAGGCGCGCCACGACGATTACGGCGCGATCATGCTCAAGTCGCTCGCCGATCGCCTGGCAGAGGCCCTCGCCGAGCGCCTGCACGAACGCGTCCGGTGCGAATTCTGGGGCTACGCGCCAAACGAGAAGCTCACCGGTGACGATCTCGTCGCCGAAAAGTATCGCGGCATTCGGCCTGCACCGGGCTATCCTGCGTGCCCCGATCACACCGAGAAGCGGACATTGTTCGACCTGTTGGACGCCAAGCGCAACGCGGACATGGTGCTTACTGAGTCGTGCGCGATGCTCCCCGCTGCGTCGGTATCGGGCTTTTACTTGTCGCACGTGGAAGCGAGCTACTTTGCGGTAGGCAAGATCGGGCGGGATCAACTCGAGGACTATGCGAGGCGCAAGAACATGAATGTCGCAGAGGCTGAGCGCTGGCTGGCGCCATATCTCGCCTACGAACCCGAAAACCCGGCCGCCGCCGACGCAGCGGCCTAGCTATAATTCGGCAACGTAATCTTCATCATCGCGGAGCATGACCATGGGCAAGGGTGACAAGCGCACGCGGCGCGGCAAAATATACAAGGGCAGCTACGGTAAGAAGCGCCCGCAGCGCACGAAGAAGAAGGGCAGCTAGGTCGTCAGCCCTAGCGCATGAGCGGCGGGGCGAAGCTGTTTGTCGCAATCGGGGCCGCTATGGCGGCCCTCGCGGTGGTATTGGGAGCGTTCGGCGCGCATGCGCTGAAGGCGCGGCTGCCGGCGGACATGCTGGAGGTTTACCACACGGCAGTGCAATACCACTTCTGGCATGCACTCGGGGTGCTCGCTGTCGGCCTCGCCCTGCAGCTTTCCCCGGAGGCAGGCTGGCTGCGTACCGCCGGTTGGCTGCTGACGGGGGGTATTATCCTTTTCTGCGGCAGCCTCTATCTGCTGGCGCTCACCGGGTCGAAGTGGTTAGGTGCGGTGACGCCGCTTGGCGGCATAGCCTTCATCCTCGGTTGGCTAGCGCTGGTCGTGGCTGTACTACGCGCCTAAAGCCTCGGGTGCTAACGCCCAATCGCGCGGCACGCGAATGACCCGGCCGGACTCGATATAGCGTGCGAGCGGCCACTCGCCGAGCGCCCGCTGTAATCCTGCCAGATGCTGCTCATCCGCCAGTTCGAGCAGCACGCGTCCAGGTCTGGCGTCGCGCAGCAGGCGCGTGAGTGCAATCTGGGTCTCCACGCGGCCGGTACAGCACGGACATCCGATTGAGGCGAGCTTCGCCCAGCCCGGGCGCGCTGCCAGCAGTCGCTCGACCAGGGCGCGTGTTGCACTTGGCGCACCCGTCACAATGTGCACAGGCGTGCGCGTCACTTGCGCCAGAACGCGGGCGTCAGCAGCACCAGCACGGTCAGCAGCTCGAGCCGCCCCAGCAGCATGGCGGCCGAGCACAACCAAGTCTGGAAATCGTCCAGCAAGGCGAAATTGGTTGCCGGTCCAACCTGTCCGAGACCCGGGCCGAGGTTGTTGATACAGGCCACCACGGCGGAAAAAGCGGTGACAAAATCCAGGCCCGTCGCGGCAAGGAGCATCGTTATCACGCTTATCGTGCCGCCGTAGACGAGCATAAAGGCGAGCACGGCGAAGATGATGTTGTTTTCGATCGGGTGGCCACCGAGCTTGACCGGAATGTAGGCGCGCGGATGGACGATGCGGGCGAGCTCGCGGAACGCCTGCTTGAACATTAGCATCGCGCGTACCAGCTTGATGCCGCCACCGGTCGATCCCGAGCAGCTGGCGAACGAAACCAGAAACAACATCCACAGCGGCGCGAACAGCGGCCAGACACCGAAGTTTGTGTTGGCATACCCGGTCGAGGTGGCGACCGACACAAGATTGAACGCCGTATACCGAAGCGCAACCCAAAAATCCCGGTAAACGCCCTTTGCCAGCAGGAAAAGCGTGATACCGACGATGCTTACTGCGATTACCGCAAGGAACACGCCGACCTCCGGATCCTGGCGGTAGGGCTTCAGGCTGCGCTTCCGAAGCACTTGAAAATGGGTCGCAAAATTGATGCCGGCGATCAGCATGAAGACGATCGTCACGGCCTCGATCGCGGGAGAGTTCCAGTGCGCAAAACTCGCGTCGTAGGAAGAAAACCCGCCCGTACTCATGGTGGTAAAGGCGTGCATCACCGCATCCAACCAGCTCATCCCTGCCCAGTGCATCGCGAGTGCGCACGCGAGCGTTAGCAGGCCGTACACGCCCCACAGCCCCTTGGCGGTTTCGGTAATGCGCGGCGTGAGCTTTGTATCCTTCATTGGCCCCGGCGTCTCGGCCTTCAGGATCTGCCGTCCGCCCACCCCTAGAAGTGGCAGGATCGCGACCACCAGCACCAGGATCCCCATGCCCCCCAGCCATTGCAGCTCGCAGCGCCAGAAGTTGATCGACGGCGGCAAGCGGTCGAGCCCGGTAAGCACCGTCGCGCCCGTGGTTGTCAGGCCTGACATGGCTTCGAAATATGCTTCGGTAAAGGAGAGCTTCGGCAGGTAGGCCAACAACGGCAGCGCGCCAAACGCGGGTAGCACCGTCCAGGCGAGAGTAACCAGCAGAAAACCGTCACGCGCCTGCAGCTCGCGCTGCCGGCCGCGTGTCGCGACCCAGCCCAGCCCACCGGCCAGCGCCGTAGCCAAAATCGCGCTGTCGTAGGCCTGCTCCGCCCCGTCCGCAAGGTGCAACGACAAGCCGAGCGGCACGAGCATGGTGGCGGCAAAGATGATTACCACAACCGAAAGCAGGTTCAGGACGGCATTGAACCTTCCCATTGCCGCGCGCCTGGCGTTAGAGAAACCGGACGCCGACCTGGAACAACTTCTCCACTCGCGGCAGCGTCTTCTTATCGGCCACGAAGACGATCACGTGGTCTTCGGCCTGGATGACAGAGTCGTGGTGCGCCATGATCACCTCGTCTCCGCGCACCAGCGCGCCAATGGTCGTTCCCGCGGGAAGATCGATCTCGTCAATCCGCCGACCTGTGACGCGGCAGGATTCGCGATCGCCGTGCACCACGGCCTCGAGCGCCTCGGCCGCCCCCCGCCGCAGGCTGTGGACCGAGACCACGTCGCCGCGTCGTACGTGTGCCAGCAACTTACCGATGGTCGCCTGGGCTGGCGAGATTGCAATGTCGATCTCGCCGCTCTGCAGAAGATCCACATACGAACGGCGATTGATCAGCGCTACAACGCGCCGCGCGCCCATGCGCTTAGCCAGCAGTGCGCTCATGATGTTGTGTTCGTCGTCGTTGGTAACGGCCACGAACAGGTCCATCTCGGCGATATTCTCCTGCTCGAGCAGCTCTTCATCGGTAGCATCACCGTTGAGTACCAAAGCACGGTTGACCTTGGCGGCGAGCATTTCGCAGCGGCGCTTGTTGTGTTCGACGACACGCACCGAGTAGTCGTTCTCGAGCGCTCGGGCTAGGCGCAACCCGATGTTGCCTCCCCCCGCGACCATCACGCGCTTGACCGGACGGTCCATGCGGCGCAACTCACGCATAACCCGGCGGATATGCTTTTCCGGTGCGAGACAGAACACCTCGTCATCGACCTCGATGACGGTATCGCCATCTGGAACGATGGCGCGGTCGCGGCGGAAGATAGCGACCACCCGGGTATCGACACCCGGAATATGCTTCCGCAGGTCCTTCAGTTGACGCCCGACGAGCGGGCCACCCATGTACGAGCGCACCGCGACGAGGCTCACGCGGCCGTCGGCGAAATCCAGCACCTGCAATGCCTCGGGAAACTCGACCAGCTTGACAATGTAGTCGGTAAGCACCTGCTCGGGGCAAATTGACAGGTCGACCTCGAAGCCTTCCGGACCGAGCACTTTCTCGTCGTTCAGAAAATCGGTCGCTCGAATGCGTGCCACCCGCCGAGGAACATTGAACATACGCGCGGCGACCTTGCAGGCAACGAGATTGGTCTCGTCAGACTGCGTAACTGCGATCAAGAGGTCGGCATCTGCAGCGCCCGCTTCTGCCAGGACGGAGGGATGCGAGGCGCTCCCTACCAGCGTGCGCAAGTCAAACCTGTCCTGCAGCGTGCGCAATCGCGTTGGGTCGATATCGACGACCGTAATGTCGTTTTGCTCGGAAACGAGGCTTTCGGCAACCGACGCGCCAACCTGTCCAGCGCCGAGTATGATTATTTTCAAGGCCGCACTTTCCCCTGCGAAAGGCGCGCCATTGTAGACCCTTTGTTGCCGCGCATCAGACTTATGACCCGTTGTCCTCGCGCCGCCCAACCGGCAGGCCGAGCGCTTTGAGCTTGCGGTACAAGTGCGTGCGTTCGAGTCCAGAGCGCTCCGCCACACGCGACATGCTGCCTTCCTCGCGCCCCAGGAGGCGCTCGAAATAAAGTCGCTCGAAGGCATCGCGCGCCTCTCGGTAAGGTCGATCGAGACCCAGTTGCGGCGCGTCCGGCACGTCGGTCCGCGTTGTTAGTACGCGTTCCACATCTGCTAGCCCGATTTCCTCGTCGAGCACCGTGTGCGCGAGGTCCGTGATCACGCTCTCAAGCTCGGCGAGGTTGCCTGGCCACGCATGATGTCGCAGCGCATTCAGCGCTGCGACAGACAGTCGGCGCGACGGACAGGCTCGCGCTTCCACTAGCTGCGCAAGCATAAGCGCCGCAAGATCTGGCACATCCTCGGCGAAGTCGCGCAACGCCGGCAGCTTGAGGGTGACTTGAGCCAACCTCGCCACCAATTCAGCATCGAAGTCTTGCTTTTCGGCCAGAGTTCTAGCATCCAACGTCGAGAAGGACACAACCCGGGTCTTGTGCTTTTCCGCACGCGAGAGCAGGAATTCGAGGCCTCTTTGTTCGGTGCGCTCGAGACGCGCCAAATCCGGAATGAACAGCACACCCCCCGCCGCACGGGTAAGCAGTTCGCTGGTGGGTTCTGCCAATAGAGGTCCTCCAGCAATGAACGGCGCACCCGGTGCAGCAAGCAGCCGGGCAAAGAGCTCCGCCCGCATGCCGCGCTCACCGCGCAACATCAGCGGCGCAGTCGTTTGCGCAACTTGACCGAGCCGCTTCTTGACTTCCGCGAGCGTCGCCGAACGACCAAGCGTAGTCAGAGAGATTTCGCGTGGCGCAGCAGCCTCCTGGCGCAGCGCGCGCTTCACGGTAGTCAGAAGTCGCTGCAGCGCAATCGGCTTCTCAAGAAAGTCGAGCGCGCCAATCCGCGTCGCCTCTACGGCGGTCTCAATAGTACCGTGCCCGGACATCATAACTACCGGCATCGTCAGCTGTCCGGTCGCCGCCCATTCCTTGAGTAGGGTGATCCCGTCCGTATCCGGCATCCAGATATCTAGCAGCACTAGATCGGGCCGCTGGCGCTCCCGAAGGCCGCGCGCCGCTCCGGCACTCTCGGCGAGAAGAACCTGATGGCCTTCGTCCGCGAGAATCTCCGACAAGAGTTCGCGAATACCAACCTCGTCGTCGACAATCAGAATCTGCGCCATGGACAATTCATATCTTGATTGCGTGCCGATTTCAGGCCGCCTTGCTCGCGCTGCCTTGCTCGTCCATCACCGGCAGTAGTACGCTCACGCAGGCGCCTCGCTGAGGGCGATTTTCGATCGCGATGCTGCCATGATGCTCGTCGACGATCTTCTTCACGACGGCCAGACCGAGCCCCGTGCCGCGCGGTTTGGTCGTAACGTAAGGCTCGAATATGCGGGTCATCATCTCTTCCGGAAACCCGGGTCCATTGTCGCTCACGGCGATCTTCACTCGATCGCCCTGCATTTCCGTGCGGACCTCTATAGCCGGCTTGCTCGACTCCTGCCCCTGCTCGAGCGCGTCTTGCGCGTTCTGAATCAGGTTGTGCAATACCTGTCGGATTTGCGCCGAATCAGCGCGCACCGGCCTTAGCGCCGGGGACAGTTGCTTTGCAATTGGCACGCTCGAGTTCTCGTAGAGCGCAAGCACCTCCCTGACCAGGACGTTCAGATCCAGCCCGATGAGCGAGGGAGCAGGAAGCCTTGCATAATCGCGGAACGCGTCAACCATTGCCTTGAGCGCCGCGACCTGGTTCACGATGGTTTGAGTGGCCCTCTTGAGCGTCTCGGCCTCCTGCGCAGGAAGCCGACCGGCGAGCTTCATTTCCAACCGCTCGGCCGAAAGCTGGATCGGAGTAAGGGGGTTCTTTATTTCGTGCGCGAGCCGCCTCCCGACTTCCGCCCAAGCCGTCGCACGCTGGGCCTGGATCAGTTGCGTGATGTCGTCGAACACCAGGACATACCCGCCCTCGGTCGCGGTACGGAGTGTAGTACCACGTGCCAGCAGCGTCTTGCCAGTGCCCTTGAGAGTAAGCTCTAGCTGCCAGGTGCGTTGGCCGTGGACCAGAAAGGCCTCGCGTACCGGAATCGCGAAGGCATCCAAGCCGGCGTGCCAAGCATCTAGCGTCTTACCCGACATGGCGCGCAGCTCATCGCCCAGGATGGCGGCGGCACCATGGTTAAAGATCGAGAGGCGGAGCTCGCGGTCGAATACAAGCACGCCCGCAGAGAGATTGGCTAAAATGTTCTCGAGGTGCGCCTTGGCGGTCTCGAGCGCAACCCGGTTCGTCTCGACCACGTGGCGTGCGTCGTCGAGTTGCCGGGTCATGGAGTTGAACGACTCCGTGAGCACGCCGAGTTCGTCGCGACTGGTAACCGGTGCCCGGCGCGAAAAATCACCGCGCGCCACGGCCTGCGTCGCCTGCGCCAAATTCGCGAGTGGCTCGGACAGCCTGTTGGAAAGGATCACCGCCAGGGCGATGGCGAAAAACAACCCCATTAACAAGGTCAGTGTGAGCGTGACGATATATATGCGCTTGAGCCCCTGCCGCGACAGTGCCAGCTCGCGGTAGTCGCGATAGGCCGTCTCGACGGCTTCCGCGCTGCGGGTGAAAGACTCTGGGAGCGTCTGTCGCAACTGGAGGTATCGTGCTTCGTCAGTGAGCGCGAGCGCGCTGATCGGCACTACAACGCGCAGTGCGAGCGGTTTACCCGGAGGTGAGTCGATTGCGGTGTAACCGCGATTTACGCGAGCCTGGCGCAGCGCCTGCGCGCTCGGGACTTCCGGATACAGTTTGCTCACGTCTTCACTTGCGGTCGCCACGACTCGCCCGTTTCCGGCAACGATCACTGCTTCTTGCACCCCAGCCTGTTCGCGCAGCCTATTGAGAAGCACTACTTGATCGGCCTGCTGCCGGTCAGCGAGCTCAAGAGCCATGGCGCGCCCTTTGACGTTCATCTCGGTGAGCATTTGGTCGATCGCACCCTGTGCAAGGGTGATCCCTCCTTCCAACGCTGCATCTACCTTGACGTCGAACCACGATTCGATACTCTTGCTCAGGAACTGTACCGACACCGTATACACGAGCAATCCGGGGGCGACGGCCATCATTGCGAATAGAACCAGAAATCGAAGCGTCAATCGCGACCCAAAAACGCGACGGCGATACTTGCGCGCCAGGGCAACGAGCTGATACGTAACCAGTACAGCCAGCAGACCCGCGAGTGCCGCGTTCAACGCCAGCAAAATCGGGTAGTGCTGTTCGAACAGAGATGTGTTTGCGCTCGCGGTAGCGAGCAGAAACATCAGCACCCCGGCAAGCGCGGCCCCGATGATCAACAGCGCT
Source organism: uncultured beta proteobacterium (assembly GCA_963755395.1). GTDB lineage: Bacteria > Pseudomonadota > Gammaproteobacteria > Burkholderiales > SG8-39 > DAHVFK01. Next base: position 211,204 of record CAVWJJ010000004.1, on the reverse strand, counting down.
CTCATCGCGCCGGCGCCTCGGTCGGTTGGCGGCTTTCCACCGGCGCCGGTGGTTGCTGCGGCGGACGGAAGCTGAATCGTTTCCACTCGGACTCTAGGTTCCATTCCCGATTAGTGAGTGCGCTGAGCTGGAATGGCTTGGGCAGCAGAGTAGTATCCAAACGCATGCGCACGGCTGCCTCGTAAGTCGCGTCAGCGAGCGAGACGGTACGATCGACAACCAGCCAGTTGCGAAGGCGCCTGAGCACGTCCAGTGCCTCCTCCAGCGTGCCGAAGCTTTGCTGCAGCAAGCCGGTCGACAGGCGGTATTGCCGCGACAGGGCATGGTAGGACAACCGAACCTGCATGCGCTTCGCGACGGCTTTCTCGTCAAACCAGTACCACCGCGAGCGGGTCAACTCGAAATCGAGATCGAAATACAGCGGTACGCCGTTTTCAACAGCCTCAGCGAGCCTGGGAGTGATTTGGAAACTGAATTCGGCGTTGAGCACCAGTCCCTCGTCAGTCGCACGCAAATTTGCGTCGCGCACGACGATCTCGTCCGCTCGCGCGGTGCCGCTCAAGGCGAGCACGAGCACGAGCGGGAGAAGCTTGAGCAGGATGGCGATGCCGCGCATCGCGTTCTCAGTTTCGCTTCGCTAGCAAGGCAAAATAGAATCCGTCGTGCTCCGCCCCGGGCAGCAGCGTGGACGCTGCGCCTTGCGGCAGCGGAAGGCGAAGCGCGTCCGGCATACGTGCCGCGAAGCTTTCGACGACGGCGTCGTTTTCCTCTGAGAACACCGAACAAGTGACATACAGCAATTTACCACCCGCAGCGAGCGCTGACCAAAGCGCGTCCAGAATTGCGCATTGGCGCGCGGCAAATGTACTCAGATCGAGGGCTCGACGCAGCCACTTGATATCCGGATGGCGGCGCACTACGCCAGACGCGGAGCAAGGTACGTCAGCAAGAATGCGGTCGAACGGCCTGTTGTCCCACCACTTTTCGGGGTGAGTGCAATCGGCAGCCTGCACGCGGGCGGCGAAACCCAGCCGCGCGAGGTTGCGCTCAATCAGCTTGCAGCGCGCGGCATCCGCATCCAACGCGGTGAGGGCAATATCCTCCAGCTCGAGCATGTGTCCGCTCTTCCCTCCGGGAGCGGCGCAGGCATCGAGGACGCGCTGCCCGGCAGCCAGGTCGAGATAGGTGGCCGCCCGCTGTGCGCCTGCGTCCTGCACCGAAACCTCGCCCTGCGCGAAACCTGGCAGACGCGAGACAGGCACCGGCTTATCCAACAACAACGCACAACTGTCTACGCGTTTGGCGGCTATTCCCTCCGATTTGAGCCGCAGTTGATAGTCCTGCGTAGAGACGCGCCGTGCATTCACACGTAGGCACATAGGCGGATGAGTATTGCCAGCCTCGAGCACCTCTCGCCAGGTATCCGGATAACCACGCTGCACCGTGCTGATCCACCACGCAGGATGCTGCCAGCGCGCCTCCGCATCCGAAGCGAGCTCCGCCTCGATGGCCGCGCGCTTCCGCAGCAGCGTGCGCAATACACCGTTTACGAAGCCCTTTGCCGGGTGCTGCCCCACTATGGCGCACGCGCGCACTGCCTGGTCGACAACCGTGTACGCGGCATGCCGGCTGCAATCGAGCGCGTAAAAAGCACACCACAGCAGCGCCTCGACAACGGGATCGGTTCCACCGCGTTTGCTGAGGATTCGCGAAAGCGCCTGAACCCGTCCGTACCGGCGCAAGGTCCCGTTAGTGAGATCCAGGAGCGACGCTCGAGATGCGTTCCCCTCCTCAGCCGCACGCTCTAGCGCCGCGGAAGGGCTGCGTCCGGCGGCGACGCTCGCAACAATCCGCGCAGCTTGCGCCATGGAACCAGCAAGGGAAGGTGCGTCCTCTCTGACCGTGGCCAGCTTGCGAGGCGCCATGCGCTATGCCCGTTCAGTTGGCTTGCCGAATCGCGTGCCTGGGACTATCGCATGGCCTCGTAGGAACTCCTCTGCAGACAAGCGCCTACCACCCGCCCGCTGAAGCTGGGTCACGACAAGTGAGCCCTGTCCACAGCCAATCACGATGCCATGTGGGCTCGCCGCCAACGCGCGCCCTGGCTCGCCTGAACCTTGCGCAACATGTGCCTCCCAGATCTTTATGCCCGCATCTTCGAGAGTGCTCGACGCGCCCGGACTCGGCCGGAATGCGCGAATCGCTCGCGCAAGCTCCTGTGCAGGGCGTGACCAGTCGACGGTCAATTCAGACTTGTCGATCTTGTGCGCATACGTGACGTCTGCGGTGGACTGCGGCGTAAAGCGAGCACGGCCCGACTCAACGGCGGCGAGCGCCGAGACGATCATCTTCGCGCCCAGGGCGGCGAGACGTTCATGAAGCGTCCCCGCGTCGTCGTCCTCGGTGATCAAGATCGCGCTCTGCGCAAGTATCGGTCCGGTATCAAGGCCCGCATCCATCTTCATGATCGTAATGCCGCTCTCGCGATCACCGGCGAGGATAGCGCGCTGGATCGGTGCTGCGCCCCTCCAGCGCGGAAGCAGGGACGCATGAACGTTAAGGGCTCCCAGCGGTACACAGTTGAGCATCGCTTGTGGCAAGATAAGGCCGTACGCCGCGACCACCAACAGTTCCGGACCGGCGCTGACGATTCGGCAAAGGCTCGCGCGGTCCTTCAACGTTGTGGGCTGGAATACCTCAATTTCCTGCTGCAGTGCCAAGCGCTTAACGGCGCTTTGCGCTGGTCGCATGCCGCGTCCGGCGGGGCGATCCGGCTGGGTCAGCACGAGCGATACTTGGTGGCCAGCGCGCAGGAGAGCAGCAAGCGAACGCTCAGCGAACTCCGGAGTACCTGCGAAAGCCAATCGCATGGAGAACCCTCACCGACCTCGCGGCTACCGCGCCAGCGCCGGTGTCGCGGGTGCCGCCACCCGCGTCGCTAAGCGCTCTTCCTGAGCTGCTTGGCCAGTCTTGCGCGAATGCGCTGCTGCTTGAGCTGCGAAAGGTACTCCACGAAGACCTTGCCTTGCAGGTGGTCCATCTCGTGCTGGATGCATACTGCAAGCAGACCCTGCGCCTCTAGCGTGAGCGCATTGCCGTTCTGGTCGTACGCGCGCACCTTTACGCGCTCGGCCCGCTCGACGAGCTCGTAGATTCCGGGCACCGAAAGGCAGCCCTCCTCAATGTCGGATATACCTGTCGTCTCGACGATCTCGGGATTGACCAGCACGATCAGCGAGTCGCGCCGTTCGGACGCGTCGATGACGATGACTTGTTTGTGAACGTCGACCTGAGTAGCCGCAAGGCCAATCCCGGGGGCCGCGTACATGGTCTCGGCCATGTCGTGGACCAGCCTTTTCAAGCCATCATCGAAGACCGTCACCGGCATGGCTGTCTTGTGGAGCCGCGCGTCGGGGTATCGGAGGATGTTCAAGAGGGCCATTGAAATCAGGAAATCACTTGCTGTGTGAATTAATTACATGCACAATTTCAGGCAGTATGTAAGCTAAATGGGCTTTTATGCCAATTTTGGGTGAACAATCGGCACTTCAAGCCGGCCCGAAGAGCCAAGAAACAATCGGGGGCCCTATGTACGGTCACTTGCGTAAGTCTATCACAACGCTGGCTTTTGTCGTTGCGAGCCTGGCGGCGGCCGGGGCCGCGGCCGAGGCACCCAAAAGCTCTGGCGCAATCAAGCCGGATGCACCGGACCGCTACGTTGTCGTACCGGGCGACACTCTTTGGGGCATTGCGCAACGCTTCACCAATTCGCCTTGGCGCTGGCCAGAATTGTGGAACCTGAACCGGGATCAGATCAAGAATCCCCATCGCATCTATCCTGGCAACGTGATCGTGCTCGACCGATTGCACGGACGGCTTACGATCATGGGCAGCTCGGGTAGCTCGGGTACCTCAGGTAACGAGGCGCTTCATCCCAGGACTAGGGTGATCGGCAGCACCGATGTACCGATACCGAGCATTCCGCCCTCGGTAATCGAACCGTTCCTCACCCAGTCGCTGGTCATCGAACCTGGCGGGCTGGATAACGCACCGACGATCGTCGCGACTCAGCAGGACCGAGTGATCCTTGAATCCGGCAATTCAGCCTACGTGCGCGGCATTGGACGCTCGAAAGAAAAGACGTGGAACGTCTACCGGGCAGGTAGCGCGCTCGTCGATCCGGAAACCGATCGAACCCTCGGCTATGAAGCGATCTTCCTTGGGACCGCACAGGTGACGAGGTCCGGGGAACCTACTACCGTGCAGCTGGCGAACGTGAAACAAGAAGTCGGCGTCGGTGACAAGTTGATCCCGGCCGGCCCACCGCAGGCGGTGAATTATGCGCCGCACTCGCCGAGCGTTTTTATCAGGGGCCGTGTGATGTCGATTTACGGCGGCGTGCAGCGAGTGAGCGAGACAGGCACGGATTCGATTATCACGATCAATCGGGGTAAGTCCGACGGCATCGACGTTGGTACAGTGCTGGCCGTCTACACGCATGGCCAGACCGTGACTGATACCTCCAAACCGGTAGGCGCGCCAGATGCCCAGATCCGGCTACCGGACGAGCCAAATGGCCACGTGTTTGTATTTCGTGTGTTCGACCGCGTATCTTACGCACTAGTCATGAGTATCGTGAGGCCTGTTCAGCCGTTGGATGTGGTGCAAACGCCTTAGTCCCGGGCTTGGTGCGCGGCGCCATCGAAGACCGGAGCCGCGCGTGCGAGCGCGATTCCGCCTTTTGGCGGGCCTATGACGACGGAACCGGGGCTGGCGAGTTGGCTGCGACTCACCCTTACGCCAGGCCTCGGGCCAGTCGCTATTCGCCTGCTGCTCAAACAGTTCGGCCTACCTGAACAAATCCTGGCGCGTTCCCGCTCTGACCTCGTGCGGTTCGCCCCTCGCGCGGCCATTGACGCCACCGATTCCGCCGAAGTCGCTGCCGCCGTCGCCGCGGCAAGTGAGTGGGCGGCGCAGCCGGGACATGCAGTCGTTACCCTTGCCGACGAGGCCTACCCAAGGCCATTGCTCGAAATTGCGGACCCACCGACACTCCTGTACGCGCATGGCCGTCTCGAGCTGCTGACTCGGCCTGCGCTCGCTGTCGTAGGCAGCCGGAACGCAACTGTGCAAGGCGAGCGTAACGCGGAAAGCTTTGCTCGTGCGTTCAGTGACGCGGGCCTAACGATCGTTTCCGGCCTTGCGCTCGGCATCGACGCGGCGGCCCATCGCGGTGGATTAGCGGGGTCCGGGTCCACGATTGCAGTGCTCGGAACAGGCATCGATGTCACCTACCCCGCACGTAACACATCGCTTGCGGCCGAGATAGGGCAGCGCGGTTTGCTGATTTCCGAGTTTCCGCTCGGGACCCCGGCGGCCGCGCACAACTTCCCCCGTCGCAATCGACTCATCTGTGGATTGGCGCAAGGCTGTCTGGTGGTCGAGGCGGCGCTTGCTTCAGGTTCGCTGATCACTGCGCGCGCCGCCGTCGAACAGGGACGCGAAGTGTTCGCAATTCCCGGGTCAATTCACTCGCCACTGTCCAAGGGATGTCACGCGCTCATCAAGTCCGGCGCCAAGCTGGTTGAATCAGCGGAGGACGTGCTGTCCGAACTCGGTGGCTTCCAGCCTACAGGGAACGCTATTCCCCGATCCGGGCGCATGCTGCCGCCCCCGGATAACCCCCTTGTGGCACATATGGGGTTCGACCCCATAGACGTCGATTCGCTCTGCGTGCGTGCAGGTTTGACTGCCGAGCAGGTATCCTCGGAACTGCTGCGGCTCGAACTCGCCGGACTGATTGCGGTGCTGCCCGGCGGGCTATATCAACGTCTGAACTGCTGAGGAGAACAATAATATGTATGAAATCCTCGTATACCTTTTCGAGCACTGTCTACAAACCGACCTCGCCCAAGACAGCGAACTGGTGGCAAAGAAGCTCTCCGCTGCTGGCTTCGAGGACACCGACATTAGCGAAGCGCTGTCTTGGCTCGCAGGCGTGCTTCGCGTCCCGCACCGCAATTTCGCGCCGATTCCCGACTCGCACAACACCTTCCGCGCTTACGCACCGAAAGAGCTTGCCAAGCTAGATACAGAATGTCGCGGCTTTCTGCTCACGCTGGAGCAATCCGGAATCCTGAGTCCACAGGTTCGCGAGCACGTCATCGAGCGTGCGCTCGCTGCCACCGGTTCCGCATTGTCGCTCGAGCAACTCAAGTTGATCGTGCTGATGGTGCTCTGGAACCAGCAAACGCCCACCAGCCGTCTGCTCGCAGAGGACCTGTTCACGGTTCAACACGAGCGCTTGCCGAACTAAGGCTCGCGCGTGCAAGGCGGGGCCCGGGCGGGGCCTTTACCGCCTGGGTTGCCGCCCCGGCGCGTTTGCACTTATCATCTGCCGCCTTTCGACGCCCGCGGCGACTCGCCCGGCCCTCCATGAGCAAAACGCTGATAATTGCCGAGAAACCCTCCGTTGCCGCGGACATTGCCCGTTCGCTGGGCAGCTTCACGCGTAAGGGCGATTATTTTGAGAACGACGATTTCGTGCTGTCATCGGCAGTCGGGCACCTGCTGGCGCTCTCGCTGCCGGAGGAGTACGACGTGAAGAAGGGCAAATGGTCGTTCGCCAGACTACCGGTCATTCCGCCACATTTCGAATTGACGCCGATCGAGCGAAGCCAGGACCGGCTCAATCTGCTTCTGCGGTTAATGAAGCGCAAGGACGTCGGGGCACTTATAAACGCCTGCGACGCCGGTCGCGAGGGCGAACTCATATTCCGCTATCTCGTGAACTATGCGCGCATTAAGAAGCCCATTGAGCGCTTGTGGCTGCAATCGATGACGCCGCAGGCAATCCGCGACGGTTTCGACACCCTGCGTCCGGACAAGGAACTGCTTCCGCTCGCGGATGCGGCCCGCTGCCGTTCCGAGGCGGACTGGCTGGTGGGGATAAACGGCACTCGCGCGATGACCGCCTTCAACTCGAAGGAGGGTGGGTTCTATCTCACCACGGTAGGCCGTGTGCAGACTCCGACGCTTACAGTGATCGTCGAACGCGAGGAGCGTATCCGAGCATTCGTCCCGCGCGATTTCTGGGAAGTCCATGCCCGCTTCGCCGCCGTTGCCGGGGAGTACACAGGACGCTGGTTCGATCCCGGGTACAAGAAGGACGAGGATAGCGAGCGAAAGCCGGACCGGTTGTGGAGTGCGAAAGAGGCCGAGGTGATCGTCGCAGCATGCCGCGGCGGCAAGGGCTCGGTCATGGAAGAAAGCAAGCCTTCAACGCAACTCTCGCCGCTGCTGTTCGATCTCACGAGCTTGCAGCGCGAAGCCAACGGCCGCTTCGGTTTTCCCGCCAAAATGACGCTTTCGCTCGCGCAGGCGCTCTACGAGCGACACAAAGTGCTGACCTACCCCCGCACGGATGCGCGCGCGCTCCCGGAAGACTATCTCGGGACAGTGAAGAAGACCGTGGAGGCTTTGGCCGCTACCAATGAGTACGGCGCTTTTGCCAAAAGTGTGCTGAAACAGGGTTGGGTCAAGCCGAATCGCCGCGTTTTCGACAACACCAAGATTTCCGACCACTTCGCGATCATTCCTACGCAACAGCCTCCAAAACAACTCAACGACGCCGAACAAAAGCTTTATGACATGGTTGTGCGGCGTTTCTTGGCCGTCTTCCATCCCGCTGCCGAGTACCTGCAGACGACCAGAATCACGAGGGTAGGTAACCACCAGTTCAGAACGGAGGGCCGGGTGCTGCGCAACCCTGGCTGGCTCGTCGTGTATGGCCGCGCGGCCCAATCTGAAAGCGACAGCCTACCGGTGGTCGCACCGAACGAGATGGTGGACCTCTCCGAGATCGGCGCGCAGGCAAATCAAACGAAACCGTCCCCGCGCTATACGGAGGCGACGCTGCTTTCGGCGATGGAAGGTGCCGGAAAGCTGGTCGAAGACGACGAATTGCGTGCGGCGATGGAGGCGAAGGGGCTCGGCACGCCGGCCACGCGCGCGGCGGTGATCGAGGGATTGATTCAGGAAGAGTACGTCCACCGCAGCGGCCGGGAACTGGTGCCGACTCCGAAGGCGTTTTCGCTTCTGTTCGCCTTGCGCCATTTCGGCGTCAGCGAGATCACCTCGCCTGAACTGACCGGAGACTGGGAATTCAAACTCAAGCTGATGGAAGCAGGCAAGCTGCGGCGCCAGGAGTTCATGGAGCACATCGAGCAAGTTACCCGCGACATGGTGGAGAGGATCAGGAACGGAGACATACCGGATACCGCCTTCGCTACGGTCAATGCGCCTTGTCCGAAGTGCGGCGGTAAGGTGCAGGAGAACTATCGCAAGTTTCAATGCCAGAAGTGCGACTTCTCAATCTGGAAAGTGACCTCCGGACGCGAATGGTCTCCCGAAGAAGTCAGTGAACTGATTCGAACGCGCTTCATCGGTCCCCTAACGGGGTTCCGCAGCCGGATGGGTAAGCCTTTCGCGGCCGGCGTCAGGCTGAACGACGAGTACCGGGTCGAATTCGACTTTGGTCACGGATCGGCCTCGTCGGACGCCGAAGAGGCGCCAGACTTTTCCGAGCAAGAAAGCCTCGGCGCTTGCCCGAAGTGCGGTGCTCGCGTTTTCGAACACGGTGTCGCGTACGTCTGCGAGAAAGCCGTCGGACCATCGCGCAGCTGCGACTTCCGCTCTGGCAAGCTCATCCTTCAGCAGCCAGTCGAGAGGACCCAAATGGCGAAGCTGCTCGCGACTGGAAAGACCGATCTGCTGCAGCGCTTCATCTCGAAAAAAGGGCGTTCGTTCAAGGCGTATCTGGTCAAGAATCCGGAAGGTCGTGTCGGATTCGAATTCGAGCCGCGCAAGCCCAAGGTCGCCGCGGCCGCAGCGGTACCGGCGTCCGCGCCCGCCGCGACGAAGAAGTCCGCCACCGCCGCGCGCAAACCAGCGAAGAAGGCGGCAAAGCCCGCCTCCAAAAAGAAGCGAAGTTAGATATCAAGGTTACGCACTCCGAGCGCGTTCGATTCTATGAACGCGCGCCGTGGCTCGACTTCGTCTCCCATCAGCTTGGTGAAGATCTCGTCCGCCGCGATACCGTCCTCGATCTGCACCCGCAACAGCCGGCGCATCTGCGGATCCATAGTCGTTTCCCAGAGCTGAGAGGGGTTCATCTCGCCCAAGCCCTTGTAGCGCTGAAGGCTCATGGACTTCTGCACCTCCGCGAGCAACCAGCGCATGGCCTCGGGGAAATCCTTCACCGAATTCTTCTTCTCTCCGCGCTGCACGTAGGCACCGGCGCCCACCAGGCCGCGTAGCAACTCCGCAGTTTGCTGAATTTGCGCATGGTCGCCCGATAACAAGAACTCCGAGTCTATGTGGCTAACGCGCATGTTGCCGTGACGTGCGCGCTCTATCCTGACCTGGTAGCGCTCGGTCTTCGCGTCGAAATGGGCGCTGATGTGTATCCCGTTTCCTGGAATGGAAGCCATCAGCGCATTTGCCGACGCTTCCGCAGTTTCACGTCGCGACAGATCGACCTGTACGCCCCGCAACATCGCCGCGAGAACGTCCTTGTCCACCCAGCGTGAAACCCGCTCGATGACCGCTTTCGACAGGAGGTAGGACTTCGCCAGCTCCGCAAGCGCGTCGCCCGCAATCGGCTGACGTTGCGTGGAGGCGTAAAGGGAAGCATCAACAAGAGCCTGCTTGAGCATGAACGCATTCAATTCGTGCTCATCCTTCAAATAGCGCTCCTCTTTGCCTAGTTTGGCCTTATACAGAGGTGGCTGCGCAATATAGATGTGACCGCGCTCGACCAGTTCAGGCATCTGGCGATAGAAGAAGGTGAGCAACAGGGTCCGTATGTGGGACCCGTCCACGTCCGCGTCAGTCATAATGATAATACGGTGGTAGCGTAGCTTCTCAGGGTTGTATTCTTCCTTGCCGATGCCACAGCCAAGCGCGGTGATGAGCGTCGCGATCTCGGCAGATGAAAGCAGCTTGTCGAAACGCGCCTTCTCCACGTTCAGGATCTTCCCTTTCAGCGGAAGAATCGCCTGGAATTTTCTGTCGCGCCCCTGTTTCGCAGAACCGCCGGCAGAATCTCCTTCGACCAGATAAAGCTCACACTGCGCGGGGTCTCGCTCCTGGCAGTCTGCTAACTTTCCTGGCAATCCGACGCCGTCGAGGACGCCCTTCCTGCGCGTCATCTCCCTCGCCCGTCTTGCGGCTTCCCTCGCGCGTGCCGCGTCGACAATCTTGCCTGTGATCACACGCGCGTCCGCCGGCCTCTCATCAAGATACTGACGCAGCTTTTCCGCGATGACCTCCTCCACGGCCGGCCGTACCTCGGAGGAGACGAGCTTTTCCTTTGTCTGCGACGAGAACTTTGGCTCAGGAACTTTCACGGAGAGGACACAGGCGAGCCCCTCCCGCATGTCATCGCCGGTGGTTTCAACCCTGGCTCTCTTCGCCAACTCGTTCTCCTCGATGTACTTATTCAGCACACGAGTCATCGCGGCGCGCAGTCCCGTCAGGTGCGTCCCACCGTCCTTCTGGGGAATATTATTGGTGAAGCACAACACCGATTCCTGGTAGGAATCGTTCCACTGCATTGCGACCTCGACCGTGATGCCCTCTCTTTCTCCAGTTGCAGAAAACACGTTTGGGTGCAATACGGTCTTGGAGCGGTTCATGTACTCCACGAAACCAGTTACACCACCGGAGAACGCAAAGTTCTCCTCCTTCCCGGCACGCTGGTCGACCAGAACGATCTTGGCGCCGTTGTTGAGGAATGAAAGCTCTCTCAATCTTCGAGCGAGAATGTCGTAGTGATAATCGATATTGCCGAACACATCCCTTGAAGCGAGGAAATGGACTTCAGTACCTCGCTTTTCAGTGTTCCCTGTCGCCTTCAACGGCTCGACCGGAACCCCGTTACGAAACTCCATCTGGTGGACGCTGCCGTCGCGCCACACCGTTAGCCTCAGCCACTCCGAAAGCGCGTTGACGACGGATACCCCGACTCCGTGCAAGCCCCCAGACACCTTGTAGGTGTTGCTATCGAATTTTCCGCCAGCGTGCAATTCGGTCATCACTATCTCGGCGGCGGAACGTCTGAGCTCGTCGTCCTCTTTGATGCCGGTTGGAATTCCGCGGCCGTTATCGATGACGGAGATGGAGTTGTCAGTGTGAATGGTGACCAGGATCTCATCACAGTAGCCCGCGAGCGCCTCGTCGACGGCATTGTCGACGACCTCGAACACCATGTGGTGCAGCCCAGTACCATCGGACGTGTCCCCGATGTACATCCCGGGGCGCTTGCGGACAGCTTCCAGCCCCTTCAGTACCTTAATGCTGTCGGAGCTGTATTCGCTCGCGTCCGGTAGTAGTTTTTCAGCTTCTCCCACCTTACCTTTCCCCTAGAATCGTCCGTTATTAGATGCGCATCGGCATGACGACGTACTTGAAATTCTGTTCTGAAGTGTAGGTTACCAGCGCGCTTGAAGAGGAATCTCCAAAACTGCATTCGACAGCCGCTCCGGGAACGTTATTGAGCACGTCAAGCAGGTAATTGACATTGAATCCGATGTCGAGCGAATCTCCGGAATAAGTCACCTCTAACTCCTCTTGCGCCTCCTCCTGCTCGGCGTTCGAGGATACGATCTTGAGGCTGCCATCGCTGAGCACCCAGCGTACACCGCGAAATTTCTCGTTCGACAGGATTGCAGCCCTGAGTAATGCTTGCCGCAGCACCTCGCGATCCAGGGTAAGTGTGTTCTTATGCTGGGTCGGGATTACACGCGTGTAGTCTGGAAACTTTCCGTCGACGAGCTTTGAAACGAGCTCGACGTTTCCGAAGCTGAAGGCCGCCTGAGTGGCCGACAGTTCGATCCTGACTTCGTCCTCTGTGTCCGCGAGAAGCTTGCTCAGTTCGAGCACTGTCTTGCGGGGTACGATCACCTCCTGGCGCGGAAGACTTAGGTCCAGCGCCATGGATGCGAAGGCGAGTCGGTGCCCATCGGTGGCCACCAGCTTGAGCTGCGTATCCTCCACCAGCATGAGCAGCCCATTGAGGTAGTAGCGGATGTCCTGCTGCGCCATTGCGTATTGCACCAAACCAAGTAATCGTCGCAAGGCTTTTTGCTCCAACGCCATGCGAGCCACCTCGCCAACCGGCTTGGATAGGCGAGGAAAATCTTCCGCGGGCAAGGTCTGTAAGCTAAAGCGACTCTTCCCCGCTTTGACCAACATGCGCTTGTCCTGCTGCTGGAGTGTTACTTCGGCACCGTCCGGCAATGCACGCAGAATGTCGACCAATTTCCTGGCGCCGACTGTTACCGAATATGCTTCTCCCGCCTGTTCAAGGGGGGTGCCCGAGGTGATCTGAATCTCGATATCCGTCGCGAGAAAAGAAAGTGACTTCGCGCTGCGGTCTATCAGCACGTTGGACAGAATTGGAAGCGTGTGGCGACGCTCGATGATTCCGCTAACGGCGGAAAGTGGGCCAAGGAGTTCGTCTCGCTTCGCTTTAACTAGAACCATTCTCTTACCTTAGTAATAGTTAATAGGTTGCCCGACATCTGGGGATAATGGCAAAACTTCATTGCCTACGGACAGTTGCGGCACATTCTCGCCCTGCACAAGCTGTGGAATGTCTGTACGGTGGTGTGGACAGATCTTTGCTGCTTGCCGCGGCGATCGGCTTATGCACAATTTGAACTACGATCATGCACAGGTTGTTCATCCCTTGAGTACCTGTTCAAGCACAAGGTAGTCGCGATTGATAACGGAGTCCTTCTTGCGCAGCGTTGCGATAGTGCGGCAAGCGTGAAGTACGGTGGTATGGTCACGATTGCCGAATGCTTCTCCGATCTCCGGCAAACTCATCTGCGTAAGGTCCTTGGCAAGCGCCATAGCGACTTGCCTTGGCCTGGCCACGTTACGGCTCCGTTTCTTTGAATGCATGTCGGATATCCTGAGCTTAAAGTACTCGGCGACTGTCTTCTGGATTCCTTCGACGGTGATTTGCCGATTGGCCACATTCAGGATGTCCCGCAATGCTTCCTTCGCCAAATCGAGGGAAAGCTCTCGAGCAGTAAATCGAGAATAAGCGAGCACCTTCTTCAAGGCCCCCTCGAGCTCTCTCACGTTCGACCGAATGTGTTTGGCGATGAAGAAGGCTATATCTTCGGATAGCGCAAGAGACTCGGCCTCTGCCTTCTTCAGCACGATCGCCACACGCATTTCCAATTCGGGAGGCTCGATCGCAACGGTAAGGCCCCAACCAAAGCGCGATATCAGGCGCTCCTCCATGCCGGTAATTTCCTTCGGGTACGTATCACAGGTAATCACGATCTGCTTATGCGCCTCAACCAATGCGTTGAAGGCATAGAAAAACTCTTCCTGCGTGCGTCCCTTGTTAGAGAAGAACTGGATGTCGTCAATGAGTAGGAGGTCGAGGGAATGGTAGTAGCGCTTGAATTCGTCGAACGATCGCTGCTGGTATGCACGTACCACATCGGTGACATATTGTTCGGCGTGAATGTAGCGAATGCGTGCCTGGGCTCGCTGCTCCGCTAGGTGGTTACCGATGGCTTGGAGCAAGTGTGTCTTGCCGAGGCCAACGCCGCCGTAGATGAATAAGGGGTTGTACGAAATTCCAGGATTTTCGGCAACCTGGATAGCCGCGGCACGGGCGAGTTGGTTAGCCTTGCCAGTGACAAAGCTATCGAAGGTAAAGCCACGATTTAGGCGGGCGCGTTCCAGGATGGTTGGCACATCGGTGACGTCGCGCGCAGCCGCGGGTGGGGGGCGAACGGCCGGATCGGCACCACGTGCGAGGACGAATCGCAGCCCGAGGTCGCGCCCGCTCGCCTCCGAAGCAAGTCGCTCTATGCGAGTTGCAAAGCGTTCTCGGACGAGTTCGAGCACGAATCGATTCGGGGCCGCCAAGGTCAGCGTGTCTGATTCCGTGGCTCCCTCTGGCGAAAGAGGCCGGATCCAGGTGTTGAACTGTTGTGCGGGGAGCTCCTGCTCCAGTCGCCGCAGGCACGCGTCCCACAGGTTCTGCATTGTGTTGTCGGCCTCGTTTTTTGCGCTCGTTGCGGCGCGCTCCGAGGCAAGCGCGAGAGGCTCACCGTCGAAGGCGCAATCTTACCTTTTTCATGCAGAGTTATCCACAGGGACGTCGTTCCAAAGCGGGTAATTTGACAATGCCCGCATGCGCACGCTCTAATACCCGCCTTTTTCGGATTGGTGCAGCGATGAAGCGTACTTATCAGCCGTCCAAGACGCGCCGCGCGCGCCGCCACGGGTTTCTTGTCCGCAGTCGCACGGTTGGTGGACGCGCAGTTCTGCGTGCACGTCGGGCGCGGGGTCGCAAGCGCCTGGGGCTTTAGGATCCTCCTCCGGCGTGCTCGGCGGGCGCAAGCGGGCACGACGGTACGGGCTTGGACCGGAGAGGCGCCTGACGCAGAGCGCTGTGTTCGTGCGGCTCCTGCGGCAGGGCAAGCGCCGAAGTGTCAGTGGCTATACGTTTTACCTGGGAAGGCGCGAAAACGGGCCGCCTCGCCTCGGAATTCTGGTCACGCGCAAGCACTCCGCCCTGGCAGTTGAGCGCAACCGCCTTAAGCGCCGCATCAGGGAGGCCTTTCGCTTTGAGCAGGAGAGCCTCGGCGCGTTGGATGTGCTGGTGCGGCCGCCTTATGGCGCCAAGCCGTCGTTGCAGATGATGCTGCAACTGCGAGAATTTTTTAGCAGGCTGAATCCATGATTTCCTCGCTGTTGCGTTTCGTCGTCAGGGGATACCGCTGCTTTCTCAGCCCCCTGCTGCCACCTTCCTGCCGCTTCTACCCGAGTTGTTCTGAGTACGCGGAGGATGCCCTTGCCCGCCACGGCGCTCTGCGCGGCGGATGGCTGGCTGCGAGGCGTGTGTGCCGCTGCGGGCCCTGGAACCCTGGCGGTCACGACCCGGTTCCCGGGCCGCGACGCTGAATAGAACGACGCTCACCACATGGATACGCAACGACTGGTTCTGCTTGTGATCTTCAGCTTTTCCCTTGTTCTGTTGTGGGACGCGTGGGAAAAGGCGAACCAACCTCCGCCTCGAGTGACCGCTTCAGCCGCGCAGAGTCAGGGTGTTCCTACGCTGACTCCGCGGACTTCCCCGAGGAACCTTTCCGCTGGCACATCGCTTTCCACGATCCGTGCCACCGGCGTGCCGGGCGCTGAAGCTCCGGCAACACAGGGAACGTCGGTGCAGGTACGCACCGACTTGGTGGTGGCCACCATCAACACCCTTGGCGGCACGCTGGAGCGCCTAGAACTGCTTGAGCACAAAGCGCAAGCCGACGAAAACAAGAACTTCGTGCTGCTCGGGCAGAGCTACAACTACGAAGCCGAAAGCGGACTTATCGGCGACGGATTGCCAAACCATCGTACGATTTGGCGCCTTTTGCCTGGGCCGCGCGAGCTGGCGGCTGGCGCCGACAAGCTTGAGGTGCGGTTTGCTGCCGACGGGCCAAATGGGCTATCCGTGGAAAAGGTGTACACCTTCCATCGCAATCGCTATCTGATTGACGTCGCGTTCGAGATCAAGAACCGGGGGACGGCGCCGGTCACGGCGGATGCCTACTTCCAGTTGGTGCGCAACGACAAGGATCCCCCGGGTCAGACACATACATCCCGCACCTACTTTGGTCCCGTGCTGTACACCGCCGCGTCGAAGTACAAGAAGATCAGCTTCTCCGACATCGAGGAAGGCAAAGCGGAATACCCCAAGCATGCGGACGACGGGTGGATCGGTATTGTGCAGCATTACTTTGTGTCAGCCTGGGTACCGAACGGAAAGCTGCCGCGAGAGTTCTACTTGAAGCATTTGCCCGACGGGCTGTTCGCCGCGGGACTCATCGTCTCGACACCGCGTTTGGCGCCCGGCGCAAGCGCGCGCGTCGACGTACCTCTATTTTCCGGCCCGCAGGAGCAGAAAAGGCTCAAGGCTGTGGCTCCCGGATTCGACCTGGTGGTGGATTATGGCTGGCTCAGCATAATTGCCTGGCCGTTATTCTGGCTGCTCGAAAAGTATCACAGCCTGACTGGCAACTGGGGAGTCGCGATCATCTTGCTCACGATTACCGTCAAGCTGGTGTTTTTCCCGCTCTCTGCCGCAAGCTATAGGTCGATGGCTAAGATGAAGCTTGTCACGCCGCGTTTGACCAAGCTACGCGAGATGTACGGCAACGACCGAGCCAAGCTCAACCAGGCGATGATGGAGCTGTACAAGACGGAGAAGATCAATCCGCTTGGAGGCTGCTTTCCAATCGTGGTGCAAATACCGGTATTCATCGCCCTTTACTGGACGTTGCTCGCGGCGATCGAATTGCGGCACGCACCGTTCATCTTCTGGATCAAGGACCTCTCGGCGCTTGATCCCTACTACGTGCTGCCGATTCTCATGACGATAAGCATGGTGATTCAGACGCGGATGAATCCGAAGCCCCCTGACCCGGTGCAGGCGAAGGTGATGACCTTCATGCCGTTCGTGTTCAGCGTGTTCTTCTTCTTCTTCCCTGCCGGCCTCGTTCTGTACTGGCTGGTGAACAACATCCTTTCCATCCTTCAACAGTGGCAGATCCAGCGGATGTTCACCCGCGATAAACCTGCCCATGACAAGCGCTGAGGACACGTTTGAGCGGAGCTCCCGGCGCGACACCATAGCCGCGATCGCTACACCGCCCGGTCGAGGCGGCATAGGAGTGGTACGCGTATCCGGACCCGGTGTGGCGGAGATCGCCCGTTCTGTCCTGGGCAAGCTCCCCGCGCCGCGCCGCGCGGCCTATAGCGGGTTCGCGGATTCCCGCGGCGAGACGTTTGACCGCGGCGTCGCGATATATTTTCCCGCGCCGTATTCATATACCGGCGAGCCCGTGCTTGAGCTGCAGGGCCACGGCGGGCCCGTGGTTATGCAAATGCTGCTGGGTGCCTGCCTCGACGCGGGAGCCCGCATTGCAGAACCAGGCGAGTTCACGCGACGCGCTTATCTCGAAGGCAGGCTTGATCTTGCACAGGCGGAGGCGGTTGCCGACCTCATCGATGCGGCAAGTCGGGAAGCGGCGCGATCGGCGTTGCGCTCTTTGGCGGGCGAATTCTCTGCCGCTGTCAATGCGCTTGCGGTACAACTGACCGACCTGCGTGCCCTGACCGAGGCAGTGCTTGATTTTCCGCAGGAAGAAATAGACGAGTTGCACCTCGAAGACGCGCGAGCGCGATTGGCCCGAATTCGTGCCTCCCTCGACGAAGTGCTCGCGAAGAGTCAGCAGGGCAGCCTCCTGCGCTCCGGCATACACGTCGTCTTCGCGGGACGTCCGAACGTCGGAAAGTCTAGCTTGCTCAACAAGCTTGCGGGCGAGGAGCGAGCGATAGTGACGCCGGTCGCCGGCACGACGCGCGATGCACTACGCGAAACCATTCAGATCGAGGGAGTGCCGATCATCGTGGTCGACACCGCCGGTCTGCGAGAGTCGCCGGACGAGGTTGAGCGCATCGGGGTCGAGCGTGCCTGGCGCGAGGTTGCTCTCGCAGACATAGTGCTGGCGGTGCTCGATGCCGGTGCAGGGATTGGGCCGGGTGAGCGCGAGATGCTTGGCCGTCTGCCGGTAGAAGGCGCGCGTATCCTGGTGTACAACAAGGTGGACCTCGCGCCCGGGGTGCCCGCCGGGCGACGGCCGGCGGCGTCAAACGAGGTTTGGGTCTCCGCCAAGACTGGCGCGGGACTACAGGAACTGCGTTGGATGCTGCTGGAGGTGGCTGGTTGGAGCGGCGCCGGCGAATCGACCTTCCTCGCGCGCGAGCGGCACTTGCGCGCCCTGTCACTCGCGCGCCGGCATCTAGAGGAGGCGGCCCTGCAGCTCGAGCGCTGGGAGTTCTTCGCGGAGGAGTTGCGTCTTGCGCATGGCGCGCTGACGCAAATCACTGGCGCTTTCACACCCGACGATTTACTCGGGGAGATATTTGCCCGATTCTGCATCGGAAAATAGCAACGTAGGCGGGTGCTACAATTAAAATCATAGCCTGAACAATAACAACGCCGGCCCGGGAAAGTCAGGGCCGTTTTGCTTTCCAGGAGACGTCGAGATGACCAATGCCCGGCCAGCGCAAGCCGACGATTTGCTCGCTCCCGAGTGGATCCGACACACGGGACTTCGAAAATGGGTCGGGGACATGGTGCGTCTTACGAAGCCGGAGCGCGTGATTTGGTGCGACGGATCGCAGGCCGAATACGATCGCCTTTGCGGAGAACTTGTCGCTGGCGGCACGTTCATTAGGCTCGATCCGAAGCTGCGCCCAAACAGTTATCTGGCGCGTTCTCACCCGACGGATGTGGCGCGGATGGAGGATCGAACCTTCATCTGCAGTGCGCGCAAAGAGGACGCGGGCCCGACAAATAACTGGGTCGATCCGCGGGAGATGCGCGGCACGATGAATCGATTGTTCGACGGCTGCATGCGAGGCCGCACGATGTACGTGATGCCCTTTTCCATGGGGCCGATCGGCTCCCACATCGCGCAGATCGGGGTGCAGCTGAGCGACTCGGCGTACGTCGTGGTGAATATGCGCATTATGACCAGAATGGGACGCGCGGTGGCGGAGTGGCTCGGCGAGGACGGGGACTTCGTGCCGTGCATGCACTCGGTCGGCGCTCCGCTCGCGCCGGGTGCGAGCGATTTGGCCTGGCCGTGCAACGAAAAGGAAAAGTGGATCGTCCATTTTCCGGAGTCGCGCGAGATTTGGTCCTTCGGTTCCGGCTATGGCGGCAATGCGCTGCTGGGAAAGAAGTGTCTCGCGCTGCGCATTGCGTCGGTGATGGCGCGTGACGAGGGTTGGCTCGCCGAGCACATGCTGATTCTCGGTGTCGAGTCGCCACGCGGCGAGAAGTCGTATATATCCGCCGCGTTTCCAAGTGCCTGCGGCAAGACTAATCTCGCAATGCTGATTCCGCCAGCGGCGTTCAAAGACTGGAAAGTGACGACGATTGGCGAGGACATTGCTTGGATCAAGCCGGGCCATGACGGGCGCTTCTACGCAATTAATCCCGAGGCCGGTTTCTTCGGCGTCGCCCCAGGTACCTCCGAGGTGACAAATCCAAATGCGATGAAGATGTTACGCGAAAACGTGATCTTCACCAACGTCGCGCTTACCCCTGAAGGTGACGTCTGGTGGGAGGGCATGACTGCGGAGCCACCGGCGCACCTCGTCGACTGGCAGGGCAAGGACTGGAGCCCGAGTAGCAGTCGTACAGCCGCGCATCCCAACGCGCGTTTTACCGTTGCGGCCGCGCAGTGTCCCTCGATGGATCCGAAATGGGAGGATACGGCTGGGGTGCCCATTTCCGCCTTCATCTTCGGGGGACGGAGATCGAGCACGGTGCCGCTAGTCGTTCAGGCGCCGACCTGGGAAGACGGCGTCTACATGGGCGCGACGCTCGGTTCCGAGACGACTGCAGCGATCACCGGCAAAGTCGGTGTAGTACGCCGCGACCCGATGGCGATGATCGCGTTTTGCGGTTACAACATGGGAGACTACTTCGCTCACTGGCTGAAGATGGGAAAAGTCGTGCACCATCCTCCCGCGATCTTTCGTGTCAACTGGTTCCGGCGCGACGCGGGCGGCAAGTTCATCTGGCCCGGATTTTCGGAGAACATGCGGGTACTCGCCTGGATCGTCGAGCGATGCCACGGGCGCGCCCAGGGCGTCGAAACGCCGCTTGGGATCATGCCGCGCTTCGAAGACCTAGTCTGGGACGGGTTGGAAAGGTTTTCTGCAGGCCGGTATCGGGAAATTGCGGCAGTGGAGCCAGACGCCTGGAAGGAGGAGTTAAGTTCACACGATAGCCTGCTAGGCAAACTGGGAAGCCATCTGCCGCGCGAGTTGGATGCGAGACGCTCTGCGCTTCACGGGCGATTAGCTGTGTAGTATGTTACATAAGACATTGAATTAAATAGTTATTTTTGTATCATGGCGGAGGCGCAAGTGGGCGCCGCCCGCCCCGAGGAGGGAGGCGGCGGCGGCGGCGATGAACACTGCCGCTGAACCAGCAGCCTGCAGGATTACGCCGCCGGCCGCAAAGCCTAGGCCGACGCCCGCCAGTAGGCCGGTCGCAGACCAAGTAAATGCCTCTGCCGAGGAATCCGAAGAGGTGGTCTTGGCGACCAACATACTTTGCATCGTGAGGGCGGGAGACATGGCGATGCCGCCCAACAACGCGAAGGCTGCAAAACCCCACACGCCGGCCAGAAACGCCAATGGGAGGATCCCGCCACCCATCAGGGCAAGCGTGAGCGAAAACTGGCGCGCGAGCGACATATGCCAGCTACGGCTGCCGTAAGCAAGGCCGCCAATCGCGCTGCCTACGCTCATCAACCCTAACAGGACTCCAGCCAGCGCAGGACTTCCTGCTTCTGCGGCAAATCCGGTGACGCCAATTTCGACCAGCCCGAAAGCAACGGAGTAGCAAAGAACGACAGCGAGCAACGAAACGAATCTTGGTGCCGACAGAGGCCCCCACAGATTCGACCTCGGGCGCGACTCCACCTTCCACTTTCGCAATGCTGGCGAGTGCAGGAATAACTGTGCCCCTGTGGCACTGCAGGTCGCGGAAAAGAGCACCGCGAGCGAAGGGGATGCAACGACGACGAAGAACGCGACGAGCATGGGCCCAACGATGAAGATGGATTCGATCAGGACTGATTCGAGCGAATAGGCGGTTGCGAGCAAGGAGTCGTCGCCAAGGCGCTGCCTAAACAATGTACGCATGCATACGGTTATGGGGGGAAAGCTTGCGCCCGCCGTCGCAGCAAGCGCCAGCCACGTCCAAGCGGGGGCGCTCGATTCGATCACAACGACCAGCGCAGCTAGCGAGAGCGGGTTTAAGACGCCGCATACCAGCAGGATTCGGCGCGGCCCCTCGCGGTCAATGAGTCTACCGAGAACGGGCGCCAGCGTTGCCAAGCCGGCGATATAGCAAGCCGTGGCTGCGCCGGCGCTTACGAACGACCCGCTGGAAGACTGGACAAGCAGAAGTACGGCCAATCCGGTGATTCCGACCGGCAGGCGCCCGATCAGCGAAGCCAACAGGGCGCGTCTGAGTTCGGGTATGGCAAGTAGAGTTGCGTAACGGGCGAGAGAGATCATGGGCAGACTGCGAGGCGGCGGATTCTCGCACACCGGTTGCCGGGGCAAGTTTGTTCCACGTGGAACGTCGCATGCCTTCAAGTTCCACGTGGAACTTCACCTGCCGCCTAGTTTCGCTGTGCACCTTCGCGTATCATTGCGCCTCGAAAAATTCTCCGGTAATTGAATGTCGCCGGGCCCATCGCGCCATGTTGTATCCGACCCAGTTTGACGTCATCGTGGTTGGTGGAGGCCACGCCGGGACCGAGGCAGCGCTCGCAGCTGCCCGCATGGGCCGGCAAACACTGCTTCTTACGCATAGCATCGAAACAATCGGCCAAATGTCGTGCAATCCGTCGATCGGCGGGATTGGTAAGGGACATTTGGTAAGGGAAATCGACGCCTTGGGCGGCGCCATGGCACTCGCGGCCGATGAGGCCGGAATCCAGTTCCGGACGCTGAATTCGTCCAAGGGCCCGGCGGTCCGCGCCACTCGTGCCCAAGCCGACCGGGTGCTGTATCGGACGGCGATTCGCCGCCGACTTGAAGGTGAGCCAAATCTGACCGTCTTTCAGCAGGCGGTGGACGACATTCTGCTCGTGGACGACCGAGTAATCGGCGTTGTTACGCAACTCGGAATTCGATTTCACTGTGGAGCCGTGGTTCTTACCACCGGTACATTCCTATCGGGGTTGATCCATGTCGGCTTGGAGCACTACCAGGCAGGTCGCGCGGGGGACCCCGCATCGCTGACCCTCGCGGCCCGTCTGCGCGAAATGAAGCTTCCAGTCGGACGGCTGAAGACCGGAACGCCCCCGCGGCTGGATGGCCGCAGCATCGATTATTCGGTAATGGTTGAGCAGCCCGGAGACTCGCCCGAGCCGGTTTTTTCCTTCCTCGGCAGTCGCGCGATGCATCCCGAGCAGAGGCCCTGTTGGGTAACGCACACCAGCGAGCACACGCACGCGATCATTCGGCGCGGGCTCGACCGGTCGCCGATGTTTACCGGGGTGATCCAGGGCGTTGGCCCGCGCTACTGTCCCTCGATCGAAGACAAGATCCACCGCTTCGCCGACAAGTCGAGTCATCAGATATTCCTCGAGCCCGAGGGGCTGGACACGCACGAGATTTATCCCAACGGAATCTCGACCAGTCTGCCGTTCGACGTCCAGCTCGAGATGGTTCGCTCGATCCGTGGCCTTGAGAAGGCATACATCGTGCGCCCCGGGTACGCGATCGAATATGACTATTTCGATCCTCGTAATTTGAAGGCCTCCCTCGAAACGAAGACCGTTAGAGGCCTCTACTTTGCGGGACAGATCAACGGTACGACGGGTTACGAGGAAGCGGCCGCCCAGGGGCTGCTCGCCGGGATTAACGCCGGCTTGCAGGTCGCGGGGCGCGCGGCATGGTGTCCGCGACGGAACGAAGCATATCTCGGGGTGCTGGTGGATGATCTGGTCACGCGCGGAGTGTCGGAGCCATACCGAATGTTCACCAGCCGGGCCGAGTATCGTCTTATGCTCCGAGAGGACAATGCCGATCTTCGGTTGACTGAAGCTGGCCGTGAGCTCGGTCTTGTGAGCGATGAGCGTTGGGATCGGTTCAGCCGCAAGCGCGACGCGATTGCACGGGAGCGCGACCGGCTCGGATCGACCTGGTTCACGCCGCGCAACCTGCCTACCGCGGAAGCCACACGAGTACTTGGCAAAGGTATAGAAAGGGAGTACTCACTTTCAGATCTTCTCTCGCGTCCCGGGGTTACCTATCGTGCGTTGATGTCACTGCCGAACGCCGGACCCGGGGTCACGCAACTGGACGTTGCCGAGCAAATTGAGATTCAGGCGAAATACCAAGGTTACATCGATCGCCAGCTCGACGAGGTTGCCCGCAGCGACACCTATGAAAATGTGCGCTTGCCCGCCGACGTAGATTATTTGCAGGTGCGGGGGCTGTCCATCGAGGCGCGGCAAAGGCTTGCGAGCCACCGGCCGGAAACGATCGGTCAGGCGTCGCGAATTTCAGGGATTACCCCTGCCGCCATCTCGCTCCTCTTGGTTCATCTGAAGCGAGCCGCAGCCCAAGCCCGGCACAAGAAGAGCGCATGACCCCCGAGGCTGCGCTCGACCGCGGGCTGGCAGCGCTGACGCTGGGGCTCGCGCCGGGAACCGTCGACAAGCTGCTCGCGTTCGTCGAATTGCTCTCAAAGTGGAACCGGACCTATAACCTGACCGCGATCCGCGATCCGATGAAGATGGTAAGCCACCACGTGCTCGACTCGCTCGCGGTGGTGCCCCATCTGCCGATGCCCGACGGTGGTGCGCTCGCGGACGTCGGCTCGGGCGGAGGGCTGCCCGGAATCCCGCTCGCGATCGCGCGCCCGGAATGGCAAGTGACCTTGAACGACAGCAATCGGAATAAGACGGCGTTCCTGCGTCAGGCCGCAATGGAACTCGGGCTTGCCAATGCGACGATCCACTCCGGACGGGTCGAGGACTGGCAGCCCGCAAGACGCTTTACCGTCGTGATCTCGCGCGGGTTCGCGGAGCTCGCCGACTTCCTCTACGCATGCGGCAGGCTGGTCGCTCCGGGTGGCATCCTGGCGGCTATGAAAGGCGTGTATCCGAACGAGGAGTTAGCGCGGACTCCGAAGGGGACGGCCTGTGATCGCGTCGTGCGCCTCGAGGTGCCATTTCTCGATGCCGAGCGGCACCTCGTGCTCTGCCGGCCCGCGAGTACGCAATGACGCGTGTACTTGCAGTAACAAATCAGAAGGGAGGGGTTGGCAAGACCACCACCAGCGTCAATCTCGCGGCCGCGTTTGCGCGCGTCGGCCAACGCGTGCTGCTGGTCGACCTCGACCCTCAGGGCAATGCGACGATGGGTAGCGGCGTCGACAAGCGAACCGCACACCGTACTGTCTACCACGTCCTGCTCGGTCTCGCCGACGTGGCCGCAGCGCTTGCGCGCTCGCAAAGCGGTGGCTATGACTTGCTGCCTGCGAACCGCGAGCTCGCCGGCGCGGAAATCGAGCTGGTCGGCCTCGACAACCGCGAAGGGCGCTTACGCGAGGCGCTCGCCGGAGTGGCATCCGAATACGATTTCATTATCATCGATTGCCCGCCGTCCCTGTCGCTGCTCACGATAAACGGGCTGGTTGCGGCGCAGGCGGTACTGATCCCTATGCAGTGCGAGTACTACGCGCTCGAAGGTCTGTCGGATCTGGTCGGTACGATCAAACGCGTGCGCGCCAACCTCAATCCGAGTCTCGATATCGCGGGTCTCTTGCGAACGATGTATGACCCGCGCAACACGCTCTCGCAGCAGGTATCGCAACAGCTCGAGTCGCACTTCGGAGACAAGGTTTATCAGACGATGGTACCGAGAAATGTCCGACTGGCGGAAGCGCCGAGCTACGGTGCGCCGGCGGTCGTGTGGGATGACACTTCCAAGGGCGCGCAGGCCTATCTCGCACTTGCGGAGGAGATACTTGCGCGGGGCAGAAGCGATATCGGCGGCGGCGCACGAACAATGGAAGCCACATGAGCAAACCAAAGGGACTCGGGCGCGGACTGGACGCCCTGTTGGGCGCCGATTTGGCGCCGAGGGACGCGCTTGCCACGCTGCCGGTGGGCCGCATCCGACCCGGAAAGTACCAGCCGCGAACCCGAATGGATCAGGAGGCCTTGGCCGAGCTCGCCGCCTCGATAAAGTCTCAGGGTTTGATGCAGCCGCTCCTGGTGCGAAGGGTAGAACGCGACCGCTATGAGCTGATCGCAGGCGAGCGCCGCTGGCGCGCCGCGCAGATGGCCGGACTGGAAGACGTGCCGGCCCTGGTGCGCGAAGTGCCGGACGAAGCAGCGCTGGCAATGTCGTTAATCGAGAACATCCAGCGCGAGAACCTGAATCCGATGGAGGAGGCCGCGGGACTTCAGCGCCTCATTGACGAATTCAAGATGACGCACGAGCAGGCCGCCGACGCAGTTGGTCGCTCGCGCAGCGCGACCACCAACCTGCTGCGCCTGCTCAAGTTGCCAAAACCCGTGCAGGCGATGGTCTTGGAAGGGGTGCTTGAGATGGGCCACGCGCGCGCGCTGCTGGCGCTGGACGGCGCGCGCCAAATCGAGGCGGCCAATCGCGTGGCAGGACGGGGGCTCTCAGTGCGCGAGACCGAAGCGCTGGTGGCAAAGCAGCTGCGCGGTGGTGGCGCCAACAAGAAACGCAAGGCA
Organism: uncultured beta proteobacterium; assembly: GCA_963755395.1. Taxonomy (GTDB): domain Bacteria; phylum Pseudomonadota; class Gammaproteobacteria; order Burkholderiales; family SG8-39; genus DAHVFK01. The sequence goes on along the minus strand of CAVWJJ010000004.1, from coordinate 185,804 downwards.
GATCGCGATCTCTTAAGGCTGGAGCAGGAAGCCTCCGAACGCCTGGGGACGACGGTAGAGATCCGACCGGGCAAGAAGGGCGCAGGCAAAATAATTGTGTACTACGCGGGACTGGATCACCTCGAGACGCTGCTGCGCAAATTGCGCTAACCCGTTTTGAACCCGGTGCTGCGGCGCAACGCGTTGACCAGATATCCCTGTGAACGATATACTCCGCGGGCTTTGCAGGGGGCGGGGCGGACGGACGCCATGCTTCGACTTCTGAGGAGGCCGATACGCACCGTTGTTAGGTGGCAGTTGATCGCCACCGCCGTGCTTACGCTGGCCGCGGCGGCCGCTATTGGGTCCGACGGCGCGATTTCCGCCGCGTTGGGTGGCCTGATCAGCATGTTTGCCGGGCTGGTATCGGCGCTGGTGGTTTCGCGGGTTAAGGCTGCGTCGGCAGGGGGGGTCCTGCTCGGCGCCTTGAGGGCCGAAGGCATCAAGATCGGCCTCATGGTGATCCTGTTGTGGCTGGTACTGGCGACATACAGGGACGTCGTTGCGCTCGCCTTGCTCGGATCGTTTGCAGTCACCATGCTGATCTTCGCCATGGCGTTTATTGTGCGCGAGCATTAGGGCGCTCTGAGTCAAAAAAGTCGAACACGGTTTAGCGATGTCCGCCGGCACCGAACTCACACCGACCGAATACATCGGCCACCACCTGACCTTCCTCGCCGAGCCGATCGGTAGGGGTGGTTTCTGGACTCTCCACGTCGACTCTCTCGTCACCGCCGTGATCCTCGGGGTGGTCGGAGTGGGCTTCTTCTGGTGGATCGTGCGCGGCGCCACTTCCGGCGTACCGAATAGACGCCAGGCGCTGGTCGAATTGGCGTTCGAGTTCGTCGACAACCAGGTCAAGGGGATCTTCACCCACGGGGACCGAAGCAAGTTCGTCGCGCCGGCGGCACTCACCGTCTTTGTCTGGGTACTGCTGATGAATGCGATGGACTGGCTGCCGGTCGACTTCATCTCCAAGGGCCTGGGCGCGCTTGGACTGCACAATTGGCGCCCGGTGCCGACCGCAGACGTCAACACTACCTTCGCGCTGGCACTGTCGGTATGGGTGCTGATGATCTTCTTTTCGATCAAGTCGAAGGGCTTGGGGGGCTGGGTGCACGAGCTGTTTTGCGCCCCGTTCGGCTCCAACCCGCTGCTGTGGCTGCCGAATATTCTGTTCAACGTTGTGGAATACGTGTCGAAGCCTCTTTCTCACTCGTTACGGCTGTTTGGCAACATGTTCGCCGGCGAGATCATTTTCTTGTTGCTCTGGGTGTGGGCCTCGACCGGTCCGACGGGGACCGTTTTCGGTACTGTGCTAGGACTTGGCTGGTCGATCTTTCACATTTTGATCGTGGTGATACAGGCGTTCATATTCATGATGCTCACCGTGGCCTACATATCGATGGCGCACGAGCATCATTGATCTCGATTATTAACTGTCTTTTCGCTCTGGAAAGGGAATCAAAATGGAAAAACTTCAGATGCTGGCGATGATCCAGGCCTACACCGGGATCGGCATCGGCCTCATGATCGGGCTTGGCGCCGCCGGCGCGTGCATCGGTATCGGGATTATGTGCAGCCGCTTCCTCGAGGCGGCCGCGCGCCAGCCCGAGCTGACCGCCTCACTGCAGGCGAAGGTGTTTCTCCTGCTCGGCCTGATCGACGCCTCTTTCATCATCGGGGTCGGCCTCGCGATGCTGTTCGCGTTCGGCAACCCCTTGCTCGCCGTCATTAAGTAACCCGAAGCTTCCGTCGTCACCCGGATTTAGGGGCAGGCATGAACATCAATTTGAGCTTGTTTACGCAGGCTGCCGCCTTTGCGCTTTTCATCTGGTTCACTGTCAAGTTTGTCTGGCCGCCGCTGCTGCGCGCGATCGAGACACGGCAAAAGCAGATCGCCGACGGCCTAGCCGCCGGCGAGCAAGGCAGAAGGTCGCTCGAGATCTCGGCTCGCGAAGCCGAGCAGGTTGTCCAAGGCGCTCGCGAGCGGGCCGCTGAAATCATTTCGCAGGCGGAAAAGCGCGGCTCGCAAATGATCGAATCGGCGCGCAGTTCCGCACGCGAGGAAGGTGAGCGGGAAGTCGCCGCCGCCAAAGCGGAGATCGAGCAGGAAGTCACACGCGCCCGTGAGCAACTGCGCGATCAGGTCGCGCAATTGGCCGTCGCGGGCGCGGAGAAGATTCTGCGGCGCGAAATCGACGCGAAGGCGCACGCCCAATTGCTCGATTCGATCAAGGCACAGCTCTAGGCGATCATGGCCGAACCGATCACTATCGCGCGGCCTTACGCGGAGGCGGTTTTTCGCCTGGCTGACGGCGCCGGATCGCTCGCGGAGTGGTCGGACATGCTTGCGGCGCTGGCGCAAGTATCCGGCGACGAGCGCATGCGCGCCGCGATGGGGGACCCAAATGTCCCCGCGGCGCAGGTAGCCGGGTTGTTCATTTCGATCCTCAGTGGCCGGCTCACGGGCGAGGGCGAGAATCTGGTGCGGGTGCTAGCGGAGAATCACCGGCTCGCACTGCTGATGGAGATTCGGACGCAGTACGAAGCGTTGAAGAACGAGCGCGAAGGCGTGGTCGAAGCCGAGATCCAGTCGGCGTTCGAGCTCGATCCGGCGCAGCTTACCGATCTCTCGGCGCGACTCGAAAAGCATACCGGCCGCAAGGTCCGCGTAAACGTTGTCGTCGAAAAGGAACTGATCGGCGGTGCGCGGATCCTGATCGGTGACCAGGTGATCGACGCTTCGGCACGCGCGCAGCTCGCGGCGCTGGACAGCGCACTCAAGGCTTAAAACCAAGGAATCCTATGCAACTCAATCCGTCCGAAATTTCGGAACTGATCAAGAGCCGCATCCAGAATCTCGATACCGGCGCCGAAAAGCGCACTCAGGGCACCGTTGTGTCGGTGACCGACGGAATCGTGCGCGTGCACGGCCTGTCCGACGTCATGCAGGGCGAGATGCTCGAATTCCCAAAGAACACCTTTGGCCTCGCGCTGAACCTCGAGCGTGACTCGGTAGGCGCGGTGATCCTGGGCGAATACGAGCACATCTCCGAAGGCGACACCGTCAAGTGCACCGGCCGCATTCTGGAGGTGCCGATCGGGCCGCGAGCTGCTCGGGCGGGTCGTCAACTCCCTCGGTCAGCCGATCGATGGCAAGGGACCGATCAACGCCAAGGAACGCGACGTGATCGAGAAAGTCGCGCCGGGCGTGATCTGGCGCAAGTCGGTCTCGCAGCCGGTGCAGACCGGCCTCAAATCGATCGACGCAATGGTGCCGGTGGGCCGCGGCCAGCGCGAGCTGATCATCGGTGACCGCCAGACCGGCAAGACCGCGGTTGCGGTCGACACGATCATCAACCAGAAGGGCAAGGACCTGTTCTGCGTCTATGTGGCGATCGGGCAGAAGGCATCGACCATCGCCAACGTCGTGCGCAAGCTCGAGGAGCACGGCGCGATGGAGTACACCATCGTTGTCGCCGCGTCCGCCTCCGAGTCCGCGGCGATGCAGTACATCGCCCCCTATTCGGGCTGCACCATGGGCGAGTACTTCCGCGATCGGGGCCAAGATGCACTGATCATTTATGACGACTTAACCAAACAGGCCTGGGCCTACCGGCAGATCTCGCTCTTGCTGCGTCGCCCGCCGGGACGCGAGGCCTATCCCGGCGACGTGTTCTACCTGCATAGCCGCCTGCTGGAGCGCGCGGCGCGCGTCAACGAGGCGTAGGTCGAACGCTTCACCAGCGGCAAGGTGAAGGGTAAGACCGGCTCGCTTACTGCTTTGCCGATCATCGAGACGCAAGCCGGTGACGTCACTGCGTTCGTGCCGACCAACGTGATTTCGATCACCGATGGCCAGATCTTCCTCGAGACCGACCTGTTCAACGCTGGCATTCGCCCCGCGATCAACGCCGGCATATCGGTGTCGCGGGTCGGTGGCGCAGCGCAGACCAAGATCATGAAGCGGCGCGACACCGGCGGCGGCGTGCGCCTGGCACTGGCGCAGTACCGCGAGCTGGCTGCGTTTGCGCAGTTCGCTTCCGACCTCGACGAAGCCACCCGCAAGCAGCTCGAGCGCGGCCGTCTGGTGACCGAGTTGATGAAGCAGCCGCAGTACATGCCGCTGCAGGTTTGGGAGATGGCGCTCACTCTGTTTGCGGTCAACAACGGCTATTTCGACGACGTCGAGGTGAAGAAGGCTCTCGCGGCCGAAAAGTCGATGCGAGATTACGTCAAGGAGAAGTTTGCCGATCTGGTCGGGCGCATGGAGGACAAGAAGGACCTTTCGGCCGACGACGAGAAGGCGCTGAAGGGTGCAGTCGAGGACTGGAAGAAGAACGGCAGCTTCTGAGCTGAGCCAACGCCATGCCAGGGACGAAAGAGATTCGCAACAAGATCAAGAGCGTGCAAAACACGCGCAAGATCACCAAGGCGATGGAAATGGTCGCCGCGTCGAAGATGCGCAAGGCGCAGGAGCGCATGCGCGCGACGCGACCCTACGGCGAGAAGATCCGCAACGTGGCTGCGCACATCAGTCACGCTAACCCGGAGTACCGCCATCCGTTCGTGGTCACGCGCGATTCCGTCAAGCGCGTCGGGCTCATCGTGGTCACCACCGACAAGGGACTATGCGGAGGCTTGAACACGAACGTGCTGCGCATGACGCTCGGCCAATACAAGGAATGGCAGGCGCAGGGCGAGAAGATCGAAGTTTGCTGCTTCGGCAACAAGGGCCTCGGCTTCATGCAGCGCCTCGGCGCGAACATCGTGTCCCAGGTGGTGCAGTTGGGAGACCGGCCGCAGCTCGATAAGCTGATCGGCGCGGTGAAAGTTATGCTTGATGGGTACATCGAGGATCGCTTCGACCGCCTGATGCTGGTCTATACGCGCTTCATCAACACCATGAAGCAGGAGCCGGTGATCGAGCAGCTGCTGCCGCTCTCGGGCGATCGCCTGGGCGCGCCGGAAGGTAGCTGGGACTACCTTTATGAGCCGGAAGCCAAGGCTGTGCTCGACCAAGTGCTGACGCGCTACGTCGAAACGATCATCTTCCAGGCGGTAGCGGAGAACATGGCTTCGGAGCAATCGGCGCGCATGGTCGCGATGAAGGCCGCATCCGACAATGCCGGGACCTTGATCGACGAATTGACCCTGGTATACAACAAGAACCGTCAGGCCGCGATCACCAAGGAGCTTTCGGAAATCGTCGGCGGCGCCGCCGCCGTGTAACGGAATATTGGTCTAGGAAAACGTCATGGCACAAGCAGAAGGCAGCATCGTCCAGTGCATCGGCGCGGTGGTCGACATCGAGTTCGCACGCGAATCGATGCCCGGTATCTATGAAGCGCTGGTCCTGTCCGAAACCGGCGACGCCGGGCTGGCGGAAAAGGGACTCACCTTCGAGGTCGAACAGCAGCTCGGCGATGGCGTGGTGCGCACCATCGCCATGGGCTCGGGCGACGGCCTGCGCCGCGGCATGAAGGTGAAGAGCACCGGCATCCCGATCTCGGTGCCGGTGGGCAAGGGCACGCTCGGCCGCATCATGGACGTGCTCGGCCGGCCGATCGACGAAGCCGGACCTATCAAGACCGACGAGCGCCGCTCGATCCACCAGCAGGCGCCAAAGTTCGACGAGCTTTCTCCCTCGGTCGAACTGCTGGAAACCGGCATCAAGGTCATCGACCTCATCTGCCCGTTCGCCAAGGGCGGCAAGATCGGGCTGTTCGGCGGCGCCGGGGTCGGCAAGACGGTCAACATGCTCGAGCTGATCAACAACATCGCGACGCAGCACTCGGGCCTGTCGGTATTCGCCGGTGTCGGCGAGCGTACGCGCGAGGGCAACGACTTCTACCACGAGATGGCGGAAGCCGGCGTGATCAAGCTGGACAACATCTCCGAGTCCAAGGTGGCGATGGTATTCGGACAGATGAACGAGCCTCCGGGCAACCGCCTGCGCGTCGCGCTCACCGGTCTCACGATGGCCGAGAGCTTTCGCGACGAGGGCCGCGACATACTGTTCTTCGTCGACAACATCTACCGCTTCACCCTCGCCGGAACCGAGGTCTCGGCGCTGCTTGGTCGCATGCCTTCCGCGGTAGGCTACCAGCCGACGCTGGCCGAGGAGATGGGGCGGCTGCAGGAGCGCATCACGTCGACCAAGACCGGCTCGATCACCTCGATCCAGGCAGTCTACGTGCCGGCGGACGACCTGACCGATCCCTCGCCAGCAACTACTTTCGGCCACCTCGACGCGACGGTGGTGCTGTCGCGCGACATCGCGTCGCTCGGCATTTATCCGGCGGTGGATCCGCTCGACTCCACCTCGCGTCAGGTCGACCCGAACACGATCGGCGAGGAACACTACAACACCACGCGTGCGGTGCAGGCGACGCTGCAGCGCTACAAGGAGTTGCGCGATATCATCGCGATCCTCGGCATGGACGAACTCTCGCCGGAGGACAAGCTGGCGGTGGCGCGTGCGCGCAAGATCCAGCGCTTCCTGTCGCAGCCCTTTACGTGGCGCAGAACTTCACCGGCACGCCGGGCAAGTACGTGACGCTCAAGGACACGATCAAGGGCTTCAAGATGATCGTCAACGGCGAGTGCGATAGCCTTCCGGAGCAGGCCTTCTACATGGTCGGCCCAATCGAGGAAGCGTTCGAGAAGGCGAAGACGCTACAGTAGGCGCGTTCATGGCCAATACCATCCACGTCGATGTCGTCAGCGCAGAGGAGTCGATCTTCTCCGGCGAGGCGGAGTTCGTCGTCCTACCGGGCGAGGTCGGCGAGCTGGGCATCTATCCCCAGCACACGCCGCTAATCACGCGCATCAGGCCAGGTGCTGTGCGCATCACGCCTGCGGGCGGAGGCGAGGAGCAGCTGATCTTTGTCGCCGGCGGCATTCTGGAGGTGCAGCCCAAGGTGATTACCGTGCTGGCCGACACCGCGATTCGTGGCGCCGACCTGGACGAGGCAAAGGCCAACGAGGCGCTGAAGAAGGCCGAGGATGCGCGCGCCAAAGCTCAGGACAAGCAGGAAATCGCCGCAGTCGAGAGCGAGCTCGCAATGCTGGCTGCACAGCTCGCCGCGATTAGGAGGCTGCGCAAGCGCTAGCGCAGGTCGGATCTGCCGAAGATCCGCTTGATCTGCGTCAATGGTGTGCCGGACGGCCGGCGCAGCATCCCAGGCAGGGAAAGGATGGAGGGTTCCTGCATGGCTGCCCACCTGAGACCCGCTGCGGGCGCTGACCGCTTGCCTTCAGGGCTCGATCTACTGCGTGACCCGCTGCTGAACAAGGGCACTGCATTCAGCGATGCCGAGCGCGACGCCCTGGGCCTGCGTGGACTGCTCCCCCCTGCCGTGATTACGCCCGAGCAGCAGGTAGCGCGGGTGCTAGACAACCTGCGCCGCCTGCCGACCGATCTCGACAAGTTCATCAGCCTCAATGCGCTGCATGACCGGAACGAAACCCTGTTCTTCCGCGTGATCATGGACCATCCGGACGAAATGATGCCGCTTATCTACACCCCCACCGTGGGGCTTGCGTGCCAGCGCTTCGCGCATATCTTCCAGCGACCGCGCGGAATATGGGTTTCAGCCGCCGACCGCGGCAGGGTAGCAACGGTACTGCGTAACTGGCCAACCCGCGACGTCAAGATCATGGTAGTCACGGACGGCGAGCGCATCCTGGGCCTGGGCGACCTCGGCGCTAACGGCATGGGGATTCCGGTGGGCAAGCTGTCGCTCTATACCGCCTGCGCCGGCATTCATCCCGCTACTACGCTTCCAGTGATGCTCGACGTCGGCAGCAACAACGCCGCCCTTCTGCAAGACCCTCTCTACATCGGCCTCAAGCAACACCGGCTGCGGGACGCAGCGTACGACGCGCTGGTCGAGGAGTTCATTTCCGCTGCGCAGGAGGTGTTTCCAGGCGTGGTCATCCAGTTCGAGGACTTCGCTAACCTGAATGCGTTCCGCGTGTTGCACAAATACCGCGACCGGGTGTGCTGCTTCAACGATGACATTCAGGGCACGGCGAGTGTCGCGCTCGCCGGGCTCTACTCCGCGCTGCGCGTGACCCGCAGCACACTCGCGGCGCAGCGACTGCTCTTCCTCGGCGCGGGTGAGGCGGCTACCGGCATCTGCGACCTGGTAGTGGCGGCGATGGTGGGAGAAGGCATGCCCGAGAGCGAAGCACGCAAGCGCTGCTGGCTGGTGGATTCCAGAGGCCTGGTGGTGAGATCCCGCACTGACCTTGGCGAGCACAAGAGGCCGTACGCACACGAGTACCCGCAGGCGCCGGACTTCCTTTCGCGCAATGAAGGCCATCAAGCCCACTGCGATTATCGGCGTCGCCGCCGTGGGCAACTCGTTCACGCGCGAGGTACTGGAAGAAATGGCACGCTTGAACGAGCGGCCGATCGTGTTTGCGCTATCCAACCCGACTTCGCGAGCTGAATGCACCGCGCAGGAGGCCTACCTCTGGACTGCAGGGCGCGCGCTGTTCGCCTGCGGCAGCCCCTTTGACCCGGTCACCTTCGAGGGCAGGACCCATGTGCCGCGCCAGGGCAACAACTCATACATCTTCCCGGGCGTAGGCCTGGGACTGATCGCGTGCGGCGCGCGCCGAGCGACCGACGGAATGTTTCTCGCTGCGGCGCGTGCGCTGGCCGATCTCGTTACAGACCAGGACCTGGTGCAGGGTAGCTTGTATCCGCCACTGGCGCGGGTGCGCGAGATCTCGGCTCGCATCGCGGCGGTGGTGGCCGAGGTGGCGTTTGCGCGCGGATTCGCCAGCGTGCCGCGGCCCCCGGATGCTCTCGCGCTGGTCCAATCGAAGATGTACGAGCCAACCTACCGCAGCTACACCTAGACGCCAGCCACGTGTGCGGGCAAGTGCTGACGCAATGTGTCAGGCGGAGAGTTTGTTATCCTCCGGGCTGAAGGCCTAGACCTGCGCGCACGCAGACTGCGCGACGCGAGGGAATGCTCCAGCCGATCATGCCTCGTTTAGGCCTTCGCGTTTCTTGTGTGAATAGGTGAGTCATGACGCGCCCCAGTGGCGGCGAACTTTCTGAGTGGTCTCTCGAGTCCGAGACCGCGGAGCGCCTGCGGGCGCTGGTGCGGCGCCGCAAGCTGGGGCGAGTCTGGCCGAGCGAGCACTCGCCCAGCCGCCTTGTGGTGCTCGCGGTTTTGGTCGGCATCGCCGGCGGGTTCGGCGCGGTGCTATTCCGCGACCTGATCGCCCTGGTGCACAACCTGATGTTCCTCGGCAAGTGGTCGCTGACCTACGACGCCAACCTGCACACGCCCGTGTCGCCCTGGGGTGCGTGGATCATTGGGGTGCCAGTGATTGGAGCTCTGGTGGTCGCGTTCATCGTCAAGAACTTTGCGCCCGAGGCAAAGGGCCACGGCGTGCCGGAAGTGGTTGACGCTATCTACTACAGCGGCGGAATTATTCGGCCGGTGGTGACGCTGATCAAGGCGCTCGCGTCGGGGATTTCGATCGGCACCGGAGGCTCGGTCGGGCGCGAGGGGCCGATCATCCAGATCGCCTCGGCCTTCGGCTCGACAGTGGCACGCGTGACCCGGCTGCCCGAGTGGCAGCGGATCACGCTAGTGGCCTGCGGTGGCGCGGCGGGGATCGCGGCGACCTTTAACACTCCGATCGGCGGGCTACTGTTCGCGATTGAGATCATCCTGCCCGAGATCAGCGCGCGCACAGTTATTCCGGTGGCGCTCGCGGCGGGAGGGGCAACCTTCGTCGGCCGCGCGTTCTTCGGCGACTATCCCGCATTCGATATTCCGGCCCTCGCTCTGCCGGCGTCCTACCACCTATCGCTGGGCCCTATCGCAGCCTATGTGGTGCTGGGCGTCATGTTTGGCGTGTTGTCGTTCATCTACATCCGCTCGATCTACGCGTTCGAGGACCGGTTCGAACGACTGCCCGGCGGCTACTACGGCCAGCATGTGCTGGGCATGGCGATGGTAGGGGCGATGTTCTATTTGTGCCAGCGCTACCTCGGGCACTACTACGTCGCCGGCATCGGCTACGCGACCGTACAGGACACGCTCACCCACGCGCTCACCGATCCCTACATACTCTTGCTGCTTTGCCTGCTCAAGTTGCTCGCGACCTCGCTTACGCTCGGCTCGGGCGGCTCGGGCGGCATCTTCTCGCCGTCGCTGTTCATGGGCGCCACCTTCGGCGCCGGGTTCGCCCTGCTCGCGAACGCACTCGTGCCCGGCCTGCAGCTGGATGTCGCCGGCACGGCCGTGATCGGCATGGCCTCGCTCGTGGGTGCGGCAACCGGAGCGGTCGTCACTGCAATCGTGATGATTTTCGAAATGACGCGCGATTACAACGTTATCGTGCCGCTCATGATCACCGTATCAGTCGCATACGGTGCGCGCCGGCTGCTAATGACGGACAGCATCTACACCATGAAGTTGACGCGTCGCGGCCACCTCATTCCGGACGCGTTTCATACCAACCTGTACATGCTGCGCTCGGTGGCGGACTTCATTCGCACCCCGATGCAGCTTTGCGATGCGGACCTGCCGGTGACGACCCTGTTCGAGGGCCTGCAGCGCCAGACCTTCGTACCGCACGTGTTGGTAACGCGCGACGGGAAGGTACAAGGTGTGCTCTCCTCGCGCCGGATCGTGCACATGCTAAGGCGCGGCAACCGTGCGGGGACGGTCGGCGAGCACGCGCGCCCGCATTTTGCGGTGGTGAACGCACAAGATTTGATCTTCGACGTACTCGCCCGCTTGCGAGACAGTGGCGGCGATATTGCGTTGCTCACGCGCGAAGGCAAGCTTGACGGCGTGGACGACGTGACCGGCATCGTGACCTGGAACGACATTCTCCTGCACGGCAACATCCCGCTCCCGTTGCGCCGGCGGCGGCGAATGGAGGCGCAGCGCAGCGCCTAGGAGCGACTCTCGCAATGTGAGTTTGATTTGGGTCAAGCGCACCGCCAAGCGTGCCGCAGAATACCCAATGTGAAAGATCGCGAGCGAATAGCGGCAGTCACCTACGCGGTGCGGGTGCGCGTGGTGCTGAAGTATTTCGGGCAGCTCGCGCTGCTACAGGCGCTACTGTCGTGCGCGCCGCTCGCCGCATCGCTGTACTTCCGCGAGTACCACCTGAGCCTGAGCTACGTAGCGGTGAGCGCGCTGTTTGCCGCGGTCGGCCTGCCGCTTGCGCGCCTGCCTGAGCCCGCGCGCGTGCTGCCGAGCGAGGCGCTGGTGATCACTGCGCTCGCCTTCCTTGCCACGCCGCTGATCATGACCATCCCGTTCACGGATTCCAGTATCCCCTTCGGGGACGCACTGTTCGAGGCCGTGTCCGCGATCACCACCACGGGTCTTTCGACGCTCACCACGGTCGAGCACATGCCGCAAACCTTTCTTTTCGCACGCGCATGGATGCAGTGGTACGGGGGGCTGGGAATCGTCGTGCTGTCGCTCGCGCTGCTCGCAGGCCAGGGTGGCGTCGCACGCCGTCTCATCGAGCCCGAAACCCCGAGCGAGGGCCTAGCGAGCACGGTGCGCGCGCATGCGCAGCGCGTGCTCCTCGTTTACCTCGCGCTGACAGCCTTGGGCATCGCCGCAGTGTGGGCCGCCGGGGCGCACTCAGCCGCGGGCGTCGACCACGTGCTCGCCGCGGTATCCACGGGAGGCTTCTCGAGCTTCGACAAAAGCCTGGCGGGATTCGCATCCGGCAAGGTGACGGCGGTCATCATGGCGCTTTCGGTATGCGGCGCGATCGGGTTGCCGCTCTATTATCGTGCCTGGCATGCTGGCCCGGGCGCGCTGTGGCGCAATCCGGAGTTGCGCGCCCTTGTGTTCGCGTTGGCGCTCGTCGTCGCGCTACTGACGGTGCTCATGGTCTTCGGCGAAGGGGCTCCCTGGCGGCAGGCGCTGCGGCGCGCGGCGGTGCTGGGCGTGTCGGCGCAGACCACCACCGGCTTCAGCGACTCGCCGCTATCTGCACTGGGGAACGCGTCGCTGCTCGCGCTGGTCGTCTCCATGATGGTCGGTGGCTGCGTCGGCTCGACCGCAGGCGGGGTCAAGCTGCTGCGCGTGCTGGTGCTGCTGCGTGCAGCGCACGTCGCGATTCGTCGAACGGGCGCGACGAGTCACGCGGTGATAGAGCCAATGTTCGAAGGCAGGCGCATAGAGGATGCGGATCTGGCGCGCGCGCTGCTGTTGATGGCGATGTATTGCGCGGTGGTCTTGCTGTCGTGGTTTGTGTTCCTCGCGTATGGCCACGCGCCGATGCATTCGCTGTTCGAGGTGACGTCGGCGACCGCAACGGTGGGGCTTTCCACCGGTCTCACTAGTCCGACGCTCGAACCACTGCTGAAGGCCGTGCTCGAACTTGATATGCTGCTTGGGCGGCTGGAGATCGTGGCAGTCCTGGTGATGCTGTATCCGGGAACCTGGATCGGTAACAGGGACGAATCCTTATGAGAGTGGTAATCATCGGTGCGAGTTCGCTGGCGGTGGTGACGGCAAAGCTGATGCGCGAGCGGGGCGAGGAGGTGGTCATTATCGAGCATGACAAGGACCACATTGATGCCCTCAGCGAGGAGCTCGATTGCGGCTTCCTGCACGGTGACGGCAGCAAGCCGGCGATCCTGCGCGAGGCCGATCCGAAGGGCACGGACGTTCTGTTCGCGCTGACCGATAACGATCAGGCGAACATCCTCGCCAGCCTGGTGGGACGTTCTCTCGGATTCAAGCGAGTAGTCACCAAGATCCAGGACGCCGAGTTCGAGCACATTTGCAAGGAGCTCGGGCTCGAGGACATCATCGTGCCCTCGCGCACGATTGGGCGCTTTCTCGCCGAGCGGTACGGGACCAAGGAAAAATGAATCCGGGCGTGATGGCAGAGGTGATCGGCGTGGGGCAGAATACAGCCTGTCAGCGGTCATGCTTATAAGCGAGAGTGACGACGTGAACTACGAATTCGACCAGTTCATCAACGACGTGCGCACAACGTTGCGGCGCGGAAGAGGGCCCGCCGAGCTGGAAGACGTTCGCCAGCGGCTTGCGAAGCTGCTTGCGAATGGCACGTTCGTCCAGCGAACCTGTGGCCCGGCCGCCACGGGCGGACTGCATCGCCTGCACGTCGACGATGAACTGGGGTTCGAGGTGCTCGCGCATGTCAACGAAAAGGCGCGCAAGTCGCCGCCGCACGATCACGGCGAGTCGTGGGCGATCTACGGCCAGGCCGTCGGCTATACCGACATGACGGAGTACCGCCGCGTCGACGACGGCAGCGATCCTGAGCAGGCCACGTTGGAGCAGACCCGGCGCTACAGACTGAACCCCGGCGAGGTGGGAGTGTTTGCCGGCACTGCGATTCACGCGATCGACTATCCGGACAGGTCGCGCTTCATCCGCGTCACCGGAACGAACCTCGATGCGATCGCGCGCGTCGCCTACGACGAGCGGACCGGACGCATCAAGCGAATGGGCGCGCAGCAAGCGACTTGATGAGCGACTCTTTCGGCATCCTCTCGTACGGCGCCTACCTTCCCAGGCGTCGTCTGCAGCGCACGGTCATCGCGGCGGCGAACAGCTGGTTCAACCCCGGGTTGCGAGCGCTGGCCAAGGGCGAGCGCGCGATGGCGAACTGGGACGAGGATGCGGTCACCATGGCGGTCGAGGCGGCGCGCGACTGCCTGACAGGGATGCACCCGGCGGCGATCGGGCAGCTCATGCTCGCCTCGACGACGCACCCCTACGACGATCGGCAGAATGCCGGGATCGTGGCGACGGCGTTGCACCTCGGGTCCGCCCTGCGCGTACTCGACGTCACGGGCAGCCTTCGCGCCAGTACCTCGGCGCTGGCGACGGCGCTCGCAGGCGGCGGCAACGCGCTGGTTGCGGCTGGCGAGCACCGCCTTGCCAAGGCGGCGAGCTCGCAGGAGATGCACTACGGCGACGGCGCTGCGGCGCTGCTGATCGGACGCGGCGCGCCGATCGCACGGATGGTGGCGGCGCACAGCGAGACCGTCGATTTCGTGCACCAGTATCGTGGCCACGACCGCCCCCACGACTACAGCTGGGAAGAGCGCTGGATTCGGGACGAGGGCTACATGAAGATCGTGCCGGCCGCGCTCGCAGCGCTGTTCGAGGCCTCGGGCACCACGGCGTCCTCGGTGACGCACTTCTGCATGCCGTGTACGCTGCCGCGCGTGGCCGTGGCGCTGGCCAAGCGCGTGGGCTTCGCTGAGAGCGCGCTGCGCGACAACCTGGCTGCAGTCTGCGGCGACACCGGCGCCGCGCACCCGCTGCTGATGCTGGCGCACGCGCTGCAGGATGCCAAGCCCGGCGACCGAATATTGGTCGCGGCGTTCGGCCAGGGCTGCGACGCGCTGCTATTCGAGGTCACCGAGGCGATCACCAAGCTGCCACCGCGGGCCGGGGTGAAGGGCGCGCTGGAGCGCCGTAAGGAGGAAACTAATTACGAGCGCTTCCTCGCCTTCAACGACCACATCACGCTCGAACGCGGAATGCGATCCGAAACCGATCAGGGCACGCCGTTGTCTACCTTGTACCGCAACCGCGAAATGGTAACTGGACTGATAGGCGGGCGCTGCCGCAACTGCGGCACGCTGCAATTTCCACGCGGGCGTTACTGCGTCAATCCGAAATGCAACGCGCTCGATTCGCAGGACGACCAGGCATTCTCGGATCTGGGCGCAAGGGTGATGTCGTATACCGCTGACGTGCTTACCTACAGCCCCGATCCACCAGCGTATTACGGCATGGTGCAGTTCGACGGCGGCGGGCGCATGATGGCCGATTTCGCCGACGTCGATGACGGCAAAGTCGAGGTCGGCATGCCGATGCGCATGATGTTCCGCATCAAGGAGAGCGACGCGGCGAGAGGCTTCGTGCGCTATTTCTGGAAGGCTGCGCCGGCGGTAAATCAATAGGAGGTCCGATATGGCAAGCGGAATCCGCGACAAAGTTGCAATCCTCGGCATGGGCTGCTCGAAGTTCGGCGAACGCTGGGATCGCAACGCCGAAGACCTGATGGTCGAGGCGTTCGAGGAGGGACTCAAGGATGCTGGGATTGAGCGCCACCAGATCGAAGCCGCGTGGTTCGGCACCGCGATTGAAGAGCAGCACGTGGGCAAGTCGGGCATCCCGCTGGCAATGACCCTGCGCCTGCCCTATATCCCGGTAACCCGGGTTGAGAACTACTGCGCTACCGGAACCGAAGCGTTTCGCGGCGCGGTATACGCCGTGGCCTCGGGTGCGGTCGACATCGCACTCGCGCTCGGCGTTGAAAAGCTCAAGGACACAGGCTACGGCGGTCTGCCGCAGCGCGGCCGCGGAGGCCTCAATAACATGTTCTGGGCCAACATTTCGGCCCCAGGATCGTTCGCCCAGCTTGCGGCGGCTTACCGCGCCAAGCACCGGGTGGATGCCAAGGACCTGAAGCGAGCCATGGCGCATATCTCGGTCAAGAGTCACGACAATGGCGCCAAGAATCCCAAGGCGCATCTCAGAAATCGCATCACCGAGGACGACGTCATGAATGCGCCGATGATCGCCGACCCGCTCGGTTTATTCGACTGCTGCGGCGTGTCGGACGGCTCGGCCTGCGCGATCGTTACCACACCCGACATCGCGCGCGGACTTGGCAAGAAGAATCTTGTCGCGGTCAAGGCGCTGCAGCTCGCTGTGTCCAACGGGCAGGAGGTGCAGTTCGGTGACTGGGACGGCTCGTATTTCGCCACCACTCGCGTTGCGGCGAAACGCGCCTACCGCGAAGCCGGCGTTGACGATCCGCGCAAACGCATATCGATGTTCGATGTGCACGACTGCTTCTCGATCACCGAGCTGGTGACCATGGAGGACCTCGGCATTTCCGAGGAAGGCAAGGCGATCAACGATATCCTGGACGGCTTCTACGACGCTTCCGGCAGGGTCCCGTGCCAGATCGACGGCGGCCTGAAGTGCTTCGGCCACCCGATTGGCGCCTCCGGGCTGCGCATGCTGTACGAGATGTACCTACAACTTTCGGGACGGGCGGGCGAGCGTCAGCGCCCGGACCCCGTGCTAGGGATGACCCACAACCTCGGGGGCTTTCCGAGCCAGAACGTTTCCTCGGTCACCATCGTCGGCAGCTACGGCGCCTGACGCCGAGCCGAAGTCGGCGAGCGACGAATCGAAGCCAGGGAGGAGGGCCAGCTTCGATTCGCGCGCTCGCCGCCGCGGTTCGAGTGTGTGCTTACTCACAGAAGAATCCGCTGAGGCAAAGGGCACCGGCCAAGCGCATTCAACGCCAAGAGGGACCCCACCGTAGGCGCTCATAGCGAGCCTTGGCTCGCGAGCAGCAATGCCACGCCCGCGAGCGCGATCCCGGTCGCGAGACCCAGCGCAACGGCAAGCGCCGTGAAGGCGATCATGTCGGCGACGATGAGCCGAGCCCGGCTAGCGTGTCTGGTGTTTTCCATGATCGTATTGAAACCCCGCAAGAGGGCTGGCGGGCAGGCCACTGCGGGCAAGTCCGGGAACAATTGTGGCAATCCCGCGGCAGCGCGGTCTGCGCGGGGAGCGATCGGCTATATTCGCTGCATGGCCCGCCGCATCGCGATCGTCGAGGACGATCCCGCCATTCGCGCAAACTACGCCGATGCGCTACGCAAGCACGGCTTCGAGATCGCGGCCTACGGCAATCGGCCGGAAGCGCTCGCGGCCATGAAAGCCAGGCTGCCGGACCTCGCCATCATCGACATCGGGCTCGGCGCCGACGTAGACGGCGGCTTCGAACTGTGCCGCGAGCTGCGGGCACTCTCTGCTGCGTTGCCGATCATCTTCCTCACCGCCCGCGACAGCGACTTCGACGTGGTTTCCGGGCTGCGTCTGGGCGCCGATGACTACCTCACCAAGGACATCAGCCTGCCGCATCTCGTCGCGCGCATCGCCGCCCTGTTTCGCCGAGCCGAGCTTGCACGCGCGCCGCAATCTGGCGAGGAAACGCTCGAACGCGGGGCACTGAAGCTCGACCTGAAGCGCTTCAGCGTCGCGTGGAACGGCAAGCCCGTAGAGCTGACGCTGACCGAGTTCTGGATGGTACATGCGCTGGCGAAATTCCCGGGTCACGTGAAAAGCCGTGAGCAACTCATGCGCGAGGCGCAACTGGTGGTCGACGACAGCACCGTGACGTCGCACATCAAGCGCATCCGCCGCAAGTTCCTCGCCGTCGATGAGGCATTCGACCAGGTCGATACCGCCTACGGCATGGGCTACCGCTGGAAGGCATAGGTACCGCCATGCGATTGCGGATCAGTCTGCGCGCCAAGCTCGCGCTGGTCTCCCTCGCGTTGCTGGCGCTGCCGCTCGCGGGCTGGCTGTATGTCAATGAGATGGAGCGTTTCCTGTTGGAAGGCGAAGGGCGGGCGCTGCTCGCGACTGCGCGCGCGGTGGCGACCGCCCTGCACGACCGGCCCCAGTTGCTCGCCGCAGCCCCGGAGCGAGATGACGACGCGCTGCGAAAGGAGGCGGAACAGGAGTTGCGCAGCCTCGCCCAGCGCGAGGGCAATGGCACAGAGCAGGCGCCGAGTGTCGCGCTGGCGCGTGAAGCGGCGGTCGACGCCGGGCCCGCGCAGCAGGAGATCGCCGCCATCCTGCGCGGGGTACAGCACTCAAGCTCGCGGATCTGGGTCGTCAACAGCCGCTACCAGGTGCTGGCACTCGCCGGCAGCCTGCGCCGACCTTCGCCGCCCGACGACTCGGATACGGTGCAGGCGCTCTGGCGGCGCGCGATCGGCTGGCTGATCCAGCGCCCGACCGAAAATTTTGCCGAAGCGCTGCCCGACGACGTGCTCGCCACCGGGCGCGACATCACTGCAGCGCTTCAGGGCACTCCCGGCACGCGCATGCGCCGTACCCCCGACGGACGAGCGGTGGTGTTGTCCGCCGCCTACCCGATCTGGAACGGTGACGACGTCGCGGGCGCGGTGGTGGTGGAGGAGTCTACCAACCCGATCGTTTCCCTGCGCAGCGCCGCGCTCGAGCGACTGCTGCTGCTGACCCTTGCCGCCTTTGCCGGTGCCGGCGGAATCCTGATCGCGTATGCGACGCGCCTTTCGCACCGCATTCGCCGGCTGCGCGACGAGGCAGAGTCGGCAATCGACGCCCGAGGCCGCATTACCCGCCTGACCGCAGGCTCAAACGCGGGAGACGAGATCGGTGATCTGTCGCGCAGCTTCTCTGCCATGCTGGCACGGCTCGCCCAGCACCATGCCTATCTTGAGAGCATGGCCGATCGCCTGTCGCACGAGCTGCGCACGCCGATCGCCGTCGTGCGCTCGTCGCTGGAAAACCTTCAGCTCGCGCCCTCGCAGCAGGAATCGCGCCTGTACATCGCGCGCGCCGAGGAAGGCCTCGCGCGGCTCAATACGATATTGCAGCGCATGACCGAGGCCTCGCGCCTCGAGCAGGGCCTACGCACCGCGGAGCGCGAGCGCTACGACCTCATTCCGGTGGTGCGCGGCTGCGTCGAAGGCTACCGCCTCGCGTACCCGAACGTGCGCATCGCGCTCGAGCTCCCCGAGCGCCGGGTCGAGGTCGAAGGCTCGGCCGACCTCGCGGCTCAGCTGCTCGACAAGCTGGTGGAAAACGCGGTGGATTTCTGCCGCGCAGGCGAGCCGATTCCGGTCGGGCTCGAGGAGCAGGGCGGGGAGGCGGTGCTGAGCGTCGAAAACAAGGGGCCGCTGCTGCCGGAGGACATGCAGGGCAGACTGTTCGAATCGATGGTCTCGGTGCGCGGCGAGCGGCGCCCGGGCGCGCCCCACCTCGGCCTAGGACTTTATGTGGCGCGCCTTATCGTTGAATTCCACGGCGGCTCGATCGCGGCCGCGAACCTGCTCTCGGCGGACGGAGTCGCGGTGCGCGCCCGCTTTCCGGTCGCCTGGCGCTAGAATTCGGCGTTCGCACACTCTGCCCATCTCATTGGAAGACTACGATCTGCTGGTCGTCGGCGGCGGCATTAACGGCGCGGGCGTGGCGCGCGATGCCGCCGGGCGCGGGCTCTCGGTCTTGCTGGTCGAACGGGGCGACCTCGGCGGCGCGACTTCCTCCTGGTCGTCGAAGCTGATCCACGGCGGGTTGCGCTATCTCGAGTACTACGAATTCCGCCTCGTGGCCGAAGCCCTTGCCGAGCGCGAGGTGCTGCTCAGGGTTGCGGGACATCTGGTCTCGCCGCTGCGGTTCGTCATGCCGCACGTTCCGGAGCTCAGGCCGCGCTGGATGATCCGTGCCGGCTTGTTCCTGTACGACCACCTCGGCCGACGCACCACGCTGGCCGGATCTCAGGCGGTGCGCCTCGACCGCACGCCATACGGCGCTGGCCTCAAGCCGGCGTTGAGGCACGGCTTCGTCTATTCCGACTGCCGGGTCGACGACGCGCGGCTGGTGATCGTGAACGCCCTGGCGGCGCGGGCCCTCGGCGCCGATGTTCGCCCCCGCACCGAGTGTGTCGCGGCGCGGCGCGAGGGCGGCGCCTGGCGCGCGACGCTGCGCTCGGCCGATGGCGGCGAGCATAAGGTGAGCGTGCGCGCGATCGTCAACGCCTCGGGTCCGTGGGTCAAGCGGGTGCTGAACGAGCGCCTCGGCCAGCCGAGCGACGACGACGTGCGCCTGGTGCGGGGCAGCCACCTGATCTTGCCGCGCCTCTACGACGCGGACCACGCCTATATCCTGCAGAACGACGACCGGCGGGTGGTCTTCATGATTCCGTTTGAGCAGCGCTACACGCTGGTCGGGACCACTGATGTCGCGCACGATGGCGATCCGGCGCACCCCGAGGCAAGCGCCGAGGAGGTTGATTACCTGTGCCGCGCCATCAACCGCTACCTTGCCCACCCGTGCGCCCCGGGGCAGGCCGTCTGGCGCTACGCGGGGGTGCGTCCGCTGTATGACGACGGCACCAGCGACCCCTCGGCCATCACGCGCGACTACACCCTGCGGGTCGATGACCTCGACGGCAGGGCGCCGGTGCTGTCGGTTTTCGGCGGCAAAATCACCACCTACCGCCGGCTCAGCGAGCATGTGCTAGAGAAGCTCGAATCGTACTTTCCGCGCATGAAGGCCGCATGGACTGCCGGGTCGCCGCTTCCAGGCGGCGATTTTGGTGGTCGTAGTCCGGCGCAGGCGCTCGGAGCGCTTGCCACGCGCTACGCCGGGCTGCCGCAGGAAACGCGGAATGGAGTGCTGCGCCGGCACGGGACACTGGCGGCCGACGTGCTGGGCGAGGCGCGCTCGGTCTCCGACCTCGGCGAAGATTTCGGCTCCGGCCTGTGCGAGCGCGAGCTTGTCTACCTGCAGCAGCGCGAATGGGCCGCGTCGGCCGAAGACGTGCTGTGGCGCCGGACTAAGTGCGGCCTGGGAATGAGCGCAGCACAGCGCGCGCGCGTCGCCGAGCGTATCGGCCGATGAGGCCACTCGCCGAGTTGCGTGACCCGCAGCGCATTAGCGGCCTGCTGTTCGACATCGACGACACGCTCACCACCGACGGGCACCTCACGGCGCAGGCCTACGGCGCGATGGAGCGGCTCAAGCGCGCTGCCAAGCTGGTCGTTCCGATCACCGGGAGGCCCGCAGGATGGTGCGACCACATCGCGCGCATGTGGCCGGTCGACGCCGTGGTGGGCGAAAACGGCGCGTTCTACTTCTGGCACGATGCGGCCGCCGGTCGGCTGCGCAAGCGCTACATCGATACAGGTGCCGAGCGCGCGAACCATCGCGTGCGCTTCGAGGCCATCGCGCGGCGAATTCTGGCAGAGGTCCCGGGCTGCGCGCTGGCGTCGGACCAGGCCTACCGGGAGAGCGATCTGGCGATCGACTACTGCGAGGACGTTGCACCGCTTCCGCTCGCGGCGGCAGAGCGGATCGCCGTGCTGATGCAGGAGGAGGGCTTGAACGCGAAGATCAGCTCGATCCACGTCAACGGCTGGTTCGGTCGCTACGACAAGCTGACGACCACGCGCCTGCTGCTCGAGGAACGGTTTGGGCTGCGGCTCGAGTCCGCCAACCCCGAGCTCGCGTTTCTCGGCGACTCTCCTAACGACGCACCGATGTTCGCGTTCTTCGAGAATTCGATCGGTGTGGCGAACGTGTCGCGCTTCGCCGGCCGACTCGCGGCGGCGCCGAAGTACGTCACGCGTGAAGCGGCCGGGGCGGGATTCGCCGAACTCACCGCCTTCCTGCTCGGGGAGCGGTGATGCACTGGTGGGTCGCCTATCTCGCCATCGGTACCGCGGTCGGGTTTCTTGCCGGCCTCCTCGGCGTCGGCGGCGGGATGCTGACGGTGCCTGTGCTGGTGTTCGTTTTCACCGCGAAGAGTTTCCCTTCCGAGCACCTGATGCACCTGTCGCTCGCTACGGCAATGGCAACGATTCCTTTTACATCGGCTTCGAGCGTACGCGCGCACCACGTGCGCAACGGGGTCGACTGGAGCGTGGTGGTTGGAATGCTGCCGGGACTGGCGACCGGTGCGCTGCTCGGCGCGCTGGTGGCCGGTGCCGTGCCTTCGCGGCCGCTCGCGATCTTCTTCACCGTGTTCATCTTTTACGCGGCGCTCAACATGTTCCGCAACGTGCGGCCGCAGGCGTCCCGGCAACTGCCCGGCCGCCTCGGTCTCGGCGTCGTGGGCACGGTGGTGAGCTTTCTGGCCAGCTTTGTGGCGGCAGGGGCGGCGTTCATGACGATTCCGTTCATGACCTGGTGCAATGTGCCCATGAAGCGAGCGATCGGTACGGCGGCCGCGCTCGGCTTTCCGCTTGCGCTTGCATCTACCGCGGGCTACGTTTACGCAGGCTGGAACACCGCCGGCCTGCCGTCGGGCACGCTCGGCTTCGTCTATCTGCCCGCGCTGGTGCCGGTAGTGGTGGCCAGTATGCTGACCGCGCCGCTCGGCGCGCGTTTCTCGCATCGGTTGCCGGTGCGCAGGCTCAGGGTGGCGTTTGGCCTGCTCTTGCTGGCGCTGGCGCTGCACATGCTGTCCGCTCTATGGTAGTGGTAGTAAGGTGCCTCCTGAATCGCACTAGAGGATAGCTTCATGTCAGGCCCCCTTTCGCATATCCGCGTACTCGACCTCTCGCGCGTCCTCGCAGCCCCGTGGACCGGGCAGAATCTGGCCGATCTCGGCGCCGAGGTGATCAAGGTCGAGCGACCGCTCAAGGGCGACGACTCACGCGCTTTCGGCCCACCCTGGCTTAAGGATGCCGAGGGCAAGGACACCAGCGAGTCTGCCTATTTCGCCTGTGCCAACCGCGGCAAGAAATCGATTACCGTCAACCTTGCCGACCCCGAGGGTCAGCGCATCGTGCGCGAGTTGGCGGTGAAATGCGATGTGCTGCTGGAGAACTACAAGCCCGGCGATCTCGCGCGTTACGGCCTCGGCTACGACCACATGAGACAGGTGAACCCGGGGCTGGTGTATTGCTCGGTCACGGGCTTCGGCCATACCGGCCCATACCGGGACCGACCCGGCTACGACTTCATGATCCAGGGTATGGGTGGGTTGATGAGCGTCACCGGCGAGCGCGATGACCTGCCGGGCGGTGGTCCGCAGAAGGCGGGAATTCCCATTGCCGATGTCATGACCGGGATGTACGCGACGATCGCCGTCTGCGCGGCGCTCGCGCATCGAGCCGAATCCGGCATCGGCCAGCACCTCGATTTGGCCCTGCTCGACTGCCAGGTCGCGGTACTGGCGAACCAGGGCGCGAATTACCTCGCGACCGGCGTATCGCCGCGGCGGCTGGGAAACGCGCATCCGAACATCGTTCCCTACCAGACTTTCAAGACCGCAGACGGGGACGTGATCCTGGCCTGCGGCAACGACAACCTGTTCCGCAAGTTCTGCGAGGTGGCGAACTGCCGGCACCTTGCCGCTGACGAGCGCTTCGCGACAAACCGTAAGCGGGTCGAGAACCGCACCGAGTTGACGTCGATCCTGAACGACATCTTCAGCGGACGAACCACGCGCGAGTGGACCGAGGCCCTGGAGGCCGCAGGTGTGCCGAACGGTCCAATCAACACGCTCGAGCAGGTATTCCGCGAGCCGCAGGCCGTCGCGCGCGGTCTCAAGATCGAGATTCCGCACCCCCTTGCGGGAAAAGTGTCGCTGATACGAAGCCCGATGCGCTTCTCGGAAACTCCGCTCGAGCATAACGTCCCGCCGCCTTTGCTTGGCGAGCACACCGACCAGATTCTGCACAGCGTGTTGGGACGGAGCGACGCCGAGATCGCAAAGCTGCGCGCCGACGGTGCGGTTTGAGCTGAGGCTGGCGCGCTAGGCGGCGGCACCGTCGGCGAGCAGCGCTTCGATCTCCCGCGCACTGAAGCCGAATTCGTCCAGCACTTCGCGCGTATGCTCGCCGTAGCACGGCGCAGGCCGAACCACGCGACCGGGCGTGGCCGAAAACTTGATCGGCAGGCCCAGGGCGCGGGTACGGCCTGCGCGCGGGTGATCGAGCTCGACCACCATGTCGCGCGCGAGCGTCTGCGGATCCGCGGCCATGTCGCCGATCGAATTGATCGGCCCGCAGGGAACGCCCTCGGCCTCGAGCAACGCGGTCCACGCCTTCACCGTCTTGTGCTCGAGCTTCGCGTTGATGAGCGGCACGAGTGCGTCGAGGTGCTTCATGCGGTCGGCGTTGGTGCGAAAGCGTTCGTCCGCGAGCCATTCCGGGGCACCGAGCACGCGGGCGAGGCGCTCCCAATTAGGCTGGTTTGCGCCGCCAATGGTGAGCCAGCCATCCTTGGCGTGGAACGCCTGGTAGGGCGCCGAGAGGATGTGCGCGGAGCCGCTCGGCCCGGGCGAGCGCCCAGTGGCGAAGTAGATCGCCGATTGCCAGTAGGTCTGCTGGACGCCTGCCTCGAACAGCGACGTGTCGACAAGCTGGCCCTCGCCGGTTCTGAGGCGATGGACGTAGGCCGAGACGATGCCCAGCGCTCCAAGGATACCGGCATTGATATCGCAGATCGGGCTGCCCGACTTCACCGGTGCCCCGCCGGGCTCGCCTGTGATCGCCATCAGGCCGGACATCCCCTGGGCGATCAGGTCGAAGCCGCCCTTGTCCGCGTAGGGGCCGCTGCGGCCGTAGCCCGAGATCGAGCAATAGATGAGCGCCGGATTGACGCCTTTCAGCGCCTCGTAGCCAAGGCCGAGCTTTTCCATGGTGCCTTGGCGGTAGTTTTCGGTGACCACGTCGGACTGGGCGACCATCCGCCTTAGCGCCTCGCGCGCCCCCGGCAGCTTGAGGTTGAGGGCAATGCCGCGCTTGTTGCGGTTCATCGCCATGAATGCCGCGGATTCACCCTTGATCTCGGGCCGGTTCATGCGGCGGGTATCGTCGCCACCCGGAATGCGCTCGACCTTGATCACGTCGGCACCCATGTCGGCGAGCAACATGCCGCAGGTCGGGCCCGCCATGATCTGCGCGAGTTCGATCACCTTAAGGCCGGCGAGCGGTCCCATTTCGATACTCCCCGGGCTCAGGCTGCGGCGCGCTGCCTGCTTGCGTGAGTCTCGGCCAGGTACGCCATGGCCGCCTGCACCCCCTCGCGCTTCACGCCGAGGCCTGCGAGTACGAGCCCCATTTCAACCCCGGCCAGGGTACCCATCAGCGCGAGGTCGTTGAAGTCGCCCAGGTGCCCGATGCGGAAGACCCTGCCCGCGAGCTTGCCCAGGCCCGTGCCGAGCGACATATCGAAGTGTTCAAGGATTACCTTGCGTACGCGGTCGGCGTCCTGCCCCGCGGGAAGCAGCACCGCAGTGAGTGACGCCGAGTACTCGGCCGGATCGAGCGCGAGGACGTCGAGCCCCCAGGCGCGCACGGCGCGCCGGGTCGCCTCGGCGTGGCGCTTGTGGCGCGCAAACACGTTTTCCAGCCCTTCCTCCTCCAGCATCGCGATGGCCTCGCGCAGGCCGTAGAGCAGGTTCGTCGCCGGGGTGTAGGGGAAAAAGCCCTTCTTGCCGCTCGCCAGCATCTCGTCCCAGGCCCAGTAACTGCGCGGCAGCGAAGCGTTGTTCGAGGCAGCAAGCGCCTTGGGCGAGAGACAGTTGAACGAGAGCCCGGGCGGCAGCATCAGGCCTTTCTGCGACCCCGCAACCGTCACGTCCACGCCCCACTCGTCGTGGCGGTAGTCGATCGACGCCAGCGAAGAGATGGTGTCGACCATGAACAGCCCCGGGTGGCCCGAGGCGTCGATCGCCTTGCGCACCTCGGCGATGCGGGACGTCACGCCGGTCGAAGTTTCGTTGTGCACCACGCATACGGCCTTGACCGCGTGCTGCGTGTCGGCGCGCAGCCGCTTTTCGATCGACTCCGGGTCCGCGCCGTGCCGCCAATCGCCGGGGAGAAACTCGACCTGCAGCCCAAGCCGCGTGGCGAGCCGCTGCCACAGCGCCGCAAACTGACCGGTTTCGGCCATCAGCACCTTATTGCCCGGCGACAGAGTATTGACGAGCGCAGCCTCCCAGGCGCCCGTACCGGAGGCGGGGTAAATCACCACTTCGCCCTGTTCCGTGCGGAAGATCCGCTTCATCCCGGCCAGTACGGCTTTGCCAAGCTCGGCGAATTCTGGCCCGCGATGATCCATGGTCGGCAGATCGATCGCGCGCAACACCCGGTCCGGAACGTTGGTGGGCCCGGGTATCTGCAGAAAGTGACGACCGGCAGTGCGAGGCATAGCACCTCCAAATTTGCATACAAAAGACGACATGCCGCGCAGCATAGGTTCAGGCTACAGCCGCATCAGCCCCAAGTTTGTATTTTGCATGCAAAATAGCTTAGAATGCAAGCATGGGTTCGGTCGCATCGATTGAAATTCCCGCCGTCCGACGGCCATTGCACGAAGAAGCCGTCGATCGGCTGCGCGACCTGATCGTCCGGGGGGACCTCGCGCCTGGATCGAGGCTGAACGAGCGCGTCCTGAGCGCGCGCCTGGGTGTCTCGCGCACGCCTCTGCGTGAGGCGATCAAGCTCCTCGCAACCGAAGGCTTGGTCGAGTTGCTGCCCAATCGCGGCGCGGTGGTCGCGCCGATCGAGCCGGCCCGGATCGCCGAGACCTTGGCGGTGATGGGAGCGCTGGAGAGCCTGGCAGGAGAGCTTGCATGCGCCCAGGCTGACGACCGTAGCATCGCCGAAATCCGGGCGCTGCACTATGAGATGCTGGCGATGCACGCGCGCGGCGATCTGGACGGATATTTCCGCCACAACCAGGCCATTCACCTCAAGATTGTGGAGGCCTCGGGCAATGCCGTACTCGCTCAAGCCTACCGCCAGCTGAACGCAAACGTGCGGCGCGTGCGCTATATGGCCAACCTGTCGCCGGAGCGCTGGGACGCGGCAGTGCGGGAACATGAAGCGATCCTCGCCGCACTGGCCGCGCGCGACGCAGCGCGCCTGAAGCGCCTGCTGCGCGATCACCTGTCGGCCAAGCTCGCCACCGTGCTCGAGGCGATAGGCCCTAAGCAGGCGGCGTGAAGGCGCTCGCGGCGCGGCTGCGCAAGGAGGTCGACGGCGAGGTCCTGTTCGACGCGCCTAGCCGCGGCCGCTATTCCACCGACGCCTCGATCTACCAGATCGAGCCGCTCGGCGTAGTCGTGCCGCGCACCGAGGAAGCGGCGCGAGCCGCGATTGCAATCGCGCTCGAACAGGGCGTGCCCATTCTGCCGCGCGGCGCGGGAACCTCGCAATGCGGGCAGACGGTCGGCGCCGCGCTGATCATCGACCACTCCAAGTATCTCAACCAGCTGCTCGAGCTGGATCTCGAGGCAGGGACCGCGCTGGTGCAGCCGGGTCTCGTGCTCGACCAGCTGAACGCACGTCTGCGTCCGCACGGGCTGTGGTACCCGGTGGACGTCTCGACCAGCGCCCAGGCGACGCTCGGCGGCATGGCCGGCAACAACTCCTGCGGCTCGCGTTCGATCGCCTACGGCAACATGGTCCACAACGTGCTCGCAATCGACGCCATCACCGCGACCGGCGAGCGGTGGCGATTCGGGGCGATCGAAGGGGCAAGCGGGCCGCCGCGCTATCTCGACTTCGTCGCCAGGCTGCGCGCGCTCTACGAGCGCGAAAGGGACGAGATCGCGACGCGTTTCCCGAAGGTGCTGCGCAAGGTGGCGGGATACAACCTCGATCACCTCGGTCCGCCACACGCCAACGTGGCCCACCTGCTGGTGGGGTCGGAGGGCACGCTCGCGTTCTTCGAGCGGCTCCAGCTCAGGCTCTCGCCCTTGCCGCCGGCGCGCGTGCTCGGGGTATGCCACTTTCCGAAGTTCTACACCGCGATGGACCTGACCCGGCACATTGTCGAATTGGGACCCTCCGCGGTCGAGCTGGTCGATCGCACCATGATCGACCTGGCGCGCGAAATCGGGGCGTTTCGCGGCACGGTCGAGGCCTTCATCCGCGGCGAGCCGGAGGCGATCCTGCTGGTCGAGTTTTCGGGCGACGAGCGCAACGCGCAGCGCGAGAAGCTCGGCCACTTGGTGCAGCTGATGGCCGATCTTGGCCTGCCCGACAGCGTGGTCGAAGTGACCGATGCGAAACTGCAGAAAGACATCTGGGAAGTGCGCAAGGCGGGCCTCAACATCATGATGTCGATGAAGGGCGACGGCAAGCCGGTGTCATTCATCGAAGACTGCGCAGTGCCGCTGGAACATCTTGCCGAATACACCGAGCGGCTGACGCAGGTGTTCGCCAAACACGGCACGCGCGGCACCTGGTACGCGCACGCGTCGGTCGGCACGCTTCATGTGCGGCCGGTGCTCGACATGCGCCGCGACGGGGCCGTAAAGATGCGCGCCATCGCCGAAGAGGCGAGCGCACTGGTCAAGCAGTACAAGGGCGCTTACTCCGGCGAGCATGGCGACGGGCTGGTGCGCTCGGAGTGGATCGTGCCCTTCTTCGGCCCGCGTCTCACCGCGTGCCTGGCCGAAATCAAGGGCTGGCTGGATCCGAAGGGTTTGATGAATCCGGGCAAGATCGTCGCACCGTCCAGAATGGACGACGCGCGCCTTTTCCGCCATCCGCCGGGGTATGCGACGCACGTGCCGGCCACGGTTCTGGATTGGCGCGAGTGGGGCGGCTGGGACAAGGCGGTCGAGATGTGCAACAACAACGGCCACTGCCGCAAGTTCGACGCCGGCACTATGTGCCCGTCGTACCGCGCCACGCGCGATGAAGCTCACCTTACACGGGGACGCGCGAATACGCTGCGACTCGCACTGTCGGGTCAGCTGCCGTTCGACGATGCGAAGGAGGCGCTCGAGCTGTGCGTGTCGTGCAAGGGCTGCAAGCGCGAATGCCCGACCGGGGTCGACATGGCGCGCATGAAGATCGAGTATTTGGCGCAGTACCGGGCGCGCCATGGGCTGAAGTTACGCGACCGGCTGGTTGCCTACCTGCCGCGCTATGCGCCGTGGCTCGCGCGTGTCGCGCCGTTCGCCAACGCCGCCCAGTTGCTGGGCAAACGCTTGGCCGGGTTCGCCGCCGAACGACCGCTTCCAGCGTGGCGGCGCGACAGGTTCAGTGCACAGACATCTCCTACCACGGCTGGACGCGAGGTGGTCCTCCTGGTCGATACGTTCAACCGTTACTTCGAACCCGAGAATGCGCGCGCCGCGTTGCGCGTGCTGCAAGCGGGAGGATATCGGGTGCACGAAGCGCGCGCGGCGCGCGGCGGGCGGCCGCTGTGCTGCGGGCGCACCTTCCTTTCAGTGGGACTGATAGACGAGGCAAAGCGCGAGGCGCGCCGCATGGTCGATGCGCTTGCGCCCTGGGTCGAGCGCGGCTCGCCGATTGTCGGGCTGGAGCCCTCTTGCCTGTTGTCGCTGCGCGACGAGTTCACGGTGATGCTGCCCGGCACCGAGGCGCTGGCGAAGGACGCTTTTCTGTTCGAAGAGTTCCTCGCGCGCGAAGCCGACGCGGGAACGCTGCGTCTTAAGCTCAAGCCCCTGGCGGGCGAGGCGCTGCTGCACGGCCATTGCCACCAGAAAGCATTCGGTGCGATGGGGGCGGTGGAGAAGGTGCTGGCACTGGTACCCGCGCTTCGCGTCACGCCGCTCGAGAGCAGTTGCTGCGGCATGGCGGGCAGCTTCGGTTACGAGGCCGAGCACCACGCGATCTCGATGAAGATGGCCGAGGCGAGTCTGCTGCCGGCGGTGCGCGGCGCCCGCGCGGACGCCCTGATCGTCGCCGACGGCACCAGCTGCCGCCACCAGATCGCCGACGGCGCGCAGCGCGAAGCGCTGCACGTCGCGCGCGTGCTCGAGGCGGCGCTCGAGTGAAGCCCTTCCGCCTCGCCGTTACCGATGCTGCGCTTGCTGATCTTCGCGAGCGGCTCGCGCGCACGCGCTGGCCCGACGAGCCGCCGCTCGATCCCTGGTCGACCGGCGCGAGCCTCGCCTATGTGCGGGAGCTGTGCGAATACTGGCGCACGCGCTTCGACTGGCGCGCCCAGGAGGCGCGGCTCAATGCATTCGAGCAGTGTAGCGCCGATATCGGCGGTATCGACCTGCACTTCTTGTATGTGAAGGGCCGGCGCGAGGGCGCGCGGCCGCTGCTGCTATCGCACGGCTGGCCGGGATCGGTGTTCGAGTTCCTGCGCCTGATACCGCTGCTGGCGGAAGATTTCACAATCGTGGCGCCGTCGCTGCCCGGATACGGACTCTCCTTCCGCCCGGGGCAGAAACGCTTCTCGATCGAGCAGATCGCGGATCTGTACGCCGAGCTGATGACGCGGCTTGGCTACGCGCGCTTCGGCGCTCAGGGTGGAGACTGGGGCGCGTTCGTCGCCTCCTGCCTCGCCCATCGTCATCCGCGGCGCCTGACCGGAATTCACCTCAACCTTCTCGCCGTGCGCCGTGACCCGAAGGAGCCGGCGCGCGTCCCAGAGGAGGCAGCTTACGTCGCGGAACTCAAGCGCTGGTTGAAAGAGGAGACCGGCTACCAGGCGATCCAAGGCACGCGGCCGCAGACCCTCGCCTACGGTCTGACCGACTCACCTGCCGGATTAGCGGCGTGGATCGCCGAAAAATTCCGCGCCTGGAGCGACTGCGGCGGCGTGATCGAGAACGCGATCCCGAGGGACGAGATGCTCGCCAACGTCTCGCTTTACTGGTTCACCGGCGCGATCGGCTCATCGTTCTGGCCTTACTACGCGCGCATGCACGGGCCCTGGCCGATCCCCGAGGGCGAGACCGTTGCGGTGCCGACAGGCTACGCTGAGTTTCCCAGGGAGATCCTGAAGCCGCCGCGCTCCCTGGCGGCGAGAACCTATACCGACATCCGCAGGTGGACCGTAATGCCGAAAGGAGGGCACTTCGCGGCCATGGAGCAGCCGCTGGCGCTGGCCAGCGAAGTGAAGGCCTTCTTTCGGGCACTCGGCTGACGGGCGTCGCTCAGCCGCCCGGGGCGCCGCGCCGCGCGCTCCAGATGAAGAGCCAGACGCCGGCGAGGATCATCGGCAGGCTCAGCCACTGTCCCATGCTGAGGTGCAGCGCGAGGTAGCCCAGAAAGTCGTCCGGCTCGCGGGCGAATTCGGCGATGAAACGAAAGCTGCCGTAACCGATCAGGAACAGGGCCGACACCTCGCCGCGCGGGCGCGGCTTGGCCGAAAACCACCACAGGATCACGAACAGCACGACGCCTTCGAGGGCGAATTCGTACAGTTCCGACGGGTGGCGCGGCAGCGGGCCCGCGCCAGGGAACACCATGCCCCAGGGCAACGTAGTGACCCGTCCCCACAACTCGCCGTTGATGAAATTGCCAAGCCGTCCGGCCGCGAGTCCGATCGGACAGAGCGGCGCCACGAAGTCCATCAGCGCCCACCAATCCAGGCGATGCTTGCGCGCGGCGAAGCCCATCGCCGCCAACACGCCCAGGAAGCCGCCGTGGAACGACATGCCGCCATGCCAGACCGCGAATATCTCGAGCGGATGCGAGAAGTAGTACTCGGGCTTGTAGAACAGTACGTAACCCAGTCGCCCGCCGAGGATGACACCCAGCACCGCGTAAAAGATCAGGTCGTCGAGCTGCTCGCGGGTCACGGGCGCGAGCCCCGCCCGAATACGCCTCAATCCGAGCCACCAGCCGGCGGCGAAGCCGGCAAGGTACATGAGGCCATACCAGCGCACGGCGAGCGGTCCGACCGAGATCGCGACCGGGTCGATATTTGGGTGGATCAGCACGGTAGAATTCAATTCTATCGTTCGGAGGCGCAACATGGCTGACAATCGCAGAAGCCGGCTGATCACGCAGGGCGTCGCGCGCTCGCCCAACCGAGCAATGCTGCGCGCGGTGGGATTCAAGGACGCCGATTTCGACAAGCCGATTGTGGGCGTCGCAAATGGCCACTCGACCATGAATCCCTGCAACGCCGGCATTCAACCGCTCGTCGACCGCGCCATCGAAGCGCTCGAGGTCTCCGGGGCCAAGCCGCAGGTGTTCGGCGTGCCGACGGTCACCGACGGCATCGGCATGGGCACCGAGGCGATGAAGTACTCGCTCGTGTCGCGCGAGGTCATCGCAGACGCGATCGAGACCTCGGTGAACGGCCAGGCGATGGACGGCGCGCTCGTCGTCGGCGGCTGCGACAAGAACATGCCGGGCGGCATGATGGCGCTCGCGCGCATGAACGTGCCGGGAATCTACGTTTATGCGGGCACGATTAAACCGGGCAAGTGGAAAGGCCAGGACCTGACGATCGTGTCCGCATTCGAGGCGGTCGGCGCGTATAGCGCGGGCAAGATGAGCGAAGAGGATTTCGTCGGGATCGAGAAGAACGCCTGTCCCTCGGTCGGCGCCTGCGGCGGGCATGTACACTGCCAACACCATGAGTTCCTCGTTCGAGGCGCTCGGCATGAGCCTGCTCGGTTCGTCTCAGATGGCTTCCCCAGACAAGGAAAAGGCCGACTCGGCCGCCGAATCCGCCCGGGTGCTGGTACAGGCGATCCACAATAATCTGCGGCCGCGCGACATCATCACGCGCAAGTCGATCGAGAACGCCATCGCACTTGTCATGGCGACCGGCGGCTCCACCAACGCGGTGCTGCACTACCTCGCGATCGCGAGCGCTGCCGCCGTGAGATGGACGATCGACGACTTCGAGCGGGTTCGCAGAAAGGTACCGGTGCTGTGCGACCTGAAGCCCTCCGGGCGCTTCGTCGCGGTCGACTTCCACCGCGCCGGCGGCGTGCCGCAGGTGCTCAAGATCCTGCTCAAGAACGGCGTGCTGCACGGCGAGTGCATGACTATCAACGGCAAGACCATCGCCGAAATGCTCAAGGACGTGCCCGATCAGCCGCGCTCCGACCAGGAGGTGATCCGTCCCTGGTCGAACCCGATCTACGAGCAGGGCCACCTCGCGATCCTCAAGGGCAACCTGGCGACCGAAGGCTGCGTGGCGAAGATCACGGGCCTGAAGAAGACCTCGATTACCGGCCCGGCGCGCGTGTTCGACTCGGAACCCGCGTGCATGAAGGCGATCATGGCGAAGAAAATCAAGCCGGGTGACGTGATCGTCATTCGCTACGAAGGGCCCAAGGGCGGCCCCGGCATGCAGGAGATGCTCGCGCCGACCTCGGCCCTCATCGGCCAGGGCCTGGGCGATTCGGTCGGCCTGCTCACTGACGGACGCTTCTCGGGCGGCACCTGGGGCATGGTGGTCGGCCACGTCGCGCCCGAGGCTTATGTGGGCGGCACCATCGCGCTGGTGAAGGAGGGCGACTCGGTCACCATCGATGCCAAGAAACACCTGATCCAACTCAACGTGTCGGCCAAGGCGCTGGCCGCGCGGCGCAAGAAATGGAAGGCGCCCAAGCCGCGTTACATGCACGGACTGCTGGCGAAGTACATGCGGCTGGTGTCGACCGCGTCTAAGGGCGCGGTTACCGACCTGGATTAGAAGCCAGAGCCGGGCTGCTGCAGGAACTCGAGCTCTTCGGGCGTGCTTGCTCGCCCGAGCGCGACATTGCGATGCGGGAAGCGGCCGAAGCGGCGCACGATTTCCCAGTGTCGCACCGCGTACGGAAAGACATCCGCAGTTTCCGGCCAGGGCGCGAGCCGGCCGATAAGCGCCAGCGAGCGCCACTGGTCGTCGAGCAACTCGCTGTGCTCGAATGGCAGGTACAGGAACAGCCTCTCGACTGGCAGCATGCCCGTGTCGTACTCGGCTTCGATCGCCCGGCGCGCTGTGCCAAGAGCGCGCGCGTCCGAGGCGAAGGCTCTCGCTTCGCCGCGAAAGAGGTTGCGCGGAAACTGGTCAAGTGCGATAACGAGTGCGAGGCACTCGCCCGGCATGCTCAGCCAGTGATCCAGTTCGCCAATGGCGGCCCGCTCGTAGAGCGGTAGAAACCGCAAGCGGATGTCGCGGTCGAATTCGGGATTCTTTTCGAACCAGGTCTTCCTGGGTTTGCCGTAAGCGGCATCGTCGCCGAACCAGAAGCGCAAAACCTCTGCTGCGCGAGGGTCTTTGGTGTTTAACATGCACCAATGCTGCATTAGCCCGAGGCCGCGAGCAACGCCATGCTCAACCGACTAGCGAACGAGACTTCTCCCTATCTCCAGCAGCACGCCGCCAACCCGGTGGACTGGTACCCGTGGGGCGCGGAGGCGCTCGAGCGCGCGCGCCGCGAGGACAAGCCGCTGCTGCTGTCGGTCGGCTACTCCGCTTGCCACTGGTGTCACGTCATGGCGCACGAAAGCTTCGAAGACCCCGAAGTCGCAGCCGCGATGAACCGGCTGTTCGTCAACGTCAAAGTCGACCGCGAGGAACGGCCGGACATCGACCAGATCTACCAGACGGCGCATCAGATGCTCGCGCAGCGGCCCGGCGGCTGGCCGCTGACGATGTTTCTCTCGCCGGACGGCACGCCGTTCTTCGGCGGCACCTATTTTCCCAAGACCGCGCGTTACGGGTTGCCCGGATTTGCCGAGTTGCTCGAGCGCATCGCCGCGATCTGGCAGGAGAAGCGCGCCGAGATCGGGCAGCAAAATGCGCAGCTTCGCAGCGCGTTGGCGCACACCGTACCCGGCGGCGGCGGCCACCGCTCGGAGTTCGATGCCGGACCGATCAAGGCCGCGCTCGAGAATCTGCGCGAGAATTTCGATCCGCGCTTCGGCGGCTTCGGCGGCGCGCCCAAGTTTCCGCACCCGACCGACCTGGAGCTGTGCCTGCACGCGTGGGCGAGAGACGGCGACCGCAGCCCGCTCGACATGGCGCGCGTGACGCTCTCACGCATGTGCGACGGCGGGATCTACGATCAGCTGGGCGGCGGGTTTTGCCGCTACAGCGTCGATGCGCAGTGGGCGATCCCGCACTTCGAGAAGATGCTGTACGACAACGGACCGCTGCTCGGTCTGCTGGCCGATGCCTGGCTCGCCACCGGCGAGGTGCGCTTCGCTCAGTGTGCCGATGAAACCGCCGGTTGGATTATGCGCGAGATGCAGTCGACCGAAGGCGGCTACTACTCCTCGCTCGATGCCGACTCGGAGCATGAGGAGGGGAAATTCTACGTCTGGGACCGCGAGGAGGTGCAGGCGCTGCTGGACGAACAGGAGTACGCGCTGATGGCCGCGCACTACGGCCTCGATGGCCCGCCGAACTTCGAGCATCGTCACTGGCATCTTCACGTCGCGCAGCCGCTTGCGGCGGACCACGGCGCGTTGCTCGCATCGGGACGCGCCAAGCTGTTCGCGGCGCGCGAGAAGCGCGTGCGGCCGGGTCGCGATGAGAAAGTGCTGGTGTCGTGGAACTCGCTTGCGATCCGCGGCATGGCGCATGCAGGGCGCGCTTTCGGACGGCCGGCGTGGCTCGAGTCGGCCGGGCGCGCCCTCGAATTCATCCGAGCGCACATGTGGCGGAATGGACGGCTGCTTGCGACTTACAAGGACGGCAGGGCTCACCTGAGCGCGTACCTCGACGACTACGCTTTCCTTATCGCCGCGCTGATCGAACTGCAGCAAGCGCGCTTTTCGCTGGCCGAGCTCGAGTTCGCCGAAGAATTGGCCGAGGTGCTGCTCGATCAGTTCGAGGACCGCGAGGCGGGCGGGTTCTATTTCACCGCCCGCGACCACGAGCGACTGATCCACCGGCCAAAGCCGGGACACGACAACGCCATGCCGTCGGGCAACGGGATTGCCGCCTGGGCGCTCGGCCGGCTCGCGGCATTGACCGGCGAGGATCGCTACGCGCGGGCGGCCGAGCGCACGCTCGAGCTCTACCTGCCGATCATGCGCGACCACCCGGCCGGGTTCGGCGCCATGGCGCTGGCGCTCCAGGAAGCGATCGTCCCGCCCACGCTGCTGGTGCTAAGGGGCGCGCCGGAGGCGTTGGCAGACTGGTCGGGCCAGCTTGCCCGGGAGTTCCTGCCCAACGCACAGGTGGTCGCAATCCCCAACGGCGTCAGCGGCTTGCCGCCGGCGCTGGACAAGCCGCAGCGCCCCGAGCCGGTCAACGGATGGCTATGCCGGGGCGTTACCTGTCTGCCACCGATGAGCGACGTTGCGGGAGTTAAGCAGGCTTGCAAACGGCCCGCAATGGGGTAGCATGGCGCGCTTTCCTGGTGCCGCTGTTGCGGTGCAGTAAGGATTATCTCTTTGTTGCATAAGGAGCTTGTGATGAAACGCGCCGTGCTTTCGCTTGCCCTTGCCGGGCTAGCCGTTGCTACTGTGCCCGCCAAGGCGGACGAGGCGATGGCGAAGAAATACAACTGCCTGGCATGTCACGCTGTGGACCACAAGGTTCTCGGCCCCGCCTACAAGGACGTTGCCAAGAAATACGCCGGCCAGAAGGACGCCGAGGCGAAACTGGTGCAGAAAGTTGAGAAAGGCGGCTCTGGCGTCTGGGGCAACATTCCGATGCCCCCGAACTCCAGCGTTCCCGACGCCGACGTGAAGGCGCTTGTGAAGTGGGTTCTGTCGCTTAAGTAGTCTCGTAGTCCCCGGCGTAGCGCAGGGGCCGGCTTGACCGGCCCTTTTCATTTATCATCACGAACGCGCAGATCGCCTAGCGTTACTACCCGGAGGTCCTATGCAGCACACCAAGCATGTATTTACCGTTCTCGTCGCCGTGGCCGCAATCGGTCTGAGCGGTTGCGGGGAAGAAAAGAAGCCCGAGGCGCCCAAGCCGCAAGCCTCGGCCGCACCAGCGCCGGCATCCACCCTCGAGATCACGCTCGGCACCGTCGGGCCGCTCACCGGCAGCATCGCCCACCTCGGCAAGGACAATGAGAATGGCGTGGTGCTGGCGGTCGAACAGGCGAACGCGGCCAAGATCACGATCGACGGCAAGCCTGCGCACTTCACGTTGATTTCCGAAGACGATCAGGCAGATCCGAAAGTCGGCACCACCGTGGCGCAGAAGTTGGTCGACGACAAGGTCGCAGGTGTCGTCGGGCACCTCAATTCCGGCGTCACGATCCCGGCGTCGGCGATCTACCACCAGGCTGGCATCCCGATGATCACCGGTTCGGCGACGAACCCGCAGCTCACCGAACAGGGGTTCGACAACATATTCCGTGTGGTGGGCCGCGACGACCAGCAGGGTCCGGCGATTGCCAGCTACCTGGCGGCCACCGAGAAGCCGAAAGTGGTGGCCGTGATCGACGACTCCACCGCTTACGGTGAAGGCCTCGCGGATCAGGTCGCGAAGACGCTCAAGGGCGAAGGAGTGAAGGTGCTGGCGCGCGAAAAAGGCACCGACAAGACCACCGACTGGAAAGCGGTGTTGACCAAGATCAAGGGCGAGAGACCCAATGCGGTGTTCTTCGGCGGCATGGATGCGACCGGCGGCCCGCTGATGAAGCAGGCGCGCGAGCTCGGCATCAAGGCCGTGTTCGCCTTCGGTGACGGCGCGTGCACGGACAAGATGCACGAGCTGGCAGGAGAAGCGGCCGAAGGAATGCTTTGCTCGCAGGCCGGCATTCCGCCGCAAGCAGCCTCAAAGGCTTTTCTCGAGGCCTACAAGGCGAAGTTCAACACCGATCCAATTCTGTACGCGCCGTTCACCTACGATGCCGCGAACTTGTTGATCCAGGCGATGAAGGAGGCGAATTCCGCCGACCCTGCGAAATACCTGCCGTTCCTGCACAAGATCAACTACACGGGCGCGACGGGCAATATCCAGTTCGACGCCAAGGGCGACCGCAAGGACGCCGAGATCACGATCTTCGTGATGAAGAGCGGCAAGGTCGAGCCGATCGCGGTGGTCAAGTCGGGCAAGACCATCCCGTTTGACCAGTTCATGAAGAGCATGGGCGGCGCGTAAGCCTCCTGCCAGCGATGTGACCGCGAAACGGCACCCTCGGGTGCCGTTTCCCTTTTTGGCAGCCAGCGCAGAGTTTGCTAGGCTCTGGCGCGCATGGATATCTTCATCCAGCAGCTGATCAACGGCCTCACGCTCGGCGCCGTGTACGCGGTCGTGGCGCTCGGCTACACCATGGTTTACGGCATCATCCAGTTGATCAACTTTGCCCATGGCGAGGTCGTGATGATCGGCGCCATGGTCGCATTCACGGTGATCAATGCTCTTGCCGATGCGGGCCTGCCGCCGCTCGTCGTGGTTCTGATCGGCACTGGATGCGCGATCCCGGTCTGCGTGCTGGTCGGTTACACCATGGAGCGGCTGGCTTACCGGCCGCTGCGCCGGGCGCCGCGCCTCGCACCGCTGATCACCGCCATCGGCGTCTCGATCATCCTGCAGCACCTGGCGATGCTGGTGTGGAGCCGCAACATTCTCGCGTTTCCGCAGATCATCGACATCAAGCTCTACACCATCGGCGGCGCGACGATCACCAACGTGCAGATCGTCATCATCCTGACCTGCATCGCGATCATGGCCGCGCTCGCGGTATTGGTCTACCGCACGCGGCTCGGGACCGCGATGCGCGCCACGGCGCAGAACCCGCAGGTCGCGGGCCTGATGGGAATCGACATCAACCGCGTGATCGCCGCAACCTTCGCAATCGGTGCCGGCCTCGCCGCCGTGGCCGGGGTGATGGTGGGAACCTATTACGGCATCGCGCAATACACGATGGGCTCGATTCTGGGCCTGAAGGCATTCACAGCGGCTGTGCTCGGTGGCATCGGCAACGTTCCGGGCGCCATGCTTGGTGGCGTCGTACTCGGGATCGTGGAAGCGCTGGGCGCCGGGTACATCGGCACTTATACCGACTTGTGCAAGATCTCCGGCATTTCGGAGTGGCTCACCCAACGCTGCGCGAACGATGGGCATTTCGTTCTTTTCGGCTCGAACTATCAGGATGTCTTCGCGTTCGCGGTGCTCATCATGGTGCTTGTATTCCGTCCCTCGGGGTTACTCGGCGAGCGCGTCGGTGACCGGGCATGAAGGCTCGAGCGAAGCCGCCCGCGGTCGTATTCTGGTCGGCGCTGGTACTGATCGTCGCAGTCCTGATCGTGCTGCCGTTCGCGCTCACCCTGATCGGCACCACCTGGGTGCGAGTCACCAACCTCGCGCTGCTTTACGTCATGCTCGCGCTGGGCCTGAACATCGTGGTCGGCTTTGCGGGTCTGCTTGACCTCGGCTACATCGCGTTTTACGGCATCGGGGCCTATACCTACGCTCTGCTCGCGAGCCCGCACTTCGGGCTGCACCTTCCTTTCTGGGTCATCCTGCCGATCGGGGCCGCGGTTGCCTCCTTGTTCGGAGTGCTGCTCGGCGCCCCAACTCTGAAGCTGCGCGGCGACTATCTAGCGATCGTCACACTTGGTTTCGGCGAGATCATTCGCATCTTTCTGAACAACCTGGCGCGACCGGTAAACATTACCAACGGGCCGCAAGGGATAATCGGTATCGATCCCTTCCGCATCGACGGATTCAGCTTCGCCTCCTACCAGAAGATCTTCGGCCTGGAATTCAGTGGGCCGACGAAATACTACTATCTGATCATCGTGCTGGTGGCGGCGATCATCGCTCTCAATCTTCGGCTGCACAACTCGCGAATCGGCCGCGCCTGGGAGGCGATTCGCGAAGACGAGACCGCCGCTCGCGCGATGGGCATCAATACCACGAACCTCAAGCTGCTCGCCTACGCCATGGGTGCGTCCTTCGGCGGCCTGGCCGGAGGCGTGTTCGCGGCAATCCAGGAATTCATCTCGCCCGAGAGCTTTGTTCTGGTCGAGTCGATCATGATCGTGTCGATGGTGGTGCTGGGCGGGATGGGCAACGTGTGGGGCGTGGTGCTCGGTGCGGTCCTGCTTTCCTTTGTGCCGGATATCCTGCGCTTTACGGTCCAGCCGGTGCAGCAATGGCTGTTCGGGCGCATGCTGATCGAGCCGGAAGTCATCCGCATGCTGCTATTCGGCCTGGCGCTAGTATTGGTGATGCTGTTTCGCCCTGCCGGGTTGCTGCCCTCGGCGGTGCGCAAGCGCGAACTCGCTGAGCGCGCGGAATGAGCGATCTCCTAGTCGCCTCTGGCGTGGGCAAGCGCTTCGGCGGCGTACAGGCACTGTCCCATGTCTCGTTCGCGATCCGACGCGGCGAGATCTACGGCTTGATCGGACCCAACGGTGCCGGCAAGACCACGCTATTCAACGTCCTCACCGGGATTTACGAACCGGATGAAGGCGGGTTCAGCTTCGATGGCGTGCCGCTCGCCGATCTCAAGCCGCACCAAGTGGCCAAACGCGGAATCGCGCGCACGTTCCAGAATATCCGCCTGTTCGCCAACCTCTCGGCGCTGGAAAACGTGATGATCGGCCGCCACGTGCGTACCCGGGCGGGAGTGTTCGGCGCGCTTGTGCGCGGTCCGCACACGCGCAGCGAGGAGCGGGAGATTGAAGGACGCGCGCTCGAGTTGCTGGATTATGTCGGAATCCGCGCCCGTGCGAACGACCCGGCCGGAAGCCTGCCCTATGGGGACCAACGGCGCCTCGAAATTGCGCGTGCGATGGCGACGGACCCGAAGCTGCTGGCGCTGGACGAGCCGGCCGCGGGGATGAATCCGTCCGAACGCCTCGCGCTCGGCGAGCTGATCGGGCGGATTCGTGACGGTGGCCTGACCGTGCTGCTGATCGAGCACGACATGCGCCTGGTGATGAAGGTCTGCGATCGCGTGCTGGTGTTGGACTACGGCGAGCGCATTGCCGAAGGGCTGCCGGTGGAGGTGCAGCGCGACCCGAAAGTGGTCGAAGCCTATCTCGGGACCCCGGCGACGACATGAACCTGCTCGAGGTCAAGGGCCTGGAGGTGCACTACGGCGGTATTCGGGCCGTAAAAGGGGTCGACCTCGTTGTCGCCGAAGGCGAGCTGGTTTGCCTGATCGGCGCCAACGGTGCGGGCAAGACTACGACCCTGAAGGCGATCTGCGGCCTGCTACCGTCGCACAGCGGGAGCGTGCGCTACGCCGGGCAGGAAATATCCAAGGATCCGGTATACGAGTTGCCACGGCGCGGTCTGGTTCTTGTGCCCGAGGGGCGCGGTGTCTTTCCCCAGCTTACGGTGGCGGAGAACCTCGCGATGGGCGCTTACGCGCGCCACGATGCGAACGTAGCGCGCGACCTCGAGCGTATGCACGAGCTCTTTCCGCGTCTGGCCGAGAGGCGCACGCAGACCGCCGGCACGCTGTCGGGCGGAGAGCAGCAGATGCTCGCCATTGGGCGCGCGCTGATGAGCCGGCCCAAGCTGCTGCTGCTGGATGAGCCGTCAATGGGGCTCGCGCCGCTTATGGTCGCCAAGATCCTCGAAATCGTGCGCGAGATCGCGCGCCAGGGCGTGACCATTCTGCTGGTAGAGCAGAACGCCAAGCTTGCGCTCGAGATCGCCGGGCGCGGCTACGTCATGGAGTCGGGCTTGCTGGCGCTCGCCGCAGATTCGAAGAGCCTGCTCGCGGACCCCAGGGTGCGCGAAGCCTACTTGGGCGAAGGCGCGGCTTGAGCGAGGTCGGCTTGGGTGGTAAACGAGTCGGCGTAGAACTCCTCTTCCGGCAGCCCGCATCGCGCGACGAAATCGCGCTTGGCTGAATCCACCATCACCGGCACGCCGCAGGCGTAGACCTGGCAGCCGGACAGGTCCGGGAAGTCCTCCATCACCGCGCGGTGCACGAACCCGGCGCGCCCCGACCAGGCGTCTTCGGGCAATGCATCGGAGATCACCGGCACGTAGTGAAAATTCGGGTGCGCGGCGACCCACTTGAGCGCAAGTTCATTCATGTACAAGTCCTTTGGCCGCCGGCCGCCCCAGAAAAGGGTCATCGGCCGCCGCACCTCTTCGGCTAAGGCGTGCTCGATCACGGACTTGATCGGCGCGAATCCGGTGCCCGAGGCGACGAACACGATTGGTTTGTCCGAATCCTCGCGCAGAAAGAACGTCCCGTGCGGCCCCTCGAAGCGCAGTATGTCGCGCTCCTTCATCTTGCCGAACACGTGGTCGGTGAACTGTCCGCCCGGCACGTGCCGCACGTGCAGCTGGATCAGCTCGTCGTCGTGCGGCGCGTTGGCCATCGAGAAGCTGCGGCGAGATCCGTCGCGCAGCAGAAATTCGAGATACTGTCCGGCGAGAAACTGCAGCCGCTCATTGGCTGGCAGCTTCAGGTACAGCAGCATGACGTCGTCGGTCAGCCGCTCCATCTTCTGCACGCGGCAGGGCAGTGTCTTGATCGGAATGTCCTTTACCGCGCCGATCGTGCGCGCCTCGAGCACCAGGTCCGACAGCGGTTTGGCCTGGCAGAAAAGCGCCTTACCCTGGGCCCTTTCGACCGCAGGCAAGGCCTTTTCCTGGTAGATGCCGTAATCGACACTGCCCTCCAGGACCCTCCCCTTGCAGCTGCCGCAGGCGCCGTTCCTGCATCCATAGGGCAGCACGAACCCGTGCCGCAAGGCGGCCGCGAGAACCGATTCGCCGTTTTCGATCTCGAACACGTGCCCGCTTGGCTGAAGGGTGACCTTGAATTTGCTCATTGCAGGTGATGGTTAGAATGGATGCATGAAACGCCTTCTGATCGCCGGCTTCGGCGACATTGCGCGCCGCCTGGTGTCGCAATTGCCGGACCGGACCGAAGTACGTCCGCTCTCGCGCCGTTCTGGCCGCGACCTCGACCGGCCGGAAACGCTGGCGGGCATCGACGGCTGGGCCGAAACGGTGCTGCATTGCGCTCCGCCCCCCAGCACGGGTAACGGCGACCCGCGCACCGCGAACCTGCTGGCGTTCCTGGAGCGCGGCATTCTACCCGGGCGCATCGTCTACGTCAGCACGAGCGGCGTATACGGCGACTGCGGCGGTGCGCTAGTGGACGAGACGCGCGCGCCAAACCCGCAATCGCCGCGTGCCAGGCGCCGCTTCGACGCGGAACGCCGCCTGCAGGAATGGTGCGCACGCCTGGGCGTCGCGCTGTTCGTGCTGCGCGCGCCGGGGATCTACGCCGGCGACCGGCTGCCGCTCGAGCGCTTGCGTGCGGGCGTGCCGGCGCTGCGCGACGAAGACGACGTCTACACCAACCATGTCCACGCAGACGATCTAGCCTCCGCGGCGCTGCGGGCCATGGCCGAAGACGCTCCGCCCGGGGTCTACAACGCCTCGGACGATACGCACATGAAGATGGGTCAATGGCTCGACCTGATAGCTGACCGCGCCGGGCTGCCGCATCCGGCCCGCATCGCGCGCCGCGGTGCGGAGAGTAGAATTCCCGCCGCGCTGCTCTCGTTCATGTGCGAGTCGCGGCGCCTCGACAATCGAAGATTGAAGGAGACGCTGGGCGTGCGGCTGCGCCATCCGACGGTTTACGACGGGCTCTCGGGCGCGAAGGTGGCCGCTTGAGCGCGCTGCTGGTATTGACCAATCTGCCCGACCGGGCGGCTGCGGAAGCTCTGGCGGCGCAACTCGTGGAGCGCCGCGTGGCGGCCTGCGTCAACATCATGGCCCCGTGTCGCTCGGTGTACCGCTGGCGGGGCGGGGTGCGGCACGACGAAGAGCACCCGCTGCTGATCAAGACCACACCCGAGCGCTACGCGGCGCTCGAGCAGGCGATCCGCGCCGGGCACCCGTACGAACTTCCCGAGATCGTGGCGGTCCCAATCGAGGGCGGACTGCCCGAGTACCTGCGCTGGATCGCCGAGGAAACCGCCACCACATGAAGTCGTGGATCCGCCTGTTCTCGGTGCTGGCAGCGCTGATCGCCGCGCCGGCCCTGGCGCAACTCAATCTGGGTGCGTCGTCCGGCGATTTGCTCGAGCCGGAGAAGGCATTTCAGTTCTCGGCCCACGCGCTCGGCGCGGATGCCTTAGAGGTGAGCTTCAAGATCGCCGACGGCTACTACATGTACCGCGACAAGTTCCGCTTTGCCCTCGGCGGGGCGGGCGGAGTGAAGCTGGGTGCGCCGGAGTTCCCGGCCGGAATCAGGAAGAAGGACGAGTTCTTCGGCGAAATCGAGACCTACCGCGGGGCCGTAGACATCCGCATCCCGCTCGAGCGCGCCTCGCCGCTGGCGACCACCCTTTTGCTCAAGGTCACCTCGCAGGGGTGCGCGGATCTGGGGGTGTGTTACGTGCCGATGGACTCGACGGCAACTATCCGGCTTGCCGCGCTCGGCTCGGGGCCCAATGCTGGGCCGCTTGCGCTCACCGAGGGGCCGCGCACGGTCGCGCCGGCACCGCGCTTTTCGCTGTTCGCAAGCGACCGCGACATTGCCGCTCTGTTCGAGGGGAGCCCCTGGCTCCTGATCCTGATTTTCTTCGGCTTCGGGCTGCTGCTCACCTTCACGCCGTGCGTGCTGCCCATGGTTCCGATCATCTCCGGCATCGTCGCGGGAGAGGGCAAGAGCCTGAACAAGCTGCGCGCCCTCGCGCTGTCGATCTCCTACGTGCTCGGCATGGCGGTGACCTACGCGGCGGCGGGGGTGGCCGCGGCTTACTCGGGGTCGATGCTCTCGGCCGCCCTGCAGAACCCCTGGATACTGGGCGCGTTTGCGCTCGTGTTCGTGTGGCTGGCGCTGTCGATGTTCGGCTTCCACGATCTGCAGCTGCC
The DNA here is from genome assembly GCA_963755395.1 of uncultured beta proteobacterium. Taxonomy (GTDB): domain Bacteria; phylum Pseudomonadota; class Gammaproteobacteria; order Burkholderiales; family SG8-39; genus DAHVFK01. The sequence goes on along the minus strand of CAVWJJ010000004.1, from coordinate 141,729 downwards.
AGGCTTCCTGCAACACCACGTTTCGAGGGCCCATCAGCGGCTGCAGGGCGGGCGCATCGCATCAGTCGCGGTGATGGGCGCTCTCTCCGCGCTGATCGTGAGCCCCTGCGTCGCCGCGCCGCTGGCGGGCGCCCTGCTCTACATTTCTCAGTCTGGCGACGTCGCCCGGGGCGGCGCAGCGCTGTTCGCCATGGCGATCGGGATGGGCGTGCCGCTCGTCGCGGTGGGGGTTTCGGAGGGCGCGCTTCTGCCGAAGTCCGGTCCGTGGATGGAAGGGGTGAAGAAATTCTTCGGCGTGCTGCTGCTTGCGGTCGCGATCTGGATCGTCTCGCCGGTGATTCCGCCGGCGCTGGAAATGCTTTCGTGGGCCGCGCTGCTGATCGGATCGGCAATGTTTCTGCGCGCGCTCGATTCGCTGCCGGCGAACGCGTCCGGCTACGCACGGCTGTGGAAGGGCGTGGGCCTTATGGCGCTTGTGGCGGGCATCGCAATCCTGGTGGGTACGCTTGCCGGCAGCCGCGATCCACTGCGGCCGCTGGCCGGACTCGCGGGAGCGAGCGCGTCAGCACAAGTGCCCGTCGAGTGGACACGGGTAAACTCGATCACGGAATTGGACGACAAGCTGCGCGCCGCCGGTCGGCCGGTGATGCTCGATTTCTACGCCGACTGGTGCGTCTCGTGCAAGGAGATGGAGCGCTTCACTTTCAGCGACTCGCGCGTGCGTGAAAAGCTAGATGGAATGCTTCTGCTGCGGGCGGATGTCAGCGCCAACTCGGTGCAGGACAAGCTGTTGCTCAAGCGCTTCTCGCTGTTCGGCCCGCCGGGAATCATTTTTTTCGACGGCCGCGGACGTGAGATTCAGGGACTGCGCGTCGTCGGTTACCAGGACGCCGAGCGCTTCCTCAAGACTCTGGCGCTCGCCGCCGCGCCCTGATATGCGGCGCACCATTGCGGGCATCGATCATGTCGTGATCGCGGTTCGCGACCTCGATCGCGCGCAGGAGACGTACGCACGGCTCGGTTTCACCCTCACGCCGCGGGGCTTCCACACGCTGGGCTCGGCGAATCACTGCATCATGTTCGGGAGCGACTACGTGGAGTTGCTCGCGCTGCCGCGACAGCACCCGGCCATGCGCTACTACGCCGATTTTCTGGCTCGCGGCGAAGGCCTTGCCGCGGTCGCGCTCGCCAGCGAGGATGCGCACGCCGCCTATGCGGAGCTCGCCGCGGACGGGATCGAGGCGGACGCGCCGCTCGATTTCTCGCGCCCGGTAAGGCTGCCGGAGGGTGAGCGCGACGCTGTATTCCGCATCGTTCAGCTCGCGCCAGCGCAAACGCCGGGCTGCCGCAGCTTCGTGTGCCAGCACCGCACGCGCGACCTGGTATGGCGCCCCGAGTACCAGACGCACGCCGTTGGAGCCACCGGGCTGGCCGCGCTCGCGGTCGTCGTCGAGGACCCGGTCAGCGCGGCGGCGGACTACGCAAGGTTGTTCGATGTACGTCCGCGGAAGATTGACGAAGGCCTGCTGGTGCCGAGCGGCGGTGCGCCGATTGCGCTGGGATCGCGCTGGCGAATCGGCAGACGCCTGCGCGGTGTGGGACTGCCACTGCGGCCGCGGCCGCTGATCGCGGCGCTTTTCATACGGGTTGCCGATCGCGGTCGCGCCGCCGAGGCGCTGCGCCGCGCCGGTTTCGAACCGAATTCGCTGCCGGATGGATCATTCGCGATCAGCGCCGACAAGGCGCACGGCGTTGCGCTGGTGTTCGGCTAGCGGCCGAGCTTCTTCGCGACGTCCACGGCGAAGTAGGTGAGGATGCCGTCGGCGCCGGCGCGCTTCATCGCCACCAGTGACTCGACGATGCACGATTCCGGCAGCCAGCCTTTGGCGATCGCCGCCTGCAGCATCGAGTATTCGCCGCTCACCTGGTAGACGAACGTCGGCGCCCTGAACTCGTCCTTAACGCGGCGCACGATGTCGAGGTAGGGCATCCCCGGCTTGACCATTACCATGTCGGCGCCTTCGGCCAGATCTAGGCCGACCTCCCACAACGCCTCGTCGGTATTCGCAGGGTCCATCTGGTAGGTCTTCTTGTCGCCCTTGCCGAGGTTCTTTGCGGACCCCACGGCGTCGCGGAACGGGCCGTAGAAGCCGGAGGCGTACTTGGCCGAGTAGGCCATGATCTTGGTGTGGATGTGGCCTGCCTTCTCGAGCGCGGCACGGATGCGCCCGATGCGCCCGTCCATCATGTCGGACGGCGCGACGATGTCGACTCCTGCCGCGGCCTGCGTCAGCGCCTGCTTGACCAGCACCTCGAGCGTGACGTCGTTGATGATGTAGCCGCTGCCGTCGACCACGCCGTCCTGCCCGTGCGACGTGTAGGGATCGAGCGCGACGTCGGTCATGACGCCGAGCTCCGGGAAGCGCTTCTTGAGTTGCGCGACGGCGCGCGGCACCAATCCGCGCGGGTTGTAGGCCTCTCGCCCGTCGAGCGTCTTGAGCTTTTGATCGATGACCGGGAACAGCGCCAGGGCGGGGACACGGAGCTTGAGGCAGCTCTCGGCCAGCCGCAGCAGCCGGTCGATCGTCATTCGCTCGACGCCCGGCATCGAGGGCACTTTCTCGGTGCGGTTTTTGCCATCGAGCACGAACACGGGGTAGATCAGATCGTCCGCGGTTAGCACGCTTTCGCGCATGAGGCGGCGCGAGAACTCGTCGCGCCGCATGCGCCGCATGCGTACCGCCGGAAAGCTGCCGTAAACGTTCATGGCTGCGTCACCTCGCGGGATTGTCCTCGCCAAGATCAGGGATATGCACGCTACGCATTGATTCGTCAGAGAGACTTCGGATGGGAACTTTTCGCAACGGGGACCATCTTACTCGTAGACGGTGCTTATCGTCTCCCGCTTCTCCTCCCTGAGCGGGTGCCTTAATCATATTTAAGGCGTTTCGCCCCCGGTTCACTTCCCCTTTACCGGGGGCCTTTTATTTCCGGCCGCGGCGGGTGACGCCACCCCCGCGGCCAGCCCCGCCCCTAGCCACTGCTCGAGCAGTGCGCGCGCCGCTTCGACGCCCTCGCCGGAGGGACTCGAGAACAGCAGTACATCGCCGCGCATGACGGTTAGCGCCAGCTGCCGCTGCGCGGCCGCGAGCGCCGCTTTGCGTTCGGCGCGAGACAGCTTGTCGGCCTTAGACAGCAATACGAGAAGCGGTAGGCCGAGCGGCGCCAACCAGCGCAGCATGCCTAGGTCGTGCGGCATGAAGGGATGCCTCGCATCCATGATCACCACCACGCCGGCGAGAGAGGCGCGATGCGTGAGATAGCCGCCGACCAGCGTGTCCCATTGTGCGCGGACCGCCTGTGGCACACGCGCGTAGCCGTAGCCGGGCAAGTCGACCAGCCGCGCCCGACCGCCGAGGTCGTAGAAATTGATGGTCTGAGTACGCCCTGGCGTCTTGCTGAAATACGCGAGCCGCTTGCGCTTGGCAAGCGCGTTGATCGCGCTCGACTTGCCGACGTTCGAACGACCGGCGAACACCAGTTCGGGAACCCCTTCTTGCGGCAGCTCCGAAAGCTTGCCGACAGAAGCGATGAACTCGGCTTTCGAAAACATGCTCATGGGCGGGGTAGAAAGCAGAAACTGTAATAAAATTACCGGCTTTGACCCGGGACCGAGGGAGCAGCCGAATGATTCGAGTACTGGCGATCAGTGCCAGCATCGCACTGTTGTGGGCGGGCACCGCCCTCGCGCAAGATAACGCAAAACCGGACCCCGCGAAGGGACAGACTGTCGTGAGCCAGGTTTGCGCGGCTTGTCATGGCCCGGACGGCAACAGCGTCGCTCCCGCGAATCCCAAGCTTGCGGGGCAATTTTCCGAATATCTCTATAAACAGTTGCGTAGTTTCAAGGCCCACGACGGCAAGAAGGCCGAGCGCGAGAACCCGATTATGGCCGGAATGGTGGCCAACCTGTCCGATGCCGATATGAGGAACGTGGCGGCTTATTTCTCCGAACAGAAGCTCAGGCCAGACGTCGCGCGCGACAAGAACCTTGCCGCCGCCGGCCAGAAGCTATATCGCGGCGGCAACGCGGCCACCGGGGTGGTGGCTTGCGCGGGCTGCCACGGGCCCTCGGGGGCGGGGATTCCAGTCGAATATCCGCACATCGCCGGCCAGTACGCAGAATACGTGGAGAGCCAGCTCAAGGGGTTTCGCTCCGGGGCAAGGGCGAATGACCCGAACGGGATGATGCGCGGCGTCACGGCGCGCATGACCGACGACGAAATCAAAGCGGTGGCCCAGTACGTAGCCGGGCTGCGCTAGCCCGCCCCCCGGCGGGGGGGCCGAAACCCGCGCACAATGTACGACCTCCTTGTCATCGGCTCCGGCCCCGGCGGCTACCGCGCCGCAGTACTGGCGGCCCAGCGCGGTCTCTCGGTCGCGATCGTCGAGCGTGATGCATGGGGCGGCGCGTGCCTCAATCGCGGCTGCGTGCCGAAGAAGGCGTGGTACAGCACTGCGCGCCTGGCGGCTGCGGCGCCGGGCTTCGCCGAGCGCGGGCTGCACGGAGCGCTCGCGCCGGACCTGGACGCGGCATGGCGCTATCAGCGCAAGGTCGTCGAAACCGTACGCGCCAGTTACATCGACTATCTCGCGCGACTCAAGATCACTTGCCTGCGCGGCACGGCGAAATTCGTCGACGGCGAGCGCGTGGCGCTCGGTGCCGAGACCGTCGGGGCAGAATGCTTTGTCGTCGCCACTGGATCGCGACCCGTCCTGCCGCTGACCATGCGTGGAATCCCGCGCGTGCTCACTACCGATGAGCTTTTCGAGCAACCGTTGCCATCGGGCATGCGTGTCGCGCTGCTCGGCAGCGGCGCGGTCGGGTCGGAGATGGCCTTCATCCTCCCAAGCCTCGGGCTCGAGGTCGTGTGGCTGACGGGCAGCGAGCCGCTGGCGCGCTCGCGCTTCAGTGCAAGTGCGCGCAAGCGCCTGCGGGAGGCGCTTTCCGCGCACGGCGTCACGGCGTGCCCGGGAAGCAGGCCGCTGCGCGCGGTGTCCGAAGGTAAGCGCGTGCTGCTTGAATTGTCCGGCGGCGCGAGCGAGCGCGTCGATTGGGTGCTCGCCGGCACCGGGCGCAGGCCCAACACGGACGAGCTAGGATTGCAGGCTGCTGGCGTTCGCACCGATCGGGAAGGGTTCATCGCGGTCGACCAGGCGCAACACACTTCCGCGCGACGGATATACGCGATCGGAGACTGTGCCAATCCGGCCATGACCGCCAACCACGCGCTCGCCGAGGCCACCGTCGCCGTGGCGAATATCCTTGCGCCCGGGTCGGCCGAGACGCGCGTCGATTGGGTGCCCGAGGTCGTGTATTCAGCCCTCGAGCTCGCGCGCGCCGGCGCGACTGAGGACGAGCTCGAGGACGCCGACACGGAGTATGCGGTTGGCTTTTCCTCGTTCGGAGCCAATCCTGCAGCGCTCGCGGAAGGCTCGGCCGAGGGCTACGTGAGACTGCTCGTGGAGCGCGAGCAAGGCAACCTGCTTGGTTGCGAGTTCGCCGGCGCCGATGCAGGCGAGCTCATTCACCTGGCCCAGCCAGGCGCTGCGAGCGTGCCGCTGCTCGCGCGGTTGGCGCAGACCCGCTTCGCTCACCCGAGCCGCGGCGAAGAGTTCCTGAACGCCGCCGAGGCGCTCGTCGCCGCTTGGGGAATGTCGCCGCCGCCCTAGCCTAGGAATACTGGACCGAGTTCGCCTGTTTACCCGGGAGCAAGACCACCCGTCACAACGTCTTAGGGGAGCTTCCGATGAACAGGCGATTTACCGCGCTTGCCGCGGCTACCATACTGACCCTCGCGACAGCGTGCGCTGGCGTGGAGGCGCCGGACGGCGTTCAAGTCGCGGGAGGCAAGCTGGCCGACTAGGCCGGCATGATTCTGTATACGTTCGACAATGACCTGGCTCGAATGGGCAAGAGCATGTGCAACGACGGCTGCGCGAAGAACTGGCCGCCGCTGATGGCATCGGCGAGCGACCAGCCGCGCGGAGACTGGACTGTAGTAGCGCGCGACGATGGCCGCAGGCAGTGGGCCTACAAGGGCAAACCGCTCTATCTGTGGGCAAAGGACCAAGAGCCGGGCGATGCAACCGGAGGCCGCTTCCGCGGCGTGTGGCACGTGGCGCACCAGTAGAATAGCCGTGTATGGATGAACGGCAAGCGATCGTTGACTTGATTCCGCGCCTGCGCCGCTACGCGCGCGCTCTGGTCGGCGATCGCTCCGCCGCGGACGACTTGGTGCAGGACACGCTCGAGCGCGCTTGGGCCAAGTTCCACCTTTATCGCTGCGGCAGCGATCTGCGCGCTTGGCTGTTCACGGTGATGCACAACGTGCACGTGAATCGCATTCGTGCGCAGCGTCCGACCGAGGCCCTCACGGACGACCTGCCCGAGATGGCGCAGCGCGCCGCGCAAGCTGATTCGTTAATGGTGCGGGACTTGGATCGGGCGCTCGCGAATTTACCCGAAGAGCAGCGCGAGGTGCTGCTGCTCGTCGCGCTAGAGGATATGAGTTACGAAGAGGCCGCGCGTACACTCGGCATCCCAATCGGGACCGTGATGTCCCGCCTCTCGCGGGCGAGGGGGAGGCTTCGTGCGACGATGCTGGAGATCCCGATGTCTGCCAAGCTGACGGTCGTGAAGTGAGTGAGATGGGTATCAATCTTCCGATTACCGAAGCGGACTTGCAGGCCTATATCGATGGCCGGCTGGCGCGCGGGCGACGGGCGGAGATCGAGAGCTGGCTCGCAACCCGCGCGGACGAAGCGGAGCGGGTCGGCCAACTCTGCAGCCAGCGCGACGCCCTGCGCGCGCTGTATGATCCGGTGCTGGACGAGCCCGTGCCGGAGCGCCTCACGCGCGTAGCGCAGCGTGGTCCGCGCTCGCGCGGCATCGCGATGGCGGCGGGCTGGCTTGCGCTCGGCGCGGTCGCCGGCGTGCTGGCGGGCTGGCAGATGCATGACTTGCAGGACACCAGGAGGCCATTGTCGAGCGAAGGCGCGTCAATTGCGCGCAGCGCAGCGGTGGCGCACGCGACCTACTCACCGGAAGTGCGCCATCCCGTCGAGGTCGCCGCGGATCAGCAGGCGCATTTGGTCGCCTGGTTGTCCAAGCGCCTCGGTGCTCCGGTGCGCGCGCCGGTGCTCGATGCGGCGGGCCTGTCGCTGGTCGGCGGCCGCCTGCTTCCGGGCGAGGGTGACCCGGCGATCGGAGCGCAGCCCGCTCCCGTGGCGCAGTTCATGTATCAGGGCAGCAAGGGCCAGCGCGTCACGCTTTACGTGCGCACCGAGACGCGAGACCACGGCGAGACGGCGTTTCGGTTCGCGCGCGAAGGCAACGTGAGCGTGTTCTACTGGATCGATCGCAAGTTTGGCTATGCGCTCTCCTCGGGCGACTTGAATCGCGCGGCGCTCTTGCGCCTGGCCAATCTGGTCTACAGGCAGCTCAATCCCTGACGGCAGCTTGCACTACGCATCCGGCGCACAGCTGCGCGCGTATTATCAGCGTGTAAGCCAAGCGCCGCGCGCGCGACCAAGTGGAGCGAGGTAAATGCCCATGTTAATCCGTACCGCCTCCGACGTCGCACCCTCGGAGATCACGCCGAAGTCTGTCTATCTGCGTCGCCGAGCCTTTCTGCGACGGGCGCTGGCCATGGGGCTTTTCTGGCCGCTGCTGCCGGCGAACGCCCAGGCAATGGGGGGACGCAAGCTGCCCGGCCGTCGGGGCCCTTTCAGCACCAGCGAAATGCGGACGCCGTACAAAGACGTCACTACGTACAACAATTTTTACGAGTTCGGCACCGGAAAGGACGAACCGGCGATGTACGCGCCCAAGATGAAGACCCGGCCCTGGGCGGTCACGGTGGACGGTGAGGTCAAGCGCGGCGGCGTATTCGGCATCGAGGAACTGCTCAAGCTGGCGCCGATGCAGGACCGCGTTTATCGCCACCGCTGCGTCGAGGCGTGGTCGATGGTGATCCCCTGGGTCGGGTATTCGCTCGCCGAGCTGATCAAGCGGGTTGAGCCGACCGGGCGCGCCAAGTACGTCGCCTTCACCACCAAGCTGGATCCGGAAACGATGGTCGGGACGCGCCTGCCGGTGCTCGATTGGCCCTATGTCGAGGGCCTGCGGCTGGACGAGGCGATGCACCCGCTGACCCTGCTGACGTTCGGGCTGTACGGTGAGGTGCTGCCGAACCAGAACGGAGCGCCGGTACGCGTGGTGGTGCCCTGGAAATACGGATTCAAGAGCGCCAAGTCGATCGTGCGCGTCACGTTCACTGAGCAGCAGCCTAAGACGGCCTGGAACGAGGCGGCGCCGAACGAGTACGGTTTCTACTCCAACGTGAACCCGAATGTCGACCACCCGCGCTGGAGTCAGGCGCGCGAGCGCCGCATCGGTATAGACGGCTTTTTCACGCCCAAGCACAAGACGCTCATGTTCAACGGCTACGCCGACCAGGTGGCCGGTCTCTATGCCGGCATGGACCTGAAGAAATTCTTCTGAGGCCGTTCGATGCGGCAACCCCGCGGACGCCAGCTCGCCGCGATCAAGACCGCGCTATTCGCGCTTTGCCTTGTTCCATTCGCGCATCTCGTCTGGGGCGTGGCGTACGACGCGTTGGGTGCCAATCCGGTCGAGGCGGTGACCCATTCGACCGGCTGGTGGACGCTGTTCCTGCTCTGCGCGACGCTCGGCGTGACACCACTGCGGCGCGCGACCGGCGCGAACTGGCTGCTCAAGCTGCGGCGCATGCTCGGTCTCTACGCCTTCTTCTATGCAGTTCTGCATTTCCTCACCTACGTCTGGCTCGACCAGTGGTTCGATGTTGTGGCAATTGCCACAGACGTGCTCAAGCGACCCTATATCACGGTTGGATTCACCGCTTTCCTTTTGCTCATTCCGCTTGCCGCCACCTCGACCGACGCGATGCAGCGCCGGCTCGGGCGCAGCTGGCAGCGCGTGCACCGATTCATCTATCTGATCGCCATATTCGGCGCGCTGCATTTCTGGTGGCTGGTGAAGCGCGACGTTACCCAGCCGGCGCTGTTCGCGCTGGTGCTCGCGGGCCTGCTCGGGGTGCGTCTGGTTTGGTACTTGCGGCAACGCGCGCGCCTTGCGCGCCCCGTAATTGTTACGTCGGGCGGATAAGGTAGCCGCCGGACTTTTCGTCCCGCTCGAGCGAAAGAAGCTTGCGCTTCTCGGCCTCTTCGAGCAGGTCCGAAAAGGCGCGAAAGCCGTAGTAAGACTCGTTGAACCCGGGGTTGCGGCGCTTGAGCGCCTGCTTGACCATCGAGCCCCAGATGCGCTCGTCCTCGCCGCGCTCGGCCACCAGGGCCTCCACCGTACCCAGCACCAGATCCATCGCTTCCTGACGCTTGTCCTCGCCGGCGGTGGGCTCCTTTGCAGTTCCGGCGGGGCGCGCCTCTCGGCGCTTGCGGGCAGCACGCCGCTTCACTTCTTCCTCGCGCACCAGATCGTCGTAGTAGATGAACTCGTCGCAATTGGCGATCAGCAGATCGGATGTCGAGTTCTTCACCCCAATGCCGATGACCACCTTCGCGTTTTCCCGCAGCTTGGAGACGAGCGGCGAGAAATCCGAGTCGCCGCTGATAATCACGAAAGTGTCAACGTGCGACTTGGTGTAGCACAGATCCAGGGCGTCCACGACCATGCGGATGTCCGCCGAATTCTTGCCCGACTGCCGTACGTGCGGAATCTCAATCAACTCGAAGGAGGCGCCGTGCATCACGCTCTTGAACTCCTTATAGCGCTCCCAATCGCAGTACGCCTTCTTCACCACGATGCTGCCCTTGAGCAGCAGCCGCTCCAGTACCCGACTGATGTCGAATTGGGCGTATTTCGCGTCGCGCACACCGAGGGCGATGTTTTCGAAATCGCAGAACAGCGCCATGTTTCGCGTTTCTTGAGGAGCGGTCATGCGACTAGTCTAGCGCCTTCGGCGCCTGCGGTCCCGCCGTCACCGCAATACCTGTTTGCGGCCGTTGGCGCCGCAGCCGCTCCGCAAACTTCTCGAAGTAGATGTAGATTACGGGAGTAATGTAGAGCGTGAGCACTTGGGAAAGCAGCAGGCCGCCCACGACCGCGAGGCCAAGCGGTTGGCGAGCGTCGCCGCCAACACCGAACGCGAGCGCGATCGGAAGGCTGCCCATTAGCGCTGCCATGGTGGTCATCATGATCGGGCGGAAACGTACCGTGCAGGCCTCGAATATCGCTTCCTTAGGCGGCTTGCCGTGATTGCGCTGCGCCTCGATCGCGAAGTCGATCATCATGATTGCGTTCTTCTTGACGATGCCAATCAGCATGATGATGCCGACGAAGGCGTACATGTTGAGATCGATGCCGAAAGCAAGCAGCGTAACCATCGCGCCGAGACCGGCGGTCGGCAGGCCCGAGAGAATGGTGAGCGGGTGGATGAAGCTCTCGTACAGTATGCCGAGAACGAGGTAGATGACGACGATCGCGAGCAGTAGCAGGACGCCCATCCCCTGTAGCGAATCCTCGAACGCCTGCGCCGTGCCAGAAAAGCTCGCAACGAGGGTCGGCGGCACACGCTCCTGGCTCATCGCCTTGCGAATGGTGTCGATCGCCTGCGAAAGGGAAACCCCCGGCTTGAGATCGAAGGAGAAAGTCACCGCTGGCAGTTGTCCAAGGTGGCTCACGGTCAACGGCCCGACCCCATAGGCCAGCTTCGCGACGGCGTTCAGCGGCACCAGCGCGCCGCTCGTCGAGCGTACATACAGCATCGGCAGCACGGGCGGCCCGGTCTGGAAGCGCGGCTCCACCTCGAGAATCACCCAGAACTGGTCGGTCGCGGTATAGATGGTCGATATCTGCTGTGACCCGTAGGCCGTGCCGAGCGCGGTTTCGATCTGCTGCGCCGATACGCCTAGCGCCGAAGCCCTCGCTCGGTCGAGTTCCACCAGCACCTGCGGCTGGTGGATTTGTAGGTCGCTCGATACATCGATCAGGCTTGGGATCGACTTGAGCCTGGTCTCAATGATCGGCACCCAGTGGTACAACTCGTCTATGTTCGGCCCGCGCAGAACATATTGATAGGGACTCTTGGTGAGTAGACCGATGCGGATCGTGGGTATGTTCTGCAAGAAGGCCTTGATGCCGACCAAATTTGCCAGCTTCGGCCGCAACTGCCGAATCACGTCGTCGGCGGAGACGCGTTCAGAGCGCGGCTTGAGGGTAATGAACATGCGACCACGATTAAGCGACGGGTTAAAGCCGCTCGCGCCGATAAACGACATCACGCCGTCGATATTCGGATTTCGGCTCACGATCGCGGCGACGCGCTGCTGCAGCTTCGCCATCGCGTCAAATGATATGTCCTCGGGCCCCTCGGTAAAGCAGAAGATCTGGCCCGTGTCCTCGGTCGGCAAAAATCCCTTTGGCATTCGCACGAACAAAATCCCGGTCGCGATCGTGATAACGAGAAACACAAGCATGACGAACCGCCCATGGCCTATCGCCCATTTGAGCGTTACCTCGTATGCGCCGCGCAGCGCTTCGAAGCCGCGCTCGGAGATCTGGTACAAGCGGTTGTGAGTCTCCCCGTGATGCGATCTCAGAAGGCGGCTGCACATCATCGGAGTAAGCGTTAGGGATACGAAGCCGGAGATCAGCACGGCGCTGATGATCGTCACCGCGAACTCATGCAGCAATCGGCCGACGATTCCGCCCATGAAGAACACCGGTATGAACACAGCGGCCAGAGAGAGAGTCATCGACAGGATCGTGAACGAAATCTCTCGCGAACCGTCCAGTGTCGCCTGAAAAGCGCTCTTGCCGCTTTCCAGGTGGCGCGATATGTTCTCCAGCATCACGATCGCGTCGTCCACGACGAAACCTACGCATAGCGTGAGCGCCATCAGTGAGATGTTATCGAGGCTGTAGCCAAGCGTGTACATGATGGCGAATGTTCCGACAATTGCCATCGGCAAAGCGATGCTGGGAATCAAAGTGGCCGAAAGATTACGCAGAAACAGAAAAATCACCATAACCACAAGCGTGAGCGCGAGAACCAGGGTGAACTGCACCTCGTCCACCGATTGGCGGATGATGCTCGAACGGTCGTACAAGACCTGAATATTGATTCCGGCTGGGACCTCGGCGCGGAAGGTGGGCAAAAGCCTACGCACCGCGTCTACCACCTGGATGGTATTGGTGCCCGGCTGCCTGTAGACGCCAAGCAGAATCGCACGCTTGTTCTTGTACCAGGCTGCGACCTTGTCGGTCTGCACTCCGTCGATAACGCGCCCGAGTTGCTCGAGCCGGATCGGCGATCCGTTGCGATATGCAACGATAATCGGGCGGAATGCCGCTGCGTCGAACAGCTGGCCTTTGGCCTGAACGGCGAACAGACGGTCCTTGCCGTAGAGAGTGCCGGTCGGCAGGTTTACGTTGGCCTGGCTGATCGCACTCTGCACCTCGTCGATTCCTATGCCGAGCGAGGCCAGCTTGCTGGGGTTCAACTGTATACGCACCGCATACTGCTGCTGCCCATACACCTGCACTTGGGCTACGCCGTTGATGGTAGAAATGCGCTGGGCGAGAAAATTCTCGGCATACTCGTCGACGGTCGACAATGGCAGCGTCTCGGAGTTGAGCGCGAGATAGAAGACCGCGAAATCACCGGGATTGATCTTGCGAAACGACGGTGGGGCGGGCATCGCGGCGGGCAGTTGCCGGGCGGTCGCGGCAATCGCGGAATTCACGTCCTGCGCCGCGGCGTCGATGTTTCGATCGAGCGTGAATTGCAGCGTGATCTGAGTCGTGCCCTGCCCGCTGACCGAGTACATCGAATCGATGCCGGCGATAGTAGAGAACTGCTTCTCAAGCGGCGTCGCCACCGCCGACGCCATGGTCTCCGGACTTGCGCCGGGCAACTGAGCGGTGACTTGGATCGTTGGGTAATCGACGTTCGGAAGCGAGCTGACCGGTAGCAGCACGTAACCGACCACGCCAAACATCAGAATTCCGACCATGACCAGGACGGTCATGATCGGGCGGCGGACGAACAACTCCGAGAGATTCACGACTCGTCCGGACGCACGACCACTTTCACGCCTGGCGCAAGTCTCAGCTGGCCGTGCGTGATCACGGTCTCGCCTTTCGCGAGTCCCGCGGAAATCACCGCTAAGTCACCCTCGGTACGCGCAATTTGCACCTTGCGCACTTCTATGGTCTTGTCGGCCTTGAGGACGAAGACAAATTCCCCTTCCGGTCCGGTCTGCACGGCGAGGGAGGGCACCACGAGCGCGTCGTGCTGCTCGTAGAGCTTGACGCTTACATTGACGAATTGGCCCGGCCAGAGCATCAGATCGTGATTGTCAAATTGCGCGCGAAGTTTGATCGTGCCGGTGCTCTGATCCACTGCGTTATCGATGAATACCAGCCTGCCGTCGGCAAGCTGGTTGTGCCTCGCGTCTGACGAAAGTACCTTGACCTCTAGCGGTCCATCCGCCATGTGGCGACGAATCTCGGCAAGTTGCTGTTCCGGGATGGCAAACGTGACATAGATCGGTTGCACCTGGTTGATCACTACCAACGAGATGGTGTCATTGGCTTTCACCATGTTGCCGAGCTGCAACAGAACCCGTCCGACATAACCTTCGATCGGGGAGCGGATAGTGCAGTACTGGACATTGAGTCGCGCGGTTTCGACCGCCGCCTCGCTTGCTTTGAGCGCTGCCTCCGCGGTCTCTGCTGCGGTACGAATCTGCGTGTAGGCCTCGTTCGACACGAAATGCTTCTCGAGCAGGTCGAAATAGCGCCGCTCCTGTGAGCGCGCCTGGTCGCGGCTCGCCCGGTCCCGGGCAAGGTTCGCTTCCGCTTGGCGAAGTGCAGCCTCGAACGGTCGTGCATCGAGCCGGAACAGGACCTCGCCCTCGCGCACCATCTGGCCCTCGCGGAAATTTACCTCGACGATCTGTCCGTCTACGCGCGCCTTTATTGCGACGGTCGAGTAGGCGTCGACGTTTCCGATGGAGCGCAGGATCACCGGAATGTTTCGCTCGGTCGCGACTGCAATCGATACGGGGACCGCCGGTGGGCGGGCGGGCCGCTTCTTCTCGTTTGCGCCGCTGTCGGCGGCGAAGTGGGTCGCAGCAGTTCCCGCAAGCACTACGGCCAAAGCGATGCCCGCCACCGAAAGCGCTCGTGAACGGGAAGAGGTCGTCATGTTGGGGGCCGGGGGGCCGGCCGTCGTGGCTGGGTCTTCTAGTGTAAGCGTCGGTGGGCTTGCTCGGACCGCCGACAATCTACGGCAAGATCCTCTCTAGGGCAAAGAGATCTTGTACCGTTTCCCGGGCGCGGATCAGGTGCGCCTGCGCACCGTCGACCAGCACTTCCGCTGCCCTGGGCCGCGAGTTGTAGTTGGAGCTCATACTCATGCCGTAGGCGCCGGCCGACATCACTGCCAGCAGGTCGCCCGCGCCGGCGACCAGCGGGCGCTCCCTGGCTAGAAAATCGCCGCTCTCGCACACCGGTCCGACCACATCGTAATTCACAGGCCTGACTCCGGGGGGCGCCTCGCGCACCGCCCGCACTTCGTGCCAGGCGTCATACAGGGCCGGGCGCAGTAGGTCGTTCATCGCGGCGTCGACCACCAGGAAGCTCTTGGCCGCGCCCGGCTTGACGTACTCGACGCGCGTCAGCAGCAGCCCGGCGTTGCCGATGATCGAGCGGCCGGGATCGAGGATCAGCCCGACATGCCTGGCGCCGAGCGCGGCCAGCGCGCCGGCGACGAATTCGGCCACCGGCCGCGGGACTTCGTCTCGGTAGCGAATGCCGATGCCGCCCCCCAGATCGATATGAGCAATGGAAATACCTGCCACCTCGAGGCGCGCCGCCAGCTCGGCGATGCGCGCCGCGGCCTCGACGAATGGCGCGGGGTCTGCAAGCTGCGAGCCGATGTGGCAGCCGATACCGCGTATCTCGATGTTCGGCATTCGCGCGGCCTTGGCATAGAGCCGCTCCGCGTCGTCGTGCGGGACCCCGAACTTGCTCTGTCTCAGGCCGGTCGAGATGTAGGGATGTGTTCTGGCATCGACGTCGGGGTTGACCCGGAATGCCACCGGCGCCCGCCTGCCGAGACGGCCGGCAAGCGCGTTGACCCGCTCTAGCTCGGGCTCCGACTCGAGGTTGATGCACCGTACTCCGGCCAGCAGTGCCTGCTCAATCTCGATTTCCGTCTTGCCCACCCCGGAAAACAGTGTCTTGGCCGGGTCTCCCCCTGCGGCCAGTACGCGCGCCAACTCTCCGCCCGAAACGATGTCGAAGCCCGCGCCCAGCCTAGCCATGAGCGCGAGAACTGCGAGATTCGGGTTCGCTTTAACCGAATAGCAGATGAGCGCGTCGCGTCCGGAAAGCGCGCTCGAATAGGTCGCGTAGGCCAGCTCAATCGCGGCGCGGGAGTAGACGTAGCACGGGGTGCCAACGCGCTGCGCCAGTTCGTCGAGCGGCAGCTGTTCGGCGCAAAGCGTGCCGTTGTGGTAGGCGAAGGCCACGCGGGCAGCTAGTTCTTCTCGGACGCGCTGCTGCCGCGTTCGGTGTCCGCCGGATAAGGCACGGGCTTGTATGGCTCGGCCTTGCGCGGCTTGACGCCGGGCGGCGGGTTGTCGCGAAAGTACAGGTCGCCCCGCTGTCCGCAGCCGGCGAGGACCGCTAAAGCGGTGCTCACAGCGAGGAGAAAGGCGGAGCGCATCGCGTCGCGAGAGGTAAAATATTCATGTTATCACGCGTGATCCCGGCCCTATGACGGACTCGGAATTCGAAGCGCTCGCTGACGCCGTGCTGGACCGCATCGAGCGATCGATCGATGCGAGCGATCTCGACGTCGACCTGCAATCCAAGGCGGACGGCGTGCTGGAAGTCGAATTCGACGATGGAAGCAAGATGGTCATCAATCGCCACGGCACGGCGCGAGAGATCTGGGTCGCAGCGAAATCCGGGGGATTCCATTTCCGCTGGGACGGCTCGGCATGGCGCGACACGCGCGACGGTAGCGAATTGTTCGCCGCGTTGTCCAGGCTCGTATCCGCTCAGGGCGGGCAGGGGGTTGTACTGCGAGGTTGACCCTGCAGCCGTACCGCATTGACCGGCGCTAATGCGCCGGTTGCGCGACGGGCGCAGCCTGGGGTGGTGCGGG
This sequence comes from uncultured beta proteobacterium, assembly GCA_963755395.1. Taxonomy (GTDB): domain Bacteria; phylum Pseudomonadota; class Gammaproteobacteria; order Burkholderiales; family SG8-39; genus DAHVFK01. The sequence goes on along the minus strand of CAVWJJ010000004.1, from coordinate 125,488 downwards.
CACCGGCGCCTGCTGCGGTGAGCCGGACGGTGGCCCCTGCGGTGTGCTGGTCGGTGCCGCCGGCGTCGTCGCGGCGGGCTCGACCGGGACGTTCTCCTGATAGAAATACTCGGGCGTCGGCTTGTCGTCGGGGATGGTCGGATCCGGCGCGGTTTCCACCAGCACTACGCCGGGCGGAGGCGTGAGTTCCATCTCGGGCACGCCTTTTAACGCCTTTGCCATGAAGTCCATCCAGATCGGCAGCGCGACGGATGCGCCCGTCTGGTTGCGGCCGAGCGTCTTCGGTTGGTCGAACCCGGCCCACGTGATGCCGACCAACGTCGGCTGGAACCCGCAGAACCAGGCATCCACGAACTCGTTGGTGGTTCCAGTCTTGCCGGCGATGTCGTTTCGTCCCAGGCGCGCGGCGCGCGCGGCGGTCCCGTAACGGGTAACGTCCTGCAACATGCTGTCGATGAGAAAGGCGTTCCTCGCGTCAATTACGCGCAAGCCGTCATCCCCCGCGTGCTGCGGGTGAGCGACGCCGAGCGGATTGCCGCGGTCGTCGACAATCTTTTCGATGAAATAGGGCTGCAGCAGGTAACCGCCATTTGCGAATACTGAGTAGGCGCGCGCCATCTGCCAAGGCGTGACTGATCCGGCGCCCAGCGCCATGGTGAGATAAGGCGGGTGCTTGTCCGCATCGAACCCGAAGCGCGTGATGTAATCTTGCGCATACTTGGTGCCAATCGCTTGCAAGATGCGGATTGACACCATGTTCTTCGATTTCGCGAGAGCTGTGCGCATGCGCATCGGCCCCTCGAACTTGCCGTCATAGTTGTTCGGCTCCCACGGCTGGCCGCCAGTTACTTCGGGATCGATTACGATCGGTTCGTCCGCGATCACGGTTGCCGGAGTAAAACCCTTTTCCAGTGCAGCCGAGTAGATGAACGGCTTGAACGACGAGCCCGGTTGGCGCCACGCCTGCGTGACATGGTTGTACTTGTTGCGATAAAAGTCGAAACCGCCCACCAGCGCCCGCACTGCTCCGTCTTGCGGATCCACCGCGATGAACGCCCCCTCGATCTCGGGCAGCTGAACAATTTCCCAGCGCTTCTGGCCTTCCTGCTCGACTCGCACGATCGCGCCCCGTTGGATGCGCATTCTCGGCGGCGCCGAAGGACGAAGTGAAGTCGCGGCCAATTTCAGCCCTTCGCCGGTAATCTGAATTGTGTCGCCGTTACGCAGGGCAGCCTCGACCTTGCGCGGCGACGCCGAGAGCACGACAGCCGCGAGCAGGTCGTCGCTGTCCGGATGGTCGGAGAGCGCCTCGTCGTAGTCCTCATCTCGCGGCACATCGGGAAGTGAAACGAATCCCTCCGGCCCGCGGTAGCCATGTCGGCGGTCGTAGTTCTCGAGACCCTGACGCAGCGCGGTATAGGCGGCCTCCTGATCCACCTTGCGGATCGTCGTATAGACTCGAAAACCCTTGGTGTAGGCGTCCTCGGGATACTGCTCGCGGACCGCCTGGCGCACCATCTCCGCGACATACTCGGCATGCACTGAATATTCGCTCGTTTCGCGATGCGTACGCACTGGCGCCGCGACGGCCTGCGCATATTGGGCGTCGTCGATATAGCCTAGTTCACGCATACGGTGCAGAACGTATTGCTGTCGCCTCTTGGCACGCTCCGGACTGGCGATCGGGTTGTAACTGGACGGCGCCTTCGGCAACCCCGCCAGCATCGCGGCTTCCGCAAGCGTAAGTTGGTCGAGCGACTTGCCGAAATAGGTCTGCGCGGCGGCCGCGAAGCCGTACGCACGCTGACCCAGGTAGATTTGATTGACGTACAACTCGAGGATCTCGTCCTTGGAGAGACTGTGTTCGATTTTGAACGCGAGCAGGGCCTCATACAGCTTGCGGGTGAACGTCTTTTCCGAAGACAGAAAGAAGTTGCGCGCCACCTGCATGGTAATCGTGCTCGCGCCCTGGCGCTTGCCGCCTGCAATGAGGTTCGAATACGCGGCACGCAAGACGCCGACGTAGTCAATGCCGGCGTGCTGGTAGAAGCGTTCGTCCTCGGCCGAAATGATCGCGTCCTTGAGAAACTTTGGCACCTCGCTGATCGAGATAACGGAACGACGTTCCTCGCCGAACTCACCAATCAGGGCTCCGTCCTCGGTATAGATTCGCAGCGGTACCTTGGGCTGATAATCGGTCAGCGAATCAAGCGACGGTAGGTTCGGATAGGCGAGCGCAACCACCAGCGCAGCAACCGCAAGAGCGACCGCCAGAACGCCCGCCAGCAGCGCCAACGGAAAGGTCAAAAAACGATGCCACATCAAGGGAGTTAGGGCGGGCGAAGAGGGCCAGACCCTCAATGACGAAAGGGGGGCATTATATGTGGTCCATCCGTGTGGAAAATTCACTAGACACTGGATAGAGTTGTTGCTAGCATTTAACGCAATTTCTACGTATTGCGCCTAAGCGGCCGGTACGCAAAGGAAAATAACGATGGAACTCGATATTTTCAAGCCGAAGGCGCTGCCGGTGTTTGGGCTGGATATCAGCTCGTCGTCGGTCAAAATGATCGAGATCGTAGATGCGGGCAAGGGAGCGTATCGCGTTGAACGCTATGCCATCGAACCGCTGCCGCGGGAGGCGGTTGTAGACGGCAACATAAATAACCTCGAAGCGGTCGCCGAATCGGTCAAACGCGCGCACAAGCGGCTTGCGACCCGAACCAAACACGTGGCGATGGCCGTACCCTCGGGCGCAGTTATCACCAAGAAGATCATCGTCCAGGCTGGACTGCGCGAGGACGAGCTCGAGATCCAGGTGGAAACGGAGGCGAACCAATACATTCCCTTCGCCCTTGACGAGGTGAATCTCGACTTCCAGCTTATTGGTCCGGCACCTTCCAACCCTGAAGAAGAGGAGGTTCTGATCGCTGCCACGCGCAAGGAGAAGGTGGAAGATCGCGTTGCGGTGGCGGAGTCCGCGGGGCTTAGAGCACTGGTCATGGACGTCGAATCGTATGCGCAGCAGAGCGCACTCGCGCTGGTGGTGCAGCAGCTGCCGAACGGCGGTAAAGACCAGAACATCGCGGTGGTCGACATCGGCGCGAACGTGATGAACGTCACCGTCCTGCGTAATGATCAGTCGGTTTACACCCGAGAACAGGCGTTCGGCGGCAACCAGCTGACCCAGGAAATCGTAAGCCGCTACGGCATGAGCGTCGAAGAAGCAGAAAACGCGAAGCGCTCCGGGGGATTGCCGGACGACTATGAAACGGAGGTGCTGCGGCCCTTCATGGACAATCTTTCCATGGAAGTCCAGCGCGCCCTTCAGTTCTTCTTCACTTCTACGCAGTACAACGCGGTCGACCAGATCCTTCTGGCAGGTGGATCCGCGGTAATTCCGGGTCTCGACGAAGCCGTGAATACGCGAACGCAGGTACCTACCATGGTGGCGAATCCGTTCGCCGCGATGCAGACGTCGTCGCGTATTCAACTCAAACGCCTGCTGGTCGACGCACCGTCGTTGATCATCGCATGCGGACTCGCCATGCGGAGGTTCGATCCGGTATGACGATTCGCATCAATCTACTTCCGCATCGTGACGAGCGCCGCAAGCGCGCACGCACGCATTTCGCTGTCGTGGCGGGAATGACCGCAATCCTCGGCGTCGTAATCTGGGGTGCAGGACACGTGCTCAACGCCAATCGCGTAGCTGCGCAGCAGGATCGAAACGCGTTCCTGAAGGGAGAAATTGCGAAGCTCGACAAGCAAATTGCCGACATCAAAAAGCTGAAGGACGAAATTCAAGCTCTGCTTGCACGCAAGCAAGTCATCGAAACGCTTCAAGCGGACCGTGCGCAGACCGTACATCTGCTTGATCAGCTTGTGCGCCAAATGCCCGAGGGTGTCTATCTCAAGAGCGTCAAGCAGAAAGGCCTATTGGTCCGTCTGGACGGTTACGCCCAGTCCAACGCCCGAGTATCGACTCTCATGCGCAACATCGAATCCTCGCCTTGGCTTGAAAAGCCGGACCTGATCCAGATCAAAGCTACCCAAGTAGACAAAAAGCGCCTCTCGGAGTTCAACCTTAATCTGTCGCTTAAACCGCTCAAGCCCGAAGAGGAATCCAAGGGCGGCAAGGGCGGCAAGGCGCCGGCGAAGAAGAGCTGAGCCATGGCGATCGATTTCAACAAGATCGTCGAAGATTTCCGCCGTCTCAACTGGCGTGACCCTGGCACTTGGCCCGTATTCCCGAAGCTCGCCGTGCTGCTGAGCATTCTCGTGGCGATCCCGGTGGCGGCCTACATCGTCGACTGGCAGGGACAGTTGGACGAACTGGAGCGCGGTAGGCAGGAAGAATCGAAGCTGAAGGACGCTTACGTCATCAAGAAGCGCCAGTCGGTGAACCTTGATCTCTACCAGCAACAATTACGCGAGATCGACACACAATTCGGCGCATTGCTGCGCCAGTTGCCCAACAAGTCTCAGATGGACGCGCTGCTGGTCGACATCAACCAGGCGGGACTGGGGCGAGGCCTGCAGTTCGAACTCTTTAAGCCGGCCGCCGCGGAAACGATGAAGGAGTTTTACGCCGAGCTTCCAATCCAGGTGAAGGTCGTCGGCACCTACCACGACATGGGTGCTTTCGCGAGTGACGTTGGACAACTGTCGCGTATCGTGACACTTAATGATGTTTCCATTTCCGCGACGAAAGACGGCACACTGGCAATGGAGGCCATCGCGCGGACGTTCCGCTACCTGGACGAAGAGGAAATTGCCGCCCAGCGCAAGGCCCAACAGGCCGCCAAGCGGGGTGGCCGGCGATGACAAAGTACGTAATCTTGGCGGCCGTTTTGCTGCTCGCCGGTTGTGGCAGCGACCAGCACAGCGACCTTCGACAGGAGCTGAACGCGTTGACCAAAGGGCTGCGCGGACACGTGAACCCGTTGCCGCAGGTTAGGCCTTATGAGCCTGTGCCTTACACGGCGCAAGATCTGGTTGATCCGTTCCGACCGGACCGAATCATCATTGCCCAGCCCGGGAAGGGCGTCGGAGGTACGCCGGCGCCGGACCCGAACCGGCCCAAGGAGCCTCTTGAAGCGTTTCCGCTCGAATCGATCCAGATGGTTGGCACCATCACTCAAGGCAAGCAAACGTTCGGTCTAGTAAAAGCCGGCGCGAATCTTTATCGAGTCAAGCAAGGTAACTACATGGGCCAGAATTTCGGCGTTATCACGTCGATCAACGAAAGCGAAATCAAACTGACCGAACTGGTTCAGGATGGTAGCGGCGAGTGGGTGCAACGCTCTAGCGCGCTGCAATTGCAGGAGGTAAGTAAACGATGAAAAAGCTAAACGCTCTATATGCGCTCGCGCTGTGGCTCGCGGGTGCAGGCGCTGCCCTTGCCCAGGTCAACAGCATCGAGGCTTTCAACGTCACGCAGCAGGACTCGAAAACAGTCGTGCGTGTGACGACCAAGGAGGCGTTGAAGAGCGTGCCGCCAAATTTCGCCATTACCTCGCCTGCGCGCATTGCATTCGATTTTCCAAACACTCTGAACGCGCTCGGGCGCGCCAGCCAGGATATCGGCGAGGGCGCGCTACGCAGCATGAACCTCGTGCAAGGTGCAGGTCGTACGAGGATGGTCCTCAATCTCAGCCGTCCGGTGCCACATGAAGCCGCCATCGACGGAAGAGATCTCGTCATTACGCTCTCGGCGCCGGCGGTGGCCCAGGGTGGGGGCGGAGCGAATTTTTCCGAAGGCAAGGCCGACGCCACGCATAGCGTACGCAATATCGACTTTCGGCGCGGCGCGTCCGGCGCAGGCCGCGTAGTGGTCGATCTATCGGATTCGTCCACCGGCATCGACATCCATCAGCAGGGCCAAAGCATCGTGGTCGATTTCCTCAAGACGTCACTGCCGGTGAATCTGCGCAAGCGATTTGACGTCAATGACTTCGCGACACCGGTGCAGACCATAAGCGCGTACCAGCAAGGCGACAATGTGCGCTTGGTCATCGAACCGAAAGGGCAATGGGAACACAATGCCTATCAATCGGAAAACCAATTCGTTGTCGAGGTGAAGCCGGTTACCGATACCTCCAAGTTGCCGGGACAGGGAAGATACAAGGGAGAGAAGCTGTCGCTTAACTTTCAGAATGTCGAGGTCAGGGCGGTGCTAAATGTGATCGCCGACTTCACCGACCTCAACATCATCACCAGCGACTCGGTGACCGGCAACATCACGCTGCGCCTCAAGGACGTGCCTTGGGATCAGGCGCTGGACATCATCCTGGAAACACGTGGTCTCGACATGCGCAGGAACGGCAACGTAATCTGGATCGCCCCGCGCGACGAGATCGCGACGCGCGAGAAGCTCGCGCTCGAAGCGGCGCAGCAGATCAATGATCTGGAGCAGACGCGCACGGAGTCGTTCCAGCTGAACTATCAGAAGGCTGCGGACGTTCAGAAGATCCTTTCCCAAGCCAACCAGCGCATTCTGTCCAAGCGCGGCAGCGCAGTCGTGGACGCGCGCACGAACACATTATTCGTGCAGGACACGCCGACGCGGCTCGATGAGGTGCGCAAGCTTATCGCCAAGATAGATGTGCCCGTACGCCAGGTGATGATCGAAGCACGCATCGTCGAGGCGAACGACACGTTCAGCAAAAACCTAGGCGCGCGTCTGGGCTACAACCAGACAGCACCCGCAAAATTTCTCGGTAGTGGTCAAACAGGCATCCTCGCCGGCGGCGGATTGGCTAGCACAGGCTTTCAAACCGGCCAAACGGCTACCGTCCCGGACTTTCTTTCCCAGTCGACCAACGTCAACTTACCGGCGGCCGGCTTGAACTCCTTCACTGCGGGTCAGTTCTCGTTTGTTCTATTCGACAATGCCATGACCAAGTTTCTGAACTTGGAGATCAGCGCGCTGGAGGCGGACGGCAAGGGCAAGGTGATCTCGAGCCCGCGCGTGCTGACCGCCGACCAGGTCGAGGCCGTGATCGAGCAAGGCACGGAGATCCCTTACCAGCAGGCGACTTCTTCCGGCGCGACGGCGGTCTCGTTCCAAAAGGCTAGCCTGTCGCTCAAGGTCAAACCGCAGATCACGCCTGACGGTAACGTAATCATGACGCTCGATGTCAACAATGATTCGGTTGGCACGACTACGCCGGCTGGCGTGCAAATCAACACCAAACACGTAAAGACGGAAGTGCTCGTGGACAACGGGGGAACTGTTGTGATCGGCGGGATTTACCAACAGAGCGACCGCACCGACATTACGAAGGTGCCGCTGTTCGGTGACCTGCCTTTCGTGGGCTGGATGTTCAAGAACAACCAGACCAGCACGAGCAAGACCGAGCTTCTCGTATTCATTACACCCAAGGTCGTGGACGACCGCCTAACCGTTCGCTGATTTGCCGCGTCTCCTCTGGACGTTACGGCCGGGCCCTCCCGGCCGTTTTCTTTTTCGCTTTCGCCGTGCAGCTACAATAGGTCCGTGAAACCGGGCAGCAATATCTATCTCGTGGGTATGATGGGTGCGGGCAAGACAACCGTGGGAAGGCTAATTGCCAGGCGCCTGAAACGCCGCTTCGTGGACTCCGACCATGAAATCGAGCGACGCTGCGGCGTGCGCATTCCGGTGATTTTTGATATCGAGGGTGAGCACGGATTCCGCGCACGTGAGGAGCAAGCCATCGCGGAGTTGGCGGGGCTCGAGGGCGTGGTGCTTGCGACCGGAGGCGGCGCCGTGCTGTCGGCGGAAAATCGACGCCAACTCGCCTCGCGCGGCACGGCCGTCTATCTTCATGCGCGACCCGAGGACCTGTACCGGCGCCTGCGGCACGACAAGAATCGGCCGCTGCTCGACACGCCGGATCCGGCGCAGCGCCTCAAGGAACTGTACGTGCAGCGCGATCCGCTCTACCGTCAGGTCGCGGATATCGTTCTGGAGACGGGTACGCAATCCGTCCAGGCGCTCGCTCGCGACCTGCTGGCGAAAATCGAGGAAAGATGCAAAGTCTCCGCGTAGAGCTGGGCGAGCGCTCGTACCCGATTCACATAGGCTCAGGCATCCTGGACGATATGTCGTTGTACGCTGCCGACCTGAGAGCGGCGACGAGCCGCCATAGTGACCAACACCATCGTAGCGCCGCTCTATCTTGAGCGCTTGCGCCGCGCGCTTGCCACAGCGAACGTTGACTCGGTCGAGATAGTGATCCCGGATGGCGAGCAGGCCAAGGACTGGCGCACCCTTGACCGGGTGTTCGACGCGCTGCTTGCGGCTCGCTGCGATCGGCAGACGCCGATCATTGCGCTCGGCGGCGGTGTCGTCGGCGATCTCGCTGGGTTCGCGGCTGCGGTATATCAACGCGGCGTGCCCTTCGTCCAGGTGCCGACCACGCTGCTCGCGCAGGTTGATTCCTCGGTTGGCGGCAAGACCGCGATAAACCATCCTCGCGGCAAGAACATGATCGGCGCCTTCTACCAGCCCCTGATGGTCGTGTCGGACGTTGCGACGCTCGCCTCGCTACCGCTGCGCCAGCTGCGTGCCGGCTTGGCTGAGGTGATCAAGCACGGCTTCGCGCTCGATGGCGCGTTTGCAGAGTGGATCGAGGGAAACATCGAGCGCCTGGTGGCCGGGAACGCGGATGCGCTCGTTTACGCGGTAACGCGTTCCTGCGAGCTCAAGGCGCAAGTGGTCGCCGACGATGAGCGCGAGAGCGGCCGTGCGAGCCGTGCTCAACTTCGGCCACACCTTCGCCCATGCGATTGAAACCGGCATGGGTTACGGAACTTGGCTGCATGGCGAGGCGGTCGCGGCCGGGATGGTGATGGCTGCGGAGCTGTCCGCGCGCGCCAACCTGATCGACGAGCGCGACGTACAGCGAGTGCGCGTACTGATCGCCCGCGCCGGGCTGCCGGTCGCGGGCCCTGCCGAGCTGCCGCCCGAGCGCTACCTCGAGCTAATGGCGGTCGACAAGAAGGTCGCGCACGGGCACGGCCGCTTCGTGCTGCTCGATGGACTCGGCCGGGGAGTCTTGCATGCGGACCCGGGCGAACGGCTGGTGCGGGAAGCGATTGCCGCGGCGGCGACCGCAGCTGCGATGCACTAGCGGCGCCATCGCGCCATACCCTTGTAGCAGCTAGCTTGAAAAGGTATATTTCCCAGTTCGCCCGCCGTTTTTGTGCGTAGCGGCGAAAATTGATAAGCTACTTTGCATTCAAAGGCTTGACCGTGGACGAGCGAATGTTCCCCGACGCCAGAGGCTTGTACGACCCTAAGCATGAACACGACGCCTGCGGCGTGGGGTTCGTGGCGCACATCAAGGGCAAGAAGTCGCATGCGCTGATCGGACAGGGCCTGACGGTTCTGCGCAACCTGACTCACCGCGGCGCGGTCGGCGCGGATCCCAAGGCCTCCGACGGAGCGGGCATCTTGGTCCAGCTTCCGGACAAGCTGTTCCGGGAGGACATGACAAAACAAGGCGTCAAGCTGCCGCCTTTCGGCCAATACGGCGTTGGAATGGTGTTCCTGCCGCAGGAGCCCGCAAGCCGCCTCGCCTGCGAGTACGAAATTGAGCGATCGATCAAGGACGAGGGTCAGGTGCTGCTCGGCTGGCGCGACGTCCCGGTCGATGGCTCCGACCTGGGGGAGTCTGTCCGGCAGGTCGAACCGACGATTCGCCAGGTCTTCGTCGGGCGCGGCAAGGGTGTCACGGTCACCGATGCGCTGGAGCGCAAGCTGTACATCATTCGCAAGAGCGCAGGCCACGCGATCCAGGCGCTCAATCTCGCGCATGGCAAGGAGTACTACGTTCCGTCCATGTCGGCGCGGACGATCGTCTACAAGGGCATGCTGCTCCCGCACCAGGTCGGCGAGTACTACCTTGACCTCAAGGACCCGCGCATGGAGTCGGCGCTGGCGCTCGTTCACCAGCGCTTTTCGACCAATACCTTCCCCAGCTGGGACCTGTCGCATCCATTCCGAATAATCGCGCATAACGGCGAGATCAATACGCTGCGCGGCAACGTCAACTGGATCCGGGCGCGGCAGGGCGCCATATCCAGCCCGATCCTCGGCAACGACCTGGGCAAGATCTGGCCCCTCATCTACGACGGGCAGTCGGACTCCGCCTCGTTCGACAACGCGCTCGAGCTGCTCGTCATGGCGGGCTATTCGGTCGCGCACGCCATGATGATGATGATCCCCGAGGCGTGGGAAAATCACGCCCTGATGGATCCCAGCCGGCGCGCCTTCTACGAATATCACGCGGCGATGATGGAGCCCTGGGACGGACCGGCCTCGATCGCGTTTACCGACGGGCGCCAGATCGGTGCCACGCTCGACCGCAATGGCCTGCGGCCCTCGCGCTACGTTGTCACTGACGACAATCTGGTGATCATGGCCTCCGAAGTCGGCGTGCTGCCGGTGCCGGAGGAGCATATCGTCAAAAAATGGCGTCTGCAGCCGGGCAAGATGTTCCTCGTCGACCTCGAGAGAGGGCGAATCATTGACGACAAGGAGCTCAAGGAGACGCTCGCGTCGGCTAAGCCCTACGCCGAGTGGATAGAGCGCATCCGGATCAAGCTCGACGCTTTGCCCGCACCGAAGGAAAAACGAGACCCTGCGCGCGCCAGCCTTTTGGATCGCCAGCAGGCGTTCGGCTATACGCAAGAGGATCTCAAGTTCCTGATGATCGCCCATGGCCGAGCAAGGGCAAGAGCCGGTCGGCTCGATGGGCAACGATTCTCCGCTGGCGGTGCTGTCGAACAAGAACAAGAACGCTCTATCACTACTTCAAGCAGCTGTTCGCACAAGTCACGAATCCGCCGATCGACCCGATCCGGGAAGAGCTGGTGATGTCGCTGGTATCGTTCATCGGGCCCAAGCCGAACCTGCTCGGCATCGACGAGATGAATCCGCCGCTGCGACTCGAGGTATCGCAGCCGGTGCTCGACTTCGAGCAGATGGAGACCATTCGCCATATCGAACATTACACCGACGGCAAGTTCAAGTCCTGCGAGCTCGATATCACCTATCCGCTGGCCTGGGGCAAGGAGGCCATCGAGGCACGCCTCGCGTCCTTGCGCGCGCAAGCCGAGGACGCGGTCCGCGCCGGCACCTCGATCATCATCCTGTCGGACCGCAGGGTGGACCGCGACAACCTCGCCATCCCGGCACTGCTCGCCCTGTCAGCAATCCACCAGCACCTGGTCGGCAAAGGACTGCGCACATCGACTGGTCTGGTGGTCGAAACCGGGTCGGCGCGCGAAGTGCACCATTTCGCACTGCTCGGGGGTTACGGCGCCGAAGCCGTGCATCCCTATCTTGCGTTCGAGAGCCTGATCGAGCTTGCGGAGCGGGGACGACTCGCTCAGGGAATCGACGGGCACAAGGCGTGCAAGCATTTCATCAAGGCCGTCGGCAAGGGACTGGCGAAGGTCATGTCGAAGATGGGCATTTCCACCTACATGTCCTATACCGGGGCGCAGATCTTCGAGGCGGTCGGCCTATCGCGTGCGCTGGTCGACAAGTATTTCAACGGCACCACCTCGTCGGTGGAGGGCATCGGCATTTTCGAAGTGGCCGAAGAGGCGATTCGTGTGCATCGTGCCGCGTTTGACGAGGAAGACCCTGTACTCAGGAACGCGCTAGATGCGGGCGGCGAGTATGCCTGGCGCGTGCGCGGGGAAGAGCACATGTGGACGCCGGACGCGATCGCGAAACTTCAGCACGCGACGCGACGCGATTCGTACTCGACCTACAAGGAGTACGCGAGCATCATCAACGACCAGTCGAAGCGCCACATGACGTTCCGCGGGTTGTTCGAATTTCGTTTTGACCGCGCCCAACCGGTTCCGATCGAAGAAGTCGAGTCCGCCGCCGAAATCGTCAAGCGGTTCTCGACCGGTGCCATGTCGCTAGGCTCGATCTCCACCGAGGCGCACACCACGCTCGCAGTGGCTATGAACCGCATCGGCGGCAAGTCGAACACCGGCGAAGGCGGCGAGGATTGGCGGCGCTACGCGCCAGTCAAAGCGGGCGAAACGCTGACCTCGCGCCTCGGCAGGGGCCGGGTCGAAGCCGATATCGCGCTCAAGGAAGGCGATTCGCTCAAATCCAAGATCAAGCAGGTTGCGTCCGGGCGCTTCGGCGTCACCGCCGAGTACTTGGCGTCGGCCGAGCAGATCCAGATAAAGATGGCGCAGGGCGCCAAGCCGGGCGAAGGGGGACAGCTGCCGGGACGCAAGGTTTCCGAGTACATCGCGGAACTGCGGTTTTCGACGCCGGGCGTCGAGCTGATATCGCCACCGCCGCACCACGACATTTACTCGATTGAGGACCTGGCGCAGCTAATCCACGATCTCAAGAACGCGAATCCGGCGGCCTCGATCAGCGTCAAGCTCGTGTCCGAAGTCGGCGTGGGCACGGTGGCAGCGGGTGTGGCGAAGGCCAAGTCGGACCATGTGACCATTTCCGGCCACGACGGCGGCACCGGCGCTTCGCCATGGTCGTCGATCAAGCATGCCGGAACGCCTTGGGAGCTGGGTCTTGCGGAAACACAGCAGACCCTAGTGCTCAACAAGCTGCGCGGCCGTATTGCGGTACAGGTGGACGGACAGATCAAGACCGGTCGGGACGTGGTGGTCGGCGCCATTCTCGGAGCCGACGAATTCGGCTTCGCCACCGCTCCGCTGGTCGTCGAGGGCTGCATCATGATGCGGAAGTGCCACCTCAACACCTGCCCGGTCGGCGTGGCGACTCAGGATCCCGTACTGCGCAAGAAGTTTTCGGGCAAACCCGAATACGTTGTGAACTTCTTCTTCTACGTTGCGGAGGAGGTGCGCGAGTTGATGGCGAGCCTTGGTATCCGCAAGTTCGACGATTTGATCGGCCGCACGGCACTGCTCGACATGCGCAAGGGAATCGAACACTGGAAGGCGAAGGGACTCGACTTCTCGAAGGTGTTCTACATGCCGAACATGCCTCAGGAGGTGGCACGCTTCCACAGCGAAGCTCAGAATCACGGGCTGGACAGGGCGCTCGATAACCGCCTGATCGAGCTGGCGCAGCCTGCGATCGAGGGCGGTGAGGTGGTCTCGATCGACATGCCGATCCGGAACATCAACCGAACGGTCGGCACCATGCTGTCGTCCGAAATTGCGCGCCGATACGGGCATGACGGCCTGCCTGACGACACCATTCGCGTGCGGCTGGCCGGATCCGCCGGACAGAGCTTCGGTGCCTTTCTGGCCAAGGGCGTGACGCTCGATCTTATCGGCGATACGAACGACTATTGCGGCAAAGGCCTGTCGGGCGGACGCATCAGCGTCCAGCCCTCGCCCAAATTCCGCGGCGACCCGGCGCTCAACATCATCACCGGCAACGTCGTGCTCTACGGCGCGATCGCCGGAGAGGCTTACTTCCGCGGCGTGGCGGGCGAGCGCTTCGCGGTGCGGAATTCTGGCGCGCACGCGGTGGTGCAGGGAGTCGGGGATCACGGCTGCGAGTACATGACTGGTGGAACGGTCGTGGTGCTGGGAGCAACGGGCCGCAACTTCGCCGCCGGCATGTCGGGCGGCATCGCTTACGTCCTGGATGCAGACGGCGCGTTCGTCAACCACTGCAATTCCGCCATGGTCGACCTCGAGCCGGTGCTGTCGGAATCCGAGCAACAGGCCAAGCTGAGCCCGCATCTGTGGCATCTTGCCCAAGCGGACGAAGTGATCCTCAGACAAATGCTCGAGAAGCACGTTCGCTACACCGGCAGCAGCAAGGCCCAAGAGGTCCTGGACGGCTGGGCGTTGTACCGGCCGCGTTTCGTAAAGGTGTTCCCGCGCGAGTATCGGCGGGCGCTGGGCGAACTCGCGGCGGCTCACAAGAAAGCGGCAGCGTAGGTGGGAAAGGTAACTGGTTTTCTGGAGTATCAGCGCCTGCAGGAAACAAGCGAGGACAAGGATTCGCGCAAGAAGCATTACCGCGAATTCGTCCTGCACCTTAGCGACGATGAGGCGAAAATCCAAGGCGCACGCTGCATGGACTGCGGAATTCCCTTCTGCATGTCCGGCTGCCCGGTCAACAACATCATCCCGGACTTCAACGACCTGGTTTACCGCCAGTACTGGAAGACGGCAATCGAATCGCTGCACTCGACCAACAACTTCCCAGAATTCACCGGGCGGGTCTGCCCGGCGCCGTGCGAGGAGGCCTGCACGCTGCGCATCAATGACGATCCGGTCGGCATCAAGTCGATCGAGCACGCGATCATCGACAAAGCCTGGGAAGAAAGTTGGGTCGCGCCTCGCCCGGCGCCGCACAAGACCGGAAAGAAAGTGGCCGTGGTTGGCTCAGGGCCGGCCGGCTTGGCCTGCGCCCAACAGCTGGCACGGGTCGGGCACGACGTGGTCGTGTTCGAAAAGAACGACCGCGTCGGCGGACTGCTGCGCTACGGCATTCCCGACTTCAAGATGGAGAAGTGGCTGATCGACCGCAGGCTCGAGCAGATGGAAGCTGAAGGAGTCGAATTCCGCGTCAATCACGTGATTGGTCAGGCTCCGGTCGGGGCGGGCAACAAGCAGGCCAAGCCGGTGAACCCGAGGAAGCTGCTGACCGAGTTCGACGCGGTGGTGCTGGCTGGCGGTGCCGAGCAGCCGCGCGACCTGCCAGTCCCGGGGCGTGAGCTCGATGGCATCCACTTCGCGATGGATTTCCTGCCGCTGCAAAATCGGCGCGTGGCCGGAGACAAGAACGTCGAGGACTTGTGGGCGAGTGGCAAACACGTGGTCGTGATCGGCGGCGGCGATACGGGATCGGACTGCGTCGGCACTTCCAACCGCCACGGCGCCGCGTCGGTAACCCAGTTCGAGCTGCTGCCGATGCCCCCCGACCTGGAGCGCAATCCGGTATGGCCGTACTGGCCGCAGCGGCTGAGGACCTCCTCGTCGCACGAAGAAGGCGCCGAGCGCGACTGGTCGATAGGCACCAAGGAATTTATCGGCGAAGACGGAAAGGTCAAGGCCATCAAGGCGGTACGCCTGGAGTGGAGGGATGGCAAGATGAGCGAGCTGCCGAACAGCGAGTTTTTGCTGCCTGCGGACCTGGTGTTGCTCGCGATGGGGTTCGTTTCGCCAGTGCAGGCCGTGCTCGACGCCTTTGGCGTGGACAAGGATCCGCGCGGCAACGCCAAAGCGACGACTGATGGCGAGGGTTGTTATCTTACCAGCGTTCCGAAGGTGTTCGCGGCCGGCGACATGCGCCGCGGCCAATCGCTGGTGGTGTGGGCGATCCGCGAAGGGCGTCAGTGCGCCCGCGCCGTCGACGAATTTCTGATGGGCATTTCCGAGCTGCCAAGATGACGTCCAGCGCCCTTCAGCGCCGACGCGATCGACGACGAAGCGCGGTCTTCGAGGGCGAGTAGCGCGAATTGAACGCGAAAAGCCACGGACCGCAGGCTTCGTGGCTTTTTTCTTTTCTGGGGATGAAGAATGCAGGCAATGGATTCACTGATGTTTGTTACGCGGCGCCCCGACGTGAACTTTGTGCGGGGTGAGGGATCCTGGCTCTACGACGCGGATGGACGCGCCTACCTGGATTTTGTGCAAGGCTGGGCGGTCAATTCCCTCGGCCACGCGCCGGCGCTGCTGCGACAGGCGCTCGCAACGCAGGCGTCGAAAGTGATCAATGTAAGCCCTGCCTACCACAATGAACCCATGCGCCGGCTGGCCGATCGCTTGGCGTCCCTTAGCGGGCTCGAGCGGGTGTTCTTCGCCAGCAGTGGGGCCGAGGCGAACGAGGGCGCGATCAAGCTGGCGCGCAAGTGGGGCGCTCTGAAAAAGGGCGGCGCGTTCGAGATCGTGGTGTTCGAGGACGCGTTCCACGGTCGCACGCTCGCCACGATGTCTGCGTCCGGCAAACCCGGATGGGACGGTCTTTTCGAGCCAAAGGTCCCAGGCTTCGTTAGGGTGCCGCGAAATGACATCGAAGCCGTGGCACGAGCGCTCGGCCCGCATTCTTGCGCCGTAATGCTTGAGCCAATCCAGGGCGAGTCCGGGGTGATACCGTTTTCCACCTCGTTCATGCGTCGGCTGCGCGAGTTGACCGAAGAGCGCGGCGTTCTGCTGGTGTTGGACGAGATCCAGACCGGCATCGGCCGCACCGGGCGCATGTTCTGCTACGAGCACCTTGGCATCCGCCCGGACATGCTGACTTTGGGCAAGGGCATTGGGGGCGGCGTGCCACTTGCCGCGCTACTCGCGCGAGAGGAAGTCAGCGTATTCGAGGCAGGTGACCAAGGCGGAACCTTCGGCGGCAATCCGTTGATGACAGCGGCGGGCGAAGCGGTGGTTGCAGAGGTGTCACACCCGGCGTTTCTGGCTGGGGTGCGCGCGGCCGGCGAGCACATGATGCAACGCCTGCGTGCGCTGTCTGGGGACAGGGGGCTCGGCGAGGTACGCGGGCGCGGCCTGCTCGCTGCGCTCGATCTTGGTCGACCTGTAGGCGCCGCCGTGGTTCAGGCAGCGCTCGCGAACGGGCTGCTTGTCAACGCGCCGCGACCCGAGTGCCTGCGCTTCATGCCCGCGCTCAACGTGACACACGCCGAAATCGACGAGATGCTTGTGCGGCTGCGGGCCGCCCTTTAGCATTCCGCTTCCATGCCCCTTTCCATCATTGTGCTCGCCGCGGGTCAGGGCAAGCGCATGCATTCCACGCTGCCGAAGGTGCTGCACCGCCTGGCGGGGCGTCCGCTGCTGGCGCACGTGTTGCAGGCGGCGCGGGCGCTCGCTCCGGCGCGTACCGTGGTAGTGCACGGTCACGGTGGCGGCGACGTCAAGTCCGCGTTCGCCGACGCCGACGTGACATGGGTGGAACAGGCCGCACAGCAAGGCACCGGGCACGCGGTCGCGCAGGCGCTGCCAGAGATTCCGCCTGGCGACGATGTGCTGATTCTCTATGGCGACGTGCCATTGATCGCGGTCGATACGCTGAGGCAGCTGGTGCAGGCGGCGCGCGGTGGGCTCGCGATACTCTCGGCGGAAGCACTCGATCCGAGCGGCTACGGGCGCGTTGTGCGTGGTGCGCGAGGCGAGGTGCTGCGCGTGGTCGAACAGCGCGACGCGACTCAGGACGAGCTCGCACTGCGCGAGGTGAACGCCGGCTTTCTCTGCGCCCCGGCCAAACGGCTAAAAAAATGGTTGGGGGGCGTTCGCAATCACAATGCGCAGAAGGAGTACTACCTCACCGATGTGGTGGGCCTTGCGGTGCGCGACGGGGTCGCCGTGGCGGCAGTGAAGGCGGGCGCCTGGGCCGAGGTCGCAGGGGTGAATTCCAAGCGCGAGCTCGCCGCCCTCGAGCGCGAAGTCCAGGGCCGCGAGGCCGCGCGCCTGCTCGACGCCGGCGTGACGCTGGCCGACCCCGCGCGCGTGGACGTGCGCGGCAGCCTGGAGTGCGGGCGCGACGTCGTGCTCGACCTGAATTGCCTATTTGAAGGGCGAGTGCGGCTGGGGGACGGGGTGCATATCGGGCCTAACTGCGTGCTGCGCAACGTGAGCATCGCCGCTCACACAGAAGTTCTCGCCTTTTCAATGCTGGAGGACGCAGAGGTCGGCGCGCGCTGCCGCGTCGGGCCTTACGCACGGCTGCGCCCGGGCGCAAACCTCGGCGAGGGCGTGCACATTGGCAACTTCGTCGAGGTGAAGGCGAGCCGCCTCGGCGCCGGCTCAAAGGCCAATCACCTCGCGTACATCGGGGACTCGGAAGTCGGCGCCAGGGTGAACATCGGTGCGGGAACGATTACCTGTAACTACGATGGCGCGGCAAAGCATCGAACCGTGATCGAGGACGACTGCTTCATCGGCTCGGACGCAACGCTGGTGGCGCCGGTCAGGATCGCCAAAGGCTCGTACATCGGCGCCGGCTCGACCATCAGCAAGGACACTCCGGCGGGGCAGCTCACCGTCGCGCGCGCCAAGCAGGTCTCGATTCCCTCCTGGAAGCCGATCAGGAAGAAGAGCTGACGCCATGTGTGGAATCGTCGCCGCGGCATCGCGCCGCAACATCGTTCCGGTCCTGATCGAGGGCCTGCGACGACTCGAGTATCGCGGCTACGATTCGGCCGGCGTAGCCGTGCTGGGCGCGCGGGATAGGCCGCAGCTGAAACGGCTGCGCGCCGCGGGCCGCGTTGCGGAGCTCGCGGCGCAAATAGACGCTCAAAAGCTCGCGAGCGAAACCGGAATCGCCCACACGCGCTGGGCCACGCACGGCGCTCCGAGCGAGAAGAACGCGCACCCGCACGTTTCAGGCGGCCTTGCCGTGGTTCACAACGGCATCATCGAGAACCACGAGCAGATCCGCGCGCGCCTGACGCGCGAAGGCTACGTCTTCGCCTCGGACACCGACAGCGAGGTCATCGCCCATCTCGTTGCCCAGCTGCGCCGCACCAGTCCGGATCTGCTCACGGCGGTATGCGAGGCCGCGGGCGAGCTGGTCGGTGCGTTCGCGATCGCAGTGGTTTCGGAAGACGATCCACACGTCGTCGCGCTGGCACGCAAGGGCGCGCCGCTGCTCCTCGGCCTGGGCGAGGGCGAAAGCTTTGCCGCTTCGGACGCCTCGGCGCTGGTCCAGGTTACTTCGCGCGTAATCTACCTCGAAGACGGCGACTGCGCCGAGATCCGCCCCGACGGGGTGCGCGTGGTCGATGTGCGCGGCAAGCGCGTCGAGCGTCCGGTGCACGTATCCGAGATGACCGCGCAGGCGGTCGAGCTCGGTCCGTACCAGCATTACATGCAGAAAGAAATCTTCGAGCAGCCGGGGGCGCTCGCCAGCACGCTCGAGGCGGTCGCGGCCGCGAATTCGGTGCAGCCGGGCCTTTTCGGCGCGGATGCAGCGACCATGCTGAAGGACGTATCTTCAGTGCAGATCGTCGCCTGCGGCACGAGCTACCATGCGGGAATGGTGGCGCGCTACTGGATCGAGTCGATGGCGCGTTTGCCGGCGCAGGTCGACATTGCCAGCGAGTATCGCTACCGCGAGGTAGTGCCGGACCGGCACGGTCTCTTTGTCACCATCTCGCAGTCCGGCGAGACGGCCGATACGCTTGCGGCGCTTGAGTATGCGAAATCGCTCGGCATGGAGCGCACGCTGTCGATCTGCAATGTGCCCGAAAGCTCGCTCGTACGCGCCTCGCGCCTACGCTTCCTGACGCGCGCGGGCCCGGAGATCGGCGTCGCTTCGACCAAGGCATTCACCACCCAACTGGGGGCGCTCTTTCTGCTGGTCCTGGTGCTGGCGAAGCTCGGGCGCCATCTTTCCCCGCAGATCGAGGACTCGCTCCTTAAGGCACTACGACACGTCCCGGCCGCGCTCGGCAAGGTGCTGGAAACCGAACCCCAGGTGAAGCGCTGGGCCGGGCGCTTTGCGCAGAAACATCACGCGCTGTTCCTCGGACGCGGCATCCATTGGCCGATCGCCATGGAAGGCGCGCTCAAGCTGAAGGAAATCTCCTATATCCACGCCGAGGCCTATGCCGCCGGCGAGCTCAAGCACGGACCGCTGGCGCTGGTCGACCGCGATATGCCGGTGGTGGCCGTGGCGCCGGGCGACGCGCTGGTGGAAAAGCTCAAGTCCAACCTGCAGGAGGTGCGCGCCCGGGGCGGCGAGCTTTACGTCGTTGCAGATCGCGAGACGCAGATCGAGGAGAGCGATACGGTGCACGTGATTCGCCTCGCGGAGCATGCGGGTCCGCTGTCGCCGATGCTGCACGTGGTGCCGCTGCAGCTGCTGGCTTACCACGCCGCGCTGGCGCGCGGCACAGACGTCGACAAGCCTCGCAATCTGGCGAAGTCGGTCACCGTCGAGTGAGCCGCGCTTCGGCCTAGTTCCCGAAGCTCAGGAACTCGCGGCGAAAGTTGACCACCTTCACCAGGTAGCGGCGCGTCTCGTGGTAGGGAAGGTAGCGTCGCAGTCGATCGTATACGGCGGGAGGCTGCATTGCGTTGATGCGGTTCACCGCCGCCGCGCGGTCTCCCGCGAAAGCGCGCAAGACGTTGCCGGGTCCGGTGTTGTAGGCTGAAATCACGCAGTATTCTCGAGAGACCGGATTGGCGACGACGTCGAGCTGGTCTAGAAATAGCTGTCCCAAATACGCGGTGCCGAGCTCGATGTTGTTGCCGGCGTCGAACAGAAACTCGCGCGTGGGCATTTCGTCCCGGCCGCTGACGCGACGGTAAGCCTCCCGGCCGCCGCTCGCCGGCACGAGCTGCATCATTCCGAAGGCGGGCGCAGAGCTGACCGCGAACGGATTGAAATTGCTTTCGGCACGGATGATGGCGAACACGAGGCTCGGGCTGAGGTTGTTTTGCGCTGCATATTTATCCACCAGCGGACGGTACTTCCTGGCCTGGCTGCTTTCGAAGTTAGGTGTCATGCGGAACTTGACATACATCGCCTTCGTTAGGCCGTCGCGCAACTTCAAGCTATGCGTAGCCGAATGCGCGTGCAGCAGGTAGTCGGCGAAACGCTCGGCACGTGCGGGACCGTCGATCGGCCTGTCCTCACGGTCCAGCACCAGCCCGAGAAGGTAGGGCTGGCTAGTACCCGTCAGGGTGATCGACTTGTCGGAGTAGAGGTCGACTGCGCGAGGATCGTCGGGGGTGAGCAGCGTGGTGACAATCGCGTTTCTCAGGCTGGCGCGGGGATCCTGCTGGTCGACCGTCTCGACCGTAATTTCGCCAGCGTCGAAGTCGACTACGGCGCGGCTCTTGTAGTTCTGGGTGTATTTGACATAGCGTGTGCGACTCGGAAGCTTCACTTCTTTCGGGCCCCAGCTTGCGCTCGCCTTGCCGGACAGGAATGATTCCAGCCGCGTAAGATCGCGCTTCACGGTCCGCAGGTCGGCCAGAAGGACACGCGGGTCGCGTTCGTACTGCTCCGCACGGTGCTTGAGCGCCCCTCGCAACGCAGCTTGAGGGTCGCGAGATGCTGCAATGTTCACAAGCGTCAGCGGCGACGGACCCGACTGGCAGGCGGTCAGCAGCGCGGCCATAAAGGCACAGAGCATGACGCGCTTGATCATGTTCACGAGTTGTACGCTGAGTTATCCTTGGCTTGCAAGTCTCATTATTGCGAGGAGCCAAATTGAAATTCCTGATCTTGGCGCTGGTTGTGTACGTCGGTGCAGCAAATGCCGCGCCCGACGAATTCGCCTTCGGCGATGTGAAGCAGGGGCAGAAGCTATACGCGGCAAAGTGTGCGGCCTGCCACGTGGCTCAGTTCGGTGGCGACGGTTCGAGCGTATTCACGCGCCCGGACCACAGGATTCATACGCCGGCGTCGCTGCTCGCGCAGGTGCAGGGCTGCAACCAGCGCGCTCGCGCCGGCTTGTCGGCTGAAGACGAGCAGAGCGTCGCGGCCTGGCTGAACGCGCGCTACTACAAGTTCAAGTAGGAACGATCGCTGTCGCCTCGAGCTCGATCTTGGCCGGGTGATCGAGAAGATCGGAAACGAAGATCATACTCATCGCCGGGAAATGCCGCCCCATGAGGCGGCGCCAGATCACGCCGATCTCCCGGCGTGCCGCGAGGTAGGCCGGCCTGTCGCAGCAGTAGGCGGTGATACGGCAGACATGCTCCGGCCGACCGCCGGCAACCGCGAGCACCTCGATGACGTTGTTGAGCGCCTGCTCGAACTGCGGTGCAAGCGTCTCTGCGTGAAATTTCTGCCGTGCGTCCCAGCCTAACTGACCTGCGATGAACACCACCCGGCCCGGCGCCGCGGCGATGCCGTTCGAGTAGCCGATGGGAGGCGCCCAGCCCTGCGGCAGCAGAACGCTGTGCGGCGTGGTCATACCCGCCCTTAGTCCGAGTAGACCGGGGGATCCGGATCGCGGTCCCAGCCGGGCTCGGGCTTGGGCACCCGCTTCATCCATTCGCGGATAAGGCGCACGTGCTCGCGCTCCTCTTCGGCCATTTCGGCTGCAATCTTCCTTATCGTCGCGGGGGTCTTGGTCGAACGAACGATACGAGCGAAGAACCTCTCCGCGCGACGCTCGTTCCTGAGCGCGATCTCAAGAGCGTGCCAGGGCTGCATCAGGTAGTGCAGGTCCGTGACCGATGCTGTTTCAGGCGGCTCGGCGTCGTCCCAGCGCCATGCCAGGAGCATTTTGGGCGGCTGCTTCCAGCCCATTTCCTCCACAATTCGCTTGGCGTGCAAACCCTCGATGCGGGAGAGCTTGCGGAACAGCTGCGCCACCTCGAGGTTGTTGTGCACCTCCATCTGGTCCGCGAAGTCCGCGTAGCGCTCCGAGGCGTCTATCTCCATCACGTAGGCGCGCGCCATAAAGTCCGCGAACGCCGCGGCGGGCTTTGACTTCTTCTTGCCGGCCGTCACAGCAAGAACTCCTTCTCCAGGTCTGCAACCGCATGCGAGGCGCGCCCGGGCGGCGCATACGGCCGTCGCGTGCCCTTATACAGCACGCCGAGGTTGAAGCCGTCGTCGGTCATCAGCCGGCGCGCGGCGCGCGCCGGGTCGTCGGTCGGTGCGACCGGCGAGGGCCGCACCGCCTCCTTCCATGCACGTTGCTCGGGGCGGAAGGTAACGCAGGGCGAGAGTACCTCGATGAACGAAAAGCCGGGATGGCGAATGGCCTCGGTGACGAGCGACGCCGTGCCGCTGGGATCGCCGGAGAACGCGCGCGCGATGAAGTTCGCGCCGGAGGCGAGCGCGATCACCAGGGGATGAAACTCGCGCAGCCCGGTGCCGCCGGGCGAAAGCTTGCTGTTCCAGTCGGGTTCGGTGGTGGGCGATGGCTGTCCCTTGGTCATGCCGTAGACGTGGTTGTCCATCACGATGTAGGTCAGGTCTACGTTCCTGCGGCAGGCGTGCATGAAGTGGTTGCCGCCGATGGAGTAGCCGTCGCCGTCGCCGCCCGCGACCAGCACGGTCAAATCCGGTCGCGCCACTTTTAGGCCGGTGCCGGCCGCGAGCGCCCGCCCGTGAACGCCGTGAAAGCCGTAGCACGTGGTATAGGCCGGGATGCGCGACGAGCAGCCGATGCCGGACACCACCGCGACATTCTCGGGCCGTAGGCCGAGCGCGGCGAGCGCGCGAGTGATCGAAGCGAGCACTGTGTAATCGCCACATCCCGGACACCAGACCGGCTTGTAGTCCGACTTGAAGTCCTTTGCGGCGAGCATCGCGACGTTCGCGGGAGCGTTCATGTGCGGCTCCATTTCAAGAGCAACTGGTGGATCTCGTCCGGACGGAACGGCAGCGGGCCGGGGCGGCGCACGCTTTGTACCTCCGCCGCAAGGTCGTACTCGGCGCGCAGATAGCGGTAGAACTGGCCGCTGAAGCTTTGTTCGACGACCAGCACATACTTGACGCCTTGCAGCGCCTCTTTGAGGCGGGCCGGCTGCGCCGGCGCGAGCAGCCGCAGCGAGACCAGGCGCGCACGCACGCCGTCGGCGCGCGCGCGAGCGAGCGCCTCCCGCACCGGCGCCGTGCACGAACCCCAGGTCACGACCGCGATGTTTCCCTCGCCCTCAACGCTTGCCCAGTGTTCGGCGCAATCCAGCGCGTCGAGCTTGCGCTGGCGCTTCTCGAGTTGGGCCAGGTGATCGCTCGCCTGGGACGACGGCGTGCCGCGCTCGTTGTGCTCGAGGCCGTCGGCCGTGTACATGGTGCCCGGCGTGCCGGGAATCGCCATCGGCGAGATGCCCGAGCCGGTGATCGCGTAGCGCTTGTACGCCGGGGCATTGTCAGGCGCGCGCAGGCGCTCGGCCTTGATCTCCGTGTCCGCCGGGCGCTCGACGATCGCCCGCGCCTGGCCGAAATACTGGTCGGAAAGCACGATCGCGGGCACCTGGAGCGACTCGGCGAGGCTCACCGCCCACTGCGTCGTGCTCAGGCAGTCCGACACGGAGTTCGGCGCCACCACCACGTGCGGGGCGTCGCCGTGCAGGCCATAGAGAGCAATGTTGAGGTCGGCCTGCTCGGTCTTGGTCGCGATGCCGGTCGACGGGCCGGTGCGCATCACGTCGACTACCACGATCGGTACTTCGGCCGCGACGCCGAGGCCGATCGCCTCGCTCATGAGGGCGAGCCCTGGCCCGGAGGTGGCGGTCAGGGCGGGCACGCCACCGTAGGAGGCGCCGATGATCATATTAATCGACGCCAGCTCGTCTTCGGCCTGGACCAACGTGCCGCCGACCTTGCTCAGGGCAGGAGACATCCACTCAAGCAATTCGGTCGCGGGCGTGATCGGGTAGGCTGCGACGAAGCGCACGCCGCCGCGCAGCGCGCCGTAGCCGGCAGCTTCGTTGCCGCTGATCAGCCAGCGCTTACCGTCGCGCGTCGCCGGGGCGAGCGAGAACCCGCCATCGAGCTTGGCTGCTTCGGCCAGGCCGAGCTTCACCGCGGCAAGCCCGGCGGCGAGCACGTCGCCACCCTTCTTCATCGACTTCTTCACCGCGCGCTCGAGCGCGTCTGCGGGTAGTCCGATCAGGCCGCCCAGCGCGCCGAGCGCGACCATGTTGGGCCAGCCGCCGCTGACCTGTTTCGCAAGCTCCTTAAGCGGCAGCGGCACGTAGCGCGCGCCCATGCCGGTGAAGCTGGCGGGCGGCTCACCCTGTGCCGGGTCGCCCAGCAGCAGGCTCTGCGCTGTGAGCGGTATCTCCGAGGCGAAGCGATTGACGTTCTGCCAGTCGATCGCCGCGAGCACATGGAAGTGGTCGTCCTGGCTGTCGGACGCAAAGGTCGAAACGCGCAGCATCGCCGCCGCCTCGCCGCCGCGGATCTGCGGTCCGCTGGTGCGCGTCATCAGCCCGTAGTAGCCGGCTTGCGCCGCCGCCTCGAGCAGCATGTTGCCGGCCGTCATCACGCCTGCGCCGCCGGAGCCCGCGAGGGCAATCGAAACGCTCTCGCACCGAGTGGCTGCCTGGGTTGGAAGGTTCATGCAAATCCTCCTGGTCCGCCATGCTCGCGCATCGAACCGCGAATTCCTTGCTTTGGATCAAATCGTGTCCGCACGCGTGGCGTAAAAAGGGGGCTCATCGCTGGATCCGGGGCGTTGACGCCGCAGGGCTCCTCGGCTAAATTGGTAATATGGTACGTGAATACCACAATAGGTGAAAACGCGGCACAGATCAAGTGGAGGGGAGTGAAATGGCGGCGGCAATCCACGCGCAACGCTGGCTGATGACGGCACCCAAGGCGCCTCTAGTGCTGGAGGCCTTCGACGCCTCGCCTGCACCGGGCGAGGTGGCGGTCAGCGTAGCGGGCTGCGGCGTCTGCCATACGGATCTGGGTTACTTCTACGACGGCGTGCGAACCAATCACCCGCTGCCGCTCGCGCTGGGGCATGAGGTATCCGGCCGGGTCGTCGCGGCTGGGCCGGGGGCCGAGGCGTGGCTGGGCAGGGCGGTGATCGTTCCGGCGGTGTTGCCCTGCGGCGAATGCGACCTGTGCAAACGCGGCCTCGGCACCATTTGCCGCAAGCAGAAGATGCCAGGCAACGACATCCAGGGAGGCTTCGCCTCGCACATCGTGGTCCCCGCGCGCGGCCTGTGCCAGGTTGACGAGCAGCGGCTCGGCGCGGCTGGCCTCGCGCTGGGCGAGGTTTCGGTTGTCGCGGACGCGTTGACGACCCCCTTCCAGGCGGTCCGGCGCGCGGGCGTGGCGCCCGGCGCGCTCGCGGTGGTCATCGGCGCGGGCGGCGTTGGAGGCTACTGCGTGCAGGTCGCGAGCGCCTTTGGCGCCAAGGTCGTCGCAATCGACGTGGACGACATCAAGCTCGCCGCCATGAAACCCTACGGCGCCGGCCTCACGCTCAACGCGAAGACCCTCGAGCACAAGGCGCTCAAGGCGGCGATCGGCGACTACGCCAAGCAGAACGGTCTGCGCTCTACGGAATGGTTCATCTTCGAGTGCTCCGGTAGCGCCGCCGGTCAGGCCACCGCCTGGGGGCTGCTGGTGCACGGCGCGACCCTGAGCGTGGTCGGCTTCACCATGGACAAGGTCGAGCTGAGGCTTTCCAACCTGATGGCGTTCGACGCACGAGCCATCGGCAACTGGGGCTGCCCGCCGGAACAGTACCCGGCGGCGCTCGAACTCGTGCTGGAAGGCAAGGTGAAGGTCAAGCCCTTCGTCGAGCCCTTGCCGCTCAAGGACATCAACCGCGTGTTCGAGGCCGTGCACCGCCACGAAATCTCGAAGCGCGCAGTGCTCGTACCCTAGGAGACGTCGATGAAGAATCATGACTTGGCCGAGGTCGCGGCGCAGGGCGTAAAGCTCGAGAAGCGACCCGCCCGGACTCCAGACGGCAAGGAAGTGGCCGGCCTTTACAACGCCTGGATCTGGCTCGACAACGCACCGCAGTTCAATTCCTACACAACCGAAATGGTGAAGGGCGTGATCCTCGCCTTTCGCGCCGCATCCAATGCGCGCGACGTCAGCTCGGTGGTATTCACCGGCGCGGGCGACAAGGCGTTCTGCACCGGCGGCAATACCAAGGAGTACGCCGAGTACTACGCCGGGCACCCGCAGGAATACCGCCAGTACATGCGGCTGTTCAACGACATGGTGTCGTCGATCCTGGCCTGCGACAAGCCGGTCATCTGCCGGGTCAACGGGATGCGCGTCGGCGGGGGGCAGGAAATCGGCATGGCATGCGACTTCTCGATCGCGCAGGACCTGGCGCGCTTCGGCCAGGCCGGCCCCAAGCACGGCTCGGCCCCGATCGGCGGCGCGACCGACTTCCTGCCGGTGGTGATCGGCGCCGAGCGCTCAATGGCGGCCTGCGTGCTGTGCGAGCCGTTCTCTGCCCACAGGGCCTACTACTGGGGAATCCTGAGCGACATCGTTCCGGCGCTGAAGATCGACGGCAAATTCGTCGCCAACCCGCTGATCGAGACGGAGCGCGTGTTCGACGAGTTCGGGCGCCTGGCGTTCGGCGAGTCGAAGAGCGGCGACGCGCTCAAGGAGGGCAAGGCCCTCTTGGCGAAGGGCACGGTCGACCTGTCGCTGCTCGACGCGAAGGTCGAGGAGCTGTGCGCGAAGATCCTGCTCACCTTCCCCGACTGCACCACCAAGACGCTCGAGGAACTCAGAAAGCCCAAGCTCGAGGCCTGGAACCGGAACAAGGAGGACTCGCGCGCCTGGCTCGCGCTCAACATGATGACCGAAGCACGCGCCGGCTTCACCGCCTTCAACGAAGGCACCAAGGACGACCGCGAGGTCGATTTCGTGGCGCTGCGGCAGGCGTTGGCGCGCAACGAGAGCTGGGTGGGTCCGCTGCACGACCGGATCCAGCCGAAGGCCAAGCGCAAGGCCTGAGCATGCCCGAGACGCCGCTCAAGGTCTGGATCGAGCGCGAGGGCGCGTTGCTCAGGCTGCGCCTTGCGCGCCCGAAGGCGAATATCCTCGATGCCGAGATGATCGCCGCGCTCGACCGGGAGTTCGCCGAGCACGCCGCGAACACCGCGCTGCGCGGCGTGCTGATCGACCACGAGGGGCCGCACTTCTCCTTCGGCGCGAGCGTCGAGGAGCACTTGCCGGCGCAGTGCGCAGCGATGCTGAAAAGCCTGCATGCATTGGTGCTGCGCATGCTCGAGTGGCCCGTGCCGATCCTGCTCGCGGCGCGCGGGCAGTGTCTCGGCGGCGGGCTCGAGTTCGCCTGCGCCGGCAACTTCATCTTCGCTGCACCTGACGCGCAATTCGGGCAGCCCGAGCTGAAGCTGGCGGTGTTCGCTCCCGCCGCGTCCTGCCTGCTTCCGCCGCGCATCGGTCAGTCGCGGGCCGAGGACTTGCTGTTCTCGGGCCGCTCGATAGACGCGCGGATGGCCCTGGCGTGGGGTCTCGTCAACGAATTGGCAGAAGATCCTGTCGCAGCGGCGCTGGCGTACTTCGACGCGCACCTGGCCGGCAAGAGCGCCAGCTCGCTCGGCTACGCGCTGCGTGCCGCGCGCGCTCCTCTGATCGAGCAGCTTCGCCGCCGCCTATCGGAAGTCGAGGCGCTCTACCTCGACGGCCTGATGAACACGCGCGACGCGGTCGAGGGGCTGCAGGCCTTCCTCGACAAGCGCACACCAAAGTGGGAGCACAAATGAACGTCCAAGACGTTGTCGGACGCTGCGAGGCCCTGTTCGAGGACCTGCACTTCAACGCGGTCAAAGATTGGAAGGCGGCGGCGCCCGAGCGCAAAGCAATCGGCTACATGCCGATCTATGTGCCGCGCGAGATCGTGCACGCCGCGGGAATGCTTCCGGTGGGCATTTTCGGCGGCGGCGACCAGATGGAGGTGATCCAGGGCGACGCCTACTACCAGAGCTACATCTGCCGCATTCCGCGCTCGACACTCGAGCTCGGGCTCACCGGGCGCCTGGACGTGCTCGACGGCATGCTGTTCCCGTCGATCTGCGACGTGATTCGAAATCTTTCCGGTATGTGGCAGATCCTGTTCAAGGACAAATACGTCAAGTACTTCGACGTACCGCAGAACTACGACGACTCGATCGGCGGCGAGTTCTACGTGCGCGAGATGCAGGTGATGCGCGAAGACTTGGGCAAGCTGCGCGGCAAGCCCATCACGGACGACGAGCTGCGTGCCTCGATCGCGGTCTACAACGAAAATCGCCGCGCGCTGCGGGACCTGTACGCCTACCGGGCGGCGAAGCCGTGGCAGGCGCCGACCTCGGAGGTCTACCTGGTGCTGCGGGCCGGATGCGTGCTCCCGCCGGAGGAACACACCAAGCTGGTGCGCGAATACATCGCGGCCGCCGACGCCGAGAAGCGCGCCGTGCGCGACAACGCGCGCGTCGTCCTAACAGGCGCGTTCTGCGAGCAGCCGCCGCTCAGCCTGATCAAGTCGATAGAAATGGCAGGCTGCTACATCGTCGACGACGATTTCATGCTCGTCATGCGCTGGCTGCTCGACGATGTGCCGGCTGCCGGCAACCCGCTGGAAGAGCTCTCCAAGGCCTTTCTGCACCGCTCCGCGTCGACCTCGTCCAAGTACGACGAGAAGAAATCGGACAAGGGGCAGTACCTGCTCAAGCAGGTCAAGACCAACGCGGGCGAGGGGGTGATCTTCGCCGCGCCGTCCTTTTGCGATCCGGCGCTGCTCGAGCGCCCGATGCTGCAGGAGGTGCTCGCCAAGTACAAGGTTCCCTACACTGCCTTCAAGTACGCGGAGAACACCGGCCAGATGGCGCCGATCCGCGAGCAGGCCGGCACTTTCGCCGATTCGATCAAACTCTGGAGCGCCGCATGAGTACTCCCGCGATGCAACCCCAAGTCACGCCGAAGGCCAAGCCCGTCGTCCAGAAGGAAGACGCGATGCTGTTGCAGAAGGAGCTGATCAACAGCAACTACCACGAGCTCGCGAACGCGCGCGCGCTGGGCAAGAAGGTCTCGGCAACGTTCGTGCCGGGCAACCTGAACGAGCTGCTGATGTGCTTCGACTTCGCGCGCAGCCTGCCGGAGACCAACGCGCTGCAAAGCGGCATGCGCAAGAAATCCGGCAAGTTCATCATGGACGCCGAACGCGACGGGCACTCGGAGGACGTGTGCACCTACGTCAAGACCGACCTGGGCATGATGCTGCAGGGCCAGGTCGGCCCGACCGGTGAGCCGCTGCCTACGCCCGGACGTGCTGCTGCTTTCCTACACCGGATGCTTCACCTTCATGAAGTGGTTCGAGCTGGTGCGGCAGAAATACGATTGCGAGACGGTGATGCTGCACGTGCCCTATCAGGGCGACGGCCACATCTCGGCCAGCATGCGCGACTACGTGGTCAAGCAGCTCAAGGAGAAGGTCATCCCGACGCTGGAGAAGCGTCTCGGGCGTCAAGTTCGATATCGACCGGCTGCGCCAGTACATGCGCGAGTCGGTCAAGGCAGAGGAGGACCTGGTCTGGACGCTGCAGTCGGCCAAGCACAAGCCCTCGCCGATCGACGGCTACTTCGGTGCGGTGTACTACATCGGCCCGATCTTCACCGCATTCCGCGGCACGCCCGAGGCGACACGAGTACTACCGCGTGCTGCGCGGCGAGATCGAGCAGCGCATCCGCGACGGCAAGGGCCCGCTCACGCCGGAAGGCGAAATGGGGGAAGAGAAGTACCGCCTGGTGGTCGAAGGCCCGCCGAACTGGACCAGCTTCCGCGACTTCTGGAAGATGTTCTACGACGAAGGTGCGGTGGTGGTGGCCTCGACCTACGCCAAGGTCGGCGGGGTGTACGACTTCGGCTTTCGCCACGACCCTGACCACCCGCTCGAGTCGCTGGCGGAATACTGCCTGGGCTGCTACACCAACCTCAATTTCCCGCAGCGCATCGACATGATCTGCAAGTACATGGATGAGTACCACGCTGACGGCCTGCTGATCAACTCGATCAAGAGCTGCAACAGCTTCTCTGCCGGACAGCTGCTGATCCTGCGCGAAGTCGAGAGGCGCACCGGCAAGCCGGCGGCGTTTATCGAGTCGGACCTGGTCGATCCGCGCTACTTCTCGGCGGCGAACATCAAGAACCGTCTCGAAAGCTATTTCCAGATGATCAAGCAGAAGCGCGCCGCCGCCGCGCAGTCGGCGGCTCACGCCTCGCTGCATTGACCATGAGAACATTCATCGGAATCGACCTGGGATCCACCACCACCAAGGCGGTGGTGATGGACGAGCAGAAAAACGTGCTCGGGCGCGGCATCACCAATTCGCGCTCGAACTACGACACTGCGGCGGCGATCGCGAAACAGGAAGCGCTGCTCAACGCGCGCTTCTACCTGTTTCGTGAGGCTCTGGCGCGATCGGGCGCGCTCAACGGCGACCGGCTGGAGGGCTTCGTCGGGGCAGCTCGAACGCGACTTCCGGCTCGAGCAGTTCCTCGAGCAGCTGGCCGATCTCGAGGAAACCTGCCGGCGCAACGCCGAGGGCACGCGGTTCGGCGATGCCGCGGCCGGGGTACTCGCGGCGCTCGACGAGGTGTTCAAGCGGCTGCAAGTGGAGGCTCCAGAGCTGTTCGCGCCGGGAGCGAAGCGCAAGTCGGACTTCTTCCGCGATATCGCCGGCAGCCGCTACCTGGCGGTGGGCGAAACGGTCGCGAAAGAAGCGGGCGTGCGCTATGACATGCTGCTCAACGTGTTCGACCGCTCGATCATAGAGGTGGAGAACCGCGTCTACGGAGATTCGATCAAACCGCACCTGCTCGCCGCGCTGGACCGGAGCTTTTCGATTCTGAAGAATGATCGCAAAGACCGCGCGACGCGGTGCGCGCGCCTATCGAGGGTGTGCTCGATACGGCGCTCGAGGAAGCCTACGTGGTCGGCACCGGCTACGGCCGCGCGCGGCTGCCGTTCTCGAAGGAACACATCCGCTCGGAGATCCTGTGCCACGGCCTGGGCGCGCACGTCATGTACCCGCACACCGCGACGGTGCTGGATATCGGCGGCCAGGACACCAAGGCGATCCAGGTCGACAAGCACGGCATCGTCGAGAGCTTTCAGATGAACGACCGCTGCGCCGCGGGCTGCGGGCGATACCTGGGCTACATCGCGGACGAGATGAACATGGGCTTGCACGAGCTCGGGCCGCTGGCAATGAAATCGACCAAGACGGTGCGCATCAACTCGACCTGCACGGTGTTCGCCGGCGCCGAGCTGCGCGACCGCCTGTCGCTGGGCGAGAAACGCGAGGACATCATGGCGGGGCTGCACCGCGCCATCATCCTGCGCGCGATGTCGATCCTGGCGCGTTCCGGCGGCATCCGCGATCAGTTCACCTTCACCGGCGGCGTGGCGAAGAACGAGGCCGCGGTGAAAGCGCTGATGATGCTGGTAAAGGAAAACTACGGCGAGGTGACGCTCAACATCAATCCCGACTCGATCTACACTGGTGCGCTCGGCGGCGCTACGTTCGCCTGGCGCGCCGTGGTCGAGGAAAACAGGACCGCGGAGGCACGGCAATGATCCATACCGTCGGCATCGATATCGGCTCCGGCGTGGTCAAGACGACATTGTTCAGAACGGACGGCTCAGGCGCGAACGCCAAAAGCGAATGGCTCGCCAGGCGCTGCGAGCGGATCCGCCGGCGCGACAACATGCAGCTCGCCAAGGACGGCTATGACGAGGTGCTGGAGGAGGTCGGCCTCAAGCCCGAGGACGTGGACTACGTCGCCACTACGGGCGAAGGCGAGAACGTGAAGTTCGCCACCGGGCACTTCTACTCGATGACCACGCACGCACGCGGCGGCGTCTTCCTGCAGCCCGATGCGCGCGCGGTGGTCGACATCGGCGCGCTCAACGGTCGGGCGATCTACATCGACGAGCGCGGCAAGGTGCTGTCCTACAAGATGACCAGCCAGTGCGCCTCGGGCTCCGGCCAGTTTCTGGAGAACATCGCGCGCTACCTCGGCGTCGCGGTCGAGGAGATCGGGCCGCTGTCCAAGACTGCCAAGACGCCGGAGAAGATCAGCTCGATCTGCGCGGTGCTGGCGGAGACCGACGTCATCAACATGGTATCGCGCGGGATTCCGACGCCGGATATCCTGAAGGGCATCCACATCTCGATGGCCTCGCGCCTGGTCAAGCTGCTCAAGGTGACTGGCATCAAGAGCGGCACGGTGTTGCTCACCGGTGGCCTTGCGCTCGATGCCGGCCTGCTCGCCGCGTTGCGCGAAGAGCTGGTAAACGAGAAAATCACCGGGCTCGAAACGGTCAACCACCCCGATTCGATTTACGCCGGCGCGATCGGCGCCGCGCTCTGGGGCGCCTTCCGCCACGACAAGCTCAAGGCGCTGCAGGAGAAGGCGGCGGCCTGAAATCTTACGGAGACTGGAAATGGCACTTTTGATCGACGACAACTGCACAGCTTGCGACGCCTGCAAGCCGGTGTGTCCGAACGAGGCGATCAGCGTCGGCGATCCGATCTACGTGATCGATCCGCTCAAGTGCACCGAGTGCGTCGGCGCCGAGGATGAGCCGCAATGCAAGCTTGTCTGCCCGGCTGACTGCATCGTGCAGAACCCGGAATACGCCGAAACGCCCGAGCAGCTGATGGAAAAGTACCGCAGCCTTCACGGCTGAGCGGCAGAATTCATGAAGATCAGTCAAAGACCGCTGTCCGCGGCCGACCTCGATACCGTTGTGGCAATCGACGCCTCGATCAGCGGGCGAACGCGGCGGAGCTACTTCGAGCGGCGGCTGGCGGCAGCGAAGCGCGAGCCCAAGCTGCATGCCCAGTTCGCCGTGGACGATGAATCCGGGCTCACGGGCTACGTCCTAGGACGCGTGCTCGAGGGGGAGTTCGGCCGCATCGAGCCGGCGATGCGACTCGAGGTGGTGGGGGTAAGGCTCGAGGCGCGCGGGCGTGGCCTCGGCCTCGCGCTCGAGCGGGTGATAGAGGACGAGTCGCGGCGTCGCGGCCTGAAGGAAATGCGCACTGGCGCAAGCTGGCGCGACCACCAGATGCTGCGCTTCCTCGACGCCGCCGGCTACCGGCTGGGGCGCAACCAGGTCGTCGACTGTACCGTCGCCGACGCGAAGCTCGGCGCGATGGAAGACGAGCCTGTGGTAGTCGAGGAGCGCGACCGGCCGGGCGACCGCAACGACTACGGCGACACGGCGCCGAATGACTTCGAGCACCTCGCGCGCGACGTTGCCGATGTGCACTCGCTCGCGGAGGCCGACCTGGATGCGGTCGTACGCATCGACCGCCGCCTGACGGGTCATGATCGCGGCGCGTACATCCGCCACAAGTTCGAGCAGGCGTTGAGCGAGTCAGCCCTGCGCGTTTCGCTTGTCGCGTGCAAGGATGGCACCACCGCCGGCTATCTGATGGCGAGCGCGGATTACGGCGATTTCGGCCGCGCCGAGCCGGTTGCGGTGATCGACACCATCGGCGTCGATCCCGGTTTCTCGCACGCCGGCATCGGCCGCGCGCTGCTGTCGCAGCTGTTCATGAACCTCGACGCCCTGCGGGTCGAGCGCGTCGAGTCGGTGGTGGCGAAGGAGCACTTCGAGCTGCTGGGCTTCCTATACCGCGCCGGCTTTGGCCCGTCGCAGCGACTGGCGTTCGTCAAGACGCTCGCCTAATTTGGGGCCTTCAGCCCGCGTAGGCGAGCGCGAGCCGGGCGTCCGTCTCCTTGTCCAGCACGTCTTCAAGCGCCGGCAGGAGCGACATCTCCTCCTTCTGTACATGGGCGGCGAGTCGTTCGGCAAGCTCGAGCCCGGTCACGCGCACGCGCTGCCAGTCCTGTGCCTCAAGCGCTTCGCTGAAATTTCTCGCGGCAGTGCGAATCGTCACGTGTTCATCGGCTAGCAGCTCGCCGACATCGCCCTCGCCGTTCTCGGCAAGGCGCGGGAAAAGCTCCGATTCCTCGAAGTCGAAGTGGTGCCAGAGCTCCTCGGACAGAGCCGCCGCGCAGCGGTTAAGCAGCGTTTCAAGCTCGGGGTCCTTGCTCGCCGGTGGCCAGACGCGCGCGCGCGCAGCCATGGCCTGCTCGAACCGACCCCATAGCGCGAGCGTCGCCATGTGCTCTTCGTGCAGACGGCGGTTGACCTGAAGGTTGATGTCCATGACCGCCGCTCTACGCGAACTTCGGCCGCTCGTCACGCACCCGCACCGCCTTGCCCTGCGAGCGCGGCACTTCACCCGGCTTCTTCACCGCCACGTCCGTGGTGACACCGATCAGCGACTTGATCTGGTAGCGCACATGCTCGGCAAGCTGGCGATAGGCAGCCTCGCCCGCGGGCAGCGACGGCGCGGCCTCGACCTCGACCGCGAGTTCGTCCATGTTGCCGCGGCGCGAGACCACGAGCTGATAGTGCGGCGCGAGGTCGGGCAGGCCCACCAGCACCGCCTCGATCTGCGACGGGTAGACGTTCACGCCGCGGATAATCAGCATGTCGTCGTTGCGGCCGGTGATGCGCCTCAGGCGCAGGTGGCTGCGGCCGCAGGCGCAGCGCTCGGTGCTCACGCGCGTAATGTCGCGCGTACGGTAGCGCAGCATCGGCAGGCCTTCCTTGGTGAGCGTGGTGATTACCAGCTCGCCGGCCTGACCTTCGGGCACTGGCTGCCCTGTTTCGGGGTCGATGATCTCGAACACGAAGTGGTCCTCCCAGCCGTGCAGACCGTCCTGCGCCTCGCACTCGATGGCGACGCCGGGCCCCATGATTTCCGACAAGCCGTAGACGTCGATCGCCTTGAGCCCGAGCCGGATCTGGATCTCGCGCCGCATCGCTTCGCTCCAGGGCTCGGCGCCGAACAGGCCGATCTCGAGCGCGCTCGCGCGCAGGTCTATGCCATCGCGCTCGGCGACCTCGGCGATGTTCAGCGCGTAGGAGGGCGTGGAACAAAGCACGCGGGCGCCGAAGTCCTTGATCAGGACAACCTGGCGCTCGGTCGCGCCGCCTGACATCGGTACCACCGTCGCACCCAGGCGCTCGGCGCCGTAATGCGCGCCCAGGCCGCCCGTGAAAAGGCCGTAGCCGTAGGCGTTGTGCACCACGTCGCCGGGCCGCGCGCCGGCGCAGGCCATCGAGCGCGCCATCAGGCCGGCCCAGGTGTCGAGGTCCTTTCTCGTGTAGCCGACCACGGTCGGCTTGCCGGTAGTGCCAGAGGAGGCGTGCAGGCGCAGCAGGTCGGCGCGCGGGCGCGCGAACATGCCAAATGGATAGTTGTCCCGCAGGTCAGTCTTGACCGTGAACGGCAAGTGGCGCAGATCCTCCAGCGAGCGTATGTCATGCGGCTTGATGCGCGCGGCCTTCATGCGCTCGCGGTGCAGCGGCACATTTTCGGCCGCGTTCTTTAGCGTCGCGCGCAGGCGGCGCAGCTGCAGCTTGCGAAGCTCCTCGCGCGGCGCGGTCTCGATTTCGCGCTCGAAATAGAATGCCGAACGCCGCGCCGCGCGCGGGGCGGCGCTGCGGTGGTGAATCTTGGCGTAGCGCGGTTGCAGCTGGGCGTTCATCTTCGTCCCTCTTTCGCGGTCTAATTGCCGCCGCGTACCGGAAGCTGCGGCAGTGAAAATCCCTGGTTGTAGGCAGCGCGCCTGACCAGCACGAACTTGAGCCTCCAGCCCGCGGCGAGCGCCGCCAGTCCGGCGAGCATGTTGGCGCCCGGCGCGAGGCCCGGCAGCAGCAGGCCGATCGCCAGCAGGGCCAGTGGCACCGCGGTGCCGGCATAGACCAGGATCCGGCCGCTCGGCTCGAGCGCCTGGCGCACTGCGCCGGCCCCGAGACGGGTGCGGTAGCGCGACCAGGCCGCGCCGCGCGCCACCAGCGCCAGCGCGAACACCACCAGCCACAGTGTCGGCGGCTTGCCCAGAGCCCATGCCGCAGCGGCGACGAACAGTCCGCCGCCCTCGGCGAGCGCGGTGGCTACAATGAGCGCGACCACCCCTCGCGTGCGCCAGGCCGGAATGCCCTTGGCCGCGAACAGGATGCGGCCCTGGCAATAGATGAAGCCGAGCGCGGCGAGCGCCGCGAGCTGCGCGAGCGGCGGACGTCCCAACGCCAGCGCCGCCAGACCCAGCCCGAACACGATGCCCGCGACGTACGCCTCGCGCGTCATCCATGAGGTGCGCGCATTGAACAGCACGTTGATCGCGCGCAGCTTGCGTCCGATCTCGAGCCATACCGCGCCCAGTCCGGCCGCGATCAGCGCCAGTCCGGCGGCGAGCGGCCAGCGCCAAGCGGGCGGGGCTGCGAGCGCCGTCGCGAGCAGCAGTCCGGTGCCAGTGCCCCCGAGGATGAAGTTCATCGCCGCGCGCAGATCCCAATGAGCCTGCATCCACGGCTTGGGTCCGTATTTCGGGCCGGCGGTCATCGGCGCTTGTCCCAGAGGTAGTAGAAGCCCGGCTCCGTGCCGAGTTCTTCGTGCATGCGAAAGAACTGGTTTTCGGCCAGCAGCTTCGAAATATTGCTCTCGGGGTCCTCGGCGTCGCCGAAGTGCAGCGCCTTGGCGATGCACGAATTGACGCAGGCCGGCGTCGCGTCCGGATCGACTCCTGGAACCATGCCCTGCGCTAGGCCCGCGTCGATGCGGTCGGCGCAGAAGGTGCATTTGGTCGCGACCCCGATCCGGCGCAGGTCGAACCCCTGCTGCTCGGAAGGCATCGCCTCGCCGTAGGCGAAGTTCGGATGATCGGTCTTGTAGCGTGCCTGGTAGGGGCACGCCACCGCGCAATAGGCGCAGCCGATGCACAAATCGTAGTCGATGGTGACGATGCCGTCGGCGCGCTGGCGGGTCGCGGTCGAAGGGCAGACGTGCATGCAAGGCGGATCGGCGCAGTGCATGCAGCCGACCGGAACGAACGCGCGCTGCACGTCGGGGTATTCGCCCACCTCCATGTCGAGCACGCGCCGCCACTGCACGTCCGGCGGAGTGGAATTGGCGTGCTTGCACGCCGCAGTGCAGGTCTGGCAGCCGACACAGCGGCGCAGGTCCGCAACCATGGCCCAGCGGGTCACGCCGTCCTCCGCAGCGAGACACGCACCACATCGGCTCCGGAGCCGGTGGCATCGGTGAGCGCGAGCGACATCGGCACCAGCTTGTTCATGCTTGGCATGTCGAAATCCCTGGCGAACGGCGTCGCCCAATGGTCGAACTGCCCGAGCAGCAACAGCGTGTCTGGGCGGATGCCCTGGCGCAGCACCGCGTGCGCCCTCACGCTCGCCTTGGGCGTGGCAATTTCGACCAGGTCGCCCTCGGCGATGTCGAGCCGCTGCGCGGTGCGCGTGTTCAGGATCACGCCCTTGTGTCCGGCGACGTTGTCGGCCACCTCCTTGATCAACTGCATGCCGACGTTGCCGCCCCAGGCATACTGCATGCTGCGCGCGGTGAGCAGCCAGTAGGGAAAATCGTCCGGTTGTCCACCCATCGCGCGCAGCGATGTTTCCCACATGCCGGGGAAATCCTTCCATGCCGGCAGCGCCTGGTACTCGGTCAGTTGCGCGTCCCACCAGCGCATGTCGTGCTCGTGCAGCCGGCGCTCGAGCTCCTTGCCCACGCGCAGCAGGCGCTCCTGATAAGGCAGCTCGAAGCGCAAGCCGAGCTCGACGAAGGTCGGATACAGGTACCAGTCGAGACGCGAGAACGGCTTGGTACGAAGCCCATGCTCGCGCCACCAGTCCAGGCCCTGCGACTCGGTCCCGCCGGTCAGCTCGGCGCTCGCCGCGCGACAAACCACGTCCCAGATTTCCGTCGCGTTATGGATCTTCCCGGTATCGAGGGAGAAATCCCACTTGTCCGTCTTCAACGCGACGCCCGCCACGCCGCGGTTGATCGCCGCGTTGTATTTCTCCAGCAGGCCGACTCGATGCGCGAGCTCCGTGGCGATATCGCTGAAATCGCGCGCCTCGCCTCGCGGCGCGACTGCGGGCTGGCGCAGCGCGAAGCCCTCGTGGTCCCAGAATTGCTCGATGAACTTGGAGCCGCCGATGCGGATCAGCTGCGTGCTCTCCAGGTCGACCGCGTCGGGCAGCAGGATGTCGGCGAAGTGGTTGGTCTCGTCGCGCGTATAGGCGAACGCGACCGTGAACGGGAAGCGCGCCATCTGCTTTTCGATCCGGCCGGTGTCCCAGAACGAAATTGCGGGATTGGTTCGATACAGGATCCAGACTTCCGGCAAAGTGACGCGCGGCAGGCCTTTGGGCGTTTCGTCGAGGAACATCCAAGAAAAGTGCGTCGGCCCGAGCGCCTGGCTCCAGGGCCCGTCGGCGGCGAGCGGTACCATGCTGCGGTAGGCGTTGCGGATGTTGGGCTTGGGGCTCCAGTGCTCGCGGTCGGTGGGATTGAGCGGGTAGGCCATGAAGCCGTCTGCGCCGGGGCGCACGCTTTTCAGGCGCTCGCCAAGAGGCTTGTTCAGCCGCACAGTGGTGCCGAGGATGCCACCGGGCACCTCGAGCGCGCCCACCAGCGACGAAATGACGGTCCGCGCCCAGCAGCACTCGTAGCCGCCCCAACCGTTGGTGACGGTCTTGCCCAGGGTGATCGCGACCGGGCGCAAAGGCAGTACCTGGCCGTCGATCTCGACCGTCGCGCCGACGCGCGCGTGCGACAGATACTCGCCGGCGATGCGCCGGATGGTGGTCGCCGGGACATCGCAGATCGCTTGCGCCCACTCGGGCGAGTAGCGTTTGAGGTGCGCGGCCAGCTTGCCGAACGCGGTCTCGCCCAACAGCTCGCCCTCGGCCAGCACTTCCTGGTCCGGTCCGATCTCGAGCGCCGCCGCGCCGTACGGCCCGCCCTCGAGCAGGGGTTCGGTGTCCGGAGCGTCGCACGGCACCGCGGCGTTGCGCCTGGCGTCCCACAGCAGTGGCTTCTTGGTCGCCGGGTCGCGTAGGTAGTAGCCGTTCCGCCCGACCAGATAGGGCGCGGAAGTGCGCGCGGCGAGAAAGGCGAGGTCGAGGCGCTCGCGCGGGTGCTCGTGCAGCAGGCAGTGCGCCAGCGCGAACAGAAACGCGGGGTCGGTCTTGGGCTTGATCGGCACCCATTCGGCCGAACACGCACCGGTCACCGACAGGTGCGGCTCGACCTGCACCCGCTTGATGCCGCGCTCGCGCGCGTTGGCGTGGCGCCAGACGCCGGCGACGCCGCCCGAAGCCTCTATGTTTGCGCCGCAGGATATGTTGTAGTCGCACGACGGCGTGTCCGCCGAGACGGTAAATCCGCGATGCCAGAATTCGCCGTACAGATGCTCGGAGTGGTAGCACTTCACGCCCTGCCCTGAGCCGAACCCCATATCCATCGGCCCCCACGCGGCGAGGAACGCCGGCAGCGTCCCCATGTATGACTGCGGTGTTCCGCCGCCGCCGAAGCTCGCCGCCACGCGCGGGTAGCCGGACTCGTCGAGCAGGCCGCGCGCGCGCACGTCGTTCAGTTTCGCAGCAATAGTGTCGAGCGCCTCGTCCCACGAAATCGGCACGAAGCGCGGATCCTCGTCGCGGCCCTTGCGTGGATTGGTGCGCTTCATTGGCGAGAGCACCCGGTTCGGGTTGTAGAGTTTTTGCACCAGGCCGTAGGCCTTGACGCAGACCTTGCCGCCGCCGGGGTGCACGGATGCGGCGCCGAAATTCGGCTCGACCGTGGTGGCGATGCCATCGCGCACCTCGACCGTGAGCAGGTCGGGCCCTGCCACGCACTGGTAGCAGTAGGTCTTGAGCTTCACTTGAGGCCGGCCTTCTGCGCCTTGGCGGCGAGGCGCTGCTCGGTCTGCTTGACGTCGACCACGAAGCGCGTGTGGCGCCCGCGGCAAATGGTGTCAACGCCGTCCGAGCCGGTGAGCTCGAAGGTCACCGCGCGGCCCTTCGCTTCGGCGACGGTCGCTTCGATGCGCACCGTCATGCCGAGCAGCGTCGGCGCGGTGTGGTCGAGCTCGACGCGCGTACCGACCGAGTCTTCGCCCGCGTCGAGATGCCCGAGCAGGAACTCGCGACAGGCGACCTCGATGTCGCGCACCAGCATGGGCGTGGCGTAAACGCGCGCGGCCTCGCCCATGAAATCGATGGTTCGCTCGCGATCGACCGCGAACGTGCGAGTGGTCGACAATCCGGCGACAAGTGTGGCTTTCATGTTTCTCCTCCCTCCGCTCCAAGCAGCAATCCCATCACGGCGGACTGCATTCCTGTTTGATCCATATCAAGCGCTATCCCGTGCGTTAGAGGCCAAGATACGCAGCCTGAACGCTCGCATCAGCGAGCAGCTCGGCGCCGCTGCCGGCAAGCACGATGCGCCCCGTCTCGAGCACGTAACCGCGATCGGCGATGGCGAGCGCTGCGCGCGCGTTCTGGTCCACCAGGAAGATGGCGGTCTCGGCGGCACGCAAGCCGCGCACGCAGGCGAATATTTCCTCCACCAGGCGCGGCGCGAGCCCCATGCTCGGCTCGTCGAGCAGCAGTAGCCTCGGCCGCGCCATCAGCGCGCGGCCGATCGCGAGCATCTGTTGCTGGCCGCCCGAGAGCGTTCCCGCCGGCGCCTGCCGCCGCTGGCGCAGAACCGGGAACATCGCGTACACGCGCTCGAGCGTCGAGACGGCCTCCGCCGCGGGCCGCGTGTAACCGCCCAGGCGCAGATTGTCCTCGACCGTGAGCGGGCCAAACACCTGCCGGCCCTCGGGCACTTGCACGATGCCGAGCCGCACGCGGCGCTCCGGCGGCGCGCGCGTGATGTCGGCGCCCTCGTAGCGCACACAACCACCGCTCACCCGCTGCACGCCCGAGAGGGCGCGCAGCAGCGTCGTCTTGCCTGCGCCGTTGGCGCCCACCAGCGCGACCAGCTCGCCCGCGCGCACCGCGACGTCGATCCCCTTGAGCGCGGGGATGCGTCCGTAGCGGCTCTCGAGGGCGCTGACTTCAAGCATGCGCCCGGGCCTCGCTGCCGAGATAGGCTTCGATCACCTTCGGGTCGTGCCGCACGGACTCCGCGCTTCCTTCGGCGAGCTTGCGGCCGTAGTCGAGCACCAGGACGCGGTCGGATACACCCATCACCAGCTTCATGTTGTGCTCCACCAGCACGGTAGTGATCCCGCGCGCCGCCAGGCGCTGGATAAGGCGCACGATCTCCTGCGTCTCGGTGGGGTTGAGTCCCGCCGCCGGCTCGTCGAGCAACAACAGGCGCGGGCGCGCAGCGAGCGCGCGCGCGATCTCCAGCCGCTTGAGCGCACCGTAGGGCATGCCGTCGGAGGCCGCTCGCGCGTAGCTGCCGAGGCCGACGAATTCGAGCAGCTGGAGCGCCTCCGCGCGGCAGGCGCGCTCGGCACGCGCCAGGCTCGGAAAGCGCAGCAGCGCGGCGACCAGGCCGCAGCGCTCGTGCAGGTAGCGCCCGACCATGACGTTCTCGAGCGCGCTCATGTTGAAGAAAATCTGCAGGTTCTGGAACGTGCGACCGACCCCGGCCGCGGCGTAGTGGTGAGGCGCGCGCCCGGTCAACTCCCGGTCGTCGAACCAGATGCGGCCTGCGCTGGGACGGTACACGCCGGTCAGCAGGTTGAGCAGGGTGGTCTTGCCTGCGCCGTTCGGGCCGATGATCGAGTACACGCCCTGCGCGGGAATCTCGAACTGGAGCGCCTGCACCGCGTGCACGCCGCCGAACTCCTTCGACAGAGCCTCCACGCGCAGCAGGCTCATTTTCGCTCCCCGGACGCGAAGCGCGCCGCCAGCGTCGGCACGAAGCCCTTCGGCATGAAAATCATGGTCAGCATCATGACCGCGCCGAACACCACCATCTCGTAGTCCTTCAGCACCGCGAGCAGCTGCGGCAACGTGGTGAGAACGGCCGCGCCGACCACCGCGCCGAAGGTCGACGCCATGCCGCCGAAGACCACCATCGTGACCAGCTCGATCGAGTGCAGGAAGTTCGCCCTGCCGGGCGTGATGAAGCCCGAGTAATGCGCTGTCAGCCCGCCGGCAAACGCGGCAAACACTGCCGACAGCACGAACACCATCACCTTCTGGCGCACGCTGTCGATGCCGATCACCTCGGCGGCGGTCTCGGAGCCGTGCAGCGCTCGCAGCGCGCGTCCGCCGGGCGACTCGACCAGATTGAGCGCAAGCCAGACCGCGAGCAGCAGCAGCGCGCCGACCACCCAGTACCATGCCTTCTCGCCCGTCAGCGCGTGCCCGAACAGCGCAAGCGGGGGCACGCTCATTCCGTCGGGCCCCCCGGTAAGTCGATCCTCGTTGGAGAGGACG
Source organism: uncultured beta proteobacterium (assembly GCA_963755395.1). Lineage (GTDB taxonomy): Bacteria > Pseudomonadota > Gammaproteobacteria > Burkholderiales > SG8-39 > DAHVFK01. Next base: position 82,810 of record CAVWJJ010000004.1, on the reverse strand, counting down.
ATGGCGATGATCACGCCTAGGCCGAGGGTCGCCATCGCCAGGTAATGCCCGCGCAGGCGCAGGATCGGTCGCCCGACCAGCCAGGCGAGCAATGCCACGGCCGCAGTGGCGGCGCCGAGCGCGGCGAGCGGCGGCCAGCCGTAACGAGACGTGAGGATCGCCGAGCCGTAGGCGCCGAGACCGAAGAAACCGGCGTGGCCGAGGCTGATCTGGCCGGCATAGCCGATCAGCAGGTTCAGTCCGATGCAGACGATCGCATTCAGCCCGACCAGGACCGCGACATCGTAGAAATAGTTGTTGGCAAGCGCGAGCGGCAGCAGCGCGATCACCGCCGCGAGAGCGAGCATGCCGCCGATGCGCGCCGTGCGGAGTGCGGCCGGCATGGGCTCCCGCCGCCCTAGACGCGTTCGAACGAACGGTGGCCAAGCAGGCCGCCCGGCATCAGCACCAGCACCCCGAGCATGATGCCGAACGCGATCACGTCCTTGTAGGCGGACGATACGTAGCCCGCCGAGAGCGCTTCGAGCAGACCGAGCGCAAGGCCGCCCAGCACCGCGCCCGGGCCGCTGCCCAGGCCGCCGAGGATCGCCGCCGCAAAGCCCTTCAGGCCGAGCATCACGCCCACGTCCCAGGCGGTGAACGTGATCGGCGCGATCAGGATGCCGGCCAGCGCCCCCAGCGCGGCCGACAGGCCGAAGGAAACCAGCAGCACGCGCCGCACGCTGATCCCGACCAGCTGCGCGGCGAGCCGGTTGTGCGAGACGGCGAGGATCGCCTTGCCGTGCAAGGTGCGGTTGAAGAACCACCACAGCGCCGCGACGACCACGACGGTCACTCCGACCACCCACAGGCTCTGGGGCACGATGGTCGCACCGCCGATCGCGATCGGCCGCTCGCCGCTGAACGCCGGCAGGGCGTGCAGGTTCTTGTCCCACACCAGGCTCGCCAGACCGCGCAGCAGGATCGAGGCGCCGATGGTGATGATGATCAGGGTCACCACCGATTCGCCGCGCACCCGCTCGACCGCGAACTTCTCCAGCGCCAGCCCGACCAGGGTGGTGGCGGCGACGGCGAGCGCAGCGGCAAGCGGCAATGGCAGCCCGGCCGCGATCAGCGACACGGTCGCCATGCCGCCGATCATCACGAATTCGCCCTGCGCGAAATTGATGACGTTGCTGGCGTTGTAGATGATCGAGAACCCTAGCGCCACCAGCGCGTAGGTCGCCCCGACGGTCAGCCCGCTGAGCAGGTACTGCAGCAGCTGCGGGCTCATCGCCGGGACGCGCGCCCTACTTCACCAGGGTCCAGTCGCCGTTCTTGATCTCGAGCATGCGGAACGCCGACAGGTCGAGACCCATATGGTCTGTGGGCGACAGGTTGAACTCGCCGTCGATGCCCATCCAGCCGCGGGTCGATTCGATCGCGTCACGCACTTTGGCCTTGTTGGTGCTCTTCGCACTCTTCATTGCATTGACCACCAGGTGAAGCCCGTCGTAGGCATGGCCGCCGAAAGTCGACACGTCCTGGTGGTAGCGCGACTCGAAGTCGTGCTCGTAGGCCGTGACGACGTTCTTCTGCGGGTCGTTGGCCGGCAGCGCCTTGGCCACCAGCAGCGCGGCCGCCGGAAGGCGCACGCCGTTGGCGGCGTCACCGGAGAGCTTGATGTACTCCTTGGAGGCGACTCCATGCGACTGGTACAGCGGTACGCTCATGCCGATCTGGCGGAAGTTCTTGGTCACGATCGCCGGCGCCGCGCCGAAGCCGGCATTGAGCACCGCCTGGACGCGCGTGTCCTGGCGCATCTTGGTGAGCTGCGGCGTCATGTCGGTGTCCTTCGAGTCGTAGGTCTCGTCGGCGACGATCTCGATCCCGTACTTCCCGGCCACCTGCATGCACTGCGCGCGCATTGATTTGTCGAAGCCGCCCGAGCCCGAGATCAGCCCGATCTTCGAGATGCCGCGCATCTTCATATCCGCAAATATCTTCTCGCAGGCCATGCGATCCGTAGCCGGCGTCTTGAACACCCACTTCTTCACCGGCTCGACGATCACCACGGCGCCCGCGAGCGAGATGAATGGCACTTCCGCCTGCTCGACCAGCGGAATTACGGCCATTGTCTCGCCGGTGGTCGAGCCGCCGACGATTGCGTCCACCTTGTCCTCTTCGATCAGACGCTTGACGAAGGTGCGCGCCTTGTCGGCGTTGCCGCCCGAGTCGTATGCGATCAGTTGCAGCTTTCTTCCGAGCACGCCGCCCGCGGCGTTTATCTTCTCGACGTACAGCTCGAGGGTCTTCTGCTCGGGGTCGCCGAGGAAGGCCGCCGGGCCGGTGACCGAAAGGAAAGATCCGATCTTGATCGGCGGCGCCGCGTGGGCGGCGAAGGCGATGCTGGCGATCGAAGCAAATCGTGCAAAGGTGCTAAGACAGCTCCTGAGAGTCATGATGCTCCTCCTCGAATAGTGGAATAGCCGGCCCGACCGTTGCGTGCGGCGCGGCTGCGCGGTAAGGTATTCCGGTACTCCAAAGCGTATTTGAACGCTAGCGCGCCTGCATAGGGAGCGATTTGATCTATCGCAAGAAAAGCAGCATTGCGCCGCCCGGCGGAGCGCGCCAGGCGCGGGTACGTGACGTGCTGGCGGACGATCTCGAGCAGGTGATCGAGATAGATACCGTGGTCACCGGGCTGCGCAAGGCTGCCTATTGGGCCGAGATCCTGCGGCGCTACGGCGGCGGGCGGCGCCAGCGCTACTTTCTGGTCGCCGAGGCGGATGGGCGCATCGAAGGCTATGTCATTGGCGAGGTGCGCGACTGGGAGTTCGGCTCGGCGCCCTGCGGTTGGGTGTTTGCAATCAGCGTGCGGCCCGACGCGCGCCTCGGCGGAACCGGAACGCGGCTGCTCGAGGCGATCAGCGACAGCTTCCGGCGCGCTGGCGTTTCCAAGCTGCGCACGATGCTGGCGCGCGACAATCAGCTGATCCTGTCGTTCTTTCGCAGTCAGGGCATGATGGCCGCGCCCTTCATCGCGCTCGAGAAGGACCTGTGACGGTCGCGCGATGAAGCTGCAGACCAATACCCTGCTGGCGCTCTACAGCGTGCTCGAGTTCGCCGCCAACCCGGGGCGCCACCTTTCGGCTTCGGAGGTGGCGCAGAAATACCGCGTGTCGCCGCATCACCTGGCGAAGGTTTTGCGCACGCTCGGCCGGGCCGGCCTGGTCGGCGCGGTGCGCGGGGTGGGCGGCGGGTACCGCTTCGCGGGCAACGCCAAGCGCCTGACGCTGATGGACGTGATCGAGCTGTTCGAGGACATCAGCGCGCCGCGCCGAGCGCTGGCGAAGGCCGCGCGGCGGCGAAGCGCCGCCGACGGTATTGCCGCGCCGCACGAGGTCGAGGACGCGCTCGGGGTGGTGCTGCAGGAGATCGACGAAATCGCCAAGGCGACTTTCCGCTCGATCACCCTCGATACGATGCTCAAGCTGGTGGAGCGCAGGCGCAGCGCGCGCGGCTGAGACCCGCGCGCAAGTCAATTCTTGCCGGGTGCGGCGAGGCCGTCCAGGATCGGGCACTCGGGCCGGTCGTCGCCGTGGCAGTGGGCGGACAGCGCCTGAAGCGTGCGCTTCATGGCCTGGAGCTCGGCGATTCGCGCGTCGAGCTCCGCCATGTGCTCCTGCGCCAGCGCCTTCACCTTGCTGCTCGGCCGCCGCTGGTTGCGCCACAGGCCGAGCAGCTGCTCGATCTGTTTGATCGAGAAACCGAGGCTGCGCGCCTGCCGGATGAAGCGCAGCGTATGCACGTCGTTATCGGCGTAGGTGCGATAGCCCGAGTAAGTTCGCGCCGCTTTCGGAATAAGCCCGATTTCCTCGTAATGGCGAATCATTTTCGCCGACACGCCGGAATGCTTGGCAGCTTCTCCGATATTCATTTGCGCCGTGTTCACGACTTGCCTCCGGGTCGCCAGCGCCGCAGCGTCAGGGCGTTGGTGACCACGCTCACGCTGCTGAAGGCCATCGCCGCCCCCGCGATGATCGGGTTAAGGAAACCGAAGGCGGCAAGCGGGATGCCGACCATATTGTAGAAAAAAGCCCAGAACAGGTTCTGGCGGATCTTGCCGTAGGTGCGGCGCGAGATGCTGATCGCATCGGCCACCAACCGCGGGTCGCCGCGCATCAGGGTAATGCCCGCGGTGTGCATCGCCACGTCGCTGCCGGTGGCCATCGCGATACCGACGTCGGCCGCGGCGAGCGCCGGTGCGTCGTTGATGCCATCACCGACCATCGCGATCACTTTCCCCTTGCCGCGCAGCCCGGATACGACCTGCGCCTTGTCGGCCGGCAGCACCTCGGCCCGGACCTCGTCGATCCCGAGCGCGCGCGCCGCGGCCTCCGCGCTGCCGCGGTTGTCCCCGCTCAGCATCACGGTCTTGACGCCCTGCGCGTGCAAGGCCGCAATGGCTTCGCGCGCGCCGGCCTTGAGCGCGTCGCCGAACGCGAGCAAGCCCACCAGTCTGCGCGCCCCATCGGCTTCGGCGGCGAGCCAAGAGACCGACCGTCCTTCGCGCGCGAGCGACTGCCCGCGCTCGCCGAGCGCCGTCGTGTCCACGGCGAGATCCTGCATCAGGCGCAAGCTGCCGAGGTAGAGCGTCCGCCCCTCGAAGACTGCCTGCACCCCGCGCCCGGGCAGCGCTTTGGCGTCGCTCGCCGCGGGCGAGGAAACGCCTTCGGCGGCCGCTTGCTCGGTCACCGCGCGCGCCAGCGGGTGTTGGCTGCCCTGCTGCAGCGCGGCCGCGAGCCGCAGCAGCTCGCTCCGGTTGCCGTCGAGCGGCTCTGCGGCCAGCAGCTGCGGCCGGCCCTCGGTCAGAGTGCCGGTCTTGTCGAACGCGACGGTCGTGATCGAGTGCGCGATTTCGAGCGCTTCGGCGTCCTTGATCAGCACCCCGTGGCGCGCCGCCACCCCGGTGCCCGCCATGATTGCGGTAGGGGTCGCGAGTCCGAGCGCGCAGGGGCAGGCGATCACCATGACTGCGACGGCGTACAGCAGCGCGGAGGTCCAGTTCCCGGTGATCAGGCCCCAGGCAAGCAGCGTGACGAGCGCGATCGCGAGCACCACCGGGACGAAGACCGCGCTCACCTTGTCGACAATACGCTGGATCGGCGCCTTCGCCGCCTGCGCGTTCTCGACCAGCCGGATGATGCGCGCAAGCGTCGATTCCGCACCGATGGCGCGAGTCTCCACCAGCAGCAGCCCGTCGGCGTTGATCGCGCCGCCCGTCACGCGGTCGCCCGGGCCCTTGGACACCGGCAGGCTCTCACCGGTGATGAGCGACTCGTCGACGTGGCTTCGTCCGTCGCGGATCTCGCCGTCGACCGGAACGCGCTCGCCCGGGCGCACGACGACCAGGTCGCCCACGGCGACCGACGCGAGCGGCACCTCGACGTCCCTGCCGTCACGGCGCACCAGCGCCCGGTCGGGCCGCAGCGCGTTGAGCGCGCGGATCGCTTCGGTTGTCTGGTGCTTGGCGCGCGCCTCGAGCCACTTGCCGAGCAGGATGAAAGTGATCAGTGCGGCCGAGGTCTCGAAGTACAGATCGTGCGCCCCGGCCGTGCCGGCGAGCAGCCCGTACAGCGACAGACCAAAAGCGGCGCTGGTGCCGAGCGCGACCAGCAAGTCCATGTTTCCGGTGAACGCTTTGACCGCATTCCACCCCGCGCGGTAGAAGCGCGCGCCGAGCCAGAACTGCACCGGCGTTGCCAGCGCAAGCTGCAGCCAGCCGGGCAGTCCCCAGTGCGCGCCGAACGCCATTCCCGCCATCGGTGCGACGAGCGGCAGCGTGAGCAGGGCGGACACGGCCACCGGCCACCAATCGGGCAGGGCGCGCCCGGCGGCGGCCGCGCCGGTCTTCTCGAGATCGACAGAATCCGCCTGGTAGCCAGCCGCGTCGACCGCTGAGCGAAGGGAGTCGATTCCGGTACCTGCGACCGCGACCACGTGGGCGCGCTCGGTGGCGAGGTTGACCGACGCCGACAGCACCCCGGGCGCCTTGGCGAGCGCCTTTTCCACGCGCGCGACGCAGCTCGCGCAAGTCATGCCGCTGATCGCCAGGTCGAGCTCCTCGTGCGCGACTTCGTAGCCGGCTCGCCGCACGGCTTTCGCCAGCGCGTCGATCGTGACCGACGGCGCGCGCTTGACCGTCGCTGCCTCGGTGGCGAGGTTGACCGACGCGGCCTGAACCCCGGGTACCGCGGCGAGAGCCTTCTCGACCCGCGCCACGCACGAGGCGCAGGTCATGCCGGCGATCGGCAAGCGCAGGTCGCGCGCCGCGGAATCCGGCACGGCGCCAGGTGCCGCAGTTGCGATCGAGACAGGCATCGTGATGCTCCTTCTTAGTTCAGACCCGGGCACTAGCGTGAAGGTTCCCATCGTAGGAAGGTCAAGCCCTTATTCCCGCGCAAGGCAAGCCTTGACTTTCCCATCATGGAAGGGTGCAAAGTGTTGTCGAGTCTATTCCTTAGCATCGAGGAATAGTTCATGAGTGAACTGCGTGTAGACCGCATGACCTGCGGTCACGGCGGGACTCGTCCGGGGTCCGGATGCTAGATGGCGTGATGCTCTTTCGCCGCGTACCCCGGAACTGGTGGCTCGTAAGGCGGCATTTGAAGCGCGACATGATGACGGTGCGGACACCGAATGAATCTGTGATCGATGGCGGGCGAAATGGCATCAGCGTCAAACAGCGCCCTCGCCTGGATGACCGTTCTCCCGTTACTGGTATTCGGGCTGGGGCTGTTGAGCGTCGTAGCTTTTGGCGGTTGACCGGCGCCTGGGCCCATCCGAATTGCCTGGCACGATGCGTATCCCGAGCCGCCATCGACGGGCAGGTGCGGAACGAGCTGATGGGTTACTGGGTGATTCCGGATGCTCTCGCTAACCGACCTTGACGTGGATCAAAACCCGCGGCGCATGAAAGACGACCATTCGAATTACGACCGCAACGTGAAGCAGGCAGTCTCTTGAATATGGCTTCTCAACCGACGTCGAGTCGAGTTCACTGCAAACGTGCGGGTAGCTTGGTGCGTGCGGCGAGCGTGCTGCTCGCCTTGGTGTTCGTACTGCTGCGTCCCGTATGCGATGCGTTTGCGGCGTCCGGCGACGTTCACGCGGCTGCGGCAACGGGCCAAACTTACGTTAGTCTGTCTGGCGCGGCGTTGGGCGGCCACGCGCACGACGATATTTGCTGCTCCAGCGTCGATGCCGGCGCGCTCGTAAAGCCCGCGGTTCCGCCGCTGCCGGTCGCCTTCACGGGTGAATTCGCTGCCCCTTCCCGCGTGATTCTCCAGTTCTCTACCTCGGTCGCTCAGACGTCGAGAGTCGTCGCGCGACGCGATCCCGCACCTCCGCTGTCGTATCACGCCCGCTCGCTGCGCCGGCTCGATTGAGCCGCCGGAGCGGCCGCGTGCCTTGCGGCTGAATTCGTCCGACTGAATGTTTCGCGCTCGGCCGCGCAGTGTTGCGCACACCGAGTGCTTTCCGAGAAGGAGCTGCTAATGTGGGGCTACATGGGAAACCAGGGATGGGGCTACGGCTGGGGACTCCTCGGCATGACGCAAATGGTGCTGTGGTGGGTTCTTCTGATCCTCGGCATCGTGGTGCTCGCGAAATGGCTGTTGGGGCGGGGTTCGAACCCAAAGCTGTCTCTCCATCAACGCGCGCTGGAAATCCTGGCCGAGCGCTACGCGCGCGGTGAAATCAACAAGGACGAGTTTGACGCCAAGAGGCGCGACCTCAATGACTGAGCCCCGCGTCGTCGTAAAGCAGCGGCTGCGTCCGGCGGGGTACGCACCGCCGCGCGGTGAGCGCGGGGCTTGCACTCCTCATCTATTTATGACACTTGAAAGGAGATTCACCATGAAGATCCAAAGCACGACTGTACGCAGAACCCTGGTTGCCCTGATCGCGAGCATCGGCCTGGCGGCCGCCGCGACCCCGGGTTTCGCGGATTCCCAGGCGGACTATCCGACGATGATGGGCGGATACGGCCCCGGCTACGGCGCGGGCCCCGGGATGATGGGAGGTCCCGGCTACGGTCGCGGCTATGGGCCGGGTTACGGCGGGGTGCAGGGAGCGACCGGCGGCTACGGACCCGGTTATGGCATGGGGCCATGGATGATGGGCGGCTACGGTCCGGGCTACGGCATGGGGCCGGGAATGATGGGCGGCTACGGGGCGGGCTACGGCATGGGGCCGTGGATGATGGGCGGCCACGGCGGCTATGGCATGGGTCCCGGGATGATGGGCGGCTACGGCGGCTATGGCTACAACCCGCTCAACCTCAGCGACGCGCAGCGTACGAAGATTCAAAAAATCCAGGAAGACGCCGCACGCTCGCAATGGGAAGTCATGAACAAGATGCATGAAGCGATCTCCCAGAGCTGGCAAGACGCGCAGAAGAAGATCGACGCCGTGCTCACCAAGGAGCAGCGCGAACTGCTGCAGCGCGGCTGGCAAGGCCGCTAAGGAGAAGCAATGGCACGTGAGCGCCCATACTGCGGGAAGAATGGCTGTGGCCGCTCATGTGCCACCTTATCCTCATGGGTTGGCGGCTGCTGGCGCTTGCGCTGCCTAGGTTCGTTGTCTTAATCGCGGCTACTTCCTGTTCTATGGCTACCGGGTGAAGGTCGCGCGACGGCCCGTGATGCCCGGCCTCGAAGCCATGCAGCACGCACTGGGCCAGGTACTCGACATGTAGGGCGAGAATGCCCCGATCCGGGTTTACAGCGAAGGTGGAAATTGCCACGGGTGCATATCGCTACATCGGAGGCTTATCGTGACTATTCGTCGATCACGTCTCATCGCAGGACTGGCGTTCGCGCTTGGCATTGGACTCGGACTCGGGACGTCGATCCCGGCGCGGTCCCAGGGCATGGGTTCCGGAGGCTCGGGCGGCTATGGTCCGGGAACAATGGGCGGCGGAATGATGGGTGGCGGCATGATGAGTGGTTACGGTTCGCGCAACGAAGCATCCGGCCAAGGCAACGCGTCGCCTCCAGGGCGAGAACTCTATTCGTACGTCGAATCGAATGGGCTGCCTTGCATGACTTGCCATACCTTCTCGGGCAGAGGCGCCGGCCCGGACTTTCTGGATATCGCGCACCGATACGCCGGGCAAGTAGATGCGCAAGCTGGGCTCGCCCGTGCGATCAGCGAAGGGGTGTATGGGCGATGGTCCGGCTACCCGCCGATGCAGGGAGGGATGGCGAGACCGGCTCAGGCCGAAAAGTTGGCCGAGCTCATCCTTCAACTGGCGCGCTGAACCGAGGCTTGACCTTCCCATGATAGGAAGGACTACGGTTGATTCTGTTTCCAACCCGTCGTAGGAGAACCGACATGATCGAACTCACTGTCAAGGACATGACTTGCAATCATTGCGTAGGCGTCGTTACCAAGGCCGTCAAGTCGGTCGACCCGAACGCCACCGTGAACGTGGATTTGTCCAGTAAGCGCGTGCAGGTGGATAGCGCAAGCAGCGCCGGAGCTTTCGCCAAGGCAATCGAGGACGCCGGATATCCGGTGAGCCCGGCTGCTGCTGCGTAGAGTCAATCGCCTGCAATGGCAACCGTGAATAAAGACATCTAAATGCAACAGAAACATGTAGTCATCTTTTCCGCCATCTTGCTGGTCATTGCTGTTGTCGCCGGCGCGATCTATTACGAAAGCCAGACATCGAAGGCGGCTGCCGAAGCGTACCGGCGCGACCGGACGACCTACGTGCGGGACTATTCGCCGTCGACCGGCAGTCCGACCGCCAAGGTCGAGATCGTCGAGTTCTTCGACCCCGCCTGCGATACCTGCAAGCAGTTCTACCCCATGGTCAAGCAGCTGATGGACGATCATCCCGGCCAGATCCGCCTGTATGAGCGCTACGCGCCGTTTCACAGCGGCTCGGAATCCGTGGTCAAGATCCTGGCCGCGGCGCACATGCAAGGGAAGTTCTGGCCAACCCTGGAGGCGGTTTTCGCGGCCCAGTCGGACTGGGCGCCGAACCATCGTCCGCAACCGGAGCTGGTCTGGAACGACATCCGCGGCGTGGGGCTCGACATGGGACGGCTCAGGCAGGACATGAATTCGCCGCTCATGGACACGATCGTGCAGCAGGACCTGGGCGACGCGCAAAAGCTGAACGTGACCGCCACGCCCGAGTTCTTCGTCAACGGCAAGCCGCTGCCGAGCTGGGGCTGGGAGCAGCTGAAGACGCTGGTCGAAAGCGAGCTTTCAGCCGCCTATTAGTGCGGTGGTCGGCGTGTGGAAGGCCACAGGATTCGAACAAAGGAAGATGAGCAATGTGGATGAATTACGGACACATGGGCTGGGGATCGGGATCAGGCGGAATGCTCGGCATTGCGCCGATGGCGTTGTGGTGGGTGTCGCTAATCGTGGGCATCGTATTGCTCGGCAAGTGGCTGTTCAACGCCGAGACGGGCCGACGGAGCGACGGCGTCGACGCCGCGCGGAAGATCCTTGCAGAACGCTATACACGCGGCGAGATCGGTCGGGAGGAGTTCGAGCAGAGACGGCGTAACCTGAGCCTGTAGCGCGGCACGGTTCACAGTCTGCGGAAGTGAGCGAATTGGCGAACCCCGGGCTGTTTACGGCATTCGCAGCGGGACTGATCTCGTTCCTTTCGCCGTGCGTGCTGCCGCTCGTCCCGGCGTACCTGTCTTACGTCGCCAGCCAGTCGCTGCATAAGCGCGTAAGCGACGCCCCGACCGATCCGCGCTCGCGCTCCTAGCGAGCGCTGCAGAGCATCGCCGCGGTGTTGATGGGGGTCATCGGCATCGCGATCATGAGCGGCGAGCTCACTACCTTCAGTTACTGGCTGCTCGAGATCTTTCCGGCCCTGGGCAGGATCGGCTAAGGCAGCGCCGCTGAGCCGTGCAGCGAGGGCTTGACAGTTCGGCAACATTTCCATATTGTTGGAAACATGGAAACAAAGCAAGTGGTCGACGCGCTCGGCGCGCTGGCGCAGGAAACGCGGCTGGCGGTGTTTCGCATGCTGGTCGAGGCCGGACCCGCTGGACTGCCCGCGGGCGAGATCAGCAACCGGCTGGGGCTGCCGGCCGCAACGGCGTCGTTTCACCTCGCGCAGCTCACCCGCGCCGGGCTGCTCGCCTCGCGCACGCAGGGGCGCTTCGTCATCTACTCGGCCGATTTCGAGCGCATGAACGCGCTGCTCGGTTTTCTGACCGAGAACTGCTGCGGCGGCGAATCCTGCGCTCCCGTCCCTCAACCCGTGAAAGTCATGAAAAGGAAGGCCTCATGAAACGCCTGCACGTGCATCTCGGGGTCGCCGACCTCGAACGCAGCATCCGCTTCTACTCCGCGTTGTTCGCCGCCGAGCCGAGCGTGCGCCACTCCGATTACGCCAAGTGGCAGCTCGACGATCCGCGCGTCAATTTTGCCATCTCGACCCGCGGCAAGAAGGCCGGCCTAGACCACCTCGGGATCCAGGCCGAAGACGACGCCGAGCTCGAGCAGCTCGGCGCGCGCCTGGCGCAGGCCGATGTGGCCGTGCTGCCGCAGAAGAACGCCTCGTGCTGCTACGTCAAGAGCGACAAGTACTGGACCCTGGATCCGCAGGGCATCGCGTGGGAATCGTTCCACACCCTCGACACGATTCCGGTGTTCGGCGACGACAGTGTGTCCGAGACGCAGGCGAAGGCGAGCAAGGCCTGCTGCGCCCCGTCCCTGCGGGAGCCGGCGTGAAGCCCCACAACGTCCTGTTCCTGTGCACCGGCAATTCGGCGCGCTCGATCCTGGCCGAGGCCTACCTCAACACGGCCGCCAAAGGGCGCTTCGCCGCCTACAGCGCCGGCAGCCATCCCCAAGGCAAGGTCAATCCGTTCGCGCTCGAGCTGCTGGCGAAGCACCGGCTCGACACTTCCGGCCTGCGCTCCAAGAGCTGGGACGAGTTCGCCCGGCCGGGCGCGCCGGTGATGGATTTCGTCTTCACGGTGTGCGACCAGGCGGCGGGCGAAGTCTGCCCGATGTGGCCCGGGCAGCCGATGACGGCGCACTGGGGCGTGGACGATCCGGCCAAGGTCGAGGGCGCCGAGGAGCACAAGCGCAGGGCATTCATGCGCGCTTTCTCGGAGCTCTCGACGCGCATCAATCTTTTCCTCAGTCTGCCGCTCGGCAAGCTGGACCGGCTGGCGCTGACGAAGAAGCTGGCGGAAATCGGCCGCGTCGGCAGCGAAGCGAAGACAGAATAGGGATGAGCTTCTTCGAGCGTTGGCTCACGCTGTGGGTCGCGCTTTGCATCGTCGTCGGCGTGATCCTTGGCCAGCAGCTGCCGGGTCCGGTGCAGGCGCTCGGCCGCATGGAGCTCGCGCAGGTCAACGTTCCGGTCGGCCTGCTCATCTGGGTGATGATCATCCCGATGCTGGTACGGGTCGATTTCGGAGCGCTGCACCGCATCCGGGAGCACGTGCGTGGCATCGGCGTCACGCTGGCGGTGAACTGGCTGGTCAAGCCGTTCTCGATGGCGCTGCTCGGCTGGATCTTCATCCGCCACCTGTTCGCGCCCTGGCTGCCCGCAGGGCAGATCGACAGCTACATCGCCGGCCTGATCCTGCTCGCCGCGGCGCCTTGCACCGCGATGGTGTTCGTATGGAGTCGGCTGAGCAACGGCGATCCCTTGTTCACGCTCACGCAGGTCGCGCTGAACGACAGCATCATGGTGTTTGCTTTCGCGCCGATCGTCGGGCTGCTGCTCGGCATCTCGGCGATCAGCGTGCCTTGGGACACCCTGCTCACGTCGGTGGTGCTGTACATCGTACTGCCGGTAATCGCGGCGCAACTCATCCGCCGGGGCACGCTGGCGCGCGGTGGCGCAAGCGCGTTGCAGCGCCTGCTCGAGCGCCTGCAGCCGTGGTCGACGCTCGCCCTGCTGGCGACATTGGTACTGCTGTTTGCCTTCCAGGGCGACGCGATCATCGCCCAGCCACTGGTCATTGCGCTGCTCGCGGTACCCATCCTGATCCAAGTATTCTTCAACGCGGGCCTCGCCTACCTCGCCAACCGCGCGCTGGGCGAAAAGCACAGCGTGGCCTGTCCCTCGGCGCTGATCGGCGCGAGTAATTTCTTCGAACTGGCAGTCGCGGCGGCAATCAGCCTGTTCGGCTTCGATTCCGGCGCTGCGCTCGCCACCGTGGTCGGCGTACTGGTCGAGGTGCCGGTGATGCTCGCGGTGGTGAAGATCGTCAACGCTAGCGAGCGCTGGTACTCGCGCGGCGCGCTCCAATCTAGCGTTTGACCCGCGTCAATATCGCGCCCGTGGCGGGTGCCAGACTGAACGGCATGTCGCAATCCGAAGCGAAGTTGCTGACTTACGCGGTGCGTACGCGCCGCATGGATGCGCTTGGCAGCGAGGCCTCCTGCAAGGAGGCGCGCCTCACGCTCGATACCGGCATCGCGGGGCGTAGCGACGCTTTCAATCCGGCCGAGTTGCTGCTTGCGGCGCTCTCGGCGTGCATGATCAAGGGCATAGAGCGCATCGCACCGATCATCAAGTTCGACTTCCGTGGCATCGAAGTGCTGCTCAGCGCCGTGCGCCAGGATGCGCCGCCCAAGATGGCGCGCATTGATTACGAGATCGTGGTCGATAGCGACGAGCCCGAGCGCAAGCTGGAGTTGCTGCACCAGAACGTGCGCAGCTACGGAACCGTCTTCAACACCGTGGCCCCGGGAACGGCACTCAGCGGGACGCTACGTCGAAGGGCGCGGAATTAGGCGGCGAATCCGTGGCGCGACCAAGAGACTCGCATGTCGCATAGCACCGCATACTACCTGCCCCGGAACCTGACCCTCCGCTGGCTTGCAGGGCTGGTGCCGGTGGCCGTCCTGTGGGTAGTCGCCTACAGCCGCCTTGCGGCCTTCGCCGACAGCGTCGTCGGTCTGGCGGGGTTGTCGCGCGAAACGCACATGGGCGAAGCGCTGCATTTCTTTATCTACGACGCCCCGAAGGTGCTGCTCCTGCTCACCGGCATCGTGTTCGCGATCGGCGTGATCCAGACATTCTTTTCACCGGAGCGTACCCGCGCCCTGCTTTCCGGCCGGCGTGTGGGAGCAGGCAACGTCATGGCCGCGAGCCTCGGCATCGTTACACCGTTTTGCTCCTGCTCTGCAGTGCCGCTCTTCATCGGTCTGCTGTCGGCGGGGGTGCCGCTCGGCGTGACCTTCTCCTTTCTCATCTCCGCGCCGATGGTCAACGAGGTGGCGCTCGTCCTGCTGTTCGGCATGTTCGGCTGGAAAGTGGCCGCGCTCTACCTTGGCCTTGGGCTGTCGGTCGCGATCGTCGCCGGCTTCGTCATCGGCCAGCTGCGGATGGAGCGCCACCTGGAGGACTGGGTGCGGGCGATACACGCCGGCGAAACCACCCATTCGGTGGGAGTGACGATGAGTTGGCCGGAGCGCTTCGGCGCCGGGGCGCATCACGTCAGTGAGATCGTCGGCAAAGTCTGGCCCTACGTGCTCGTCGGCATCGCGCTGGGCGCGGCTATACATGGCTACGTGCCAGAGGACTTCATGGCCTCAATCATGGGCAAGGGCGCGCCATGGTGGTCGGTGCCTGCAGCGGTGGCGCTCGGCGTGCCGATGTACACGAACGCGGCGGGCATCATCCCGATTGTCGAAGCGCTGATGGGCAAGGGCGCCGCGCTGGGAACTGTGCTCGCGTTCATGATGAGCGTGATCGCGCTGTCGGCCCCCGAAATGATCATCCTGCGCAAGGTGCTCAAGCCGCGGCTCATCGCCGTATTCGCGGGCGTGGTCGCCGGCGGCATCCTGCTGGTGGGCTACGTTTTCAATCTGGTTCTGTAAGCAAAGGAGGCGCTATGAAAGACATCAAGGTGCTCGGCAGCGGCTGTGCCAACTGCAAAAGCACGCTCAAGCTGATCGAAGACGCGGCGAAAGCCAAGGGAGTCGACGTACGGCTCGAAAAAATTGAAGACGTAAAGGAGATCGTGGGCTACGGCATCATGAGCACGCCGGGCGTCGTGATCGACGGCAAGGTGGTGCACGCAGGCGGCGTACCCAGCCGCGAGAAGATCGAGCAGTGGCTGAACGCGGCCTGAGTCGTCGGCTCTCCTTCAGCGCCTCTATTGCCGAATTCCGCATATTCGCGTCGCGCGGGGAACGGCAATCATCCCGCGCCGGCCGACGCACCGCGGAGACTCGAAACAGCCCAATAGCGACCGCTATTCCGGAGGCGTCCCGCTTCGAACGCTTCGTCGAGGCTCAGCGCGAAGGCTGAAGCCGGCAGCTCGCGGCAAGCGGCCGCCAGTTCTTCCGACCAGAAGAAGTGGACGTGACTGCAGAAACTCGCGATCACATCGTGGCGCATCGCGCCGGCTTCCGGCAGCACGAACGAAAGCGCGAGGTTGGCCGGAACCGGCGCTTCGAGCGCATCGGGCCCGACCGTAAGCTGCACCGGAGCGCCCGTCGCGGGACAGCTCGAGTGCACCTCCGCCCTTACGCCCAATAGCGCGGGCAGGAACAGCGTGTCCCAGGCGCACCACGCGTAGAGGTCGCGCTCGCCGACGCGCATCCTGTGGCGGGTTGGCACGATCGTGAGGCCCCAGTAGCCGATGATGCGCTGCAGCTCGTCGCGGCGGACGGCGTGCCAGTTTCCCAATCTGCGGGCGACTTCATCGCTGCTCGCTTCGACCCGATCTGCAAGCACCTGCGGCGTGACCGGGATCCCGTGCGCGAGCTCGCGATAGAGCGCAAGCGATAGCCGCTGCTCGAACTCGTCGAGCCCAGGATAGGCAGCGAGCACGTGTTGCGCCAAGCCGCGGGCGGTGCTCATCGCGGCGCGCGCGCTGCCAAGGTGTGGAAACGCTTCAACGTGTTTCCCGGCGCGGGGAAATCCTCCTGGCGTGACAGCAGCACTTCCCAGCCGCTAAACGCCTTGCCGAGCTCGGTGCGGTGGAACAGGCAGTAGGCCTCGGGGTCGAACATCTCCATATAAGTGGTGCCCTCGACCAGCACGTTGACGGCCGCCACGCCGCCCGGGCGCACCGCTTCGCGCGTGCGCACCAGCAGCCGGCGCGCGTCGCCGCAGGCGAAGAACATCAGCAGGCCGATCGACACCACGCAGTCGTAGTCGCGCGCCGGGACGTAATGCCGCAGGTCCGCACAATGCGCTTCGAGCGCCACGCGCCGCTCGCCGGCGCGGCGCGCGAGATGGGCGATCGCCGTTGCACTGAAATCCAGGGCGGTCACGCGGCAGCCGCGCCCCGCCGCTTCGAGTGCGAGGTTGCCCAGCCCGCAGCCGAGCTCGAGCACGTCGCCCGAGAGGTGCGGCAGGACCGCGCACTCAAAAGGGTTCAGGGCATAGTCGCTTGCTTCGACCTGACGCTCGAACTGACGGTCGAAGAATTCGAGTGCGCTGCGGCGCGGGGGCTCGATGGTGGTGCTCATGGCTGCGGTTTGCGCCGGCCTTTGACCTCGATCAAATCGACGCCGGTCATATGAACCAGCATATCAGCATCGGCTAAAGGAGCGTTCAATGACTCTGCTCGAATTCGCCCGCGGTCCGGCGCTCACGGCGGCGTTGAGCGTATTCGTGCTAGGCACGCTGTGGCGCATCTTTCGCCTGGCGACCCGGCCCGCGCCGCCCGATCGCTCGGCGCCGCGAGTGGACGCTGCCATCACCAGCGCGCTGCACGGCATCCTGCGGCGCTTCTGGCCGCACCCGCGCTTCGGCGCGCGGATCGGCTTCTCGGTCTTCATCGGCTACCTGTATCACGTCGGCCTGGCGGTGATCGTGCTCGCGTATCTGCCGCACATCGAGTTCATCCGCAAGCTGATCGGCGTCGGCTGGCCGGCGCTGCCCGCGCCGGTGACCTATTTCGCGGGCGGCGTCACGATGTTCGCGCTGCTGGTCGCGCTCATGCTGCGGCTCACCGATCCGGTAAAGCGACTGCTGTCGCGCTTTGACGATTACTTCAGCTGGCTGGTGGTCTTCCTGCCGGTGGCGACCGGCATGGCGGCGTTCGACACCGCCGCCGGCGGCTACAACCAGACCTATATCGCGGTCCACCTGCTGACGGTCGAGCTGTTCCTGCTGTGGTTCCCGTTCGGAAAGCTGATGCACGCGGGACTGGCCTTCTGGTCGCGCGGGATAACGGGCGTCAAGTACGGACGCCGGGGAGCGATGCCATGAGTCCGGAAAGCAACCGCCCGGCGCCGGAGCGCGTCGCGGCAGCGATGAATGCCTTCGTGCGCGACTTCACGCGCGAAGCCGCGGTGCACATGGACGCCTGTATCCGCTGCGGGCACTGCGCCCAGGCCTGCCACTTCTACACCTCGACGCTCGATCCCAAGTACACGCCGATCAACAAGCTCGAGCCGTTCCTGCACGCTTACCGGCGCACCACCGCGCCCTGGGCGCCGCTCGCGCGCCTGCTCGGCGCGGAGAAGCAAGTCACGCTGGGCGAGCTCGAGTCCTGGCAGGAGTTGATATACGACGCCTGCACGATGTGCGGGCGCTGCACGCTGGTGTGTCCGATGGGAATCGACATCGCGGCGCTGATCTCGCGCGCGCGGCACGGCATGTTCGCCGCCGGCCTCGTTCCCGAGGATCTGCGTGCCGCGGCCGAGCGTGCCGAGAACGAGATGAGCCCGCTCGGCGCGACGCCCAAGGTGCTCAAAGAGCGCATCGACTGGCTCGAGGACGAGCACGGCATCAAGATCCCGCTCGACCTGCCGCAGGCTGACGTGCTGATGACCTTCTCGTCGGTCGAGATCATGAAGTACCCGGACTCGCTGGTCGCGGCGGCAAAGGTGCTCAAGCATGCGGGCGAGAGCTGGACCGTCTCGACCAGGGGCTACGAGGCGACCAACTTCGGCATGCTTTCCGGCAATCGCGACTGGCAGCACGACATGAGCGAGCGCGTCATCGACGCGGCGATAGCGTGCAAGGCGAAGACAGTGGTACTGCCCGAGTGTGGCCACGCCTACGGCGCGCTCAGGTGGGAAGGTGCCAACGTGCACGGCGC
This sequence comes from uncultured beta proteobacterium, assembly GCA_963755395.1. Classification (GTDB taxonomy): domain Bacteria; phylum Pseudomonadota; class Gammaproteobacteria; order Burkholderiales; family SG8-39; genus DAHVFK01. The sequence continues at coordinate 64,760 of CAVWJJ010000004.1, read as the reverse complement.
GCCGCTGCCGTTCGAGGTGCTGCACATCTCCGAGTACCTCGCTTCGCTCGCTCGCAAGGGCAGGCTACGGCTCAAGCCGCTCGCGAAGACGCTCACTTTCCACGACCCGTGCCAGGTGTCGCGCCGCGGCGGCGCTTCGGAGGCGCCGCGAGAGGTGCTCGCCGCGCTCGGCGTCGAGCTGCACGAGATGGGTGACCATGCCGACGCGGCCTGGTGCTGCGGCGGCGGCGGCGGAGTGGTGGCGATCAAGCGCGCGGACGAGCTGCGCCGTGGCGCGTTCCGCATCAAGATGGAGGAGATCGACGCCACCGGCGCCGAGCTGCTCGCCACGAGCTGCGCCAACTGCCGCCTCAGCTTCGACGACGGCGCTGCCTACCACAAGTGGAACAAGTCGATGCAGAGTCTCACCGAGCTGGTGGCCGGGCGCCTCGTGGGCTAGCTATACTCGCGGGCAGGGGGCAGCGCGCGGCCGCAGTGGCAGCCGCGGTGAGTTGACGTTTACGTAAACGTCAAGTAGCGTAACGCTCCCCGGAGACCCCCGATGACCGACCTGTCCGAGTCGAACAATCTGGTCTACAAGGCCAAGCACAAGATCCGCTTCGTCACCGCGGCGAGCCTGTTCGACGGTCACGACGCATCGATAAACATCATGCGCCGGATCCTGCAGGCTTCGGGTGCCGAGGTGATTCATCTCGGACACAACCGCTCGGTCGAGGACGTGGTCAGCGCGGCGCTCGAGGAAGACGTCCAGGGCATCGCGGTGTCGTCCTACCAGGGCGGGCACATCGAGTATTTCCGCTACATGATCGATCTGTTGCGCCAGCGGGGCGGCGAGCACATCAAGGTGTTCGGCGGCGGCGGCGGGGTGATCGTGCCTGACGAGACCCGGGCCCTGCACGACTACGGCGTGGCGCGCATCTACTCGCCCGAGGACGGGCAGAAGATGGGCCTGCAAGGCATGATCAACGACATGCTGGCGCGCTGCGACTTCGATCCGTCGCAGTTCGCGCCCAAGGACCTCAAGGCGCTGAAGGCGGGTGACCGCCGTGCGCTTGCGCAGGTGATTTCCGCGCTGGAATTGGGTTCCCTCGGTGAAAACCTGAAGAAAGAGCTTCTGAAAGCCGCACAGGCCAAGCCGGCCCCTGTGCTTGGCGTTACCGGCACCGGTGGCGCGGGCAAGAGCTCACTGACAGATGAGCTGGTGCGCCGGTTCCGGCTCGATCAGGCCGACCGGCTGAAGATCGCAATTGTCGCGGTCGACCCTTCGCGCAGGAAAACCGGCGGCGCGTTGCTCGGGGACCGCATTCGCATGAACGCGATTCACGGCAAGCAGGTCTTCATGCGCTCACTCGCGACGCGCGCCTCGGGCGCCGAAATCGCCGCCTCCCTTCCGGAGGCGGTCGCGGCCTGCCGCGCGGCCGGGTTCGACCTGGTGGTGGTGGAAACCTCGGGCATCGGGCAGGGCGACGCCGCGATCGTGCCGCACGTCGACGTCTCCCTGTATGTCATGACGCCTGAGTTCGGCGCCGCGAGCCAGCTCGAGAAGATCGACATGCTGGATTTCGCCGACTTCGTCGCGATCAACAAGTTCGACCGCAAGGGCGCCGAGGACGCGCTGCGCGACGTCAGAAAGCAGGTGCAGCGCAACCGCGAGGCATTCAAGGCCTCGCCCGAGGAAATGCCGGTTTACGGCACCATCGCTTCGCGCTTCAACGACGACGGCGTCACCGCGCTGTACCAGGCTGTCGCGACGCGGCTCGCGGCCAAGGGCCTGACGCTCGAGCCGGGCGCGCTGCCGAAGAGCGAATCGAAGGTTTCATCGAGCGTGCGCGTGGTGATACCGCCCAAGCGCCAGCGTTACCTGGCCGAGATAGCGGAGTCGGTGCGCGGCTATCATGGCCATGCGCGCGAGCAGGCGGCGTTTGCGCGCGAGCGCCAGCAGCTGATCGCGGCCAAGGCGATGCTGCTCAAGGCGGGCAAGGAGGCGCGCGAGCTTGATTCCCTGATCGACGAGAAGAACTCCGCGCTCGATGCGCGCGCGCGCAAGCAGCTCGAAATGTGGCCCGAGACGCTGAAGGCGTATTCGGGCGACGAATACGTGGTGAAGATCCGCGGGCGTGAGATTCGCACCCGGCTCACGCATACGACCCTGTCGGGCACCAAGGTGCCGAAGGTGGCGCTGCCGCGCTACGAGGACCACGGCGAGATCCTGCGCTGGCAGATGCGCGAGAACGTACCCGGGTCGTTTCCGTTTACCGCTGGCGTGTTCGCCTTCAAGCGCGAGAACGAGGACCCGACACGCATGTTCGCGGGCGAGGGGGACGCGTTCCGGACCAACAAGCGCTTCCACCTGCTGTCCAAGGACATGCCCGCCAAGCGCCTGTCGACCGCGTTCGACTCGGTGACGCTGTACGGCTTCGACCCCGACGAGCGGCCCGACATCTACGGCAAGGTGGGCAACTCCGGCGTATCGATCGCGACGCTCGAGGACATGAAAGTCCTCTACGGCGGCTTCGACCTGTGCGCACCCAACACCTCGGTGTCGATGACCATCAACGGTCCGGCGCCGACCATCCTGGCGATGTTCTTCAACACCGCGCTCGACCAGCAGGTGGACAGGTTCCGCGCCGAGAACGAGCGCGAGCCGACCGAGGACGAATCGGACAAGATCCGCGAATGGACGCTGGCCACGGTGCGCGGCACGGTGCAGGCCGACATCCTTAAGGAGGACCAGGGTCAGAACACCTGCATCTTCTCGACCGAGTTCTCGCTCAAGGTAATGGGCGATATCCAGCAGTACTTCATCCACAACGGGGTGAAGAACTTCTATTCGGTATCGATCTCGGGCTATCACATTGCCGAGGCAGGTGCGAATCCGATCAGCCAGCTTGCCTTCACGCTCGCCAACGGTTTCACCTTCGTCGAGGCCTACCTCGCACGCGGGATGCACATCGACGATTTCGCGCCTAACCTTTCGTTCTTCTTCAGCTACGGCATGGATCCCGAATACGCGGTGCTCGGGCGGGTAGCGCGGCGCATCTGGGCGGTGGCGATGAAGAACCGCTACGGCGCGAACGAGCGCAGCCAGAAGCTCAAGTTTCATTCTCAGACCTCGGGCCGCTCGCTGCACGCGCAGGAGATCGCGTTCAACGACATCCGCACCACGCTGCAGGCGCTGATCTCGACCTACGACAACACCAACTCGCTGCACACCAACGCCTACGACGAGGCGATCACCACCCCGACCGAGGAATCGGTGCGCCGCGCGATGGCGATCCAGCTGATCCTGAACAAGGAGTGGGGGCTGGCGAAGAACGAGAACCCGAACCAGGGCTCGTTCATTATCGACGAGCTCACCGACTTGGTGGAGGAGGCGGTGCTGAAGGAGTTCGAGGCGATCTCGGCGCGCGGCGGCGTCCTCGGCGCGATGGAAACGGGCTACCAGCGCGGCAAGATCCAGGAGGAATCGCTAACCTACGAACACAGGAAGCACGACGGCTCCTACCCGATCGTGGGCGTGAACACTTTCCGCAACCCTCACGGCGACGCGACGCCGCCCAAGCTCGAGCTGATCCGCTCGACCGAGGAGGAAAAGCAGTCCCAGCTCAAGCGTCTGCGCGACTTCCACAGGAAGCACGCCAAGGCCGCACCGGCGATGCTCGAGCGGCTGCGCCAGGCGGTGATCCGGGACGAAAACGTGTTCGAGGTGCTGGTCGATGCGGTGCGCGTGTGCTCGCTCGGTCAGATCACGCACGCGCTGTTCGAGGTCGGGGGCCAATACCGGCGCAGCATGTAAGCTGGTGGTGGCGGCCTGACCAGTTTGCGGTCCGGGCGCGGAATGAACCAGAGCCGGTGAATGGATGTCACTAGCATTGACATTCCAACCTGGAGACTGACATGAAGCTTTCCGCGAATCGGGTTCTGGGCCCCTTGGCGCTCGCCGCCTCGATCGCTGCCGTGTCGGGCGTCGCGCACGCTGCGTCGCCGGTCGTGAAGCACCGCGTGCTGACTGGCGACCACGGCATGACCCTGTACACCTTCGACAAGGACAAGGCGCATTCGGGCAAGAGTGAATGCAGCGGCGGTTGCGCCGCGAACTGGCCACCGTTCCTCGCGAGCGCTTCGGACACGGCTTCGGGCGACTATAGCTTCGTTATGCGCAGCGACGGAAAGATGCAGTGGGCCTACAAGGGCAAACCGCTCTATTTCTGGCACAAAGACAAGAAGCCGGGCGACGAGACCGGCGCGGGCTTCAAGCATCTTTGGCAGGTCGCCAAGGGATAGGCGGGGCGAAGTTAGCCCTCGAAAGCCTTGAGCCCGTCGAGGTCTAGCACCGTCACCTTGCCGTAGTCGACGCGCAGCAGGCGGCACTCGCCCAGCCGCTGCAGCGCCTGATTGACGCGCTGGCGCGAAGCGCCCGACAGGAAGCCGAGCTCCTCCTGGGAGATCATCAGTTCGCGGCTGGAGCCCGGGTACAGGCGCGGATTGAACAGCGCCGCGAGGCAGCGCGCGACGCGCGCGTCCGGATCGAGCAGGCGGTCGTATTCCACCATGGCGATGAATTGCGCTAGCCGCTCGTTGAGCTGCTCGAGCAGGAAGCGGTTGAACTCGATCGAGCCGTCGAGCAGCCAGTCGAAGGTCGCGCGCGGCACGAGCGCGACGCGGCTGTCGCGTAGCGCGACGGCGTCGTAGCGCCAGGGGTCCGGGCGCAGCAGCGAGCCTTCGCCGAACCAGCCTCCGGCGCGCACGCCGGTGAAGGTCACCGCCTTGCCCTCGGGCGAGACGCTGGAGATCTTCACCAGCCCCTCGATCACGCCGACCCAGTACTCGACCGGTTCTCCCTTGCGGCAGACGTAGCCGCCGGCCGCCACCGAGCGCTCGAGCGACTCGCATCGCACACGCTCGCGCGCGCGGGGCTCGAGCGCCTGCGGCCATACCGAGTCGGCGAGGAATTGAGCCATTGTCAGCATCGGCGCAATTGTCGCCGGAAAGACAACCCGTCGGACGGCCGGCGGCTAGACTTTGCTGCGCCGCGGCGTGTCATACTAGTTCAAGATTCAGATACGATCGCGACCGCGGGCCGGGGAGGGCCGGCCGAAAGTTGGATATATTGGAGGAGGGAACTCGATGGCAACCGACATCGGGGCGCTCGATACGTTTCCCAAATTGTTGCTGCACCACGCCGAAGTGCGTGGCGCGCGGCCCGCGATCCGCGAGAAGGACCGCGGCATCTGGCAGACCTGGAGCTGGAAGCAGTTCGCCGACGAGGTGCGCGCGATTGCCTGCGGCCTCGCGCAACAGGGGCTCAGGCGTGGCGACCACATGGCTCTGGTCGGGGACAACCGTCCGCGTATCTACGCGGCGATGTGCGCCGCGCAGTGCCTGGGGGCGGTGCCGGTGCCGCTGTACCAGGACGCGGTCGCGGCCGAGATGGCATTCCCGATCCAGAACGCCGAGATCGTCCACGCGGTCGCGGAGGACCAGGAGCAGGTCGACAAGTTGCTCGAGATCCTGCCGCAATGCCCGACGCTCAAGCACATCTATTTCGACGATCCGCGCGGCCTGCGCCACTACACCCAGCCGCAGCTAGCAAGTTACGAACGGCTGCGCGAGATCGGCGTCGAGGCGGCCACGCGTGATCCCGGGTTCCTCGAGCGCGAGATCGAGCAGGGGTCGGGGGACGACCCGGCGGCAATGTTCTTCACTTCAGGCACCACCGCCACACCCAAGGGAGTGGTACTCACGCACCATGCCCTGATCGACCGCGCCAGGGCGGCCGCCGAGATGGAAGGCCTCACCGACCGCGACGTGGTCATCGCCTACCTGCCGCCTGCCTGGATCGGCCAGAACATCTTCTCCTACGCCCAGCCCTTCGCCACCGGGTACTGCATCTGCTGCCCCGAGTCGGCCGAAACGCTGATGACGGACATGCGCGAGATCGGCCCTAGCTACTACTTCGCGCCGCCGCGGGTCCTCGAAGCCCTGCTCACGCAGGTATCGATCCGCATGGAGGACGCCGGGCGCTTGAAGCGCATCATGTACCGGCACTTCATGGATGTGGCGCGGCGCGTCGGCGGCGCCATTCTGGATGGCAAATCAGTCGGCATGGCGCAGCGCCTGCACTACGCGCTGGGAGACCTGCTCGTGTATGGGCCGCTGCGCAACGTGCTCGGCATGAGCCGGGTGCGCGTCGCCTATACCGCCGGCGAGGCGATCGGTCCAGATCTGTTCAAGTTCTACCGCTCGATCGGCATCAACCTGAAGCAGCTCTATGGCTCGACCGAGACCTCGGTGTTCGTCTGCGTGCAGCCCAACGGCCAGGTCAGGGCGGATACCGTCGGCCCTGCGGTGCGCGGGGTCGAGCTCAAGTTCACGCCGCAGCGCGAGCTGCTGATCCGCTCCCCGGGCCTGTTCAGGGAGTACTACAAGAACCCGCAGGCGACCGAGCAAGCGAAGGACGCGGAAGGGTGGTTCCATACCGGCGATGCAGGCTACCTTGACGCAGACGGTCATCTCAAGATCATCGACCGCGTCAAGGACGTCGGCAGGCTGGACGACGGCACGCTGTTTGCGCCCAAGTACCTCGAGAACAAGCTCAAGTTCTTTCCCTACATCAAGGAGGCGGTTGCCTTCGGCCATGCGCGCGACCGTGTATGCGCCTTCATCAATATCGACATGGACGCGGTCGGCAACTGGGCCGAGAAGCGCAAGCTGGCATACACCGGTTACGTCGACCTTGCCTCGCGCAAGGAGGTCCGCGACCTGATCACCCAGTGCGTCGAGCAGGTGAACGCCGATCTCGCCGCTGATCCGGAGCTTGCCGGGAGCCAGATTCATCGCTTCCTGCTGCTGCACAAGGAGCTCGACGCGGACGACGGCGAGCTCACCCGCACGCGCAAGGTGCGCCGCGGCCACATCGCGGAGAAGTACGGGTCGCTGGTCGATGCGCTCTACACCGGGGCGGAGTCGGTGCATGTCGAGGCGGAGGTGCGCTACGAGGACGGTCGCACCGCGCAGATTTCCGCCGATCTGTCGATCTGCGACGCGCGCAGCTTCCCGCCCGCGGCCACGCGCAAGGCCGCTTGACCGTATGACGGAAGCCGAGGCTCGAGCGCAGCGCATCGGCGCCCCGGTGCTGGGGGTCGAAGAGGTTTCGCTCACCTTCGGCGGCGTGAGGGCGCTGACCGAGGTTTCGTTCGATGTGCGCGAGCACGAGGTGCGCGCGATCATCGGGCCGAACGGCGCCGGCAAGAGCTCGATGCTCAACGTTATGAACGGCTTCTATCAGCCGCAGCATGGCATCATTCGCTTCAGGGGGCGCGAGTTCCGCGGCATGAAGCCGCACGCAGCGGCCACGATGGGCATCGGCCGCACCTTCCAGAACATCGCGTTGTTCCGCGGCATGACGGTGCTCGACAACATCATGGTCGGGCGCAACCTGAAGATGCGCGGCAACCTGCTGCAGGAGGCGCTGTGGTTGCCGGCGGCGCGGCGCGAGGAGATCGAGCACCGGCGCGCGGTCGAGGAGATCATCGATTTCCTCGAGATCCAGCACATCCGGCGAACGCCGGTCGGCCAGCTGCCCTACGGCCTGCAGAAGCGCGTCGAGCTCGCGCGCGCGCTGGCAATGGAGCCCTCGGTGCTGCTGCTAGACGAGCCGATGGCCGGAATGAACCTCGAGGAAAAGCAGGACATGTGCCGCTTCGTGCTCGACGTAAACGACCAGTACGGCACCACGATCGTTCTGATCGAGCACGACATGGGCGTGGTGATGGACATTTCCGACCGCGTCGTGGTGCTCGACTACGGAAGAAGATCGCCGACGGCACGCCCGAAGAGGTGCGTACCGACCAGGCGGTGATCGACGCCTATCTCGGCGTCGCGCACTGAAGGCACGGCAATGCATCTGCTCTACAGCATCTTCATCGATCCATTCATGCAGATGGGCCACGCCCCCGACCTGCTGGCGCAGACGCTGTGGGACGGGCTTGTCAGCGGCGTGTTGTACGCGCTCATTGCGCTCGGTTTCGTTCTGATCTTCAAGGCCTCCGGCGTGTTCAACTTCGCCCAGGGCATCATGGTCGTGTTCGCCGCGCTCACCCTGGTCGGCCTCAATGAACACGGGGTGCCGGCGTACCTGGCGCTGGTGCTCACGGTGGTGGTGATGCTAGTGCTCGCCGTCGCCGTCGAGCGCGCCATCCTGCGGCCGCTCGTGAACCAGCCCGAGATCATCCTGTTCATGGCGACTTTCGGCCTCACCTACGTCCTGATCGGAATGGGCGAACTGATTTTCGGCGGCGACCCCAAGGTCATGATCTCCGATCAGTTGGGGCTGCCGAGCGGTGCCTGGCGTATCAATACGCTCGGCGGGTTCGTGCAGCTGCAGAAGATCGACGTCGCGGCCGCGATCATCGCCTCGCTCATGGTCGCGGGGCTCGGCATCCTGTTCAACCGCACGCGCATCGGCCGTGCGCTGCGCGCGGTGGCCGACAGCCACCGCGCAGCCCTGTCGGTCGGCATCTCTCTCGAGCAAATCTGGGTTGTGGTCTGGTTCGCCGCCGGCGTCGTCGCCCTGGCGACCGGCATCATGTGGGGCGCCCGCTCGAACGTATCCTTCGCGCTGGAGATCATCGCGCTCAAGGCGCTGCCGGTGCTGATTCTGGGGGGCTTCACGTCGATCCCGGGCGCCATCGTCGGCGGGCTCATCATCGGGGTGGGCGAGAAGATGGGCGAGTTCTACTGGGGGCCGCTGGTCGGGGGAGGGATCGAGAGCTGGTTCGCCTACGTCATCGCGCTCATATTCCTGCTGTTCCGTCCGCAGGGCCTGTTCGGCGAGCGCATCATCGAACGGCTTTAAGAGAAACCCAATGCTCTATCGCGAAGTCGGGCAATATAAGACGAGCTACGCCGCCGACCAGGCCCTGCTTCCGATTCTGCAGGACCGGATCGGCATCGCAATCATCCTGCTTATCGCCTTCGTCGGAGTGCCGCTCACGGCCTCCAACTTCGCGCTCGATTCGGTCCTCATTCCGATCCTGGTGTTCTCGCTCGCGGCGACCGGACTCAACCTTCTCACCGGCTATACCGGACTGCTTTCGCTCGGCACCGGCGGCTTCATGGGCGTGGGGGCCTTCGCTTGCTACAAGCTGACGACGTTTTTTCCCAACGTCGACATCATCGTTCTGATCCTGTGCTCGGGTTTCTTCGCCGCGGCGGTCGGGACAGTGTTCGGTCTGCCCTCGCTGCGCATCAAGGGTTTCTACCTCGCGGTCGCCACGCTCGCCGCGCAGTTCTTCCTGTCCTGGTGTTTCATTCGAATTCCGTGGCTCTACAACAACAACATCTCGGCCTCGATCGAGGTGCCGACCAAGACGATGTTCGGCCTGGCCGTGACCGGGCCCACCGCGTCGTCTACCACGCGCTACCTGCTCGTGCTCTCGATCGTCACGCTTCTCGTCCTGATGGCGGCGAACCTCATGCGCGGGCGCATCGGCCGCACCTGGATGGCGGTGCGCGACATGGACCTCGCGGCGGAGCTGATCGGGATCAGGCTGTACCAGACCAAGCTTCTCGCCTTCGCTGTGTCCTCGTTCTATTGCGGCGTCGCCGGGGCGATGATGGTGTTTCTCTGGCTCGGTAACGCCGAGTCGGAGAGCTTCAACATCAATCAGTCGTTCCTGATTCTGTTCATGGTGATCATCGGCGGGCTCGGCAGCCTGCTGGGCTCGTTTCTCGGCGCGGCGCTGATCTGGGGGCTGCCGATCGTGCTGCGCCAGGCACCCGCTTATTTAGGTCTGCATATCCGCAGCGCGACGGTGGATCAGAGCACGTTCGTGATCCTGGGCGTGCTGATCATATTCTTCCTGATCGTCGAGCCGCACGGTTTGGCGCGGCTGTGGCAGATCGGCAAGCAGAAGCTCAGGGTGTGGCCTTTCCCATATTGAGGCAGAAGCGTACACTCGTCGCGGGACATCAAGATAAGGCCGGCGCCGGTCGCGTCGGCCGCCATCGAGAGGAGGAAGGAAAATGCGCCTTAAATATCTGGTACTCGGCGCGGCGGTCGCAGGAGTGATCGGGGCATCCGTCCCGACTTCGGAGGCCCTCGCCAGTGATTCGCTGCTGGTGCCGCTGTTCACTTATCGCACGGGTCCGTTCGCCAATTCCGGCATCCCGATCGCAAACGGCATGCACGACTATCTGAACATGCTCAACGCGCGCGACGGCGGCATCGGCGGCGTGAAGATCGACGTGCAGGAATGCGAAACTCAGTACAAGAACGAGAAAGGCGTTGAATGCTACGACTCGTTCAAGAACAAGAATCCGCTGGTCATCAATCCGTATTCGACCGGCATCACGCTCGCGCTGATCCCGAAGGCCTCGGTCGACGGCATTCCGATCCTGTCGATGGCGTACGGTCTGTCTGCCTCCGCAGTCGGGCAGGACTTCCCGTGGATCTTCAATCCGCCAGACACCTACTGGGACGGAATGTCGATCGCGCTGAAGTACATCGCCCAGAAGGAGGGAGGCGGATTCGACAAGCTCAAGGGCAAGACGATCGGCTTCATCTATTTCGACGGCGGCTACGGACGCGAGCCGATCCCGCTGCTCAATGACTTCGCCAAGGACTACGGCTTCAACGTCAAGATGTATCCGGTGCCTCCTTCCCAGATGCAAACCCAATCCGGACTGTGGCTCGCCGTGCGCCGTGACCGTCCCGACTGGATGATCATGTGGGGCTGGGGCGCAATGAACCCGACCGCGGTGCAGGAAGCGGCCAAGACCGGCTACCCGATGGATCATTTCATCGGCGTATGGTGGTCCGGCAGCGAAGACGACGCCAGGCCCGCGGGCGCGGGAGCGAAGGGCTATCTGGCGATGAACTTCAACGCGGTCGGCGCCAACTACAAGGCGATCAAGGACATCGAGAAGTACGTCATCGCCAAGGGCAACAGCCAGACGCCCAAGGACATGGTCGGCGAGAACTTCTACAACCGCGGCGTCATGAACGCCGTGGTCATCGCCGAGGCCATCCGCAACGCGCAACGGATCACTCACAAGAAGATGATCAACGGCGCGGACATGCGGCGCGGGCTGGAAACCCTGACGATCTCGGAAAAGCGCTGGAAGCAGATCGGTCTGGCCGGATTCGGGCCGCCGATCGACGTAACCTGCCAGGACCACAACGGCCACGGTTCGGTTTATGTGCAGCAGTGGAGCGGCACGAAGTGGGTCAAGGTCTCGGACTGGATCACGCCGGTGAAGGACAAGGTGATGCCGCTTCTGGATGAGGCCGCAAAGGACTACGTGACCAAGAACCAGCCCTGGCCGAAGCGCACCGAGGCTTGCGACAAGTCGTCTTGAACTAAGACTGAGCGACCCTCCTCCCTCGCCGTGGCGACTAGCCCCGGGCGGGGGAGGCGGAGCCTCGGAGTATGCGATGGGCACCGCAGCGCAGACTGGGACGCCGGCATCTCGCGCCCCCGCAAGCGAGAAGATCCTCGCGCTCAACAATATCGAAGTCGTCTACGATCACGTCATCCTCGTGTTGAGGGGCGTATCGCTCGACGTGCGGCGGGGCAAGATCGTCGCGCTGCTCGGCGGCAACGGCGCGGGCAAGACGACGACGCTGAAGGCGATCTCGAATCTGCTGCAGTCCGAGCGGGGCGAGGTGACAAAGGGCTCGATCGTCTTCGACGGCGCCGAGGTGCAGGCGCTTTCGCCGAACGAGCTGGTGCGCCGCGGCTGCGTGCAGGTCATGGAAGGGCGTCATTGCTTCGGCCATCTGACGGTGGAGGAGAATCTGCTCACGGGCGCCTTCACGCGGCGCGACGGCAGAGCGGCAATCGCGCGCGACATGGAGCTGGTCTATTCCTATTTTCCCCGGCTTAAGGAGCGGCGCAACGGGCTCGCTGGCTACACCTCGGGCGGCGAGCAGCAGATGACCGCGATCGGGCGTGCCTTGATGGCGAAGCCGAAGATGATCCTGCTCGACGAGCCCTCGATGGGGCTCGCGCCGCAGCTGGTCGGGGAGATCTTCGAGATCGTCAGAGATCTCAACCGCAAGGAGGGAGTGAGCTTGCTGCTCGCGGAGCAGAACACCAACATCGCGCTCAAGTACGCGGATTACGGCTACATCCTCGAGAACGGCCGCGTGGTAATGAACGGCGAAGGCAAATCGCTGGCGGAGAACGAGGATGTGAAGGAGTTCTACCTCGGCTTCTCGTCGGGCGAGCGCAAGAGCTTCCGCGACGTCAAGTCGTACCGCCGGCGCAAGCGCTGGCTGTGATGGAATACTACGACGGCCTCGAAACCCGGTCCCCGGAGCAACGCGAAGCGGCGCTGATGGCGGCGCTGCCAGGTCAGATTGCACACGCGAAGAACAATGCGCCCGGTTTCGGCCGCATCCTCGCCGGAGTCGACCCCGCTGCAGTGAGCTCGCGCGCGGCGCTCGCCCGCCTGCCGGTGACGCGCAAGTCCGACCTCGGCGAGCTGCAAAAGACGATCCCGCCGCTGGGCGGATTGAACGCGACCCCGCGCGCAAGGCTCGCCAAGCTGTTCGTTTCGCCGGGCACGATCTACGAGCCCGAAGGCCTGGGCAAGGACTGGTGGCGCACCGCGCGTGGACTGTACGCGGGCGGCTTCCGCGCCGGCGACCTGGTGATGAACACCTTCGCCTATCACTTCACGCCGGCCGGCTCGATGCTCGAGTCGGGCGCGCTCGCGCTCGGCTGCACGGTCGTGCCGACGGGCGTCGGGCAGACCGAGATGCAGGTGGCGGCGATACGCGACCTCGGGATCAACGCGTTCGTCGGCACGCCTTCGTTCCTCAAGCTGATCGCGGACAAGGCGGACGAGCTCAAGCTCGACATCTCGGCACTCAGGAAGGCCGTGGTCGGTGCCGAGTACCTGCCACCTGCGCTCAGGAAATCGATGGGCGAGCACGGCATCCAGGTGATGCAGCTCTATGCCACTGCAGACCTCGGCCACCTTGCCTACGAAACCGCGCTTCCCGACGGCACGCTAATCGAAGGCATGGTGCTGGACGAAGGGCTGATCCTTGAGATCGTGCGCCCCGGTACCGGCGATCCCGTGCCCGAGGGCGAGGTGGGCGAGATCGTGATCACCACCTTCAACCGGGACTACCCGCTGGTGCGGTTCGGCACCGGCGATTTGTCGGCCGTCCTGCCGGGAGCCAGCGCCTGCGGTCGAACCAACACCCGGATCAAGGGCTGGATGGGCCGCGCCGACCAGAGCACCAAGGTGCGCGCGCTGTTCGTCACCGCCAAGCAGGTAAACGAGATCCTGCGCCGTCACCCGGAAGTGCTGCGCGCGCGACTGGTGGTCGAAGGCGAGGTCGGCAAGGACCGGATGACGCTCAGATGCGAGTCGAAGGAGCGACCGGCCGGGCTCGCCGAGGCGATCGTCGCCACGATCCGCGACGTCACCAAGCTGCGCGGCGAGATCGAGTTCCTCGCGCCGGGCAGCCTGCCGAACGACGGCAAGGTGATCGACGACCTGCGCAAGTACGGCTAGCCGCGCCGGCTGGCGCCGACCGGCAGCGAATCCAACCGTCTCATCTGCGCGTTTTGCACCACCGACGCGTCGACGAGGAAGGCCTTCAGGAAGTCGATCGAATCCACGCCCCAGAAGATTTCGCCGCCGGCTTCGAAGCTAGGCACGCCGAACACGCCTGCGGCCGCGGCCCGCTCGGTGTTCTCGCGCAGCGCGCTCTTGACCTCGGGCGCGGCGAGCGCGGGTTGCTCCACGCCGAGCTCGTGCGCCAGGTGCGCGAACGCGGCCGCGTCTGTCGGCTCCTCGCCCGTGGTCCACAGCGCCTCGAAGATCCGCTTGACGGCTGCCGGCTCGCAGCGTGCCGCAAGCGCCAGCCGCAGGTGATGGAGCGGATTGAAAGGATGCGTGGCCGGAAAGCGGAACGGCAGGCCGAGCCGCTCGGCGGACCACTGGCACCAGCGGTAGGTCCAGCGCCGCTTGGGGCCGATCTCCGCCGGTCCCTTCTGGCCGAAGTGCTGCAGCAAGCCGGCGAAGAGCACAGGTCGGTAGACGAGCTCGACCTCGGGCAGCTCGCCCAGGCGCGCGAGGCACAGGTAAGAGAAGGGCGAAACGAAGTCGAAGTACCACGTCACGGGGCGCATGACCGAATGTAACATCGGGTGCTTCGCACTGGCGCGGAGGATGGCATGAGCGTTCGGGTAGAAAGGAATGGCGCGGTATGGACGGTAATCCAATCACGCGCCGAGGCGCGCAATGCCGTGGATCCCAAAACTGCCGAGGCGCTGGCAGACGCGTTCAACGACTTCAACCGCGATCCGCAAGCCGCGGTCGCCGTGCTGTGGGGTGAAGGCGGTTCGTTCTGCGCCGGGTTCGACCTCAAGGCTGCGGCGGCGCTCGTCGACGATCCGCACCCGATGCAGGCAATCGCCTACCCGCTCGACGACCGCCCCCCGCCGCGCGGCCCGATGGGGCCCACCCGGCTCGAGCTCGACAAGCCGGTGATCGCCGCGATCGCGGGACCCGCCGTCGCCGGCGGCTTCGAGCTTGCACTTTGGTGCGACCTGCGAGTGATGGAGGAATCGGCATACTTCGGGGTGTACTGCCGCCGCTGGGGCGTGCCGCTGATCGATGGCGGTACGGTTCGCCTGCCGCGCCTGGTCGGAGCCGGGCGGGCGATGGAGCTCATCCTCACCGGCCGCAAACTGCCGGCCGAGGAGGCGTACCGCATCGGGGCCTGCGACCGGGTGGTTCCGGACGGGGCAGCGCGGGGGGTGGCTGAGGCGCTGGCGTGCGAAATTGCACGCTTTCCGCAAGCCTGCATGCGGGCGGACCGGCGCTCGGCGCGTATGCAGGAAGGACTCGAACTACGTGACGCGATGCGCAGGGAGTGGTACAACGCTATCCTGGCGTTTGTTGCGGAAGGCACTGCAGGAGCGAACCGCTTCGCGTCGGGGAGGGGCAGGCACGGCGACTTCGGAGACATCTGACTCCAGCCTGTCACGTCAACCGTTACGCAGGGCGAACGTTTAACGCGTGCCTCTTCGCGACGACGAAACCCGCTCCGCATCGGCGACATGATGCTGTCACAAAGGAAAGATAGACCATGAGAATGAAAACGCCCGCAATCCTGATCGCTTCCTCGTTCGCGCTGCTGCTCGGCGCCTGCGCCAGCCAGCAAGCCGCGGAAGCACCACAGCCGGCGCCTCAGGCCTCGACGCCCGCCGCGGCGCCTGCCCCTCAGGCGCAGGCGGCTGAGCAGCCGTCGATGGCAATGAACCCGCTGCACGATCCCAACAGCATCCTCGCGAAGCGCAGCATCTATTTCGACTTCAACAAGTCGAATATCAAGCCCGAGTTCAATCCGCTGGTCGAGGCGCATTCCGGCTACATGACCAGCCATGCGTCGGCCACGATCCGCATCGAAGGCAACTGCGACGAGCGCGGCAGCCGCGAGTACAACCTCGCGCTGGGCCAGCGCCGCGCCGACAGCCTGCGCAAGGCGATGGTGCTTCTCGGCGTATCCGACACGCGCATCGAGACCGTCAGCTGGGGCGAGGAAAAGCCGCGCGCGATGGGGCATAACGAAGCCGCGTGGTCGCAGAACCGCCGCGACGACATCATCTACACCCACGAATAAGTCTTAGCTCAGCGCTCAGGGCGAGCGCGCCGGGGCCGCCTCGGCAAGGCCGAGGCGCTGCCGCCGCTGCGGTAGCGCGGCCATCACTCGCGCACGCCCGGCATCGTCCAGCTCGCTCCAGCGCGCGATTTCGTCCAGGGTGCGGCAGCAGCCGGTGCACACGCCGAGCCGCGGGCTCATGTGGCAGACGTTGACGCAGGGCGATTCGATCATGCCGCGCGCACCGTCGCGAACTTCTTGGCCGCGAGCGCCCTGCCGGCCTTCGAGCCCGGCTCGCGCCCGAGCACGCTACTGATCCAGCGGCCGATCTCCACCAGACGCTCGAGATCGACGCCGGTCTCGATGCCCAGGCCCCGCAGCATGTAAACCACGTCCTCGGTGGCGACGTTGCCCGAGGCGCCGGCGGCGTAGGGGCAGCCGCCGAGGCCCGCGACCGAAGCGTCGAAAGTCGCGACACCCGTTTCCAGCGAAGCGTAAATGTTGGCCAGGGCCTGGCCGTAGGTGTCGTGGTAGTGGCCCGCCAGCCGCTCGACAGGCACGCGTTTCGCCACCGCTTCGATCATCGCCTGGGTTCGCCCCGGGGTGCCCACGCCGATGGTGTCGCCGAGCGACACCTCGTAACAGCCCATCTCGGCCAGCGCGGCCGCGACTTCGGCCACCTTTGCCGGCGCGACTTCACCTTCGTAGGGGCAGCCGAGAGCGCAGGAGATGTAGCCGCGCAGCCTGATGTTCGCGGCCCGCGCCGCCGCGGCAACGGGGCGAAAGCGCTCCAGGCTCTCGGCGATCGAGCAATTGATGTTCTTGTGCGAGAACGCTTCCGAGGCGGCGCCGAAAATCGCCACCTCGGTGGCGCCTGCGGCGCGCGCGGCCTCGAAGCCCTTCAGGTTCGGCGTCAGCACCGGGTACGACACGCCGGGCTTCCTGCGGATGCGCTCCAGCACCTCGGTGTGATCCGCCATCTGCGGGATCCACTTGGGCGAAACGAACGCGGTCGCTTCGACCGCGGGCAGGCCCGCGTCGGCGAGCCGCTCGATCAGCTCGAGCTTGATCCGGGTCGGCACCTCGCCCTTCTCGTTCTGCAGGCCGTCGCGCGGACCGACCTCGACGATTCTGACGCGCTGCGGCAGTTTCATGTCGTCACCTCGCGTCCGATTCTAGCGCTTCGAAGGCGATCAGCTCGGCGCCCTCGAGCACCTGCTCGCCCGGCGCGTAATGGACTTCCTTGACCACGCCGTCGGCAGGGGCGGCGATCGTGTGCTCCATCTTCATCGCTTCCAGAATCACCAGCGGCGCGCCCTTGTCGACCTTCTGGCCCGGCTCGACCATCACCGCGATGATCTTGCCCGGCATCGGTGCCGCGAGCGAGCCGCCGCCTGCGTCGACGTCGAGCCCGTGCAGCTCGTCGTGCAGCGCGAAACGCCGGTAGCCGGCGTCGCCGAACAGGTGCCAGTCCTGCGCCTCGCGCAGCGCGCGCGCCTTGAACGCGTGCCCGTCCAGGCGCACGAGCAGCAGATCACCCGCAAGGCGCTCGCCTTCGAGCGCGTACTCGCGACCGGCGATCACCGCGCGCTGGCCGGCGGCGAGGAAGCGCACCGTCACCGGGTACTGCGTCTCGCCCTCGGTGAAGACGAAATCGTGGTGCGAGTCTTCGTTCATGCGCCAGCCGTCGATCTCGTTCCAGGGCGAATGCGGGTCGCCGGAGGCACGCGCGCGCTCGCGCGCGCCGTCCTGCTCGAGCAGCAGCTCGGCCAATGCGACGGCGGCGAGCGCCTCGGGCGGGGCCGGCGACCGCGGCGGCAGCACTTCGTCGCGGCAGCGCTCGATCAGCCCGGTGTCGAGCTCCGCGCGCGTGAACGCGCCGCTCGTGACCAGGCGCCCGAGGAACTCGACGTTGGTCGCGACGCCGACGACCTCGCACGCGGCCAGCGCGGCGCGCAGCCGCGCGAGCGCCGCGCCGCGGTCCTCGCCCCACACGATCAGCTTGGCGATCATCGGGTCGTAGTGCGGGGTGATGATCGCGCCGCTCTCGACTCCCGTGTCGATCCGCACCGAGTCTGATGCCGCAGGGAAGGCGAGGTGAGCGAGCCGCCCCGTTGCGGGCAGGAAGTCGCGCGCCGGATCCTCGGCGTACAGGCGTGCTTCGATCGCGTGGCCGCGAATTCTGATCTCGTCCTGCGCGCGCGGCAGCGGTTCGCCCGCGGCGACCCGCAGTTGCCATTCGACCAGGTCCAGGCCGGTGACCATCTCGGTTACCGGGTGCTCAACCTGCAGCCGCGTGTTCATCTCCATGAAGTAGAAGCGCCCATCCTGCTCGGCGATGAATTCGACCGTGCCGGCGCCCTGGTAGTTGATCGCACGCGCGGCCGCCACCGCCGCTTCGCCCATTTCGCGCCTGCGCGCGATGGTCATTCCGGGCGCCGGCGCTTCCTCGAGCACCTTCTGGTGGCGGCGCTGCACCGAGCAGTCGCGTTCGAACAGGTGCACGCAGTTGCCATGTGCGTCGCCGAACACCTGGAATTCGATATGGCGCGGCCGCTCGAGGTAGCGCTCGATCAGCACCCGGTCGTCGCCGAAGGCGGACTTCGCCTCCCGGCGGCAGGATGCGAGCGCCGCCTCGAACTCTGCGCCGCGACGCACGATGCGCATGCCTTTGCCGCCGCCGCCGGCGGAGGCCTTGATCAGCACCGGAAAGCCGATCGCCTCGGCCCGCCCGAGCAGGAAGCCCGCGTCCTGGTTCTCGCCGTGGTAGCCCGGCACCAGCGGCACGCGCGCCTTCTCCATCAGGGTCTTGGCCGCGGACTTGTCGCCCATCGCCGCGATCGCCTCTGGCGTCGGGCCGATGAACACGATACCCGCCGCCGCGCACGCGCGCGCGAAGGCCTCGTTCTCCGACAGGAAGCCGTAGCCGGGGTGGATGGCCTCGGCCCCGGTCTCGCGCGCAGCGGCGATCACCGCCTCGGCGTTCAGGTAGCTCTCGCGTGCCGGCGCAGGTCCGATGCGGCGCGCTTCGTGCGCGCGCTTGACGTGCAGTGCGTCGCGGTCCGCGTCCGAATACACCGCCACGGTGCGGATTCCCAGGCGCTCGGCGCTGCGCATCACGCGGCAAGCGATCTCGCCGCGATTGGCGATCAGGAGCTTGCGGAACACGCTAGTTTCCTCCCGGGGCCCAGGACGGCTTGCGCTTTTCCAGGAACGAGGCGATGCCTTCCCGGCCTTCGGGCGAGACGCGGATCTCGGCAATGCGCCTCGCAGTGTCGGCGACCATGGCATCGTCGATCGGGCCCGACACCACGGCCCGGATCAGGTCCTTGATCTTCGCCAGCGCCTCGCGCCCTCCCGCTAACAGGTGCTTGAGCAGTGACTCGATTGCCGCGTCGAGCTGCTCTGCGGGAACGAGGGCGGTCAGCAGGCCGATGCGCAGCGCCTCGTCGGCATCGAACACCTCCGCGGTGAGGAAATAGCGCCGCGCGGCGCGCTCGCCCATCGCGCGCGCCACGTAGGGACTTATCGTCGCTGGCGACAGGCCGAGCTTGGCCTCCGAGAGGCAGAATTTTGCCTCCGCAGTGCCGAGCGCCATGTCGCAGGCCGCGACCAGGCCGGTGCCGCCGGCGAAGGCCGGCCCGTGCACGCGCGCGATGGTCGGCTTTCGCATCCGGTCGATGGTCTGCAGCATCACTGCCAGCCCCATCGCGTCGTGCAGGTTCCGCTCGTAGCCGTAGCCCGCCATGCGCTTCATCCAGTTGAGGTCCGCCCCGGCGCAGAACGCCGGACCATTGCCCGCCAGCACCACGGCGCGCACCGCGTCGTCGTCGTCCAGCGCCTTGAACGTCGCTGCCAGTTCGGCGATCAGCGCATCGTCGAACGCGTTGCGGACCTCGGGGCGGTTCAGCGTCACCGTGGCGACGCCGGCGCGGGTATCGACCAGCAGGGCTTGCGACATGGCTACATCCTGAAGATGCCGAACTTGGTCTGCTCGATCGGCGCGTTGAGCGAGGCTGAGAGCGCCAGCCCGAGCAGGCGACGCGTGTCGGCGGGGTCGAGCACGCCGTCGTCCCACAGACGCGCGCTGGCGTAATACGGGTGGCCCTGGCGCTCGTACTGTTCGAGGATCGGTGCCTTGAAGGCCTGTTCGTCGATCTGCGACTTGAACTTGCCGCGCACCACCGCGAGCACGCTCGCTGCCTGCTCGCCGCCCATGACCGAGATGCGCGCATTGGGCCACATCCAGAGAAAGCGCGGCGAATAGGCGCGGCCGCACATGCCGTAGTTGCCGGCGCCGAACGAGCCGCCGATGATCATGGTGAATTTCGGCACTCGCGCGGTCGCGACGGCGGTGACCATCTTGGCGCCGTCCTTGGCGATCCCGGCCGCCTCGTACTTCTTGCCGACCATGTAGCCGGTGATGTTCTGCAGGAACAGCAGCGGAATTCCGCGCTGGCAGGCGAGCTCGATGAAGTGCGCCGCCTTGAGCGAGGATTCGGAGAACAGGATGCCGTTGTTGGCCAGGATCGCGACCGGGTAGCCGTGCACATGCGCGAATCCGGTCACCAGCGTGGTGCCGTAGTTCGCCTTGAACTCGTCCAGCTCCGAGCCGTCGACCATGCGCGCGATCACCTCGCGCACGTCGTAGGGCTTGCGCGCGTCGGCCGGAATCACGCCGTAGAGCTCCTCGGCCGGGTACAGCGGTTCGCGCGGCTCGCGCAGCTGCAGCGACACGTTCTTGGCGCCGTTCAAGTTGGACACGATGCGGCGTGCAATCGCCAGCGCATGTGCGTCGTTGAGCGCGTAGTGGTCGGCCACGCCGGAGACACGGGTATGCACCTCGGCGCCGCCGAGCTCCTCGGGCGTCACGATCTCCCCGATCGCGGCTTTGACCAGCGGCGGCCCGCCGAGGAAGATCGTGCCCTGGCCCTTGACGATGATCGACTCGTCGGACATTGCCGGCACGTAGGCGCCCCCCGCGGTGCACGAGCCCATCACCACCGCGATCTGCGCAATCCCGGCCGCTGACATGTTGGCGATGTTGAAGAATATGCGCCCGAAGTGCTCGCGGTCGGGGAACACATCGTCCTGGTTAGGCAGGTTCGCGCCGCCCGAATCGACCAGGTAGATGCACGGCAGGCGGTTCTGCGCGGCGATCTCCTGTGCGCGCAGGTGCTTCTTCACGGTCAGCGGGAAGTAGGTGCCGCCCTTGACCGTCGCGTCGTTGGCGACGATCACGCATTCGCGGCCCGAGACGCGGCCGATGCCGGTCACGATGCCCGCGCTCGGCGCCTCGTCGCCGTACATGCCGTGCGCGGCGAGCTGTCCGACCTCGAGGAAAGGCGAGCCGGGATCGAGCAGTGTGCGTACCCGCTCGCGCGGCAAGAGCTTCCCTCGCCCGACGTGCTTCTCGCGCGCCTGGTCGCCGCCGCCGAGGGTCGCGCGCGCGACCTGCTGGCGCAGGTCGTTCACCAGCGCGCGCATGCGCTCGGCGTTGGCGCGGAATTCGGCCGAGCGGGGGTTGAGCTGTGACTTGATGACCGGCATCGCGCCTAGCCGCGCTCCAGCGCGCGCCCGATCACCAGGCGCTGGATGTCGCTCGCGCCCTCGTAGATCTTGCACACCCGCACCGCGCGCCACAGCCGCTCGACCGGAAAGTCGGCGACGTAACCGTAGCCGCCGTGGATTTGGATTGCGTCCGAGCACACCTTCTCGGCCATCTCGGAGGCGAACAGCTTGGCCATTGAAGCCTCCTTGAGGCACGGCTCGCCTGCGTCGCGCAGCGCCGCGGCATGCAAATACAGCTGGCGCGCGGCCTCGACCTGGGTCGCCATGTCGGCCAGCCGAAAATTCACCGCCTGATGACCGATCAGGGTCTTGCCCATGCTCTTGCGCTCCTTGGCGTAGGCGAGCGCCGCCTCCAGCGCCGCGCGCGCAATCCCGGTCGCCTGCGCAGCGATGTTGATCCGTCCCGACTCGAGGTTGGCAAGCGCGATGCGGTAGCCGAGGCCTTCTTGAGCGAGCAGGTTCTGCGCCGGAACAGCGCAGTCCTCGAGCGCGATCTGGGCCGTGTCGGAGGCGTGCTGGCCGGCCTTGTCCTCGACCCGCGCCACGCGCCAGCCCTTGCTCGTGGTAGGCACGACAAAGGCGCTGATGCCCTTTTTGCCGGCGGCCTTGTCGCTCACTGCGAACACCACCGCGACGTCGGCATTCTTGCCCGAGGTGATGAACTGCTTGGTGCCGTTGAGCACCCAGTCCTCGCCGCGACGTTCGGCGCGCGTCGCGATCGCGCCCGCGTCCGAGCCGACCTGCGGTTCGGTGAGGCAGAAGGCGCCCACCGTGCGTCCCGCGGCGAGCGGGCGCAGGTACTTCTCCTTCTGCGCGTCGTTGCCGTAGCCGTTCAGGATGCCGGACACCAGATTGTTCACCGACATCACCGTTCCGCAGGCGGGATCGCCGGCCGAGACCTCCTCGAAGGCGATCGCAGTGGCGGTACAGTCCAGCCCCGCGCCGCCCCATTGCTCGGGGACGGCGACCGCATTCAGCCCCATTCGGGCCATCTCGACAAACTCGGCGCGCGGGAAGTGGCGCTCACGCTCCCAGCGCGCGGCGTTGGGCCAAAGCCGCTCGCGCGCGTAGCGGCGCACGGTGTCGCGCATCATCTCGTGCTGCTCGGACAGGCGCATCTCAGGCTCCCGACAGGCGAACGTAGGTCACGGTGTGGTGCGTAAAGAGCTTCCCCGCGCGGCTGTGGCATTCGGCGACACCGTAGATGCTGCGCTTGCCGAGCTTGAGAATCCTCGCGGTGCAGCGCACCGGCTCTGCGATTGCGGGCGCAAGAAAAGCGGTGTTCAACTCGGAAGTGAGGGCGTCGCGGTCGATGCCGATGCGCGACTTGATGGCGATCCACATGGCGCAGTCGGCAGCCGCCATCAACGCCGGGCCGTTTACGATGCCGCCCGGGCGCTCGAGCGCAGGCCGGAACGGCAGTTCGATCGTGGCGCCGTCGGCGTCGACCGAGACCATGCGAAATCCGTAGCTGCGCACGAAGCGCGAGCGGTCGAGCAGCGCCTGCAGCTGCCGCTTGGTCGCGGCGAGCTTCGCGCCCGCCATCTAGGCCAGCTCGATCGCCATCGCGGTGGCTTCCCCGCCGCCGATGCACAGGCTCGCCACGCCGCGCTTGCCGCCATACTTGCGCAGCGCGCCGATCAGCGTGACCACGATGCGCGCGCCCGAAGCGCCGATCGGGTGGCCGAGCGCGCACGCGCCGCCGTGCACGTTGACCTTCTCGTGCGGCAGCTTGTGCTCGCGCATGGCGGCCATGGCGACCACGGCGAAGGCCTCGTTGATCTCGTAGAGGTCTACCGCTTGCGCCGTCCAGTTGGTTTTTTCAAGCAATTTTCTTATCGCCCCGACCGGTGCCGTCGTGAACCAGCCCGGCTCCTGCGCGTGCGTGGCGTGGCCCACGACCGTCGCGAGCGGCGCCAGGCCGAGCTTGTCGGCGCTCGAGCGGCGCATCAGCACCAGCGCGGCGGCGCCATCGGAGATCGAGCTCGAGTTGGCCGCGGTCACCGTGCCGTCCTTGCGAAAGGCGGGTTTCAAGGTCGGGATCTTGGCGAAGTTGGCCTTGAACGGCTGCTCGTCGGTCTCGACGAAGCGCTCCTCCTTGCCGGCCTTGATCGCGAGCGGCGTGATCTCCCACGCGAACCAGCCTTCCTTGTTCGCTTTTTGCGCGCGTTCGAGCGAGGCGATAGCAAACTCGTCCTGCTCCTTGCGCGAAAACTGGTACTTGTCCGCGCAATCCTCGGCGAAGCTGCCCATTAGCCGCCCTTTGTCGTACGCGTCCTCGAGACCGTCGTAGAACATGTGATCGAGCACCTGCTGGTGGCCCATGCGGTAACCAGCGCGCGCCTTGGGCATCAGGTAGGGGGCGTTGGTCATCGACTCCATGCCCCCGGCGACCACCACGTCCATGCTGCCCGCGCTGAGCAGGTCATGGCGCCAGCATCGCGGCCTTCATGCCCGAGCCGCACATCTTGTTGACCGTGGTGCAGCCGGCGGCGAGCGGCAGTCCCGCACCCAGGCTTGCCTGACGCGCGGGCGCCTGGCCCTGGCCTGCCGGCAGCACGCAGCCCATGATCACTTCCTGCACCTGCTCGGGCTTGAGCTTGGCGCGCTCGACCGCGGCGCGGATCGCGGCGGCACCAAGCTCGGGCGCGGCGAAGCCCTTCAGCTCGCCCTGGAAGCCGCCCATGGGCGTACGCGCTGCGGATACGATGACAATCGGATCGTTCAACATCGCACTCTCCTAAGTAGTTTCCTCGAACAGCTCCCTGCCGATCAGCCAGCGGCGGATCTCGGACGTTCCGGCGCCGATCTCGTACAGCTTGGCGTCGCGCCACAGCCGCCCGGTGGGCGTCTCGTTGATGTAGCCCATGCCGCCCAGCGCCTGGATCGCCTCGCCTGCCATCCAGGTCGCCTTTTCCGCGGCATAGAGGATCGCGCCCGCGGCGTCCTTGCGCGTCGTTTCGCCGCGATCGAGCGCCTGCCCGACCGCATAGACGTAGGCGCGGCAAGCGGAATAGGTCGCGTACATGTCGGCCAGCTTGCCCTGCATCAGCTGGAACTCGCCGATCGGCTGGCCGAACTGCTTGCGCTCGTGCACGTAGGGCACCACCACGTCGAGGCAGGCGCCCATGATGCCGAGCGGGCCGCCGGCGAGCACCGCGCGCTCATAGTCCAGGCCCGACATCAGAACCTTGACGCCCTTGCCGTCCTCGCCGAGCACGTTTTCGGCCGAAACTTCGCAGTCGCGGAACACGAGCTCGCAGGTGTTCGAGCCGCGCATGCCGAGCTTGTCCAGCTTCTGCGCGGTGGCGAACCCCTTCATCCCCTTTTCGACGATAAACGCCGTGATGCCGTCGGTCTTGCCGTAGATCACCAGAACGTCGGCGTCGGGGCCGTTGGTAATCCACATCTTGTTGCCGTTGAGCACGTAACGGTCGCCCCGGCGCTGCGCGCGCAGGCGCATGCCGACCACGTCCGAGCCCGCGCCGGGCTCGCTCATCGCGAGCGCGCCGACCTTCGCGCCGGACACGAGCCCCGGCAGGTACCTGCGCTTTTGCCATTCGCTGCCGTTGCGGCGGATCTGATTCACGCACAGGTTTGAGTGTGCGCCGTAGGAAAGT
This sequence comes from uncultured beta proteobacterium, assembly GCA_963755395.1. Taxonomy (GTDB): domain Bacteria; phylum Pseudomonadota; class Gammaproteobacteria; order Burkholderiales; family SG8-39; genus DAHVFK01. The sequence continues at coordinate 39,941 of CAVWJJ010000004.1, read as the reverse complement.
CCGACCGATGCGGACGCGCGGCTGATTTCCTCCATTGCGACGATATGGGCGAGATAGCCCATCGCGGTCCCGCCGTAGTCCTCTTCGACCGTGATCCCGAGCAGGCCGAGTGCGCCGAGCTTGGGCCACAGGTCGGGCGGGAATTCGTTGCTGCGGTCGATTTCCGCGGCGCGCGGCGCGATTTCCTTGGCGGCGAAATTCTTCGCCGACTCGCGCAGCATGGCGATCGTGTCGCCGTGATCAAAGGCCAGGAAGTTCATTCAGGGGTGTCAGGTGTGTCGGGCAGCATCATGAGCGTTTGCTGCATCACGGCGCACAGTGTCTGCGCACCGCCCTGCTCAGCGTACACCTCGCCGCGCGTAATCGAAAGCGTGCGGCCGGACTTGATGACTTCGGCCCGCGCGAGCAGCCGCTCGCCACGTCCCGGCGCGAGGATATTGATCTTGTATTCGACCGTCACCAGCGACGCGCTGGCGGGCATCAGGCTGTAGGCCGCGTAGCCGCAGGCGGTGTCGGCGATCATGCCGACGATGCCGCCGTGGACAAAGCCCTTTTGCTGCGTGAGCTCGGCGCGAAACGGCAGCTCGATCTCGCAGCTTCCGGGCGCGATCGCCGCCATGCGCGCGCCGATCAGCGCCATTGCCCGCTGGCGCGCGAAGCTCGCGCGGCAGCGCTCGGCAAAGCGCGGGTCGGCGGGCGCGGGGCGAAGCGGGGCGTTCATCGTGCGAGGCTACTTGACGTTTACGTAAACGTCAACTACGCCGGCGGCGCTCCTCGCCCAGGCGCTTGCGGATGCGCTTCTCGAACGCGGTGATCTCCGACAGCTGGGCCTCGAGGTCGCCGCGCTGCTGCTCGAGCAGTGCCTTGTGCTGCTCCAGCACGGCCAGAAAGCGCGTCAGCTGCGGACGCTCGTCGCGCCCCGGCTCGTACATGTCGATCAGCTCGCGGATCTCCGACAGCGTCAACCCGAGGCGCTTGCCACGCAGCGTCAGCTTCAGGCGCGCGCGGTCGCGCGGCATGTAGATGCGGCGCTGGCCCTCGCGCCGCGGGGCGAGCAGGCCCTGGTCCTCGTAGAAGCGGATCGCGCGCGGCGTGACGTCGAACTCGCGCGCGAGGTCGCCGATCGAGTATTCGGAGCGTTCCTTGGGCTCGGGCGAGGGCGGCTGGGCGGTCATGTCGCGGTGAAAGCACTACAATGCCGCTTGCGCGGCACCGGTCGCGCGGAATTCTACCCCTGCATCGTGGCGCGCGCTTCCTCCCTTGAATTCCCGTTCTCCGAGCCGCCCGCGCCGGGCGCCGTGATCGAGGTTGCTCCCGGCGTGCACTGGCTGCGCATGGCGCTGCCGTTCCAGCTCAACCACATCAATCTGTGGCTGCTGCGCGACGACGTGAACGGCGAGCCGGGCTGGACCATCGTCGACAGCGGAATCGGCAACGCCGCAACGCGCGGGCTGTGGCAGCAAGTGATTGAGGAGAGAATCGGCGCGCAGCCGGTGCGGCGCGTGATCGTCACTCACTACCACCCGGACCATGCGGGCAATGCGGCCTGGCTGTGCGAGCGCTTCGGCGCGGAGCTTTGGATGACCCAGGGCGAGTACCTCACCGCCCACGCCGTGCGCGAGCGCGGCGCCGGCTACACCACCGAGGCGGTGCTGCGGGTGTTCCGCCGCAACGGCCTGGACGGCGCGCTGGCGGCGAAGATGGCGCAGCGCGGCAATCCCTACCGCGAGCTGGTGCCGGAGTTTCCGCTCACCTACCGGCGTGTGATCGACGGCGACCGGGTGCTGATCGACGGGCTGCACTGGCGCGTGATCGTCGGTTACGGCCACGCGCCGGAGCACGCCTCGCTCTATTGCGAGGAGCTGAAGCTGCTGATCGCGGGCGACATGCTGCTGTCGACCATCTCTACCAACGTCAGCGTCTGGTCGATCGACCCCGAGGGCGACCCGCTGCGGCTCTTTCTCGAATCGATCCGGCGCTACCGCGAGCTTGCGCCCGACATTCTGGTGCTGCCTTCGCACGGCCTGCCGTTCCGCGGCGCCCACGAACGCGTCGGCGAGCTCGAGGCCCATCACGACGAGCGGCTGGCCGAGCTTGCGGCCGCGTGCGCCGACGGCTGGCGCAGTGCCTACGACCTGATCGGAGTCCTGTTCCGGCGCGCCCTGGACAACCATCAGATGTTCTTCGCCATGGGCGAGGCGATCGCGCACCTGCACTATCTGTACTATGCCGGGCGCCTGGCGCGCGCCGCCGGGCCGGACGGAGTGATGCGCTACACTCGGACGTAGGAGGTCTACGCATGGACGAAGGCGTTCCCGCCGCACCGGAGGAGCTGGCAAAGGTCTACCGCGAGGTGGCCGAGCGCGCGGCCAGGATGCTGGGCGAGTACGCGCACAGGCACCCGCAGCTCGGCGGGGCGGGCGACGAACTGGGAATCGGCAAGGCGTACATGGAGCTGTACGCGCGCATGCTCGCCAATCCGACGGCGCTTGCCGCAACCTCGATGAACATGTGGTTCGACTATGCGCAGCTGTGGCAGTCGAGCTGGATGAAGCTGCTCGGCCAACACAGCGCGCCGATCGCCGCGCCGGCCAAGGGCGATGCGCGCTTCAAGGACGATGATTGGTCGAGCAACTTCCTGTTCGATTTCGTCAAGCAGTCCTACCTGATCGCTTCGCGCCACATCCAGGGTGCAGTCTCGAACGTCGAAGGATTGCCCGAGGAGGCGCAGAAGAAGGTGGCGTTCTTCACCCGCCAGTACGTCGACGCGCTCGCGCCGTCGAACTTCGCCATGACCAACCCCCAGGTGCTGCGCGAGACTCTCGCGAGCGGCGGCCAGAACCTGGTCAGAGGCCTGAACAACCTGCTCGCCGACATGGAAAAGGGCGACGGCCAGCTGCGCATCAGCATGACCGACGAGAGCGCGTTCCAGCTCGGCAAGAACGTCGCCGGCACGCCGGGCAAGGTCGTGTTCCAGACCGACCTGATGCAGGTGATCCAGTTCCAGCCGACGACGCAGGAAGTGTTCCAGCGCCCGCTGCTGATCATTCCGCCATGGATCAACAAGTACTACATCCTCGACCTGCGCGAGAGCAACAGTTTCATCCGCTGGGCCCTCGGGCAGGGACACACGGTTTTCGTGGTGTCCTGGGTGAATCCGGATAAGCGCCTCGCCGACAAGGGCTTCGACGATTACATGCTGGAGGGCTCGCTGGCGGCGATCGACGCAGTCTGCAAGGCGAGCGGCGAAGCACAGTGCAACGTCATCGGCTATTGCCTGGGCGGCACCCTGCTCGGCTGCACCCTGGCGTATCTCGCGGCCAAGGGCGACGACCGGATCGGCTGCGCCACCTTTTTCGTCAGCCTGCTGGATTTCTCGCAGCCGGGCGAGCTGGGCGTGTTCATCGACGAGCAGCAGGTCGCCAGCCTCGAGAAGAAGATGAACGAGCGCGGCTTCCTCGAGGGCTCGTGAGATGGCGAGCACCTTCAACCTGCTGCGCGCCAACGACCTGGTCTGGTCGTTCGTGATCAACAACTACCTGCTGGGCAAGGACCCGTTCCCGTTCGACCTGCTGTATTGGAACTCGGATTCGACGCGCATGCCGGCGAAGATGCACAGCTTCTACCTGCGCAACATGTACATGAAGAACCTGCTCGGCGTGCCAGGCGGAATCAAGCTCGCCGGCGTGCCGATCGACCTGTCGAAGGTGAAGCTGCCGGCGTACTTCATCTCGACCGTCGAGGATCACATTGCACCGTGGAAGACCACCTACAAGGGCGCCAGGTACCTCGGCGGCCCGGTGCGCTTTGTGCTCGGCGGTTCGGGCCACATCGCCGGCATCGTCAACCCGCCCGCGGCGAAGAAGTACCACTACTGGACCAACGAGGCGATACCTGCCAGCGCCGACGAATGGTTCGCCGGCGCGGCGCAGCACCCTGGCTCGTGGTGGGAGGACTGGCAGGGCTGGATGGTGGCGCACAACGCAGGCGACAAGGTACCCGCGCGCGTGCCGGGTGAGGGCGCGCTGAAGGCGCTCGAAGACGCGCCAGGCAGCTACGCCCGGCTGCGGCTAGGCCGCGACACGCACTAAGTTAACGCCGATCGCTGCGGTGCTCGGCGTATTCGAGCGCCTTGCGCAGTTGGCTTTGCGTCTCGCGGATAAGGCCCATCTCAAATGAGAATGATAGTCATTGACATTTCTGCGGCATCACTTTACGATCTGGTTGGTAACGAGAATTGTTATCGTTTTGAGCTTGAGGCCTTGCGTCGAATGAAATCCCCGAGAAATCAGATGAGGAATCTTCTAAGCGCGCTCGTCATATTGGGAGCCGTCGCGCTCAGCGCTGTGGCACGCGCCGACGAGGTGCCTGTATTCCGGCTCGCCATCGCCAACCGGGAGTTCGCGCCTAGGGAGCTCTCCTTGCCAGTGGGTGTAAAGCTGAAACTGGAGATCCGAAACGACGACACGACTCCTGCGGAATTCGAAAGCAATGACCTGTCGCGCGAGGTTGTGGTGCCCGGCCACGCGAAGGTCGTGATCTACCTCGGTCCGCTTGAGCCGGGCCGCTATCGCTTTTTCAACGACTTCAATCCGGCCGCCGAGGGCTGGGTCGTGGTTGGAAAAGCGACGAAATAGGTCGCGCACGCCGCCGTGCTCGCCACCGCTATCATCCTGTTTCGCGAGGTGCTCGAGGCAGCGCTCGTTATCGCGATCCTGCTCGGATCAACCAGCGGAGTAGTCGGCCGCGGTCGCTGGGTGGCGGCCGGCGTAGCGCTTGGCCTAGCCGCTGCCGGAGTGGTTGCGCTGTTCGCGCAGCGTCTCGCCGAAGCCTTCGCGGGCAGCGGACAGGCACTGCTCAACGCGGCGATCCTGCTTGCCGCGGTAGCGATGCTCGCCTGGCACAACATCTGGATGAGCGCGCACGGCCGGCGCATGAGCAGCGAGCTGCGTGCGCTGGGCGCCGCGGTGCAACTGGGCAAACGCTCGCTGCTCGCACTGCTCGTGGTCAGCTTCGTTGCCGTGATGCGTGAGGGCTCCGAGGTGGTTTTGTTCCTATGGGCGATCGCTGCGGGCGGCGGACAGGCCGCTGGGATGACGCTCGGCGCCGCGACCGGCCTTGCGGCCGGCGTACTCGCCGGCGTGCTGCTGTACCGCAGCCTGCTGTTCATTCCGGTGCGCTACTTCTTCCAGGTGACCGGCTGGTTGATCTTGCTGCTAACCGCCGGGCTCGCGGCGCAGGCCGCCGGCTTCCTGAACCAAATGGGTTTGTTGCCGACATTGGGGGGCGCGCTGTGGGACAGCTCGGGCCTGCTCAATCAGGGCACACTGCTCGGTCAGATCCTGCACGTGCTGGTCGGCTACATCGCGCGGCCCTCCGGCATGCAGGTCCTGTTTTACCTTTGCACCCTGACAGTGATCTACGCCTTGATGCGCGCCATCGCCGCGCGTCAAATGAATCCGCAGCCATGAGCCGGACATTCGCTCCTATCGCCTGGACCGCGGTGTTGGCCGGCTGGCTCGCGCTTGCCGTGCCGCGCGCCGGCCGCGCTGATGACTTCGTCGTCTATTCGCCTTACGTGACCAACGGGCAGACCGAACTCGAGATCCGCGGCACCGAGCAGCGCGACAGCGACCCGGCGATCAACGGTGCCCGCAACGTAGAGGTCTCCGTCGCGCACGCGTTCACCGACTGGTGGCGGCCGGAAATCTACCTGGGCGAGTACGCGCGCTCGCCCGGCGAGCGGGGGCAATGGGTCGGCAACGAATTCGAGAACGTGTTCCAGCTCGCCCCCCAGGGGGAGTACTGGGTCGACCCCGGCTTCGTGCTGTCCTATGAGCAGAATCGCCAGCCTGGCGTGGCGAGCGCGGTGGAGTTCGGCCCGCTGTTCGAAAAGAAAAGTGGCCGCATCGACCAGCGACTGAACCTGATCTGGGAGAAGGAAGTCGGCGCGGGAGCCAGCGGCAAATATGTCGGCCGCGCGGCCTATGCTTTCGCCTACAACGTCAAGCGCGCGTTTGCGCCGGGCTTCGAAGTCTACCTGCGCCCCGGGGACACCAGCTACCAGATGGGACCGATCGTGCGCGGCGAGCTGGCGAGCTCGCGCGGAACCGAGCTCGAATATCGATTCGGCGTGGTCTTCGGTCTCAACGCCGCGGCGCCGAGCCAGACTTTCCTCGCCCACATCGAGTACGAGTTCTACTGAAACTCGCCGGTCGAACGCGGCTTGCGCGGCGCGCGCGCGGCGAGGCGATCGTAGAGCCAGGCCGGCAACGCGCGCAGCGCGCAGGACACCAGCGCCATTTGCCAAGGAATCACTGCCAGGCGCCGCTTCGCGGCGATCGCGCGCGCGATGCGGCGCGCGGCCGCGTCCGCCGGCAGCAGGAACGGCATGCGATAACGATTGACACGCGTCATCGGAGTATCGACGTAACCCGGGCACACCGTCACTACCGACACACCACTGCCACGCAGCTCGACCCGCAAGCTTTCGAGCCACGTGACCGCGGCGGACTTTGAAGCGCAGTAGCCGCCGGCGCCTGCCAGGCCGCGAAACGCGGATACGCTGGCGATCCCGCACAGCGTGCCGCGGCCCGCAGCGCGCATGGCGGGGGCGAACGCGGCGAGCGTCGCGGCGAGGCCGATCACGTTCACCTCGAGCAGGCGGCGCAGCCTGGCCAGGTCGCTCGCCGTTTCGCCGTGTGTCCCGGCCGACACGCCCGCATTGGCGATCACCAGATCGGGCGTGCCGAAGCGCGCAACGAAGTCATCGGCCGCGCGCGCGAGCGCCTGCTCGTCGGCTACGTCGAGGGGATAGACCGCGCTGCGCCCCTGCAGGCTCGCGGCGAGGGCATCCAGCGCATCCTTGCGGCGCGCGATCAGCCCGAGCGCGCTGTGCGGACCGGCGTAGCGGCGCGCGAGCGCTTCGCCGATGCCCGAGGATGCGCCCGTGATGACCGCGCGCATCGCGGGCCGGCTCAGCCCTTGCCAGCCATGCTCTTGCGCACGACGCCGATCAGGTAGTCGGTGACCGACAACAGCGCTTCGTGGCTCTTAACCGCGTCCGAGTTGATGGTGTAGCGGCCCTGCACCGCCATCGCCGGCGTGCCGGTGATTTGGTAGGCGATCGACAGCTGCGCTGACCGGCGCACCCTGCTTTGCACGCCGAAAGAGCGCATCGCGGCGTCGAACTTCTTCACGTCGACGCCCTTGTTCTGCAGCCATTCATGCAGTGCGGCGGGGTCCGCCGTGCGCAGGTGATCGCGATGGATGGCGTCGAACAACGGGCGATGCAGCCGCTCGACCAGGCCGAGCGCGTCGAGCGAGTAGAAGATCTGCGCATCGAGCGTCCACTGCGGGTTGTTGAACACCGCCGGAATGCGCCGAAACGCGACGTCGGCGGGAAGTTTTTTTGCCCAGGGCTCGATCAGCGGCTCGAGGTCGTAACAGTGCGGGCAGCCGTACCAGAAGAATTCGATCACCTCGATCTTGCCCGGGATCTCGACCGGTAGCGGGGGGTTGAGCTCGATGTACTCCCCCGCCGCGGGCGCGGCTTGCGCGAGCGCGGTCAGCGGGGCGTACAGAGGTGCGAGCCCGAGCGCGAGCAGGATGCGGCGGCGGTCCGAATTCATGTCAATTTGCCTTTGCGGAAGGAGGATTCTTCACTTTGACCACGTTGGCGGTCATTCCGTTCTGGGCCAAGGTCTGTCGAACCCGGTTGATGTCGTCAAGCTTTGTGTAAGGCCCTATCCGCACCCTGTACCAGGTCCCTTTGTCTGCCAGCGCCGCCGGTTCCACGCTCGAATCGATGCCGAGGATGGCGAGTTTTGCCTTTTGGTTGTCGGCTTCGGCCGGGTTCTGGAACGACCCCGTCTGGATGAAGTAGATGTCACTTCCGCTGTCAGGCTTGCCCTTGGCGGCCGCGCGCATGCTCTCCTTGAGCTGCTTATCGGTCACCGGCTCTTCGCCCTTGGGGAGAATCTTGTAGAAATCGAACTTCGGCGTCGTGCCGCCGCCCGCGGCGCCGTCCTGCGGCATCCCGGCAATCGCCGGCAACTTCTCGCTCGCGCCGCCTTCCTTGCCGGCCGGCTGCGACTTGGTGCTGAATGGCAGCGCGCTGCGGTTCAGGTAGAAGGCGATGCCGAGCGCGATCGCAAGCCCGATCAAGAGCCCGATGAATACCCCGAGCAGGAAGCCGCCGCCGGACTTGTTGCGCGTCGCCTGGGAGATTCTCGCCTTGGCCATCACATTTTCTCCGGTGCACTGACGCCTAGCAGCGACAGTCCGTTCGCGAGCACCTGCCGTACCGCTGCGCACAGCGCGAGCCGCGCCAGGCGCTGCGCCTCGTCGTCGAGCAGAATGCGCTCCGCATTATAGTAGCTGTGGAACTCGCCCGCGAGCTCGCGCAGGTAGAACGCCAGCGAGTGCGGCGCGAGTTCCCGCGCGGCCGACTCGATCATCTCCGGAAACGCGCCCAGGCGCTGCATCAGGGCGAGCTCGCGCGCACTGGGCGAGCGACGCGAGCGGCGCGCGCACCAGCTGTCCCGGATCACCGCCCCATTGCGCAAATACGCTGCACACCCTGGCGTGCGCGTACTGCACGTAGTAGACGGGGTTGTCCTGCGATTCGCTTTTGGCCAGGTCGAGGTCGAAGTCCAGGTGCTGGTCGGATTTGCGCATGACGTAGAAGAAGCGCGCCGCGTCGATGCCCACCTCCTCGCGCAGCTCGCGCAAGGTAACGAAGTCGCCCGAGCGCTTGCCCATCGCCACTTTCTCGCCGCCGCGGTAGAGCACCGCGAACTGCACTAGCGCGACCGTCAGGCGCTCGGGCGGCAGACCGAGCGCGGCGAGCGCGCCGCGCACGCGCGCGATGTAGCCGTGGTGGTCGGCGCCCCAGACGTCGATCGCGCGCTCGAAGCCGCGCTCGAACTTGTCGGCGTGGTAAGCGATGTCTGAGGCGAAGTAGGTGTACTGACCGTTCTCGCGTTGAACCACGCGGTCCTTCTCGTCGCCGAAGGCGCTCGAGCGGAACCACAGCGCACCGTCCTTGCGGTAGAGGTGCCCCCCCGCCTCGAGCCGCTCGACGGTGTTCGCCACCGCGCCCGAGTCGTACAGAGACTGCTCGGAGAACCAGCGGTCGAACTCGACCCGGAACCGCGTCAGATCGTCGCGCTGGTCGGCGAGCATCTCTTCCAGCGCGAAGCGGTGCAGCTGGCGCCAGTCCTCGCCCAGCAGCGACTTGGCGGCGGCGATCAGCCCATCGAGCGCCGCGTCGGGGTCCGCGTCCGCCCCCGGCTGCGGCAGCTCCTCGGCGTCCCGCACGAAGCGCGCCACGTGCGCATCGGCAAGGCGCGCGGCGATGCCGCTCACGTAGTCGCCGCGGTAGCCGTCGTCGGGGAAGGGAAGCACGCTGCCGTGCGCCTGGAGGTAGCGCAGCCACACCGATAGCGCGAGGATGTCCATCTGCCGCCCGGCATCGTTGACGTAGAACTCGCGCGCGACGCGGTGGCCGGCGAACTCGAGCAGGCTGGCGAGGCTCGCGCCGTAGGCCGCGCCGCGCCCGTGGCCGACATGCAGCGGTCCGGTCGGGTTGGCAGAGACGAACTCGACCTGCAGCGACTCGGAGCGCGCCGGCCGACCGCGGCCGTAGTCCTGGCCCTCGGCCAGCACCCGATGCACTACCTGCAGCTTGGCGGCGGGCTTCAGGCGCACGTTCAGGAATCCGGCGCCGGCAATCTCGGGCGGCGAAAAGATTCCGTCGCGAAAGAACTCCTGCGTCGCGTCGACGATTCGCTGCGCGATCTCGCGCGGCTTGCGCTTGAGCTGCTTCGAGAGCTGCAGCGCGACGTTACTCGCGTAGTCGCCGTGCTCGGGATTCTTTGGCCGCTCGAGATGGATTTCGACCCCTTCCGCCTCGGGCGCGACGGCGCGCGCGCCGTGCTCGAGGATGCGCCTGAGGATGTCCTTGGGGTCGTCCATGGGAAAAGGCGCGAATTATACCGGTCAGCTAGTCGAATTCGATCGGGTCGACGTCCAGGTGCCAGCGGACGTCGCGCGGCGCCTGCTGGAACAGCTGCTCCGACCAGCGCTGCAGGAACTCCTGCAACGCCGGGCGCGAGCGCGACTGCACCAGCAGCTGCGCGCGCTCCAGGTCGGCCCGGCGCGTGATCACATTCGGCACCGGATCGTAGACGCGCACTTCCTGCGGCACCGCCACCAGCCCGGCCGCCTCGCGCAGGAACGCGAGAGCGGTGGCAAGGGTCTTGGCTTCGGCGCGCAGCACGGCTTCCGCCACGAACGGCGGAAAGCCTGCCGTCTCGCGCTCGGCGAGCTGCGAGGCGGCGAAGCCGGCGTAATCGTGGCGCGCGAGCGCGGCAAAGAGCGGATGCGTCGGGTAGCGGGTCTGGATCAGCACCTCGCCCGGACGCTCGCGCCGCCCGGCGCGTCCCGCGACCTGCTCGAGCGTCGCGAACAGGCGCTCGGCGGCGCGGTAGTCGGTCGACAGCAGGGCATGGTCGGCATTCAGCACGCCGACCAGGGTCAGATCTGGAAAGTCGTGTCCCTTGGCGAGCAGCTGGGTGCCGACCAGGATGTCGGCCTCGCCGCGGCGCACGCCGTCAAGCGTGCGCGAGAGCGCCCCCCGCCTGCGCGCGCTGTCGCGGTCAATGCGCACCAGGCGCGCGGCGGGGAACATCGCCGCCAGGGTTTCCTCGACGCGCTGCGTGCCGCGCCCGACGGCTCGCAGGTCGGCATTGCCGCAGGTCGGGCAAGCGCGCGGAATCGCTTCCTCGGCGCCGCAATGGTGGCAGCGCAGCCGCCGGTCTGCGGTATGCAGCACCATCCGTGCGCTGCAGCGGGCGCAGCCTGCGGCCCAGCCGCAGGCCTCGCAGCCGAGCACCGGGGCGTAACCGCGGCGATTGATGAAGATCAGGCTCTGCTCGCGGCGCGCCAGGCGCTCGCCGATCGCCGCCGCGAGGCGGGCGGCGATTCCATGCTCGGCCGGCTCGGTGCGCAGGTCGATCGTGTGCACCGCGGGAAGACGCGAGCCCGGCGCGGCGCGCTGTTCGAGCGCGATGCGCTCATAGCGTCCCGCGCTGCAGTTGAACCAGGTCTCGAGCGCAGGCGTTGCGGTGCCGAGCACCACTGGACAGCCGGCGAGCTTGGCGCGCATGACGGCCGCGTCGCGTCCGGAGTAGCGCAGACCTTCCTGCTGCTTGAAAGAGGTGTCGTGCTCCTCGTCGACCACCACCAGCGCGAGGCGCGGCAGCGGCGCAAGCACCGCGAGGCGGGTGCCGAGCACGATCCCTGCCTCGCCGCGCGCAGCGGCGAGCCAGGCTGCGGTTCGCGCCGTGTCCTCGAGCGCGCTGTGCATCAGCGCGATGCGTGCGTCGGGGAAGGCATGCCGAAAGCGCGCTTCAAGCTGGGGCGTGAGGCCGATTTCCGGTACCAGCACCAGCGCCTGGGCGCCGCGCGCGAGCACCTCGGCCACCAGGTGCAGGTAGATTTCGGTCTTGCCGCTGCCGGTGACCCCATGCAGCAGAAACGGCTTGTAGCCACCCAGCGCGGCGCGTATGTGTCCAAGGGCCTGCTGCTGCTCTGCGCTGAGTGTGTGCACGGCGACGAAACGGCCGCCTGCTGGCGGTCCCTCGGCCTGCACGCCGCGCGTCGCGCGCGGCAACGGTTTCAGGGAGCGTAGCCGCGGCGGCAGCGCGCCGATCGCGGTTTCGCCCAGCGGGCGCTGATAGTAAGTCGCGAGAAAGCGGATCAGCGCAAGCCACTCGCCGCCCAGGCGGGGTGCGTCGTCGCGTACGCCAGCGATCGGCTTCAGCTTGGCCTGATAGGCGCTGTCCTGCGCGCGCTCGACGACAACGCCCAGGCGCTGGCGCGCGCCGAACGGCACCACCACTCGGTCGCCGACCTCGGCTTCGACGCCTTCGGGCTGAGCGTAGTCGAACAGGTTGGCGAGCGGGACATCGAGCGCGACGCGCAGGATCTTCAGCGCCACTGGGAGAGTCCGAATGGAGTCGAATAAAGTTCCCGCGTAGGCAACGAATTACCTTCTGGAGTTGAATCGAAATGTTGAGATGATGTGCGTACTCATTGCGCCAGAAAGGCAAATTTCGCTATCCACAATCTTCTGTGGATAAAGTTGTGGGTAAGAGTGTCACGAGCCAGCAACGCGGCTGCTGCGGCGCACCGAGAAATCTCGCGCCCACCTGCAAGTAGCCGAAATAGGTATTAAATCCATTGAGTTGCGAGGCCCCTGAGAGGGAAGGGGAAAAATCGCCCTGCGGCGAGAGGGAAATACGATTTTTGTGAATAAGTCAAGCGACCAAAGCGATTTCTCAGCCCTTTTCTCGTCGCAGCTTGCGGCTGTAAGTACGCACTTCGTCCACCAGCGCGGCTACGGACTCGACCGGAGTGTGTTGCGAAATGCCATGGCCGAGGTTGAAGACATGACCCGGCGCGCCGCCGAAGGCGTCGAGTACCCTGCGCGCTTCGCCGCGCACTGCCTCGGGCGGCGCAAACAGCGCGCTCGGGTCAAGATTTCCCTGCAGCGCGACGCGCGCGCCGACCAGTGCGCGCGCGCGCGCCGGGCTGACCGTCCAGTCCAGTCCGACCGCGTCGCAGCCGCTGGCCGCGATCGCTTCGAGCCATTGTCCGCCGCCCTTGGTGAACAGGATGCTCGGGACGGAGCGTCCCTCGTTTTCCTTTTTCAGCCCGGCGATCACGCGCCGCGAGTAGGCGAGCGAGAACTCCTCGTATCCGGCGTGGCTCAGGTTGCCGCCCCAGGTGTCGAACAGCATCACCGCCTGCGCGCCCGCTTCGATCTGCGCGTTGAGGTAGTCGGTCACCGCGCGCGCGTTGACCTCGAGCACGCGGTGCAGAAGCTGCGGGCGCGAATAGAGCATGGTCTTGAGCGCGGCGAAGTCGTCGCTGCCCGAGCCTTCGATCATGTAGCAGGCGAGCGTATAGGGGCTGCCCGAAAAGCCGATCAGCGGCACGCGGCCGCCGAGCGCGCGTCGGACTTCGCGCACCGCGTCGAGAACGTAGCGCAGCTCGCGCGTGGGATCGGGCGCCGAGAGCGCGGCGATCGCGGTTTCGTCGCGCAATCGGGCGCGCGAAGCGCGGGCCTTCGCCTTCGGCGAAGTGCAGTCCGAGCCCCATCGCGTCGGGCACGGTGAGAATGTCGGAAAACAGGATCGCGGCGTCGAGCGGAAAGCGCTCGAGCGGCTGCAACGTGACCTCGGTGGCGAGCGCGGGGCTCTTGGCCAGCGCGAGGAAGCTTCCGGCGCGCGCGCGCGTCGCGCTGTACTCCGGCAAGTAGCGTCCGGCCTGACGCATGAGCCAGATCGGCGTGTGCTCGGTCGGCTGGCGCGCCAGCGCGCGCAGCAGGGTGTCGTTCTGGAGCGTGTTCAAAGCAGCCTTCCTTCGATGAAACGCCACTCGGCCGCGCTCACGGGCGTGATCGAAAGGCGATTGCCGCGCCGCAGAACCGCCATGCCGGCGAGTGCCTTGTGCGCGCGCAGCTCCGCCAGAGGTACTAGACGCGTCTTGCGCGTCGCGCGCACGTCGACGCAGAACCAGCGCGGTGCGGCGGGCATCGCCTTGGGATCGTAGTAAGGGCTCTTGCGGTCGAACTGAGTCGGATCCGGATACGCGCCCGAGGCGACCTCGGCCAGCCCGGCGATGCCCGGCTCGGCGCAGCTCGAGTGATAGAACAGCACTCCGTCGCCGACGCGCAGCCCGTCGCGCAGCATGTTGCGCGCCTGGTAATTGCGCACGCCGGTCCAGGGCGTCTTTCGCCCCACGGCGGCGAGCACGTCGTCGATCGAGCACTCGTCGGGCTCGCTCTTCATCAGCCAGTAGTTCATCTTGTCGTTGGGGGTGCCCCCCGCTCGTGCCGGTGGGCTCGGCTCCCGAACCCTGCTAATCAGGGTGGTTGCTTACCGGTCACATCAGGTTCGTCCGGCACGCAAGCGTGGGACGATCGCAACAGTGACCCACGGGCCGCAACCTAAGGAAGCTATCGGTTCGGAAAATATGAGCCCGATCGAACACAGCAGGGGACGTCGATCGATAGCGCTATTGTAACGCCGGACGCTAGAACAGTTTTTCCTGTTGCGCGAGCGCGGAGTCGAGCTTGCCCTCGAGGGTCGCGATGCGGCGCTTGATCTGTCCGATGTCGTAGCCGCCGCCGAGCTTGGTCGAGAGCAGCTCGTGGGCGATATTCAGGGCCGCCATGACGGCGATGCGCTCGCCGCCCGATACTTTGCCCGCGGCCTTGATTTCGTTCATCTTGCCGTCGAGATAGGCCACGGCCTGCAGCAGGGCCTCGCGCTCCCCGTCCTTGCACGCCACGCGATAGCTGCGCCCCAGCAGCTCGACGTCGATTGTTTTCGCGCCGTCCGCCATCGATTCGCTATCCAGGGAGCCTCGAGACCAGTTTCTCCAGCTTTAGCTTGGCACCGTCGATCTTCTCGTTCAGGCGCTTGGCGTCGTTGCGGGCCGACAGCAGTTCCTGGCGCAACTGAATGTTCTCCGCCCGCAGTCGCTCGCACAATGCGACGAACTGGGCAACCTTGGCCTCGAGCGAGTTGAACTCGGCTTCCACGAGTAAACTATGTTTCAAAATTCAAGCTGCGTCAAGAAATAACACCAGGTTTTGCATGTGTTTCCTGATCATTGCTAAGGACGCTGACATGGGCCTGCGCGTTGAAAGCCGTACCGCCCGCGGCCGGATCTGTGAACTAGTCGACAATTCCGACGACGCCATTCCGGCGCCCGAACTCGAGCGGCTGCTGGCCGACCTGATCGCAAGCGGCGCCTTCGGCTTCCGGGCCAAGGGCGCGGCGCAGGCGGTAGCGCTCGGCCAGCCCGAATTCGCCCACGTGCAGATCGGGGGACGCCTCTACCGTCTCGTCGTCGAGCGCTACACGGCGCGGCTGGAACGTTTCTAACTTATAATTTCCTCGCTACAAGGTGTCCGCGGTGCGTTCCCCGCGCCGCGGATGAAACGGGAAACAGGTGCGCGGCCGGCTCGCCGGACCGCAATGCCTGTACTGCCCCCGCAACGGTAAGCAAGTGCGGGCGTCCCAACGTGCCACTGCGCGACATCCTCTCGCGCGGGAAGGCGGGGCGCCAAGACTTGCGAGTCCGGAGACCGGCCTTGGAAGCGCTTTCCAACCAACTTAAGGGCGTCGGGGTCGACGCCGGGGAGGGTTTCCGTGCGCGTTTCCGCAATCAGTCTCTGCATCGCAATCGCGGCTTCGTTCGCCGCGCAGGCACAGGCTCAACTCCAGACAGACCAGGACGCTGTGGTGGTGACTGCGACGCGCTTTCCGGAGCGGCGGCTCGACGCCCCGGTCGGGATGATCGTCATCAGTGCTGCCGACATCGCGCGCGACACTGCCCACACGCTGCCCGAGCTGCTGGCGCACCTGGGCGGACTGTATGCGCGCGACAACTCTGGCGATCCCAACCGGCAGCTCGACCTGCGAGGCTTCGGCATTACCGGCGATCAGAATACGCTCGTCCTGCTCGACGGCGTGCGGCTGAACGAGAACGACCTCAGCACGACCAAGCTGTCCGCCATCCCGCTGCAGTCGATCGAGCGCATCGAGATTCTGCGCGGCTCGGGCGCGGTGCTCTATGGCGGCGGTGCCACCGGTGGGGTGGTCAACATCATCACCAGGGTCCCGCAACCGAACCAGGGGTACGCCAAGGCCTACCTCGGCGCCGGTTCCGAGAGCACGGCCGAGGCGCGCTTGAGTGCGAGCACTGCGGGCGAGCGCTTCGGCGCTTCCGTCTCCGGCAGCCACTACGAAAGCGACAACTACCGCGTCAACAACCGTGTGCGCCAGGACGACGCAGCCGCAGCGCTGCGCTGGGGCGGCGGCGAGGCGAGCCTCGCGCTCAAGCTTGGCACCGACGACCAGCGTCTGCAGCTGCCGGGAACGCGTAACCAGATCGAGCTCGCCACCGACCGGAACGGCACCGACACGCCGCAGGACTGGTCCACGCGCAGGGGCAGTTTCGTCACCCTGCAGGGCAGGCGCCGGGTCGAAGATGGGCTGGAACTGGCGGCCGACCTCGGCTACCGCGACCAGGTGTCGAGCGCCAACTATGCGAGCCTGGGCTCCTACTACGCCGCGACGCTCCACAGCACGACCTTCTCGCCGCGGCTGCGCTGGCAGGCCTCGCCCCTGGGCGTGGACAGCAGCCTGGTCGCCGGCGTCGACCTCGCGCAATGGGGCTATGGGCGCCAGTTCGCCGCGAGCCAGGCGAGCATCGGCACGCCTACCGCGACCGACGCCGCCGCCCAGGAGCGGAGCGCGTTGTACGCGCAGTACAACGCGCAGGTCACGCGCGCGGCCAAGCTCACGCTCGGCTGGCGCAGCGAGCGCGTGACGAACGAGCTGGCACAGACCGGCTTCGGCACCAGCGACCAGAGCCAGACGCGCAGCCCGCATTCGGGCGAGCTCGGATTGCAGGTCGCGCTCGCGCCGGCCTGGACTGCGTTCGGACGCGCGGGAACGAGTTTTCGCATCGCCACGGTGGACGAAAACGCCTTCACCTCGACCGGCAACCTGCTCGAGCCGCAGACCGCGCGCAATCGCGACACCGGCATCGAGTACCGCGCCGCTGGCCTGCACCTGCGCGCCAGCGCCTACGTGATCGACCTCGAGAATGAAATCTACTTCAGCCCGCTGGTGGTGCCTTTCGGCGCCAACACCAACCTGTCCCCGACGCGCAGGACGGGCTCGAGCTGTTCGCCGAAGCGCAGGTTGCGCCGCAGCGTCGAGCTCTCGCGGCAGCCTGGTGTCGCAGAGCGCGAAGTTCAAGTCCGGGGCTACGGCGGGGTCGACGTCGCAGGCGAAGACGTGCCGCTGGTGCCGCGCGCGCTCGCCAACCTGCGTGCGGCGTGGCGCTTCGTGCCGCGCACGCAGCTGATCGCGACGCTCAGCTACGTGGGGCACCAGCGCTATGACAACGACCAGGCGAACGTCTTTCCGCGGCCAGATGCCCGACTACGCCCTGGCGGATCTCAAGCTGACCCGGGAGATTCGCCGCGTTGGAAGCTGTCCGCGTCGATCAACAACCTGTTCGACAAGCAGTACTACAGCTACGCCATTGTCGACGCGTTCGGCTGCGCGACGGCCGTATGCGCCTACCCCCAGGCCGGCCGGAGCTGGTTCCTGAGCGCGGAGCATGCGCTGCGCTAGTGCCGGCAGTGGTATCTTCGCCGCATGGCGACGACCAGGACCAGGCTCGCGATCGTGCGCGCGCGCTACGACGCGCGCGGCGCAGCCGAGCGCTTCATTGCCGGCGTGCTGCCGGCGCTCGAGGCGGCGGGCTTCGAGTCGACGCTGATCGCGCGCAGGGCCGACGACTGGCGCGCGCGGCGCCTGCTCAAGGTCGACCCGCCGGGCCTCGGCAGACTGTGGCGCGAAGCGTCGTTCGCGCGCGCTGCGCGCGCCGCATGGCGCCGGCAGGGCTTCGATCTGGTGCAGTCGCACGAGCGCATCCCTGGCTGCGACGTCTATCGCGCCGCCGCTCCGCTGGCGGCGGCTGCCGGCGCGATGTCCGGCCCCTACGCGCACTACGCGCAGGCGGCCGAAAAAGAGATGTTCGAGCATCCGCGGCTGCGGGCGGTGCTGTGCGCCTCGCAGCGCATGCGCGAGGCGATCCTGCACGGATTCCGCATCGCGCCCGAAAAGCTGCACGTGATCTACGACGGGGTCGACCTCGAGCGCTTCCACCCGCGCGAGCATGAGGCGCGCCGCGGCGCCGCGCGCGCCGCGCTCGGCGCGCATCAGCGCGACACGCTGTTCGCGTTCGCCGCCCCGGGCTTCGCCGAGAACGGCCTCGGCGCGGCGATCGATGCGCTCGCGGCCGCCGGAGCGCGCCACCTGTGGCTCGTGGTCGCGGGCGCGGATCCCGACGCCCGGCGCTTCGCCGCGCGCGCGCGCAAGGCCGGAGTCGGGGAGCGGGTGCGCTTTCTCGGCGCCTCGGACGACCTGCGCCAGGTCTACGCCGCGGCCGATTGCCTGCTGCTGCCGGCGCGCTCGGCGGCCGTCCCGGAGGGCGTGCTCGAAGCGCTGGCGATGGGACTGCCCGCCATTGTGGGACGGCGCTGCGGTGCGGCGGAAATCCTGAGTCCCGCACGGGATGGCTGGCTGTGCGACCCGGACGATCCGCGCGGCCTGGCGCGCCTGCTGGGCGAGGCCGACCAGGCGATGCGCGATGCGCGCCTGCGCGAAGCCGCGCGCGCCTGCGCCGAGCGCTACGGCATGGGCCAAACCGCGAAGCAGCTGGCCGAGATCTATCTCTCGCTGGTCGGGCGCTGACTCTCGAGCAACGCGGCGGCCGCCTCGATCACGGGGTCGGCAGGCATCTCGGTCAGGCAGCGGCTGAAGCTGGCCTTGTGCTTGTCGCAGCCTTCTTCGCGGCATGGCACGCAGTGCCCGAGGTCGGGTGGCTGTATCCCTTGCAGCAGGAGAACGTTGCCGCTGCGTTGCCACGGACGCGCAAGCATGGTGTAGGGGCTCTGCGCCGCTTCGCAGGCCTGCGGCCACGGCCCCCACTTCACCGGATTGCTAGGGCCGTACAGCGCCAGCGTGGGCGTGCCGCAGGCCGCGGCGAGATGCGTCACCGAGGTGTCCGGACCGATATACAGGCGGGCGCGCCGCAGCAGCGCTTCAAGCGCGGCGAAGCGCAGCTTGCCGGCGAGATTCAGCGCGCCCGTGCCCGCGGCGAGTGCGGCGCAGAACGCGAGCTCCTCGGCCTCGGGGCCGCCGGTGAGCACCGGCCGCAGTCCGCGGCCGCGCAGCCACGCGATAAGCGCCTCCCAGCCCTCGCGGGTCCAGCGCTTGTAGTGCCACATCGGGAACGGATGCAGCACCGCGATCGGCTCGCCGGCGGCAAGCGGCAGTGCGGCGAGCTCGCGCGCGGCATCGCCACTGCGCGGCGGCACTACCTCGTAGCAGCGCGCAATGCCGAGCAGATCGGCGAGGACCAGGTTCTGCGCCACGGTGTGCGTGCCGACGTTGTCGAGCGCCGCCCAGGATGCGCAGCTGCGGCGCTTCCAGGCGGAGGCCGGGCCGAGGTCAGGGACCAGGCCGACGCGCCGCCCGGCGGCGAGCCAGGCATAGAAGTGCGCGCGGTCCGTGGCCTGCACCGTCAGCGCGAGTTCGTAGCGGCGATAGATGCGCCGCAGCAGGCGCAGGGTGCCGCGCAGGTCGGGGTGCTCGTCGACCGCGATGACGTCGTTGCAGTCCGGGTTGCCCTCCAGCATCCCCCCCTTGCCGGAGTACACCAGCACATCGATCACTGCGTCCGGGTAAGCCCGGCGCAACGAGCGCAGCAGCGGCGTGGCGAGCAGCACGTCGCCGATCTGGCGGATCGCGACGAGCAGCAGCGAGCGCGGCATCCTATTCACGCGCCAGGAAAGCTCCCATCCACAGGGCGATGAAGCGGCCTTCGGAGAAAGTGGAGAAATGCGAGCTGAACAGGCTGGTCGCGCACCATGCGGCAAGCACCCCGAGCCCGAGCAGGCGGTAGGGCGGGCTGGCGCGCTGGCGCAAGGCCGCGGCGAGGAACCAGAGAAACACCGCCAGCCCGAGCAGACCGTTCTCGGTCGCGATGTTGAGGTACTGGTTGTGCGGATCGTGCGCGACCAGCCCGTCGACCCCGCTGCGGCCGGCGACGTGTCTGCGATAGGCCTCCGTGAACGCCCCGGTGCCGTAGCCGAAAAGGGGCCGCGCAGCGATCAGCTCGAGCGTATTGCGCTGGTAAACGACGCGTTCGCTCATCGAGGTGATCGCCTCGGAATGGTGCAAGGCGCGCTGCGTCTCGTGAACGCCTTTGAGCACGCCCTCGCGTACCACCGGCGAGGACGCGAGGACCGCGAGCGCGAGCACGAGCGCGCCGAATGCGAAGCCGAGCCGCTGCCACAGGCTCGTCCGGTCGCCGTCCAGCCAACCCAGTACCAGCGCAACCGTGAGCACCGCCGCCACCAGGTAGCCGCTGCGCCCGGTGGTCACGAACACGGCGTTGGCAATGAGCAGCAAGGCGGCCGTCGCCGAGCCACATTCGTTGCGCGCGAGACAGGCGTGCCGGTCTTGGTCAACAGCACGGCGGCGAAAGCGGCCACCGAGAACATCATCCCCTGGGTGGCATGATTGCGGATCACCACCCCGGGCTCGTAGAGATAGTAAGTCACGTGCAACAGGACGCCGGCGTACGAAACCAGCGCGCACAGCGCCGCCACGGCCACGAGAATCAGGGCCAGGCGGCGTTTCCAGGCGGGGTCGTCGAACAGCGCAGCGGCGATCGGCAGCAAGAGCAGTTTTCGCCAGCCCCACCACATGCCAAAGCTGTCGTTCCAGCTGCCGATGCTGTAGGCGAGACCCACGCTCACCACGGCGAGGAACAGGAGCGCGCCGAGCACCATCGGCTGGCGCGCGGCGCGCACGAACCTGGCGCGAAGCTCGCCCGACGCGAGCACGACCAGGTAGAGCGCCAGCTCGACCAGGTTGGTGAGCGGCGGCGAGAAGAGTAGCGCCACCATGTCGGCGGCAATCAGCCAGCGCGCGAGCTCGAGCGGAGACCGGATCAATTTCATTTCGATTTCAGCATTATGCGCGCGCGCACGAGCCAGCCGCGCAGGCGGTGGCGCTGGAACTTGTTCCAGCGATTGCGCAGGACGTTGAACGCGCGGCTGTGCTTGCGCCGGTGCGCGTCGAGCTCGCTCTCGAACAGTCCCAGCACGCTGCCCTGCTCGACGATCGGCGGCCGCAGCCAGAAGTGCGCGATGCCGAGCTCGGCGTCGGCCTGCTTGATCAGGTGATCCGCGGGCAGCGCGATCTCGTTCTCTCCCAGCCAGGCGAGCCGCTTGCGCGCGGCCTCGAGGTCCGTGACGTAGCCTTCGGCGGTTGCGATCTGCAGGGGGATCAGCGGCCCTTGAGCGAGAAAGTAGCTGTCGGGCACCTTGGTGTCGGCGCCGCCGAGGAACACCAGCCAGCCGGGCGGCAGCCGATCGGCGGCGCGCATTGCGTCGTCGAAGCGCGACACGAAATCGCTCGCCAGCACCGCGTCGTCCTCGAACACCAGGATCCTGCGCTGCCCGCGCTCGACGGCGTTCTTCCAGGCCTGCGCGTGCTTGAGCGCGAGCGAGCGCTGCGCGGGCGCGAGAGCGGAGCCGGCGAAGCGCGCGCCTACGCTCGAGGCTTCGAGCGCGCCGACGTCGTGCGCAAGCACGAACTCGAATGCGATGGCGTGCCGGCCGAGCTCGCGCCGGATGTGGGCGATGCGCTCGGCGAACGTGGCGACGGTGAGCACGTAGACCGCATCGACGCACTGATTCACCTGGCGCGGGGCCTCGCCTGCCATCAGCGCACCAGGGTGTAGTGCTTCTTCGACAGCTCCCAGCCGAACCAGCGCTCGAGCGCCAACATGCGGCGGTGCTTCAGGTCGCGCGCGGTCGCCTTGTAGGCGGGGTCGGGGGCGAAGTGCCGCTCGGCCTGGGTGGCCAGCCAGTCGCGCACCACGGCCGGATGCTCGCCGCTGAACGGCGCCAGCAGCCGCGGGTCGATGGCGTAGCCCTGGAAGAGAGGGTGATCGTGCTTCCAGTACTTTCCGACGCGCGCGTTCTTCTCGCGCATCGCGGCGATGCTGCGCACATGCCCGTAGTGATAAATCGCCGCGCCGGCCAGCGCAGCGCGCGGATAGCGGCCGCGCTTGTTGCGCTGCATGACGACGAAGAACAGGCCGTCCGGGGAGTAGCTCCGGATGGTGTTGCGCAGGATGCGTGGCGCGCGCCGGTACCAGCCCGGGCCGACGGCGACCCAGTCCGGGCTGCCGAAGAAGTGGTGGTAGTCGAACACCAGCGCCTCGACCCGGCGGTCGTCGAGATGGCGGCGCATGGCGCCGCGCACCGCTTCGAGGTCGCGCTCGTGCAGCACCTCGTCGCCCTCGAGGTAGAACGCCCAGTCGCCGCCGCAGTTGAACTGGGCGATCATCTTCTGCTGCGCGTAGACGTAGCCGCGATCCTGCATGCGCTCGTTCCAGCGCGTCTCGATCAGGCGCAGCTTGGGCTCGTTCAGCGCGCGCAGCCGCTCGAGCGTGTCGTCCTCGCCCTCGCCGACCGCGACCACGAACTCGTCGCACAGCGGCAGCGCCGAACGGATGCTTTCGACGTAGGGGTAGCCCAGCAGGCTGCCGTTGCGCAGGAACGTGAATCCGCTGACTTTCATGATCGGCCGCGGCAATTCTACCCGCCAGCCGCTACAATCCTGCCATGCGCCCGATCCTGCCGCTGTGTGCCGCCATCTGCATCCTGGCGGGGTGCGCCACCACCCTCAGCGAGGAACATGCGCGCGCGCTCGAGGCGCGCGCGGCGAAGGGCGACATTTCCGCCGGCGAGACCCTCGAGCAGCGTGCCAAGGCGGGCGACCCGGTCGCGCAGCGCTTCCTGGGCGACATGTACGCCGGCGGACACGGCGTGCCGCACAACGACGAGCTGGCGCTGGAGTGGTTCGGCAAGGCTGCCGCGCAGGGCGACGTGCTGTCGATGCACGACCTGGCGGTCATTTACCAGCGCGCGCCGGGCAAGTTGAGAGACTACGGGCAGGCGCTCAAGTGGTACCGCAAGGCCGCGGAGAAGGGCTACGCGCGCTCGCAGGCGAATCTCGGCGAGATGCTGACCGAGGGCACGGGCACCGCGCAAGACCTGCCCGAGGGCAGGCAGTGGATCGAAAAAGCGGCCGCGCAGAAGGAGCCTCGCGGCCAATACCTGCTCGGCATGCTGTACCTCGAGGGCCGCGGCGTGGGCAAGAACATCGCCGGCGGGGCAAGCCTGATCCGGAGCGCGGCTGAAGCGGGCGACCGCGACGCCCAGTACCGCCTTGCGCTGCTCTACGGCAACGGCCTGGGCGAGAAGCAGGACGACAAGCAAGGCGTGGTATGGCTGCGCAAGTCCGCCGACCAGGGCCAGCGGGAGGCCGAATACCTGCTCGCGGCGATCTATGCGCGCGGGCTGTACGGCGTGAAGCAGGACGACGAGGCCGCGGTCGTGTGGCTGCGACGCAGCGCTCTTCAGGGCCACGCCCGGGCGCAGTACGCGCTCGGGCTGGCGTACGCCGAGGGCCGCGGCGTGCGCGAAGGACGAGGTCGAGGCCTATACCTGGTTCCGCCAGGCGGCGAAGAATGGCAACCGCCGAGCGGCCGAGCTCGTCGAGAAGGTCGAATCGCGGAAGGAAAAGGTCCAGCCGCTGGTACCGCTGCCGGGCGGAACCGGGCCGCGCTGACGATGACCGACCTGCGCGAGCAGAGCCGCGAGCTGTACCTGCGGTTGCTTGGCTACGTTCGGCCGCACGCCAAGGTCTTCGCGCTCGCGCTGCTCGGCATGATCGGCTCCGCGGCGACCGAGCCGCTGTTCCCCGCGCTGATGAAGCCCTTGCTCGACGGCGGTTTCGCCGCCGCGCGCGGCGCGACGGCGCTGCCGCCGGGGCTGTTCGCCGCGGCCCTGGTCGGCATCTTCCTGTTGCGCGGACTGCTGACTTTCACCTCGTCGTACTTCATGGCCTGGGTCGCCAACCGCGTGGTGCTCGACATGCGCGCGGCGATGTTCGCGCGCCTGGTGCGCATGCCGAGCCGCTTCTTCGACGACCACAGCTCCGGCGCGCTGCTGTCCAAGGTCGCCTACGACGTCGCCGGCGTCACCGGCGCCGCGACCACGGTGCTCACGGTGCTGGTGAAGGACTCGATCGCGGTCGCGGGACTGCTGGGCTGGATGCTGTACCTGAACTGGAAGCTGACCCTGATCGCGCTCGCGGTCGGGCCGCTGGTGATGCTCACCGTGCGGCTGTTCTCGCGCCAGCTGCGCAGCATGGCGCGCGGCGCGCAGCACGCGATGGGCGAGCTCGCGCACGTGCTGGAGGAGACCATCGAGTGCCAGAAGGTGGTCAAGGTGTTCGGCGGCCAGGACTACGAGGCCAGGCGCTTCGCCAAGGCGAATGAAATGGTACGCAGCTTCAACATGCGCCACACGTGTGCCGGCGACCGCGATCGTGCCGATCACGCAGGTCCTCGCCGCGGTGGCGCTCGCGATCATCGTCTACCTCGCGCTGCAGCCGTCGCTCGGCTTGCATGCGACGGTGGGCGAATTCGCCTCGTTCATCACCGCGATGCTGATGCTGCTCGCGCCGCTCAAGCGCCTGACCGACATCAACGCGCCGCTGCAGCGCGGGCTGGCGGCGGCCGAAAGCGTGTTCGACATGGTCGACGCCGAGCCCGAGGAAGACCGCGGCACGGTCAAGCTCGGCCGCGCGCGCGGCGAGGTGACGTACGACAAGGTCGGGTTCATCTACCCGACCCGCACCGACCCGGCGCTGGCCGAGGTGGACCTCGCGATCAGGCCCGGCGAGACGGTGGCGCTGGTCGGCGGTTCGGGCGGCGGCAAGACGACGCTGGTCAACCTGCTACCGCGCTTTTACACTCCCACCTCGGGACGCATCCTGCTCGATGGCCAGCGACATCCAGAGCCTGACGCTCGAGAGCCTGCGCGCCAACATCGCGCTGGTGAGCCAGGAGGTGGTGCTGTTCAACGACAGCCTCTACGCGAATATCGCCTATGGCCGGCTGGGCGGAGCGAGCGAGAAGGAAGTGATCGCGGCGGCCGAGGCTGCGCACGCGATGGACTACATCCGCGAGACGCCCGAGGGGCTGAACACCCTGATCGGCGAGAACGGCCTGCGCCTGTCGGGCGGGCAGCGCCAGCGCCTGGCGATCGCGCGCGCGCTGCTCAAGGACGCGCCGGTGCTGATCCTGGACGAGGCCACCTCGGCGCTCGACTCCGAATCCGAGCGCCAGGTGCAGGCGGCGCTCGAAGTCCTGATGCGCGGGCGCACCACCATCGTCATCGCCCACCGCCTGTCGACGATCGAGAACGCCGACCGCATCGTGGTGCTCGAGCGCGGGCGGGTGGTCGAGGTCGGCCGCCACGCCGAGCTGCTGGCGCGCGAAGGCAGCTACGCCCGCCTGTACCGCATCCAGTACGCCAAGGAGCGCAGCGAGGCGCTCCAGTAGAATTGCGCCATGCTCCTGGTCACCGGCGGCGCCGGCTTCATCGGCTCGAATTTCGTCCTCTCGACCGTCGCGCAAACGGGCGAGGCGGTGCTCAACCTCGACAAGCTGACCTACGCCGGCAACCTGCGCAACCTCGCCGCGCTCGAGGGCGATCCGCGCCACGCCTTCGTGCAGGGCGACATCGGCGACCGGGCGCTCGTGCGCCGGCTGCTCGCCGAGCAGCGCCCGCGCGCGATCGTGCACTTCGCGGCCGAGACCCACGTCGACCGCTCGATCGACGGGCCGGCCGAGTTCGTGCAGACCAACGTGGTCGGCACCTTCAGCCTGCTCGAGGCGGCGCGCACGCACTGGGTCGCGCTGCCCGCGGCCGAGAAAGCCGCCTTCCGCTTCCTGCACGTCTCGACCGACGAGGTCTACGGCTCGCTCGGCGCGGACGATCCGGCCTTCACCGAGACGACGCCCTACGCGCCGAACAGCCCCTACGCCGCCTCGAAGGCGGCCGCCGACCACCTGGTGCGCGCCTACCACCACACCTACGGCCTGCCGGTGCTGACCACCAACTGCTCGAACAACTACGGGCCGTACCAGTTCCCCGAGAAGCTGATCCCGCTGATGATCCTCAACGCGCTCGACGGCAAGCCGCTGCCGGTCTACGGCGACGGCCAGAACGTGCGCGACTGGCTCTACGTCGACGACCACTGCGCGGCCGTTCGCCTGGTGCTCGACAAGGGCCGCCCGGGCGAGACCTACAACATCGGCGGCAACAGCGAACGGACCAACCTCGAGGTCGTGCAACACGATCTGCGCTCTGCTCGACCAGGCGCAGCCGCCCGGCCGCGGCAGCCATGCGCGACCTGATCGACGTTCGTCACCGACCGCCCCGGCCACGACCGCCGCTACGCGATCGACGCGCGCAAGATCCGCAGCGAGCTCGGCTGGCGGCCGCAGGAGAGCTTCGAGTCCGGCCTCGAGAAGACCGTGCGCTGGTACCTCGACAACCGGGCCTGGACGGAAGACATTACGAGCGGCGCCTACCGCAGCTGGGTGGAGCGCAACTACGGCACGAGAGGACGCGGCATGAAAGGCATCATCCTCGCCGGCGGCTCGGGCACGCGCCTGTATCCGGTGACGCAGGTCGTCACGCAAGCAGCTGCTGCCGGTGTACGACAAGCCGATGATCTACTACCCGCTGTCGACGCTGATGCTGGCCGGCATCCGCGACATCCTGGTCATCTCGACGCCGCAGGACACGCCGCGCTTCGAGCAGCTGCTGGGCGACGGCGCGCAGTGGGGAATCAGCCTGCGCTACGCCGTGCAGCCGCGGCCCGAAGGGCTCGCGCAGGCGTTCATCATCGGCCGCGATTTCATCGGCAGCGATCCGGTCGCCCTGGTGCTGGGCGACAACATCTTCTACGGCCACGAGCTCGCGCAGCTGCTGCAGCGCGCGACCGCGCGCGGCAAGGCGCGACCGTCTTCGCCTACCCGGTGAAGGATCCGCAGCGCTACGGCGTGGTCGAGTTCGACGCGCAGGGCAAGGCCGTCAGCATCGAGGAAAAGCCCGGCACCCGAAGTCGCACTACGCGGTGACCGGGCTGTACTTCTACGACAACCGCGTGGTCGACATCGCGCGGAAGCTCAAGCCCTCGGCGCGCGGCGAGCTGGAGATCACCGACGTCAACCGCGCGTACCTGGAGAGCGGCGAGCTCGACGTCGATGCCGATGGGCCGCGGCTTCGCCTGGCTCGACACCGGCACGCACGAGTCCCTGCTCGAAGCCTCGGCGTTCATCGAGACCATCGAGCGCCGGCAGGGCCTGAAGATCGCCTGCCCCGAGGAGATCGCCTACCGCATGGGCTACATCGACGCCGCGCAGCTCGAAGCGCTGGCCAAGCCGCTCGAGAAGAGCGGCTACGGGCAGTACCTGAAGAGCGTCCTGAACGAGAGGCTGTTCTGATGAAAGTCATACAAGCCGACATCCCGGAAGTCCTGATCATCGAGCCGAAGGTATTCCGCGACTCGCGCGGGCATTTCTTCGAGAGCTACAACCGCCGCCAGCTGCGCGAGCTGACCGGCATCGACGTCGAGTTCGTGCAGGACAACCAATCGCTCTCGGCGCGCAACGTGCTGCGCGGCCTGCACTACCAGATCAAGCAGCCGCAGGGAAAG
Source organism: uncultured beta proteobacterium (assembly GCA_963755395.1). Classification (GTDB taxonomy): domain Bacteria; phylum Pseudomonadota; class Gammaproteobacteria; order Burkholderiales; family SG8-39; genus DAHVFK01. The sequence goes on along the minus strand of CAVWJJ010000004.1, from coordinate 12,687 downwards.
CTGGTGCGCGTGATCGTGGGCGAGATCTACGACGTCGCGGTCGACCTGCGCCGCAGCTCGCCCACCTTCGGCAAGTGGACCGGGGCAATACTCTCTCCCAGCCAGCAGCCGATGATCTGGATTCCGCCAGGGCTTCGCGCACGGCTTCCTGGTGCTCTCCGAGCAGGCGATCGTCAGCTACAAGACCACCGACTACTACGCGCCCGAGCACGAGCGCACGCTGGCGTGGAACGACCGCGGCATCGGCGTGCTCTGGCCGCTCGAGGGCGAGCCGCTGATGAGCGACAAGGACCGGCGCGGCGTGCCGCTCGCCGAGGCCGAGACCTACCCTTGAAGATCCTCCTCACCGGCCGCAACGGGCAGGTCGGCTGGGAGCTCGAGCGGGCGCTGGCGCCGCTCGGCGAGGTCGTCGCGACCGATCGTTCGACGCTCGATCTCGCCGATCCCGACGCGATCCGGCGCGTCGTGCGCGAGGTCAAGCCGGAGATGATCGTCAACGCCGCCGCCTACACCGCGGTGGACAAGGCCGAGTCGGAGCCGGAGCTGGCGATGCGGATCAACGGCTTCGCGCCCGGCGTGCTCGCCGAGGAAGCGAAGCGCCTCGGCGCGCTGCTGGTCCACTACTCGACCGACTACGTGTTCGACGGCGAGAAGGACGACGCCGTACGTCGAGGACGACGAACCGAATCCAATCAACGCGTACGGAAGGTCGAAGCTCGCGGGCGAGCAGGCGATACTTGAATGCTGGCTGCGCTCACCTGATCCTGCGCACGAGCTGGGTATACGGCGGACGCGGCGCAAACTTTCTTCTGACGGTGCTGCGCCTCGCGCGCAGAGCGGTCCGAACTGCGCGTGGTGGACGACCAGTTCGGCGCCCCGACCTGGTGCCGTGCAATTGCACGGTCCAGTGCCGGCATCGTTCGGCGAGTGCTCAGCGATGAGTCGCCGTCGGGTGTTTATCACGTCACGAACCGGGGGCGGACCTCCTGGTTCGGGTTTGCCACCGAAGCGCTTCGACAAACGCACTCGGAAACGCCAGTACGCGCGATACCGTCGTCGGAGTACCCTACACCGGCGAAAAGGCCGACGAACTCCGTACTGGATGGGGAGAGAGCTGGAAAGGGTCTTCGGATTGGCGCTTCCAGACTGGAGGGCGAGCCTGGAGGAGTGCCTGGCCGGCCTCGACACGGGACATTAGCGGCGCACGGCGGGAGTGTCGCCCTCGCCGAACGCTATACTTCGACCGTTTCGGTCCCTGCGGGTCCAGCCGCCCCGACGAGTTCGCACTTCGATGACTTCCAAGATTGCCTTGATCACTGGCATAACCGGTCAGGACGGCGCGCTGCTTGCGGAGTTGCTTCTGTCCAAGGGATATGTCGTACACGGAATAAAACGCCGCTCTTCGTCGTTCAATACCGGACGTGTAGACCATCTCTACCACGACCCGCATGAGAAGAACGTGCGCTTCTTCATGCACCACGGGGACCTTACGGATGCCACCAATTTGATCCGTATCGTGCAGGAGACGGCCCCAACCGAGATCTACAATCTTGCGGCGCAATCGCACGTTCAGGTCAGTTTCGAGACCCCAGAATACACGGCAAACGCCGACGCGCTGGGAACGCTTAGACTGCTAGAAGCGATCCGCATCCTTGGACTACGCGAAAAGGTTCGCTTCTACCAAGCCTCGACGTCCGAGCTTTACGGCAAGGCGCAAGAAGTGCCGCAGCGAGAGTCGACGCCCTTCTATCCGCGGTCGCCTTATGCGGCGGCAAAGCTGTACGCCTACTGGATGACAGTGAACTACCGGGAGGCCTACGGCACTGCATGCCAGCAACGGCATACTCTTCAATCACGAGGGCCCGACTCGCGGAGAGACCTTCGTAACGCAGAAAAATCACTCGTGCCGTGGCCGCGATTCAGCTCGGGCGTCAGAAGACGCTGTACATCGGGAATCTCGAAGCCAAGCGCGATTGGGGCCACGCCCGCGACTATGTCGAAGGCATGTGGCGTATCGTTCAACAGCCGAGTCCCGGACGACTACGTGCTTGCCACGGGCGAGACTCACTCGGTGCGGGAGTTCGTGGAATTCGCGTTCATGGAGGTCGACCGACAAATCCAGTGGCGCGGCAAAGGCGTAGAGGAGAAGGGAATCGACGCGACGACCGGGGAAGTGCTTGTCGAGGTCGACCCGCACTACTTTCGACCCACGGAGGTCGACCTGCTGCTAGGCGATGCCACGAAAGCAAAGGAACGCCTCGGCTGGACGCACAAGACAAGCTTTCGCGAACTGGTGCGCGAGATGGTCCAGGCGGATCTCGTGGAAGTCGAGCGCGAATACAGGCGTCATGATCGCCAGGACTGACTACCAACTCGCCGGCAAGCGCGTGTGGGTCGCAGGCCATCGCGGGATGGCAGGCTCGGCGATCGTGCGTCGGCTTGCGTCGGAGGGCTGCCAGATTCTGACCGCAGACCGGTCGGACGCGGACCTGCGCAGGCAGGACGAGGTCGAATCCTGGATGGCGCGCCGCAAGCCGCAAGCAGTATTCATGGCCGCCGCTACGGTCGGGGGCATTCTCGCCAATTCGACACGGCCTGCGGAGTTTCTCTACGACAACCTCGCGATGGAGACCAACGTCATTCACGCGGCCTACAAGATAGGTGTCGAGAAACTGCTGTTCTTGGGCTCTTCCTGCATCTACCCTCGTCTTGCGCCGCAGCCGATGACAGAAGAGCAGCTTCTTACGGGCCCGCTCGAGCCCACCAACGAGTGGTACGCAGTCTCGAAGATCGCGGGAATCAAGCTCTGCCAGGCTTATAGACGTCAGTACGGATGTGACTTCATCTCAGCCATGCCGACAAACCTGTTCGGCCCCGGCGACAACTACGACTTGCAGCAGGGGCACGTCGCGGCAGCGATGATCGCGAAGGTGCATCGGGCAAAGATGGAGAACCTGCCGACGATTGAAATCTGGGGCACGGGCACGCCGCGCAGAGAATTTCTCTACGTAGACGATCTCTCAGACGCACTTGTGTTCATGATGAGGCACTACTCGGACGAGGACTTCCTCAACGTCGGAACCGGCAAGGACATCAGCATCAGAGAACTTGCTGAGCTGGTCGCCAAGGTTGCCGGCTGGAAAGGAAGCTTCGTCCACGACACGACCAAGCCAGACGGAATGCCGCGCAAGGTCATGAATATAGAGAAGCTTAAAAGCCTGGGCTGGACGGCGCAGATCGGGCTTGAGGATGGCTTTGCAAGGGCCTACCGCTGGCATGTCGATCGCGTTGCGGCATCTGAGGGTAGTGGACAACAGCAACCCGTCTCGTAGCCACAAATCGATGGCCAATAGGGGCGATGAAGAGCTGCTGGTATTGGAGGCCGGCCGGGCCGAGCGCCATTACTGGCGCGATCTATGGCGCTATCGAGAGTTGCTTTATTTTCTGGCTTGGCGCGACATCGCTGTGCGCTATAAGCAGACGGTCTTTGGAGTCGCGTGGGCTATCGTGCGCCCCCTCGCGACGATGCTGATATTCACGCTGGTTTTCGGACGAATCGCGAAGTTGCCTTCCCATGGCGCGCCGTACAGCCTATTGGTTCTAAGTGGAATGCTGCCGTGGTTCTTTTTCGCCGCTGCGCTAGGCGAAGCGAGCAATAGTCTGTTGGCAAGTGCGAATCTGCTCTCCAAAATCTACTTCCCTCGATTGCTGGTCCCGCTAGCGACTGTTGCCGTAGCACTTGTCGACCTCGCAATCGGAATCGGACTCCTGATTGTCATGATGGCGTCCATGGGCCTTGCGCCAAGCGCCCGGCTGCTTGCGGTTCCCGTCTTCGTGTTGATAGCAACCGGCACTGCACTTGGATTGGGTCTTTGGTTTGCGGCACTGAACGTCAAGTACCGCGACTTCCGATTTGTTGTTCCTTTTCTCCTGATGCTGGGCCTTTATGTCTCTCCGATTGGCTTCAGTAGCAGTGTGATCCCGGAACACTGGAGACTAATCTATTGCCTGAATCCCATGGTCGGCGTAATCGAAGGTTTTCGTTGGTCTGTATTAGGTGAGGCCTTTCCCCTTAGGTTGGACGCGCTTGTCTTATCAAGTGGATTGTGCGTTCTACTTTTGCTATCGGGCGTCTCGTTCTTCCGGCGCACCGAGCGTTCATTTTCCGACATCATCTGATCGTGGACGAATACGCAATCTCCGTGAGCGCGGTGTCGAAGTCCTACACTCTGCGCCACAATACGCAACCGAAGTATCACTCATTGCGTGAAGTATTGGTCGATCAGGCGCAGTCCTTTGCGCGGAGGATTGCGAACAGAAACGGCGTGCGTACGAGACGGACGTCCGAAGAGATATTCTGGGCGCTGAGAGACGTAAGCTTCGACGTCAAACGAGGGGATCGACTCGGAATCATCGGTAGAAATGGCGCGGGAAAATCAACTCTGCTCAAGATCCTTAGCCGAATTACAGAGCCCACCAAAGGGAAGATCAGGATCCGAGGGCGCGTATCGAGCCTGCTAGAAGTCGGAACGGGTTTTCATCCCGAACTCACGGGTCGAGAGAACATCTTCTTAAATGGAACGATTCTCGGTATGAGTTCGCGCGAGATTCGGTTGAAGTTCGACGACATTGTGGCGTTTGCTGAGATCGAGCAATTTCTCGACACCCCGGTTAAGCGCTATTCGTCTGGTATGTACGTTAGGCTTGCGTTCTCCGTGGCCGCGCACCTGGAGCCGGACATTTTGATCGTGGACGAAGTGCTCGCGGTAGGTGACCTACAGTTTCAACGCAAGTGTCTTGGAAGAATGGAAGAACTGAGCGGCGCAGGGCGCACCGTGCTTTTTGTCACGCACAACATGGATGCCCTGGCTTCTCTATGTAACAAGGGAATTGTGCTTGAACACGGCTCGATATCATTTTCCGGCACCGCCGGAGACGCGCGCGGGCGTTATACCGAGGCCGTGGGAAGGCAGAATTTCTCTGTAGACGAGCATTCAGGCCGCGGCGGAAGCGGCGAGGCGTCCATCAAGGACGTCTGGTTGGAAAGTAAGGAAGGCTCGAGGGTCAAGCATGTCTCGAATCACTCGGCTCTCAGCCTGTGCCTTTCGGTACGATTCACGGATACTTACTTGAATCGTAAAGACGTCGACTTTGCTTTTGCTATCGACACCGAGCACGGTCAGCGTCTGTGGACCGTCGTTTCGTCTTGGACTGAAAAACTGATCCAGATTGACGGCCGCTTCGTGGTCGTCGCCTGCGACATTGACGATCTTCCACTAGTCCCTGGCCAGTACCTTGTTAGCGCTTCAATCGTCTTTCGTGGAGACACGTTGGACGCCATTCAACATTGTGCGTCCTTCGAGGTTCGGCCTTCACCCGACGGGGTCTATTCTCGAAATCTGGGAGACATGGGGCCGCTCGATCTGAGGTGTAGCTTTAGAAAGATTAGCGACGGTCGTGCTACAGGCCAAACGAAGAATTGAGGTGCGCTGACGATGTGCCAATCCCGCTATCACGCAACACTTGCCTGCCAAAGAGCTTCAGTCGCGGTTCACCGCGGAACGCGAGTTCTACTCGCGTATGGGTCGGGCGCATTCTTATCTCTGGCTATCGAGTAGCCCTATGACGATAACAAGTGGCGACGCGCGACACCTTTACCTTGACCTAATGAAGCGCTGTCTCACCAATTGGGTCTATGGAAACAATGAATGGGTCCGGGCGCAACCCGAAGGGAGGGTCGAGCGCTTACTGACTCATATGGTCGCCAGGCGTGGGCTCTTCCTGGCAAGAAAGGCACCCTTCGATCCTCTCAAGCGGAAGGGCGGCCTTGACTGGCCTCCCAGCGCGCACACGATGATCGGACTTCGCCGTCTGGATAATCTGCAGAAGTGCTTGGAAGATGTCATCACCACAGAAATTCCAGGCGACTTCATGGAGACCGGGGTCTGGCGAGGAGGAGCCACAATATTCATGCGGGCTGTTCTCAAGGCCTACAACATTACGAATAGGGCTGTTTGGGCGGCGGACTCATTCGAGGGCCTTCCCAAGCCTGATCCTGAGGCATATCCGGAAGACACTGGAGACACGCACCACGCATACGATGAACTGCGCGTTACGCTCGATGAGGTTCGGGCGAATTTCGCCGCGTACGGTCTGCTGGACGATCAGACCCGCTTCCTCCCGGGATGGTTTCGCGACACATTGCCTCGTGCCCCGGTTGAGCGGCTGGCATTGCTGCGATTAGACGGAGACATGTATGAGTCGACCATGATCGCATTGGAGAATCTCTACCCTAGAGTCTCGATCGGTGGCTATGTCATAGTCGACGACTACTGCATTGCGTCCTGCGCAAAAGCGGTGAGTGACTATCGGGCGCAGAACGGCATCAAGGATGAGATCGCGGACATTGACGGCATTGGCGTCTATTGGCAACGGCGCACTTAGGTGCGTTGCCATCCCATGACAGCGAGAGGCTGGATTTGAAAAGGGTGGCTGAAACCAATTCTCTGGAGAGAAAGAACGGTGTCTTTGAACGCCCGGACGAGAGCTTCGAGATTCATCCGAGTGCGCTTGACTGGATCCTCGCGGACGCCGCCAATCCGCTCAATAAGCTCGCGCAGATTATTCCGAAGGATTCAACGGTTCTCGATATCGGCGCCGGCAATGGCGTACTAGGGAGACTCCTTCGCCGCGTTCATGGCTCCGTGACCATAGATGGCCTTGAGCCCAACCCTGCAGCTGCGGCAAATGCCGCGCCGTTCTACCGAAATCTTTTCGCCCATTCGGTAGAGGAATTTCTTTCTTCAAGTCATGGGGTCATAAACTACGACTTCGTGGTTATGGCGGATGTGATCGAGCACCTAGCTCGTCCCGACAAGGTGCTAGCGGAATTCAGAAGGCGGATCGCCCCCTCTACCAGGATATGTGTAAGCACGCCCAATGTCGCGTTTGTCTCAGTGCGCATAGCTCTGCTCAACGGTGTATTCGACTATGTGGACTCCGGGATTCTAGAGCGCACACACCTGCGGTTCTTCACGTTGGAGTCGCTACGCTTGCTCTCCTCGGCAACGCAATTTGTGCCGCAGACGATCTACCTGTTGCAGCGCGATCCCCTTACCACGGAGATTCCAATCGAGAGTTTCCGTGTCAACCCGCTCGTCCTACTAAGACTGTTGCGCGATCAGCTTGCAACGACCTATCAGTTTCTCTTTGTACTTAGTACCGGTGATGGGAAAACGATTGTAGAAGTATGCGGTAACCCCGGACGTGCTGTGACGCTACGCTACCTCTTACGAAGGATCGGAAGGTACACGTCGCGACTTAGAGGCAAGAACTATGCTGCGCGCGATCCCCAATGAATTCGCCGCGCGTCTCAATTTGCGTTCCCGCCTATCAGCAGGTCGCGCCGTTGGCGCGGACGCTCAAGTCAGTATTTGAACAGACCTTTGACGATTTCGAGGTAATTGTTACGGACGACAGTTCGTCTGCCATCGTTGAGAGCGCGATTCAGCCTTGGCGCACTGACGCACGGCTCAGGTACTTCAGGAACTCGAGACGGCTCGGTTCTCCCGGAAACTGGAATAGAGCAATAGAGCTCAGTCACGGTCAGCTAATCAAGTTCCTTCACCACGACGACTGGTTCACCAACGGGAATAGCCTACAGGAATACGTAGACTTGATAGACGGTGGCGCGGGGGTGGCGTTCGCATTCTCTGGAGCGTACGCGAGAGATGCGAATGGTGCCCTTCTATTTCAGCATACCGCTACTGAGCAGCAGATTCGCCGCCTGAAAATGGATCCGCGTTGTCTCTTCGACGCGAACTTCATTGGGGCGCCGAGCGCAACCATCTTTAGGCGTATACCGGGTTTTAAATTCGACGAGAATTTGAAATGGTTGGTAGACGTCGCAGCGTATATCCAGATCCTAAGGGCGCACGGGACTTTCAGCTACACCTCGAAACCCCTAGTGAATATAACCGCATCGGCACCTCATCAAGTGACTCGGCAAGTGCAGGCCGATCGCGGGCTTCAATACGTCGAGAACGCGTACGTGTACAAAACGTTGGGCGCAAGGGGGATGTCACGCCTGAGGTATCTCCAATACTTCTTGCGCCTTGCACGCAACTTAGCGCCGGAAGAGGTTTCGGCAGTGGCAAGCGACGGAAGAGCCTCAGCCTCGCCAATTGAAGTTAGATTACCAATGCTCTTGCGCAACACGTGGTTGAAGGCTCGAAAACTCCTCAATCGGGGCCTGGGTGGAGTGCCGGGAGGCAATCCGGTAGGGCAGCCTGAAAAGCGTAGCTACTCGCAGTGCGGAGAGGATCTAATAGTCGACTTTCTGTTCATGTGGCTTGGGAAGAAGGACTGGAGATATCTCGACATCGGCGCGAACCATCCCACAGCGCTAAACAACACCTATTTGTTCTATCAAAAGGGCTTCCGAGGTGTTCTCATCGAGCCCGACCCAGATCTGTTCCGTGGCCTCCGGAAGGCGAGGCCAGAGGATGTTTGCCTGAACGTTGCGATAGGAGTGGACGGCCGTCCGGCGGCCAACATGTATCGCATGTCATCGCGAACCCTCAACACGCTGGTGAAGTCGCAGGCGGCAGAGTACGAGAGCTATGGACGGGAAAAGATAGAAGGGGTATTCGAAGTTGCGCAACGGGATATAAACGATATCCTGTCAAACGAGTTTTCCGAATGTCCGAGCTATGTTTCTCTCGATGTCGAAGGGCTCGACTTCGAGATCTTGACCAAATGGGACTTCGAGCACTTCCGGCCAGATGTGATGTGCATCGAGACACTCACATTTACGCAGAATGGAACGGAACGTAAACTGACAGAGATCATCGATCTGATGAAGGCGAAGGGATACCTCGTTTACGCAGATACCTATATCAACACCATATTTGTGTCGACGGAGGCGTGGCGTGCGCGCCTACACTAGTGCAACAACTAGCGCCAGCGTACATTGCATGCACTTCTTCCTGCTTGCGACTGTAGCGAGTGCGCCGGATCTATGAAATTGCACTTAGGCTGCGGGCGCCAATACATGGAAGGGTATGTCAACGTTGACTATCCGCCCAGTGAGCACTCGGTCCAGGTAGATTTGAAAGCGGATCTTTTCCACGACCTGCTAACGCTGGAGTATCCGCCCAACACAATAGAAGAGATCAGGCTTCATCACGTGTTTGAGCATTTTTCGCGTCCAGATGCGCTTGCGTTGCTGTGCAGGTGGCGAGATTGGCTGGAGCCCTGCGGGAAATTGCGCATCGAGACTCCCGACCTAATTGCGAGCGCGCGACTTCTGGTATCTCCGTGGTGGAGTTACGGTGATAAGCAAGAGGTCGTGCGACATCTATTCGGATCTCATGAATCTCACTGGGCGGTGCACTGGGACGGTTGGTCCCCCGAGCGCTTCGTCCGAACATTGAGCGCCCTCGGCTTTGAGCAGATATCTACCCGGACTGAAAAGTGGGGGCGTTTGAGAAATGTGGAAGTTCTGGCTCAAAAAGGTGCCGCCAGGCTCGGACTCTCGGAGTATCGAGAGGCGGTACGAGATCTGCTCAGGGCGAGCACGATCAAGCCGGAGGTTAAGGGCAAGGGCGGCGTCGAGCTGACGGGATCCGAGGCGGAAATGCTCAAAGTCTGGATGCAGATGTGGGAGAAGGCCTACGTTTATAGTATGGCGCCATCAGATCGTCCGCCAGTACCCCTAGCCGATTAGGTGAATAGCATCTTCGGGAGTGGCCAACTGTTTGTCGGTGCCTATTCGCGCGAGACGCTCGGGCCGAGATGATTGTCACCGAACTCATCGGGGGCCTCGGCAATCAGATGTTCCAGTACGCGCTGGGGCGCGCGCTAGCGATCAAATATGGTACGGCGCTTAAGCTCGACGTTTCTTCGTTTGAGCGGCAAGCGCTACGCCGGTACGCATTGGATGAGTTGATGATTGAGGCAACGGTTTTGACGGAAACCGAGCGTCGGCGGCTCGCATTGGGAGACGGACTGTCTGCGCGCATTAGACGAATGGCCGCTGCCGCATTCGGGATCCAGCCCGTCTCGATTGTCCGAGAGCGAAGCTTCAGTTTTGATGCAACCGTCTTGAATGCTCCGTCTCATAGCTATCTGCAAGGCTATTGGCAGAGCTGGAAATACTTTCATGCGATCGATCGACAATTGCGCGAAGAGTTCACCAGTCGCAATAAACTTGTGGGAGAGAATGCGGCCACCGCAGCCCGGATCAACACTTGTACCGCGGTGTCTGTTCATGTGCGACGTGGCGACTACGTTCAAGATCCACATACTGCCCGGTATCACGGGGTTTGCGGCCCGGACTACTATGCCGCCGCAGAACGACTTCTTCGCGAGCGGGTCGGAGACATTGACCTCTTTGTCTTCTCGGACGACCCGAGCTGGGCTGAGGCAAATCTCCGCTTTTCCTCCAACTCTGTCGTGGTGCGTCACAATCCGCCGGACCGGGACTACGAGGACCTTCGACTGATGACGCTATGTCGCCATCACATCATTGCCAACAGCACGTTCAGTTGGTGGGGTGCTTGGCTGTGCCAGAACCCAGGGAAGATCGTGATCGCGCCAAAGAAATGGTTCGCAGAAGCGAAGCTCGATACCTCCGATCTCATCCCCGAAGGCTGGATTCGGCTCTGAGCGCCTGACATGGAGCCTGCCGTCAGCGTGGTTCTGCCCGTATATAACTGCCCATTGTATGTCGGGCAGGCGATAGAGTCCGTTTTGAATCAGACGTTCGCCGACTTTGAGCTCATTGTGATAGACGACGGCTCGACGGACGAGACGCCATCCATTCTGCAGCGCTATACCGAGCCGCGTATTCGTTACATATCGCAGACCAATTGCGGGCTCGCGAGGACACTCAACCGGGGCATCGAGCTTTCCCGTGGGCGTTACATCGCGCGGCAAGACCAGGACGATGTATCGCGCCCCGAGCGCCTCGCGAAACAGGTCGCGTTTCTAGACGCGCATCCGCAGTGTGCGCTGGTTGGCACGTGGGCAGAGATCTGGCGCGACGACCAAAGAACGAGCCGCGTCCACGCGCATCCGAGCGATGGAGCCCGCCTTAAGTTCGAGTTGCTCCTTAACAATCCGTTCGTGCACAGTTCGGTCATGATGAGGAAGTCAGCACTGGGCCAGGTCGGCGTCTACAGCACCGATCGCAACCGTCAACCCCCCGAGGACTACGAGCTCTGGTCCCGGATCGCGCGGTCGTTCGACGTCGCCAACATACCGGAGATTCTGCACGCATACAGAGAGGTCGGGTCCAGCATGTCTCGCGCGGGCCCATCTCCATTCTTGGATCACCTGGTCACGATTTGTGCTGAAAATATCGCGATTGCGGCGGGAGAGCCGCCCGACAATCCCCAAGTCGTGAATATTGCGGCGCTGACACATGTGGCGCCGCACCGCATGCTGGGGGACACCCGGACTTCGACGAAATGGTTCGGATATTTGTCGTTGCGGCTCGTAGTGTAGTGCCACTTGCGCACCGCGCGGCCATCGAGCGTGAGGCACGGGGACGGGTCGACGCTCTTCGATATCGATTGTTCGAAATCCGTACGGACTCGCGCTGGAGGCGAGTGATGGCGAAGGTTGCGCGAAGGGCCCGCGCGATCGTTCTTGGAAGCTAGTCAGGGGATGCCACGGTCGGTACGAACCTGTTGTGTGATCGGAGGAGCCGGATTCATCGGCGCCTCGCTGGTGCCGCTTCTGGTTCAATCCGGAAGAGAGGTGGTGGTCGTTGGCCGCCGCGACACGCCAGGAAGAGCGCTGCCGGCGGAAGCCCGATATATCTCGTGCGACTATGGGGACCGCGAGCGATTGCGCCCAATTCTTGCGAGACGCGGCGGAAGTCATTGACCTCGCGTACTCGACCGTTCCCGCAGACGAGCTTTGCCGACCCGGTGTACGACATCGTCTCCAATCTTCCGCCGAGCGTCGGTATGCTCCAGGAAGCTCTGTCTGCCGGAGTCGAGCGCGTGGTGCTCGGGTCATCAGGTGGTACAGTGTACGGCGTCGCGCATGTACTTCCCATCCGGGAAGACCACCCCACCAATCCGATATCGCCATACGGCATCACCAAGCTTGCTATCGAGAAATACGGGTGGATGTTCCATCACGTGTTTGGACTAAATGTAGTTGCGGTGAGGCCGGGTAATGCCTACGGCGAGGGTCAACGCGTCGGATCGGGACAGGGATTCATCGCTGCGGCGATACATGCGATCGTCAGTAACGAGCCGGTAACCGTGTACGGAGAAACAGGCACTGTTCGGGATTATGTTCACGTGAGCGATGTAGCGTTTGGAGTCTTCTCGGCATTGCAGCATGGCAAACCGGGCCATGCCTACAACATCGGCAGCGGAATCGGCAGGAGCAATTTGGAGGTTCTGGGTGCAATCGCGCCCCTTGCCAAGCGCGCAGGGCTAGCCGTACGTACAGAGGTTCGTCCACTGCGCACCTACGACGTTCCCGCGAACGTTCTGGATTTCTCCGCGCTCGAAGACATTTCTGATTGGCGACCCAGGATCGACTTCGGCAGTGGAATCGAGGCGACCTGGCATCACTTTCTTCAAAGCGCTCGGATCTGAATCGAGGTCGCGTGCGTATCCTGCTGGCGTCTGAGTACTACTACCCATCGGTCGGGGGCGTGCAGGA
>CAVWJJ010000003.1:0-616335 GCA_963755395.1 uncultured beta proteobacterium | reverse complement strand
TGACCCTGCTCGAGAGCCTGGTCGGGCGCCGGCCGGCGTTCTACGGCAAGAACTACGGCGCCTACTAGCGCGCCTCGGACGGCGGGATGATGCCCAGGCGCCGGTACACCGGCCGCATCTCCCTGCGGATCGCGGCCAGCTTGGAGGCGTAGAAGGCCGCCGCGCCGGCCGCGCAAAGCCCGCCCAGCGCGAGCGTGAGCGGCGGGCCGGCGTAGCGCGACAGCGTCCCGGCCAGCAGCGCGCCGAGCGGGCTCATGCCGAGGAAGGCCATGATGTACAGCGCGGCCACGCGCGCGCGCAGGCGGTCCTCGACGATGGTTTGCAGCACCGTGTTGGTCGATGCCGCGGTGAGCATGATCCCCATCCCGGTCAGGAAGATCAGCGGCAGCGCGAGCCAAAGGTCGTGCGTGAACGTGAAGCACGTCAGGGCGAGCCCCGCAGTCGCGGCCGAGAGCGGCAGCCGCCGCAGCAGGCCGCGGATCGTGGTGCGCGTCGCGAGGTAGATCATGCCCGACACCGCGCCGGCGCCGCCGGCGCCGATCAGCATGCCGAGCGTGGCCGAATCGCCGTGGAACGCCTCCTTGGCGAACCACGGCATGAGCGACTGGTAAGGCTGGGCGAAGAAGCTCACCGCGGCGAGCAGCAGCAGCGCGCTGCGCGTGGGCAGGAAGCCGTAGGCGTAGCGAAAGCCCAGCCAGCAGCTCGCCTGCCCAGCCTCCGGCGCCCCGCTCGGGCGCGCGCGGCGCGGTGCGCATCGCCGCCAGCGCGCCGAGCACCGCGAGGTAGGAGACGCTGTTCAGGCCGAAGCCCCAGGCCACGCCGGCCGAGGCGATCACCGCCCCGCCGATCATCGGGCCGACGAAGCGCGCGCCGTTCATCAGCGCGGAGCTGAGCGCGATCGCGTTCGGCAGGTCCTCCCTGCCGCCGACCAGCTCGACCAGGAAGGACTGGCGCGCCGGGCTGTCGAAGGCGTTCACCAGGCCGAGCACGAGATTGCCCGCCACCAGGTGCCAGGGCTCGATGCGACCGCTCGCGACCAGCGCCAACATCACCAGCGACTGCGCCAGCGCCGTGCCCTGCGTCGCGTACAGTACCTTGCGCTTGATCATGCGGTCGACCAGCACCCCGGCCACCGGCGCCAGCACGAGGAACGAGATCTGCAGCGCGAAGGCCGCCAGCCCGAGCAGGAAGGCCGAACCCGACAGCCGGTAGATCAGCCAGCTGGTCGCGATCAGCTGCATCCAGGTGCCGATCTGCGAGGTACCCTGGCCGAAGAAGTAGAGCCGGTAGTTCCGGTGGCGGAACGCGCGCAGGCTTTGCGTCAGGGGCACGGGCGGGCGCGCGCCTAGGCGCGCGCGGAGAGCTTGTCGAGCTGCTCGCGCAGCTTGCCGAGCGTCGCCTCGAAGCCGGCCAGGCGCGCGCGCTCCTGCGCCACGATCTTTTCCGGCGCGCGCTCGACGAACGAGGCGTTGCCGAGCTTGCCGCGCGCCTTGGCGATCTCGCCTTCCAAGCGCGAGATCTCCTTTTGCAGCCGCGCGATCTCGGCCGGAACGTCCACTTCGACGTGCGGCATCACGCGATGCGGCCCTGCCACGGCGACGGGTGCGTCGACTTCGGGCAGCACGTCGACGACGCGAAGATCCGAGGGGCGCACGAGGGTGATAAAGGCACTGATCGTCGACTGGCTCGGGTTCGCCGTGACATAGAAGGGAACCTTCTCCTGCGGCGCGAGCTTCATTTCGCTGCGCAGATTGCGGCAGGCGTTGACCACGCTCTTCGCCAGTGCGATTTCCTGCTCGACGGCCTCGTCGATCTTCTCCGGCTGGCTCTTCGGATAAGGCGCAAGCATGATGGTGTCGCCGCGCTTGCCAGCCAGCGGCGCGACCTTCTGCCACAGCTCTTCGGTGATGAACGGGATGATCGGATGGGCAAGGCGCAGCGCCGCCTCCAGCACGCGCACCAGCGTGCGGCGGGTGGCGCGCTGCTCGGCTTCGTCTCCGTCTGCGAGCTGACCTTGGCCAGTTCGAGGTACCAGTCGCAGTACTCGTCCCAGACGAACTCGTAGATGGCGCCGGCGACGTTGTCGAAGCGGTACTCGCTCGAAGGCCTTGCGCAACCTCCGCCTCGGCGCGCTGCAGCCGTGCCGACGATCCAGCGGTCGACGCGCTGAGCGAGATCCAGCGGCAGCGTCTCGTCCGGTCCCGCAGTCCTGCCCCTCGCAGTTCATCAGCACGAAGCGGGTCGCGTTCCACAGCTTGTTGCAGAAGTTGCGGTAGCCCTCGCAGCGCTTGAGGTCGAAGTTGATGTTGCGGCCCAGGCGTGGCGAGCGAGGCGAAGGTGAAGCGCAGCGCGTCGGCGCCGAAGGCCGGGAATGCCGTCCGGGAATTCCTTCTGCGTGCGCTTGCGCGACCTTGCGGCGCCTCTTGCGGGCTTGCATCAGGCCCGGTGGTGCGCTTCTCCAGCAGCGCGTCGAGCGTCGATGCCGTCGATCAGGTCGAGCGGGTCGAGCATGTTGCCCTTCGGACTTGGACATCTTCTTGCCTTCGCGCGTCGCGCACCAGGCCGTGGATGTAGACGTCGCGGAACGGCACCTTGCCGGTGAAGTGCAGTGGTCATCATGATCATGCGCGCGACCCAGAAGAAGATGATGTCGAAGCCGGTGACCAGCACCGAGGAGGGCAGGTAGAGCTGTCGCGAGCTCGTCCGCGCCTTCGTCGGGCCAGCCCAGCGTGGAGAACGGCACACAGCGCCGAGGAGAACCAGGTGTCGAGCACGTCCTCGTCGCGCTTGAGCGCGCCGGTTAGCCTTCGCCGCAGCTTGCGCGCAGCGCTTCTTCGTCGCTGCGCGCGACATAGATCTTGCCGTCCTCGTCGTACCAGGCCGGGAATCTGGTGGCCCCACCAGAGCTGGCGCGAGATGCACCAGTCCTGGATGTTGTTCAGCCACTGGTTGTAGGTGTTGATCCAGTTCTCGGGGTAGAACTTGACCTCGCCGTCTGCGACCACCTCGATCGCCGCTGGCGCGATCGACTTGCCGTCGGCGCCGGGCTTGCTCATGGCGACGAACCACTGGTCGGTGAGCATCGGCTCGACCACCGCGCCGGTGCGGTCGCAGCGCGGCACCATCAGCTTGTGCGGCTTGACCGCCTCCAGCAGCCCCGCGCCTTCGAGGTCGGCCACGATGCGCTTGCGCGCCTCGAAGCGGTCCAGGCCGCGGTACGTCTGCGGGCGCGTTGTCGTTGATGCTTCGCGTCCAGCGTCAGCACGCTGATCTGCGGCAGGCCGTGGCGCTGGCCGACCTGCCTAGTCGTTGAAGTCGTGGGCCGGCGTGATCTTGACGCAGCCGGTGCCGAACTCCCGGTCGACGTATTCGTCGGCGATGACCGGGATCGCGCGGTCCGGCGAGCGGCAGCGTCGACCTCTTGCCCGACCAGGTGCGCGGTAGCGCTCGTCTTCCGGGATGCACCATCACCGCGACGTCGCCCAGCATCGTCTCGGGGCGGGTGGTGGCGACCGTCAGGTGCCCGCAGCCGTCGGCCAGCGGATAGCGGATGTGCCACAGGTAGCCGTCTTCCTCCTCGCTGTCCACTTCGAGGTCGGACACCGCGGTGTGCAGCACCGGGTCCCAGTTCACCAGCCGCTTGCCGCGGTAGATCAGGCCCTCGTTCGTACAGGCGCACGAAGGTCTCGGTCACCGCGCGCGACAGCTCCTCGTCCATGGTGAAGTACTCGCGCGCTCCAGTCGCAGCGAGTCGCCCATGCGGCGCATCTGGCGCGGTGATGGTGGAGCCCGATTGCTCCTTCCACTCCCACACCTTGCGCGACGAATTTCTCGCGGCCCGAGTCGTGGCGGCGTGACGCCTTGCTGCTCCAGCTGGCGCTCGACCACGATCTGGGTGGCGATGCCGGCATGGTCGGTGCCCGGCAGCCACAGCGTGTTGTCGCCGCGCATGCGGTGGTAGCGCGTGAGCGCGTCCATGAGCGTCTGGTTGAACGCGTGCCCCATGTGCAGCGTGCCGGTGACGTTGGGCGGCGGCAGCTGGATGCAGAACGCCGGCTTGCCCGGCTCCGCGCCGGCGGCGAACCAGCCGCGCGTCCTCCCAGCGCCGGTACCAGCGCCGTTCGATCGCGTCCGGATCAAAGCTCTTGTCGAGGGACATGCGGTGCTACTTCGGGTTGGAATCCTGCGGCGAGCTCGGCCGAGCGCCTGCGAGACCGAAACGGCGATCGCCTCGCGCACCATCATGTGCACGCTCGCCGCGAGCTCGGCGCGCATGCCGTTCAGCACCTGCTCGAGCATGTCGCCCAGCGTCCCCGCCAGGCGTTCCTCGAATACGCGATCCAGCTCCGGCGCAAGGCGCAGCAGGACCGCGTTCTCGAGCTCCTCGGCCAGCGCCTCGACCGTGGCCCGATCCACGCCGCGCGCCGGGCGGGCGGCCTTCGGGGTCGACGATTTCGGTCAGCACCGGGACGTCCTCGTCCGGCCTGGGCGCTTCCTGGTGCCGGCGCAGCAGCGGCGTCGACGCGCTGGATCAGCGGATTGAACTCCCTGCGCGGGTCGTCACTCACTGCGCGCCGTCTCCCCGGCGAGGTCGTGGTCGCCGATCGGGTAGCCGCGGTCGCGGTACCAGCGGTAGCGCGCGCGCCCCGCCTTGCGCTCGTCGTCGTCGCGCGCGACGATCTCGAGCAGGCGCTCGAAGCGCTCGAAGTGCGGCGGCGCCTCGGGCGAGAGGTTGAGCAGCACCTCGCAGGCCAGCGGCGCTTCGCTGTCGGTCCCGATCAGGACCGGGCGTCTGCGCCGCCTCGGGATCGTGCGCCAGGCAGTGCGGCACGAATCCGGTCGGCGGCCAGGTCCACAGCATGCGGTCCAGGCGCTGCGCTGTCTCGGGCTCGGGCGCGTAGATCAGCAGGCGCTTCTTCTGCGCCAGCGCCTTGCCGGCCAGGCGGCAGGCGACCTGCAGCTTGTCTTCGGCGTTGAAGTAGAAATCGATGCTGGTCACTTTGCGCCCGCATGCCGCAGCACGAAGCGCACCAGCAGCGGCACCGGCCGCCCGGTCGCGCCCTTCTCGCGCCCGCTCTTCCAGGCCGTGCCGGCGATGTCCAGGTGCGCCCAGCGCATGCTTCTTGCGCGAAGCGCGACAGGAAGCAGGCCGCGGTGACGCTGCCGGCCGGCGCGGCCGCCGATGTTGGCCATGTCGGCGAAGTTGCTCTTCAGCTGCTCCTGGTAGTCCTCCCACAGCGGCATCTGCCAGGCGCGGTCCCAGGCCTCCTCGCCGGCGGCGCGCAGCTCGTCGCGCCAGCGCGCTCGTTGTTGGCGAACAGGCCGCTCGCGACGTGGCCCAGCGCGATCACGCAGGCGCCGGTGAGGGTGGCGATGTCGACCACGGCGTCGGGCTTGAAGCGCTCGGCGTAGGTGAGCGCGTCGCACAGGATCAGGCGCCCCTCGGCGTCGGTGTTGAGGATCTCGACCGTCTGGCCCGACATGCGTGGTGACGATGTCGCCCGGGCTTGGATGGCGTCGCCGCCGGGCATGTTCTCGCAGGTCGGCACCACGCCGACCACGTTGATCTTGGCGCCTTCATGCCGGCCAGCGCGCCTGCAGCGTGCCGAGCACGCTCGCCGCGCCGCACATGTCGAACTTCATCTCGTCCATCTCGGCCGCCGGCTTGAGCGAGATGCCGCCGGTGTCGAAGGTGATGCCCTTGCCGACCAGCACCACGGGCTTGCTGGTCTTGGGCGCGCCGTCGTATTCGCAGCACGATGAGCTTGGGCGGCTGGCGCGAGCCCCTGGCGACCGAGAGCAGCGCGCCCATGCCGAGCTTCTCCATGTCGCGCCGCTCGAGCACCTGCACGCTTGAGCTTGTACTGCTGCGCCAGTTTCTTCGCTTCCTGCGCGAGGTAGGTCGGGGTGCAGATGTTGGGCGGCAGGTTGCCGAGGGTGCGCGCGAGCGCCGCGCCGTCGGCGGTGGCGAGTGCCTCCTTCAGCGCGGCCTGCGCCTGCAGCGTCACCGGCCCTTCGCTCTGCGCCAGCGTCACCGCGGTGAGCGCCGGCACCGGCGGCTTCTTCTGCGTCTTGAGCTGATCGAAGCGGTAGAAGGCTTCGCGCAGGCCGAGCACCAGCTGGCGCAGGCCCCAGGCCTGGCTGCGGCGCGCGGCTTTGAGCTCGCCCAGGTACAGGGTCGCGTCCTTCGCGCCGAGCTCGCGCAGCGCGTTCGCCGCGCCGCGCACCGCGTCGCGGAAGGGCTGCTCGCCGAGTTCCTTGCGCTCGCCCAGGCCGACCAGCAGTACGCGCTGCGCCGCCAGCCCCGGCAACTCGCGCAGCAGCAGCGTCGAGCCCGGCTTTCCTGTCAGGTCGCCGAGCGCGAGCGCACTGCGCAGCGCGCCGCGCGCCGCGCGGTCGGCGAGTCGGGCTGCGCGCGTCAGCGCGCCGCCGGGATGCACGCCGAGCACGAGGCAACCCGTCTTGGCACGCTCGGGCGCAAGGGTTTTTATGCTAAATTCCACCGCGTTCTCCCTCGTTTCGGACGGCGTAAATGATCGCATGTTTTGCTGCCGGCTGTGAATCGAAGGGGGCGCTCAAGCGAAGATGATCTTTCAACGTGCGCTGATCCGGGAATTCGCGAGCCTCGCGAGCGCGGTGTTCCTGACCCTGTTCTCGATCGCGCTCACCACGCGCCTGATCCGGCTGCTCGGCGACGCCGCAGGCGGCAAGATTCCCTCGGACGCGGTGTTCGCCTACCTGGGCTTCTTCTCGGTCACCACGCTGCCGGTGCTGCTGTCGCTCACGCTGTTCGTCTCCGTGCTGCTGACGCTGACGCGCAGCTACCGCGACTCGGAAATGGTGATCTGGTTCAACTCTGGCCTGTCGCTGACGGCGTGGCTTTCCCCGGTGCTGAAGTTCGCGCTGCCGCTGGTGGCGCTGATCGCGGCCACGTCGCTGTTCCTTGCGCCCTGGGCGGCGCAGCTCGCCCGGCAGTACAGCGCCGACATCCAGGCGCGCGACGACGTCTCGCGCGTCGATCCCGGCACCTTCGGCGAATCGGGCGACCACGACCGCGTGTTCTTCGTCGATTCGGTCGGCGCCGACAAGACCACCGTGAACAACGTGTTCGTCAACTCGGTCCAGCACGAGCGCGAGGGCGTGATGATGAGCCGCACCGGCCGCACCGAGACCGCGCCCAACGGCGACCGCTTCCTGGTGCTCGACGACGGCCAGCGCTACGAGGGCCGCCCGGGCGAGGCGGACTACCGCATCATGCGCTTCGGGCGCTACGCGACGCGCATTAAGTCGAGCGAGGGCCCGCAGCCCTCCGCCTCGCACCAGGACCTCTCGACCCTGACGCTGATGCGCAACCCGACCGACGCCAACCTGGGCGAGCTGCTGTGGCGCGTCGGCATCCCGCTCTCGGCGCTGGTCCTGGTCTTGCTGGCGATTCCGATGAGCTTCGTCAATCCACGCGCGGGCCGCTCGGTGAATCTGGCGTTCGCGCTGCTGACCTACGTCGTGTACTCGAACCTGCTGTCCGTCAGCCAGGCGCGGGTCACGCTCGGCAAGCTCGATTTCTCGCTCGGCTGGTGGCTGGTGCACGGCGTGATGCTGGTTCTGCTGCTGGTCCTGTTCGCGCGCCGCATGCAGCTGTTCCGGCTGCGGCTGGCGCGCTGAGGGGCGGCGGGCGCGATGCGTTCCCGCACGCTCGAGCGTTACCTGGCGCGCCAGATCTTCGCCGCGGTGGGCTTCGTGCTGCTCGGATTCCTGTCGCTGTTCGCCTTTTTCGACCTGATCCACGAGCTGGGCGACCTCGGGCGCGGCAGCTACCACCTGCGCGAGGTGTTCATCTTCGTCCTGTTGTCGGTGCCGGCGCACGCCTACGAGCTGTTCCCGGTGGTAGTGCTGATCGGCACCCTCTACGTGCTCGCGCACCTGGCGAGCAACTCGGAGTTCACCGTGATGCGTGGTTCCGGGCTGTCGCCGCGAGGCGCGGGCGCCGCGCTGGCGAAGGTGGGGCTGGTGTTCGTGGTCGCGACCTTCGTGCTCGGCGAGTGGGTCGCGCCCGCGGCGGAGGAGGCGGCGCAGAAGCTGCGCATGCACGCCATGAGCACGCTGATCGGGCAGGAAATGCGCACCGGCCTCTGGTTCAAGGACGAGCACTCGTTCATCAACGTGCGCGAAGCGCGCAGCGCGAGCGCGCTGACCGACGTGCGTATCTACCAGTTCGACCGCGACGACCGGCTGCAGCTCGCGCGCGCGGCGACGCGCGGCGAGTACCTGGGCGACGGACGCTGGAAGCTGATCGACGTGGCGCAGACCGAGTTCACGCCCGATGGGCCGCGCGTCGAGCGCCTGCCGAGCGTCGAATGGCACTCGGCCGTCAACCCGGAGATGCTGGACGTGCTGATCGTCGCCCCGGAGCGCATGTCGGTCTGGAAGCTGTACAGGTACACCCAGCACCTCGCCGGCAACCAGCAGAAGACCGAGCGCTACGAGATCGCGATGTGGAAGAAGCTGTTCTATCCGCTCGCCGTGCTGGTGATGATGGCGCTCGCGCTGCCTTTCGCCTACATTCAGGCGCGCGCCGGAATGGTGGGAATCAAGGTGTTCTCGGGCATCATGCTCGGCACCTTCTTCCACATGCTCAACAGCCTGTTCTCGCACATCGGCCTGCTGCAGAACTGGCCGCCGTTCGCGGCGGCCGCGGTTCCGAGCGCGGCGTTCTTCCTCGCCGCAGTGCTGATGATGTGGTGGGTGGAGCGACGCTGAGCCGGGGCTCAACGCGGAACCGAGACCAGCCGCGTTCCCGCCAGCCGGTCGTGCAGGAACTGGCGCTCGGGGTCGAACAGGGCCCACAGGATCCCGATCCCGCTCGGCACCAGCAGCACGGCGAGCACGAAGCGCAGCAGAGCCTTGCCCGGCGGCACGCGCGCGCGCCCCGGTGCCACCAGGCGGATGTGCCAGGCCTTCATGGCGAGGGTCTGTCCGCCGCGCAGCCAGCACCACAGGAAGTAGCCTGCGAACACCGCGCCGAGGTAGACCTGCAGCGCGAGGTGGCGCCAGCCCTCGAGCCCGGAGGCGCCGCCGCTCGCGAGCAGGAACAGCGCGGTCGAGACGAAGGCCACGCCGAACAGCAGCGTCCCTTCGTAGGTCATGGCGGCGAGCCGCCGCAGCATTCCCGGCGCGCTCACTTGCGCTGCTGCGGCGGGAGCGACTCGTACTCCTTCCAGCTCTGACGCAGGGCCTCGCGCTTGGCCGGGGGCAGCTTGTCGATGCGCTGATACTTCTTGCGCGCTTCTTCCCGCTGCGCGGGGCTGAGCTCGGCCCACTTGCGCATGCGCGTCTGGACGCGCTTTTTGCCGATCGGCGTCATGTTGGGGTAGCGTTTGGCCACGCCGAGCCATTTCTTCTTGCGCACCGGCTCCAGCTTGTCCCACTCGCCGGCGAGCGGGGCCAGGATTTCCTTTTGCTGCGGGGTGAGCTGCGACCAGGACAGACTCTTACTCTGCGGTGCGGCGAGCACGAGCGATGCGAAAGCGAGCGCGCCGACCAGGCCGCCGAGCCAGCGCGCCGCTGCGCTCAGTGCACGCCGTGCTGTTTCAGCCAAGCGTCGAAGCCCTTGTCGAGGTAGGCGTCGATCGGCAGGTCGTCGGCCAGCAGCTGGCTGTCGATGTCGACGAACTCGGCCACCTTCTGGTTCTGCTGCCAGCCGTAAATCGTCGTCAGCGCGACGCCGAGCAGCGCCACCGGCAGCAGCAGCCGCAGCGACAGGCCGCCCAGGCCGCCGAAGCGCGCGACCAGGCCTCCGGCCCAGGCGAGCGCGGACGCCGGCTCGGCCTTCTGCCGTGCCAGCGCCAGCTCGCGCGCCGCGCGCAGGCGCTCCGCCGCGCGCGGGTCAAGCTGCGCCCCCTGATTGAGCAGGTGGCGGACTTTGTTGCCGAATTCGGGTTCGTTCATGGCTATTGCCGGACGCCTGCCGAGCTACAGCGTAATGCCGCGGGCCTTGAGCGCCGTCGCCAGCGCACGCGCAGCCCGGGAGCAATGCGTTTTCACGCTGCCCTCCGAGCATCCCATCGCCATTGCCGTCTCAGCCACGTCCAGTTCCTCCCAGTAACGCATCAAGAAAGCTTCTCGTTGACGTGCGGGTAAGCGCGAGACCTCTTGCTCAATTATTTCAATGACTTGCGACCGCTCGAGCAACACGCCCGGCCCGCCCCCGTAATGCGACCCTTGCTCGACCTCGAGGGTGTCGAGCGGATCGCGCTCCTCCTCTTCGCCACGCCCCGGGTGGAGCGACGACAGCAGCGTCGACCACAGCGAACGCACCTTCTGGCGCCGGTACCAGTCGCGGATCGCGTTCTGCATGATGCGATGGAACAGCAGCGGCAGTTCCTCCGCCGGCCGGTCGCCGTACTTCTCGGCCAGCCTCAGCATCGCGTCCTGCACGATATCCAGCGCCGCGTCGTCATCGCGAACGGCAAACACGGCCTGCTTGAACGCTCGCCGCTCGACACTCTCGAGGAACGCCGATAGCTCGCTGCGAGTCGCCAGGGTAGGACCTTTTGTCGTGCGCGGGTGCGCAATGTACGCCTGACCGGAATGTTACCAAAACCGTTGCCGCGGAGCTCGCTTCACTCCCTTGACCGCATCGCAGCAAGTCTTTATTGTTCAAGGTTTTCCGCCACTTTCGGGCAATTCAAGTCATGGACCGAGTCAAGGGGGCCGCGCTTACCGGCGCCGAGATCGTCGTGCGCTGTCTGCAGGAGGAGGGCGTCGAGTACGTCTTCGGCTACCCCGGCGGCGCGGTGCTCGTTCATCTACGACGAGCTGTTCAAGCAGGACAAGGTCAAGCACGTGCTGGTGCGCCACGAACAGGGCGCGGTGCACGCTGCGGACGGCTACTCGCGCTCGTCGGACAAGGTCGGCGTGGCGCTGGTCACCTCCGGTCCCGGCGTCACCAACGCGGTGACCGGCATCGCCACCGCCTACATGGACTCGATCCCGATGGTGATCATCACCGGCCAGGTGCCCACGCACGCGATCGGGCTGGACGCGTTCCAGGAAGTGCGACACGGTCGGCATCACGCGCCCCTGCGTGAAGCACAACTTCCTGGTCAAGGACGTCAAGGACCTGGCCGGTACGATCAAGAAGGCGTTCTATCTCGCCACGACCGGGCGCCCCGGGCCGGTGCTGGTCGACATCCCCAAGGACGTCACCACGCACGAGCTGCGAGTTCGTCTATCCCGAGACGGTCGCGATGCGCTCCTACAACCCGGTGCGCAAGGGCCATGCCGGGCAGATCAGCAAGGCGGCGCAGCTGCTGCTCGACGCGCAAGCGCCCGATGATCTACACCGGCGGCGGCGTGATCCTGGCCGACGCCGCCGAGCCGAGCTGACGCGAGCTCGTCAGCCTGCTCGGCTTTCCCGTGCACCAACACGCTGATGGGCCTGGGCGGCTATCCCGGCGACCGACCCGCAGTTCCTCGGCATGCTCGGCATGCACGGCACCTACGAAGCCAACATGGCGATGCAGAATTGCGACGTGCTGCTCGCGATCGGCGCGCGGTTCGACGACCGCGTGATCGGCAACCCGGCGCATTTCGCGTCAGGACGCCGCGCAAGATCATCCACATCGACATCGACCCTTCGTCGATCTCCAAGCGCGTCAAGGTCGACGTCCCGATCGTCGGCGACGTGCCGCGACGTGCTGCAGGACCTGATCAAGCTGCTCGCAGGCGCGCCAGCAGCGCCCGACGCCGCAGGCGCTCGCGCGCCTGGTGGAAGCAGATCGACGAGTGGCGCGCCAAGGACTGCCTGAACTACGACCGCAAGAGCGACGATCATCAAGCCGCAGTTCGTGATCGAGAAGCTGTACGAGGTCACCAAGGGCGATGCCTTCGTCACCTCCGACGTCGGCCAGCACCAGATGTGGGCGGCGCAGTTCTACAAGTTCGAGAAGCCGCGCCGCTGGATCAACTCCGGCGGCCTGGGCACCATGGGCTTCGGCCTGCCGGCGGCGATGGGCGTGCAGCTGGCCAATCCCGGCGCGACGGTGGCCTGCGTCACCGGCGAGGCGAGCATCCAGATGTGCATCCAGGAGCTATCGACCTGCAAGCAGTACCAGCTGCCGATCAAGATCGTCAACCTGAACAACCGCTACATGGGCATGGTGCGCCAGTGGCAGCAGTTCTTCCATGGCAACCGCTACTCCGAGTCGTACATGGACGCGCTGCCCGACTTCGTCAAGCTGGCCGAGGCCTATGGCCACGTCGGCATGCGGATCGACAAGCCGGCCGATGTCGAGCCGGCGCTGAGCGAGGCGTTCAAGCGCAAGGACGAGCTGGTGTTCATGGATTTCCTCACCGACCAGACCGAGAACGTCTACCCGATGGTGCCCGGCGGCAAGGGCATCATCGCGAAATGATCCTGGCCGGAAGACCTGTGAGCATGCGCCACATCATCTCCATCCTGCTGGAGAACGAGGCAGGCGCGCTGTCGCGCGTGTCGGGACTGTTCTCGGCCCGCGGCTACAACATCGAGTCGCTAACTGTGGCGCCGACCGAGGACCCGTCGATGTCGCGCATGACCATCGTCACCACCGGCTCGGACGACGTGATCGAGCAGATCACCAAGCAGCTCAACAAGCTGGTCGAGGTGGTGAAGGTGGTGGACCTGACCGAGGGCGAGCACATCGAGCGCGAGCTGATGCTGATCAAGGTGCGCGCCGGCGGCAAGGAGCGCGAGGAGATGAAGCGCATGGCCGACATCTTCCGCGGCGCGCATCATCGACGTCTCCGACAAGACCTACACCATCGAGCTGACCGGCGACCGGCCAGAAGCTCGATGCGTTCATCGCAGGCGCTCGACCAGAGCGCGATCCTGGAGACCGTGCGCACCGGCGCCTCGCGGCATCGGGCGCGGCGACCGGATCTGCGTGATCTAGACGCTCGTGCCGCGAGCTCGATACGAGACACTAGGGGAAGACGATGAAGGTCTACTACGACAAGGACGCCGATCTCTCGCTCGATCAAGGGCAAGAAGGTCACCATCGTCGGCTACGGCTCGCAGGGGCATGCGCACGCGCTCAACCTGCACGACTCCGGCGTCAAGGTCACGGTCGGGCTGCGCAAGGGCGGCGCATCGTGGGACAAGGCGAAGAAGGCCGGGCTCAAGGTGCGCCGAGGTCGGCGACGCGGTGAAGGGCGCCGACGTCGTGATGATGCTGATGCCCGACGAGCACATCGCCGCGGTCTACAAGGCCGAGGTCGAGCCCAACATCAAGAAGGGCGCGCGCGCTCGCCTTCGCGCACGGCTTCAACGTCCATTACGGCCAGGTCGTGCCGCGCGCCGATCTCGACGTGTGGATGGTCGCGCCCA
Source organism: uncultured beta proteobacterium (assembly GCA_963755395.1). Taxonomy (GTDB): domain Bacteria; phylum Pseudomonadota; class Gammaproteobacteria; order Burkholderiales; family SG8-39; genus DAHVFK01. The sequence continues at coordinate 602,969 of CAVWJJ010000003.1, read as the reverse complement.
AGGCGCCGGGCCACACCGTGCGCTCGACCTACGCGCAGGGCGGCGGCGTGCCGATGCTGATCGCCGTGCACCAGCAATGCCTCGAAGCAAGGCGCGCGACATGGCGCTGTCCTACGCGGCGGCGATCGGCGGCGGCAAGGCCGGCGTGATCGAGACCAACTTCCGCGAGGAGACCGAAACCGACCTGTTCGGCGAGCAGGCGGTGCTGTGCGGCGGCTGCGTCGAGCTGGTCAAGGCGGGCTTCGAGACGCTGACCGAGGCGGGCTACGCGCCCGAGATGGCCTACTTCGAGTGCCTGCACGAGCTCAAGCTGATCGTCGACCTGATGTACGAGGGCGGCATCGCCAACATGAACTACTCGATCTCGAACAACGCCGAGTACGGCGAGTACGTGACCGGGCCCGAAGGTCGTCGACGAGCGCGCCAAGAACGTCATGCGCGAGGCCCTGACGCGCATCCAGATCGGGCGAGTACGCCAAGGACTTCATCCTGGAGAACCGCGCCGGGGCGCCGACCCTGCTCAGCGCGCCGGCGCCTGACCGCCGAGCATCCGATCGAGATGGTCGGCGACAAGCTGCGCGCGATGATGCCCTGGATCCGCAAGAACCGCCTGGTTGATCAATCAAAGAATTGACGGATGGCCGCGCGCTATCCGCATCCGCTGATCGCGCGCGAGGGCTGGCCGTTCCTCGCCGCGGCGCTGCTTGCCGCGCTGCTCGTTGGCTGGCTCGCGGGCGGCTGGTGGGCGGCGCCGCTGTGGCTGCTGGCCCTGTTCGTGCTGCAGTTCTTCCGCGACCCGCCGCGCGACGTCCCGCACGACCCGCGCGCGGTGCTCTCGGCCGCCGACGGGCGGGTGGTCGCGGTGGAAAAGGCGCGCGATCCCTGGCTTGAGCGCGACGCGCTCAAGGTGTCAGCGTGTTCATGAACGTGTTCAACGTGCACTCGAACCGCTCGCCGGTCGACGCCAGCGTCAGGCAACGCTGGTACCACGCGGGCAGCTTCGTCAACGCCGCGCTGGACAAGGCTTCGCTCGAGAACGAGCGCAGCGCGCTGTGGCTGCGCACCCCCGGCGGGCAGGACGTCACCTGCGTGCAGATCGCGGGGCTCGTCGCGCGCCGCATCCTGTGCTACGTCGACGCCGGGAGCGACTCGCGCGCGGCGAGCGCTACGGCTTCATCCGCTTCGGCTCGCGCGTGGATCTTTACCTGCCGCTCGACGCGCGAGGTCACGGCGGCGCTGGGCGACAAGGTGTACGCTGCGCAGAGCGTGCTCGCGAGGCTGGCGAAGAATGGCTGAACATCCCAACGACTGGCAGGGCAAGCGGCAGCCGATCGGCGCGCTGCGCCGGCGCGGCATCTACCTGCTGCCCAATCTGTTCACCACCGCGGCGCTGTTCGCCGGCTTCTACGCCATCGTGCAGGCGATGAACGCTGCGCTTCGAGATCGCGGCGGTCGCCATCTTCATCGCCATGGTGCTGGACGGCCTCGACGGCCGCGTGGCGCGCCTGACCCGCACCCAGAGCGAGTTCGGCGCCGAGTACGACAGCCTGTCCGACATGGTGTCATTCGGCGCCGCGCCGGCGCTGGTGATCTACGAGTGGGCGCTCAAGGGCCTGGGCAAGCTGGGCTGGGTCGCCGCATTCGTCTACTGCGCCGGCGCGGCGCTGCGCCTGGCGCGCTTCAACACCAATATCGACGTGGTCGACAAGCGCTGGTTCCAGGGCCTGCCGAGCCCGACGGCCGCGGCGCTGGTTGCCGGTCTGGTTTGGATCGATGAACGACTTGGGCCTCGGCGGCGAGACCTGGCTCGCTGGCTGTCGTGGTGCGTGACCATGTTCGCCGGCATCACCATGGTGACCAACGTGCCGTTCTACAGCTTCAAGGACATCAACCTGAAGAAGAGCGTGCCGTTCTGGGCCGTGCTCGCTGATCGTCGTCGGGGTTGACGGTGATCGCCACCAAGCCGGCGGTGGTGCTGTTCCTTCTGTTCGTGGCCTACTCGATCTCGGGCTACGTGCAATGGGTCTTGAAAGGTCGCCCGGGACGGATCGTCTGAGGCCCCGCGCCCAACGCTTGCGCGGACCCGAGGGGCGCGTTATATTGCCTGCCATGGCTCCGACCTTCAGGCTCGAGCTTCTCCTCTCCGGCACAGCGCTTCTGCTTGCCGGTCTGCTGCTGCGCCTCGCGCGCACAAACTAAAACCCCCAATTCGGCAGTACCCCTCCCGCCCTTCGCGGCGGAAAGGCATTCGTACATTCGCACCCAAGGAGCGCACCATGAGCGGCACAGAGAACTTGATCATCTTCGACACGACCATGCGCGACGGCGAGCAGAGCCCCGGCGCGTCGATGACCAAGGACGAGAAGCTGCGCATCGCCCGGGCCAGCTCGAGCGCATGAAGGTGGACGTGATCGAGGCCGGCTTTCGCCGCCTCGTCCAACGGCGACTTCGAGGCGATGCGCGCGATCGCCGACACGGTCAAGGACTCCACCGTCGCGCGCCTGGCGCGCGCCAACGACCGCGACATCCAGCGCGGCGTCGAGGCCATCAAGGGCGGCCAAGTCGTGGCGCATGCACACCTTCATCGCCACCAGTCCGATCCACATGGAGAAGAAGCTGCGCATGACCCCGGAGCAGGTGCTCGAGCAGGCGACGCTGTCGGTGCGCTACGCGCGAAACGCCTGCCGACGACGTCGAGTTCTCCGCCGAGGACGCGAGCCGCTCCGAGCCGGACTTCCTGTGCCGCGTGCTCGAGGCGGTGATCAGGCGAGGGCGCGACCACGATCAACATCCCCGACACCGTCGGCTACGCGGTGCCGCAGCTGTTCGGCGAGTTCATCCGAAAACTCAGCGAGAGCGCATCCCGAACTCGGACAAGGCGGTGTGGTCGCGTGCACTGCCACAACGACCTCGGCATGGCGGTGGCCAACTCGCTCGCCGCGGTGATGATCGGCGGCGCGCGCCAGGTCGAATGCACCATCAACGGCCTGGGCGAGCGCGCGGGCAACGCCTCGCTGGAAGAGATCGTGATGGCGGTGCGGACGCGCAGCGACTTCTTCGACCTCGACACGCGCCTCGACACCACCCAGATCGTGCCGACCTCGCAAGCTGGTGTCCAGATCACCGGCTTCGTGGTGCAGCCGAACAAGGCCGTGGTCGGCGCCAACGCCTTCGCCCACGCCTCCGGCATCCACCAGGACGGGGTGCTCAAGCCGCGCGAGACCTACGAGATCATGCGCGCCGAGGACGTGGGCTGGAGCACGAACAAGATCGTGCTGGGCAAGCTCTCGGGCAGCAGCGCGTTCAAGCAGCGCCTGAAGGAGCTCGGCATCGAGCTGGATTCCGAGGACGCGCTCAACACGGCCTTCGCGCGCTTCAAGGACCTGGCCGACAAGAAAGCCGACATCTTCGACGAGGACCTGCAGGCGCTGGTGGCGCAGGAGGCCGGGGCCGCAAACGAGGAGCACTGGGCGCTGGTGACCATGAGCCAGGCCAGCGGCATGGGCGAACGGCCGCACGCGAGCGTGGTCCTGTCCGAGGCAGGCAAGGAGCGCAAGGCCGAGGCGCAGGGCGACGGTCCGGTGGACGCCACTTTCAAGGCGATCGAAAGCGTGGCCAAGAGCGGCGCCGAGCTGCTGCTCTACTCGGTCAACGCGGTGACCCAGGGCACCGAGTCCCAGGGAGAGGTAACGGTGCGCCTCGCCAAGGGCGGCCGGGTGGTGAACGGGGTCGGCGCCGATACCGATGTCATCGTCGCCTCGGCCAAGGCCTACGTCAGCGCGCTCAACCGGCTTTCGAGCAAGATGGAGCGCCTCAATCCGCAGCACCAGCTGTAGGAGCGCCGCGATGAGCCTCGACATCACCCCCGCCGTGCGCGCCGAGCTTGCACCGAGCGGCAAGCTGCGCGTCGGCCTGAACATGCAGAACTTCCTGCTGGTAAACAAGGATTCGAAGAGCGGCGAGCCGGTCGGCATCGTCCCCGACCTGGCGCGCGAGCTCGGGCGCGTGAGCGGCCTGCCGCTCGAGTTCGTGCAGTTCGACCGCGCGGGCAAGCTCGCAGAAGCGGTGCGCCAGGGTGCGTGGGACGTGGCCTTCCTCGCCGCCGAGCCGGCGCGGGCGGAGGAAATTGCGTTCAGCCCGGCCTATTTGGAGATCGAGGCCACCTACCTGGTGCCCGCCGGATCGCCGATCCGCAGCATCGCGGAAGTCGACCACACCGGTGTGCGCATCGCCGCGGCCGAGAAGAGCGCCTACGACCTGTACCTGACTCGCACGCTCAAGCACGCCACGCTGTTGCGCGCACCGGGCATCGACGCCTCGTACGAGATGTTCGTCGCCGACGGCCTGGAAGTGCTCGCGGGGCTCAAGGCGCGCTTGGTCGCCGACGCCGAGAAGCTGCCCGGCTCTCGCATACTCGAAGGCCGCTTTACTGCCGTGCAGCAGGCGATCGGCACCCCCATCGGGCGCGATGCCGGCGCCGCCTGGCTGCGCGGGTTCGCGGCCCACGTCAAAGCCAGCGGGCTGGTCGCTCAGGCAATCGCGCGCCATGGCGTGCGCGGCGTGTCGGTGGCACCATAGGCGGCTGATGCACGTCATTTTCGGCGCAGGACAGGTGGGCACGCCGCTCGCGATCAAGCTGCGGGAGCAGGGAGAGCGGGTGCGCGTGGTGCGGCGCTCGCACGGTGAGATCGCGCCCGGTGCCGAGCTCGTGCCGGGCGATGCGCTCGATCCGGGTTTCTGCGCCCGCGCCTGCGAGGGTGCGAGCGTCGTCTACCACTGCATGAATCCGGCCTACGACTCGAAGCTGTGGGCGAAGGTCGTGCCGCGCGCGATGGACAACCTGATCGCAGCTGCCGGCGGCGCCGGCGCGCGCCTGGTGGTGCTCGACAACCTGTACATGCTCGGCCGCACTGGCGGGCGGCCGATGAACGAAGATACGCCGATGAATCCGTGCAGCAGGAAGGGCGAGATTCGCGCCCGCGCCGCCGCTCGGCTGCTCGAGGCGCACGCCAAGGGCGCAGTGCGCGCCGTGGCCGGGCGCGCCTCCGACTTCTACGGCCCGCGCGGCACGCTCACCTACCTGGGCGACTTCTTCTGGCGCCCTGTGCTGGCCGGCAAGAAGGCCCGTTCGCCGGTCGACCCCGACGCGGTGCACACCTACCACTACATCCCCGACGTCGCCGCCGGCCTGGCGCGGCTCGGCAGCGCCCCGGACGACGCGCTCGGGCGCGCCTGGATGCTGCCCTGCCAGCGCGCCGGCAGCATGCGCGAGCTGATCGACCGCTTCGCCAAGGGGCTCGGCCGGCGCATCCCCGTCGGCCGCGTTCCCAAGGCGGTGCTCAGGGCGGCCGGCCTGTTCGTGCCGCTGATTCGCGAGTTGAACGAGATGCTCTACCAGTGGGACGAGCCCTTCGTCGTCGACGATCGGCGCTTTCGCGAGCGCTTCGCCGTGCAGCCCTTGCCCGCCGATACCGCCGCGCGCGAGACCGTTGCCTGGGCGCAGCGGCACTACGCCAACAAGCAACGCCGATGAGGTCAAGCATGCGCTTTGTGCTTCCCCTGCTTTCCGCAGCGCTGACGTCCGCCGCCGCGGCGGCGGCGGTTCCGGTTCCGCTGGTCAAGGCACCCCAGGTCGATACGCCCACGCGCGTGCTGTACGTCGGCAACAGCTACTTCTATTACAGCGACAGTCTGCACAACCACGTGCGCCGGATGGCGATCGCGGCCGATCCGTCGCTCGAGAAAAGGATGCATTACAAGTCGGCCACCATTGGCGGCGCGCGGCTCGACGAGCATGACATCGATTGGCTCACCAAGCCGGGCCAGATCGGGATCAAGCAGCCGTTTCAGCTCGTGATCCTCCAGGGCGCGAGCGCGGAGCCATTGTCGGAGCAGGGGCGCAAGAGGTTCCGCGCGACCGTCGTGAGATTCAGCAAGCTGATTGCCGAGCGCGGCGGAAAGACGGCGCTCTACATGACTCACGTCTACGTCGCGCCGAACAAGAAAGCCAACCCGCGCAACATCCGCCTCACCGAAGAACTCTATGTTTCGGTCGGCAACGAGGTCGGGGCGCTGGTGATCCCGGTCGGGCTCGCGTTCGAGGAAGCCTATCGCCGCCGGCCCGAGATCAAGCTGCAGCAGGCCTACGACGGCTCGCACCCGACCCTGCTCGGCACCTACCTCGCGGCCTGCACCGTCTACGCCAGCGTCTACGGCAAGTCGCCGGTCGGCAACAGCTACGACTACTTCGGCGCAATCGACAAGGACACCGCCGCGTTCCTGCAGCAGGTGGCGGAGGATACCGTCAGGAAATTCTACGGACGCTAAGCCGCTTCTTCGACCGGCCGACAAGGGCGACGCTGCTGCGGTGTCGGCGTGCGTGAACGCCGCCTATCGGCATTACATCGAGCGCATCGGCAGGCCGCCCGGTCCGATGACCGACGACTACGCCGAGGTTATCCGCGAACGCCGCGTCACGGTGGCCGAGTGCGCAGGGCGCGTCGTCGGCGTGCTTGTACTCGCGGTGACGCAAGAGGGTTTTCTGCTGGAAAACGTGGCGGTCGACCCCTCGCTGCGCGGAACCGGGTTGGGAAGAAAGCTGCTCGAGCTCGCGGAAGTGGAGGCGCGACGCGCGGGATTCGCGTCGATCTTCCTCTACACGCACGAGAAGATGAGCGAGAATTGCGCCCTGTACGCCCGAATCGGCTATGTGGAATATGACCGGCGCCTCGAAAAGGGCCTGGCGCGGGTGTACATGAGAAAGGCGCTGCGCTGAGGCGCGGCCGCACGTGGGCGAGTTGAACTTCAATGACGCGGAGCTTTGGCATTGGGTCGCGAGCCGCCGGCGTTGGGTTCCGTCGCTGCCTGCAAGAAAATCCGAGTGAAGACCCTTCCACATCGACGGAGAATGCCGTGGCCGCAGTCTCGCTGACCCGCCTGCTTCTGGCCGCGCTGCTGGCCGCCTTTTTCGGCGTTCGCTATCTGCAGACCCGGCAGTTCATGCCCTATCATGCGGTAGTCGCAGGCAAGCCTTGGTCCGAGCTGGAGCCCGGCGTGCAAACCATTATCGTCGGCATGCTCAGGATCATTGGTGGCGGCTTCGTCGCCCTCGCGCTATCGCTGCTGTGGCTGCTCGTGCCGCTGAGCCGTGGCGAGCTTTGGGCCTCGTGGGCGATCCTGTCTGTCGGCGCGGCCGCGCTTTTACCGACGCTGTACGTGACCGTCGCATTGCGCAGGTTCGAACCGAAGGCGAACACGCCTGTCGTCCCGGCCTCGGTCGCGCTGGCGCTGCTACTGGCGGGCGTCGGCGCCTCGTTCGTGACCTAACTCTCATGCCCCCCGGCAAGGTGGTGATGTTCGACCTCGGCGGCGTGCTGGTGGAGAACACCGGCGCGGCGGGGCTGGCGGCGATGCTGCCGATGCCGCTCGAGCCGGGCGAGTTGTGGCGCAGATGGCTCGATTCTCCGGCGGTGCAGGCGTTCGAGCGCGGCCTGACGGCGCCTGAGGCGTTCGCCGCCGCGTTCATCGACGAGTGGCGGCTCGCGCTCGAGCCCGCGGCCTTCCTCGACGCCTTCGTTGGCTGGCCCAGAGGTCTCTACGAAGGGGCCGATGCGCTGCTGAGGGAGCTTAGGGGCCGTCACCGCCTGGCCTGCCTGAGCAACACCAACGCGCTGCACTGGCAGCGCCTGACCTCGCTGCAGACGCTGCTCGATGCGTGCTTCGTATCGCACGAAACCGGGTTCGTGAAGCCCGACCGCGAAGCCTTCGCGCACGCGCTCGAGCGGCTCGACGCGTTGCCGAGCGAGGTCTATTTTTTCGACGACCTGCTGCAGAACGTGAACGCCGCGCGCGCGATGGGGATCAGGGCGTTCCGGGTGGGCAGCTTCGCGGACATCGAGCCGATCCTGCGCGCCGAGCGCCTGCTCGGGGATGAGGAGGAAGAATGAAGACGGGCCGGCTGGAGGCTTTCAGCGACGGAGTGCTGGCGATCATTATCACAATCATGGTGCTCGAGCTGAAGGTGCCACACGGCGAGACCTTGGACGACCTCGCGCCGCTGCTGCCGGTGTTTCTGAGCTATGTGCTGAGCTTCGTCTACCTGGGCATCTACTGGAACAATCATCACCACATGCTGCACGCCTCGGACCGGGTGACCGGAGCGATCCTGTGGGCCAACCTGCACCTGCTCTTCTGGCTCTCGCTCGTTCCGTTCGTCACCGGCTGGATGGGCGAGAACCACTTCGCCGCCTTGCCCTCGGCGCTGTACGGCGGGGTCCTGCTGATGGCCGCGCTGGCGTACTACCTGCTGCAGCAGCTGATCATCGCCTCGCAGGGGGCGCATTCGCTGCTGAAGAAGGCGGTCGGCGGAGACTGGAAGGGCAAGGTCTCACCACTGCTCTACGTGCTCGCGATCCTGGTTGCATTCCGCTGGCAGTGGATCGCACAGGCGATCTACGTGCTGGTCGCGCTGGTCTGGCTGATCCCGGATCGGCGCATCGAGCGGGCGCTCGACGCCGGTCGCGCCGCGCGGTAACGTGCGACCAGAGGGAGCGAGGGAATGTCCGAGGGATTCATCTTCTGGCGCCGGCCGCTGCGCGTCGCGGGGCCGCGTCCGCCGCAGGAGGCGCTGGCGCGGCTGCGCATGCTGATTCAGGGCAGGCGCTTCGGCGTTGGGCTGCGGCTGATAGGAACCATCCGCGGCCCGGACTCGGCGCCTGCGCTCAGGCTCTGGCGCAAGGGGCTGCTGTCCGCCGCGGGCGACGTGATCGAGTTCCGCGGCACGCTGCGCGCCGACGGCGCGGGCAGCGCGTTCGAGGGCGAGCTGAGCTACGCTTTCGGCACCAGGTTCCAGTTCGTCGGGCTGCTGGTCGTTGGCGCGGTGCTGCTGTTCGCCGGCGCGGTGCGCGAGCTCGAGGGCGTCGCGCGCGACACCGGCATGCTGGGCATGGGGCTGGTGGTGGCGGGGGTGGCGGCGGTCTGGATCTACGCCAGCAGCCGCACTCGCAGCGACCAGATTCAGTTCATCGAGGACCACCTCGAGTCCTGCACGGGCGGGGCATGAGTCATCCGCGCCGCACCTGGCTGTTCGTTCCCGGCGCGGACGAGAAGGCGCAGGCCGCGGCCGCGCGCAGTGGCGCGGACGTGCTGATCCAGGAGCTGGAGGACTTCACGCCCCCGGCGCTGCGGCCCAAGGCGCGCGCGCTGGCGGCGCAGCTATTCGAGCGCTGGCGCGCCGCGGGCGCGCTCGCCGCGGTGCGCGTCAATCCGCTCGAGACCTGCGGCCGTGAGGACCTCGAGGCGGTGCTCGCCGCCAGGCCCGATATCGTGCTGATGTCGAAGGTCGCGCGCCCGGAGCAGGTGCAGGCGCTGGCCGCGATCGCGCACGGCGTCGAGCTGGTGCCCAACATCGAGACCGCCGCGGGGCTGGTGCGGGCGTGCGAGATCGCGCGCGCCAGCCCGCGCGTGAGCGCGATGCTGGTGGCGAGCGAAGACATGGTGGCCGACCTTGGCGCCGAGCGCTCGCGCAACGGCGAGGAGCTCGCCTACGTGCGCGCGCGCTTCCTGGTCGAGTGCCGCGCCGCCGGGGTCGAGGCGATCGACTGCCCGTACACCTTCGGCGACGCAAAAGGCGCCGCGGCCGACGCGCGCCGGGCCAAGCGCCTGGGCTACCGCATGAAGAGCATCGTGCACCCGGTGCACGCCGCGCCGGTCAACCGCGTGTTCACGATCGAGGCGCGCGAGCTCAACCGCGCCAGGCGCATCGTGCGCAGCTTCGACGAGGCGCGCGCGAAGGGCAAGGAGCGCGCGCGCGTCGAGGGAAGGCTGGTCGAGGTCCCGGTCTACGCCGCGGCTAGGCGGCTGATCGAGTCAGCCGCGCGTACGCCACCGCCGACGCGAAGAAGACGAGGCTGAGGACGATCTCGGCTGCGGCCAGCGCCTGCGCCTCGCCGCGCTCGCCCCAGGCCCGCACCACGCCCTCGGCGAAGTAGGCCAGGATCAGCATGCTCGCCCACTGGTAGGTGTAGCGCCGGCCGGACAGGATTCCCGCGGCCGGCAGCGCGAGCGGCAGCGCCTTGAGCGCGATCAGCGATCCGCCGGGCCGCAGCGGCGCGAGCCACAGTTCCCAGGCGAGGCAGAGCGCGATCAGCGCGACGAGCGAGGTCGTGGCGACCAGGCGCGCCGCCTTCATCGCACGGCGCTCATCGGGCAAGCTTCAGCGCGATTTCGGCCAGGCGCCGGCCCTGCGCGATGCACAGCGCGCGCTCGGCCTCGGCCAGCGGGCGGTCGTCGGCGATGCCGGCGAAGTGGCTCGCGCCGTACGGCGTGCCGCCGTCGCGCGTCGCGTTCAGCTCGGCCTGCGTATAGGGCAGGCCGACGATCAGCATGCCGTGGTGCAGCAGCGGCAGCATCATCGACATCAGCGTCGTCTCCTGCCCGCCGTGCAGGCTGCCGGTCGAGGTAAAGACGCAGGCCGGCTTGCCCGCGAGTGCGCCGCGCTGCCACAGCGCGCCGCTCGCCTCGAGGAAGTGCTTGAGCGGCGCGGCCATGTTGCCGAAGCGTCCCGGGCTGCCGAGCGCGAGGCCGGCGCACTGCTCGAGGTCCTTCAGCTCCGCGTAGGGCGCGCCATCGGGCGGCACCGGCGGCGCCGCGACCTCGGTCAGCGGCGCCACGCGCGGCACGGTGCGCAGCCGCGCGGCCGCGCCGGGCACGCGCTCGACACCCTGGGCGACGAGCTCCGCCAGGCGGCGCACCGATCCGCCCGCGCTGTAGTAGAGGACCAGGATCTCGGACACGGCAGGTATGATACCGGCTCCCATGAGCGAGCTTTCGCCCCAAGCCGTGAGCCGGCGCGAGCGCCTGATCGTGGCGCTCGACGTGCCGAGCGCGGCCGAGGCGCGCGCGCTGGTCGAGCGCATCGGCGACGCCGCCTGCTTCTACAAGATCGGGCTCGAGCTGTTCACCTCGGGCGGCAGCTTCGAGCTGCTCGAGTGGCTGGTCGCGCGCGGCAACAAGGTGTTCGCCGACCTCAAGCTGTACGATATTCCGGAGACGGTGCGGCGCGCGGTGGCCAACCTGCGCTCCAGCGGTGCGAGCTTCCTCACGGTGCACGGGCAGCGCTCGATCCTCGAGGCGGCGGCGGGCGAGAAGGGCGCGCTGAAGATCCTGGCGGTGACCGTGCTCACCAGCTTCGACCAGAGCGACCTGGCGGAACTGGGCCCTGGCGCCGACGTCGGCGCGCTGGTCCTGGCGCGTGCGCGCCATGCGCTCGAGACGGGCTGCGACGGCGTGATTTCCTCCGGCCTCGAGGCGCCGGCGATCCGGGCCGAGTTCGGCCGGCGCCTGCTGGTGGTCACGCCCGGCATCCGTCCGGCCGGGAGGAACAGGCCGAAGGACGACCAGAAGCGCACGGTCGACGTGGCGCAGGCGTTCGCCAACGGCGCGGACTACATCGTCGTCGGCCGCCCGGTACGTGACGCCGTCGACCCGCGTGTCGCGGCCGAGGCGATCCAGGCCACCATCGGCGGTGTGTTCGCGCGCTGACGGTCTGATATCCTTCGGGCGGCGTTTCGCAAGGAGGGACACCAGTGAACCCGCTTTTCGTCGACGACATCGGCAAGCTCGTCCTGCGCCTGACGCTGGGCGTGCTGACCTTGTTCCACGGGGTGGGGAAAATCCTGCACCCCGACGTGCTGGGCTTTATCGGCGGCAAGCTGGTCGACCTCGGCCTGCCGCACGAGGTCGCCTACCTGGTCTACATCGGCGAGGTGGTCGCGCCGCTGCTGATCATCCTAGGCGTCTACTCGCGCATCGGCGGCCTGCTGGTGGTGATCAACATGATCTTCGCGCTGGTGCTGGTGCACTCCATGCAGCTGCTCACGCTCTCGAAGACCGGCGGCTGGGCGCTCGAGCTGCAGGGCTTCTACCTGTTCTGCGGCCTGGCCGTGCTGCTGCTCGGCAGCGGCAAGGTGGCGATCCGGCCGGACTAAACGCGGCCGCGGGTCCGCCGCATGGAGTCGCCGCGGGTGAACGAGCATCGCAGGTCGGCCACCCGAGCGGGGCTGCGCTACGTCACCGACGGCGTGGCCGGCATCCGGCGCAAGCGCTCGGGGCGCGGCTGGGCCTACTACGCGCCCGGCGGCGAGCGCATCTCGGATCCGAAGGTCAGGCGGCGCCTGAATTCGCTCGCCATTCCCCCTGCCTGGAGCGAGGTCTGGATCTGCCCCGACCCGGAGGGTCATATCCAGGCCACGGCGCGCGACGCGCGCGGACGCAAGCAATACCGCTACCACCCGTCCTACCGCGAGGCGCGCGACCGCTCGAAGTTCCGCCGCATGCTGGAATTCAGCGAGGTGCTGCCGGTGCTGCGCGAGCGGGTCGAGCGCGACCTGCGAGTCGGCGAGCTGAGCCTGCGCCAGCTTCTGGCGACGGTGGTGCGGCTGCTCGATCGCACCCTGATCCGGGTCGGCAACGACGAGTACGCGCGCGAGAACCGTTCCTTCGGCCTGACTACGCTGCGCCGGCGCCACGTCAAGGTCGAGGGCTCGATGCTGCGCTTCAGCTTCCGCGGTAAGAGCGGGGTGGAGCATTCGGTCGCGCTCGCCGACCCGCGCCTGGCGCGCATCATCCAGCGCTGCCAGGACCTGCCCGGGCATGAGCTGTTCCAGTACCTGGACGCCGAGGGCAAGCGCCAGACGGTGAACTCGGACGACGTCAACGCCTATCTGCGCGAGATCACCGGGCGCGACGTGACGGCCAAGGACTTCCGCACCTGGGGCGGCACGATGCTGGCGGCGGTGCAGCTGCGCGCAATGGGGCCTGCGGCGAGCCGGCGCGAGGCCGACCGCAACGTGGTGCGCGCGATCGACGCGGTTGCCGAGCGCCTGGGCAATACGCGCGCGGTGTGCCGCAAGTACTACGTCCACCCGGCGCTGGTGCAGGCCTACCTGCTCGGGATGACGGTGCCACAGCCGCCGCTGCGGCGCGGACGGCGCGGGCGCGCGACGCCGGCGCTGCGCCGCGACGAAGTCGCGGTGCTGCAGTTCCTGCAGGAAAAGCTGCCGCGCTGAATCAGGGGATCGGAACCGCGGCGACCAGCTGCGCGCCGATGTCCACCCGCCGCGCGCCGTCGTGCGCGGGGCGCAGCCGGTGCGTGGCGACGCCCGCAAGCACCGCCTGCACGTCTTCCGGGATCACCTTGTCGCGTCCCTCGAGCAGCGCCCAGGCGCGCGCCGCAGTGCACCAGCGCGAGCGCGGCGCGCGGCGACAGGCCTGCGGCGTAATCCGGCGATCGCCGCGTGTGCTCGACGATCGCCTGCACGTAGTCGAGCAGGGCGGGCGCGACGTGCACCGCGCGCGCGGCGTCCTGCAGCGCGACCAGTTCGGCGGGCGACATGCACGGCTCGATCTCGGCCAGCAGGTCGCGCCGGTCGGTGCCCGAGAGCAGCGCGCGCTCGGCGTCGCGGTCGGGATAGCCCAGCTCGATTCGCATCAGGAACCGGTCGAGCTGCGATTCCGGCAGCGGAAAGGTGCCGACCTGCTCCGACGGGTTCTGGGTCGCGATGACGAAGAACGGCGCGCGGCAGCGGCCGCGTCTCGCCCTCGGCGGTGACCTGGTGCTCCTCCATCGCCTCGAGCAGCGCGCTCTGGGTCTTGGGCGTGGCGCGGTTGACCTCGTCGGCCAGGATCACCTGGGCGAAAATCGGCCCGGGATGGAATATGAACGCGCTGCTGCCGCGGTCGTAGACCGACACGCCGACGATGTCGGCCGGCAGCATGTCGCTGGTGAACTGGATGCGCTGGAACTGCAGCCCGAGCGAGCGCGCCAGCACCATGCGCGAGGGTGGTCTTGCCGACCCCGGGCAGGTCCTCGATCAGCAGATGCCCGCGCGCGAGCAGACAGGCCAGCGAAAGGCGCAGTTGCGGCTCCTTGCCCAGGATTACGCGCCCGGCGGCCTCGAGCACGCGCTCGATCGGCGCGTTCTGATCCTTCAGGAACTGGGGTTTCAGCAGCACGCGTCGATTGTACGCGAAAGCTCCTGCGCCGATGCCCCAGCGGCAGCGCGGATTCGGCTAAGATTCCGTGACGGAATGCACGCATGACGACAGCTTTCATCACCCACGCCGACTGTCTCAGGCACGACATGGGGGCGCATCACCCCGAGTGCCCGGAGCGCCTGAGCGCGATCGAGGACCAGCTGATCGCCTCCGGAGTGGCGCAGTACCTCGAGCGCCACGAGGCGCCGCTCGCCACCGATGAGCAGCTTGCGCGCGTGCATCCGCTCGATTACGTGCATGCGATCCGCGACGCGGCGCCCGCGCACGGCACGGTGCACCTCGACCCCGACACGGCGATGAATCCCTACAGCCTGAGCGCGGCGCTGCGCGCCGCGGGCGCGGCGGTGCTCGCCACCGACCTGGTGCTCAAGGGCGAGGTCGAGAACGCGTTCTGCAGCGTGCGCCCGCCGGGACACCACGCCTGCCGCGCGCGGCCGATGGGGTTCTGCTTCTTCAACAACGTCGCGGTCGCGGCGCGTCACGCGGTGCGCGCACACGGCCTCGAGCGTGTCGCGATCGTCGACTTCGACGTGCACCACGGCAACGGCACCGAGGACATCTTCGCCCACGACGAGAACGTGCTGATGGTGTCGACCTTCCAGCACCCGTTCTATCCCTACTCGGGCACCGAAGACCGGGCGCCGAACATGGTCAACGTGCCGCTGGCCGCAGGCAGCGGCTCGAAGCCCTTCCGCGAGGCGGTGAGCGAGGCCTGGCTGCCGGCACTCGAGGCTTTCGAGCCGCAGCTGGTGATCTTCTCCGCCGGTTTCGATGCCCACGCCGAGGACGACATGGCGATGCTCGCGCTCAAGGACGCGGACTACGGCTGGGTCACCGAGCAGGTCAAGTCGGTCGCCGATCGCACCGCGGGCGGGCGCATCGTCTCGATGCTCGAGGGCGGCTACGCCTTGTCCGCGCTCGGGCGCTCGGTGGTGCAGCACCTGCGCGTGCTGGCCGGGCTGAACGCGTGAGCCCGCCGGCCTTCGACCGGGCCGTGCTGGGCGCGCTGATCGTCGACTCGCTCGAGGAGCAGCTTGCCGTGATCGACGCGGCAGGCACGATCGTCGACGTGAACCGCGCCTGGACCCGGTTCGGGAACGAGAACGGGCTCGCCCCGGAGTTCGCCGGTACGGGCGGCAACTACCTGCAGGTGCTGCGCGGGGCGGCCGCGAGCGGTGACGCGCTCGGCGAGGAGGCGGCGCGCGGCATCTCCGACGTCATCGCCGGCGCGCGCGCCGAGTTCCGGCTCGAATATCCCTGCCACGGCCCGCACGAGAAGCGCTGGTTCGTGATGCGCGCCGCCGCGCTGCAGGACGGTCCCCGCGGACTGTTCGTCGTCACCCACCACAACATCACCCAGCGCAAGCTGGCGGAGGAGCACGCCGAGCACCTCGCGCTGCACGACGCGCTCACGGGGCTTGCCAACCGGCGCCACTTCAGCCGCTTCCTGGGCGAGGAGATCCGGCGCGGCGCGCGCAACAAGTCCCCGGTCGGCCTGGTCGCGTTCGACCTCGACGGCTTCAAGGAATACAACGACGCGCTCGGGCATGTCGCGGGCGACCGCTGCCTGGTCAGCGTGGCCGGAGTCCTGGCGGCTTACGCGCGCAGGGCCACCGACCTCGCGGCACGCGTCGGCGGCGACGAGTTCGCGCTGATCCTGGGCAACACCGACCTGGCGGGCGCGGGCAGAATCGCGCACGCGGTGCGCGACGACGTCGCCGAGCTGCAGATCGTCTACCGCGGCGCGCGCAAGCTGTCGATCAGCGCCGGCTACGCCTCGCTGGTTCCCAGTGCCGCGCAGACCGAGGAAGGCCTGTTCCAGGACGCGGACAAGGCGCTCTACGCCGCGAAAGCCGCGGGCGGCAATCGCGTGCGCGCCTTGCCAGGTCCTGAGGCGGCATCGGGCTGCGCACGCTGGCACGGTCTGCACGCATGCTGCGCGGCGCTCGCGCTCGCCGGCTGCGTCGCGCTGCCGATACCCACCCGCGAGGACAAGGTGCTCGCCGGAAAGCCGGTGACCGAGGAGCAGCTCGCCTTTCTCGCGCCGAAGGTCACGACGAAGCGGGACGTGCTCGACCGGCTCGGCAGCCCGAGCGTGATCTGGGACGACGCGCGCGTGTTCGCATACAACTGGGAGATGCGCCAGGGAATCCTGTTCTGGGTGATCAGCGGCTACACTACCGGCGCTGCGGGCGCCGAGGACATTCCTAAGCGCTACGTCCTGCTGATCCTGTTCGACGATCACGGCCGGGTCGAGCGCTTCGAGCGCGCGGTGCGCCCGGGGTCGATGTCCTACGGCAAGTTCATCGAAGGATGGCTCGAGCGCTCCCGCGGCGAATGAGGGCCCGGCTCTTGGCGCGCCTGAAGGCGTACGGCCTGCTTGCGCTCGCAGCCTGCCTCGCGGGCTGCGCATCGGTCAATCCGCCCGCGCAGGCGGAGCTCGCCGCGGTCGCGGCCGCAAGGCAGGCGATCGTCCTGCTGCGGGTTCAATGCATGATCGATGGCCGGCTCTACAAGCCGTTTTCCTACGCCCTGGGCGAGGACAACGTCGGCTTCGGGCTGGGGACCTTCGATACCGGCGGCGAGCCCAGAGCGGTGGTGCCCCGGTTCCTCTCCGAGCCTTCGCGCCGCGCGGGATGGACCTATTTCGTGCTCCGTCCCGGCATCTACTACCTCGCCGTGCGTCCGCCCCAGCGCAGCGACTGGCGCGCCTACGAGAGGTCGCTGCAAACTGGCCCGCGCTGGCGAATCGACGTTCCCGAGGGCGCGAAGGCGGTCTACGCAGGCACGCTGAGCCTGACGGGCGCGGCCGACCCCCTGCTGTTCGGCGACAGGATCATGCGCTCCATCGACGGCGACGCGTCGCGGGTCGAGGACGAGCGCGAGTTCGCGGCCGCCGTCCTGGCGCGGGAGGTCCCCGCCGCCGGCGAGCCGGAAACTGTCCTGATGCGGCGCTGGCGCGAAGGCGAGACGATCATCATCCGCACGCCGGGGCGCTGAGCGGCAGTATGCCCTTGGCGCGCGCGGCGGCGCGCCTTAGACTGCCGCCATGCAAGCGAGCGACCGCGCCAGCCCCGAAGCCCTGAAAGCGTTCGAAGGGGTGTGCGAAAGCGCCGCGCGCGCGGTGCGCCAGGCCGGCTCGATGCGCGACGCGATGCAGGCTGCCGAGGTGAGCGAGCCGCACGCGCTGCAGGGGGTGGGGCGCATGCTGCCGGGCTACCGCAGGCTGCACAAGGCGCTCGCCAACCGTCTCGAGGAGCTGCTCATGTCGCAGCTCGAGGTCGCGGGGCGCATCCGCGAGCCTTACGGTCTGGACAGGGAGCTCGACCAGCTCAAGGTGCGCGAATGGTACGTGCTGCGCACCGGCTATCCCGAGCTCTATACCAAGGGCGTCGCGCAGGCGGCCCAGCTCATGCGCCGCATGCAGCAGATGCGCAAGCGCTAGCTACTTCGCCGCCAGGCGATCGACCAGCTCGCGCAGCTCCCGGACCTCGCCCTCGAGCCGGGCGACGTCCGCTCTGAGGGCCGCGACGTCGTCTACAGGGACGTCTTCCGCCGCTTGCGGGCGCGCGGCCGGCGTCCCGCTCAGCAGGTGGGCCCAGCGGTTTTCCCTCGCCCCCGGCAGGCGCGGCAGCTCGACCACCAGCGCGCCTGCGGGCCGGGCCGCGAGCTCGTTCAGGAAGCCTTCCACCGCCGAAATATCGGCGAAGCGGTGCAGCCGGTCGCAGGCGATGCGCAGCTCGCCCGCGGTCTGCGGGCCGCGCAGCATGAGCGCGGCGAGCAGGGCCCCCGACTGGGTCGGCACCTGCAGCACCCGCTCCAGATTGTGCGCGTACCGCGGCACGCGCCCACCGCTCGATTCCACTACCAGGTTGCAATGCTTCAGGCTGTCGATCGCCGCCTGCACCTCGGTCTCGCCCGCCTGCAGCACCGGGTCGCGGCTGGTCCTCTGGTTGCAGCCCAAGACCAGCGCGTTGAGCGTGAGCGGATAGGAATCCGGGACGGTGCGCTCCTTCTCGACCAGGGTGCCGACCACGCGCGTTTCGAGCAAGGACAGGGCGGGCAGGGGATGTGACAACGTCAGGTCCTCAGGCGGTAGCCGGTGCGGAAGATCCACGCCACCACCGCGAGCGAGGCGGCGAGGAACACGAGCGTCATGCCGAGGCTCACTGCGACGCTCACGTCCGCGAGGCCGTAGAAGCTCCAGCGAAAGCCGCTGATCAGGTACACGACCGGGTTGAACAGGGTGACGGTCTGCCACAGCGGCGGCAGCATGTGGATCGAATAGAAGCTGCCGCCGAGGAAAGTGAGCGGCGTGACGATCAGCAGCGGCACGAGCTGCAGCTTCTCGAAGCCGTCGGCCCAGATGCCGATGATGAAGCCGAACAGGCTGAAGGTCACCGCCGTGAGCACCAGGAACAGGATCATCCACAGCGGGTGCTCGATGCGCAGCGGCACGAACAGCGCCGCGGTGGCCAGGATGATCAGCCCGAGCATGATCGACTTGGTGGCCGCCGCGCCGACGTAGCCCAGCACGATCTCGCGGTAGGACACCGGCGCCGACAGCAGCTCGTAGATGGTGCCGGTGAACTTCGGGAAATAGATGCCGAACGAGGCGTTGGAGATGCTCTGCGTGAGCAGCGAGAGCATGATCAGCCCCGGCACGATGAAGGCGCCGTAGCTGACGCCGTCGACGCTGCTGGATGCGCGAGCCGATCGCGGCGCCGAAGACCACGAAGTAGAGCGAGGTCGAGATCACCGGCGAGACGACGCTCTGCATCAGCGTGCGCCAGGTGCGCGCCATCTCGAACCTGTAGATCGCGCGTATGGCGTGGAGGTTCATCTGCGCTCGCTCACCAGGCTGACGAAGATGTCCTCGAGCGAGCTCTGGCTCGTCTGCAGGTCGCTTGAACGCGATGCCCGAGCCCGCCAGGTCGCGCAGCAGCGACGGCGATGCCGGTCTCGGTCGCGCCTGGGCGTCGTAGGTGTAGACCAGCTCGCTGCCGCCGGCGACGAGCTCGAGCCCGTGGCGCTCGAGCGCTGGGCGGAATGCGCTCGAGCGGCGACTGCAGCTGCAGCGTCAACTGCTTCCTGCCGAGCTTGCGCATCAGCTCGGCCTTGTCCTCGACCAGGATGAGCTCGCCCTTGTTGATCACGCCGATGCGGTCGGCCATCTCCTCGGCCTCCTCGATGTAGTGCGTGGTGAGGATGATGGTCACGCCGCTTTCCCGCAGCGCGCGCACCAGCTCCCACATGTCGCGCCGCAGCTCGACGTCGACGCCCGCGCGTCGGCTCGTCGAGGAACAGGATCCGCGGCTCGTGCGACAGCGCCTTGGCGATCAGCACGCGCCGCTTCATGCCGCCCGACAGGGTGATGATCTTGCTGTCCTTCTTGTCCCACAGCGACAGCGCGCGCAAGCACCTTCTCGATGTGGGCCGGGTCGGGCGGCTTGCCGAACAGGCCGCGGCTGAAGCTGACCGTGCCCCAGACCGTCTCGAACGCGTCGGTGGTCAGCTCCTGCGGCACCAGGCCGATCATGCGAGCGGGCGGCGCGGTAGTCGGTCACGATGTCGTGCCCGTCGACCCGGACCGCGCCCGCGCTCGGGTTGACGATGCCGCAGATGATGCTGATCAGCGTCGTCTTGCCGGCGCCGTTGGGCCCCAGCAGGGCGAAGATCTCGCCGCGCCGGATCTCGAGGTCGACGTTCTTGAGGGCCTGGAAGCCCGAAGCGTAGGTCTTGGACAGGCCGGAAACGGAGATGATTGCGGACATCGAAGCGCGAATTCTGCCAGATTCGCTCCCCGGTTCTGCCAGTGCGCGGTGCGGCGAGCCGCGCGTGACGCCGTGCAGGCGCTATAGCTTGCCGGCCACGTTCGCGGCGAGCGACTTCTCGAGCGACATCTGCTTGGGCAGGCCCTTCACGCCGTAGACGCGCACGATGAACACGGTCCCGCCCTTCTTCACCGACAGCGTCGTCAGCGTGCCGAGCGTGGTATAGAACGCGTCCTCGCCGACCCCGCCGACCTGGGTCTTGGTGATATGTGGCAGCGGCGTCTTCATCATCTCCCAGCCTTCCGCGTCCTGCAGGGTCAGGGTGACCCGGATGCCGGGATCCGACTTTGCGGTCCACTGGCAGCCGGTCGAGCCGATCGGGTCGCCCGCGCCGACCTGGGCGCCGGCTGCGGCGCCGACCTGGGCCGGCGTGAGCAGCGCGCAAGCGCTGGGCGCCGCCTGCGCGGGCGCTGCGCACAGCCCCGTCAGCGTCAGCGCGGCGGCGGCGATCGAAAGCAGGGTGCGGCGAGGCGTCATGGACAACTCCTGGAGGAACGCGATGGCGGCGCGAGCATGAGCATACTCCCGGCGTCCGCGCGCATCCATCGACGCGTTCTCAGAGCAATTCGTCGAGCAGCGCTGCGAGCGAGCGCCGCTCGGCGGCGGGGGCGAACAGCGCGCGGCGCGCGCGCAGGGCGCGCTTCAGGCGCGCATAGTAATCGGGCTCGCGCGCCGCGCGCGCAATCAGCCGCGCGAGGGCGCGCTCGTCGCAGAACGGGAAATAGCCTGGATAGCCGCGTCCGAGCATGCCGAGGTTGCCGGCGATGCGCGAGGCGAGCACCGGGGTGCCGATGCGCGCGGCCTCGGCGATCACGTTGGCGCCGCCTTCCATCGCCGAGCTCACGACCAGCAGATGGCTGCGCGCGATCCAGCCGAGCGCGCGCGGATGGCTGCGCGCGCCGAGCCAGCGGTAGCGGGGCTCGCGCCGCGCCCAGTCCTCGGCCTGGGCCCGCATCGGCTCGCTCAAGGCGGCGCCGAGCTGGACCAGCTCGAGCCGCGGCAGCTCGCGCAGCTGCTCGAGCGCCGCGGCGGCGCGGAACGGGTCTTTCTCCTCGCGCAGGTGCCCGCTCACCAGGACTCGCAAGCGCCGGCGCGGCGGCGCGGCGCGAAGCCTCGTATCGGCCGACTGGTAGATCACGCGCGTCTTGGCCCGCAGCGGCGCCGGCAGGGCGCGCCGCGCCTCGTCTTGCAGCACTAGCAGCCGGTCGGCGAGCTCGAGCGAGCGGCGCGCCTCGGCCGAGCCCGGCAGGTCGCGGTACAGGTCGGTGCCGGTGAGCGCCACCACCAGCGGCGCGCGCGGCAGCGCGGCGCGGTAGCGCTCGACCGAAGGATGACTGCGGCGCGCGTGCAGCGCGATGAGCAGGTCGCAGGCGCGCCCGTCCCACTCGGTGCCGAGCGCGACCCGGTGCCCGAGCGCGCGCGCGAACGCCGCCCAGCGCTGCGCGGTGTGCCGGTTGCCGTTGCGGCTGCCGGGCTTCGCCGGCGTCACGATCGAGATTCTCGCCATCGCTCCGGTTCGCTAGACTGGGCGTCATGTTAGTCGATCCGGCGCTCGATCCGCACCTCGAACCGCACACGCTCGCGCGCGACCTGATGGCGAGCCGCGCGCGCAGCTCGCGCGTCACTGCAGGCCTGGGCGGCGCGCGCCTGCTCGGCCCCAAGCTCGCGATCGTCAATCCGCCGCTGTGGGAAATCGGCCACGTGGCCTGGTTCCAGGAGCGCTGGTGCCTGCGCACCGGCCTCGAAGGCGAGCTTGCCGATTCGATGCTCGAAGGGGCGGATGCGCTGTACGACTCCTCCGCCGTGGCGCACGACACGCGCTGGGAGCTGCCGCTGCCCGATCTCGCGGCGACGCGCGCCTACGCCGAAAGCGTGCTCGAGGCGGTGCTCGCGCGCCTCGGGCACGAGCCGCGGAACTCGGCGCTGCGCTACTTCGTGCGCCTGGCCACGCTGCACGAAGACATGCACGCCGAAGCGTTCCACTACACGCGCCACACGCTGGGCTACGAGGACCCGCTTCCGGAGGAGCCCTGGTTTCCTGCCGCGCCCGTGCCCGCCGTGGGCGACGCCGAGTGCGCCGGCGGCGCGTTCGAGCTCGGCGCGCGCCCCGGCAGCGGCTTCGTGTTCGACAACGAGAAGTGGGCGCACGAGGTGCGCGTGGCGCCGTTTCGCATCGCGCGCGCGCCGGTGACCAACGCCGGGTACCTCGAATACGTCGCGGCCGGCGGCCCGCCGCCGCGCGACTGGCGGCGCGAGGGCGGGGCCTGGCTGCAGCGGCGCTTCGCGCGCTGGCTTCCGCTCGCTCTGCGCGAGCCTGCGGTGAACCTTAGCTGGGAAGAGGCGCAGGGCTGGTGCCGCTGGGCCGGGAGGCGGTTGCCGAGCGAAGCAGAGTGGGCCTTCGCCGCCGCGAGCGGCGCGTTCGCACCGCGCGAGCGGACCGGCCGCGTCTGGGAATGGACCGCAAGCAGCTTCGGCCCCTTTCCGGGCTTCAGCCCCGATCCTTACAGCGACTACTCCGAGCCCTGGTTCGGCAGCCACAAGGTGCTGCGCGGCGGCAGCTTCGCCGCCCCTGCGCGCGTTGCGCGCGCGGGCTTCCGCAACTTCTACACCCCGGAGCGCAACGACGTCTTCGCCGGCTTTCGCACGTGCGCGGTGGAGCGCTGAGCGAACCATAATACGAGGGAATGACGCATGGCACTGTCGTCGCAGGAAGCAGGTCTGCTCTCGGGCATGCGCGTGATCGAGGCGGCCTCGATGATCATGGTGCCGTCGGTGGGCGCGACTCTCGCCGACTACGGCGCCCAGGTGATCAAGCTCGAGCCGATCGAGGGCGATCTGAACCGGCGCGGCCACCAGATTCCGGGCATGCCGGTTCACGACTACGAGTACTGCTTCCTGCCCGACAATCGCGGCAAGCGCAGCATGGCGATCGACTTGAAGGCGCCCGAGGCGCGCGCCATCGTGCGCCGCCTGGTCGAGGGCGCCGACATATTCCTCACCAATCACCGTCCCAAGTCGCTCGAAAGCCTCGGCCTGGGCTGGGGCGAGCTGCAGGCGATCAATCCGCGCCTCGTGTACGCGCACGGCACCGGCTTCGGCGACGTCGGCGAGGAGATCGACAAGCCGGGCTTCGACTCGGTCAGCTACTGGTCGCGCTCGGGTATGGAGGCGAACCTGTTCCCGACCGAGGGCTGGCTGGGATCGCTCGGCTACGGCACCGGCGATCATCCGACCGGCATGGCGCTGATGTCCGCGGTGCTGCTCGCGCTGCTCGCGCGCGAGCGCAGCGGCCGCGGTACGCGAGTTTCCTGCTCCCTGCTCGCGAGCGGCGCGTGGTCGAACTCGGTCATGATCCAGGCCAGGCTGCTCGGGGCGCGGTTCCAGGAGCGCCGGCCGCGCGAGGACGCGCGCAGCTTCACCTCGGTGTACTACCGCGCCGCCGACCACCGTCTGTTCAAGATGGTGGTGGTGGACACCCGGCGCGACTGGGCGAAGATCTGCCGCGCGATCGGCCGGCCCGGCCTCGCCGACGATCCGCGCTACGCGACGCTCGAGGCGCGCCTGGAGCCGGGGCGCATGGGCGAGCTGGTGCGGCTGTGCGACCGGGTCTTCGCCGAACACCCGATGCGGCACTGGCAGCGCGCGCTCGAGCAGGCCGACGTGGCCTACTCGCTGGTCGCCAACTTCGACGACGTGGTTGCCGACCGCCAGATGGCGGCCAACGGCGTGTTCGTCGAGATCGACGACCCCGTGCTCGGGCGCGTGCGCACCGTGGACACGCCGCTCAAGATCGAGGGCCAGCCGAAGCTCACGCGCGCCTCCGCGCCGCGCCTGGGCGAGCATACGCGCGCGATCCTGGCCGAAATCGGCCTCGGCGCGCAGGAGATCGATGCCCTCGCCGAGCGGCGCGTTGTGGCCGACCATGCCTCGCCGTCGGCGCCGGTGCCAGGGCCGCAATAGACCGGCCGCCGCGCGGCGATTTTCCCCGGTTTTCGGGCCGCCCCTCCCGTGAAGCGGTCGCTGGAGGAGTGCTGTTGCGCCATCCCGTTACACGTCGACACATTGCGACACGCGACGAAATAGGAGGGCCCCGAAGGCGTGATTATTATTGCTGTCCTGGAGACCTCGTTCATAAGTCCCCGTGGAGACGCCATGAAGGTGGATCGAATGGCACAGCTGCAAGAGGGTTTCACGTTGATCGAACTGATGATCGTGGTTGCGATCGTCGGGATTCTGGCCGCGGTGGCGCTGCCCGCGTATCAGGACTACACCGTCCGGGCGAAGATGTCCGAGGTGATCCTGGCCATGAGTGTGTGCCGTGCACAGATCACTGAGACGTATCAGTCGGGTCCGGACGCTGCGCCCGGCGCCAACGGCTGGGGATGCGAGATCGGCCCCGCGCAGCAGACCAGATACGTGGCAGGCATCAGCACCGACGCGAATGGCGCCGTCACGGCGACGGTGCAGCACATCAGCGCCTCGGTGAACGGCTTGGTGGTCACGCTGATCCCGATGCACGACGCGTCGACCGCGGCGACCATCGCAGTCGGCTCAAGCGAACCGCTGTACGGCTGGGTCTGCGGCAGCGGAAGCATGACGCCGTCCACGACGGTGCCGACAAAGTTCCTGCCGAGTTCCTGCCGCGGCTGATTCTCCAGTCCTGAACTCGATTGGAGGAGCGGTCGCGTCAATATCCCGCTTCGCGATCGACGACTTCCTTGAGCGGATTGCCGTCGAGGAAGCGGCTCAGGTTGTCGACGAACAGGCGCGCGACGATCTTGTCGCGCTGCGGGTGCGGGCCGCCGATATGGGGCAGCACGATGATGCCCTCGGTGCCCCAGAACGGGTGCTCGGCGGGCAGCGGCTCCTGGCGGTAGACGTCGAGCATCGCGCCGGCGATCTTGTTCGCCTTCACCGCGGTAACCAGGTCGTCGTCGACGATCAGCTGGCCGCGGCCGAAATTGAGCAGCCACGCGGTCGGCTTCATCAGCGCCAGGCGCCTGGCGTCGATCAAGTCGTCGGTCTGCGGGGTGGAGGGCAGGAGCAGAAGCACGAAGTCGGACTGGGCCAGCACCTCGGGCGTGCGCTCGGGCGGAAAGACTTCGGCCACGCCCTCCATCGGCTGCGGCCGGCGCCGGGTGCCGATCACGCGCAGGCCGAGCAGGGCGGCGATGCGGGCGACGTCCTGGCCGATCGCACCCAGGCCCAGGATGCCGAGCGTCTTTCCGGTCAGGGGCGGGGCGGGCTTCTGCACCCACTTGCGCTGCTTCTGGTTCTCGACCGCCTGCGCATAGGGCTTGGCGACGTACAACAGCGCGCCGATGATGTTCTCCGGCATCGATTCGCGGTGAGTGCCGCGCGCACAGGTGAGCACGAGGTTCTTCGGCAGGTCGGGCATGGCGAGCCACTGCTCGACCCCGGCGGTCATGGCCTGGACCCAGCGCAGCTTCGGCATCGCCGGCAGCACGCCGGGCGGAACGACGTAGGCCATCAGCGCCTCGGTGCGCGCCATTTGTTCCACGGAAGGCTTGTCCTTGCGCGCGAGCGTGTCGATCGCGACGCGCTCGGCCAGGCCGGCGGCCTTGATCGCGTCGAGATAGGCGGCGCTCGAGTCGGTCCAAAGCAGGACTTGGGCACGGTCGGTCACGATTCGGCTCCTCGAACGGTTGTTATTGGCGGGAAGACATCGACGGTCGCTCGGCGAGCGCCGCGCGCCAGCGCTGCAGGTGCGGGTGCTGCTCGCCGGGCTTGACCTTCACCACGCGGGCGAAGTCGACCGCGACGACCGCGGTGATGTCGGCGACGCTGAATCGGTCCGCGGCGACGTGGCCGCGCCCCGCCAGGCGTTCGTTCAGCGTGACGAAGAACTGCTCGACCCTTTCCAGCCCGCGCCGCGCGAGTTCGGGAATCTGCGCATAGTCCACCGGCCCGGGCAGCGCCCGATTGACCATCGCCGGCGCGCTGTTTCGCATGGTCTCCGCGATGGCGAGCAGGCCTTCGAACTCGATGCGCCAGTTCCAGCTCGCAATCTCGGCCTTTTCCTGCGGCGTGGTGCCCAGCAGCGGCGGCTGGGGAAAGCGGGCCTCGAGGTAGGCGGTGATCGCCGCGTTGTCGGTCAGCAGCAGCCCTTCCTCGGTGCGCAGCGCCGGCACGGTGCATTGCGGGTTGATCCTGCGATAGGCCTCGCCGAACTGCTCGCCATTCCTCAAGTCGACCTGGACCGTTTCGTGCACGACGCCCTTTTCGGCGAGCAGGATGCGCGCGCGGCGCGGGCTCGGCGCCGTGGCGCAGTCATAGAGGGTGATCATTGCCCAGCTTGTCCAGTGTCTTGGTATCGAAATCGGCCGCGTCGTGGCGCTCGTGCAGCTGGCTGGAGGGATCGCCCGAAACGCGGTTCACCATGCGCCCGCGCTTCACGGCCGGACGTTGCGCGATCCGGTCGGTCCAGCGCAGGACGTGGGAGTACTCTTGAACCTGCAGGAATTCGCCCGCCGAGTAGAGCAGCCCCTTGACCAGCGCGCCGTACCACGGCCAGACCGCCATGTCGGCGATGCTGTAGTCGTCGCCCGCCAGGTAGGCGCTCTCGGCCAGGCGCCGGTCGAGCACGTCGAGCTGACGCTTGACCTCCATCGCGTAGCGATCGATCGCGTATTCGATCTTGCTCGGCGCGTAGGCGTAGAAATGGCCGAACCCGCCGCCGAGGAAGGGCGCGCTGCCCATCTGCCAGAACAGCCACGACAGGCACTCGGCGCGCGCCGCGCCGCCGGCCGGAAGGAAGGCGCCGAACTTCTCCGCCAGGTGGATCAGGATTGCGCCGGACTCGAATACCCGGATCGGCTTCGGTCCGCTGCGATCGAGCAGGGTCGGGATCTTCGAGTTCGGGTTGAGCGCGACGAAGCCGCTGCCGAACTGGTTGCCCTCGTTGATGCGGATCAGCCAGGCGTCGTACTCCGCGCCCGCCTGGCCCAGGGCCAGCAGCTCTTCCAGCATGACCGTGACCTTGACGCCGTTGGGCGTCGCCAGCGAATAGAGCTGCAGCGGATGGCGCCCCACCGGAAGTTCCTTTTCGTGCGTCGCGCCGGCGACCGGACGGTTGATGTTCGCAAAGCGCCCACCGCTTGCCTTGTTCCAGGACCACACCTTCGGCGGCACGTAGGTCGATGAGTTATCCATACAATCTCCAGGTCAGTCCCGCTGGGCGAACGCGACGGCGTTCTTGCCGCGCGCCTTCACTTCGTACATCAGGTCGTCGGCCGCGCGCAAGGCGTCCGCCGCGCGCGGCGGCGGCGTGGTGAAGGTCACCGCGCCGATGCTGCAGCTTGCCGTCAGTCCTTCTGCGCGCAGCGCCTGCGCGAGCGCGCCGCGCGCCTTGTCGATCACGCTCTCGGCGCCGGCCCGGCCGGTGTTCGGCAGCAG
Organism: uncultured beta proteobacterium; assembly: GCA_963755395.1. Lineage (GTDB taxonomy): Bacteria > Pseudomonadota > Gammaproteobacteria > Burkholderiales > SG8-39 > DAHVFK01. The sequence goes on along the minus strand of CAVWJJ010000003.1, from coordinate 575,664 downwards.
CAGCGCGAACTCGTCGCCGCCCAGCCTGGCGGCGGTATCGGTGCGGCGCATCGCCTCGCCCAGCGTGCGCGCAACCACCGTCAGCGCGCGGTCGCCCGCGTCGTGCCCGTCGCGGTCGTTGAGCCGCTTCAAGTCGTCGACGTCGACATAGGCCAGCGTCAGCGGATAGCCCATGCGGGCCGATAGCGCGAGGGCGTGCTGCAGCTGCTCGTCGAACGCGCGCCGGTTGGCGATTCCGGTCAAGCCGTCGCTGCGCGCGAGCTGCCGGGCGGCGACAAGCTGGGCCTTCAACCGCGCAAGCAGGTCGGCCACGATGACAAAGATGCTCACCCGCACCAGCGTGTTCCATGCGATGAAAAAGGAGTGGCTGTAGCGATGGCCGGCACCGAGGTCCGCGGCGAGCCAGACCAGGCCGGAAACGAGCGCGATCGCCCAGCCGACCTTCCTGCCCGCGTACCAGCTCGCAAAAGCGATCGGCACGAGATACAGGACCGACATCGAAAGCTCGTAGCCGCTCGCGCGGTCGACGACCCCGACCAGCGCCAGGAGCGTTATCGCCGCGGCGAGAACCTGCCACCATCCCAGCGCAGCGGCAATTCGGTCGAAGCGCTCGATCACGTTCCGGGCTACGGCGCAAGGCCGCGTGCGAGCGCGGCGAAGGATTGTTCCGCGGGCGAGGGCACGCGCAGGCTGCGGGCCTCGGGCAGGCGGGCGAAGTTGCGCAGCGCCGAGCGGCGGTAGGCCGGGTCGTAGTGCTCGGCGAGCAGCCGCGAGACCAGCTCGGCCCACGCGCCGCGCGCGGCGAGCGCCTTCCACTCGGCCACCCGCGCGTGGCCGTGCAGGCCGACGAGGCAGTCGAGCTGCGCCTCGAGCGCGGCGCGATCGGCGAAGAAGTGCCGGTACTCGTCCATCAGCAGCGCCACGCGCGTGTCGCTCTCGGCCTCGAGCATCAGGCACTCGGCGGCGCGCATCGACTCGATCAGCGCCTCGGGCACCTGCACCTGACCGATCCGGCGGCTCTCGCCCTCGACGTAGACCGGCCGTTCGGGATCGAGCGCGGCGAGCTTTTCCAGCAGCAGGCTCTCGAACCATTTCTGCGACGGCTGCGGGCGCTCGGGCAGCCCGCCCAGCACCGAGCCGCGGTGCGCGGCGAGCTGTTCCAGGTCGAGCACCTGCGCGCCGGCGCCGGCGAGCGCGCGCAGCAGCCGGCTCTTGCCGCTGCCGGTGGCGCCATGAATGACACGCAAGGTCAGAGTGCGGGGCAGCTCGGCGAGCCGCTCGACCACGTGCCGGCGGTAGGCGCGGTAGCCGCCCTCGAGCGTGTTTGCATGCCAGCCGACTTCGCGCAGCACGTGCGCCATCGCGCCCGAGCGCTTGCCGCCGCGCCAGCAGTACACCAGCGGCCGCCAGCCGCGCTCGTTGGGCGCGAACGCGGTCTCGAGGTGGCGCGCGATGTTGCGCGCCACCAGCGCGGCGCCGAGTTTCTTGGCCTGGAACGGCGAGACCTGCTTGTACAGCGTGCCGATGCGCGCGCGCTCCTCGTCGTTCAGCACCGGGCATGAGAGCGCGCCTGGGACGTGGTCTTCGGCGTACTCGGCCGGCGAGCGCACGTCGATCACCGCGTCGAAGGCGCCGGGCGCGAGCGTCTCGATCGCCACCGCGTGCGAGGTCGGTTTCATCGAGTAGAATTCTACCGTCATGAACGCGCCCGACCGGATCCGTCTCACCGCCTTCAGTCACGGCGGCGGCTGCGGCTGCAAGATCGCGCCCGCGGTGCTGTCGCAGATCCTGGCCGAGGCGCCGATCCGCGGCCTGCCGGCCGAGCTGCTGGTCGGCACCGAGACCTCGGACGATGCCGCGGTGTACCGCCTGAACGACGCGCAGGCGCTGGTCGCGACCACCGACTTCTTCACCCCGATCGTCGACGACCCGTTCGACTTCGGCCGCATCGCCGCGACCAACGCCCTGTCGGACATCTACGCCATGGGCGCGCGCCCGATCTTCACCCTGGCGCTGGTCGGCATGCCGCTCGACAAGCTGCCGCTCGAGGTGATCCGCAGCATCCTCGCCGGCGGCGAGGCGGTCTGCGCCGCGGCCGGCGTGCCGATCGCGGGCGGCCACTCGATCGACACGCTGGAGCCGATCTACGGCCTGGTCGCGCTCGGCCTGATGCACCCGGACAAGGTCAAGCGCAACAGCGGCGCGCGCTCGGGTGACGCGCTGATCCTGGGCAAGCCGCTCGGGGTCGGCATCCTGTCGGCGGTGCTTAAGAAGGGCCAGCTCGACGAGGCCGGCTACGCGCAGATGATCGACTTCACCACCCGGCTCAACACCCCGGGCATCGCGCTGGCGGAGCTGCCGGGCGTGCACGCGCTGACCGACATCACCGGCTTCGGCCTGGCCGGCCACCTGCTCGAGATCTGCCGCGGCTCGCACCTGGCGGCCGAGGTCGAGCTGGACGCGCTGCCGGTGATCGGCGCCGCGCTCGAATGGGTCAGGAAGGGCGTCGCGACCGGCGCCTCGGAGCGCAACTGGAGCGGCTACGGCGCCGACGTGGCGCTGCCGGCCGGCGCGCCGGATTGGGTGAAGAAGCTCGTCACGGATCCGCAGACCAGCGGCGGGCTGCTGGTGGCCTGCGCGCCGGAGGACGAGCGGCGCGTGCTCGACGCTTTCGCCAGCGAAGGCTTTTCCGAAGCGCGCCGGATCGGCCGCCTGGCCGAGGGCCCGGCGTGCCTCACCTTCGTCTAGGGCTTCTTCTTGAACTGAGGCTTGGGGTCGCTCGCGCGCCGTCCGGGGTGGTTGAGTCGCCGCTCGACCGGCAACACTTCGACTTCGTACAGCGGCGGCAGTTCGTCTTCGTGCTCTTTCTTCTTCATTTCTCGAGTAGGGGTCGGAGTCGGGGCCAGATATTGTCAAGCAAAAGCGGCTCTCCGGCCTCGTTCGGGTGCAGCCCGTCGGCCTGGAACAGGCCCGGCTGCACGGCGATGCCTTCGAGCATGAACGGCACCAGCGCGACGCGCTCTCGGCGCGCGAGCTCGGCGTAGGCGGAGGCGAAAGCCTCGGTGTAGTCCGGGCCGTAGTTGGGCGGCATGCGCATGCCGATGAGCAGCACGCGAGCGCCGGCCTTCTTGGCGCGCGCGATCATCGCGCCGAGGTTCTTCTTCATCTGCGCCACCGGCAGCCCGCGCAGGCCGTCGTTGGCGCCCAGCTCGAAGATCACCAGCGCCGGCCGGGTCTGCGCCAGAACTCTTCCGATCCGCGCCAGTCCACCGCTGGTGATCTCGCCAGAAATGCTCGCGTTGGCGACGCTATAATTGTAGCCCTCGGCCGCGAGCCGCTTCTCGAGCAGCGCCACCCAGCCGCGGTCGCGCGGAATGCCGTAGGCCGCCGACAGGCTGTCGCCATACACCAGGATGGTTTTTCCCCCCGCCACCGCCGGAACGGCCGCCAGGAAGAAGAAGATGATCAACAGCAAGGCCTTGATTGCGCGTGGCATCGGCAAGACGGTAAAGAGCGGCGACCGCGACCTCGTCATTTTGCGCGACATCGATCTGGCGGTCGACTCCGGCGAAGCGCTCGCCATCGTCGGCGCCTCGGGCTCGGGCAAGTCGACCCTGCTCGCGATCCTCGCCGGGCTGGATACGCCGAGCGCCGGCACGGTCGAGCTCGAGGGTGAAGATCTTTTCGCGCTCGACGAGGACGCGCGCGCGGAGCTGCGCGGGCGCACGGTCGGCTTCGTGTTCCAGTCTTTTCAGCTCTTGCCGGCGCTGTCGGCGCTCGAGAACGTGATGCTGCCGCTCGAGCTGGCGGGCAGACCGGACGCCGAGCAGGCGGCGCGCGAGGTGCTCGCGCGCGTGGGCCTCACCGAGCGTCTGCAGCACGCGCCCAAGCATCTTTCGGGCGGTGAGCAGCAGCGCGTCGCCCTAGCGCGCGCTTTCGCCGCGCGGCCCAAGCTGCTGCTGGCCGACGAGCCGACCGGCAGTCTGGACGCCGAAGCCGGGCGCGAGGTGATCGCGCTGCTGTTCGACCTCAACCGCGCCGCCGGCACCACGCTGGTGATGGTGACCCACGACGAGAGCCTGGCCGCGCGCTGTGACCGCACGGTGCGGCTCGAAGCCGGCAGGATCGCGCCGTGAGGCAGCCGCTGCGCATGCTGGCGCGGGATTGGCGCGCGGGCGAGCTGCAGGTGCTCGCCGCGGCGCTGGTGGTCGCGGTGGCGAGCGTGACCAGCGTCGCGTTCTTCGCCGACCGGGTCGGGCAGGCGCTGGCGCGCGACGCGCACCAGCTGCTCGGCGCCGACCTGGTGCTGGCCTCGGACCATCCCTGGGACAAGACGATCGGCGCGCAGATCGCCGCGAGCGGCCTGGCGCGCGCCGAGGCGCTCAATTTCATCAGCATGGCCTCCGCGGGCGCGGGCGACAAGCAACGCAGCAAGCTCGCGGGGGTCAAGGCGGTGAGCCGCAACTACCCGTTGCGCGGCAAGCTGCGCGTCGCGCCCGCGCCCGGCGCGCCGGATGCGCCGGCGGCGAGCGGCCCGGCGCCGGGCAGCGTCTGGCTCGACGAGCAGCTGGTCGGCGCGCTCGGCGCGCCGGTCGGCAGCACGATCCGCCTCGGGCGCGCCGAACTCAAGGTCGCGGCGGTGCTCACGCTCGAGCCGGAGCGTGGGGCGAACTTCTTCAACATCGCGCCGCGCCTGATGATGAACCTGGCCGACGTCCCCGCCACCGGCCTGGTGCAGACCGGCAGCCGCGTTTCGTACACCCTCTATGCCGCCGGTCCGCCGGAGAAGATCCGTTCGTTCGAGAAATACGTCGCGCCGCGGCTTGAGCGCGGCCAGCACGTCGACGACCTGCAGACCGGACGGCCGCAGGTGCGCGCCTCGATCGACCGCGCACAGCGCTTCCTCGGCCTGACCGCACTGCTGGCGGCGATCCTGGCCGGGGTCGCGATCGCGCTCGGCGCGCGCCGCTTCGTCGAGCGTCACCTCGACGGCTGCGCGGTGATGCGCTGCCTGGGTGCGACCCAGAACCGGCTGCTCGCGCTCTACGGCGGCGAGTTCCTCGCGCTCGGTTTCGCTGCCTGCGCGGTCGGCTGCCTGACCGGCTACGCGGCGCAGGAAGGCCTCGCCGGCGCTCTCTCGGGCCTGCTGCAGGCCGAGCTGCCGGCGCCGACTCCGCTGCCCGCGGCCCAGGGATTCCTGGTCGGCCTGGTGCTGCTGCTCGGCTTCGCCCTGCCGCCGCTGGTGCAGCTCAAGAACGTCCCCGCGTTGCGCGTCATCCGGCGCGAGTCGGGACCGGCAAGGCGCGGCACGCTCGTGGCGTACGCGCTGGGCCTGGGCGCGCTCGCGACGCTGCTGGTGTGGCAGGCGGGCGACCTGCACCTGGGTGCCTACGTGGTGGGCGGCTTCGGCGTCGCGGTCGCGGTCTTCTACGCCGCCGCCTGGGTCGCGCTGCGCGCGGCGGCGAGCGCGCCGGTGGCGCGCCTGGTCGGCGCCAACAGCAGGGCATTGCGCTACGGCCTGGCGAACCTCAAGCGCCACGCGCGCGGCAACGCGATCCAGGTCGCCAGCCTCGCGCTCGGCCTGACTGCGGTGCTGCTGCTCGGCTTCACCCGCAACGACCTGGTAGACGCCTGGCGGCGTGCGGCGCCGCCCGATGCGCCGAACCGCTTCGTGCTCGGCATCCAGCCCGAGCAGCTCGCGCCGCTAAAGTCGTTCTTCGCCGCGCGCGGCATCGGTACGCCCGAGATCTATCCCATGGTGCGCGGGCGGCTGGTCGCGGTCAACGGCAAGGCGGTCGCGGCCGAGGATTACCGCGACGAGCGTGCCAAGCGACTGGTCGAGCGCGAGTTCAACCTGTCCTACGCGGACCGGATGCCGGGGCACAACCAGCTCGCCGCCGGCGGCTGGTGGCGCAAGGGCGCCGACCCGCACCAGCTCTCGGTCGAGCAGGGCATCGCGGGCACGCTCGGCTGGAAGCTGGGCGACGCGCTCACCTTCGAGGCGGGCGGCGAGTCGTTCACCGGCCGCGTCACGTCGCTGCGCAAGCTGCGCTGGGACTCGATGAAGGTCAACTTCTTCGTCATCGCGCCGCCGGCGCTGCTCGAATCGATGCCGACCAGCTACATCACCGCGTTCCGCGTCCCTGCCGACGAGGAGCGCGCGATGCAGGCGCTCACCCAGCGCTTCCCAAACCTCACCGTGGTCGACGTTGGCGCCGCGGTGCGCCAGGCGCAGGGCGTGATCGACCAGCTGATCAATGCCGTCCAGTTCGTTTTTCTGTTCGCCCTCGGCGCGGGCCTGCTCGTCCTGTACTCGGCGCTCGTCTCGACGGAGGACGAGCGTCGGCGCGAAGCGGCGGTGATGCGCGTCTACGGCGCCTCGCGCGCCCAGGTCGCCGGCAGCCAGCGGGTCGAGTTCCTCGCCATGGGCCTGATCGCCGGCGTGCTCTCCACCGCCGGCGCCGCCGCCATCGGCCAGCTGCTTGCGCAGCGCGTGTTCGACCTCGACCTGCCGCCCAGCCCGATGCTGCTAGTCGCCGGTCCGCTCGCCGGGCTCGCGCTGCTCTCGCTCAACGCCTGGCTGTCTTCGAGGAAAGTCCTGCGCACCTCGCCGGCCCTTACGCTAAGGGAAGCGGCCTAGGGGCAGCCCAAATCGGGCGTGCTCTGCGTTTACTTCCTCTTCTGCGTGATGACCCATGCCCCGACGCCGACAAGCGCGAGGATGAGCAGGATCACCAGCCACATCCCGCCGTATCCACCCATCCAGCCGAACCCATAGCCGCCCATCATGCCGGCCCCGTAACCAGAGTCCTGGTTTTGACCTTGCGCCTGCCCTTGCGACTGTCCTTGCCGCTGTGTCTGATACTGGTTGGTCATCATGCCGGGCCCCATCTGGAACTCGCTCGGCGTTGCGACCGGCGGCGCCGTGTTCGGCTCGGGCGCCATCTGGGCAAACGTGAACGGCGCGCTCACTGCAATCGCAATTGCAGTGATGATCGCGGCGATTGTCATCTTCTTCATGTACTTCTCCTTCGTGATCATTTCGGAAAGCGCGGTGCTCTCGGAAATGATGCATCCAACCTGGGCGCTGGTCGGTGCGCTAGGGCGCTTACCACCGAGACCACGATAAGTGGAAATCGACTCTGACCCCGATTGTTTGGTATCCTTGTCATACCACGTTATACGGAAGGTTCTGATGCTCGCCCTGCGTCTCGAAAAGGAACTGGAAGCCAAGCTGGCCGCGCTCGCGCGCGTGAGCGGGCGCTCCAAGAGCGAGGTGGTGCGCGAGGCGATCGTGCGCCTGCTCGAGGACGCCGAGGACCTGGAGCTGGCGGAAAAGGCGCTGCGCGCCACGCGCTCGACGAAGTCGCTGCGACAGCTCAGAAAAGAGCTTGGCCTGGAGCGTTGAGATCACTGATCACGCCGAGCGCCAGCTGCGCAAGCTCGATGCGCAGGTGCGGCGCCGGATCCTCGACTGGCTCGATGAGCGCATCGAAGGCTGCAAGAACCCGCGCCACTTCGGCGAGGCGCTCAAGGGCGGCCGCGCCGGGCTGTGGCGCTACCGGGTGGGCGACTACCGCATCATCTGCCAGATCCTCGAGCGCCGGCTGGTGGTGCTGGCGCTCGCGGTCGGGCACCGGCGTGAGGTTTACCGCTGATGGCTCCTGCCGATCGGGTGTAATCTGATGTCGCGACAAGCCACGCCATTCGAGCTGCTGGGAGGGGAGAAGGTGCTTTTCGCGCTGGTGGAGCGCTTCTACGCCCTGATGGACTCGGAGCCCGAGTTCCACGCGGTGCGCCGGCTCCATCCGCCGGACCTGTCGGGTTCGCGCGACAAGCTGTTTATGTTCCTCTCGGGCTACCTCGGCGGGCCGCCGCTGTACCAGGAGAGAATCGGCGCGCCGATGCTGCGCGCGCGCCACCTGCCGTACGCGATCGGCAAGGCCGAGCGCGACGCCTGGCTCGCCTGCATGGGCCGCGCGCTGGAGCAGGCCGAAGTCCGGCCGCCCGAGCTGCGCGAGTGGATGATGCAGCAGTTCTTCGCCACCGCGGACTGGATGCGCAACAAGCAAGGCGACATGCCGGGCTGATACATGATCCGCGACTGGTACCTGGCCTTCCGGGGATTCTATCCGGCGCAAAATCCGCCGCGGGACTTCGTGTCCCGTTTCCTGTTTTCGGCGCGCTCGGTCATCCTGGTCATTTCCGCCCAGGCAGCCGTGATCGGCGGACTCATGGCCCTGCTCGATGGCCGTTTCGACGCCCTGCGCTTCCTGCTGGTCTTGTTCGCGCTGGTTTCTCTGCATGCGGTCAGCAATCTCTCGAATGACTACTTCGGCTACCGGCGCGGGCACGACACCCCGGATTCGCCCAGAAGAAGGTACACGCTCCATCCCATTGCGGATGGAGTGATGAGCGAAAGGCAAATCCTGGCGTCATTGGCCGTCATGGTGGCGATCGACCTGGCCATCGCTTTGTTGTTCGTACGCTGGGTGGGGATCTGGGTGCTCGCCTATGCCGTTTCAGGCATGGCGATACTCGTCCTTTATGACGCTACGCCCGTCTCGTTGAAGGAAATCGGTTTGGGGGAGCTCGCGACCTTCCTGGTCTGGGGCCCGTTGATGGTATGCGGCGGGTATTTCGCGATAACCGGACGCTTTTCGGTCGCGGCCTTGATCGCCAGCATCCCTTCCGGTCTCGGGGTGATGACGGTGCTGCTGGGAAAGCACATCGATCAGGCCGAATTCGATGAAGCTCACGGCATCCGTACGCTGCCGGTACTGCTGGGAGAATCCGCCTCCAGGTGGCTTGAGATCGGCCTCATCGTTGCGATGTATGTCACGATCGCCTGGGCGGTGCTTGCCGGCACATTGCCCTGGCCGACGCTGCTGGTGCTGGGCAATCTTGCGCAGTGCCGGCGGGCCGTCGAGACATTGGCTGCCGAGAGACCGGCAGCGGCGCCCGCAGGCTATGTCGGTTGGCCGCTTTGGTATCACCGGTTCAGTTTGCGGCACAATCGCAGCTTCGGCTGGCTGTACATCGCAGGACTGCTTTGTGCGGTCGCGTACGCGCGGTGGCCATGACTGGAATCCTGCTCGTGTTGACCCTGGTCGCCGCGACAGTCGCGGTGGCGCTGCTACTAATGCTGCTCGCGCGCGAGCGGACCTCGGCGCGCGAGGCGCGCGAGGAGCTCTCGAAGAGCCTCGCCACCTTCGGCCAAGGCATGTCGACCCAGATCGCCTCGGTCGCGGGGCTGCAGAGCCAGCAGTTCGAGACGCTGCGCAGCACGGTCGGGCAGAGCCTGGAGAAGATCCGGATCGAGAACGCCGACAAACTCGAGCAGATGCGCCGCACGGTGGACGAGAAGCTGCACGCGACGCTCGAGCAGCGTCTGTCCGAATCCTTCAAGCAGGTCTCCGAGCGCCTCGAGCAGGTGCACAAGGGGCTGGGCGAAATGCAGTCGCTCGCCGCCGGCGTGGGCGACCTGAAGAAGGTGCTGTCGAATGTCAAGAACCGGGGTGTGATGGGCGAGGTGCAGCTCGCCGCGCTGCTGGAGCAGATCCTCACTCCCGAACAGTACGAGACCAACGTCGCGACCAAGCCGGACTCGCGCGAGCGGGTCGAGTTCGCGATCAAGCTGCCCGGGCGCGACAGGGAGAGCGTGGTCTGGCTGCCGCTCGACGCCAAGTTCCCGACCGAGGACTACCAGCGGCTGCAGGAGGCGCAGGACGCGGCCGACCCGGTTGCGGTCGAGGTCGCGGCCAAGGCGCTCGAGGCGCGCATTCGGCTCGAGGCGAAGACCATCGCCGACAAGTACCTCGCGCCGCCGGCGACCACCGACTTCGGTCTGCTTTACCTGCCGTTCGAGGGTCTGTACGCCGAGGTGCTGCGCCGACCGGGGCTGTTCGAGGCCCTGCAGCGCGACTACCGCGTCACGCTGTGCGGCCCGACCACGCTCTCGGCGCTGCTCAACAGCCTGCAGATGGGATTCCGCACGCTCGCGATCGAGAAGCGCTCGTCCGAGGTCTGGCAGGTGCTGGGCGCGGTCAAGAGCGAGTTCGGCAGGTTCGGCGAGGTGCTGGCGAACACCAAGCGCCAGCTGCAGACGGTGGCCAACTCGATCGACGCTGCCGAGACGCGCACGCGCCAGATCGAGCGCAAGCTGAAGGACGTCGAGGCGCTGCCCGGCGCCGATATCCCGCGCCTGCTGGAAGAACCCGACCGCTAGCGCCATGGGGAGCGAGCCCCCCGCGCCGGCGTCAACTGGCTGCAAGGATGTGTGCCCTGCGCGGGCGTTCGAAGTAGGCCCCACGCGTACAATCGTCGCGGGAGCGGACAGATGCTCGAGTGGATGAAGAACGAAGGCGGCGGCTCCGGCGAGCCGTTGCGCGACCCCGCGGCGGCGAAGAAGCTGCTGGCGGAGATGTGCGACGCCGATCCGCTGATCGCGCTCAACGACCTGCGCGGCTGGCTCGAGTCGTTGGCCGAGAGCAAAGTGCCGGACGCGCGCGCGCGGGTGGAGATCTTCGCCCTCGCGCAGGAAGCCGGCCAGCGCCACGCCGACGCGCTGCTGGCGCAGTTCTTCGCCTCGCCGGTCCAGGCGCAGCGCGGGCGCGAGGCGAACTGGATCGCGCTGGTCGACTACCTGAAGGCGTTGTCCCAGGGATTGGCCGCCGCCGCACAGGGTCCGCTCGGCCCGGCCGCCGCGGCGCGGGCGCTGAACGCGACCCGCATGCTGGCCAAGGCGCACCTGCTGCGCTACCTCGCGGTTCCGGCCGCCGCGTGGCGGCTGGCGTACACGGTCCACGCTCAGGCCGAGCAGGCCGGCTGCGCCGACACGCCGGTGCGCCTGCACGCTGCCCAACACCTGGCGAGCAGCGCGACGCAGGAGCTGCTGCGGCTGCTGATGCTCCAGTCGGGCGCGCCGGAGATGCTGGCGCCGGCGGAGATCGAGGTCGCCGACCGGGTGTGCGAGCAGGTCGGCGCGGAATTCACGCTTCGCCCGCCGCGTGTGCTGGACAACGTATTCTGCTTCGATCCCGCGGGCGAGCGGCCACCCATCCGGACCGAGACCCGGCCGCCCGGCCTGGCATCGGATGCGCGCTGCTTCGGCGCCGGCGCCGGCCTGGACGCGCTGCACCGGCTTTACAAGCAGCTCGCGCCGGGGCGCGACGAAAGGCCGTTCGGCAGGGACATCCCGTCCTACGCGCAGATCTCCGCAGTTCAGCACCTGCTCGGGTTCTGGAGCCCGAAGCGCCCCTACAAGGAGCCCGTGCGCGCGCCGGCTGACGGCGCGCTGCAGGTCGTGCACGGCTACGCGCAGGTCTGGCGGCAGCTCTCGCACGCGGGCGCCGGCGCGCTGGAGCTCTCGCTGGTCGAGGACGGCGATGGCGCGCCCCAGCCGCCGGAGACTTGGCGCGTGCGCAATTCAGGCGGCAACGAGCTGAGCGCAGACGTGCCCAAGGGCACGCTCGAATGGGTGCGCTGCGGCGAGGTGATCGGCGTGCTCGCGGTTGGCGAGCAGGCGTGGTGGCCGGCCATCATCCGCTCGGTGCATGCCGACCCGGACCACGCGCTGCACGTCACGCTCTACGTGCTGAGCCGCGCGCCGCAGGCGGTGCAGCTGCAGGCGCGCATCGAACGCGGCGAGGAGGCGGTCTACAGCGGCGAGGCGGCGCGCCAGTTCGACTTCAACCGGGTGCGCGCGATCATCGTCTCGGACGGCGCGCACGGCTCGCAGGCGGCCAACATGCTGCTCGCGCCAGAGGGCTGGAAGGAGGGCCGCGTCTACGAGCTTTCGACGGGCGGCACGACGCGCAACCTGCACGGGCTGCAGATGCTGCGGCGGCGCGACGACTACGTGCGCGCGACGTTCGAGTGGTCGGCGGGCGCTTCCTGATCGAGCGCGCCGGGGCGGTACCAGCCCAGCTTGTCCCTCAGCTTCACCACCTCGCCGACGATGGCCAGCGCCGGCGGGCGAAGTTGCGCGCGCGCGGCGAGCGCGGGCAGCGTCTCGAGCGTCCCGGCGACCACGCGCTGGCTGGGCAGCGTCGCGCGCTCGATCAGCGCTGCTGGCGTGCTCGCGGGCAGGCCGTGCGCCACCAGCTGCTCGCACAGCTGCGGCAGGCCGCGCACCCCCATGTAGATCACCACCGTCTGCAGCGGGCGGGCGAGCACCTCCCAGTTGAGCTCCAGGCTGCCATCCTTCAGATGCCCGGTGACGAACACGCAGGAGTGCGCGTAGTCGCGATGAGTAAGCGGAATACCGGCGTAAGTGGCGCTGCCGCTGGCCGCGGTGATGCCCGGCACAACTTCGAACGGTATGCCGTTCGCGGCCAGGGTCTCGATCTCCTCGCCTCCGCGGCCGAAGATGTAGGGGTCGCCGCCCTTGAGGCGCAGCACGCGCTTGCCCTGCTTTGCCAGGCGCACCATGAGCGCGTTGATCTCCTCCTGGCGCAGAGCGTGCCAGTCGCGTTGCTTGCCGACGTACATGCGTTCCGCCTCGCGTCGCGCCAGGTCGACGATCGCCGGCGCCACCAGGTGGTCGTACAGCACCACGTCGGCGCGCTGCATCACGTGCAGCGCGCGCAGCGTGAGCAGGTCCGGGTTGCCCGGTCCGCCGCCCACCAGGTAGACCATGCCGCCGGGCGCCCCGGCGCGCGCGCCTTCGCCCAGCGCGCGCTCCAGTGCGGCGACCGCCTGCTCCTCCCGCCCCGAGAGCACCATCTCGCCCACCGGGCCGTCGATCACGTCCTCCCAGAAGCGGCGCCGCGCCTCGGGGTCGGGGTGGCGGCGCTTGGAGGCGGCGCGAAAGCGCGCCGCGAGCGCAGCCAGGCGGCCGAAGGCGAACGGCACCAGCGCCTCGATCATCGCGCGCAGCTTGCGCGCCAGCACCGGTGACGCCCCCGCGGTCGAGATCGCGATCTGCAGCGGTGGTCGGTCGACCACCGAGGGCATGATGAAAGTCGAAAGCCGGGCGTCGTCGGCAACGTTGACCGGGATGTGCAGGGACCTGGCGGCGTTCGATACCGATTCGTTGATCGCTGGATCGTCGGTTGCCGCGATTACGATCTCGGCCCCTACCAGATCGCCGGGCTGGAAGCGCCGCGCCTCGTGGCGCAGCGCGCCGACCAAGGTCAGCTCCGACAGGCGCGTGCACAGCTCCGGCGCAACCACGGTGAGCCGCGCGCCGGAGCGCAGCAGCGCCTCGGCCTTTTGTGCCGCCACCGACCCGCCGCCGACCACCACCCCGGGCCTGCCGCGCAGGTCGAGGAAGGCGGCGAAATAGGCGCGGTCGGCGCTGGGGGCGATGCCGCCGGGCTGCGTCATGGCGTAAACGGGCGCATGCGGAAGGATAGCGCGATCGGCGCCACGATCAATGCCCGCTGCGCGACCTGAGCGCGCGGTGCCGGCACAGGAACTCGGCGGTCGCCGCGGCGTCCATCGGGCGGGCGAACTGGTAGCCCTGGATCTCGTCGCAGCGGTTGGCGCGCAGGAACTCGAGCTGCGCGTCGGTCTCGACGCCCTCCGCGATCACCGTCAGCCCCAGGCTGCGTCCGATCCCGATCACCGACAGCGCGATCGCGGCGTCGTTCGGGTCGCTTTGCACCCCGCTGACGAAGGACCGGTCGATCTTCACCGCGTCGATCGGGAAGCGCTTCAGGTAGCTCAGGCTCGAGTAGCCGGTGCCGAAGTCGTCCAGCGCGATTCGCATGCCGGCCGCGCGCAGCGCGCCGAGCGCCGCCACGACGTCGGCGTCGTTCGACATCAGCGCGCTCTCGGTGATCTCGAGCTCAAGCCCGCCCGGCACCACTTCGTGCGCGCGCGCGGCGCGCGTAATCCTCTCGGCCAGGTCCTTCTCGCGGAACTGCCGCGCCGACAGGTTGACCGCGATCGGCACCGGCGGCGCGCTCTCGGCCCGCCAGGCCTTGAGCTGGCGGCAGGCCTCGGCTACCACCCAGTCGCCGACCGGAACGATCAGACCGGTCTCCTCCAGCAGCGGGATGAACTCGCCCGGCGCGACCAGGCCGACGCCCGGCCGCTGCCAGCGCAGCAGGGCTTCCAGGCCGCTGACCCGGCCCGAGGCGAGATCGAGCTTGGGCTGGTAGTGCAGCAGCAGCTCGCCGCGCTCGAGCGCGCGCCGCAGCAGCCCCTCCAGCTCGAGCTTCTCGGCCGCCAGCCGGTTCATTTGCGCGGTGTAGTAGCGGTAGGTGTTGCGCCCTTCTTCCTTGGCGCGGTACATCGCGGCGTCGGCGTTGCGCAGCAGCTCCCCGGCCTCGGCTCCGTCGGCGGGAAACAGCGTGATGCCGATGCTCGGGGTGACGAACAGCTCACGGCCGCTGATCTCGAACGGCCGCGCGAACGACTCCAGGATCTTCCCCGCCACCGAGCCCGCGTGCTCGGGCCGCTCGAGCGCGGGCAGGATCAGGGCATACTCATCGCCGCCGAGGCGCCCCACCACGTCGCGCACGCGCACGCAATGCAGCAGCCTGCCCGCCACCTGCTGCAGCAGCTCGTCTCCGGCGGCGTGGCCGAGCGTGTCGTTCACGCCCTTGAAGCGGTCCAGGTCGATGAACAGCACGCCGACGGTCCAGCCGCCGCGCCGCGCCTGTCCGATGATGCGTTCTAGCGCCTCGGAGAAGTACGCCCGATTGGGCAGATCGGTCAGGTGGTCGTAGTGCGCGAGCTGCATCAGCCGCTGTTCGCCGGCCTTCTTTTCCGTTACGTCCTCGGCCACCACGGCGACCCGCCCCGAGTCGCCGCTCGTGCCCTGGATCGGGAAGCTGCGCACCCGCAGCCAGCGCAGCTCGCCGTCGGCGCGCAGGAAGCGGTACTCCTGGTCGACGCCGCCGGCCCAGGCCGCGCGCACCTCGGCCTGCACGCGCTCGAGATCGTCCGGATGCACGATCTGCCACACGTCCTGCAGGCTGGTGAGGGGTGGCCCGCCGGTGATCGCCTGCCAGCCGGGGCTCGCGTACAGGATGCGATCCGAATCCGCCTCGCGCACCCAGAACGCCTCGGGGATGTTGCCCGCGAGCTGGCGCAGCAGCTCCTCGCTCCGGGCGAGCGCGAGCTGCGCTTCCTTGCGCTCGGTGATGTCGATCTGCAGCCCGAGCATGCGCGACGCGCGGCCGCGGTGGTCGAACTCGACCGCCCGGCCGATGCTCGCCATCCAGCGGTAGGAGCCGTCGGCGTGGCGCACGCGGGACTCGAGCTCGAAGTCGTGCGCCGGCCCGAGCATGGCGTCGAAGGTGGCGTGCACCCGGTCGCGGTCGTCCGGGTGCCGGCGCGGGCCCCATACCGCGCGCGTCTGGGGCCCGGCGTCGGGCTCGTAGCCGAGCATGGTGAAGTAGGTGGGGTTGGCGTGCCAGACGCCGCCGCGCACGTCCCAGTCCCAGATGCCGACCCGCGTCGCCTCGAGGGTGACGCGCAGGCGCGCCTCGCTCTCGCGCAGCGCGCTTTCGGCCTGCTTGGCCTTGGTGATGTCGTAGCCGGTCCAGATCACGCCGCGGTCGAGGTCGGCCGGGTCGAGCGGCGTGACCTCGTAATAGACCCAGAACAGCCTGCCGTCGCGGCGCCGGTACTGGCGCTCGCCGGCGAAGTGGCCGCTCTCCGCGATGCGCGCCGGCACCTCGACGCCGACCGCGTCGAACGCGTCGTCCGACACGTGCAGCTGGCGCGTGGAGACGCCTACGATCTCGTCGCGCGCATAGCCGAACATCGCGGCGTAGCCGCGGTTGCTGCGCACGATCCAGCGCTGCTTGATGAAGGCGATGCCGACCGCCGTGCTGTCGAGCAGGATCTCCTGCTCGGTCATCATGCGCGTGCGCTCGGTCTGGCCGCGCAGCGCGTGGATACCGTAGGCGAGGTCGTCGGCAAGCTCGCTCAGCAGCCCGGCGTCTTCCTCGTTGAAGGCGTCGTGATCGCGCGAGTACAGGTTGAGCGCGCCGATTGCCTGCCCGCCGGCGACGAGGGGGAAGCAGGCGGTGGTCTTGAACTCGTAGGCGCTCGCCGCCTTGCGCCAGGGCGCGAAGCTCGGGTCGGCGCCGGTGTCGCGCAGGATGACCGGCTTGCGCTCGCGGATCGCACGCCCGCAGGGCCCGCGGCCCGCGGCGTCGTCGCCCCAGCTCACCGCGATGCCGTTCAGGTAGCCGCCGTCCGGGCCCGCGTGCGCGACTTCGAGCACGCGCTTGTCCGGACCATCCTGCGCGTAGCCGACCCACGCCAGGCTGTAGCCGCCCAGGTCGACCGCGATGCGGCACATCCGCTCGAGCAACTCCTGCTCGCTTTGCGCTCGGACCAGCGCCTTATTGCATTGGCCCAGCATGCCGAGGGTGCGGTTCGCCTTGCGCAGCCCGCTGACCGCCCGGATCCGGATGTCGAGCATGCGGTTGAACCCGGCTGCCAGGCGCGCGATCTCGGCCGGGCCGTCCTGCGGCAGCCGCACTTGGAAATTGCCGCGCCGGACGGCATCGACCGCCTCGGTAACGCGGCCGATCGAGCGGCGCATGCGAAGGGCGAAGAACAGGCCCGCGCCGAGCGTCGCGACGGCCACCAGCAGTCCGAGCGCCGCCTGGCGCCGGCCGCTCCCGTTGGCTTGCGCGTACACCGCCCCGAGCGGCCTGCCGACCGCGACCCGCCACCCGGTGCGCTCGATCGTGGCGTAGCCGTACACGCCGCGGCTCCCATCCGGGCCCGCCGCGATCAGCATGCCGTCGCCCGCTCGCGCCCGGATCGCGTCCACCGCGGGACTCGCGCCGGCAAGCGACTTGCCGATCCAGCGCGCGGGGTCGGTCGAGCGCATGATCACCGTGCCGGAGGGATCGAACACGTCGATCGTGTCGGTTTCTTCGAGGCCGAGCCCGGCGCGCGGCAGGCGCAGCCTGGCCAGGTCGGGGGCCGCGATCAGCAGTCCCTTCACCGCACCGGCGTCGTCGCGGATCGGTTGCGCCATGACGACCACCCAGCGCTTCGACAGCGGCCCGACGAACGGTCGGCTGACGATCGGCCGCTCGCTGCGCAGAGCCTTATCGAAGAAAAGGCTGCGGTCCGTGATCACGAACTGATTGCTGCCGCGGTAGCCCTCGGCGCTGCACACCAGTCGTCCCGTCAGGTCCACCACGCCGACGTTGGCCCAGTCGGGGTGAAGCTGGGCGAACTGCTCGACGAAGGGGTCGCAGCGGGCCGGGTCGACCGCCCGGATCAGCGGGCGGCGCGCCATCAGCCCGAGCAAGTCTTGCGCGTCTGAAAGGTCGGAATTCGTATCCGCGGCCACTGCGCGCGCGACCAGCCGCAGTCGCTCGCCGGTGTTCTCGCGCGCGAGCTTCACGTCGCTCCAGTACTGGTAGGCCAGCGTGCCGAGGAACGGCACGATGACCAGCAGCAGCAGCAGATTGATCTGCGCGCCAAGCGGTAGCGACCGCCGCATGCACTCCCCTCCAACCCGTCCCGGGGTGGGAGATTACACTGCGGCGCTCGCCTTGCCGCGGACGGTTGTCACGAAAGCGGCCGCGCCGCGGACCGCCCGGCGATCCGGTTGTAGAGCCAGGCGAACACCAGCCCGCCGACGAAGCCGTCGGCCAGCGCCCATACGAGCCCGATCACGCTGCCCACGGGCGAGATCGTGTAGCCGCGGTACAGGCGCCCGATCAGCGTCGCCTCGCCGCTCGCGCCGTCGAACAGGATGATCCACCAGGTGAGGCCGAACAGCCCGAAGCCCCACACCAGCGAGCAGGTGATCGCAAACGCCTTGATGTCGAGTTTCATCGCGTCGGCCTCCTATAGTTCGGCCCGGTAGCGGGCAACCATCTGCTCCTGCGTCTCGGCCGGGCCGACCGTCCCGGTCTGGTCGTTCAGCATCTGCCCCATCGTCGGCAGCACCGAGCGCTCGTTCCTGCTCTCGGGCGCCCACAGCCTCGAGCGCATCAGCGCCTTGGCGCAGTGCAGGTAGGCTTCCTCCACCGCCACCTCGATCACGAGTTTCGGCGCGCGCGCGGCGGCGGCGAAATGCGAAAGCACCTGCGCCTCGTCAGTCAGCCGCGCGCGCCCGTTCACCCGCAGCGTCTCATCCACCCCGGGCACCAGGAACAGCAGCCCGATCCGCCCGGTGGCGAGAATGTTGGTCATCGAGTCGAGCCGGTTGTTGCCCGGCGAGTCCGGCAGCAGCAGCGTGCGCTCGTCCGCCGCTTTCACGAAGCCAGGCTCCCCGCCGCGAGGCGAGCAGTCCATCCGCCCGTCCGCGCCGGTCGTCGCCACCACCACCAGCGGCGCGAGCGAAACGAAGCGCGTGCAATGCTCATCCAGCCGCCGCAGCTCCTTCGAAAGCGAGCGCCCCTTCGGCTGCGCGTACAGCCTGCGCAGCGCCTCCGCACTATCGATCATCCCTTGCTCCCCTTGTGAATGTGACCTACGCCTGACTGTCGCCGTAGCCTTCGATGATGATGAGGTCAATCGTAGAAACGGGTTGCCGCAATGGCAGTAAGGCCTGGTATTCGGGCGAGTGCCAGCAATCCAGGGCGGCTTGATAGCTTGGAAACTCGATTACGGCATTTCGTGTCCGGCTGGAACCTTCGACGGTTTCGTAGCGACCGGCGCGCACGAGAAACTTCCCGCCGTACTTGGCAAGTACCGGACCGTTGGACGAGGTGTAGGCGGTGTACTTCCCGGGATCCGCGATATCAACTCTTATGATCCAGTATCCTTTGTGCATCTCGTTCCGTGAGGCCTCATTCATAGCACGCCAACCGCGCGCGAGATCAGTAGGACCATGATCGTGAGCGAGATCAGACTCTGCGCCATGGTAAAGAGTTTTGCCCAATGAGTCAGGACCGGCGCATCCGTCGGGCCAAACGTTGAGCTGGTGGTGAAGGCGATGAAGAGATAATCGACAAACCCGGGGCGCCACCTATCCGCGCCGAAGGCCTTGCGCTCTATCTTTTCCACTTGCATCTGCGGAACAACGAAGCTGCGGCTGCCGAACTCGGGATTGGTTTCACGCTTCCTCGGACCGCCGCCGTCCAGCCTCCAATACCAGAGCGCGAACACCAGAACGTTCGTCAGCCACAACGCTCCGCCTGAGCGCAAGAGCGCCAGCGCCGACTCCTTTCCGCCGCGGATGGTGGTGACGAGCAGAACCACCGATGCGACGAGGCCGAACGTGATGATGGCGCTGATCACGATGCCCAGCACATGGTTGAGCGAATGGTGTCCCGTCCGGTGCGCGAACACGGTCGGGACGAGCAGCACCGCGATCAGAACCGGCAGCAGCCAGGCAGGTCCGACGACCAACTCCTGCGGCAGTCCCAGGAAGATACCCGCGACCGCAAGCAGCGCGAGGATCGCCTGCCAGCGTGGCTCGGGTTGATCGATCTGACTCATCTTCACGCTATCCATGTGGCTGTCAGGCAACCAGCCAGTGTCGCGGGGCTCAATTTACGGGTTCTTCAGGAATCTCAAATAGAAGGCCCAGAAGACGAGGACAATACCGATGTTCGCGATCAGCCGTTCCCAGAATCGATTCCTGAAGAACAGCAAATCTACGCTGACGACAACAGCTATCAACCCGACAACGTAAAGCGCGACATGCATGTTCCTCGTCATTTCAATCTCCGCTTCAGATGCGTCAATGCGCTAAGGATCGTCAACAGTCGGCGTCCGATCACTTCGTGGCCGCACCGACAAGGCACTCACCTGGCACCTCGAACCGACCGGGTGATTCGAAACTGCGCATCGAGCTTTCCACTTCGTTCCACACGGACTCGCGTTCTTGAGCGGGCAGGTGAGCCATCATGGCATTGAATGCGCCGAAGGCTTCTCGGGCGACCCGCACGTACTCGGCGGAACTGGCCGTTCTCAGGGGCACCGGCACGGCGCGAACCTCGGGGTCGGCAAACCCGGCTTGACGGAAGACGCCTTCGAGCACCCCTGGAGCGCCAAGGCTAAACGGGCCGGGTTGCCCCGGAACGGGAGGCGGGAGCTGCGCGCGCCGGCGGATGATGGAAGCGGGCATCGCACCCCAATCGTTTCGCTCGGGCGTGGAAAAGACGACGACGGCGACCCGGCCGCCCGTTCTCAGAGCGCGGCGCCACTCGCGCAGCGCCGTCACGGGGTGCGGCATATACATCAGACCCAGCCGACACAGCACCGCATCGAAGGAAGCGTCCGGCAGATCCAGTTTCTCGCCGTCCATGGCGCGGGCCTCAATCTGTCTGAGGCCACGTTCACGGGCGACCTCCAGCGCAAGTTCAACGATGCCTTCCGAGATGTCGGTCGCCAGTACGTAACCGCCGGGGCCGACACGTTCGGCGGCACTGACAGCCGGTTCACCTGCCCCGGCGGCGACGTCCAGGACGCGCTGACCCGGCCGAATCCGGGCCAGGTCGAGCATCTGGCGCGTGACTTCGCCATACCAGCCGTCCAGCGTGGGATTCCAGCGCCGCCATGCTGCGCCGTCCTTGTTCCATTGCTCTCGCTGCGCGCTTTTGTACTTCGCTGCGTCGAATGAAGGCTGCTGCTCGGCCACGGCAAGTCGTCCTCTCGATTGGACCTTGAAGTCGCTTCGGAGTGCGGGACTCAGGCTGCTAACGTTTTGGGTTTGAGCTCACTCGAGCCGGCGACTACTGGCGCGCAACCAACGCGATCCCGAGAACGATGACGCCGCAGCCGACAATCATAGTCGCAGAAATGCGCTCGCCAAAGAACAATGCTCCGGCAAGGACCATAAGCGCGATCGTTGCGCCCGAGAAGAGAGGGTAAGCGATGGCCAAGGTCATCTGCCTGAGCGCGGATGTAAAGAAGAACAGATTGGCGGCGCCCAGGCCAAGGCCAATAGCGAACAGAAGCATCCAAGTTGGATCGTGTGGGCGATTGGCGATGGCGCGGAACATGGCGTAAGCCGCGACATTCAGAACCACAGCAGCAACCAGAAAGAGGTAGTTCATGCGTAAGCGGGATATGACACCCGACGTTATTTGGATGCAAAAACTGTCTAGATGGCATGGTCCCCGCATGGCGTCGGTTGCGTCAATAGACTCCAGAATCAGAGTGCCATTTGTCGCAGTGAAATTGACTGCGCGGTTAGCCAGCAGAATTTGGGACAACGCAATGTTTCGTTTGCCAATTCGCCGCCGGGGTCAGACGGTCCGGGAAATCGCCGTTGATGAGTTGGTCCGGAGCTTGGATGCGCGCCGACGACGAGCGCGACGGCGCTTGCTGCCCGGTGCGGATCGGTTCGACCGGGTCAGGCCGCATTGCCCTGGTTCCACGGCATGCGCATCAGGCCGCGCGCGATGAAGCTGCGGTCGAAGAAGGTGATCATGAGGGTTTCGGCGAGCAGGAGCGGGAAGACGACGGAGCGCACGCCGGGCCAGAGGCCGAACAGGGCGATGGCGAAGTAGGCGAGGCGGAGCTGGGTTTCGAAGTCTCCGACCTGCTTGGTTTCCTCGAGGAAGAAGAGGGCGTGGACCAGGCTGATGGAAATGACGAGGTAGTAGCCGGCGGTCCAGCCGGCCAGCGCGGCGGCGATGACGATGAGGGTGACGAGCCAGATCCACCAGCGGAGGTCTTGTGCGGCGATCTTGGATTGCATGGCTTCCTCCTTGCGCTAGCGGGATTCGGGTTTCTCGACGACGAAGACGACGAACGGCCAGAGCGGGACGCCGATGTGCCTGAGGAACACGACGCGCCCGCCGGCGGCTTCGAGCGTGGGGAGGACGTCGACGGCGCGGCAGCCCATGGAGAGCCAGGGGAAGCGCCAGGCGATGTTCTCCACCTTCTCGGCGAGCCATTTGACGGCGCGGTTGCGGGGCTCGGCGGAGTGGGCACAGCCCAGTTTGCCGCCGGGACGCAGGACGCGGTAGAGCTCGAGCGCGCCCTCGGCGGGGTCGTACAGCGGGCACAGGCTGTAGCTGGAAAGCACGACGTCGAAGCTGGCGTCCTTGAAGGGCAACTGGAGCATGTCGCCGCTGCGGAATTCGAGCCGCAGGTCGAGCGCTTCGATCGCGGCCTTGGCGCGCGCGACATCGAGCATGTCGTTGCTCAGGTCGAACAGCGTGACGACGCCGCTGTGGCCGGCCTTGCGCGCGGCCAGCAAGCCGGTGGCGCCGGTGCCGGCGCCGGCGTCAAGCACGCGGTCGCCTTCGCGCACGGTCTGCTCGACCAGCATCCTGCGGCCGCGCTGGTCGGCGGCGAAGGTGACGAGGCGGTGCTGCCAGTCGTAGCGCGGCGCGAGGCGGGCGTAGACCTCCGTCAGGCGGTCGATGCCGAGCGCCTGCCTCACGCGCGCGCCGTCAGCTCACTTGAGCGACGCGTAGACAGCGCGCTCGAATTTCGCGTACACCTCCATGAAGGGCGGTTCGACGAAGGGCAAGGTCTGGGTCATGATCGTTGCGGCGATGTTCTTCGCCGGGTCGAACCAGAAGTGGGTGTTGAGCACGCCGGCCCAGCCCTGGGAACCCGCCGAGCGCATTCCCGGCACGTCCTTCTCGACCCGCAGGAAACCGAGGCTGTGGGTCTTTGGGATGCCAGGGAACAGATCGACGTCGGCGGTGACCGGCGGGATCGCAGTGATCATCTTGCCCACCCGAATGTCGCCGATATGGTTTTGCAGCATGGCGGCGACGCCTTTCTCGCTCAGCACACGCTTGCCGTCGAGCGCGCCCTTGTTGAGGAACATGCGCAGGAAGCGCATGTAGTCGCCGGCGCTCGAGTACAGGCAATGTCCCATGCCGTAGAACTCGGGATGCGGCGGCGGCGCGAGCTCGAAGGGGGCGAACATGCCGTCGGCGCCGCGCGCGCTGACCGAGGCCAGGCGCGCGGCGAGGCCTTCGGGCTCGAACGCGGTGCTGGTCATGCGCAGGGGGCCGAAAATCTCCTCCTGGCAGAACTTGTCGATCTTGCGCCCGTCGACCTTCTCGACCGCCTGGCACAGCCAGTCGATGCCGATGCCGTAGTCCCAGCGCGCGCCGGGGTCGAACATGAGGGGGTAGAACAGCGCCTTCTTCAGCCCGGAGAGGATGCTCGGGTGGCCGGTGAGCTGCATGTAGCGCGGCACGTCGGTGTTCCAGAACTCGTACACCAGGCCCGAAGTGTGGGTGGCGAGGTGGCGGATGGTGGCTTTCGATTTCGGCGCGCGCAGGCGCGGCTTGTCGCCGTCGAAGCCATCGAGCACCTGGAGCTTGGCGAACTCGGGCAGGATGCTTTCGACCGTCGCCTCGGGCTTGAGCTTGCCGCGGTCGATCAGGATCATCGCCGCGGTCGAGCCGATCGCCTTGGTCATCGAGAAGATGCGGAACACCGTGTCGGCGCTCATCGGCTGGCCGGGGCCGCGCTCGCCGGCCGTGCCGGTCCACGTCACGCCGCCCGCGTTGCCGGTCATCGCCACCAGTCCGGGCGCGGCGCCGGCCGCGACGCCGGATTTGAGGATGTCGTCCAGAGCGCTCATGAGCATCTCCTCCTTCTGGTCGGGTATGCGCGGCATGCTGCGCCCCGCGCGCCGCGCCCGTCAAGGCGCCTCGGACCCCTCAGACGCCCAGGTGCTGGTGCAGGATCTCGGGGTTGGCCCTGAGCTCGCGCGTGGCGCCTTCCCACACGATGTGGCCGTTGTTGAGGATATAGACGCGCTGCGCGAGGGCGAGGGTGGCGGCGATGTTCTGTTCGACCAGCACGATCGTCTGCCCGGCTGCGGCGAGCTCGCGGCAGGCGCCCATCAGGTACTGGCACGATCACCGGCGCGAGGCCCTCGAAGGGCTCGTCGAGCAGGATGATCTTCGGGTCGCGCACCAGCGCGCGCGCGATCGCGAGCATTTGCTGCTCGCCGCCCGAGAGGTCGGTGCCGCGGCTGCGACGGCGCTCCCTGAGGCGCGGGAACATCCCGTAGACGCGCTCGAGCGGCCATTTGTTCTGCGCCGAGAGTCCGGCGAGGAGCAGGTTCTCCTCGACGTCGAGGCTGCCGAAGATGCGCCGCTCCTCGTGCACCAGCTGCATGCCGGCGCGCGCGATGGCGTGGCTCTTGCGGCCCGCCATCTCGGTCCCGTCGAGCCGCACCGAGCCCGAGCGCGGCGTCACCACTCCCATCAGGCTCTTCAGCGTCGTGCTCTTGCCGGCGCCGTTGCGCCCGAGCAGCGCCACGACCTCGTTGCTTGTCGACGCGCAGCGCCGACGTCGAACAGGATGTGCGAATCCCCGTAGTAGCTGTTCAGCCCCTTGACCTCGAGCAGGCTCATGCGGCGAACTCCTCGTGCACGCCGCCGAGGTAGGCTTCCTGCACCTCCGCGTTGCGCTTGATCTCGTCCGGCGTGCCCTCGACCAGCACGCGCCCCTCCTGCAGCACGGTGATGCGCTCGGCCAGCTCGAACAGCGAGTCCATGTCGTGGTCGATGATGATCATGGTGCGCCCGCTGGCCGATCGACTTGAGCAGCCTGACCGTCTCGACCCGCTCGCGCGGGCTCATGCCCGCGAGCGGCTCGTCGAGCAGCAGCAGGCTGGGAGAGGAGGCGAGCGCGAGGCCCGACCTCCAGCCGGCGCTTCTCGCCGTAGGCGAGCTGCGACACCGGCGTGTCGACGCGCCCGGTCAGGTTGACCAGCTCGAGCGTGTGCTCGACCTGCTCCTCCAGGCCGGGGATCGTCGACAGGTTGCGCAGCACGTCGAGCCTGAACTTGCCGCGCAGCTCGGCCAGTGCCGAGATGGTCAGGTTCTCGCGCACCGTCAGACGGTTGAACAGCTGGTTGACCTGGTAGCTCTTGGTGAGCCCGAGCTGGCAGACTTCGGTCACGCTCATGCCGGTGATGTCGCGGCCCTCGAACGTGATCGTGCCCGCACTCGGCGGCACCTCGCAGGTCAGCATCTTGAAGAAAGTCGACTTGCCGGCGCCGTTCGGGCCGATGATGCCGCGCAGCTCCCCCGCCTCGACGCTGAACTCGATGTCGGCGTTGGCGACGATGCCGCCGTAGTGCTTGCTCAGGCCGCGGCGTCTGCAGGATGGGGCCGCTGAAGTTGCGCGCGGCGCGGTGCCGCGCCAGGCGTCACGGGCGCCGCGGGCTGCGCGACCGCGCCCGGCGGCGCGTCCGGCGCTTCGTCAGGCACCGGCGCCTCGTCCTTCGCCGCGGCGGGCGCCGGCTTGCCGCCGGCAAGGCCGTAGAGGGCGCGGATGCCGCCGATCAGGCCGTGGCGCAGGAAAAACACCAGCAGCACGAAGACCAGTCCGAGCACCAGCTTCCAGGTCGCCCCGAGCTTGAGCGTGGCCTGCAGGAAGTCCTGCAGGAACAGCCATACGCCCGCGCCGAGCAGCGGGCCGAACAGCGTGCCGATGCCGCCGATCGCGGTCTGCATCACGAGCTGGCCCGAGGTGTCGAACATGAACGCGTCGGGCGGCATGAAGCCTTGCATCACGCCGAGCAGGCCGCCGGCGAGGCCGCGCGTAGGCCGCGGCGATGACGAACGCGGCCAGCTTGTAGCCGTGGATGTTGTGCCCGACGGCCGCCGCGCGCAGCGGGTTCTCGCGGATCGCGCGCAGGATCGCGCCGACCGGCGAGCGCACGATCCGCAGCGCGATCACGATGCCGACGAAATAGCAGAACGCAAGAAACGGATAGAGCGACCAGCCGGTCTTGAAATGCAGCGTGGTGAAGCCGAGGTAGAGCGAGGGCGCGGGCACCCCGGGCAGCCCGTTCTCGCCGCCGGTCCAGCGCGACAGCGGGTTGAACTCGACGAAGAAGAACACCTCCGCGATCGCGACCGTGATCATGGCGAAGTAGATCCCGGTGCGGCGCAGCGCGATCAGCCCGACCAGGTAGCCGACCACCGCAGCGGCTGGCCATGCCGACGAGGAGGCGGGAACGACGTAGGGGAACCCCGCCTGCGTGAGCAGGTAGGCGGAGACGCATGCCGCCGGTGCCGTAGAGCGCCGACTGGCCGAACGAGAGCAGCCCGGTGTAGCCGAACAGGATGTCGAAGCCGATGCCGAACAGGCCCCAGACCAGGATGCGGTTGACGGTGTCGGGCGCGGCGCCGAAGTACGGCAGCACGAACGGCGCGGCGATCAGGGCGGCCGCGGTCAGCGCTTCGACCAGGAAGCGGCGCTGCGTGGTGCCCAGGCGATCGGCGTTCATTCGCGTCCCTTGCGCGCCGAGCAGCCCGCGCGGACGCACGACGAGCACCAGCGTCATCGCCGCGAACAGCATGACGTAGGCGTAGCCGGGATTGAACATCGAGGTGATGCTGATGATCTCGCCCGGCGATCAGGCCGCCGAGCACGGCGCCGGGGAACGAGCCGACGCCGCCGATCACGACCACGACGAAGGTCTGCACCAGGATCGCCTCGCCCATGTCGGGCGTGAGCGAGACCACCGGCGCGTTCACGATGCCGGCGAAGCCGGCCGCCATCGCGCCGATGCCGAACACCAGCATGAACACGCGGTCGACGTTGATGCCCGAGCGAATCGACCATGACCGAATCCTCGATGCCCGCGCGCACGATGAGGCCGAGCCGGGTCCGGTACAGCACCAGGAACAGCGCCAGCAGCGCGACCGCGACGATGCCGACCACGGCCAGGCGGTAGGTCGGGTAGAACATGAAGCCGAGCGTTGGTGATGCCGGCGAAGATCTTCGGCGCCGGCACGGTCTTCGACAGGCTGGAGAAGAAGAAGCGCACCAGCTCGACGAAGCAGATCGCCGAGCCCGAAGGTGACCAGCAGCTGGTCCTCGGGCGGGCGCTTGTAGAAGTGCCGGATGATCACGCGTTCCATCACGATGCCGACGATGAACAGGAACACGCGTGCCGGCGATCACGGCCACGACGAAGGAACCGGTGCACTGGTAGGCGACGTATCCGGCGTAGCCGCCGAGCATGAACATGGCGCCGTGCGCCAGGTTCAGCACGCCGAGCGTGCCGTAGATGATCGTCAGCCCGGAGCTGATGAGCGCGAGCAGCGCGCCCAGCGCCAGGCCGTTGAACAGCTGCGAGATGAAATTAGACCAGGTGATCATGCGGCGCAGGCGCGCAGGAATGCCGCAGCCGGCGTCTGCCGGCTGCGGCGCCTGCGGCGCAAGTCGGATCTTATCCTAGGTGTAGTCGCCGAGCTTGCAGCCGAACGCGTCGGGCTTCTGCATCAGCGGTCCGCCGGGTACCACCTCGGTGACCTCCCAGTAGTCCTCGCTGTTCCTCATGTCGCTCGGCTTCTTGCCGCGCACGATGACCACCGGACGCACCAGCTGGTGATCCTCGGGGCGGAAGTGCACCGGACCGACGGTGGACTCGAAAGTTTCGCCCTTCTCGTAGGCCTTGATCACCGACGGCGGGTAGAAGGTCTCCGCCTCTTCGACCATGCGCGCCCAGATCGCGAACTGCATGTAGGCGTTGTTCGCGCCCCACTCGGGCTTGTAGCCGTACTTCTTGTCGAACGCCTCGACGAACATCTTGGCGAGCGGGTACTTGTCCTCCAGCGTCCACCAGAAGTCGGTCGCGGCGTACACGCCCTCGGTAAGCGCCGGGCCCACTTCCTTGGCGAGGAACGGGATCTGGTAGGGGATCACCAGCCCATCTTCGGCGTCAGGATCCGAACTGCTTGGCCTGCTGGATCGACAGCACGGCGTCGCGCCCCCAGTTCACGTTGATGATGAACTCGGCGCCGGAGTTGGCGATGTTGGTCAGGTACGAGCTGAAGTCCGGCGTGCCGAGCGGCGAGACCTGGTTGGTCACCATCGTCCAGCCGGCGTTCGCGCTCAGATAGTCGTTCACCGACTTGGTGACCGTGTGGCCGTAGGTGTAGTCCGGCGTCATGAACGCGGCCTTGCGGTTCTTGCCGAAGTTCTTGATCAGCACCGGGCCGATCGCGTTGGCCGCGGTCTCGCCGTAGAAGCACTGGCGGAAGCTGTAGCGCGCGCAGTCCTTGCCGGTGGTGTCGTTCGAGCCGGAGATCGCCGACTGCATAGAGCACCTTCTCGCGCTGGGCGAGCTTGTTCAGCGCGACCGCGACCGCGCTCGAAGTCGATCCGGTCATCAGCACGATCTTGTTCTCGGTGATGAAGCGCTGCTGATCCTGCACCGCGTTGTTCGGCTTGGCGCCGGAGTCGGACACCAGCAGCTCGACCTTCTTGCCGAGCACGCCCTTCCTGGTGTGGGGCGCGATCTTGCGGATCAGGGGATGGCCTTCGTTGATGTGCTCGACGGCGAGCTGCATGCCCTTCAGCTCGTCCTCGCCCTGCACCGCGTAGGCGCCGGTGCGCGGCACGGTCGCGCCGATGTACACCGTGTGACCCTTGGAGCCGGCGGGCCAGGTTCCCAGCGGCGGCTCGCCCGCCGCCCAGCTGCGGCTGGGCAGCAATAGCGACGGCGCGGCGAGGCCGGCGCCGACCAGGGTGCCGGCCTTGAGCATCTGCCGCCGGCTGGCGTTCTTCAGTTTGTTAGTCATCAGTCGTCTCCTCCATATGGAAAACCGCGCTCGGAATCCTCGGTGACGGCTGTCAATAAGACAATAGCGCATTGAGTGTATTGAGAATTTTTGTGTATCCTTGACACCCATGCAGAAAATTTCGTCGATATTCGACCTTGCGCTGCAATATCGCCGGCGGGGAGCGCGATGAACCGGGTGCCCCTCATCGGGCCCAAGATCCGCGATCGCCGGCGCGCGCTCGGGATCACGCAGTCGGGGCTGTCGGCGACGCTCGGGATTTCGGCCTCGTACCTGAATCTGATCGAGGCGGGCAAGCGCAACATCGGCGGCGGCCTGCTCAAGCGCATCGCCGATGCGCTCGGCCTTGCCGTCGACGAGCTCGACGGCAAGGCCGAGCGGCGGCTGCTCGGCGAGCTGGCCGAGCTCAGCGCGGAGCCGCTGCTCGCCGCGCTGCGGCTCGACCCCGGCTCGGCGGCCGACCTCGCCGGCCGCCACCCGGGCTGGGCGCGCGCGCTGGTGGCGCTGCACCGCGCCTGGCTCGACCGCGGCCGGGCCGTGAACGCGCTCACCGACCGGTTGCACCAGGATCCGTTCCTCGCCGACGCGGTGCACGACCTGCTCACGCGCGCGACGGTGATCCGCTCGTCGGCCGAGATCCTGCAGAGCGCGGACGGGCTCGCGGAGGAACCTCAGCGGCGCTTCGTGTCGATCGTCGGAGCCGAGAGCCGGCGCCTGGCCGACGTCGCGCGCGAGCTGGCCGGGTTCTTCGCCGCGGCGCGCGCCGGCACGCGCCCGGGCACGCCCGTCTACGAAGTGGAGGACTTCCTGTTCGACCACGGCAATTACTTTCCTTCGCTCGAGCAGCCGGAGGCGTCCCTCGACGGGCCGCTCGCGGCGCAGCTCGAGGCCTCGCCGCTGCTGACGAGCGACGCCGCGCGGCGCGGCGCGCGGCGCGCGCTCGAGTCCTATCTTGCCGGCGCGGCGCTGATGCCGTACGAACCATTTCTCGCGGCTGCGCGCAGCCTGCGCTACGACATCGACGCGCTCGGCCGGCAGTTCGAGGCGAGCGTCGAGCAGGTCTGCCAGCGCCTCCTGACGTTGCGCCGCCCGGGTGCTGAGGGCATCCCCTTCGCGCTGATGCGCGTCGACGGCGCCGGGTTCACGACTGCGCGCTTCCCGCTGCCGCGCCTGCCGCTGCCGCGCCACGGCGGCGCCTGCCCGCTGTGGGCGGTGTACCAGGCGTTGCAGTCGCCTGGCACGGTCGTGCGCCAGCTCGCGCAGTTTCCCGACGGCGAGCGGTTCCTGTTCGTCGCGCGCACGCTCGAGAAACGCGCGCCCGCGTTCCCGATGCCAAGGCGCCTGGTGTCGCTGATGCTCGCCTGCGACGCGCTGGTCGCCGACCAGACGGTGTACGGCGACGGACTCGACCTTGCGTCGGCCGCGCCCGCCGCGCCGGTGGGCGCCAGCTGCCGAGTCTGCGTGCGCGCCGAGTGCGCGTACCGCCAGGAGGACGCGGTCGTCGGTGCCTGAGGCGCGCTGTTCGCGCCGGACCGAAACCGCTACACTGGCCGAGTGGCGCACGCGCGTGACGGAGGGGCGACGTGATCCGGGTACTGATCGCGGAGGACGATCAGAACATCGTGAAGGCGCTGAGCTTCGTGCTCAGCCGCGACGGGTTCGAGGTGTCCGCGGCGCTTGACGGCGAAGAGGCGCTGCGCAGCCTGCGCCGCGCCGCGCCGGACCTGATGATCCTCGATCTCATGCTGCCCAGGAAGAACGGCTTCGAGGTGCTCAAGCTGGTGAAGTCGGACCCGGCGCTGCGCGCGCTGCCGGTGATCGTGCTCACGGCCAAGGGCCAGCCCCAGGACCGGCGGCTGGCCGAGCAGATCGGCGTCGAGGGGTTCATGACCAAGCCGTTCTCCAACACCGACGTGCTCGAGGCGGTGCGCCGCCTCGCGCGGCGCTGAAGAGGGCGCGGTGGCACCCGAGCCGACTCCGGACACGCCCGAGCGCGTCTCGCGCGCGCGCGACGCCGCGCGCCTGCTGCCGCTCATCGGCCTGTTCCTGCTGCTGCCGCCGGTGATTGCGCCGTTCGCGGTTTCGGTGGACGTCGCGGGGGTGCCCCTGCTGGTGATTTATCTCTTCGCGGCGTGGCTCGGGCTGATCGTCGCGGCGGCGCTGCTCGCGCGCGCGCTGGCGCCCCGGCCGCCGTCCTCCGAGGACCCGACGCCGCCCGCCTGATGCTCTCGGCCGACCTCGTCCTGCCGATCGCGCTGCTGTACGTGGCGCTGCTGTTCGCGGTGGCCTTCGTCGGCGACCAGCGCGCGCGCGCCGGGCGCCTCGGCTGGCTGCAGTCGCCGGTCGTGTATACGCTCTCGATCTCGATCTACTGCACGTCCTGGACCTTCTACGGCGCAGTGGGCTCGGCGGCGCGCAACGGCCTCGAGTTCGCCACCATCTATCTCGGGCCGACGCTGGTGTTCGCCGGCTGGTGGGTGCTGCTGCGCAAGCTGGTGCGCATCGGCCACGTACACGGCGCGACCTCGATCGCGGACATGATTTCCTCGCGTTTCGGCAAGAGCGCGCCACTGGCCGCGCTCGCGACCGCGATCGCGGTGGTCGGCGTCACGCCCTACATCGCGCTGCAGCTGCGCGCCGTGACCTCGAGCATCGAGGTGATCACCAGCGCCGGGCCGGAGGACCCGCTGGGGCTGACGGGCGGCGCGACCGGCTACGACGCCGCGTTCTGGATTGCCGCGGGGATGGCGCTGTTCACGATCCTGTTCGGCACGCGCAACGTGGACGCGAAGGAGCAGCACCACGGCGTGGTGGCGGCGATCGCGCTGGAGGCGGTGGTGAAGCTCGCGGCGCTGCTCGCGGTCGGGGTGCTGGTGGTGTGGGGCATCTGCAACGGGATCGCGGACAGCTTCTCGCGCGCCGCGCCGCGCCTGCTACACGCGCCGGACGCCTTCGGCTCGCGCTGGCTCGCCATCACTTTCCTGTCCGCGGCCGCGGTCGTGTGCCTGCCGCGCCAGTTCCAAGTGACCGTGGTGGAGAACTCCGACGAGCGCCACCTGCGCATGGCGTCGTGGCTGTTTCCACTGTACCTGTTCCTGATCACGCTGTTCGTGCTGCCGATCGCGATCGCCGGCCTCTCCCTGCTGCCCAAGGGCTCCAACCCCGACATGTTCGTGCTGACGCTGCCGATGTGGGCCGGACAGAACGCGGTGGCGCTGCTCGCGTTCCTGGGCGGCTTCTCCTCCGCCACCTCGATGGTGATCGTCGCCTGCATCGCGCTTTCGACCATGATCTCGAACCACCTGCTGATGCCACTCGCGATGCGCTTTCGCTGGGTGCACCTGAACGAGAGCGGCGAGGTGCGCCGCTTCCTGCTCAGGAGCCGCCGCGCGAGCATCTGCGCCCTGATGCTGCTGGGGTTCCTCTACTTTCGCTTCAGCGGCACGGGCGAGGCGCTGGCCGCGATCGGCCTGATCTCGTTCGCCGGGGTGGCGCAATTCCTGCCGAGCCTCATCGGCGGCCTGTACTGGCGCAACGCCAACGCCACGGGCGCGATCGCGGGCCTCGCGGCGGGCGCGGTGCTGTGGGCTTATACGCTTTTCCTGCCCAGCCTCGGCGCCGGCGTGGTGTTCTCGCCCGAGTTGCTGCGCGGCGGGCCGTTCGGCCTCGCGCTGCTGCGGCCGCAGGCGCTGTTCGGCCTGTCGGGATTCGATCCGCTGGTGCATTCCCTGTTCTGGAGCCTGTCGGTGAACACGCTGCTGTTCGTGCTGGGCTCGCTCGCGCGCGAGCCGCGCCCGATCGAGCGGCTGCAGGCGGCGCTGTTCGTCGACGTGTTCCGCACTCCGGCCGAGGCCGCCTCCGGGCTGATCCGGCGCAGCGCGACCGCCGAGGACTTGCGCCTGCTGGCCGAGCGCATTCTCGGCGCCGACGAGACGCGGCGCGAGTTCGAGCGCGCGGCGCGCGAGCAGGGGCTGGAGCACGGCCCGCCGATCGCCAACGACGCCTTCATCACCCAGCTCGAGCGCAAGCTGGCGGGCAGCATCGGCGCGGCTTCGGCGCGCGCGATGATCTCGGAGGCGGTGACGCTCGAGTCGATCGGCCTCGACGAGCTGATGCAGATGGCCGACGAAACGCGGCGCGCGCGCGAGCACAGCCGGCAGCTGCAGGAGAAATCCAGGCAGCTCGAGGCGGCCGCGCTCCAGCTGCGCGACGCGAACGCGCGCCTGACGCGCCTGGACCAGGAGAAGGACGACTTCCTCAGCCAGGTGAGCCACGAGGTGCGCACGCCGATGACCTCGATCCGCTCGTTCTCGCAGATCCTGCTCGAAGCGCCGGGGCTCGACCGGGATCTGGCGCAGCGCTACGTGCGCATCATTCACGACGAAACCGTGCGCCTGACGCGCCTGCTCGACAGCACGCTCGACTTGAGCCTGCTCGAGCGCGGCGAGGCGGCCTGGTCGCGCGCGCAGATCGACCCGGAAGCCGCGCTCGACCGCTCGATCCACATCTGCCACGGCCTGGCCGGCTCGCGGGTGCAGCTGAACAGCCTCGAACGCGCGCAGGGCGTGGTTGTGGAGGCGGACGAGGACCGGCTGTGCCAGGTGTTCATCAACCTGATCTCCAACGCCATCAAGTACAACACTGGCGACGCGCCGCAGGTGACGATTCGCAGCGCGCTGCGCGAAGGCGCGTACGAGGTGGAGATCGCCGACAACGGGCCCGGCATCCGGGGCGAGGAGCGCGAGCGGATCTTTTCCAAGTTCGTGCGCGGCTGGGCGCACACCCAGACCGGCGCGAGCGGCGCCGGGCTCGGGCTCGCGATCAGCGGGCAGATCATGCGCCGACTCGGCGGCACGCTCGCGCTGGTGCCGGGCGAGGGCCCGGGCGCGTGCTTTCGCGTCACTCTGCCGACGTGCCTGATCAGCGCGGCGTGACGCGGTAGCCCACCGGCAGCAGCCGGATGCCGAAGCGCTGCTCGAGCGTGCCCCACAGGCCGCGCGGCAGGTAGAGCGCGAACACCACCGCGGTGGCGCCAAGCCCGACCAGGTACCACACGCCGCTTGCGCCGAACACACTCTCGAGGACGAAGAACACGACCGCGCCGATGATCGGGCCCTCGAAGCTGCCCAGGCCGCCGACCAGCGCCATGAAGATCATGTAGGCGGTCCACTGCACGCCGAAGTAGGTCGCGGGCTGGAACGAGACCGCGGTGGCGAGGGTGAGCGTGCCGGCCAGGCCGCAACCGGCGCCGGCGACCACGAACAGGACGCGCTTGGCGGCGAGCACGCGCACGCCGAGCGAGGCGGCCGCCTCCTCGCTGTCGCGGATCGCCTGCACCGAGCTGCCGAGCCGCCCGCGCAGGAGCGAGAACACCAGCGCGACCAGCGCGGCCATCACGGCGAGCGCGAGCCAGTAGTTGTAGTCGCGCCTGGCTTCGGGGCTGAAGGCGTTGAGCGCGATGAGCGAAGTGCCGGTCTCGCCGTTGATCAGCCGGTCGAGGTTGACCAGCAGGTGGAACAGCTCGGCCACTACCCACATGCCGATCGCGAACTCGCCGCCGCGCAGGCGCAGCGCGAAGGACGACAGTGCGAGCGCGACCAGGCCGGCGAACGCGCCACCCAGCAGCAGCGCCGGGTAGACGCCGAGGCCGAAGCTCGAGAGCCGGATCGCGGCGTAGGCGCCGAGGCCGAAGAAGGCCTGCTGCCCGACCGAGACCAGGCCGCCGTAGCCGGCGAGCGCGTTCCACATCACCGCGAGCACGACGTAGATGAACAGCGTGGTCAGGCGGTCGACCGCGTTCGCGCCCAGGAACAGCGGACCGAAGGCGAGCGCGACCCCGAGCGCCGAGAGCGCGGCCACCGACACGGCCGAGAGCGGCGTCCAGCGTTGGATCGACAGTCCGGCGCGCGCGCTCACGACGAGCCCTTCAGGCGCTGGCGCAGCAGGCGCGCGCCGAGCACCAGCAGGAACACCGCATGGCCGGCGATCAGGAAGCCGTTGGGCGCGATCTGCGCGCCGAGATTCTGCGCCACCCCGAGCACGATGCCGCCCGCGAGCGTGCCCCACATCGAGCCCAGGCCGCCGATCACCACCGCCTCGAAGGCGAAGATGAGCTGTGCCGGTCCGGCGTAGGGGCCGAAGGTGGCGCGCATGCCGAGGAAGGTGCCGCCCACCGCGACCGTCATGACCGCGATCGCGGCCGCCGCGGCGTATACCCGGCGCGAATCGATGCCGACCAGCTCGGCGGTGTCGGGGTCCTCGGCGATGGCGCGGATGCTGCGGCCCAGCGGCGTTCGCGCGAGCAGCAGCTGCAGCCCGCCCAGCATCAGCACCGCGACCAGGAAGGTGAGCCCCGCCAGGTGGCCGATGTAGATCTGGCTCCCGATCGACCAGCTGTCGAAGGCGAGGTCGCCGATCGCGGGCGCGAGCGAGCGGGTGTCGGCGCCGAATTGCAGGAACAGCAGGTTCTGGAGCACGATCGCCAGGCCGAAGGTGGTCAGCAGCGGCACCAGCACGCCGGAGCGCAGGCTGCGCTCGAGCATCGCGCGCTGCATCAGCCAGCCGAGCGCGCCCATCAGCGGCAGCACCAGCGCGAGCGCGAGGAAGGGCGACATGCCGCTGCGGTCGACGATCGCCCACACCAGGAAAGCGGCCAGGATCGCGAGGTCGCCGTGCGCCAGGTTGATGATGCGCATGACGCCGAACATGAACGACAGCCCGCAGGCGATCAGCGCGTAGTAGCCGCCGAGCATCACGCCCTGGATCACCTGGTTGAGCCAGATCATGCGGGCTGCCCGCGCTCGCAGGCCGAAGTAGGCCTCGGTCACCTGTTCGCGCGTCATGTCCGCCGCGGCGCCTTCGAGCACCACGCTGCCCTCGAGCATGCACGCCACCCGAGTCGACACGCGCAGCGCGCGCGCGAGGTCCTGCTCGACCAGCACGATGGTCGCGCCGCCCGCGATCACGGCCTCGAGACACTGGTAGACGCGCTCGACCGCGACCGGCGCAAGACCGAGCGAAACCTCGTCGAGCAGCAGGACGCGCGGGTTGGCGACCAGCGCCCGCCCGATCGCGGTCGCCTGCTGCTCGCCGCCCGAGAGGCTGCCGGCCTTGGCCCGAAAGCGCGTGCGCAGCATCGGAAAGACGTCCAGCACGCGCTCGACGCTCCACGCACCCGGCGCGGCCGTGGGCGCGCGCGACCAGCAGGTTCTCCTCGACCGTCATGCCGGCGAACAGGCGCCGTCCCTCCGGCACCAGCGCGATGCCGAGCGCCACGCGCCGGTGGGCCGGCACCGCGCTGACGTCGGCGCCGTCGAGCAGCACCCGCCCGGCGGCCGGCCGGTGCGCGCCGGCGATCGCGCGCAGCAGCGTGGTCTTGCCGGCGCCGTTGGCGCCCACCAGCGCCAGCGTTTCGCCCTCGCGCACCTCGAGCGAGATGCCGCGTACCGCGTGCAGCTGGCCGTGGCGCGCGTCGAGGTTCTCGATCGCGAGCAGGCTCACGTCACGCCCTGGCCGAGGTAGGCGTCGATCACCGCGGCGTCCTTCATCACCGCGGCCGGTTCGCCGTCGGCGATCACGCGCCCGGCGTCCATGCACACCAGGCGCGTGACCACTTGCAGCAGGACGTGCACCATGTGCTCGATCCACACGATCGCGATCCCGCGCCGGCGCAGCTGCAGGATGGCGGCGACCAGCTCGCCTGCCTCGGCGTCGGTCAGCCCGCCGCCGATCTCGTCCAGCAGCAGCACCTGGGGATCGGTCGCGAGCGCGCGCGCCAGCTCGAGGCGCTTGCGGTCGAGCAGGCCGAGCGACTCGGCGCGCCGGTTGGCCACGCGCAGCATGCCGCACAGCTCGAGCGACTCGAGGCAGCGCTCGTAGGCCGGCGCGCCGCGCAGGCCGCCGCCGGCGCTGGCGGCGACCAGCACGTTCTCGAACACGGTCATGCCGCCGAAGGGCCGCGGCACCTGGTGCGAGCGCGCAATCCCGAGGCGGCAGCGCTCGCGCCGCCCCGGCGGCGGTGACGTTCGCGCCCTTGAAGAACACGCTGCCGGCGCCCGGGGCGAACGCGCCCGCCAGCACGTTGAGCAGCGTGGTCTTGCCGGCGCCGTTCGGGCCGACGATGCCCACCGCCTCGTCGGCGCCGACGGCGAAGTGGATCTGGTCGAGGACGACCAGGGCGCCGAAGCTCTTGCTGACGCCCTTCGCCGCGAGGATCACCGCCGCGTCATGCGTTGTAAGGCACCAGCTGCGCTCCGATCGGAACGCTGGGATCGTCCGCGTGTCTCGGTCAGCGGCAGCGCGAGCTTGAACTTGCCCGAGGCTTCGCCTTGACCCACTGGCTGCCGATGATCGGCGTGGCCGACACGTTCGGCACCGGTCCCTTGGTGAAGTCGATCGGGCCGACCGGAGTGACGACCTTGAGCGTGCTCATCGCCTTGGCGACGTCGGCCTTGCTCTTCGGATTGCCGCTCGCGAGCAGCGTGGCCATGCCGGCATCGAGCAGCGCCATGCTGGCGCCGACCTGCTGGTTCCACTGCCGCCCGGTGCCCTTCTCGTAGTCGTCGCCGAGCGCCTGCGACGTCAGCCCGGTGAGCGGCGACTTGTACGGCCAGGTCGGGTGCCAGTAGCAGCCGGTGGCGAGCTTGTAGCCGAGCGAGCCGAGCGCCTCGACCTGCGACGGAAACAGGCCGGTCTTGGCGATCTGCGCGATCTTCACCATCCGCGTGTAGCCCTGCTGCGCGGCCTGGCGCCAGAAGGTGGCGAAGTCGGGCGGGATCGGGAAGGTGTTGAAGATCTCGCACTCCTCGCTCTTGAACTTGGCGATCTGCGCCGAGTAGTCGGTGGTGCCGTCCTCGTAGCCGCCCGCGTCGACGATGGTGAAACCGGCCTTGGCGAGCTCGGGCGCGAGGTGCGCGCGCACCGCGTTGCCGTCGGCGTCGTTGGGGTAGAGGATGCCGACCCGCTTGTTGGTCTTGACCGGGCCGTTCCACTGCGAGTTGTAGGCCTTGAAGAAGTCGCCGCCGCCGAAGCAGAAGTGGTAGGTCCAGTGAAACGGCGAAGGCTGGCCGGGCTTGGCGCCGCGGCCGAAGTACCACGCCTCCCATGGCACGATGGTCGACAGGCATGGCACGCCGGCGGCTTCGCAGGCATCCGACACCGGGTTGACGACTTCGGGCGTCGAGGTGGCGAGCATCAGGTCGACGTGCGCCTGTTGATCAGGCCTTTCGCGAGCTGACCCGCGCGCGCCGGATCGGATTGCGTGTCGCGGTCGATGATCTCGACCTGCCAGGTCTTGCCGCCGATGCGCAAGCCTTTGGCGAGCGCTTTGCGCGCGAGCCCGCAGCACGAACGGGTCGCACTCGCCGAAACCGGCCAGCGGCCCGGTGCGCGGGCTGACGAAGCCGACCTTGAGCGTGCGCGAGGCAGCGCCGTACGCGAGGCCGGGCAGGCTGCCCGCGGCCAGCGCGCCGCCCGCGGCCTGAATCAGGCGGCGGCGAACGCGGTCCGGTCCGTCCGTCAGCCGCTGCGTTTCACCAACTT
Source organism: uncultured beta proteobacterium (assembly GCA_963755395.1). Lineage (GTDB taxonomy): Bacteria > Pseudomonadota > Gammaproteobacteria > Burkholderiales > SG8-39 > DAHVFK01. The sequence continues at coordinate 537,715 of CAVWJJ010000003.1, read as the reverse complement.
CTTTCAATTGCCGTTCCATCTCCTCCTCCTCCAAGTAGGGTAGACGGCGGCAACTATGACCGATTCTTAGGCGGCGATCAAAAAATAAACTGCAAGCTGCGCAACAGGCTGCGGGATATAGTGCAGCGAGGAGTGGCCAGGCGGCATAGCGCGCAACCGCAACGAAGCGGCATGGGCGCCGGCGACCGGCACCGTCTACTCGCTAACCCATTGCCCGGCGTCGGCGAGTTCGGCGTTGTGGAACACGCGCACGCGGCCGGGCATGGCGAGCCCGAAGGCCTCGATCGTGATCCGGATCCACGCCACGTCGGTCACTACCGCCATTTTTTCCCAGCCGGTGAAATGTGTCAGGCCGAGCTTGCTGTCGTCCCACATCGCGGCGACCTCGAAGCCGGTGAATTCCGGGCCGAGCTGATAGAGGAACCTGACTTTTTTCTTGCGCGCGAACTGCGCCTCGACCGCGGGGATGATGACTTGCTCGTAGTCCTGCGCCGTCACCGTGCCGCGCGCGTTGAAGCCGAGCACGCCGTCAGGCAGGCCGGGTATCGTCTCGATCATGGCCGCATTGTAGACAAAGAACGGCTCACAAGTCGGGAACGACCGTCTGCCGGCCGTCCCCTGCCAGCCCATCGTCTTTGTGCGTTATCGAACAGATGCGCATGCGACTTGCGGTTCTAATTTCCGCTATGCCCGGTCTGCGGGCGATAGAAGGAGTGACGACGATGAAGAAGTCCAGAGGCGGACGCATGACCGCGGCCAAGAAGCGCGCGGCCAAGGCACCGGGTGGACGCGGCCCGGTCAAGAAGCGCAAGGCAGGGCGCAACATCATGAAGACCTGAGGGTCGCGGCACCGGCTATCTCCGGTCGCGCCGGTCTTGATTCTGGTCTCCGCCGCGCCGATCGTCGCGGCCCTTGAACCGGGTCTCTTTGGGGTAGTGGCTCTTGGGAAGATCCGTCCAGGGGCCCGATCGCGATTGTGAGTAGCGCCAGCGGCTGTTGTCGTAGTAATAGTAATAGCCGCTCTGATAGTAATAAGGCTCCACGCCCAATTCCACAACCGCCGGCAGCGCTGGCGCCAGAACCATTCCGGGGCCGTTGCGCGCGGGCACCACTACGCACGCGCTGAGCACGAGCGCCGCAAGCGGCGCGACAACTAGCTTTCGAATCATTTCTGTTCTCCTTGATAGGCCGCGGGCGTCATGCTGGCTTGATCAGGCCGAATACCACAGCACGGCGACAAAGTGGCACGCTGTGCCTGCGACCACGAACAGGTGCCACACGAAGTGGAAGTATTTGAACCGCTCGGCCAGGTAGAACGCCGCGCCGGCGGTGTAGGCGATGCCGCCCGCGAGCAGCCAGGCGAGCCCCCATTTCGGCACCAGGTGCCAGGCCGGGTCGGCCGCGATCAGGATCAGCCAGCCCATCGCGACATAGATCAGGGTCGAGAGGCCGCTGTAGCGCACCCCGCCGACGGCTTTCAGCAGCGTGCCGACGGCCGCGATGCCCCACACCAGCCCGAACAGCGTCCAGCCCCAGGGGCCGCGCAGCACGCCGAGCGTGAACGGGGTGTAGGTGCCGGCGATCAGCAGGTAGATCGCCGAGTGGTCGAGGACCTGCAGCACACGCTTGGCGCGCGGAGCGGTCACGGCGTGATACAGCGTCGAGCTGAGGTAGAGCAGCACCACGGTGGCGGCGAACACGCTCGAGCCCACGATGCCGGCGGCGGTGCCGCGCTGCTGCGCCACAATGACAAGAACGGGGAACGCGGCCAGCCCCGCCAGCAGGCCGAGCCCGTGGCTGACGCTGTTCGCGATCTCCTCGCCGAGCGACTGGGGGCGCTCCAGAAATTCCAGGACGGCTGACATTTGCCTTTCTTCTACTTGATCCGTCAGTGCTGAACTGTTCGCTGGCAGACATAATGCGCGACCCGGGTCGTGGTTTTGTTGATACGCATCAGATTCGCCGCGCCGGCGCGAAACTAGAATCGGGCGCATGGAGCTCGTCTGTCCGGCCGGAAGCCTGCCGGCGCTAAAAGCTGCGATCGACAACGGCGCCGACTGGGTCTACCTCGGGCTGCGCGACAATACCAACGCGCGCAATTTCGCCGGGCTGAACTTCGACGGCGAGGCGCTGGCGCAGGGGCTCGCTTACGCCCACGCGCGCAAGCGCCGGGTGGTGCTGGCGGTCAACACCTACCCGCAGCCGGGCACCTGGCGGTGCTGGACCGCGGCGCTCGCGGGCGCGGTGGAGGCGGGGGTGGACGCGGTGATCGCAGCCGACCCGGGGCTGATGCGCCACGCCGCGCGCCAGTATCCGAAGCTCGAGCTGCACCTGTCGGTGCAGAGCTCGGCCACCAGTCACGAGGCGATCGCGTTCTACCACGAGCACTTCGGCGTCAGGCGCGCGGTGCTGCCGCGCGTGCTGTCGCTGGCGCAGGTCGAGCACGTGGTGAGGCACACGCCGGTCGAGATCGAGGTGTTCGGCTTCGGCGGCCTGTGCGTGATGGTCGAGGGGCGCTGTGCGCTGTCGGCCTACGCCTGCGGCGATTCGCCCAACACCATGGGCGCGTGCTCGCCCGGGCACGCCGTGCGCTGGCAGGACACGTCCGCGGGCCTGGAGTCGCGCCTGAACGGGATCCTGATCGACCGCTACGCCAAGGGCGAGCGCGCGGCCTACCCGACCTTGTGCAAGGGGCGCTTCGCCGCCGGCGGCGCGACCTACTACGCAATCGAGGAGCCCGCCAGCCTCAACACGCTCGAGATGCTGCCGCAGTTCCTCGCCATGGGGGTGCGCGCGGTGAAGATCGAAGGCCGCCAGAGAAGCTCCGCCTATGTGGCGCAGGTGACCAGGGTCTGGCGCGAGGCGATCAACACCGCCGAGAGCGAAGGCGCCGGCTTCGCGCCGCGGCGCGAGTGGATGGCTGCGCTTGATCGGCATGCCGAGGGCAGCCAGCACACGCTGGGCGCCTTTTCGCGGCCGTGGAAATGAGATGAAGCTTTCGCTCGGACCGATCCTGTATTACTGGCCGCGCGCGCGCGTGCTCGAGTTCTACGCCGAGGTCGCCGAGTCGCCGGCCGACATCGTGTACCTGGGCGAGGTGGTGTGCTCGCGCCGGCACGAGCTCGCGTTCGAGGACTGGCTCGAGGTCGCCGAGCTGCTCGCCGCGCACGGCAAGCAGGTGGTGCTCTCGGCGCAGGCGCTGACCGAGTCGGCCGGGGACTTGAAGCTCGTGCGGCGGGTGGTGGAGAACGGGCGCTATCGCGTCGAGGCGAACGACATGGGCGCGGTGCGCATGCTCGAGGGGCACAGCGGCTGGATTGCCGGGCCGCACCTCAATGTCTACAACCCGCAGACCCTCGAATTGATGGCGGAGCTCGGTGCGACGCGCTGGGTGGCGCCGATCGAGGTCACGCGCGAGCTGTTCGGCGCCATCGCGCAGGCCCGCCCGGCCGGCGTCGAGGCCGAGCTGTTCGCCTGGGGCCGGCTGCCGCTCGCGTTCTCGGCGCGCTGCTTCACGGCGCGGCGCTTCAATTTGCAGAAGGAGTCCTGCGCCTACCGCTGCCTAGAATTTCCCGACGGCATGCCGCTCGACACACGCGACGGCGAGCGGTTTCTGGCGCTGAACGGAGTGCAGACCCAGTCGGCGCGGCTCTACAACCTTATATACGAAGCGACGACGCTCGGGGAGGGCGGCGTGGAGGTGGTGCGGGTCAGCCCGCAATCGGAGGGCACCGTCGCGGCCCTGCGCGCGTGGCGCGCAGCGTTCGATGGTGGCCGCACGCCGCTGCTCGAGCCGGGCAAATACTGTGACGGCTTCTGGCACGGCCGTCCGGGCCTCGAGCAGGGTTTCCTCGACGCGCAGCGCAACGCCGCATGAGGCTGCCGCTGCCCGAGCTTCCGCCCGCGCTCGCGCTGTGCGCTGCGCTCAACGTCGCGCTGCGGACGGGGCTGCTTTCGCGCTCCGCGCTCGAGCCCGCCGTCGGCAAGCGCGTGCGCATCGAGTTCGACGCGCCGCGCGTTGGCGTCACCATCTCACTACACGGCAGCTACTTCCTTCCCGCGCGCGGCCAATCCGACGTCACGATCCGCGCCAGGCCGCGCGACTACCTCTCGCTCGCGCTGCGGCGCGAGGATCCCGATACGCTGTTCTTCACCCGGCGCCTGGTCATGGAAGGCGACACCGAGCTCGGCCTGATCGTGAAGAATGCGCTCGACGCGGTCGACTGGGACGCTCTGCCGGCGCCGCTGGCGCGGCTCTCGGCGCGGCTCGCGCGGCGCTAGTCGCGCTCGGGCGGACTCGCGCCGAGGTCCTTGAGCGTGACCTTGCCGAGCACTGACGCGGCGGCGTCGTCGTAGCGCTTGAGCAGGCGCTCGACCGGTTCGGAGCCGGGCAGCGCGGCGACGCCAAGGTAGCGGTCCTCGCCCGCGGCGCGCACGGCGTCGAGCAGCTCTTTCGCGTTCACGCCGGCGAGGTCGCGCGCCGGCAGCCAGGCGGGCGGTTCGTCGCTGGTGCTGGCGAGGATGCCGCGCGTGCGCAGCGCCCCGAGCACCGCGTCGACCGCGCGTACCGGCATGCGCAGGGTGTGCGCCAGCGCGTCGGTGCTCCAGGGCGCGCTACCCTCGAGGTGGTGGCGCGCGATCATGCTCATCATCACCAGCGCGAGCCGCTCGCGCATGCGGTTCGACAGCCGCGGCTCGCCGCTCCTGGCCACCAGGTGCTCGGGGTGCTGGACGTAGAACGACACCGCGGCGCCGAACAGCAGGATCAGCCAGCTCAGGTACAGCCAGAGCATGAACAGGATCAGGATCGCGAAGCTGGAGTAGATCGCGGCGTACTGGGTGGACGAGGCGGCGAACAGGGCGAAGGCCAAGCCCGCCGACTGCCACAGGATGCCACCCACCACGCCGCCGGCGAGCGCAGGCCCCAGCCGCACCCGGGTGTTCGGCATGAAGCTGTAGATGAAGGTGAACGCGCCGATCACCAGCACGTAGGGCAGCAGGTGCCCGGCCTGAAGCGCGAGCCAGCCGATGGCCTGGACCTGCATCGCTTCGCGCACCACGCTCAGGTGCGCCGCGGTGGCGGTGATGCCCATGGCGGAGAACACCAGTAGCGGGCCGACCAGCAGCGCCGACAGATAGCGGCTGAAGCGCTCGCCGATGCCGCGCGCGCGGCTCACGTGCCAGATGTAGTTGAACGCCTCCTCGATCTTCTGCACCAGCGAGACCGCGGTATACAGCAGCAGCGCGAGGCCGACCGAGCCGAGCACGCCGACATTGATGTTCTCGATGAACTGGATGATGCGTTCGGTGATCTCGACGCCCTTCGCGCCCAGCGGCGCGAGGAAGCCGAGTAGCGCGGGGCGGATCTGGTTGTAGACGCCGAAGGCCTTCAGCACCGAGAAGCTGAGCGCGAGCAGCGGCACCAGCGACAGCAGCGTGGTGTACACCAGGCCCATCGCACGCAGCGTGAGCTGGCCCTGCGCCAGGTCGCGCACCAGCACGAGCAGCAGGCGCGTGGAGCGCACCAGCCAGACCTGCGCGCGCGGCCGGCCCTCGGTGGGCCGCTGCCAGACGGCCTCGTCGAGCGATTTCAGCAGCGCCTTGGGGGTCCAGGCCATGCGCCGCATTGTAGCCGCGTTCGCCGCTATAATCGGGTGGTCATTCGGCAGCGCGCCGCGGCGAGGAGCAAGACCGATGCGGCTATCCCTCAGATTCATCGTCCCTCTCGGCATCGCGCTGGCGGCGATCGCCTACGCGGTGGTGCCGCTCGTGGACCGCCTGACGCTCAAGTGGTTCGTGCAGGACCTCGAGCGCCGCAGCGCGCTGATCGCGAACGCGATGCAGGAGCCGTTCGCCGACCTGGTGCACGATGATTCGCGCCTCAAGCTGTCGCGCTACTTCGATCGCGTGATCCGTGACGAGCGCGTGTTCGCGATCGGTTTCTGCCAGCCCGACGGCAAGATGCTGTACGCCACGCGCGCCTTTCCGCCGCAGGTGCGCTGCGACCCGGGCACGCTCGCCGCAGACCGCGACCGCGTGCTGCAGCTGAAGGACGGCCCGCTGCACGTCTCGGTCAACCCGATCGACCAGAACGGCAATCTGCTCGGCAAGCTGGTGATCGTGCAGGACATGAGCTTCGTGCAGCGGCGCAGCGAGGACACCAAGAAATACATCTTCTACCTGTTCGCGGCGATCGCCGCGGTGGTGGCGCTGATCACGGTGGTGATCGCGGAGATCAGCTGGCGCGGCTGGGTGGCCGGAATCAAGGCGCTGATATCGGGCGAGGCGCTGCTGCGCTCGCCCGAGCAGGTGAACGTCTCGGTGCCCGAGCTGCGGCCGATCGCCAGGGATCTGCAGGCCCTGGTGCACGACCTGGAGTCCGAGCGCCTGGGGCGCGACGAAAGCCAGACCAGCTGGGGCCCGGAGGCGCTGCGCCGCATCCTGCGCGAGGACCTGAAGGGCGACGAGGTGCTGATCGTCTCCAACCGCGAGCCCTACATCCACGAGCGGCACGACAACGTGATCGAGATCCGCCGCCCCGCGAGCGGGCTGGTGACCGCGCTCGAGCCGGTGATGCGCGCCTGCTCGGGCACCTGGATCGCGCACGGCGCGGGCAGCGCCGACCGCGAGGCGGTCGACCGCTTCGACCGCGTCATGGTGCCGCCCGACAAGCCCGCCTACCGCATCCGCCGCGTCTGGCTGACCGAGCAGGAGGAGAAGGGCTACTACTTCGGCTTCGCCAACGAGGGGCTGTGGCCGCTGTGCCACATCGCGCACACGCGGCCGGTGTTCCGCCACGACGACTGGGAGTACTACAAGACGGTCAACCAGCGCTTCGCCGAGGTGGTGGTGGCGGAGGCGCGCACCGAGGACCCGATCGTGCTGGTGCAGGACTACCACTTCGCGCTGCTGCCGCGCATGGTGCGCGAGCGCATGCCGCGCGCGACCATCATCACCTTCTGGCACATTCCCTGGCCCAACCCGGAGGCGTTCGGCATCCTGCCTTGGCGCGAGGAGGTGCTGGAGGGGCTGCTCGGCTCCTCGATCCTGGGATTCCACACCCAGTTCCACTGCAACAACTTCTTCGACACGGTGGACCGCTTCCTCGAGGCGCGCGTCGACCGCGAGACCTTCACCATCTCCTACGGCGGCGAGCAGACCGAGGTGCGGCGCTACCCGATCTCGATCGAGTGGCCGCCGTCGGCGCTCGCGCGCCAGAAGCCGGTCGAAGAGTGCCGCAGGGTGGTGCGCGAGCGCCTCGGCATGGCGCCCGACCTGCGCTGCGGCGTCGGCATCGACCGGCTCGACTACACCAAGGGCATCCTCGAGCGCTTCATGGCGGTCGAGCGCCTGTTCGAGCTCGAGCCGCACTGGATCGGGCGCTTCGCCTTCGTCCAGGTGGCGGCGCCGTCGCGCTCGTCGATCGATGAGTACCAGAACTTCGAGGCGCGCGTGCGCGCGCTCGCCGAGCGCATCAACGAGCGCTACGGCCGGCCCGGCTACCAGCCGATCGTGCTCAAGATCGAACACCACACCGCGGAGGAGGTGTTCGAGCTGTACCGCGCGGCGGATCTTTGCTACGTCTCGAGCCTGCACGACGGCATGAATCTGGTCGCCAAGGAGTTCGTCGCGGCGCGCGACGACGACCGCGGCGTGCTGATCCTGTCGCAGTTCACCGGCGCCTCGCGCGAGCTGCACGAGGCGCTGATCGTCAACCCGTACGACATCGAGCAGAGCGCCGCCGCGATGCACATCGCGCTCACCATGCAGCCCGAGGAACAGGGTGCGCGCATGCGCGCGATGAGGAGCCTGGTGGCGGAATTCAACGTCTACCGCTGGGCCGGCCGCATGCTGCTCGATGCGGCGCGCATGCGCCACCGCCGCCGGGTGCTCTCGCGAGGGCGGCGCGCGCCGCGGCTCACGGCCGCAGGATGAGCGACGCGACGCTGCCGCCGCCCGCGGCCGATTGGGCGCTATTCCTCGACGTCGACGGCACGCTGCTCGAGCACGCCGACACCCCCGACGCGGTGCGGGTGGACGGCGCGATGCGCGCCCTGCTGGTCGAGCTGCGGGCCGGCGCGGGCGGGGCGCTGGCGCTGATCAGCGGGCGCTCGGTCGCCGACCTGGACGGCCTGTTCGCGCCGCTCAAGCTGCCCGCGGCGGGCCAGCACGGCGCCGAGCGGCGCGACGCCACGGGGCGCGTGCACCGGCATGACTTTCCCGAGGCGCCGGTGCGGCAGGCGGCGAAGCGCCTGGCCGCCTTCGCCGCCGCGCACCCGGGCCTGCTGCTGGAGGACAAGGGGCGCAGCCTGGCGCTGCATTATCGGCTTGCGCCGCAGCTCGAGGCCGAGGCGCGCGCGCTGGTCGGCGAGGTGCTGGCGGACCTGGGCGCGGGCTACGAGCTGCAGCGCGGCAAGATGGTGCTCGAGCTCAGGCCGGGCGGGCGCGACAAGGGCAGCGCGATCGCCGAGTTCATGGCCGAGGCGCCGTTTCGCGGCCGCACGCCGGTGTTCATCGGCGACGACCTGACCGACGAGCTCGGCTTCGGCGTGGTCAACGGCATGGGCGGCGTGTCGATCAAGGTCGGCGAGGGGGCCTCGCAGGCGCGCTGGCGCATCGCCGACGCGCAAGAGGTGCGCGCCTGGCTGGGCGAGTGGGCCGCGCGCCAGGCGCGGCGCTAGGATACTCGGCCAAGCCGCAACCGAAAGCACAGCATAGGAGACTGCAACTTGGACAAGATCAATATTCAGTTCACCTTGTTCTCGGCGTTCTACTCGCCGCTCATCTCGACCATGTCGGGCGGCTTCCTCAAGGCGGAGGGGCTCGACCCGCAGTGGTCGGTGGCGAAGCCGGGCGTGTCCGCGATCGAGGCGCTGAAGGACGGCTCGGCGCACGTGGTGCAGTCGGCGCTGAGCCAGGCTTTCGGCCCGCTCGACAAAGGCGAGACGCCGCCGGCGGTGCACTTCGCCCAGGTCAACGAGATGGACGGCTTCTTTCTCACCGGGCGCGAGGCGGACCCGCACTTCAGCTGGCACAAGCTCGAAGGCGCCGAGGTGGTGATGTTCAAGGCCGGCCAGCCGCGCGCGATGTTCCGCTACGCCTGCCACCAGGCGGGCATCGACTTCGACAAGATCAAGCCGATCTGCCCCGGCGGCGCGGCCGACATCGACGCGGCGTTCCGCGCCGGGCAGGGACGCTACGTGCAGCAGCAGGGCCCGTTCCCGCAGCAGCTCGCCGCCGACGGCGTCGGCCATATCGTGGCCCAGGTCGGAAGGCAGATCGGACCGTGCGGCTTTTCCAGCCTCGCGGCGACGCGCGAATGGCTCGCGAGCGACATGGCGAAGGCCTTCATGCGCGCCTACAGAAAGACGCGGCGCTACATGAACGAGACGTCGGCGGCCGCCATCGCGAAGGCGGAGAAGCCGTACTTCCCCAGGATCGACGAGAAGGTGCTCGCCGACTGCATCGGCACCTACCAGCAGCTCGGCTGCTGGACGCCGCACGTCGAGATCACGCGCGCCGCCTACGAGAAGACGCTCGACATATTCGAATACAACGGCCTGCTGAAGCAGCGCTACCGCTACGAGCAGGTCTGCGCCGCCCCGCCGGCCTAGCGCGCTGCGAGCGCGCGGCGCGCGGCGAGCAGCAGCGCGCTCCAGCCGAACGAGGTCGCGAGGCCGAGCAGCAGAGCCCACCACACGCCGAGCGGCACGGCGAGGTGCACCACCGCGAACGCGAGGCCCAGGCCGAGCAGCGGCGCCTGGGCGTTGGCGAGCACGCTCGCGGTCGCGGGCCCGCCGATGCGCGGCTGCAGGATGACGACGAAGCTGCTCATCGCCACCGGCAGCAGTGCGAACACGCCCGTCAGCAGCGGGCCGAGGCGGCTGCTGGCGGCGGTGACGAGCGTTACCACCAGCCCGACCGTGGCCGCGCGCGCGAGCAGGTCGAAGCGCCCGTGCCGCGCGCGCCCGCCGAGGACGGCGGGCCTGCGGTAGCGCCGGCTGGCGGGGATCGTCAGCGCGTACACGGCGAGGTTGAGCAGCAGCGCGCTGCCGAGCGACCAGCTCGCGGCGCGGATCGCCGCCGCGGCGAGCGCCCAGAGCGCGAGCGCGCCGCCCAGGCTCGCGCCGAGCCCGCGGCGCTGGGCAAGCACCGCGTAGGCCAGGGCGAACAGCGCCACCGCGGCGTTCGAAGCGACGCTGCCCACTGCGCTCGCGGCTACGAAGGCTGGCGGATGCTCGAGGGCGAGGATTACGTACGCTGCTCCCGCGGCAGTCGGCAGCGCTGCCACCAGCGCGCCCAGAAACGGGCCGCTGCGCTCGACGACGTAGGAAGCGGCGATCACCACCGCCGCGGTCGCGCCCAGCTTGAGCGCGAACGCGCCCCAGAAGAAGGTCGGCGCCTGCGCCACCTCAGGTCAGGCCGTCGAACAGCTGGACCTGAACCGGCTCGCCGGCCTCGACCCTGCCGCGCTCGTGCTCGAGCACGATGAAGCAGTTCGCCTCCGACATCGAGCGCAGCACGCCCGAGCCCTGCTGGCCGGTGGTCCTGACCTTCCACTCGCCGCGGTCGCGGAACAGCACCCCGCGCTGGTACTCGGTCCTGCCGGGGACCTTTCTGATCGGATGTGAAGAAGGCACCCGCATCAAGGGAATGGCGAATTCATCGGTTCGTCCCGCCAGGTAAAGCAGCGCGTCGCGCACGAACTGGTAGAAGGTGACCATCACCGCGACCGGGTTGCCTGGCAGGCCGAACAGAGCCGCGTTGCCGATGCGGCCGAAGGCCATCGGCCGCCCGGGGCGCATGGCGATGGTCCAGAACAGCACTTCGCCCAGCTTGGCCATCGCCTGCTTGGTGTAGTCGGCTTCGCCCACCGAAACGCCGCCCGAGGTGACGATCGCGTCGGCGTTCGCCGCGGCGCTGGCGAACGCGGCCTCGAGCAGGGCAGGGTCGTCGCGCACCACCCCCATGTCGATCAGCTCGACCCCGAGCCGCGCCAGCATGCCGTACAGCGTGTAGCGGTTCGAGTCGTAGACCTGGCCCTCGGCCAGCGGCGCGCCGATCGACGCCAGCTCGTCGCCGGTGGAGAAGAACGCCACCCGCAGCCTGCGCCGCACGTTCACCTCTCCGATGCCGAGCGAGGCGATCAGCCCGAGGTCGGCGGGCGCGAGCGCCCGGCCGGGCCGGAGTACCGCGACGCCGCGCTTGAGGTCCTCGCCCGCCGCGCGCGTGTTCTGGCCGCGCTTCTGCCCGCGCGGGACGACGATCCCGTCGCCCTCGATGCGCGCCACTTCCTGGATCACGACCGTGTCGGTCCCGGCCGGCATCACCGCGCCGGTCGTCACGCGCACGCACTCGCCGCGCCCGACCTTGCCCTTGTAGGGCCGGCCGGCGAGCGCGGCGCCGATCTCCTCCAGCCGCGTCTCGCCCTCGGCGTCCAGGTCCGCGGCGCGCACCGCGTAGCCGTCCATCGCCGAGTTGTCGTGCGCGGGAACGTCGAATGCGGGGACGATCTCCTGCTCCAGCACGCGCCCCAGCGCGCTGCGCGTAGCGACTCGCTCGACGCCCGCGACCGGCGCGAGGCAGGCGCGGATCGCCTCGCGCGCTTTGTCGACGCGCAAGGCGTTCGGGTCATAGCCGTCGAGGCAACTCACCACCTCGGCGATCTTGTTCATGCGTCCCTGAGCTCTTCGAGCGTGTTGATGTTGCGAAAGGCGTCCGGCTGGTCGTCGAAGGATACCTCGACGACCGCAAGCGTCGCGTACCAGGCGTCGATCTTGCGGCCGCCGCCGGCGAGGAAGCGTTCCAGGTGCGGCAGCACGCTGCGCCGCACCAGCGCGAACACCGGATGCGGCTGAGCGCCCGTCTTGGCAACCGCGAGCTGGTTATTCGACAGACTTTGCTCCAGGCGCAGCACGAGATCGAGCGGGAGAAAAGGCGAGTCGCAGGGGACGGTGACCGCGAGCGGATGCGCGGCGGCCGTAAGCCCGGCATGCAAGCCCGCGAGCGGGCCGGCGAACCCGCCGAGCGCGTCCGGCACCACGCGGTAGCCGAATTGCGCGTACCTCTCGGCGTTCTGGTTGGCGTTCAGCAGGATCTCGTCCACCTGCGGCGCGAGGCGCTCGAGCGCCCAGGCCACCATCGGCCTGCCGCGCAGCGGCTGCAGCCCCTTGTCCACCCCGCCCATGCGCCGGCCCTGGCCGCCGGCGAGCACGATTCCGGTCACCCCATGCATGGGGCTGATTCTACGTGGCCGCGCTCCGGTAGCGCGTCGGCGCGACACCGAACTCGCGCTTGAACATCGCGCTGAAGGCGCTCGGGCTGCCGTAGCCGAGATCCAGCGCGACTTCGAGGATCGGCTTGCCGTCGGCGATCCAGGCCAGCGCGCGCAGCAGGCGCGCGCGGCGGCGCCACTCGGAGAAGCTCATCGCGGTCTCCGCGCGGAAGCGCCGCGCGAGGGTGCGCGTGGTGGTGCCGTGGAGCAGCGCGAGCGCCTCCAGCCGCAGCTCCTCGCCCGGCGCCTCGAGCAGCGCGCCGCAAATGCGCGCAAGCAGCGGCGAGCGGGGCATGGGCAGGTTGTACGGCAGCCGCGCCAGGGCGCACAGCTCGTCCAGCAGCAGCGCGACGACGCGGCCGTCGGCGCCGCTCTCGTCGTACTCGAGCGGCAGCTCCGTGGCGCGCAGGATCAGCTCGCGCAGCAGCGGGCTGACTTCGAACACCTCGCATTGCTGCGCCATGCGCGCGGCCGCGTCCGGACGCACGTAGAGCGTGCGCATCTGCACGCTGCCCGAGGTGGTCAGCCGGTGGCGCGTGCGCGGCGGCAGCCAAACCGCGCGCTGCGGCGGCACCACCCAGGTCCCGTGCGGTGTTTCGACCGTCATGACGCCGTGCACCGCGTACAGCAACTGGAAGCGCGGATGCTCGTGCCAGGCGATCTCGAAGGCGGGCGGCAGGTCGCGCGCCATTGCGGCCAGCGGGCGCGGCACGTCCTGGTAGTCGCGCGCGTCGGTACTGCGGGAGGCGGCTGTCCGGTTCACGACAGAAATTGTCCTGAAGTCGCGTGCGGGACGCAAGCGCCTGCGCTAGATTGACGCCATGAGAAATCCCAAGTACCTGGTTCCCTTCCTCAATCTGGGACATTTCATCGACCACCTGTCGATGCTGGTGTTCCCGACCGTGGTGGTGGCGCTCGCGCGCGCCTGGGGCGAGTCGTACTCCGAGCTGCTGCCGCTCGCGCTCGGCGGCTTCATCGCCTTCGGCGCCTTCGCCCTGCCGGCGGGCTGGCTCGCCGACCACTGGAGCCGCCACAGGATGATGGCAGTGTTCTTCTTCGGCGTCGGCGGCTCGCTGATCCTCACCGGCTTCGCCCGCTCGCCCTGGCAGGTCGGCGCCGGGCTCACGCTCACCGGCATGTTCGCCGCGATCTACCACCCGGTAGGCATCGCGATGCTGGTCTCGGCGCCGGCGAAGATGGGCAAGGCGCTCGGCTGGAACGGCCTGTTCGGCAATCTCGGGCTGGCGGCCGCGGCGCTCATCGCCGGCGCGCTGATGGATTTCGCCGGCTGGCGCGCGGCGTTCTTCGTGCCGGGGCTGGCGGCCGTGGCCGCCGGGGCGGCGTTCCTTGCGCTGGTGCCCGACCCGGGCCGCGTCCCCAGGGTCGCGAAGTCGGTCGGGCTGCACGTCGACCGGCGCACCATGACGCGTATCTTCACCATCCTGCTGATCGCCACCGCCTGCGGCGGGATCATCTTCAACTCGACCACGGTGTCGATGCCGAAAGTGTTCGACGAGCGCCTGCGCGCGCTGACGCAGACCAACTTCGGCGTCGGTGCGCTGGTGGCGCTGGTGTACACCATCGCCGCCTTCGCCCAGGTGCTGATGGGCACGCTGATCGACCGCACCGAGCTCAAGCGCCTGATGATCGGCGTCGCGCTGGTGCAGATCCCGCTGCTGTTCCTCGCCGCCAACCTCGACGGCTGGCCGATGCTGGTCGCGGCGCTGCTGATGATGCTGGCGGTGTTCGGCCAGATCCCGCTCAACGACGCGATCGTCGGGCGTTACATCGCCGACGAGTACCGCGCGCGCGTGCTCGCGGTGCGCTACGTCGTTTCGCTCGGCGTGGCCGCGGTCGGCGTGCCGCTGGTGGCCGGGCTGCACGCCACCGGCGGCGGCTTCCGCTACGTGTTCTATGTGCTAGCCGCGCTTGCCGGCGGCATGCTCGCGACCTCGCTCTTCTTCCCCTCGCGCGGCGAGCTGGACGCTCAGGCTTCGATCTCGCGCGCGGTGATCGTGTAGCGGAAGTCCGCCGGATCGAGCGAGTCGAGACGGCCGTGCGCCGTCTCGGCCTGCGGGTACATGAGGAACGCGATCGCCGGTCCGCTCGAGCCGGGCAGGTGGATGTCGTGCGCCGTGTTGTACGCCATCCAGTTCATTTCCCAGTGCCCGAACAGGGTCTTGCGCGCCGCGACGACCTTGGGCGCGTCGAGCGGCAGCTTGCCCGGCGGCTCCTCGAGCACCACCTTGCGCACGTCGGCCGGGTCGACCGGGACCCAGCCGTAGCCGTCGACGAACACGTCCGCGCGGCAGTGCTGCGCCTTGCTGATGTCCGGGCTGCCGGCGCCGAGGCTCTTGTAGCCGAAGGCGCTTTTCGCCACCCGCACCCCGTAGACGTCGCGCGCGGCGAGGCCCACGGCGCGCGCGAGGCCGACGTAGAGCGAATTGAGGTCGGCGCACTTGCCGCCCAGGTTGCCGGTTTCGAGCATCGACTTGATGTCGCCGATGCCGCAGCCGCGCACCTTCGGGTCGCGGAAGGTATTGTCGACGATCCACTGGTAGATCGCGCGCGCCTTGCCCAGCTCGGTCTTCTCGCCGCGCACGATCTCGAGCGCGGTCTTGCGCACGATGCCGTCGGTCGGGATGAGCGCGGTGGGCTCGGTGTTGAAGCGCGCGTCCGCCGGGCGCAGCCTGAGCGCCGGGTCGGGCTTGCCGAAGTCGACCGCGCGGTTGCGCGTGGCCACGCGGCTCGTGACGGCGAGCTGCGGCTCGCCCGCTGCGGCGGGCCATTCCGCCCAGACCATCTGCGCGCCGTACTTCGGGTCGCTCGCGGCCTTGACCACGAGCGCGTTGCCCGACCACGAGTTGCCGATCACCCGCTGGAAGTCGGTATTCAGCGACGGCAGCGGAATCCAGACCCGGGTGGTGCCGGCCGGCTTGAGCACGTCAACGCGGGTCGTGACGTCGAAGTAGCGCCAGGCGCCCGGCAGCGGATCGAAGCCCGAGGCGAGGGCGATGCGAGGCAGGGTGCCGAGCAGCGAGGCTGCGGCGCCGGCATGCAGGAAGGTGCGTCGTTTCATGCGAGCTCCGTTGGTTGGGGGAGGGTACGGCGCAGGCGCTGCGCGCCGCTGAAAAGCAGATAGTGCCGGCCGCTGGCGCGGCCGAGCATGGTCAGCCCGACCTTGTGCGCGACCTGGTGACCCATGTGCGTCAGCCCCGAGCGCGAGACGAGGAAAGGGATGCGCATCTGCGCGCACTTGATCACCATTTCGCTGGTCAGGCGGCCGGTGGTGTAGAAGATCTTGTCCGAGCCGTCGATCGCCTCGAGCCACATGCGCCCGGCGATCGCGTCGACCGCGTTGTGGCGCCCGACGTCCTCGACGAACATCATGATCTCGGCCGCCGCCGGCCCCGCCGTGCGCGCGAGGGCGCAGCCGTGCACCGCGCCGGACTGCTTGTAGATGGTCTCGTGGCGGCGCACCTTCTCGATCAGGTCGAACAGCTGCGCGTCGGACAGGAACACGTCGTCGCGCAGCTTGACCGAGTCGATCTCCGCCATCAGGTCGCCGAACACGGTCCCCTGGCCACAGCCGGTGGTGACCGTGCGCTTCTTCATCTTGTTGCCGATATTCTTCTTTGCGATGCGTCGTCACCGCGACCGAGTCCGTTTCCCAGTCCACCTGCACTGCCTCGACTTCTTCGATCGAGCCGACCAGGCGCTGGTTGCGCAGGTAGCCCAGCGCGAGAGCCTCGGGCGCGTGGCCGAGCGTCATCAGGGTGACGATCTCGCGCTTGTCCAGGTACAGGGTAAGCGGGTGCTCGCCCGCGATCGCGGTCGGCACCATCTCGCCGCGCTCGTTGTAGGCTTCGACCTCGAAGGTCGCGGGCCGGGCCGCACGGGTGAGCTTAACCACGGCTGAGCCTAGCCACCGATGTACGACATCTCGACTTTGGGCAGGCTCGCCGTCTCGGCAGTGCGGATCTCCGAGTAGCGGTCGGCGCGCGCGCGCCAGACCGCGGCGATCTCGTTGCGCAGCTCGGCGTCGCTCGCGCCGGCGCGCAGCAGCGGCTTGAGCTCGTGGCCCGACTGCGCGAAGAGGCAAGTGTAGAGCGTGCCCTCGGTCGACAGCCGGAGCGCGGTTGCAGTCGCGGCAGAACGCCTGCGTGACCGAGGAGATGACGCCGATCTCGCCCGCGCCGTCGCGGTAGCGCCAGCGCTCGGCGACCTCGCCCGGGTAGTTGGCGCCGATCGGCTCGAGCGGGTGGTGGGCGGAGATCATGCGCACGACTTCGGCCGAGGGCAGCACGTCGTCCATGCGCCAGCCGTTGGTGCTGCCGACGTCCATGAACTCGATGAAGCGCACGATGTGTCCCGTGCCGCGAAAGCGCCGCGCCATCGGCACGATTTCGCGCTCGTTGGTGCCGCGCTTGACCACCATGTTGATCTTGATCGGCCCCAGCCCGGCGGCCGCGGCGGCGTCGATGCCCTCCAGCACCTTGGCGACCGGGAAGTCGGCGTCGTTCATGGCCTTGAAGACCGCGTCATCGAGCGAGTCGAGGCTGACCGTGATGCGCTTCAGGCCGGCGTCCTTGAGCCGCGCGGCCTGCTTGGCGAGCAGCGAGCCGTTGGTGGTGAGCGTGAGGTCGACCTCGGGCAGGGGCGCGAGCAGCTCGATCAGCCGGTCGCAGGTCGCGCCGCACCAGCGGCTCGCCGCCGGTGAGCCGGATCTTCTCGCACGCCCATGCCGACGAATATGCGCGCCAGGCGCGCGATTTCCTCGAAGCTCAGGATCGCGCTGTGCGGCAGGAACTTGTGCTCGTTGTCGAACACCTCGCGCGGCATGCAGTACACGCAGCGGAAGTTGCAGCGGTCGGTCACCGAGATGCGCAGGTCGCGCAGCCCGCGCCCGAGCGTGTCGGCCAGCGGCGCGCCGTCGTAGGGCGGGGCCGGGCGCCGCTCGCTGCCTGCTGCGCGAATCGGGAAAACCTTGTCCTGCATGGTGTCTTTGACCGCCTGAGCCAAGGAAAAATCTTAACAGAGCCGGCCTGCGCTATAGTTTATTCATGCAACGACCCGAGATGAACATCGCGGTGGTGATGCGGCGTCGCAGGCTGGACAACCCCTGGCAATCGGAGCTGTGGGAGGTTGCCGCGGTGCGCGCGCCTTACCAAGAGGGCGATAGCGCGGCGGGCCCGCTGGCCGGGCAGGGCGATGCCGCGCAATGGCTCCATCCCGGACTCAGGCTGGAACTCTACCGCGACGAATGCGAGGGTTATTTCATGAACCTCACTACCGCCGAGCCGCGAATCTTCGTCATGTGGCGCATGCAGGACGGCCGCGCGGTGCCCCAGTTCGTGACCGCGAGCAGCCACGAGGCGAGCGGCTGGATGGACAGCGGCGAGGAGGTCGGCTCGGTGCCGATGCAGGCCGAGGTGGCGCACTGGGTGGCCGAGTTCGTGCGCGACAACTACCGCCCCGAGCCGCGGAAGAAGCGCATCAAGCCTCAATCGTTCCGGGACCCGGCGGACCGGGCGAAGAGCTGATGGCGCAGGACAAGGAAAATCCGCTCGCGCGCTGGTCGCGGCTGAAACACGAGTCGGCGCGCGTCGCCGAGGCGCCCAAGCCGGCGCCGCGCGCGCCCGAGGCACCGCCGCCCGACTTGCCGCCCATCGACCAGCTCGGTCCGGACTCGGACTTCAGCGCATTCATGGACCGGCGCGTCGACGACGGGCTGCGCCGGCTCGCGCTGAAGAAGCTGTTCGGCGACCCGCGCCTGAACGCCGCCGACGGACTCGACGTGTTTTCCGAGGATTACTCGTTGCTCGAGGACCTGCCGCAGGAGATGGTCGCCAAGCTCGAGCACGTGCGGCGCACGCTGCGCCGCCCCGAGCCGGAGCCGGAGAAGGAAAAGGTCGCGGAGCCGGAGCTGCAGCAGGCGCGAGAAATCGAGGCCGAAGAAGAAGTCGAGAATCGGCAAAACGAGAACGACGGAGACGAACTGAAAGATGTCGCTCGAGGGCAGGACACTTAAGCTCTGCAACTGCAACGGCACGCTGCCGCTCGACGCCAAGGCGCTCGCGGCGGCGCTCAAGCAGGGCGCGCCGCTCACCGTGCATAGCGAGCTTTGTCGCAAGCAGGCGGGCGCGTTCCAGGCTGCGCTCGGCGACCCGCAGCTGGTAGTCGCCTGCACGCAGGAGGCGCCGCTGTTCGCCGAACTGGCGCAAGGCGCCGGATCGAAGTCCGAGCTGCGCTTCGTCAATATCCGCGAGGCCGCGGGCTGGTCGGTCGAGGGCGGCCGCGCAACGCCCAAGATCGCGGCGCTGCTCGCCGCGGCCGCGCTGCCCGAGCCCGAGCCGGTGCCCGCGGTGGAGTACAGGTCCGGCGGCAGTCTGCTGGTGATCGGACCCTCGGCCGCCGCGCTCGATTGGGCGCGAACGGCTCTCCGAGCGGCTCGACGTGAGCGTGCTCGTCACCCGCGGCGAAGGCGGCGAGCTGCCGCTCGAGCGCAGCTACCCGGTCTGGTCGGGCACGCCGCTGCGGGTCGCGGGCTGGCTCGGCGCGTTCGAGGTCGAATGGACGCAGGACAACCCGATCGACCTGGAGCTGTGCACGCGCTGCAACGCCTGCGTCGCGGCCTGCCCGGAAAACGCGATCGACTTCACCTACCAGGTGGACCTCGACAAGTGCAAGGCGCACCGCGCCTGCGTCAAGGCCTGCGGCGCGATCGGCGCAGTGGATTTCGCGCGCGTGGAGCGGGCACGCAAGGAGCGCTTCGACATGGTGCTCGACCTTTCGGCCGCGCCGCTGCTGCGCACGCCCGAGCTGCCGCAAGGCTACGCCGCGCCGGGCGCCGACCCGCTCGAGCAGGCGCTTGCCGCGGCGCAGCTTGCGCAGATGGTGGGCGAGTTCGAGAAGCCGAGGTTCTTCGTCTACAACGAGCGCATCTGCGCCCACAGCCGCTCGGGGCGCAAGCGGCTGCAATCGACTGCATCGACGTCTGCTCGACCGGGGCGATCAGCGCCGACGGCGACCACGTCAAAGTCGAGTCGCACCTGTGCGCGGGCTGCGGAGGGTGCGCGACCGTGTGCCCCTCGGGCGCGATGGGCTACGCCTACCCGCGTGTGCCGGACATGGGGCGGCGCCTGAAGACGCTGCTCGGCACCTACCGCGAGGCGGGCGGCAAAGACGCCTGCCTCGTGTTCCACAACATGGAAGACGGCCGCGCCCTGGTGCAGGGAGCTCGGGCGCCACGCGCTGCGCGGCGGCAAGGGGCTGCCTGCGCGCGCGATTCCGGTCGAGGCCTTCCACATCGCCTCGATCGGCATCGACCTGCTGCTGGGCGCGATCTGCTACGGCGCCAGCCAGGTGGCGGTGGTTTCGGCCGGCGAGCGAGGCCGAGTCCTACGGCGCCGCGCTGCGCCGAGCAGATGGGCCATGCCGAGACGATCCTCAACGCGCTCGGCTATGCCGGCAGGCATTTCGAGCTGATCGCGCGCCGAGGACGCCGCGAGCCTCGAGCGCGCGCTGTGGGCCATGCAGCCGGCCAGGGGCGTTGCGACGCCGGCGGGCTTCAACCTCGCGCTCGAAAAACGCGGCGCGCTCGATTTCGAGCTCGACCACCTGGCGAGGCACGCGCCCGCGCCGCGGGAGGAGATCGCGCTTGCCAGGGGCGCGCCGTTCGGCGCGCTGGCGCTCGATCAAGCAGAGCTGCACCCTGTGCATGGCCTGCATCGGCGCCTGTCCGGAATCCGCGCTGCAGGACGCGCCCGAGACGCCGGCACTGCGCTTCATCGAGCGCAACTGCGTCCAGTGCGGGCTTTGCGCCGACACCTGTCCCGAGGGCTCGATCACCCTGCTGCCGCGGCTGCTGCTCACGCCGCAGGCGAAGGCAGGCGGTGACCCTGAACGAAGCCGAACCGTTCAACTGCGTGCGCTGCGGCAAGCCGTTCGGCACCCGTCAGCTGATCGACAACATGCTCGGCAAGCTGACCGCGCACTCGATGTTCGCCGGCGGCGGGGCGCTCAGGCGGCTGCAGATGTGCGCCGACTGCCGGGTAGTGGACATGATGGAATCGAAAGACGAGCCGTCCATCCTTGACTATCCGGTGCGCAAATGAGCCCCGACTCTGCGCCGCCGCAGTTCGCGCCGGGGCTGCCGCCCGAGGAGGCGGCGCGGGCCGACTTCTACGCCCTGCTCGCGCGGCTTTACTACGACGCGCCGGACGTGGCGCTCTTGTCCGCGCTCGCCGGCGCCGACGAAATCGCGGCCGAGGAGTCCAGCGGCGAAGGGGCAGGATTCGCGCTCGCCTGGCACGATCTGACGCTCGCCGCCGCGGCCGCCGACCCGGCGGCGCTGGAGGAGGAATATCAGGCGCTGTTCATCGGCGTGGGCAAGGCCGCAGGTCACGCCGTACGCCAGCGCCTATCTCGCTACCAGCGCAGTCGAAGCGCCACTGGTCGATTTGCGCGCCTACCTCGCGCAGCGCGGAATCGGGCGCCGGACGTCGGTCAACGAGCCGGAGGATCACATCGCCGCACTGTGCGAGCTTATGCGCTTTCTTATTGCGGAGCAGCATGCGCCGCTCGAAGCCCAGCAGTCGGTCTTCGACCGGTTTCTGCGGCCCGCGGCAAACCAGTTGTGCGACGCGGTAGTCAAGTGCGAGCAAGCTTCCTTTTATCGCGCTGTCGCGTGTTTCACCAAGCAATTCCTCGAAGTTGAATATGCGGCGTTCCGCATGTAAGAATAGGCACTGCTCTGCAAATTAGTCGTTGCGCCCGCGGCGGGCTCGTCCCGGGCGCTACACATAAAACAATATGGAGGCGACCATGAGCGAACGCAGCCCACGTCTTTCACGCCGCAATTTCCTTCTCTCGGTCGGTGCAGGCGGCGCGGCCACCGCGGCAGCGATCGTGGCCAAGACCTCGTCCGGCGCTCCGGCTGCCGTGGCCCAGACCGGCAAGCATCCGTCGCGCGGTTACCAGGCGACCGAGCACGTCAACAACTACTACCGCACCACCAAGGTCTGAGGAGGCCGCCATGCTGCTGACCAGAAAATCCGGCTCCGCCGCGGTTCCGCAGGCGCGCCTCGCGCGCGGGCTGACCGCAATGGTGGGAAAGACAATCGACCGGCGCGCGTTCCTCAAGCGCTCGGGCCTTTCGCTCGGCGCGGGCGCTGTCGCGAGCCAGCTGCCGTTCAACCTGATCGGCAAGGCCGACGCCGCCACGGCGCCCGGCGAGAGCGGCAACATCGAGATCAAGCGCACGGTGTGCACCCACTGCTCGGTCGGCTGCGCGGTCGATGCGGTAGTGCAGAATGGCGTCTGGGTGCGGCAGGAATCGGTGTTCGATTCGCCGCTCAACCTGGGCGCGCACTGCGCCAAGGGCGCCTCGGTGCGCCATCACGCCATGACCGCCGATTCGCACCGGCTGAAGTACCCCGTCAAGCTGGAAGGCGGCAAGTGGAAGAAGATCTCCTGGGACCAGGCCTACGACGAGATCTGCGAAGAAGCTGCTCAAGATCCGCGAGGAAAGCGGGCCCGACGCGGTGTTCATACTCGGCTCGTCCAAGCACAACAACGAGCAGTCATATCTGCTTCGCAAGTGGCTCGCGATGTGGGGCTCGAACAACATCGATCACCAGGCGCGCATCTGCCACTCGACCACGGTCGCCGGCATCGCCAACACCTGGGGCTACGGTGCGATGACCAACTCCTACAACGACGAGCAGAACTCCAAATGCCTGTTCTTCCTCGGCTCCAACGCGGCCGAAGCGCACCCGGTGTCGATGCTGCACACGCTGCACGCGAAGGAGAACGGCGCCAAGGTGATCGTCGCCGACCCGCGCTACACCCGCACCGCGGCGCACGCCGACAAATACGTGCGCATCCGCTCGGGCTCGGACGTCGCGTTCCAGTTCGGGCTGCTGTATCACATCTTCAAGAACGGCTGGGAGGACACGAAGTACATCCATGACCGCGTCTACGGCATGGAGCAGGTCAAGAAGGAAGTGATGGAGAAGTACACGCCGGAGGCGGTCGAGGAGGTGACCGGCGTGCCCGAGAAGGAGATGTACGAGACCGCCAAGATGCTGTCGGACAACCGGCCCGGCTTCATCATCTGGGCGATGGGCCAGACGCAGCACACCAACGGCAACGACGTGACGCGCGCCAGCGCGGTGCTGCATGCTCGCGCTCGGCAACGCCGGCCGCACCGGCGGCGGGGCGAACATCTACCGCGGCCACGACAACGTGCAGGGTGCGACCGACATCGGACCCGAACGCGCAGTCGCTGCCGGGCTACTACGGCCTCGCGCCGGGGGCGCTGGAAACACTGGGCGCGGGTGTGGAACGTCGACCTCGACTGGCTCAAGAAGCGCTTCGCAGTCCGAGGCGCTGATGGGCAAGTCCGGCTTCACCGTTTCGCGCTGGGCCGACGCGCGTGCTGGAGAAGAACGGAGAACATCGACCAGGCCGTCGAACGTGCGCGCGGTGATCTTCTGGGGCCATGCGCCGAACTCGCAGACGCGCGGCCTGGACCAGGTCGAGGCGATGAAGAAGCTCGACCTGATGGTGGTGATCGATCCGTATCCGTCGGCCAGCGCTTCGATGTTCGCGATGGTGCGCCAGGACGGCGCCTACCTGCTGCCGGCGGCGACGCAGTTCGAGACCTCGGGCAGCGTTACGGCCTCGAACCGCTCGCTGCAGTGGCGCGAGAAGGTGATCGATCCGCTGTTCGAGTCGCCGCACCGACCACATGATCATGTACCAGTTGGCGCAGAAGCTCGGCTTCGCCGACCAGTTCGTGGGCAAGAAGGACGGCAAGCAGAACATCAAGCTGGTCAAGGGCAAGGGCGGGATGGACGAGCCCGAGATGGAGAGCGTGCTGCGCGAGGTCAACAGCGGCACCTGGACCATCGGCTACACCGGCCAGTCGCCGGAGCGGCTCAAGGCGCACATGCGCAACATGCACGTGTTCGACGTCAAGACGCTGCGCGCGCGCGGCGGCAAGGACAAGGAGACGGGCTACGATCTGACTGGCGACTACTTCGGGCTGCCCTGGCCGTGCTGGGGCAACCCGTAGGTCAAGCACCCGGGCACGCCCAACCTGTACGACACCTCCAAGAGCGTGATGGACGGCGGCGGCACCTTCCGCGCCCGCTTCGGCGTCGGTGCACGACGGGGTCAACCTGCTGGCGGAGGACGGCTCGCATTCGGTCGGCAGCGAAATCACCACCGGCTACCCGGAGTTCGATGACGTGCTGCTGAAGAAGCTGGGCTGGTGGGACGACACTGACCGATGCCGAGAAGGCCGAGGCCGAGGGCAAGAACTGGAAGACCGACCTCTCCGGCGGCATCCAGCGCGTCGCGCTCAAGCACGGCTGCGTGCCTTTCGGCAACGCCAAAGCGCGCGCGGTGGTGTGGAACTTCCCGGACGCAGTGCCGCTGCACCGCGAGCCGCTCTACACCCCGCGACCCGGACCTGGTCGGCGAAATGGCCGACGCACCCGGACAAGAAGACGTTGTACCGGCTGCCGACGCTGTTCAAGACCGTCCAGGACAAGTCGATCGCCGACAAGGACCACGAGAAATTCCCGTTGATCCTGACCAGCGGCCGGCTGGTCGAGTACGAGGGCGGCGGCGAGGAGACGCGCTCCAACCCGTGGCTTGCCGAGCTGCAGCAGGACAACTTCGTCGAGATCAACCCGACGGCGGCCGCCGACCGCGGCATCCGCGACGGCGAGTACGTCTGGGTGCACGACGCCCACGGGGGCCAAGATCAAGGTCAAGGCGCTGGTGACCGAGCGGGTGGCGGCGAGCACGGTGTTCGTGCCGTTCCACTTCTCCGGCTGGTGGGAAGGCAAGGACATGCTGCCCTACTATCCCGAAGGGCGCGCACCCGATCGTGCGCGGCGAGGCGGTGAACACGGCCTGACCACTTACGGCTACGACGTCGTCACCGATGATGCAGGAAACCAAGACGACGCTGTGCCAGGTCGAGCGACCAGGCATAAGGAGAACGTCATGGCCAGAATGAAATTCCTGTGCGATGCCGAGCGTTGCATCGAATGCAACGGCTGCGTCACGGCCTGCAAGAACGAGAACGAGGTGCCCTGGGGCGTCAACCGACGCCGCGTGGTTACGCTGAACGACGGCATGCCCGGGCCGAGAAGTCGATCTCGGTGGCCTGCATGCACTGCTCGGACGCGCCATGCATGGCGGTGTGCCCGGTCGACTGCTTCTACCAGACCGAGGAAGGGGTCGTGCTGCACGACAAGGACCTGTGCATCGGCTGCGGCTACTGCTTCTACGCCTGCCCGTTCGGCGCGCCGCAGTTCCCGCAGGCGGGCGCATTCGGCCTGCGCGGCAAGATGGACAAGTGCACCTTCTGCGCCGGCGGCCCCGAGCCGGACCGCAGCGAGGCCGAGTTCAAGAAGTACGGCCGCAACCGGCTGGCCGAGGGCAAGCTGCCGGCCTGCGCCGAGATGTGCTCGACCAAGGCACTGCTCGGCGGCGATGGCGACACCATCGCCGATATCTACCGCCAGCGTGTCACGGTGCGCGGCAAAGGCGCTGAAGTCTGGGGCTGGGGCACCGCCTACGGTCCGCCCAAGGGCGGACAGGCCGCTTCCGGGAGCAAGTCATGAGCGCGCGCGCGGTAGCGATTGCGATCGTCGCGGCGCTCGGCCTGGTGGCGCTCGGCGGCTGCGGCGAGAAGCCGCAGGCGTCCTCCTTCAAGCAGGGCAAGTACCAGGGCAAACCCGACACGCCGCCCTGGGACAACGCGCCGCTCGCCTACACGGACACGAACAAGTGGACCAAAGGCGACGAAAAGAGCTGGATCGACGAGATCAAGACACGTAACAAGTTCCAGAACGAATACGTGCGCATCGGCGACTAGCCGGCCCGCGGCCAGGAGGAAGAGATGAGCAAGCTATGCAAGCTGTTGGGCGTGCTGATGGTGTTCGCCGCATTCGCACTCCCGGGGCCGGTGCAGGCACAGGATTCAGGCGCACAGGCACAGGCACAGCGCAGCGCGGAGCAGCCCGGAAACAACGCGCCGGTATGGCGCGACGTGAAATCCGGCGAAAAGAACTACACCGCCCTGCCGCAGCATCACGGCGCAGTTCTGATCCAGGGTCCGCTGCGCTTTCCTGGACAGAGCGCCTTCGCCACCGCCGGCGAGGCGTGGCGCAACTTCCGCAATGGGCCGCTTATCTTCTACGGCGGCTGGGTGCTGATTGTCGTGGCGGCGGCGATCCTGGTCTACTACATGGTGAAGGGCGCGATCAAGCTCAAGCACGCGCCGACCGGCCGCCTGATCGAGCGCTTCAACAGCCTGGAGCGCATCGCGCACTGGAGTACGGCGATCAGCTTCGTGATCCTTGCATTGACGGGCTTGACCATCCTGTTCGGCAAGTTCGTGCTGCTGCCGGTGATCGGCTACACGCTTTTCGCCTGGCTTAGCGCGCTGTCGAAGAACCTGCACAACTTCGTCGGCCCGTTCTTCATCCTCAGCGTGCTGCTGATGATCATTGTGTACATCAAGGACAACTTCTGGCGGGCGGGTGACGGCAAATGGCTCGCGAAGGCCGGCGGCATGTTCGGCGGCGAAGAGGTCCCCTCGGGACGCTTCAATTTCGGCGAGAAGGGCTGGTTCTGGGGCGGTGTGGTGCTGCTCGGGGTGATCATGAGCGTTACAGGGCTGATCATGCTGTTCCCGAACTTCGACCAGCTGCGCGAGACGATGCAGCAGGCGGACGTGATCCACGTCATCGGCGCGGTGATCTTCGTCGCGCTGTCGTTCGGCCACATCTACCTCGGCACGATCGGCGTCCAGGGCGCCTACCAGGCGATGCGCACGGGATACGTCGACGAGGAGTGGGCCAAGGAACACCACCGGCTCTGGTACGACGACGTCAAGGCTGGCAAGGTTCCGGCCAAGTCCACCGGCGCCGCGGCAGGCGCCCCACAGCACCAGCACTGAGCTGCGTGGCAGCAGCGAAAAGGGCGCCCGCGGGCGCCCTTTTCATTTGCGCTACAGGCCTTCGGCCAGGATCAGCTTCGACCTGGACGCCTTCTTGCGGATCGCCAGCGCCGGCGCGTACTCGGGTGATTCGTACCACTTGCGCGCCTGCTCCAGACTAGGGAATTCCAGGATCACGAATCGAGACGGCGCCCAGCCGCCCTCCTTGGTTTCAGTCTTGCCGCCGCGGGTGAGGAACCTGCCGCCGTATTTCTGCACCGTCGCGGGCACCAGCTTGCGGTACTCCTCGTAGGCGGCCGGGTCGGTGACTTCCACTTCGGCGACGACGTATCCGGGCATGGCAATCCTCCTCTAGAGAAGAATCAGTTTATCGCAGTAAGCATCACGCCCAGCCGACGCTGTGGCGGTCGATCGCCACCGCTTTCACCAGGGCGAATACCGGTCGCCCCGGCGCGAGCCCGAGCGCCTCGACCGACTTGCGCGTGATGCGCGCGAGCAGGATCGTGCCGGCGACGTCGATCTGGACGTCGACGCTCGCGCCCGCGCTCTCGCCGAACGCCTTGAGCGTGCCGGGCAGCACGTTGAGCATGCTGATCGCCTCGGGCCGCACCGTCGCGAGCGAGACGTCGCGCGCGCGAATGCGCACCCGCACGCGCTCGCCGACCAGCGCGTCGACGTCCGGCGCGTACAGGGCGCCGCCGGGAAAGTCGAGCCGCGCGAGCCCCATCTCGAGGTCCTGCTCGGCGACGCGCGCTTCGATTACCGCGCCGCCTTCGAAGCGGCCGAGGTAGGGACGCAGCTCCATGCGCGCCATCGTCTCGTCGACCGGCCCCGAATCGAGTACGCGCCCCTCGGACATCACCACGACCGTTTCGGCCAGGCGCACCACTTCGTCAAGCGAATGGCTGACGTACACGATCGGCACGCCCACCTCGTCGCGCAAGCGCTCGATGTAGTACAGGATCTCGCTCTTGCGCGGTGCATCGAGCGCGGCGAGCGGCTCGTCCATCAGCAGCAGGCGCGGGTCGGTGAGGAGCGCGCGGCCGATCGCGACGCGCTGCTTCTCGCCGCCCGAAAGATCGTGCGGGCGGCGCTCGAGCAGCGCCGCCAATCCGAGCAGGTCGGTCACCTTGTCCAGCGTTACCGCGCCCGGCCCGCGCGCGAAGCGCCGGCCGTAGAGCAGATTCTGGCGCACCGTCAGATGCGGCAGCAAGCGCCCCTCCTGGAACACGTAGCCGACGCGGCGCCGGTGCGCCGCGACGTCCACGCGCGCGGCGGCGTCGAACAGCGGCTCGCCGTCGAGCACGATGCGGCCGCGCTCGGGCCGCAGCAACCCGGCGATCGCGTTCAGCACACTGGTCTTGCCGGAACCGGAGCGACCGAACAGCGCGGTGACCCCGCCGTCGCTGGCGAACGCGGCCGCGAGCGCGAACCCGCCCAGGCGCTTGGCGACCGAGACTTCGAGCCTCATGCGCCGTGCGCGCGCCGCCGCGCGCGGCGCAGGAGCACTTCCGACACCACCAGCGCGCTGAGCGAAATCGCGACGGACAGCACGCACAGGCGCAGCGCCTGCGCGTCTCCGCCAGGCACCTGGGTCAGGCTGTAGATCGCGAGCGGCAGCGTCTGGGTTTCGCCCGGGATGTTGGATACGAAGGTGATGGTGGCGCCGAACTCGCCCAGGCTGCGGGCGAACGAGAGCAGCATGCCGTTCAGCACGCCTGGCAGGATCAGCGGAAGGGTCACCGATGCGAACACCGCGAGCGGCGGTGCGCCCAGCGTCGACGCGGCGGCCTCGAGCTTGCGATCAACCGCCTCGATCGCCTGGCGCATCGCGCGTACCGCGAGCGGAAGTCCCATCACCGAGGCGGCGAGGGCGGCGCCGGTCCAGCGGAACGCGAACACGATCCCAAGGTGCCCGGCCAGCCAGGCGCCGAGCGGGCCGTTGCGCCCGAGCAGCACCAGCAGCAGGTAGCCGATCACCACCGGCGGCAGCACCAGCGGCAAATGCACGACGCCGTCGAGCAGGAACTTGCCGGGGAAGTCCGCACGAGCGAGCAGGTAGGCCAGCGCGAGCGCGACGGGCAGGCTGCAAAGGACGCCCCAGAAGGCGACCTTCAAGCTGAGGCCGAGGACCTCGAGTTCCGCGGAAGACAGGAGCACGCCGTCAGTTTAACGGGCTAAAGCCGTGCTTCCCGAAGATGGCGCGCGCCTGCGCGCCGCGCAGGTAGGCCTCGAAGCTGCGCGCGGCGGGCACGGCGCCCTTCAGCAGCGCGATCGGGTAGACGATCGGCGGGTGGAGCGAGGCGGGGAAGCGTCCCACCACGCGCACGCCGGGCTCCGCGCGCGCGTCGGTCTGGTACACGATCCCGAGCGGGGCTTCGCCGCGCGCCACCAGCGCCAGCGCGATACGCACGTTCTCGGTCGCCGCAAGCTGCAACCTTACCGCGTCCCATATCCCGAGCGACTCGAGCGCGGCCCTGGCGTACATCCCGGCCGGCACGTGGTAAGGATCGCCAAGGGCGAGCCGCCCGCCCGCGAGCGCGCGCGCGAGCGGCATGCCAGGGACGATCTCGAGCTTCAGCGTGCTGACGCGCGGGGCGATCAGCACCAGCCGGTTGCCGAGCAGGTCGTGCCGCGTCCCCGGTTCGAGCAGGCCGCGCCGCTCGAGATAGTCCATCCAGTTGCGGTCGGCCGAGATGAAAACGGAGGCCGGCGCGCCGCGCTCGATCTGCTTGGCGAGCGAAGAGCTGCCGGCGTAGGAAATCGCTGGCGCCGGGCCGGGGTAATCACGCGCCGCCTCGTCGAGCGCGTTGCGCAGGCTCGCTGCGGCGAACACCAGCACGCGATCCTGCGCCTGGGCCGGTCCGGCCCAGAGAAGAAACGCTGCGAGCGTTGCCGCGAGCGCGGCGATCATGCGCCACCCTGCGCGCCGAGCGTGCAGACTTCGCCCGCGCTGCGCACGTCGTAACCGACGAAGCCGCGCGCAATGCGCTTGAAGGCGCGGCCAGCCAGTCCGGCGCGAAAGCGCTCGAGCGGGGCGTCGTCGACGTTGCGCGCCCTGACCGCGAACCAGTAGCGCTCGCGCTGCAGGGGCAGGAAGTCCAGCCCGAAGCGCGCCGCGGCAGCGTGCACGCCGAAGCCGGCGTCGGCGCGTCCCGCCGCGACGCTCACCGCGACCGCCAGATGAGTGAACTCCTCGTCGCGGTAGCCGCCGATCGCCGTCGCGTCGATTCGCTGCCGCGCGAGCAGCTCATCGAACAGCAGCCGCGTGCCGGAGCCGCGCTGGCGGTTGACGAACTGCAGCCCCTTGCGCGCGAGGTCGGCGAGGCCACGGATCCGTTTCGGATTGCCCGGCGCCAGCATCAGCCCCTGCTCGCGCTCGGCGAAGCGGATCAGGCGGTCGCGCCGCGCGCTCAGGCGCGAAAGCAGGGGATCCTCGTCGGCGCCAGCGGCGTCGCGCAGCGGAACGTGAAAGCCGGCCAGGTCCGCCCGTCCCGCCGCGTACTCCGCCAGGCTGTCGGCGCTGCCTTTGAATTGCAGCTCGAGCGCCAGCTCGGCGCGCGTGGCGGGCTCGTCGACGAAGGCGGCAAGCAGCGGATCGTGACTCGCCACCACGCGCAATGCGCGCCCCCTGGCGCCCCGTTCGCCCGCGGCGAGCACCACCGCGAGCCCGGGCTCCAGGCGCAGCAGCTGACTACGCGCGGCCTCGTCTGCTGCGAGCAGCCGCTCGGCGAGCGGCGTGAGCTTGGCGCCGCGGCCCTGCTCGAGCGTCACCAGCGTGCCGCCGGCGGCCTCGGACTGCGCCAGGAGCATGTCCCAGGCCGAGCGATAGGAGATACCCAGGTGCGCCGCGGCCGCGCGCAGCGTGGCGCGTCGCGCGATCTCGCGCAGCAGCGGAATCAGGCGCACGTCGAGCCGGGTCCCGTCCTGGCCCGCACGCCGCCAGCCGATCTCGGGCACCAGTCTCATAATCGCACCCAGCCGCGCCGCAGCAGCGCGAGGATGATCCAGCCCAGGGCGAACGCGAGGCCGACGTTCCATATCGAGCAGCCCGCGGTGACCAGGGTGGCGAAGCGTTCCTCCTTGCGATGACTGAAGTCGCACGAGCCGAGCGCGAGCTGCGCGCCGGCGAGGAACAGCATCACGCCGAGCACCGGAGTAGGGAAGATCCGCAGCAGCGTCGAGAGCGATTCGCTGAACAGCAGCGCAACCAGCACCAGGACGCTGCCCAGGATCACGAGCGCTCCGCCGGTACGGGCGCCGAAGCGCACGTGCGCGGCGAGGCCGCCGGCGCCGTGGCACATCGGCACGCCGCCTACCGCCGCGCCGACCGCGTTCATAAGTCCGGTCGAGAGCGCGGCCTCCCGCGCGTCGATGGGCCGTTGGGGAAATTCGCGGTTGTTGGCTTCGACGACGCCGAGAATCGCGTTGCCGAACGTCAGCGGCAACTGCGGCAGCGCGAGAAACGCGAGTCCGACGACGAAATCGTGCCAGCCGACGTCGCCGAGAGCGAAATGCGGAAGGCGTAGCCCGACGTGGACCTGCGCCAATTCGTGCACCAGCGTCGGATCCAGCACCAGCGCCGCGCCCGCGCCGAAAGCGAGCAGGGCGAACATCGCCGGAACGCGGTGGTTGTCGAGCAGCAGCAGGACCAGTGCGAGCCCGGCCGCGGCCAGCGCCCAGCCCAGGGCCATCATCTTCAGCCCTTCTAGCATGAAGGCGAAGCCGAGCCCGAGCACGATGCCGAGGCTTACCGGGCGCGGCACCAGCGTGGCGACGCGCTGGATCAGGCCGCTCGCCGCGAGCGCGAGCCACACTAGCCCGGTGACCAGGCCCGCTGCGTAGACGGCCTGCGGCGTGATCGACACGACTTGCGCGGCCTGCGTCGCTGCCACCGCGCCGATCGCCTTCATGGGCTGCACCGGCACCGGCGTGCGGTAGTAAAACCCGACCGCGATCATGGAAACGCCGAAGGCCAGCAGCATTCCGAGCGGCGCGACCTTGACGACCGCGATGTAGGCGAGCGCGAACGGCAGCAGCGTGCCGAGGTCGCCGAACGCGCCGGCCCACTCGGCGAGGCCATAGCGGTTGCGGCCGTGCGGCAGGATAGCGGCCGCCTTTGCGGCTTGCGTCATGCCCCGGCTCAGTCGACCCCGAGCATGACGCTGCTCGCCTTGATAACCGCGCTCGCCTTGCCGCCCTTGCGCAGCTTGAGGGCGCGTGCGGAGCCGCTGCTGATGACCGAGACGATGTCGATGCGCGGCGCGACGCGGAGCGTGACTTCGGTGCTGACCGGGCCCGTGACGATATGCGTGATGGTGCCTTCGATGACGTTGCGCGCGCTCAGTTTCATTGCCTGCTCCTCGCGGACCTTGTCCGGGTTGAATATGCAAATAAATACATATTTTGTGCTTCGAAGCCGACCGCTATTATCCAAAGTTAGGCCTTTGGGCGTCTTTCGGGTAATTATGCACCCAAGGGCATATTGATCGACGACTGTCTCCGAGGAGGATCGCATGTCAGCCCGTAGCATAGCCAGGATTGCCTTCGCCGCCGTTGCGCTGTTCGCGGCCGGAAGCGCGCTTGCGATGAAGGACATCAAGATGGCGACCACCACCAGCACCGACAACTCCGGCCTGCTGCAGTACCTGCTGCCCAAGTTCGAGGCCGACTGCAAATGCAAGATCCACTACACCGCGGTCGGCACCGGCGCCGCGCTCAAGCTGGGGCAGAACGGCGACGTCGACGTGGTGCTGGTGCACGCGCGCCCGGCCGAGGACAAGTTCGTGGCGGCGGGCTACGGAGTCCACCGCCGCGACGTGATGTACAACGACTTCGTGATCGTCGGTCCGCCGTCCGACCCGGCGGGGGTCAAAGGCATGCACGATCCGCTCAAGGCGCTGAAGAAGATCCACGCCTCGGGCGCGACCTTCGTCTCGCGCGGCGACGACTCGGGCACCAACAAGAAGGAGCTCGCCTACTGGAAGGCGATCGGCATCAAGCCCGGTGGGCCGCACTACCTCGCGGTCGGCCAGGGCATGGGGGCGACGCTGACGGTGGCCGGCGAAAAGCAGGCCTATACGCTGTCCGACCGCGCAACCTACACCACCTACGCCGCCAAGACCGGGCTCGAGATCGTGGTCGAAGGCGACAAGAAGCTGCTCAACCCCTACGGCGTGATCGCGGTCAATCCCAAGCGCTACCCGAACATCAACTACAAGGGCGCGATGACCTTCATCAAGTGGATGACCTCGCGTAGGGGGCAGACGGCGATCGGCGACTACCGCTTCAAGGGCGCGCAGCTGTTCCATCCCGACTACGGGCATCCGCCGCAGTAAGCCCCGTCGCTTGGATCTCCTGGAGCCGACGCGGCAGGCTTTCGCCCTTCTCTTCGGCGGCGACCCGAAACTGTGGCAGGCCATCTGGCTTTCGCTCTGGGTCTCGGTCGCGGCGATCGCGCTGGTCGCCGCGCCGTCGATTGCGCTCGGCTTCCTGCTCGCCAAACGGCGCTTTCCCGGCCAGCGCGCGGCGGTGGTGCTGGTGCAGGCGCTGCTGTCGTTTCCGACCGTCGTCATCGGGCTGGTGATCTACCTGCTGCTGTCGCGGCGCGGCCCGCTGGGCTCGTTCGAGCTGCTGTTCACGCCCTGGGCGATCATGGTCGGGTACATGGTGATCGCCTTCCCGATCCTGGTGGTGTTCACGATTTCGGCGATTCAGGGCGCGGACCCGCGCGTGTATGAGACCGCGCGCTGCCTCGGCGCCGGCCGGTTGGCCGCCTCGCTCACCACGCTGAGGGAGGTGCGCTTCGGCATCCTCGCCGCCGTGGTGAACGGCTTCGGGCGCGCTATCTCGGAGGTCGGCTGCGCAATCATGGTCGGCGGCAACATCGCCGGCCTGACGCGCAATATCCCGACCGCGATCGCGCTCGAGACCACCAAGGGCGACTTCGCGCAGGGCATTGCGCTCGGCTTCGTCCTGATGGTGGTGGCGCTGGGAGTGAACGTGCTGCTCGCGCTGCTGCAGGGCCAGGGCGGGCTCAGATGAGCGTGCCGCTGCTCGCGCTGCGCGGCGTGCGCAAGACGTTCGGCCAGCGCCTGCTGTTCCAGATCGACCGCCTGGCGGTCGAGGAGGGCGGGGCCTATGTGCTGGTCGGGCCGAACGGCTCGGGCAAGACCACGCTGATGCGAATCCTCGCCGGACTGGACCGGGACGCAGCCGGCGAGATGGATTTCCGCGGCGAGCCGGCGGCCTTCACCTCGTATCCGGAGCGCTTGCGCCGCGCGATCGTGTACGTGCACCAGCACCCGTACCTGTTTCACACCAGCCTGCGCCACAATCTCGAGTACGGGCTCAAGTGTCGGGGCCTGCCCGCCGCCGAGCGCGCGCGGCGGGTCGACGAGGCGATTGCCTGGGCCGGGCTCGACCCGCGCCGCATGACGCCGCCGGCGAAACTTTCGGGCGGCGAGAAACAGCGCGCGGCGCTCGCGCGCGCGCGGGCGCTGGAGCCCGAGCTGCTCTTGCTCGACGAGCCGACCAGCAACCTCGACCGCGACGGCCGTGCGCAGACGCTCGCGCTGCTGGCGCAGCTGCGCGACGAGCGCCGCACGGTGGTCGTCGCCTGCCACGACCAGGAGGTCATCGGCCTCGCGGGTTTCGCAAGGATGCGCCTTGACGACGGACGGATCGCGCTGCAATCCGGCTAGAATGTGCGCTCCGCCCGCGAAGGGCAGAGGGCGCAGGCATGAAGGTCTTTGGTTTCGCAGGCTATTCCGGCAGCGGCAAGACGACGTTGATCGAGCAGCTCATCCCGCGCCTGAGCAAGCGCGGGCTGCGCGTATCGCTTATCAAGCATGCGCACCACACGTTCGACGTCGACCAGCCGGGCAAGGATTCCTACCGCCATCGCCACGCCGGTGCGAGCGAGGTGCTGGTGACCTCGTCGCGGCGCTGGGTGCTGATGCACGAGCTGCGCGGCGGGGCCGAACCGTCGTTCGAGGAGCAGGTCAAACACCTGTCGCCCTGCGACCTGCTGCTGGTCGAGGGCTTCAAGTTCGCGCCGATTCCGAAGCTCGAGGTCTGGCGCGCCGAGACCGGCGAGGCGCTGCTGCACCCGAACGATCCGCACATCGTGGCCGTGGCGAGCGACGCCAAGGTGGAAACGCGCTTGCCACTGCTCGACCTGAACGACGCCGACGGGATTGCGGAATTTGTGCTGAAGGAGACGAAGCTCGGATGAACGGCAAGGGACTGCTGTCGGTCGACGACGCGCTCGCGATTCTGCTCGCGAGTGTGCGCCCGGTGACCGATATCGAGCAGGTGCCGACGCTCGAGGCGACCGGCCGGGTGCTGGCGCGCGCGCAGACGTCCACCATGGACGTGCCCCCGATGGACAACAGCGCGATGGACGGCTACGCCCTGCGCCTGGCCGACGTTGCAGCGCCCGGGGCGCAGCTGCGCGTCGCGCAGCGCATCGCCGCCGGCACGGTGGGCAAGCCGCTCGCGCCGGGCAGCGCGGCGCGCATTTTCACCGGCGCGCCGATCCCGCCGGGCGCGGACGCGATCGTCATGCAGGAGTTTTGCGCCACGGACGGCGAGCAGGTGATCGTAAAGAAGGTCCCGCAGCCCGAAGAGTGGATCAGGCGCCGCGGCAGCGACATCCGGGCCGGGAGCGAAGTGCTGGCGGCGGGCATCAGGCTGCGGCCGCAGGACACCGGGCTTGCGGCTTCGGTCGGCATCAAGTCGCTGCCGGTTCGGCGCCGGGTGCGCCTGGCGCTGTTCTTTACCGGCGACGAGCTGGTGATGCCGGGCGATCCGCTGCCGCCGGGGCGCATCTACAACTCCAACCGCTTCACGCTCAACGGGCTGGCGAAGACCTTCGACTGCGAGGTGCGCGACTTCGGCATCGTCCCCGACAGCCTGGCAGCCACGCGCGACGTGCTGCGGCGCGCGGCGGCAGAGGCCGACATCATCGTCACCTCGGGCGGCGTGTCGGTGGGCGAGGAGGACCACGTACGGCCGGCGGTCGAAGCCGAGGGGTCGCTCCTGATGTGGAAGATCGCGATGAAGCCGGGACGGCCGCTCGCGTTCGGCAAGGTCGGCGCCGCCGCCTTCATCGGCCTGCCCGGCAACCCGGTCTCGAGCTTCGTGACCTTCCTCCTGTTCGTGCGGCCGTTCCTGCGCAAGACGCAGGGCATCGCCGAGGTCGCGCCGCGCGCCATCGACGCGCGCGCCGATTTCGACTGGCCGAAACCGGATTCGCGGCGCGAATTCCTGCGCGTAAAATGGAACCCGCAGGGCGGCCTCGACCTGTACCCGACGCAGGATTCGGCGGTGCTCACCTCGACGGCCTGGGCCGACGGCCTGGTCGACAACCCGCCGAACCATCCGATTGCGAAGGGCGAGCATGTCCGCTTCCTGCCGTTTTCGGAGCTCTACGGGTGAAGGTGAAGCTGCTGTTCTTCGCCGGGCTGCGCGAGCAGCTCGGAACCTCCGGCGAGGAGATCGAGCTGCCCGCGGGCGTCACCACGCTCGCAGGCATTCGCGAGCACCTGAAGGCGCGCGGCGGAAACTACGAGCGGGTGTTCTCCGGCAAGGCGCTGGTGCGCATGGCGGTGAACCAGGAGATGGCGCAGCCCGCTGCCCCGGTCAAGGCCGGCGACGAGGTTGCGTTCTTCCCGCCGGTGACCGGAGGTTGAGATGAAGATCAGCGTGCAGAAGGAAGACTTCGACGCCGGAGCCGAGATGCGCGCTTTGTCGCGCGACCCCAAGGTCGGCGCCGTGGCGAGCTTCGTCGGCGTGGTGCGCGAGGTGCCGATGACCCTGGAGCACTACGCCGGCATGACCGAGCGCGAGATCGGCAAGATCGTCGAGGAGGCGACAGGCCGCTGGCGGGTGATGGACTGCACTGTCATCCACCGCTACGGCGAGCTCAAGCCCGCCGACCAGATCGTGCTGGTCGCGGTGGCGAGCGCGCACCGCGGCGATGCCTTCGCAGCCTGCGAGTTCGTCATGGACTACCTCAAGACCCGCGCGCCGTTCTGGAAGAAGGAGCGGACCGCCGACGGCACCCGTTGGGTCGAGGCGCGCGCGAGCGACGACCACGCCGCCGAGCGCTGGAGAGAGGGGTGAATCTGGTCGGCTTCCTGGCCGTCGGCGCAGGTGCGGCGATCGGTGCCTGGATTCGGTGGTGGCTCGGCATCCTTCTGAATCCCGTATTTCCTACGGTACCACTGGGCACTCTGGCGGCTAACCTGATCGGGGCGCTGCTGATGGGACTCGCGATGGGCCTGATCGCGCAATTCGACGCCTTGCCGCCGGCCGAGCGTCTGTTCTTCATTACCGGATTTCTCGGCGCGCTTACGACATTCTCGACCTTCTCGGCGGAAGCGACTACGCTGATTCTGCGCGAACAGTACGGCTGGCTCGTGGTCGACATTTCGGTCCATGTGATTGGCTCGCTTAGCGCGACGCTGCTCGGCATATTTCTCGTTCGACTGCTGGCAAAGGGGCTCGCATGAGGTCAGACGGTGCCTACCTGCATTTCTACGTGCACGAGAACCGGAAGCACCGCGGCATTCTGCTTTACGAGTGGTTGCTCGAGCAGGCGAAGAAAATGGGCATCCACGGCGGCTCGGCCTTCCGCGCCATCGCTGGCTACGGGCGTCATGGCGTGCTGCACGAGCAGCACTTCTTCGAGCTGCAGGGCGACCTGACGATCAAGGTCGAGTTCATTGTCACACTCGAAGAGGCCCGGCAGCTGCTCGACCTAGTCAAGCGCGAGAAGGTTCATATCTTCTATTCGATGGCGCAGGGTGAATTCGGGGCGCTGAACGGGGATAGTTGACGCGAAGGGCTTTCTGCCCGACCATAGCGGTGCAGCAGGGAGATGGCATTCTCCCGACATGAACCGCCGCAAGGCTGATGATGCCTACGCGACCAGCCCGAAAGGGCAGGTTCCGTAGGCATTTTTTATGCCTACTACCGACATGAAGCACGAAACAAGAACGGGGCGCGGAGGCGGACGGAAGTGAGCGAGCGGATCCTGTACAACCTGCTGCAGGTGCTCGTGGTGATGGCGTTCGCGCCACTGGTGTCTGGCGTGACCTCGCGCCTGAAGGAGATGCTGCAGTCCAAGCGCGGTCCGAGCATCCTCCAACCCTATCGGGATCTGTGGAAGCTGTTCCACAAGGACGAAATCGTGTCCGAGGACAGCTCGTGGATCTTCCGCTTCACGCCTTACATGGTGTTTGTCGCGCCGATCTTCGTCACCCTGCTGATCCCGGTGCTGACGAGCTACCCGCTCTTTTTCGCGTTCATGGGCGACATGCTGGGCGGCGGTTTCGTGCTGGCGCTGGGCGGGTTCTTCGCCACGCTTGCCGCGGTGGATACGGCCAATCCCTACGGCCCGATCGGCGCCAGCCGCACGCGCATGGTCGGCTTCCTGGCCGAGCCGGTGTTCATGATCGTGTTCTTCACCGTGTCGTTTGTGGCCGGCTCGACGATCCCCTACATCGTGCAGCAGAAATGGGTGACGCCGATCGCGAATTTCTTTGCGCCATCGCATGTGCTTCTGGTGCTGGCTTTCCTCATGCTGATCCTGGCCGAGGGCGGGCGCATCCCCGTCGACAACCCAACCGGCCATTTCGAACTGGCGATGATCGACGAATCGAAGTCCCTCGAATATTCAGGGCGCGGCTTTGCGCTGATGAAATGGGGCGGACAGATGAAGTTCTTCGTGCTGCTTTGCATTTTTCTCAATGTACTGGTAACGCCCTGGGGGTTGGCGAAGGAGCAGGTGCTGGCGGAGGTACTTCTGGCGATCCCGCTGGTTCTGCTCAAGATCTTCTGCTTCGTGCTCGTGCTGGTATTCATCGAGTCATCTCTTTCAAAGCTTCGCCTGTTCCGCATCACGGAATTCCTAGGTGCGGCGTTCGTCACCTCCGTGGTGGCAATGATCGCGCAGCTCTTCCTCGCATGAGTGAAGCCGCGAAGCAGCTGGTCGTCAACCTAAACGCGCTCGCGGCGGGGCTGTTCCTGCTCACCTCGTTCGGCATCGTTGCCATGCGACAAGCGCGCGGCTGCCTGCAGCTGTTCATCGCCCAGTCGCTGCTGCTCGCGGCCTCGGCGGCGCTGCTCGGGCTGCGCTTCGATTCTGGGCACCTTTACGGGGTGGCGCTGGTGAACCTGATCACAAAGCCGATCATCGTTCCCTGGCTGCTGCGCAAGCTGGCCTCGGCCGAGCTCTACACCCGCCGCGAGATCGACCAGGCGCTCAATATCCCGACCGTGCTGGCGATCGCACTGGGGCTGGCGATCGGCGCCTATTTCCTGGGCGTGCCGCTCGCGCGTGCGGTCGGGCCGGAGTACGTCGGGCCGAACGTGCCGATCGGTATCGCCGGGCTGCTGCTGGGCGCGCTCACCCTGACCGTGCGGCGTGAGGCGCTGCCGCTGCTGATCGGTCTGCTTGCGATGGAGAATGGTGCCTTCCTCGCCGGCATATCGATTGCGCACGACCTCTCAATGCTGGTCGAGCTGGCGATCGCGACCGACGGCCTGATCATCGTGTTCATCGTCGGCGTGCTGGTACGCGCGGTGGAGAAACAGGTCGGCAGCACCGCGGTGGGCGAGCTTGCAAAGCTGCGCGAGGGGCCGCGATGAGCGTGCTCTGGATTCTGTTTCCGCCCCTCATCGCCGCCGCGCTTGCCGCCTTGCCGTCGAGGAGAGGCTGGATGCCCGGGCTGACGGTGGTTTCCTGCCTGGTCGTGCTGGCCGGCACGCTCCGGATGGCGTGGGTTGCGGCAAGCGGCGGCCCGGTGACGGCGGGTTTGAGCGAGGCCTGGCTCAACTGGATCGCGGTGGACGGCCTGAGCGCGCTGATTCTTGTACTAATCGCGTTCGTCGCGACCACCGCGGCCGTGTACTCGATCGGCTACATGGCGCACGGTGAGATGACGCCCGGCAAGCTGCGGCTGTACCACGCCAACTACAACCTGTTCGTCTTCTCGATGCTGGCAATTCCGCTGCTCGCGGAGCCTACTCTGGTGTGGATCGTGGTGGAGCTCACCACGCTGTGCTCAGCGCTGCTGGTGTCGTTCTACAACACTCCCGAGGCGCTCGAGGCCGCGTGGAAGTACGTCGTGCTGTCGCTCATGGGGGCGGGCATCGCGCTGTTCGGATTCCTGGTCCTGTTCGCCGCGATGCACGCCGGCGGCGACGGAACCTACACTTGGGCGGGCCTGATCGAGGCGGCGCCGCACATGCCGCCGCTGCTCATGCAGACAGCGTTCATTCTGATCCTGATCGGTCTCGGAACCAAGGTGGGGTTGGTGCCGATGCACACCTGGCTGCCCGACGCGCACAGTCAGGCGCCGTCGCCGGTGTGCGCGCTGCTCTCGGGCATCGAAACTACTACGATCCTGTACGTGATCCTGCGCCTGTTTCCGGTGATGCAGGGAGTGCCAGGCGCGCATGCCGAGCGCTGGGCGCTGGTGCTCGGTCTCATCTCGATCGGAACGGCAGCATTCCTGCTGCTGCAGGTGCACGATTACAAGCGGTTGTTCGCGTTCTCCACTGTCGAGCACATGGGCATCATCCTGACCGCGATCGGCCTGGGTACCTCCGCCGCGGACTACGGCGCGATGCAGCAAATCGTGACTCACGCCGTGACCAAGTCATTCTGCTTCTTCGCCGCTGGCGCGGTGCTGCTCACCGTGGGGACGCGCGAAATCGCGGCCGTGCGCGGGCTGATCCACCGGGCGCCGCTAGCGGGCGCGGCGCTCGTCTTCGGCGGTCTTGCAATCGCCGGCGCTCCGCCGTTGGCGGTGTTCCTGAGCGAATTGACGATCCTCAAGGCGGGCTTGGCAGGCGGACATTACGTCGTGACCGGTCTGCTCGCATTCTTCGTCGTGATCGCATTCTTCGGCGTCATGACGCACGTGAACCGCATGGCGTTCGGGGCGGCCGATGTAGCGCCTGGAGAGGTCGAATTTCGCCTTCCGTTCAGCGTAGGGCTGGTGCTGGTGCTTGCCGCCGTGCCCGTGCTCGTGCTTGGCGCCTACGTGCCCAAGCCGCTGCACGATCTTCTCCTGCAGGCAGCGGGAGCGTTGACGCGATGACTGGTGCGCAAACCAGGCACCGTGTCGAGCTGACGTGCGAGCGCAGTGCGCTCGTCGAACGGTGCCGCGAGCTCGTCCACGAGCGCGACCTGGCATTGGCTGGCCTCATCGTCGAGGAGAGCGAGCTGGAGTGGCGGTTGCGCTACGTGTTCTACGGCGAGCGCGAGGCCGGCTGGGTGCACGTTTTGGTCTCGGCGCCGCTCGCCGAAAACGTGTTTCCGAGCATCGCGGCGCAGGCGCAGATCTTTGCCGCAGACTGGCACGAGCGTGAAGCCGAAGACATGTTCGGCATCCACTTCGAGGGTCATCCCCGGCTGGGCGATTTCGTGCTGCATGACGACGCCTGGCAGGAGAGCGTCGAACCGATGCGGCACGGGTTCGACGCGCAGGCGGCGCTGCGCGAGCGTCGGCCGTGCGTCGACTGGCGACCGCGGCGCGTGGTGCAGGAGTCGGGCGCATTTGTCATGCCCGTCGGACCGAAGTTCTCCGGCGTGGCCGAATCGGTGCATTTCCAGCTTGAGACGGTTGGCGAGGACGTCATCCGTTCCTGGACGCGCCTGTTCTACAAGTGGCGCGCGATCGAGAAGCTCGCCGAAGGCAAGTCGGTGGAAGATGCGCTGCTGCTTGCAGAGCGCTTCGCCGCGACGACCGCGTTCGCCCACGGGCTCGCGTTCTGCCAGGCGGTCGAGTCGATTGCGGGTGCGAGCGTTCCGCCGCGCGCGAGAGCGCTGCGCGTGTTCCTCGCAGAGCTCGAGCGTCTGCGCCAGCATGCCGGGGCGATCGCGGAGATCTGCGAGTCCACCGCACTGGTGGTGGCAACCAGCCAGGCGGGAATGCTCGAGGAAGAGTTGCTGCGCGTCTCGGGCGAACTCGCCGGGCACCGTTACCTGTTCGGTCTGCTCGCGCCCGGGGGGCTGGCGGCGGACCTGCCTGCCGATGCATGCCGCAATGCGCTGAACCGCGCGAGCGCGATCGTGAACAGGCTCGACGCGCTCGAGCGCCGGCTTGCGATCTCCAGCAGTTTCCTCGACCGGATCGAAGAGGTGGGCGTCATCTTCGCCAAGACCGCCCGAGCGTACAGCCTGGTCGGTCCGGTCGCGCGCGCATCTGCCCTGGCGCGCGACCTGCGCCGCGCGCAGCCCTATTCCAGCTACGAATCGTACGCATTCGACGTTCCGACGGAGAAGGAGGGCGACGGCTACGCGCGACTGCGAGTGCTGTTCGCCGAAACGCGGCAGTCGCTGCGCATCATGCAGCAGGCCGCTGCTGCCATGGAGACGGGCGAGGTCCGGGCCGCGGCGGCGCCGAGGCCAGGCGCCGCGCTCGGCTGGACCGAGGCACCGCGCGGCGCGACCTTCCATTGGGTCCGGCTGGACGAGTCCGGCCGTATCGCGCGCTATCGCGTCGTCACGCCGTCGTTCATTAACTGGCACAGCTTCCACCTGGCGGCGGAAAAGTTCGCTTTCCAGGATTTCCCGATCATCCTCTCCACTTTCGACCTTTCTGTGGCGGAGAACGACCGATGAAATGGGTCCTCAGCGGCATCCGCACCGGAATCCATACCACCGCATATCCGCGCGCGGAAGAGCGCGCCGCCGGGGTGTCGCCGGGGCTGCCCCTGGGCGGCGAGCTCGGCGCCGAGGCGGCCGCGCTCGTCGGCCGCTGTCCCACGCACGCGCTCGAAACGCACAATGGCAAGGTCACGGCGGACTACCGTCGCTGCGTTCATTGTTATCGCTGCAAACCTGCGCTCGCCTGGCGACCGGATTACGAATGGGCGGGATCGGGCGCCGCTGGGCGCGAGCTGGGCGTGCCGTTCCGCCGTTCGACGCATATCCTGGTGGTCGACGCGGGCGACTGCGGGGCGTGCCTGAACGAAGTGAAGCAGCTGAATAACCCCTACTACAACATGCATCGGCTGGGTTTCTTCATCACGCCGTCGCCGCGCCACGCCGACGTGCTGCTGGTGGTCGGCCCGGTGACCGACCACATGCGCGTCGCACTGAAGAAGATCTATGATGCGATGCCCACGCCCAAGCGCGTGGTCGCGGTCGGCGCCTGCGCGCTCTCGGGCGGAGTGTTCGCGCAGAGCTTCGTGTGTGCGCAAGGCGTGAGCACGCTCTTGCCGGTGGACGTGGAAGTGCCGGGTAATCCGCCGCCGCCGCTCGCGATTCTGCACGGCCTCTTGGTGGCGGTCGGTCGCAAGGCCCCGCAATCGCTCGCCTCGCTTCCTTCCACGCCGACGCAGCCATGACGGGACTCACACCGATCGTCGTGTGCTTCTCGGCCTGCGCCGCCGGCATCGTGCTCGCCCTCGCGCTGCCGCCGGCGCGTCAGGCGAGCGTGCTCGGCTGGCTCGGCTGCCTCGCCGCGACGGCGAGCGCCGCCGCAGGCGCGGTCGCGCTGCTCGCCGGCAACGGATTCACGCAAACGCTCTGGTCGGTGCCGGGACTGGCGACGCTAAGCCTGCGGCTCGACCCGCTTTCGGCGCTGTTCGTGCTGGTAACGGGGCTCGTATTGTTCCCGACCTCGATCTACGCGGCCGGAGAATTGCGCGGCAAAGCGCTGCACGGCTGCGAGCGGTCATTCAGCGTCATGCTTCTCGCGCTCTACGCGTCAATCGTTCTCATTCTGATCGCGGGGGATGCGCTGCTGTTCCTGCTGGCCTGGGAGATGATGTCGATCCTATGCTACCTGCTGGTCGTCAGCGGGCGCCATAGGGACAGGGATAACGGCAAGGAGAACGAGGCGCAGGTCGGGTCCGGCTACCTGCTGCTCGCAATGGGCGAGGCCGGCACGCTCGCCGCCGCGCTCGGCTTCCTGCTGCTCGCGCTGGGCGCCGGGTCGATGGAGTTCGACGCGCTCAGGTCGGCCGCGCGCGGCCTCGGCACGGGCGCGCGCTGGAGTGTGTTTCTGCTCACCTTCTTCGGCTTCGGCGTGAAGGCAGGCTTGGTGCCGGTCAATTCCTGGCTGCAGCGCGCCTACGCCGCGGCGCCGCGCGCCTTTGCGCCCGTGCTCGCCGGTGCGACGCTCAACCTCGGCTTGTACGGCATCCTGCGCGTCAACACCGACCTCCTTCCGGCCGCCCATATGGAAACGGGCCTGGTCGCGCTCGTCGTCGGCGCGGCCTCGGCGCTGATCGGCATCCTGTACGCCACTATCGACAACGACCTCAAGGCGATGCTCGCGCACAGCTCGATCGAGAACGTCGGCATCGTGATCGCGGCCGCCGGCGCCGGCATGGTGTTCCACGCTGCGCATCATCCGGAGCTCGCTGCGATCGCCTTCGTCGCGTGCCTTTATCACCTGCTCAACCATTCGCTCTACAAGACGCTGCTGTTCATCGGCGTCGGCGCCGTCGAAACGCAGGCCGGCACGCGCGACATGGACCGGCTCGGCGGCCTGATCAAGGTCATGCCGCTCGCCGCCGCGACTTTCCTGGTCGGTGCGCTGTCGATCTCCGGGCTGCCGCCGTTGAACGGCTTCGTCAGTGAGTGGCTCACACTGCA
Organism: uncultured beta proteobacterium; assembly: GCA_963755395.1. Taxonomy (GTDB): domain Bacteria; phylum Pseudomonadota; class Gammaproteobacteria; order Burkholderiales; family SG8-39; genus DAHVFK01. The sequence continues at coordinate 493,834 of CAVWJJ010000003.1, read as the reverse complement.
GGCCATGCTGCGGGCGGCGGAGCTCTCATCGATCGGCGCCAAAATCGTGTTCGCGCTTGCCGGCGCGGCCCTCGCGCTCACCGCGGCGCTCGCCGTAACCTGTTTCGTCAAGGTGTTCGCGATGAGCTTTCTCGGCATGCGGCGCCTGGAGGAGGGGCGGCGGGCGGGCGAGGCCCCGCTCGCCGCACTCGCCGCGATGGCGATTCTGGCCGTGCTGTGCGTCGGGTTCGGCGTGCTGCCGACCTACGTGATCGGCGCGCTCGATCCGGCCACGGTGCAGACGGCCGGAGCGGCCGCGACGCAGGCGCTGGTGCCGCCGTTCTTTGCGCCAGGGGCGCAGCTGCCGCCGGCGTTCGTCGCGGAGTTCCACGATCTGGGAGCGCAGGTCGGCCAGAGCGTGCTGCCGGGGCCCGGGTTGGTGGTCCTGCACCGTGGCGGGGAGGCGAACCCGGTGGTATTCGCGATGTCGACCTCGTACATGCTGCTCGTGCTTGCCGGGCTGCTCGCGTTGACCTGGGTGGTGCTGCGCCTCTGGCTGACGCGGGGCAGGAAGCTTGCGCGCGGCGAGCGCTGGGACGGGGGCTTGCGGCGGCTGCTGCCGGAAATGACGTACACCGCGACGGGATTTTCCAACCCGGTGCGGGTGATCTTCGACGCGATCTTCCGTCCGACGACAGTGGAGGACACGCGCAATGCGGTGGCCGAGCATTTCCGCGACGCCATTCGACGCGAGAAAGAGCGCGTGCACGTTGTAGACCGACTGGTTCTTGGTCCAATGAAGCAGGCGACGCTTGCCTTTGCGCGCGCGCTGGCCGCAATGCACCACGGGCGTATCAACGCCTACGTCACTTACGCCCTTGTCGCCCTGGTGCTGGCGCTCGTCTTCGGCCTGCCCTGAACGGGACGTGATCTCGCGGACGATTCCCGGCTTCGGCGCGCTGGCCCTGGGCTGCCGGCTGCCTTGAACGCGCGATTGCCTCCCGCGGTTGCGCGCCTGATGGCCGCGCGCGCGGCCCGTAGCGTCGGGCAGGGCGCCCTTGTCGCCGCGTTTGCGCTCTACCTGAATGCGCTCGGCTGGACGGCCCCCGCGATCGGAGCCACGCTCTCGGCGGCGCTGGTGGCGGGCGCCGCGCTTACCCTGGCCGTCGGGCCGATGAGCGACCGCCTCGGGCGGCGCCGCTTTCTGCTGGCCTACGAGCTGCTGCAGGCCGCCGCGGCGCTGCTCGCGCTGCTCACCGCGTCGCCGCCGGCCCTGGTGCTGGCCGCAGTCGTCGGCGGCTTCGGCCGCGGCGCGAATGGCAGCGCCGGGCCGTTCGGCCCGCTCGAGCAGGCGTGGCTGGCGCAGGCGCTGCCGGTGGCAATGCGCGGCGCGGTGTTCAGCGTCAACGCGGCGATCGGCTTCGGCGGCATGGCGCTCGGCGCGCTCCTCGCGGGCGGCGTGCAGTTCCTCATCGGGCCGCTCGGCGAGCTGCTCGCCTACCGCCCGCTGTTTCTACTTTCGCTCGCCGGATCGGTCGCGGCGTTCGCGCTCATCGCTTCGCTTGGCGAGCCGGAGCAGCCGCGTCCGCTTGAGCGCGCGATCGCGGCTTCCGAGCGCCGCAGCGAAAACCGCATGCTCGTTCGCCTGGTCGCCGTCAACACGCTCAACGGCCTGGGCATCGGCATGATCGCGCCGCTCATCGCCTATTGGTTCGCGCTGCGCTTCGAGCACGGTCCCGGGTCGATCGGGCCGGCGCTTGCGGCGAGCTTCGTGCTTGGCGCGATCGGCTCGGTGGTCGCGGGACGGCTGGTGCACCGCCACGGATTGATCGGCCCGGTGGTGATCATGCGTGGCCTCGGCCTCGCCTTCCTGGTCGCGGTGCCGCTCATGCCGTCGTTCGGCGTCGCGGCGGCCCTTTACGCGCTGCGCGCCGGGTTCAACCAGGGCACCGCGGGCGTGCGGCAGGCGCTGGTCGCGGGGCTCACGCGCGAGCGGCGGGGCCTCGCGGCGAGCCTGCAGAACGTCTCGATCCAGATTCCGCGCGCGGTCGGTCCCCTGGTGGCAGGCTTGATGCTCCACGCGGGCATGCTTCGAGCACCGTTTCTGGTCGCGGCCGCCCTTCAGGCGAGCTACCTGGTGCTCTATGTGCGCTTCTTCCGCGGCCGCGCGGCGGATTGACGCTGGTCAAATCGCCGCGCGCGCGGCGGCATAGGCTACTCGCTGGTCAAGCGGGATCAAGGCGGCGCCATGAGCCTCATGCGGGCTGAAAAGCTGGTCAAGACCTACCGGAGCGGGGAAGTTGAGGTGCAGGCCCTGCGCGGCATTGACTTCGCGATCGAGGCGAAGTCCTTCGTGGCTTTCGTCGGCCCTTCGGGCAGCGGCAAGAGCACGCTGCTCAACATGATCGGCTGCCTCGACCACCCGACAAGCGGAAAGCTGACCGTGCTCGACACCGACGTCGGGACGCTGGACCGGCGCGCGGCGGCCGATTTCCGCGGGCGGAACATCGGCTTCGTGTTCCAGGACTTCAACCTGATCCCGGTGCTTACGGTGTACGAGAACATCGAGTACCCGCTGATCATGGTGCAGAACTGGCCGGAGCGGAAGCGGCGCGCGCAGATCACGCGGCTGCTCGAGGCGGTGGGCATGGCCGGCCAGGCAGAGAAGCGGCCGGACCAGATCTCCGGCGGGCAGAAGCAGCGCGTCGCGGTGGCGCGCGCGCTGGCGACCGACGCGAAGCTGGTGCTGGCCGACGAACCGACCGCCAATCTCGACCATGACACCGCCTACCGCGTCATCGAGCTGATGAAGAAGATGCGCGACGAGCTCGGCACGACATTCGTCTTCTCGACCCACGACCCGAAGATCATGGGCGAGGCCGAAGTCATCTTCACGCTCGAAGACGGGCGTATCCGCCCGCCGGCCGGCAACGAGCGAACTGGTCAGATCTCGCTTCAAACGGAGGCGGCCCATGCTTAACGTCCTCAAGATCGCCGCGCGGAACCTCGCGCGCTTCGGCCGCCGCACGCTCCTGACCTCCTCGCTCATCACCCTGGGCATCGTTGGCGTGCTGCTGTTCGTCGCCGTGGCCGGATCGTTCAAGACGATCATGATCGGCCAGTTCACCGACGCCATGCTCGGGCACCTCGAAGTGCACCGCAAGGGCTACGTCGCCTCGATCGACAACCTGCCGCTGAACCTCAACATGCAGCCGCAGATGGTCGGCAAGGTCGAGCAGGCGCTCGGCGGGATGGATTCGGTCGAAGCCTATTCGCGAGCGCATCAAGTTCGGCGCGATGTTCAGCAACTTCACCGAGACCACCAGCATCCGCATCAACGGCATGGACCCGGCGAAGGAAATCGCCACCACGCCCCTGCTACCCGGGCGGCTGATCGGCGAGAAGCGAGCCGGCCCGCTGCTAAGCGCGAGGCGAGATGCTCATCCCCGAGCTGATCGCGCGCGGCATGAAGGTGAAGGTGGGCGACACCGTGGTGCTGGTTGCGACCAACCGCGACGGCTCGGTCAACGGCAAGACCTTCACCGTCGCGGGCGTGCTGCAGAGCATATCCGGGCCGAGCGGCAAGCGACGGCTACATCACCATCGACGACGCGCGGGCCTTGCTGCGCATGCAGCAGCCCGAGGTGAGCGAGATCGCCATCCGGCTCAAGAACCCGGCGCAACTCGACAAGGCCTATGCGCAACTGAACCGGGAGCTTGTCGGGTGTCGCCAACAAGGACGGCAAACCGATGCTCGAAGTGCACACCTGGGCGGACCTGTCGCCTTTCTCGAGCATCGTGCGCATGATCGACCTGCTGACGCTGTTCATCAAGATCATGCTGGTGTCCATCGTGCTGATCAGCGTGATGAACGTCATGGTCATGGCGGTCTACGAGCGCATCCGCGAGATCGGCACCATCTCGGCCATCGGCACCCCGCCGCGAAGAATCCTTTCCCTGTTCCTTACCGAAGGCCTGCTGCTCGGTCTGGGCGGCACGGCACTCGGAACGGCGATCAGCCTGGCCGCGATCTACGCCTTGAACGTCTGGAAGGTCAGCTTCCACTTCGGCATGCAGCGCGACGCGATACTGCTCTCGCCCGCGGTGTCCGTCCGGGATATCGTGACCATTGCCGCCATGGTGGTCGTGATGGCGCTGCTCGCGAGCCTGCAGCCGGCGTGGAAGGCCTCGCGCATGGACCCGGTGCGCGCGCTGGGCCACGTCTGAGGACGCGGCGCACCATGCGGAAGTTCTGTCTTTCTGATGCTCTGTCTCTGTTGCGCTGCCGGCGGCGGCGGTCGATGGAACGGAAATCCTGAAGAAGGTCGACCGCAACCTCGAGCCCGAGTCCTACGAGTCGTACCGGCAGCTGACCGACATCCAGCCCGACGGCAGCAAGAAGGTGTCCGTGCTCTACACCATGAAGAAGGGCCGCGACAAGGTGGTCGCGCTGTTCCTCGCGCCCGCCAGCGACAAGGGCCGCGTGACGCTGCGTCTGGGCGACAACATGTGGCTCTACATTCCGGACGTCGGGCAGCGCGATCCGGATCACGAGCCTGCAATCGGTGACCGGCAGCGTCTTCAACAACGCCGACATCCTGCGCATCGACTACACCGCGGAATACAACGTCGAAGCGGCGGACGAGCAGAAGGACGCAGTACCTGCTTTCGCTCAAGGCCAAGACCGGCGACGTCGCCTACGACCGGCTCAAGATGTGGGTCGACAAGAAGCATCTGCTGCCGATCGACGATCGAGTGCTACGCGGCGAGCGGCCTGCTGCTCAAGACGCTGCACTTCAGCAACATCAAGGATTTCGGCGGCGGCATCAAGCGTCCCGCGACGCTCGAGACCGACAGCCCGCTGTATAAGGGCTACAAGTCGGTGATGCAGTGGTCGGGGCTCAAGAAGCGGGACTTCCCCGACGAGATCTTCACGCTCAACTATCTGCCGCGGGTCGAAGAGCTGCGCAAATGAAGCCCGGTTGGAGACCGCGGCGATTCTTGCCGCTCGCTCTCCTCGCGGTGGCCGCAAGCGCCGGGGCGGCGGAGGAAGCCGGCTTCGATGCCTCCGCGTTCGAGAAGAAGCCGTTCGAGCTCGGCGGCTACGTCCAGCTCAAGCAGGAGGATTTCGCGCTCAACCGCGGCGGGGCCTTCTACCAGCTCAGCAACCTCGGCCAGCCGCAGCGGGACGACCTCGGGCGCACGACCGCGACACTGCAGCTGACCGGCAAGCTGCGCCAGGGCATCGGCACCTTCGACTTTCGCACCAACTCGGATCGTGCAGCGCGATCAGCTTGCGCACAATCACGACAACAGCGTCTACGAGGCCGCCTACTCGATCCGTCCCGACTCCCGGCTATCACGCTCGAAGCGGGCAAGCGCGCGCTCAGCTGGGGCAAGGGCTATGCGTTCAACCCGATCGGCTTCGTGCAGCGACCGAAGGACCCGAACGATCCGCAGCTGGCGCGCGAAGGCTACGTCATGGCCGACGGCGACTTCATCTGGAACCCGGGCGGCGCGCTGCAGACGGTCGCCTTCACGCCGGTGCTGATGCCCGTGAGCAGCGACGTCAACAACGACTTCGGCGCGAGCGGACACCCGAATCCCGCGTCCAAGCTCTACGGGCTGTACCGCGACACCGACCTCGATTTCGCCTGGCAGGGCAAGGGCAGCCGCCCGGCGCGCTTCGGCTTCGATTTCGCGCGCAACCTCACGACGAACGTCGAGATCCACGGCGAGTGGGCACGCATTGCGCAATTCGCCAAGCCCGTCACCGACGCGAGCGGGCGCGTGACGACCGAGGTCGCGAACGCGACCAGCTATCTGCTCGGGCTGCGCTACCTCACCCAGGGGAACACGACGTACATCGCCGAGTACTACCACAACGGCACCGGCTACTCGGAGTCCGAGGCCGACTCGTTCTATCGGCTCGTCGACGCGGCCTTCGCTCGCGCAGCCGGCGGCGCCGCTGCTGCAGAAGGCGCTCGCGCTGGGCCAGGGGAGCTACGGCCGGCCCTTCGCCGGCGAGAACTACCTATATTTCCGCGCCCAGCACCAGGACGCGCTCGGGCATCGTCTATTTCACGCCCGCGATCACCGCGATGATGAATCTGCAGGACCGCAGCTACCAGATCACTCCCGAGCTGCAGTACTCCGGCATCAACAACCTCGAGCTGCGACTGCGCTTGTTCCTGCTGCGCGGCGGCAGCTCGACCGACTTCGGCGAGAAGCAGAATTCACGCAAGCTCGAGCTCTATGCCCGCTACTACTTCTGACGCTCTCTGGCGATCCCTTGTACGCTTGATCGTCGCGCTGGCGGCCGCCCTCGCGGCCGGATGTGCTTCGATCGGTCCCACCAGCGTGCCGCGCGACCGGCTGGACTACGGCGGCGCGATCGCGGACTCTTGGCGCGAGCAGACGCTGCTCAACATCGTCAAGCTGCGCTACTTCGACGCCCCGGTGTTCCTCGAGGTGTCGTCGGTCATCAGTTCGTATACGCTCCAAGGTGAACTCAATGTTGCGGCGGACTCCTATCCATTTTCTACTTCGACCGGTGCGAACAACACCAATCGCAGGCTCGGTGCAGGGGGCACCTATACGGACCATCCCACCATCACTTACACGCCCGTTACCGGAAAGAAGTACATCGACAGCCTGCTGCAGCCGATTCCGCCCGAGGCCATCTTCGCGATGATCCAGGGCGGACACCCGGCCAACTTCATTTTGGGGCTCTCGGTGGAAGCGATCAACGGCGTGTACAACTCCTCGGCGGGGTTGCTGCACGCGCGACCCGAAGACCCGAGGTTCCAGCGGGTCATTGACGCGCTGCGTCGCATTCAGGACGCGGGCGCCCTTGAGATTCGCACAGAAAAGCGCGACCACCAGCAGGTGACGCTCGTCAGCTTTCGCTCGGGCGCGGGCCGGAAGGTCGACGAGGACATTCGCCTGGTCAGGGATACGCTGGGCATCAGCCCGCAGGCGAACCAGTTGCAGCTTGGCTTCGGTGCGGCGCCCGGCAAGGGCGATCAAATCACGCTGCTCACGCGCTCGATGCTGAAGATTCTGGCCAACGTTTCCTCCGGTGTCGACGTGCCCAAGGAGGATCTCGTCCAGGGTCGGGCGACCGCGGCGCCGGCGGGGGAGAAACCGTCGCCCGCGTTCCCGGTTGCGCGGATTCGTTCCAGCCCCGAACGCCCGGCAGATGCCTACGTCGCGGTGCACTATCGCGGCAACTGGTTCTGGATCGACGACCGCGATCTGGAATCCAAGCGCGTATTCACATTCTTGCTGGTGTTTTCGTCTATCGCCGAGACCGGCGCCGTGCCGCAAATTCCGGTCATCACCATACCCGCCAACTAGCCCGAGGGCTTGTCCTTGGACATCCCCGCCGCAGCCACGACGCCGGCCGGCCTGACGGGCGCCGAGGCCCGCCGGCGGCTCGGCGAATTCGGCCCGAACGCCGTCAGCGAGAAGGTCGTCCCGCGCTGGCTGGGCTTCCTCGCGAAGTTCTGGGGACCGGTCCCCTGGTTGCTCGAGGTGGCGGTTCTGCTGCAGCTCTGGCTCGGCGCGCAGATCGAAGCGGGGGTGATCGGCAGCCTGCTTCTGTTCAACGCGATTCTCGGCTTCGTCCAGGAAAGCCGGGCGGGCGCGGCGCTCGCGGCGCTGAAGAAGAGGCTCGCACCGACGGCCCTGGTTCGCCGCGACGGCGAATGGGTGCGGCTTCCCGCTGCCGAGCTGGTGCCCGGCGACGCCATCAGGCTGCCGCTCGGGGCGTTGGTCCCCGCGGATGCGCTGCTCCTTTCAGGCTCGATCCTGGTCGACCAGTCGACGCTCACCGGCGAATCGGTTCCGGTCGAGGCGAGCCTGGGCGGCACGGTCTACGCGGGCTCGATGGTGCGCCGCGGGCAGGCGCTGGCGGAAGTGAGCGCGACCGGGTCGAAGACCTACTTCGGGCGCGCCGCGGAGCTGGTGCGCGTCGCGCGCCACCCGAGCACCGAGCAGGCGGCGATCCTCGCGGCGACGCGCAGCCTCGCGCTGGTGAACGGAACGGTCGCGGTGCTCATCGTCGTCTATGCCGTCGCGTCCGGCATGCCGGGCGTGAACGTGACGCGGCTTGCGCTCACGGCGCTGCTCGCCACGATCCCGGTGGCGCTGCCCGCGACTTTCGCGCTCTCGGCGGCGTTCGCCGCCCAGATGCTGGCGCGGCGGGGCGCTCTGCTCACGCGCCTCTCGGCAGTGCACGAAGCCGCCGCGATGGACGTCCTCTGCGCGGACAAGACCGGCACGCTGACGCAGAACGCGATGCAGATCGCCGAGATCGTTGCGATGCCGGGCTTCGATCGCGAGCGCGTGCTTGCGCTTGCCGCGCTCGCCAGCTCGGAAGCGGGCCAGGACCCGATCGACAGCGCGATCCGCGCCGCCGCGCGTGCCGCGCCCGAGCGGCTGCTGCGCTTCGAGCCCTTCGACCCGGCGACCAGGGTCTCGCTCGCCGTCGCCCTCGGTCGCGACGGCGCCGAGCTGCACGTCGCCAAGGGCGCGTTCGAGGCGCTCGCCCCGCGCCTGCAGGCGCCCGAGGACGCGTCCGGGCTGGTCGGCGATCTCGCCGGACGCGGACAGCGGGTGATCGCGGTCGCCGCCGGGCCGGAGAACGCGCTTCGTCTGGCGGGCATGGTCGCGCTCGCCGATCCGCCGCGCGAGGACTCCGCTGCGCTCGTCGCCACGCTGCGCGACGCGGGGGTGCAAACGGTCATGGTGACCGGAGACTCCCCGGCGACCGCTGCGGCGATCGCCCGCCAAGTGGGCATCGACGGCGATGTTTTCGCCCGTGTCGTGCCGGAGGAGAAGTACCGGCTGGTAAAGACCCTGCAGGGCCGCGGCCACGTGGTCGGAATGTGCGGCGACGGCACGAACGACGCGCCCGCGCTCAGGCAGGCGCAGATCGGAATCGCCGTCGCCGGTGCGACCGACGTCGCCAAGGCCGCGGCCGCCCTGGTCCTGACCGAGCCCGGGCTGGCGGGCGTCGTGCACGCGGTGCGCGAAGGCCGGGTCGCTTTCCAGCGCCTTTTGGCGTTCACCTTCAACATGCTTATAAAGAAGATCGAGATCGTCCTTTTTCTCGCGATCGGTCTAGCCTTGACCGGGCGCGCGGTCATGACCCCGACGCTCATGGTGCTGGTGTTGGTGACGAACGACCTCCTCGCGATGTCGCTCACGACCGACCGCGCGAGCCCGGCGCGCTCGCCGAGCCGCTGGCGGATGCGGAACATCACCGCCGCCGGGATCGCGCTCGGCGCGTGCAAGCTCGCGTTCTCGGTGGGCGTGCTGGAGTACGGCAAGTCCCGGCTGGGTCTCGAGCCCGCCGCGCTTCAGACGCTGGCCTTCGTCGTCCTGGTGTTCGGAAGCCAGGCCGTGCTTTACGTGGTGCGCGAGCGGCGTCGGCTGTGGAGCTCCGCGCCCGGCAGGTGGGTCGTGGCGGCCTCGCTCGCCGACGTCGGCATCGTTTTCGTGCTCGCATCGGCGGGAATCCTGATGTCGCCGCTGCCTTGGCGTACCGTTGCGGCGGTTCTCGGCGCCGCGATCGGATTCGCGCTCGTGCTCGATCAGGTGAAGCGGCCGGTTCTCGCGGCGTTCAAGCTCGAAGAAAGGAGGCAGACATGATGAACCCGACTCAACACTGCCAGCGGCCATGGTGGAAGCGGCCGCCGGTTTGGCTGCTCGCCGTTCTCGTGATGGGATCTTTGATTTTCGTAGCCGTGAAGGAAACCGGCAGACCCGCGTCGATGCCTTACGGAGCGCTTCTCGACCAGGTCGAGGCCGGAAACGTGGCGAGCGTGACGTTCGACGGAACCGAAGTCGACGGACGCTTCAAGCATCCTCTGCGCGATGGACTCCCGACCGGAACATCGCGGCGCGACAGTTTTCGCAGCCGGGTTCCCGACTTCGGCGATCCTGCGCTGATACCGGAGCTGCGCAAGGAGCACGTCGCAATCGACGTGCGTTCGCCTTCGCAATGGGCGTCGCTCCTCGCCCGCCTGCCCTGGCCGATGCTGGTCTTCGTCGCCCTGATCCTGGTCGTGGCGCTGGTGCGGATCGTGCGTGGCCCGAAGGGGGACGCCGGTGCGGGCATGCCCATGCGCCCGGGAGGCGGAATGATCGGGCTCGTATCGGGTCTGTTCGGCAAGAAGCGCGAAGGCGACGAGTGACGGGGTCGATCGATCTTCGCTCCCGCCGAGCGCGGCGGATCGCGCTTGCGGTGTCCGTCGTGGCGGCGTTGTCGAGCGTCTTCTTCGCGCTTCGCAGCGTCGGCTCGTTCCGGCTGTTGCGCTCCGCGTACGAAGCGGGCGCGCCGGCGACGAGCAGCCTCCGGCCGTGGATGACGCTCGCCTACGTGTCGGCCACCTACCGCGCACCCGAAGCGGAGCTGCTCGAGCGCCTTGCGCTTCCCGCGAAAACCGATCCGGACACGAGCCTCAGGACGCTCGCAGAGCGCGAGGGCGTGTCGCTGCTCGATTACGTTCGGCGCGTTCAGCGAGCCGTCGCCCGCGCCGCCGCGCCTGCGGAGCGTGCAGCCAGCGGATCGAGCTGGCTCGGTCCGATCGGCGACGAGTTTCTCTCCGCGGTGCTGATCTACGGCTATCCCGCCCTCGGACTGACGATCCTGCTGGGCTCCATCGGCCTGCCGGTGCCCGACGGATTCGCGGCGACGTTTGCGGGCTCGCTGGCCGCCGAAAGCCGTATGGATTGGCTCTGGGCCGGCGCGATCACGCTGGTCGCCTCGGTGCTCGGCGACGCGGCGGCTTATTGGTTTGGTCGCGCGTTCGGCCGCAGAATTCTCGAGCGCCACGGGCGATGGTTCGGCTACACGCCAGAGCGTTCGGTGCGCGTCAAGCTGCTATTCGAGCGCTGGGGCTCCTGGACGGTGCTGGTCACGCGCACCTTCGTGTCCTATCTCAGCGCCGCCGTGAGCGTGTTGGCCGGGGCCGGCCGTTATCGGCTTTCCGCGTTTCTTGCATGGACGGTCCTCGGGCGCCTGGTCTGGACGTCGGCTTATCTGGGCCTTGGGTACGGCATCGGCACGGATCTGCAAGCTGCGACCGATTTCCTCAAGAACCTTAGCGGCCTGCTGGCGTCGCTCACGGTCCTTGCGGCGTCGGCACTGTTCGCGCTGGGATACGGACCCGACGCGAGTCGCGCTCCATCTATCGCAGGCGATAGGCCGCGTGGCAGGCGACGCAGGCCTGGGTGACCTCGTTCAGCGCGCCGAGCGCCCCCGCGACGTCGTTGTCGACCGCGGCGCGCTGGGTCGCGATCGCGAAGCGGCTGGCGGCGTGGTGCATGGCGGTGCCGGCGTCCTGCATGCCCTTGGGCATGTAGGGGGCGACCTCGTGCGCGCCGTGCAGGCCGAACGACGACATGCCGAGGCGCTTCTCGGCCAGCTCGCCCGCCTTGTCGAACTCGTGCTTCGACAAGTAGTCCTGGATGCGCGACAGCGTAATCAGGTGATCGCGCATGTTGGCCATTTCGTGCTCTAGCAGGTGCGGGGGGAAATGCACCAGCTCGCGCGTGTCCTGCACTGCGACCGGCTGCGTTGCCTCGTGGTTCATCGGCATCGAGTGCTGCTCGTCCATCGGCGCGGCTGCAGCGTTGGCCGTGAGGATGAAGCCGCCGACCGCCGCTGCAAGAATTCGATTCATCTTTGTGCTCCTCGGTTGAGACGTCCAGGCGCAAAGCATGGCCCCGGCGGGCTCATGCCAGGTCGCGTTTCTTCTCTTCGTATTCCTGCTTGTCGATCTCGCCCCGCGCATAGCGCTCCTTGAGGATCTCGAGAGCGTGGCCGGTGGACCCCTGCTCCCCGCGCCTTGGCGAGCCGCTCAGAAGCCATCGCGTGAGCAGCACGATACCGAGAACGATCAGGATCCACCACAGCACCATGCCGATGACGCCGAAGCCCCAGCCTCCGCCCCAGCCGTAGCCGTAGCCGCCCATCATTCCCGGCCCGTAGCCTTGCGCATATGCAAGCGTCGGGACCACCGCAGCGAGCGCGGCGGCGGCAAGCGATCGCACTGCTATTCGTATCGTAGCCATATTCGTATCCCTCATGTCATGCAACGTCCACCGTATCTCACCTTCCCATCACCGCCCTCGCGCTGCGCATCATCGCCACCATGCCGTCACGCGCCAGGTCGCTCACTTCGACGGCATGCGCCTGGAGCGCCGCGACGACTTCCGCGTTGCCAGAAGTCTGCGTCACGACAACCCCTTTGTCGGTCGTCTCGACCGAGGTCTTGATCTCGTCCTTGTGCTCGAACAGGACCGGCAGCGTGGGGCTGAAGAGGTTGAAGATCTTCCCGTCCTCGAGCCGCTTCTGCATGCTCGCCACGTGCGCCTTGATCAGCCCGGCGGTCCGTGGGTCGTCGGATTCGGTCACGGTGCGGATGCCCCCCGGGAGGTTGGTCACGGTGCGCCTGATCCTAGCGTGATCCAGGAGCATTTCGTGGACGAGCTGCATGTCGGCGCCGAACGCGGCGTCGCCCTGCTGCATGCCGGCCATGGGGCCGCCCATGCCCTGCATCATCATCCCCGGTCCCATGCCCATGATTGGCATCATTCGCGGCCCGATGCCTGGTTGAGCTACCGCGGCGAGCGCGAGACCCAAAGCTGCGGTCGCCGCAATGGCGAGCACCATCTTGCTCGAGCGTTTCATTCGGCTCATCCCCGGTTCGGGCCGAAGTGCCCTGGCCCGAAGTGACCCGGACCGAATCCGCCTCCCGGCCCGAAGCCCGCGCCCGGACCGGTCTGGTCGAAGGTCGCCTTCTGCTCCGGCGTGAGAACCGCGTAGAGCTGCTTCAAGGCGCCGTCGAGAGCTTCCATGGCGGCGAGGCGCTGCTTCATGAAGGCGGTGCGTTGATCGATGCGCTCGGGAGCGGTACCGGCCGTGGACTGCATGGAGGCGCGCAGGGCGACCATGCCCTGGGCCTGCTGCTTGACCGCGCCGGCAAAGGTCTGCCACTGGCTTTCCTGCGCGCCGGTGATATTGAGCTGCTTCTTCAGATCCGCCAGATGGGCGTTGGCAAGCGCCGAAGGGTCGCCGAACATCGGCCCGCCGTGCATTGCGCCCATCGGGCCGCGGAAACCGGGTCCCGCGAACGGAGCCTGGGCATAGACGCTGGCCGCGAATCCGGCCGCGACCGCGGCCGCGATTCCGAGGGTGATCTTGATTGAACGTTTCATGATCTTCTCCTGGTTGAGGGGACGTCGCTCATGCGAATTCCCGCTGACGGTATTCAACCGCCTGCGCGTAACGGGGTGATGGCAGGACGGCGGTTTATTGTGGCAAAGCGTGGCGGCGGTCCCGCCGGAAACATTTCGTGACGATTTTTCCGCCGGCTCCGGGTATAACGCGTCCATGGCTACCGAAGACCGGATCCTCATCGTCGACGACGAGCTGGAGATGCGCCGCCTGCTTTCGGACTACCTGGAGAAGAACGGCTATCGGGTGAGCACCGCCGGCGACGGCAGGGCGATGCGCGCGGCGCTGGAGCGCTCGCGCGTCGACCTCATCGTGCTCGACCTGATGCTGCCGGGCGAAGACGGGCTCACTCTTTGCCGCGATCTGCGGACCAAATCCGGAATCCCGGTCATCATGCTCACCGCGCGCGGCGAGCAGACCGACCGCATCGTGGGCCTCGAGATGGGCGCCGACGACTATGTGGCCAAGCCCTTCAGCCCGAGGGAGCTGCTGGCGCGGATCAAGGCGGTGCTGAGGCGATCGCGCGCGCTGCCGGAAAACCTCGAGCCAGAGCAAGTCGGGCGTTTCCGGTTCGCCGGCTGGGAGCTCGATACGACCACGCGCTACCTTACCGCGCCCGACGGCGTCGTGATCCCGCTGAGCGGCGCGGAGTATGGTCTGCTCCGGGTGTTTCTCGAGCACCCGAATCGGGTGCTCACGCGCGACCAGCTGATCGATTTCGCCTTCGGCCGCGATGCCGAGCGCAGCGATCGCAGTGTGGATTCGCAAGTGAGCCGCCTGCGCCAGCGCCTGCGCGACGACGCGAAGGAGCCGACGATCATCAAGACGGTGCGCGCGCAAGGCTACGTGCTGGCGGTTGCGGTCGAGGCGGGGAAGTAATGCACCTGTTGCCGAGATCCCTGTTCGGCCGCGTGATCGCGGTGCTGGTCGCCGGCCTGGCGCTCGTGCTTGCGATCGGCGTCGCGGTCCACCTGCGCGAGCGCAGCGACCTGCTGCAGCAGGCCGGGACTGCCGGCGTGGCGCGGCAGATCGCCGACGCGGTGCGCGTGCTCGACGCGCAGAGCCCGGAGGCTCGCGCGCGCACCGCGGCGAGCCTCGCGACGCGGTCGCTGGAGGTCGGGCTCCAGCCGGCGCCGAGCGCGCCCGCCGCCAACGGCGCGCGGGCCTCATGCTGCCCGGCTCGAGGCGCTGCTAGACGACTACCTGGGCGAGCGGCGCGAGGTCCGGCTCGGGCCCGGCGTGGCCATGCCGCCAATGCCGATGGGCCCTGCGTCGATGCGGCACGCGATGCCGCCCATGCAGCCGCCGACCGTCCAGGTGCGGCTGCGCGACGGCACCTGGGCGAGCTTCTCCTACTTGGCGCCGGATCTACGCATCGCGTGGCCGGTTCATCTTCTTGTCGGGGCGGTCGCGCTGATGCTGCTGGTGATCGCGGCCTCGGTCATTGCGGTGCGGGGCGCGACCCGGCCGCTTGCCGTGCTCGCGAGCGCCGCCGACGAGCTAGGGGCGAACATCAACCGCGCGCCACTCCCGGAGGAGGGTCCGGACGAGGTGCGGCGCGCAGCGCGCGCCTTCAATACCATGCAGGCGCGGCTCAAAGGCTACATCGAGGACCGGGGCCGGATCCTGGCCGCCATCGCGCACGACCTGAAGACGCCCCTCGCCCTGCTGCGCCTGCGCACCGAATCCCTTTCCGACGCCCCGGAGCTGAAGGCGAAGTTCGAGGGCGACCTGCAACGGATGGAGCGGCTCGTGGCCGAGACGCTGGACTTCGTGCGCGCGCTAGACAGCCCAGAGGCGATGCGGCCGGTCGACATGCTGGCGATGCTTGAGGCGCTCAAGGCGGACACCGCGGGCCTCGGCTGGCAGCTCGAAATCGGAGGCACCGCGAAACCCTATCCGGGCAGGGCGCAGGCGCTGCAGCGCTGCCTGACCAATCTGGTCGAAAACGCGGTGCGCTACGGCAAGCGCGCCCGCGTCGCGCTCGAAGACTCGGCCGAGGAGCTCCGCGTGCGCATCCGCGACGAGGGGCCAGGAATCCCCGAGGCCGAGCTCGAGCGCGTGTTCGAGCCGTTCTACCGGGTCGAAGCCTCCCGCAGCCGGGCGACCGGCGGCACCGGCCTGGGGCTCGCCATCGCGCGCACCATCGCCCGCGCGCACGGCGGAGACGTGACGCTGCGCAACGCGGAGGGTGGCGGGCTCGAGGTCCTGCTTACGCTGCGGCGGGCGTGAGCGCCGATTTCAGCTGGGCCAGCTCCGGCTCGGCGAGTGTCTCCTTCTCCAGCAGCAGCTTGGCGCCGCGCTCGAGAACGTCGCGCTCGCGGGTGAGCAGCGCGACCGCGCGGTCGAACGCGGAATGGACGATGTCGCGCACCGCGATGTCGATCTCGCGCGCGGTGTCTTCGCTGTATTCCCGCGGCTGCGCCATCGGGACGCCGAGCAAGTTCGGGCGCTCATCGTCGAAGGAGACGTAGCCGAGCTTCTCGACCATGCCGTAGCGCAGCGCCATGCTGCGCGCAATGCTGGTCACCTTCGCGAGGTCGTCGGCGGCGCCGGTCGACAGGTGGCCGAACACCACCGTCTCGGCGGCTCGTCCGCCGAGCAGCACGGTCATCTTGTTTTCCAGCTCCTGGCGCGTCATCAGGAAGCGATCTTCGGTCGGTCGCTGGATGGTGTAGCCGAGCGCGCCGATACCGCGCGGGATAATTGAGATCTTGTGCACCGGGTCGCTGCCCGGCAGCGACATCGCGACCAGCGCATGCCCCATCTCGTGGTAGGCGACGGTCTTGCGCTCGGTCTCGTTCAGCACGCGGCTCCTCTTTTCCAGACCGGCGACGATGCGCTCGATAGCCTGGTTGAAGTCCTCCAGCGTCACCGCCTCGCCGCCTCGGCGGGTGGCGACCAGCGCCGCCTCGTTGATCAGATTGGCGAGGTCTGCGCCCGAGAACCCGGGCGTGAGCGCCGCGACCTGCTCCAGGTCGACGCCCGCGGCGAGATGAATCTTCTTCGCGTGCACCTGCAGAATCTGCAGCCGGCCGATCTTCTCGGGCCGGTCGACCAGCACCTGACGGTCGAAGCGTCCGGCGCGCAGCAGCGCCGGATCGAGGATTTCGGGCCGGTTGGTGGCCGCGAGCAGCACCAGACCGATGCTCGGGTCGAATCCGTCGAGCTCCGACAGGAGCTGGTTGAGCGTCTGTTCCTTCTCGTCGTGCCCGCCCATCATGCCTGATCCGCGCGCACGGCCCAGAGCGTCCAGCTCGTCGATGAAAATGATCGCCGGGGCCTTCTGGCGCGCCTGCTCGAACAGGTCCCTTACGCGCGCCGCGCCCACGCCGACGAACATCTCGACGAACTCGGAGCCGGAAATCGAGAAAAACGCAACGCCGGCCTCGCCCGCGACCGCGCGCGCGAGGAGCGTTTTGCCGGTGCCGGGCGGGCCGATCAGCAGGATGCCCTTGGGGATGCGCGCGCCGAGCCTGCCGTAGCGCTCGGGGTTCTTGAGAAACTCGACCACCTCCTGCAGCTCGGCTTTGGCCTCGTCGACGCCGGCGACGTCGGCGAAGGTCACGCCGGTCTTGCTCTCGACGTAGACCTTGGCGCGGCTCTTGCCGATGTTCATGAAGCCGCCCATTCCCTGCTGCCCGGCGAAGCGCCGCACCAGGAAGAACCAGACGCCGAAGAACACCAGCGCGGGCACGATCCACGACAACAGGTCGCGCAGGAAGGTGCTCTGGTACACGCGGGTGAACTTGACGTCGTACTTCGACAGCCGGTCGGCGAGCTGGGGCTGCACGATGTTCGCCACCACGGTGCTCTTGCCGCCCTCGGGCGACTTCAGCGTGCCGGTGATGGTCTGGTCCGACACCACTACTTCGGAGATCTTGCTCTCCTGCAGCAGCTTCTCGAACTGGCTGTAGGGCACCACTTCCACCGTCTGCACCTGGTGCCACCACTGCTGCATGAACAGCATGGCGAAGAAGGCGAAGATCAGGTACGCGATGTTGACTTGGGTGTGTTTTTGCATCGGGGTCCTGCGCCGGGGCACCAGCAGCCTAAATGGGGATGGCGAAGGCAAATCGCAACCCCGCCAGGCGCGGGCTTGAATTTGCCGCCAAAGGCCCCACCTGCATTACAGGTTCTCCATAGAGATCAAGGCGATGCGCTTCGACAAATTCACCACCAAGCTCCAGGAAGCCCTGGCCGACGCCCAGAGCCTGGCGGTCGGCCAGGATCACCAGTACATCGAGCCGCAGCACCTGCTGCTCGCCCTGCTCGAGCAGGAGGACGGGGGCGCCTCGGCGCTGGTCGCCAAGGCGGGAGGCAATCCGAACGCCGCTGCAAGCAGGCGCTGGCGCAGGCGATCGGCCGGCTGCCCAAGGTCGAGGGCACGGCCGGGCGAAGTTCACCTTTCACGCGACCTGACCAACCTGCTCAACCTCGACCGACAAGGAAGCGCAGAAGCGCGGCGACCAGTTCATCGCCTCGCGAGATGTTCCTGCTCGCCGCGTCGAGCGACAAGGGCGAGAGCGGACGCCTGCTCAAGCAGCACGGCGTCAGCAAGGCCGCTCTGGAGACAGGCGATCGACGCGGTGCGCGGCGGCGCGAGCGTCAGTCGGCCAGGCCGAGCCGAAGGCCAGCGCGAGGCGCTGAAGAAATACACCCTCGACCTGACCGAGCGCGCGCGCCAGGGCAAGCTCGACCCGGTGATCGGCCGCGACGACGAGATCCGCCGCGCGATCCAGATGCTGCAGCGGCGCACCAAGAACAACCCGGTGCTGATCGGCGAGCCCGGCGTGGGCAAGACCGCGATCGTCGAGGGCCTGGCGCAGCGCATCGTCAACGGCGAAGTGCCGGAGACCCTGAAGAACAAGCGCGTGCTGGTCGCTCGACATGGCCGCGCTGCTGGCCGGCGCCAAGTACCGCGGCGAGTTCGAGGAGCGCCTGAAGGCGGTGCTGAAGGAACTGGCGCAGGACGAAGGCCGCACCATCGTCTTCATCGACGAGCTGCACACCATGGTCGGCGCCGGCAAGGCCGAAGGCGCGATCGACGCCGGCAACATGCTCAAGCCCGCGCTCGCGCGCGGCGAGCTGCATTGCGTCGGCGCGACCACGCTCGACGAGTACCGCAAGTACATCGAGAAGGACGCCGCGCTGGAGCGCCGCTTCCAGAAGGTCCTGGTCGGACGAGCCGACGGTCGAGGCGACCATCGCGATCCTGCGCGGCCTGCAGGAGAAGTACGAGCTGCACCACGGCGTCGAGATCACCGACCCGGCCATCGTCGCCGCGGCCGAGCTGTCGCACCGCTACATCACCGACCGCTTCCTGCCCGACAAGGCGATCGAC
Source organism: uncultured beta proteobacterium (assembly GCA_963755395.1). Lineage (GTDB taxonomy): Bacteria > Pseudomonadota > Gammaproteobacteria > Burkholderiales > SG8-39 > DAHVFK01. The sequence continues at coordinate 475,262 of CAVWJJ010000003.1, read as the reverse complement.
CTGATCGACGAGGCCGCGGCCACGCATCAAGATGGAGATCGACTCCAAGCCCGAGTCGATGGACAAGCTCGACCGCCGCCTGATCCAGCTCAAGATCGAGCGCGAGGCGGTGAAGAAGGAAAAGGACGAGGCTTCGAAGAAGCGCTTCGCGCTGATCGAGGACGAGATCGGCAAGCTGGAACGCGAATATGCCGACCTGGAGGAGATCTGGAAGGCGGAGAAGGCCGCAGGTCGCCGGCAGCCAGCACATCAAGGAAGAGATCGAGAAGCTGCGCGCCGCAGATGGATGAGCTGCAAGCGCAAGGGCGAGCTGGCAACAAGCTGTGCCGAGCTGCAGTATGGCAAGCTGCCGCAGCTCGAGGCGCAGCTGAAGAAGGCGGAAAAGGCGCGAAGCAGGGCAAGCCGAAGAACACGCCTGCTGCGCACCCAGGTCGGCGCGGAAGAAATCGCCGAGGTGGTGTCGCGCGCGACCGGCATCCCGGTGTCCAAGATGATGCAGGGCGAGCGCGACAAGCTGCTGCAAGATGGAAGACAAGCTGCACGAGCGCGTGGTCGGCCAGGACGAGGCGGTGCGCCTGGTGTCCGACGCGATCCGCCGCTCGCGCTCGGGCCTGTCCGATCCGAACCGGCCTTACGGCTCGTTCCTGTTCCTCGGTCCGACCGGCGTGGGCAAGACCGAGCTGTGCAAGGCGCTGGCCGAGTTCCTGTTCGACTCCGAGGAGCACCTGATCCGCATCGACATGAGCGAGTTCATGGAGAAGCATTCGGTCGCGCGCCTGATCGGCGCGCCGCCGGGCTATGTCGGCTACGAGGAAGGCGGCGCACCTGACCGAAGCGGTGCGCCGCAAGCCCTACAGCGTGATCCTGCTCGACGAGGTCGAGAAGGCGCACCCGGACGTGTTCAACGTGCTGCTGCAGGTGCTCGACGACGGGCGCCTGACCGACGGCCAGGGGCGCACCGTGGACTTCAAGAACACCGTGATCGTGATGACCTCGAACCTCGGCTCGCACATGATCCAGCAGATGGCCGGCAGACGACTACCAGGTGGTCAAGCTCGCGGTGATGGGCGAGGTGAAGACGCATTTCCGGCCCGAGTTCATCAACCGCATCGACGAGGTGGTGGTGTTCCACGCGCTGGACGAAGCGCAGATCGGCGCGATCGCCCGCATCCAGCTCGGTGTGCTGAGGCAGCGCCTGGCGAAGATGGACATACGGCCTCGAGGTGTCCGAGGCGGCGATTGGCGAGCTGGCCAAGGCCGGCTTCGACCCGGTCTACGGCGCGCGGCCGCTCAAGCGCGCGATCCAGTCGGAGATCGAAAACCCGCTCGCTCGCTCGATCCTGCAGGGCGGCTTCGCGCCCAAGGACACGATCCTGGTCGACTACCGCGGCGGCAAGATGACCTTCGACAAGGCGCAGTCCAAGGCCGCGGCCTAGGCGGGGCCTTTTCGCTTGATCGAGCGCGAGGCGCGCGGGCTGCTCGCCTCGCGCAGCAGTTCCTGCCACAGCCCCGCAGTGTCCTTCCTGAACAGCAGGTCCTCTTCCGCGGGCAGCACGTACCAGCCGTCGCCTTCGAGTTCGGCCTCGAGCTGGCCCGGCGCCCAGCCGGCGAAGCCGGCATAGAGCCGGTAATGGTCGCGCTTACTCTCGAGCAGCATCCTGATGTTATCCGGATGCATCGACAAGTAGACGTCCTTGAGCACGTGGAAGGCGGGTGCGGGGGGCGGCCGGTCGGCGTGGAACAGCGCGACGATCACCTGCCGTAGCACGGGCCCGCCGTAGTAGACCGGATCGTGGTAGTTATCGCCCGGCAGCTCGGGGGGGAGCACTTCGCTCGCCGCGAGCGGCACGGGGCGGTTGAGGATGACGCCGACGGTTTCGGCGTCTGGCGCCTGCGTAACCAGCACCACGGTGCGGCTGAAGTTCGGGTCGACGATGGTCGGCTTGGCGACCAGCAGCACGCCGTTGGCGGGTTGCGCCGGGGCGGCCGGCGCAAAGGCAAGCAGCGCGAAGGCGAAGGCGAAGGTGCGCGTGCGCACGCTCAGTTGAAGGCCTGGATTCCGGTTTGCGCGCGACCGAGGATCAGGGCGTGTATGTCGTGCGTTCCCTCGTAGGTGTTGACCACCTCGAGATTGACTAGGTGGCGCGCGACGCCGAACTCGTCCGAGATGCCGTTGCCGCCCATCATGTCGCGCGCCATGCGCGCCACGTCGAGCGCCTTGCCGCAGGAGTTCCGCTTCAGGATCGAGGTGATCTCGGGCGAGGCGCTGCCCTCGTCCTTCATGCGGCCGAGCCGCAGGCAGCCCTGCAGCCCGAGCGTGATCTCGGTCTGCATGTCGGCGAGCTTCTTCTGGATCAGCTGGTTGGCCGCGAGCGGCCGGCCGAACTGCTTGCGGTCGAGCACGTACTGGCGCGCGCGGTGCCAGCAGTCCTCGGCCGCGCCGAGCGCCCCCCAGGCGATGCCGTAGCGCGCCGAGTTGAGGCAGGTGAACGGGCCCTTGAGGCCGCGCACCTCGGGGAAGGCGTTCTCCTCGGGGCAGAACACGCCGTCCATCACGATCTCGCCCGTGATCGAAGCGCGCAGACCCACCTTGCCGTGAATCGGCGGCGCCGACAGGCCTTTGGAATTCTTCTCCAGGATGAAGCCCCTGATCGCGCCTTCATCGTCTTTTGCCCAGACCACGAACACGTCGGCGATGGGCGAGTTCGAAATCCACATCTTGGAGCCGGTCAGGCTGTAGCCGCCCTTCACCTTCTTGGCGCGGGTGGCCATCGATCCGGGGTCGGAGCCGTGGTTCGGCTCGGTAAGCCCGAAGCAGCCGATCCATTCGCCGCTCGCGAGCCGCGGCAGGAATTTCTGTTTCTGCGCTTCGGTGCCGAATTCGTTGATCGGTACCATCACGAGCGAGCTCTGCACGCTCATCATCGAGCGGTAGCCCGAGTCGACGCGCTCGACTTCGCGCGCAATCAGACCGTAGCAGACATAGCTGAGCTCCGGGCCGCCGTAGTGCGCCGCGATGGTCGGGCCGAGCAGGCCGACCTCGCCCATCTCGCGGAAAATCGAGGAGTCGGTCTTCTCGTGCCGGAAAGCCTCCAGCACGCGCGGGGCGAGCTTGTCCTGGCAGTAGGCGCGCGCGGCGTCGCGCACCATGCGCTCGTCTTCGCTAAGCTGCTCGTTCAGCAGCAGCGGATCGTCCCAGACGAAGCTTGCCTTGGGCTTGGACTTGAGCGGGGCATTCATATCGACCTCCTGGCGCTAGTTTACGCGCTCCAGAATCACGGCAAGCCCCTGCCCGACGCCGATGCAGAGCGAAACTGCGGCGTGCCTGGCGCCGCTCGCCTGCATTTCGCGCGCCACCGTCAGCGCGAGGCGCGCGCCCGAGCAGCCGAGCGGATGGCCGATCGCAATCGCGCCGCCGTTCGGGTTGACGCGCGGGTCCTTGGCGTCGACGCCCATCAGTTTGAGGCAGCCGAGCACCTGGCTGGCGAAGGCTTCGTTGATCTCGATGATCTCGAGGTCCCCGAGCGCGAGCCCGGCGCGCTCGAGCGCGAGCGGGATCGCGTAGGCGGGGCCGACGCCCATGATGCGCGGCTCAACGCCCGCCGAGGCGGCCGAGAGGATCTTCGCCATCGGCTTCTTTCCGTGCCTCTCGCCCCAGGCGCGGCTCGCCACCACCAGCGCCGCGGCGCCGTCGTTCACGCCGGAGGCGTTGCCCGCGGTCACCACGCCGCCTTCGAACAGCGGCTTCAGACGCGCGAGCGATTCCATGCTCGAGTCGCGGCGCGGGTGCTCGTCGACCTCGACCATCGCGGGCGGCGCGTCTCTTTTCTTCGCTGGCAGCGCGACCGGCAGAATCTCGCCCTTGTAGAAGCCTTCGGCCTCGGCTCTGGCGTACTTCTGCTGTGAGGCGAGGGCGAACGCGTCGGCCTGCTCGCGCGTGATGCCGAAATCCTTCGCCACGTTGTCGCCGGTCTGGGGCATCGATTGGTCGCCGTACTGCTTGGCGAAGCGCGGGTTCGGGAAGCGCGAGCCGATCGTGGTGTCGTACAGCTTCACGTCGCGGCCGTAGGGCGTCTCGGACTTGGCCATGACGTAGGGCGCGCGCGTCATGCTCTCGACTCCGCCGGCGATGTACAGCTCACCTTCGCCGCAGGTGATCGCGCGCGCCGCGTCGGCGACGGCCTGCAGGCCGCTCGCGCACAGGCGGTTTACCGTTACCCCTGGCGTGGTCGGAGGAAGGCCGGCAAGCAGCGCGGCAAACCGCGCCACGTTGCGGCAATCCTCGCCCGACTGCGTCACGCAGCCGAGCACCACGTCCGAGATCTCTTTCGGATCGATGCCGTTGCGCGCCACAACCTCCCTGATCACCTCGCCGGCGAGATCGTCGGGGCGCAGCGGCGAGAGCTGGCCGGCGTGGCGCCCGATCGGGGAGCGCAGTCCGTCGTAGATGTAGGCGTCGAGCATTTTCGTTACTCCGGGGTGAGGAGGGAAACGCCCAGCCTGGCGCGGCGGGTGAGCCACGGGCTGGGCCGGTAGCGAGGCTCCTGGTAAAAGTCGTGCATGGCCTCGAGGATCGCGAGGACCCGAGCCGGGCCGATGGCGTCGCCCATGGCGAGCGGGCCGCGCGGATAGCCCAGGCCGAGCATCACCGCGCGGTCGAGGTCCTCGGGGGAGGCGATCCGCTGCTGCACGATGTCGCAGCCGACGTTCACCACGTGGGCCACCACGCGCTGGGCGACGAAGCCGCCGGAATCGCGGATCAGCGAGACCGGCACGCCGTCGGCGGCGAGCAGCGCGTGCGCCGCGTCGCGCGCGGCGGGCGTGGTCACCGGCGTGGTCATCAGCGTGCGCCGCCTGGCGAATCCGAACAGGGAGTCGACGGCGACTGTGCGACTCGGGTCCAGCCCGAGCTCCAGCGCGCTCGCGGTCGCGTCGCGCCCGAGCGGCGCGCAGAAGCATACCGCTGCGCCCGAGGGGTCGCCGGCGAACTTCGCGCCGAGCTTGAGCAGCAACTCCTTCAGCTCCGGCACGCACCATACCGGACCCGGCGCGGCGGCCGGCACGGACTGCTCCGGAACTTTCTCGGCCGCGCCGTCCTTGCCGTAGACGTACCAGCCGCGCCCGGTCTTGCGCCCGTGCAGTCCAGCCGCGACGCGCGGCTCGTTCAGGTACGACGGCTTGTACTTTGGCTCCTCGTAGTACTGCTGGTACATGGAGCGCATCACCGCGTGCGTCACGTCGAGCCCCACCAGGTCCATCAGACCGAAGGGCCCGAGGCGAAAGCCCGCGGCGTCGACCAGGATGCGATCGATGGTGGCGTAGTCCGCAACGCCCTCGGCCAGCACGCGAAGCGATTCGGGCACGTAGGCGCGCCCGGCGTGGTTGACGATAAAGCCCGGCGTGTCGTTGCAGCGCACCGGGGTGTGGCCGTAGCGCCGGGCGAGAGCGCACAGCGCCTCGCCCACCCAGGGCTCGGTCAGCACGCCGTCGACCACTTCGACGATCTTCATTACCGGCACCGGGTTGAAGAAGTGATAGCCGGCGACGCGCCCCGGCAGGCGGCAGGCAGCGGCCATCGCGGTCACCGACAGCGACGAAGTGTTGGAGGCGATGATGCAGGACTCGGCGACGACGTCCTCGAGCGCCCGGAACAGCTCCTGCTTCGCTCCGAGCTTCTCGATGATGGCCTCGATCACCACCTGGCAGGGAGCAAAGGCCGAAAGCGAATCGACGACTTCGACGCGCGCCATCGCGGCGTCGGCCTCGGACTGCTTGAGGCGGCCCTTGTCGACCAGCCTGGCGAGTGCCTGCGCGATCGCGGCGCGGGCCTTGGCCGCGGCGCCGGGCTGCGCGTCGAACACCAGCGCGCGCACGCCGCACTGCGCCAGCACCTGGACGATGCCGCGCCCCATGGTGCCGCTGCCGGCGACGCCGGCGACGAGGTCGCTGCGGGAAGCGTCTAACATGACGGGGGTCCTAAAACTCCGATTCTAGCGGCTGCCTACGCCGGCCCGGGCTGAGGCTATAATCGTTTCGCTAGCCCCGCCAACCCGCAAGGAGCCCGCATATGAAGTATCGCAAGATCCTTCTGGCCTACAACGGGTCCCAGGACGGCAAGCGCGCGCTGCTCGAGTGCGGAGAGCTGGCGGACTTCCTGGGTTCGGAGACCCACCTGCTGGCGGTCGCGAGCATGCCGCCGAGCCTGTTCCTCACCGAGGGCTTCGTGCCGGAGGAACTGCTGGAGGAGGAAAAGAAGCGCACCCAGGCGGTCCTGGACGAGGGCATCGCCTCGCTCACGCAGAAGGGATTCAAGGCCTCCGGGCACCTGGCCGTGGGCGAGCCGGTCGAGGAGATCTGCCGCCTAGCGAAGGAGCTGGGCGTCGATCTGATCGTAATCGGCCACAATCAGAAGACCTCGTTCGCGGCTCGCTGGTGGAAGGGCTCGGTGGGTGCCTCGTTGATCGACTATGCGCCCTGCAGCATCCTGATCGCACTGTCGCAGATCTGAATTTCATCTCCCGATACGGAATGCAAAGCTTCGGCAGCAAAGGCAGGCTGGAAGACGAGCGCATGCTGAAGGGGCGGGGACGCTACGTCTCCGACTGGGGCTTTCCACAGCAGGCCCATGCGCACTTCCTGCGTTCCGATCGGCCGCACGCCAGGATCGTCTCGATCGATGTCGACGCGGCGCTGGCGATGCCGGGCGTCATCGCGGTGCTCACCGGGCAGGACGTGGCGGAGGCCGGGGCCCAGGGGCTGCCCGCGGCCGCGCCGGTCAAGGGACGCGATGGCTCCGAGCAGCCCAAGGTACACCGGCCTGCACTGGCGCAGGGGAAGGTGCGCCACGTCGGCGAGCCGGTTGCGCTGGTGATCGCGGAGTCACGCATGCAGGCGCAAGATGCGGCCGAGGTCGTGCTGATCGAGTACGAGGACCTGCCCGCGGTGGTCGCGGCGCAGGACGCCATTGCCCCTGGCGCGCCGCAGTTGCACGACAACATCCCCGGCAATCTCCTGCTCGACTTCGCTGGCGGCAACGAGGCGGCCACCCATGCGGCATTCGAGCGTGCGGCGCGCGTGGTGTCGCTCAGCGCCTATCACACGCGCGTGGTGGGCAACCCGATGGAGCCGCGCGCCTGCACCGGCATTTACGACGCGGCGGCCGGTGTGTACCAGCTGTATGCCTGCACTCAGGGCGCTTCGGCGATGCGCGGCCAGATCGCCGTCGTGCTGGGCGTGGTGCCGGAAAAGGTGCGCGTGATCGCGGAGGAGGTCGGTGGCGGGTTCGGCGTTCGCTTCAACGCCTATCCCGAATATTGCGCCGTACTGATCGCGGCCAAGAAGCTCGGCCGGCCCGTGAAATGGGTCGGCACGCGCTCCGACGTGTTCCTCTCCGACGAGCAGGCGCGCGACGTCGTGCACCGCGGCGAGATGGCGCTCGACGATTCCGGGCGCATCCTCGGCATGCGGTTCGATTTCGTCTGCAATCTCGGCGCCTACGTCGCCTTCACCGGCACCTTCGTCAACACCGTCAACCTGGTGAACGTGGCGAGCGGAGTGTACGACGTGCAGGCGATCTACGTGCGCGCCCGGCTGGCGTTGACCAATACGGTGCCCACCGCCGCTTATCGCGGTGCCGGTCGGCCGGTAAGCTCGTACGCGATCGAGCGGCTGGTCGATCAGGCGGCCTACGAAATGAAGATTGACCCGGCAGAGTTCAGGCGCCGCAACCTGGTGCCGAAGAGCGCCTTCCCCTACAAGATCGCGACCGGGTTCGAGTACGACTGCGGCGACTTCGAGGGCGTGCTGACCGACGCGCTGAAGGCGGCGGACTGGAAGGGGTTCGAGGCGCGCCGCGCCGCATCGGCCAAGCGCGGCCGCTTGCGCGGGCGCGGCATCGCGAACTACATCGAGGCCACCGGCTCGGGCGGCTTCGCGCCCTACGACCAGGTGCAGGTATCGTGGGACGAGCAGGCCCGAATCACGCTGCGCGCCACCTCGCACAACCACGGTCAGGGCCACGAGACCGTGTTCGCGCAGATCGTCGCTGGCGCGCTTGGCGTGCCGATGGAATCGATCCGGTTGCGCACCGCCGACCCCGACATGAATCTGACCGGCAATCCGACCGGAGGGTCGCGCTCGCTGCACGGGGTGGGCAGCGTGATGCTGCTGGCGTCGGAGGAGGTGATCAAGAAGGGCATGGCACTCGCGGCCGACGACCTGGAGGTGGCCCAGGCCGACGTCGAGTTCGTCGACGGCCGCTACCGCGTCAAGGGGACCGACCGCGAGATTGCGATCACCGCGCTGGCGAAGAAGCACCGCGGCGCGCTGGACGTCGACCTGAAAGACAAGAAGGTGGGATCGACATTTCCGAACGGCTGCCACGTTGCGGAGGTGGAAATCGAGCCCGAGACGGGGACCGTCGAGGTGGTGTCCTACCTCGCCTGCGACGACGCCGGCAACATCATCAACCACCAGTTGGTCGAGGGCCAGATGCAGGGCGGCATCACGCAGGGCGCCGGCCACATCCTGGGTGAGCAGGCGCTCTACGACCGCGACACCGGACAGCTGCTCAGCGGCAGCTTCATGGATTACCCCATGCCGCGCGCTATTCTGGTCGACGCCCTGAGGGTGACGCACCACCCGGTGCCCACCAAGACCAATCCGCTCGGCGCCAAGGGTGTCGGCGAGGCCGGCGTCACCGGCTCCATGCCGTGCATCATGAACGCGATTCTGGACGCGCTGCGTGGCGCGGGCGTGACGCACTTCGACATGCCGGCCAGCCCGCACCGCGTATGGCAGGCGCTCGCGGCAGCGGGCAAGGGCAATCCGCGCGCCATGGCGGTCGAGCAGCGATGAGGAGAACCGCATGAAGGCATCGATGAAGCCGATCCGAAACGAGTTTGCCTGGGGCACGATCGAGTGGCTGGCCAACGACGAGGTGGGCAACAGCCGCGAGCTTTCGCTCGCGCGCATGACGCTGCCGCCCGCCAACGGCACCGACACGCATATCCACGCCAATTGCGAGGAGTCGATCTACGTGGTGCGCGGCGAGGTGGAGTGCCGCATTGGCGAGGAACGCGTGCGAATGAAGGCGGGCGGGCTGTCGGTCGTACCGAAGGGCGCGGTGCACGGCATCCGCAACGTCGGCGAGGCGCCAGCGGAGATCATCCTTTCCTACTCGTCCGCCGCGCGCGCTTTCGAACTGGCCTGAGACGCAGAGCCGCGCAGCACACGGGCTACGGTCAACCCCTGCACCAGGATCGAGAACACCACCACGACGTAGGTGACCGTGACGAGCGCGCCGCGCGCCGCTACGTCGGGCAGCGAGAGCGCCATCGCGATCGAAATTCCGCCGCGCAGACCGCCCCAGGTGAGCGCCACGATCACCTTCGGTGGGAACTCCCGGCGCAGGCCCGGCACCAGGGCCGGCAACGACACGGCCACCAGGCGCGCCAGCAACACGACCGGGATCGCGAGCACGGCGGCCATCGCGAACGCCGGCTCGAAGTGCAGCAGAAGGGCTTCGAGCCCAATCAACACGAACAAGATGGCGTTGAGAATACCGTCGATCAGCTGCCAGAAGGTGTCGAGGTGTTCGCGCGTCTCCTTCGACATCGCGAGGCGCCGGCCGTGGTTGCCGATCAGCAGGCCGGCCACCACAATAGCGATCGGCCCGGAAAGATGAAGCGCGGCGGCGAGTGCGTAGCCGCCCATCACCAGCGCGAGCGTGATCAGGACCTCGACCTGATAGTCGTCGACCCGCCGCAGCATCCGGTAGGCGAGCAGCCCCGCCAGCAGTCCGAACAAGCCGCCGCCGACGACCTCCCGCAGGGACAGCGCGAGCACCGACGCCGGCGTAGTGGCGCGTTCGCCGGTGGCGATGCTGAGCAAGACCAGGAAGACCACCACGCCGACGCCGTCGTTGAACAGCGATTCGCCGGCCATCTTGACTTCGAGCGACTTGTCGGCGCCCACCGACTTGAGGATGCTAAGCACCGCAATCGGATCCGTGGGCGAGATCAGGGCGCCGAACACCAGGCAGTAGATGAGAGGAATCGCGTGGCCGAGCAGGGCGAAGACCCAGTAGGCCGCGTAGCCGATGATCAGCGTCGAGACCAGCACGCCCAGGCTCACCAGGAATCCGATCGCCCACTTTTCCCCGGCGAGGTCGTCGAGGTTTATGTGCAGCGCGCCGGCGAACAGCAGGAAGCTCAGCATGCCCTGCATCAGCGTCTGGTCGAAGTCGACGTTGACGAGAGCTCCTCTTGCCAAGTTCTCGAGCTCGTGGCTGCCGATACTTCCAAGGCCGACGATCACGAGCGAGGTCACGAATGCGCTTAACATCAGCCCGATGCTGGCCGGAAACCGCAGGAAGCGGTAGTTGACGTAGCTGAACAGCGCGGCGAGCGTGATCAGCACCGAAGCAGTGCCAAGGATCGTCATGTCTCCCGACGATACACCCGGCGGGGCCGGTCGACGCCTCGTCTAAACTGTTCACCTATGCAATCGATCGAGCTGCTGCGCGACCCGAAACGCTATCCGCATCCGGCGGAGCGGGTTGAGCTGCTGGAAACTCACATCTCCTGGGTGCTGCTGGCCGGCGACTATGCCTACAAGGTGAAGAAGCCGGTCAACCTCGGCTTTCTCGATTTCGGCAGCCTGGCGGCGAGGCGGTTCTACTGTGAGGAGGAGCTGCGGCTGAATCGACGCACCGCGCCGCAGCTTTACCTCTCGGTGGTGCCGATCGCGGGCAGCGATGCGGATCCGCGTATCGACGGCGAGGGCCGGCCGATCGAGTATGCGGTCAAGATGCGCCGCTTCCCGCAGGAGGCGCTGCTCAGCCGCATGGCACAGGGCGGCACGCTCGGCATCGAGCACATCGACGCGCTCGCGCGCGTCATAGCTGCGTTCCACTCGCGCGTCGCGCGAGTGGATGCCGCGCGGCCGTTCGGTTCGGCGGCCGAAGTCCTGGCGCCCGCGCAGCAGAATTTCGACCAGATCGAGGCCCTGATCGGCGCCGATACCGGCGTGGCGGAGCTGGAGCGGCTGCGCGGCTGGACGCTGCGCGAACATGCTCGCCTGCGAGCGGCGTTCGACGCGCGCAAGGCGGGCGGCTTCGTGCGCGAATGCCATGGCGACCTGCACCTGGGCAACATTGCGTTGCTGGACGGCGAGCCGACGCCTTTCGACGGGATCGAGTTCAACGAGGCGTTGCGATGGATCGACGTCATGAACGAGGTCGCGTTCCTGGTCATGGATCTGCTCGATCGCAGGCTGCCGCGGCTAGCATGGCGCTTCCTGAACGGCTACCTGGAGGCGACAGGCGACTACGCCGGCCTGACGCTGCTGCGCTACTACCTGGTGTATCGCGCGCTGGTGCGTGCCAAGGTCGCGTGCATCAGGGCCCATCAGCCGAATCTCGACCGGCAGCAGGGCGGCCGCGCCGGGCGTGAATACGCGGAGTACCTGCGTCTCGCGCAGGTGCTGGCGGAGGGTTCGCCGCGCGCGCTCATCGTCATGCACGGCGTAGCGGGGTCGGGCAAGACGACCGTGGCGCAAGAACTGCTCGAATCCTGCGGCGCGGTGCGCCTACGATCGGACGTGGAACGCAAACGCCTGCAGGGACTCGAGGCGGAGGCACGCACCGGTTCGACGCTCGGCGCCGGAATCTATACGCCGGATCTCACGACGCAGACGTACGCGCGCCTGGCGACGCTGTCGGGTGCGGTTCTTGAGGCGGGCTACGCCGCTATCGTGGACGCCACCTTTCTGGCCCGGGCACAGCGCGACGCGTTCGCCGCCCTGGCGCATAAGTCAGCAGTGCCGTTCGCGATCGCGGTCTGCGGGGCGCCAGAAGGCGTGCTGCGCGAGCGTGTCGCGACCCGGCGGCGGGATGCGAGGGATGCTTCCGAGGCGGACCTGGATGTGCTCGCGCATCAGCTCGCATCGCTTGAGCCGCTGACGCCAGCCGAGCTGGCCAATTCCGTTAGCTTCGACGCCGGCCGCGCGCTGCCGGACGCCGTAGCGGCGCTCGCGCGCCGTCTCGGGCTGCCGGTATTCTAGCGGGTATGCGCTACATCGACGTCTTCAACGGCGACGCCGACGGCATCTGCGCACTGCACCAGTTGCGCCTGGCCGAGCCGCTGGATGCCGAGCTGGTGACGGGGGTGAAGCGCGACATCGGCCTGCTGCGGCGTGTGCGGGCGGACGCTGGCGACCGAGTGACGGTGCTCGATATCTCGCTCGAGCGCAATCGAGCAGCGCTGATGGCGTTGCTGAAACGCGGCGCAAGCGTCCGCTACTTCGATCACCACGCCGCCGGCGAGGTTCCGTCGCACCCGGCTTTCGAGCCGCACATCGACGAGTCGGCCGGCGTCTGCACCAGCATTCTGGTCGATCGATACCTGAATGGGCGATTCCGAGCCTGGGCCGTGGTCGCGGCATTCGGCGATGCAATGCCCGAAGCCGCTCTGCGACTGGCATCGGAGCTGAGCCTGCAGGCAGAGCCCCTTGCCGCGCTGCGCGCGCTCGGTGAGAACTTGAACTACAACGCTTACGGCGACGATGAAGCCGATCTGCTGGTGCCTCCCGCGGAACTCTACCGCAGCGTAAGCCGCTTCCCCGACCCGTTCCGGCTGCTCGATGGCGAACCGCTGCTGAGGCGGCTGGACGACGAGCGCCGGGCCGACCTCGCGCGGGCACTGGCGCTCGCCCCGCACCGTGCTTCGGAGCACGCGGACGCGTACGTCCTGCCGAACGCGTCGTGGGCGCGGCGCGTCAGCGGCAGCTTCGCCAATCGGTTGGCGGCCGTTGCACCCGAGCGAGCGCATGCCGTCGTGGCGCCGAACACGCGTGGAGGCTTCACGGTCAGCGTGCGCGCGCCGCGCGGCGACGAGTTTTCGGCCGCGCGCTTCTGTCGCGCATTCGGCGGCGGCGGACGGCGCGAGGCGGGCGGCATCGACCACGTGGAGCCAGCGCGGTTAGAGGCTTTGCTCGACGCGCTCGAGCAGGGCGTCGAACGCGTGAGTCGTCGTACATGATATGACCCAGCTCAGAGACGTCGCGCTCGCCGCTTTGCTGAACGCGGTATAGTCGGGGCAGGGAAGAAGAATAGTGCATTTGCCGAGGACGAAGGGTGACAGAAAATTCATTTGACCGTGAGGCCGCTGTGGCCTATCTGACCGGCGCGCTGACGCGCGACCGCTTTCTTCTGTATTGCCAGCCGATCGTGCCGGTGGAGGCGCCACAGGGGGAACAACACTTCTTCGAGGTGCTGGTGCGATTCCGCGACGAAGAGGAAGGTCTGCTTCCGCCCGGATCCTTCATTCCCGTGCTGCAGGATGCGGGATTGATGCCGTTGCTCGACCGGTGGGTCGTGTCGACGGCGATCCGAAAGCTGCGCAGCGCCGCGCAAGGCAGCGTCGTCGCGCCGCGATTCAGCATCAATCTGTCCGCCGAAGCGCTCGTCGACAAGACCTTCCCCGACTTCGTTGCGGCCGAGCTCGGCGGTGCGACCGACCTGGCGCGGCGCCTGATGCTCGAAATTCCGCTCGACGAGACGGCGCAGCGGCCGGCAGAGTTCAGCGCCGCGGTTTCGGCTTTGACCGCGCTCGGCTGCGTGGTGGCGGTGTCGGGCGTATCCCATGACGGCGATGAGATCGGCCGGCTGTACGACGTTGGCGTGCGCTACCTGAAGGTCAACGGAGCCAGCGCGCTGCGGGCTGACCCGAATCCCGACGCGCTGGAGAGGCTGCGTAGGCTGGGAGAGACCTGCCGCGCGCTAGGCATGAAGATGATTGCCGAGTCGGTGGAGCGGATCGAGGCGCTCGGGCTGCTTTCCTTGCTGAACATCGATTTTGCCCAGGGGTTCGCCCTCGGCGAACCCAAACCTCTGTAGACAACGTATCCCGAACGCAGGTCGAGTGCGAACTTCAGGAAGTGGTTACCGGGCCCACTCTCGACTGGGCGCGTCCGCCGCTGTCTTGCCGGCTTTCTAAAGGCGAAGTCATCGTGGCGGGCGTCAGGACCGCGGAGTGCAGGGTCGAGATCTGCAGCCCGACATCCATGAAGTAATAGAAGAGGAACATCAGCGCCAGGACACTTACCCCCGCCGTAATGCGCACGCTGGGATCGCGCAATGTAGCAGCAGCGCCGTTGTGTGATATGCCGGCCGCATCGACGTATTCGTCGATCGCTTGACGCGACCTGAGGTTACGTCCCGTCCGATGCTCAAGGTAGCCAAGCAGGCGGTCGCTCGACTCGATCGAATTGTCACTTGGCGCCATGGTGCTGCCGTCAATTCCCCCGTTAGGATCAAAACGTGCCACGTCTGGCCGGCGCGCGCAATGAAGAAATTCCGCCGTTTACGCGGCACTTATCCCATTGTCCGCTTGACTCCTCTGAGCGGTTGCACGGCACAGGTCCGACCTGATGTGAGATTCTGGCAACCGCCGCGGCGGTGATCGGCAAGGTGGTGGAGGCGGCGGGAATCGAACCCGCGTCCGCAAGCCCTACACAGTCAGGACTACATGCTTAGCCTGGTCATTTGGATCTCGCCTCGCGCCCGCCGGCCGGCAGGCTGGCGCTCGGCCAGTCGCTTCGACGGATCCACGCGGCCAAGCGACCAGACCGCGCAGAGAGGCTGATGTAAATGACGCTGCACCCCTTTCGGGGCCTAGCCCATCAGCAAGCTAGTGCAGCGTCTAGCCGGTATTAGGCGGCTAGAGCGAAACGCTCGTCGTTGGCGTTTGTAGATTTCCAGCTGGATTTACGAGGGAACTGGTCCTCGGCATGCCCTGCGCTGCTTCGTGACCCACGTCGAGACCAAGTCGCCCCCCGTGATTGTCGATGCGCGCTTCATTGTCTCATATCGGGGCGCGGCGGGTGTTTTCAAGCGCCCATGTGCTTAGAGCTGCGCGACAAGATCCACGGGACGGGCGATTACGGCGTCAGCGTTCCAGCTGCGCGGGCCGCCGTTGTCGATACCGTGGTAGCCGTATTCGACCGCAATGGCCCTCATGCCGGCAGCATGCGCAGCCTGCACGTCGCGAAGATCGTCGCCGACGTAGCAGCATTGCTCCGGCGGCAACGCCAGCGCGCGGGCGGCGTGCAACAGCGGCGCAGGGTGAGGCTTAGAATGCGGCGTCGTGTCACCGCAGACTACGCAGGCAGGCGTGATGCCCAACGCGGACACCAATGGCGCAGTGAAACGAGTGGCCTTGTTGGTGACGATTCCCCATGCCAAGCCGCGAGCGCCGAGCTGGCCGAGCAGCTCCGCGATTCCCGGAAATAGTCTGGTGTCGATGCACAAATGTGTACGATAGTGCGCCAGAAAGGCCTCGCGCATGTCCTCGTACGCCTGATCGCCGGGCATCAGGCCAAGGCCCACACGCAGCAGCCCGCGCGCGCCGCTGGAGGCGTAGGGACGCACCTCGCCGACCGACAGCGCAGGCAGTCCGCGCTCCGCGCGCAGGCGATTGACCGCCGCGCCCAGGTCCGGGGCGGTATCCGCGAGCGTGCCGTCGAAATCGAACAGCACGGCACGCGTTCCGTGCCGCGCCAGGGGCTCAATCATCCCGCGCGCAGCGCAGCAGGTAGTTCACGCTGCAATCGCGGCCGAGGGCGTAGCGCCGCGCGAACGGGTTGTACGTCATTCCGATCACTTCCTGAGGTCTTAGCCCGGCCGCGCGACACCAGTGCGCAAGCTCGTGCGGCTTGATAAACCTCGCGTAGTCGTGCGTGCCCTTCGGCAGCAGCTTCAGAACGTATTCGGCGCCAATGACCGCAAACAAGTAAGACTTTGGATTGCGGTTGATGGTTGAGAAGAATGCCTGGCCACCGGGCGCGATCATTCGTGCGCATGCCGCCACGGTGCTCGCCGGGTCGGGGACGTGCTCAAGCATTTCCATGCAGGTTACTACCTCAAAGGCACACGCATGCGTTTCCGCGTATTCCTCGGCTGAGGATGACTCATAGTGCACCGGGAGCAAGCTTTCAAGCAGATGGAGCCGCGCAACTTTCAATGCTTTGTCGGCGAGATCGATGCCGGTTACTCGCGCGCCGCAGCTTGCCATTGCCTCGGCCAGAATGCCCCCGCCACAGCCGACGTCGAGCGCGGCCTTGCCGGACAGTGCCGCATGACGGTCGATCCACTCCAGCCGCAGCGGGTTGATCTCGTGCAGCGGCCGGAACTCGCTTGCTGGATCCCACCAGCGATGCGCGAGTTCGCTAAATTTGTCCAGCTCTGCCGGGTCGACGTTCGGGCCTGCGCTCATCTGTAATGTGGGGCGGTCAAGGGGGGTTGGCTTGGCCACCATGCTACGCCTCACTCGCAAAAAAAAGCCCTGCGCGGGCAGGGCTTGTTGGAGGACCTGCGCCTCAGTTCGACTGGGTGCCGATCACTTCGATCTCGACTCGACGGTTCGGCGCCAGGCACTTAATCATTGCCGCCCGGCCCAAGTTCTTCGGGCAGGCCTTCACTTGCTGGCTCTCACCCTTGCCCTCGGTGTAGATGCGGTTGGCGTCGACGCCTTTCGATACCAAGAAGGCTTTCACGGCATCGGCGCGGCGCACGGAAAGCTTCTGGTTGTACGCCGAGCTGCCAAGCGGATCGGTATGGCCGATGGCGATTACGACTTCAAGATTCATAGCCGAGGCCTTGCCTGCCAGATCGTCCAGCTTCGCTCTGTCCGCCGGAGTGAGGTTCGACTTGTTGAAATCGAACAGCACGTCGGACTTGAGCGTAACTTTCTGCGGTACCACCACGGGCGTGGGCATCGGCGCAGGCGCTGGCTTGGGCGCGGGCGCGGCCATGGGCGCGGGCGCAGGGGCCGGCGTCGGGGTCGGCGCCGCCATGGGTTCCGGCTTCTTCACCAGTTCGGGATCGCATTCGGCGGTTGCCATCGCGGGCGCCCAGGAGCCAGAACGCCAGCACAATCCGGCGCTGTCCTTCCAGACAATGCCGCCGGCCGCGGAGGAGGTCCAGTAGCCGTCGTCAGTTTGCGCGCTGGCGTTGAACGATGTCGCGAACAGGGTCAGCCCTGTGGCGACGGCAATCGACATCCATATCTTCTTGATCATCGAAGGTCTCCAATGTATGCAAGCTGTTGCTGCAATGCCGCATATGATTAGTGTGCGGGGGCCTGCTTAAAACAACCTTAATTAACAGGGTGTTGTGGGAGTCCGCGCACGCGGCTCAGGGGTGAACGTCCGAACTCGAAGACAGTGCACTCTGCCACATTTCGCAGCGCCTGTCCAAGCCTCCGAAGGCGCCTGGCTCTAGCACCCTTTCGTTCATGACAAGACGTCCCGCGACCCAGACGTGGCTGACGTGCTCGCGCCCAGCGGCGTAGACGAGATGCGATACGACGTCGTAGCGAGGCCGCAGTTCCGGCCCGCTGAGGCGCACCGCGGCGAAGTCCGCCTCCTTGCCTTGCACGATCGATCCAATCCTGGATTGCAGCCCAAGAGCTGCCGCGCCGCCGAGCGTCGCAGCGCGCAGCGCGGCATGGGCAGGCATTGCTTCCGCATCGCGCGCCACCGCCTTCGCAAGCAACGCCGCGGTACGCATTTCCTGGAACATGTCGAGGCGGTTATTGCTTGCCGCGCCATCGGTGCCGAGCGCGACGTTCACTCCCGCCTCGAGCAGTGCGGCGACAGGCGCGAAACCGCTTGCCAGTTTCAAATTCGATGAAGGGCAATGCACGACGGAGCAGCCGTGGCGGGCGAGCAGTGCAATTTCCGCGCCCGAGACGTGTACCGCGTGCACGGCGATGAGCCCCGGACCGAGCAGGCCGAGGCGGTGCAGTCGATCGAGCGGCCGAGCGCCGTGCTCGAGCTCCGAGCGCGCAACCTCATCCGCTGTCTCGTGTACATGCAGGTGCACCGGCAGGTCGAGCTCCGCCGCGAGCTTGGCGACCTTGGCGAAGCTCTCGTCCGAGACCGTATACGGCGCATGCGGCGCCAGACAAAAGCTGAGCAATGGCTGGTCCGCGTAACGATCGCGCAGCGCGAGGCCCTTGCGCAAGTAGTCATCGGGATCCGCGGCATAGGGGGAGGGGAAGTCGATTACGATTGCGCCCAGGCAAGCACGAATATTCGCCGCGAGCGCTGCCTCCAGGGCGGCCTCGGGAAAGAAATACATGTCGTTGAAGCAGGTCGTTCCACCGCGCAGCATCTCTGCGCAGGCGAGCAAAGTGCCGTCCTTAACGAACTGCGGCGAAACGTGCTTGGCTTCGGCGGGCCAGACGTGTTCCTGCAGCCAGTGCATCAAGGCCATGTCGTCCGCTAGGCCGCGCATCAGCGACATTGCCGCATGAGTATGCGCATTGACCAAACCGGGAATGAGCGCATGCTCGGGAAGGTCGATCGCCGGGTACCGGGCAAATCGCTCGCGGGCAAGCTCGACGGGCATGACGGCCTCAATCCGCCCGTCGCGTACCGCCACCGCATGCCGCTCCAGCACCGTACCTGTCGGTTCGACAGGTACCACCCAGCGCGGAAGGATCAGCGTAGTCGTAGTGTCTGGCACAGAAAGGTCCCGGGCTAGCGGGGCCTCCCCCGATGGTTCTGGCTGACCCGCGGCGACACGCGCGTGCGGACATCGCCGACGATTCGCCGCATTTTAGGCATAGCGCGCGCGCCGCGACAAGACGCCGCCGTGGCGCCCGTTCGCCGTAGGGAGAATTTGATCGGACTACCTGGCGCAGCGTTGGAATACCGCGTGGGAACCGGGGATGAGCATCGTTCCACGTGCTAAAATTTCCCGTTTTTCTCGCCGTCCTCGCCTGCCACGCTCCCCCGGAGCGCTGGGGGCGGTCGCCGAGACCCGTAATTCGCGAGCCGCGCATGGATCAATTCGCAAAGGAAACGCTCCCGGTCAGCCTCGAAGAGGAGATGCGCCGATCGTATCTCGACTACGCGATGAGCGTCATTGTCGGGCGCGCGCTGCCGGACGTGCGGGACGGGCTCAAGCCTGTGCATCGACGCGTACTGTACGCAATGCACGAGCTTTCGAACGACTGGAATCGACCCTACAAGAAGTCGGCGCGCATTGTCGGCGACGTGATCGGTAAGTTCCATCCGCATGGCGATTCGGCGGTGTACGACACAATCGTGCGCATGGCACAGGATTTTTCGCTGCGCTATACGCTGGTGGACGGTCAGGGAAACTTCGGCTCGATCGACGGCGACAACGCCGCGGCCATGCGCTATACCGAAATCCGGATGGCGAAAATCGGCCACGAATTGTTGGCCGACATAGACAAGGAAACCGTTGATTTCGGCCCGAACTACGACGGCTCAGAGGAAGAGCCGCTGATCCTGCCGTCGCGCATTCCGAACCTACTGATAAACGGCTCGTCCGGCATCGCCGTCGGCATGGCGACGAACATTCCGCCGCACAATCTCACTGAGGTCGTCGAAGCCTGTCTGCACGTGCTACACCATCCGCAGTGCGCGATCGAAGAGCTGATCAAGCTGATGCCGGCGCCCGACTTTCCGACCGCCGGGATCATCCACGGGCTGTCCGGTGTCCACGAGGGTTACCGCACCGGCCGCGGGCGGATCGTGATGCGCGGGCGTACGCACTTCGAAGACATTGGCAAGGGCGACCGGCAGGCGATCATCGTCGACGAGCTTCCATACCAGGTAAACAAGAAGACTCTGCTCGAAAAGATCGCCGAGCTGGTGGTGGACAAGAGGATCGAGGGCATTTCCGATATTCGGGATGAGTCCGACAAGTCTGGTATGCGAGTGGTGATCGAGCTCAAGCGCAACGAGATTCCGGAAGTCGTGCTGAACAATCTGTACAAGCTCACCCAGCTGCAGGACACCTTCGGCATGAACATGGTCGCGCTGGTGGACGGACAGCCGAAGGTACTCGACCTGAAGTCGATACTCGAGGCGTTCATCGCGCACCGACGCGAAGTCGTGACGAGGCGCACGGTGTTCGAGCTGCGCAAGGCGCGCGAGCGTGGCCACGTGCTTGAAGGGCTGGCGGTTGCGCTATCGAACGTGGATGAGGTCATCGAGCTGATCAAGAAGGCGCCGACGCCGGCGGAGGCCAAGCGTGGACTGATGGCGAAAGTCTGGCAGTCGCAGCTGGTGCGCGAGATGTTGACCAGGGCCGCTGCTGAACAGTATCGGCCTGAAGGCCTGGGCGCCGAGTTCGGGCTCGCCGACGAAGGCTACCGTCTGTCGGACGAGCAGGCGCAGGCGATACTCGAACTGCGCCTGCAGCGCCTTACCGGACTGGAGCAGGACAAGATTCGCGACGAGTATCGGGAGGTGATGGAAACGATCGCCGACCTGCTCGACATCCTCGACAAGCCGGCGCGGGTGGTGGCGATCATCGCCGACGAGCTGACGAAGGTGCGGCAGGAATTCGGCGACGCGCGCAAGAGCGAGATCGTGACTGTTGCGGAGGATATTTCGCTCGAGGATCTGATCGCGCCGCAGGATATGGTCGTGACCTTCTCGCATGGCGGATACGCCAAGTCCCAGCCGCTCGCCGATTACCGCGCGCAGCGCCGCGGAGGGCGCGGCAGGATGGCGGCAGCGACCAAGGAGGATGACTTCATCGAGCGACTTTTCGTCGCGCACTCGCATGACTACCTGCTGTGCTTTTCCAGCCGCGGCCGACTGTACTGGCTAAAAGTATACGAGGTGCCGCAGGGAAGCCGCGCGAGCCGCGGCAAACCGGTCGTGAACATGTTCCCGCTCGAGGAAGGGGAGAAGATCACTGCGGTCGTGCCGGTGCGCGAATTCGACGAGCAGCACTACGTGTTCATGGCGACGGCGAATGGCACGGTGAAGAAGACGTCGCTAGTGGACTTTTCTCGCCCGCGACCCTCGGGAATCATCGCCGTCAATCTCGACCAGGGCGACTACCTTGTCGGCGCGGCGCTGACGGACGGCAGCTGCGACACGATGCTCTTCTCTTCGGAGGGGAAGGCGATCCGCTTTTCCGAAGATGACGTCCGCTCGATGGGGCGCCAGGCGACCGGCGTGCGCGGCATGCGGCTGGGCGCCGGGGCGCGGGTGGTATGCATGCTGGTCGCGAGAAACGAGGAACAGACCGTGCTCACCGCGACCGAGAATGGCTTCGGCAAACGCACGCCGGTGAAGGAATACACGCGTCACGGACGCGGAGGGCAGGGAATGATCGCAATCCAGGCCTCCAACCGAAACGGTCAATTGGTCGGCGCCGTGATGGTGGACGACCGAGACGAGGTGATGCTCATCTCGACCGGCGGCGTGCTGATTCGAACCGCGGTGGCGCAGATCCGCGAGCAGGGCCGAAGCACCCAGGGGGTTACGCTGATTGCGTTGGACGAGGGAGAGAAGCTCGCTGGGATCGAGCGCATCGATGAGCGCGACGATCAGGTGAACGGCAATGGCAATGGCGGTGACGACGCCGGCGAGGAGCCGGCTGCCGTGCCGCCCGGCGAGACTCTGCACTGATGAGCCGCCTTTTCAACTTTAGCGCCGGACCGGCGATGTTGCCGGAGGAAGTGCTTGCCCGCGCCGGCGATGAAATGCTCGACTGGCACGGCTCCGGCATGTGCGTCATGGAAATGAGCCATCGGGGCAAGGAATTCATCAAGATCGCGGAAGAAGCCGAACAGGACCTGCGCGACCTTATGTCAATCCCGGCCAATTACAAGGTGCTATTTCTGCAGGGCGGCGCAACGCTGCAGTTCGCGCAGGTGCCGATGAATTTACTGGATGGCAGGGGCAAGGCGGACTACGTCCTGACCGGGGAATGGTCGAAAAAAGCGGCCAAGGAAGCGCGGGCGTACTGCGATGTGCACATCGCGGCAAGCTCGGAGGACCGCAACTTCACTTACGTGCCGTCGCAGGAGGCATGGAATCTGAGCGCCGACGCGGCGTATGTGCATTACTGCTCGAACGAGACGATAGGTGGTGTCGAATTCAACTGGATTCCGGATTGCGGCAGTGTTCCGCTGGTTGCGGATGCGTCTTCGCATATCCTTTCGCGTCCGGTCGACGTGTCGAAGTTCGGACTGATCTACGCCGGCGCACAGAAGAACGTGGGTCCCGCCGGACTCACGATCGTGATCGTGCGCGAGGATCTGATGGGGCGCGCACGGAAGGGCACGCCCACGGTGATGGACTACAAGCAGCAGGCGGCTGCCGGGTCGATGCTAAACACGCCAGCGACCTACGCCATTTACGTCGCCGGCCTCGTATTCAAGTGGATCAAGCGCGCTGGCGGGCTCGCCGGAATCGAACAGCGCAATCTGGTCAAGGCTAATCTGCTGTACGATTTTCTCGAACGTAGTGCCTTCTTCCACAATCCGGTGGCTAAGAGCGACCGCTCGCGCATGAACGTGCCGTTCACGCTCGCGGAACCGAAGCTGGACGCCGAGTTTCTCATGGGCGCCGACGAGCGCGGAATGGTCCAACTCAAGGGTCATCGCTCTGTCGGTGGCATGCGTGCGTCGATCTACAACGCGATGCCCCTCGAGGGGGTGCAGCGCCTGGTCGCGTACATGAAGGAATTCGAAGCGCGGCATGGCTGAGCATGCCGCGCGCAAGATCGAGATCCTGGTCCTGAACCAGATCTCGCCGGCGGGACTGAAGCGATTCCCCGCCGAAAGCTACGCTACCGTCAAGGAGTCGAAGTCTCCCGACGCAATTCTCCTTCGCTCCCATGATCTGCACGGTTATACATTCGGCCCAAACCTGAAGGCGATAGGGCGCGCCGGCGCCGGCGTCAACAATATTCCGCTGGGCGAGCTCTCGGCGCGCGGTGTGCCTGTATTCAACGCGCCGGGGGCGAACGCGAACGCGGTAAAGGAGCTTGTGCTCGCTGGAATGCTGCTGGCCGCACGCAACCTGGCCCCTGCATTGGAGTTCGTGCGCGCGCTCGATTCGCGCGCGGCAGACCTGGAGCGTGCAGTCGAGGATGGAAAGAAGCAATTCGCCGGTATGGAGCTGCCCGAACATACCTTGGGCGTGATCGGCCTCGGCAAGATCGGCAGCATGGTGGCGGATGCGGCGATCCGCCTCGGGATGCACGTGCTTGGCTATGACCCGGAAATCACGGTAGACGCGGCGTGGGGGCTGCCGTCTGCGGTGCGTCGGGCGGGCTCCATCGACGAGGTTCTGCGCGCGAGTCACTTCATCACGCTGCACGTGCCATTGCTGGAGTCCACCCGCAACATGGTCGGTGCGCACAACATCGAACTGCTGCGGACAGGCGCGGTCCTGCTCAACTTCTCGCGCGAGGGCGTGGTCGAGAATGCCGCGGTGCTAAAAGCGCTAGGATCGCATCGGCTGAAGTACTACGTGAGTGATTTCCCCGCAACTGAAATGCTCGGCAAGCCTGGCGTCGTGGCGCTTCCGCATCTCGGTGCCTCGACTCGCGAAGCAGAGGAGAACAGCGCGGTGATGGTGGCGAACCAAGTGCGCGATTACCTCGAGGACGGGAACCTGCGTAACGCGGTCAATTTCCCCGAGGCGACGATGGCGCGCGAATCGCCGTTCCGGCTGGCGATCGCGAATGCGAATGTCCCGGACATGCTGGCGCGCATCTCCCATGTTCTGGGCAAGAGCGGAATTAACATCCACAACATGCTGAACAAGTCGCGGGCGAACATGGCGTATACGCTGCTCGATGTCGACAGCGAGGTCATGCAGCGGACGCTTGACGAACTGCGCCAGATCGACGGCGTGCTCGGGGTGCGCTATCTTCCCAGAAAGGAAGGCTAAAGTAGCCGGGCCTGCGGCAGCCAATTCGAACGGGGACGGAAAAGCAGTGGGGGAAATCGAGAAACTCCGCGGCGAGATCGACGCAATCGACGACGCGTTGCTTACGCTTGTCAATCGGCGCGCGGACTTGGCGCGCCGCATCGGCGAGCTGAAGGCAGGCGGCGGCGCCTACCGGCCCGAACGGGAGGCGGCGATCCTGCGGCGCGTCGTGCAGGTCAATCCCGGGCCGCTTTCTGGGGAGCGCGTGAGCGCCGTGTTCCGCGAAGTGATTTCGGGCTGCAGGGGAATGGAAACCGCGATCCGCGTCGCGTACCTCGGGCCGGAAGGAACCTTCAGCGAGCAGGCGATGAGGAGGCAGTTCGGCCAAGCCGCGGAGGGGCTGCCCGGCGTGTCGGTGGACGAAGTGTTTCGCCAGTGCGAATCCGGCGCCGCGCAGTTCGCCGTCGTGCCGGTCGAGAATTCGACCGAGGGCGCCGTCGGCCGTACGCTCGATCTGCTGCTGCTCACGCCGCTCAAGATCTGCGGCGAGGTCGAATTGCGGGTGCACCAGAACCTGATGTCGCGCGCGACCGATCTGAAATCGATCCGGTGTGTTTACTCGCACGCTCAGTCGCTCGCCCAGTGCAACGCGTGGCTCAACCAAAACCTGCCGAACGCGGAGCGCGTCCCCGTGGCATCGAACGGCGAGGCTGCACGACGCGCGACGGAGGAAGGGGATGCTGCGGCAATCGCCGGAACAGGAGCGTCGGAACGCTACCGCCTGAACCTGCTCGCGCGCTCGATCGAGGACGATCCGACCAACACCACACGCTTCCTGGTGCTCGGCACGCTCGATTGCGCGCCCAGTGGCAACGACCGCACAGCTATGGTGATGTCGGCCGAAAACAAGCCGGGCGCCGTTCACGCGCTGTTATCGCCGCTCGCCGCGAACCGCGTCAGCATGACACGAATCGAATCACGTCCATCGCGTGCGATGCGCGACGCGCTTTGGGAGTACGTATTTTTCATCGATGTTCAGGGCCACCAGCAGGACGAGCGTGTCGCAGCGGCGCTTGCCGAGTTGCGGCGGCAGGCGCCGTTCCTGAAGGTGCTGGGTTCCTATCCCGCAGCAGTCGCGTAGCGGGACATCAGCCATGGGTGCTTTACCGACGAAAATGGACCTCTGCGAACTTTCGCCTTCATACGTACGCTCGATCGCACCCTACCAGCCAGGCAAGCCGATTTCCGAGCTGGCGCGCGAGATGGGGCTGGAAGAGAAGAACATCGTGAAGCTCGCGTCGAACGAGAATCCGCGCGGCATCGGGCCGAGAACGCGTGCCGCGATCGACGCATCCCTGGGCGACGTCGCACGCTATCCCGACGGCAACGGCTACGAGCTGAAGGTTGCATTGTCGAAGCGCTACGGCGTCGAGACGTCCTCGATCGTGCTCGGCAACGGGTCGAACGACGTGCTTGAGCTGGTCGCGCTGGCGTTCCTCGGCGCGGGGCGCTCGGCGGTGTTCTCGCAGCATTGCTTCGCGGTCTATCCGCTCGCGACGCAGGCGCGCGGCGCGCGCTCGATCGTGGTCGCGGCCAAGGACTTCGGGCACGACCTCGACGCGATGGCGAGCGCGATCAGCGACGACACTTACGTGGTCTGGGTCGCCAATCCGAACAACCCCACGGGCACGTACGCGTTTCCAGAGCAGCTCGAGGCGTTCGTTCGACGCGTACCCGAACGCGTCATCGTCGTGCTCGACGAGGCCTACAATGAATTCCTCCCGGCGGACGCCAAGACGGATACGGTGAAATGGCTCAGGCGCTACCCGAACTTGGTCATCACGCGAACATTCTCCAAGGCGTACGGTCTCGCCGGCCTGCGAGTCGGCTATGCCCTTTCGCATCCTTCGGTCGCGGATGTGATGAACCGGGTGCGCCAGCCGTTCAACGTAAACAGCATCGCGCTCGCGGCCGCCACCGCGGCACTCGGTGACATGGAGTTCGTGGCCATGAGCTATGCTGAGAACCTGCGGGGGCTACGCCAACTCGAGGAGGGCGCGAAGGCACTGCGCCTCGACTACATCCCTTCGTTCGGCAATTTCCTCACTATTTGTGTCGGCAGGGCGGGAGAAATCTACAAACGCTTGCTGCGTCGCGGCGTAATCGTGCGCCCGGTCGGCGGATACGAGTTGCCCGAGTATTTGCGGGTGACGGTGGGCACGCCGGCCGAGAACGAGAAGTTTCTGATGGCGCTCAACGCCAGCCTGAGGGAATGAGCCGGGACGCGGAGGCGCCGGGCGGGCGCTTCGGACGGGTCGCGGTCATCGGTGTCGGGCTGATCGGCGGTTCCTTCGCGCTCGCGCTGAAGGCGGCAAGGGCCTGCGGACAGGTCGTAGGAGTCGGCCGCAGCA
Organism: uncultured beta proteobacterium; assembly: GCA_963755395.1. Taxonomy (GTDB): domain Bacteria; phylum Pseudomonadota; class Gammaproteobacteria; order Burkholderiales; family SG8-39; genus DAHVFK01. Next base: position 449,136 of record CAVWJJ010000003.1, on the reverse strand, counting down.
GAGCGAATCTCGACGCAGCTTTAGCGCTGGGCGCGATCGACGTCGCAGAAAGCGATGTCGCGCGGGCGGTGCGCGGGGCGGACTTGATTCTGGTCGCAACGCCGGTGGCGCAATTCGGAAGCGTATTTTCGGCGCTGGCGCCGGCGCTGTCACCCGGCGCGCTGATGATCGACGCCGGGAGCACCAAGCGGGATGTGGTCGCGGCGGCGCACACGCACTTGGGCGCCAAAGTCGCGCAGTTCGTGCCAACCCATCCGATCGCCGGCGCGGAGCATAGCGGCGTGGCGGCGGCGAAGGCGGACCTGTTCCGCGGCAAGCGTGTGGTCCTCGTGCCGCTGCCCGAGAATGCTGCCGAGTCGATCGCGCGCGCCACGGGAGCTTGGCAGGCGTGCGGCGCACGGGTAGCGCGCATGGCGCCGGAAGAACATGACGCGGTATTCGCCGCGGTAAGCCACCTGCCCCATTTGCTCGCGTTCGCGCTGGTGCATGAGCTCGCACAGCGCCCGAATTCGGCGCAGCTGTTCGGCTACGCGGCGGGAGGTTTCCGCGATTTCACGCGCATTGCTTCCAGCCACCCCGAGATGTGGCGCGACATCTGCGTCGCCAATCACGATGCGTTGCTCGCCGAGCTGAAGCGATATGGCGAGCAGCTCGAATCGATCCGCGCGCTGCTTGCGGCCGGCGATGCGGTGGGTCTGGAGGAGGTCTTCGCGCAGGCCCGTGCCGCACGCAATCGCTGGCTCGGCGGCGAGTTCGATTTCTGAGGCGGACACGGTGGATACGCTGAAGCTGGAGCCGATCCGGCGCGTCGCGGGAAGTGTGCGGCTGCCCGGTTCGAAAAGCATTTCGAACCGCGTCCTGCTGCTTTCGGCGCTTGCAAGCGGCGACACGCGCGTCGGCGGTCTGCTGGACGCGGACGACACGAAGGTGATGCTAGATGCGCTGCAGCGCCTCGGTGTCGCCTGGAAGCGGGCGGACGGTACGCTGCGCGTTGCGGGTGTCGGTGGCGCCTTCCCCGTTCGGCGCGCCGAGCTGTGGCTCGGAAATGCGGGGACCGCGTTCAGGCCGCTGACCGCGGTGCTCGCGCTCTCGAGCGGCGAATACCGGCTTTCCGGTGTGCCCCGCATGCATGAGCGGCCGATACGCGACCTGGTCGACGCCCTGCGCGGGCTCGGCGCCCAGATCGACTACCTGGGGGCGCAGGGGTACCCTCCGCTGGCGGTGCATCCGGGGCGACAGCGCTTCGAAGCGCCGGTGCGCGTGCGAGGCGACGTCTCGTCGCAGTTCGTCAGCGCATTGCTGATGGCGTTACCGCTTGCGGGCGCCGCGGTGACCGTCGAAGTCGAGGGCGAGCTCATATCCAAGCCCTACGTCGAAATCACCATCAATCTGATGCGCCGCTTCGGCGTCGATGTGGTGCGGGAAGACTGGCGCCGATTCCACCTCGAGCGCTCGCGATACGCGAGTCCGGGGCATGTGTTGGTCGAGGGCGATGCGTCGTCCGCATCATATTTCCTTGCGGCGGCGGCGATCGGAGGCGGCCCGGTGCGGGTCGAGGGCGTCGGACGCGACAGCATTCAGGGCGACGTGCGCTTCGCCGAGGTGCTCGAACGCATGGGGGCGCGCGTCGGCATGGGTCCCGACTGGATCGAGGTCTCGTGCGACCGCAGGCTCAATCCGATCGACATGGATCTGAACCACATCCCGGACGCGGCAATGACGGCTGCAGTGACTGCGCTGTTTGCCGATGGGCCAAGCACGCTGCGTAACATTGCGAGTTGGAGGGTCAAGGAGACAGATCGTTTGACCGCGATGGCAACCGAACTGCGCAAGCTCGGGGCCGTAGTTGAGGAGGGCCGCGACTATCTGCGCATCGTACCGCCGGCGCGCCTCGTCTCCGACGTTGCAATAGATACCTACGACGACCACCGCATCGCGATGTCGTTCGCGCTCGCCGCGCTCGGTGGCGTGCCGGTTCGCATCAACAATCCCTCTTGCATCGCCAAGACTTATCCAGACTTCTTCGTGGCACTGGCGCGAATTTCGGAGTACGCGTGAGCGCTCCGGTGATCACGGTCGACGGACCGTCCGCGTCAGGCAAGGGGACGATTGCCCGGCGCGTGGCCGAAGCGCTCGGCTTTCATTGCCTCGATAGCGGCGCGCTCTACCGCCTGGTCGCGCTCGCATCGTTGCGGTCGCGCGTGCCCGCGAACGACGAGAAGCGGCTCGAAGTGCTTGCGCACGACTTGTCGGCTCGGTTCGTGAATGAAAACATATTCCTTGAGGATCATGATGTTACAAAGGACCTGGCCACGGAAGAGTGTGGCAGCCGCGCATCCGAAGTCGCCAAGCTGCTGAAGGTTCGCGAAGCGCTGCTCGGGCGCCAGCGCGCATTCCGGCGTGAGCCGGGCCTGGTTGCCGACGGGCGCGACATGGGCTCGGTCGTGTTCCCTGACGCGGCACTGAAGGTGTTCTTGACCGCGAGCGCTACCGTGCGGGCCGAGCGCCGGTATAACCAGTTGAAACAAAAAGGAATCCATGCTACTCTCACAACCCTTTTCCGCGAGCTGGAAGCGCGTGATGCGCGCGACGCGGCCCGGGCGGTATCACCGCTCGTTCCCGCGCCGGACGCCGTGCAACTCGATTCATCCGATCTGACGATCGATGAGGTCGTGAGCCGGATCCTCGGTTGGTGGCAGGAGCGAGCTGAAGGCGTGAGCGCCTGAACTCGATATTGGTGGGTTCCGGCGGTTGCCGGGCCCGTGTGTGCAACTTGACCCGTCCGCATCTGCAAGGAGCGGCGGCCTAAGAGGTCTTGCCCTTACATGCCCAGCGTTTCCCCTGCAACTTCCAAACCTTCCAACCACGAGTCCTTTGCCGCGCTGTTCGAAGAGAGCCTCTCTCTCAAGGAGATGCGCATCGGCGAGGTCATTACCGCCGAAGTGGTGCGTGTCGACCAGCATTACGTCGTCGTCAACGCCGGCCTCAAGTCCGAAAGCGTTATCCCGCTCGAGGAGTTCAAGGACGATGGCGGCGAAACCGACGTCAAGGCGGGAGATTTCGTCAGTGTTTCGATCGAGGCGCTCGAGGACGGGCACGGCGAGACTCGCCTGTCGCGCGAAAAGGCCAAACGCCTTGCGGCCTGGCTGGAACTCGAGCAAGCGCTGGAAAAGGGCGAGAAGATCGAGGGCGTCATTACCGGCAAGGTGAAAGGCGGACTGACGGTGATGGCCAAGGGCATCCGTGCCTTCCTTCCCGGTTCGCTGGTGGATCTGCGCCCGGTCAAGGACACGACGCCCTACGAGGGCAAGCAGATGGAATTCAAGGTCATCAAGCTCGACCGCAAGCGCAACAATGTGGTTGTTTCCCGGCGTGCGGTGCTTGAGGAAACCGTCGGCGCGGAACGCGAGCAGTTGCTTTCGACTCTGCAGGAAGGCGCGGAGGTCAAGGGCATCGTCAAGAACATCACCGACTACGGCGCATTTGTGGATCTCGGCGGGATCGACGGCCTGCTGCACATTACCGACCTGGCGTGGCGGCGCGTCAAGCACCCGTCCGAGGTGCTCAACGTGGGCGACGAAGTCACCGCCAAAGTGCTCAAGTTCGATGCCGAAAAGAATCGCGTGTCGCTCGGCCTCAAGCAGCTCGGCGAGGATCCCTGGGTCGGCATTTCGCGCCGCTATCCGCAGGGAACGCGCCTGTTCGGAAAGGTGACGAACCTCACCGACTACGGCGCTTTCGTCGAGGTCGAATCGGGCATCGAGGGGCTGGTCCACGTTTCCGAGATGGACTGGACCAACAAGAACGTGCACCCGTCGAAGGTCGTTCAGGTCGGCGACGAAGTCGAGGTCATGATTCTGGAGATCGACGAGGATCGGCGACGCATCTCGCTCGGCATGAAGCAGTGCATGCCGAATCCGTGGGAGGATTTTGCGCGCGAGTTCAAGAAGGGCGATCGGGTAAAGGGGCAAGTCAAGTCGATTACCGATTTCGGCGTGTTCGTGGGTCTTGCCGGCGGAATCGACGGCCTGGTGCATCTCTCCGATTTGTCCTGGAGCGACAGCGGCGAGGAGGCGGTCAAGCGGTTCAAGAAGGGTGAGGAAGTGGAGGCGGTCGTGCTTTCGATCGACGTCGAGCGCGAGCGCATTTCGCTCGGCATCAAGCAACTTGAGGGCGACCCGTTCACCAATTTCCTCGCTGGCCATGACAAGAACAGCCTCGTCACCGGCACTGTGAAGTCGGTCGACGCCAAGGGTGCGGTGGTGGCGATTTCGCCCGAGGTTGAAGGCTACCTGCGCGCGTCGGAATACTCGCGCGATCGGGTCGAGGACCTGCGCAGCCACCTCAAGGAAGGTGATACGGTAAACGCGATGATCATCAACCTCGACCGCAAGAATCGCTCGATCAATCTTTCGATCAAGGCCAGGGATCTGGCGGACGAAAGCGAGGCGATGAAGCAGCTGCGTACGGAGAACGCCGCTGCGAGCGCGGGGGCGACGAACCTCGGCGCTCTGCTGCGCGCCAAGCTCGACAACCGCAATCAGCAATAGACGGCAACGACGATAGCTCTGGTTGCAGGAAAAGAACGCTCAGGGAGACGGGCCGTCCATGACGAAATCGGAATTGATTGCTCGCCTTGCGCAGCGCTATCCGCAATTGGTGGCGAAGGACGCCGAATACGCGGTCAAGATGATCCTCGATGCGATGACCCAGGCACTCCTCGCCGGGGATCGCATCGAGATTCGCGGCTTCGGCAGCTTCGGCTTGAACTACCGACCACCGCGTGTGGGACGCAATCCGAAGTCCGGCGAGAAGGTGCATGTGCCCGAGAAGTACGTGCCGCACTTCAAGGCCGGCAAGGAGCTTCGCGAACGGGTGGATTCGGCGCAGGCCGAGCAGGCGGCCTTGCCCCAGGAGCAGCCCACGCACACGAGTTAGTGAAGCGTTGTCTTGGGCGCGACAACGCCCCGTACGCGGCGCCGGAGCCCGGCAATAGGAATCGAGTATGCGCATCGTCACCTGGACGCTCCGGCTGATTATTTTTCTGTTTCTGCTCGCGTTTGCGGCCAAGAATATCGCCCCGGTCACGCTCAATTTCTATTTCGACCGCAGCTGGCAGGCTCCCCTGGTGGTACTGCTATTCGGATTCTTTGCCGCGGGAGCGCTGTTCGGTGTGATGGCGATGGCGTCGGCGCTGCTCGGCCAGCGGCGCGAAATTCAGCGTCTCAGGCGCGAGGCGCGCGGGTACGCGAAAGCGACCGAAGGCGCGCGCGCCGCGGAACCCGGGCGGCCGCCCGTGGTCGACGCCTGAGGTGCGGCGGGCATGGAGTTCGAGTACTGGTGGCTGCTCGGTTTTCCGCTGTTTTTCGGTCTGGGATGGCTCGCTGCCCGAATCGACATCAAGCACCTGGTGTCGGAATCCAGGGCCTTGCCACGCTCATATTTCAAGGGCCTGAATTTCCTCCTTAACGAGCAGCCGGACAAGGCGATCGAGGCATTCATCGAGGTCGTACGCGTCGACCACGAGACAATCGAGTTGCATTTCGCGCTCGGCAGCCTTTTCCGCCGCCGCGGGGAGTACGACCGCGCCATCCGGATGCACCAGAATCTGCTTGAGCGCGCCGACCTTGCCGCCGAGCAGCGGGTAAATGCACTGTTCGAACTCGGTCAGGACTATCTCAAGGCAGGCATTCTCGATCGTGCGGAGGAGGCGTTCGCGCGTCTGGCCGACGGCCCGCACGCGGTCGAGGCGCGGCGTCACCTGCTCGAGATTTTCGAACAGGAGAAGGACTGGCCGCGCGCAATCGACATGGCTCGCCGTCTGGCTACGGAATCGGGCGAATCCCACAGCAAGGAGATATCGCAGTACCTGTGCGAGCTTGCGGCAATGGAGACAACGCATTCACGTCCAGAGGCGGCACACCGACATCTCGAAGCCGCGCTCGAAGCAAACCGAAAGTCGGTGCGTGCCAGCCTGCAGCTCGGAGACCTCGCGCGGGCGGCTGGGGACCTCGACGCGGCGATCGAGCATTGGAAGCGCATCGAACTGCAGAATCCCGCCTACCTCGCGGTCGCGGCGCAGCGGTTGCTGGACGCGCACCGCGATGCGGGGCGCGCCGAGGAGGGGCTCAAGCTGCTGGCGGGATATCTCGAGCAGTACCCATCGCTTGACCTGCTCGACACAGTGTTCCAGCTGACGCTGGAGGAAAAAGGCGCAGAGGCGGCGTACAAGCTGGTGCGCGACGAGCTACGGCGCAATCCCACCCTGCTGGGTCTGGACCGGTTGCTCGAGGCGCAAATCGTCGCCGCCGGATCGCCCGAGCGGCGGCGCGACCTCGAACTGGTGCGAAACCTGGTTCATAGCCACACTCGGCGGCTTGCGCGCTATCGCTGCGAGAACTGCGGCTTCAAGGCACGGCAGTTCCACTGGCATTGTCCGGCCTGTGGCGGCTGGGAAACCTATCCCCCACGGCGCTCAGAGGAGTTCGACCTCGCACCATGAAAATCACCGTCATCGGCACTGGTTATGTCGGACTCGTAAGCGGGGCGTGCCTGGCAGACATGGGCAACCACGTGTGCTGCCTCGACGTCGACGCGGGCAAGATCCAGACGCTGAATTCGGGCGGCATCCCGATCTTTGAGCCGGGACTCGAGGCGATTGTCGCGCGCAACCGCGAAGCCGGGCGCCTCAGCTTCACTACCGACGTAGCGGCGAGTGTAGCGCACGGCGAGCTGCAGCTGATCGCCGTGGGCACACCGCCGAACGAGGATGGCGCGGCGGATTTGCAGCACGTGGTCGCGGCGGCACGCGCGATCGGACGGCACATGGACGGTTTTCGAGTCATCGTAGACAAGTCGACCGTCCCGGTTGGGACAGCGGATTCGGTCCGGGAAGCAGTGGCGGATGAGCTCGCGAAGCGCGGCAAGTCGGTGGGGTTCGCCGTGGTCTCGAATCCGGAATTTCTGAAGGAGGGCGCCGCAGTCGAGGACTTCATGCGTCCGGACCGCATTATCGTCGGGTCCGACGACGAGCGCGCCACCGCGATCATGCGTCGGCTCTACGGTCCGTTTCAGCGCAATCACGAGCGCTTCCTTGCCATGAGCGTGCGCTCGGCCGAGCTGACCAAGTACGCGGCGAATGCGATGCTCGCAACGCGCATCTCGTTCATGAACGATCTGGCAAACCTGGCCGAAAAGCTGGGCGCGGACATCGAGGAGGTGCGCCGCGGAATCGGCTCCGATCCGCGGATCGGATTTGGATTTCTCTATCCGGGAGCGGGCTACGGCGGCTCGTGCTTTCCGAAGGACGTCAAGGCGCTGCAGCGCACCGCGCAGGAGGCAGGCAGTCCGCTGCAGTTGCTGGCCGCGGTGGAGCAGGTGAACGAGGCGCAGAAGCACGTGCTGGGGCGGAAGATTGCGGCCCGCTTCGGCACTTCCCTGGCGGGTCGCTGCTTCGGTCTTTGGGGGCTGGCTTTCAAGCCGAATACCGACGACATGCGCGAAGCCCCGAGCCTTTCGCTCATCGCCGACCTTCTGGCGGCCGGCGCGTCGGTGCGCGCCTACGACCCCGTGGCAGGTACGACAGCCGCCCGCCTGTTTGCGGGCAACCGGCACGTCGTGATTACGAACTCGGCGAACGCCGCGCTCGATGGCGCAGAGGCGCTCGCCATCGTCACTGAGTGGCAGGAGTTCCGCAGCCCCGATTTCGACGCCATCAAGCGCGCACTCAGGACGCCGGCGATCTTCGATGGGCGAAACCTATACGAGCCAGCGGCAATGCGGGCCATGGGATTCGAGTATTTCGCGGTGGGGCGGCGCACATGAAAGGAGCTGAAACGGCCGGGGCGCGCGTGCTGGTCGTTGGCGACGTGATGCTGGACCGCTACTGGATCGGGGATGTGTCGCGGATTTCGCCGGAAGCCCCGGTTCCGGTGGTACTCGTCAGCGGCGAGGAGTACAGACTGGGAGGCGCCGCCAACGTCGCCTGGAATTGCGCCACGCTGGGAGCCCGGACGCGGCTGCTGTCCGTGGTGGGAGCGGACCCGGAGGGCAGGATGCTGGAGACCCTTCTGAAGAAGGAGGGAATCGAGCCGCGTCTTCACCGCGACCGCTCGATCAAGACAACCCAGAAGCTGCGCGTAATCGCCCGGCAACAGAGGCAGCAGTTGCTGCGGGTCGATTTCGAAGTCCCGCCCTCGCGTGAAGTCCTTGCATCCAAGCTGGCGGACTTCAAAGCGGCCCTGGAGCAGTGTGACATCGTGATCCTGTCGGACTACGGCAAGGGCGGGCTGACGCACGTGGCGAAGATGATCGCGATGGCGCGCCGTGCGCGCAAGCCGGTGTTGGTCGATCCGAAGGGCGATGACTATTCCCGCTACGGTGGTGCCATGATCGTCACGCCGAACCAAAGCGAGCTGCGCGAGGTCGTCGGCACATGGAAAGACGAACGCGACCTCGAGCGGCGGGCGCAGGCGCTGCGCACGCGGCTCAAGCTTGAGGCCCTGCTGCTCACGCGCGGCGAACGCGGAATGACCCTGTTCCGGGACGGCAAGCGGATGAACTTCAAGACGCATGCGCGCGAGGTGTACGATGTGAGCGGTGCCGGCGATACCGTCATCGCCGTGCTTGGCGTGATGTTGGCCGCCGGGGCATCGCTTACAGATTCCGTGCGTACGGCCAACCGTGCGGCGGGAATTGTGGTCGGCAAGTTCGGCACTGCGGTCGCCACCCGCGAAGAACTCTTCGGATAGGACAGAAATGCTCTACGTCGTCACGGGGGCCGCAGGATTCATAGGCTCCAAGCTGATCGAGGCGCTCAATCGCGCCGGCGTCACTGAGATCATCGCGGTCGACAACCTGGAGAACGCGGCCAAGATCGGAAATCTCGCCAGGTGCGAGATCGAGGACTACATTGACAAGCGGGATTTTCTCGAGCGTCTGGCCACGAACCAGTTCGACGAGGAGATCGAGGCGGTGCTGCACCAAGGTGCCTGCTCGGACACCATGGAGACCAACGGTCGCTACGTGATGGAGAACAACTACCGCTACTCGCGGGTCCTGCTCGAATGGTGTCAGGATGAAGCTGTGCCCTTTCTGTATGCCTCGTCGGCCTCCGTGTACGGCGCGGGGCGAGAGTTCCGCGAGGAGCGCGCGTGCGAGCGGCCACTCAATGCCTACGCCTATTCCAAGTTCCTGTTCGATCAGCATGTGCGGCGCCGCCTGCCGGCGCGCAGCGCGCAGATCGCGGGCTTCCGCTATTTCAACGTTTATGGCCCGAATGAGGCGCACAAGGGACGTATGGCCTCTGTAGCGTTTCATGCCTTCAACCAGTTCGTGAGCGAGGGCAAGGTCAGGCTTTTCGTCGGATCGGACGGCTATGCCGACGGCGAGCAGCGGCGCGACTTCATCCATGTCGAGGACGTGGTGAACGTGAATCTGTATTTTCTCGAACATCGCGAGGTATCGGGGATCTTCAACTGCGGCACCGGCCGTGCGCAGAGCTTCAACGACGTCGCGCGCGCGGTGGTCAACGGCGTACGGGCCGGACGCGGCGAAGCCGAGCTCTCCCTCGGGAGCATGGTCGCGCAAGGCCTGGTCGAGTACATCCCGCTTCCGCCGCAGTTGGTCGGGAAGTACCAGAGCTTCACCGAAGCGGATCTGGCGCTGCTGCGCGACGCAGGCTACGGCGAGGGTTTCATGCCGGTGGAGCGGGGTGTCGGATCCTACGTCGCGGACTTGCTCGGCGATCAGCGCTGAAAAGCCGCGATGCACCGCACGATCGAGGATTTCATCGGCAATACTCCCCTGGTGCGCCTGCAGCGCATTCCGGGCGAGGAGGCGGCGCGCAACGGAAACGTGATCCTTGCCAAGCTCGAGGGAAACAATCCCGCCGGATCGGTAAAGGATCGACCGGCCATTTCGATGATCCGCCACGCCGAAGAGCGCGGTCGGATCAAGCCCGGCGATACGCTGATCGAGGCGACCAGCGGCAATACCGGAATTGGACTGGCGATGGCCGCGGCGATCCGCGGCTACCGCATGTTGCTGGTCATGCCCGAGAACCAGACCGCCGAACGAAAGCGCACGATGCGGGCCTACGGCGCGGAGCTCGTCCTCACGCCGAAGGGCGGTGGGATGGAAGGAGCGCGCGACCTGGCGCAGAAGATGGTGGGCGAGGGCAAGGGCATCATGCTCGACCAGTTCGCCAATCCCGACAATCCGCTGTCGCACTACGAGACCACCGGCCCGGAGATCTGGCGCGACACGCAGGGCAGGATCACGCATTTCGTCTCGAGCATGGGCACTACGGGCACCATCATGGGGTGCTCCCGCTTCTTCAAGGAAAAGAATCCAGAGATCGAAATCATCGGCTGCCAGCCGCGAGACGGGGCGCAGATTCCCGGCATCCGCAAGTGGCCGGAAGCCTACCTGCCGAAGATCTACGACAAGCTGCGCGTCGACAGGCTCGAATACGTGGGCCAGGCAGAGGCCGAAGAGATGGCGCGTCGCATGGCGCGCGAGGAGGGCATCTTTGCGGGCATCTCGTCCGGGGGCGCGTTGCACGTCGCGCTGCGCGTCGCCCGCAACCTGAAGAACGCGACGATCGTTTGTATCGTGTGCGACCGCGGCGACCGCTACCTGTCAACGGGCGTGTTTCCGGACTGACGTGGCACCGGTTCTCGCATTCGACATCGAGACGGTACCGGACGTCGCCGGCATCAGACGACTGTACGAGCTGCCGTCGAGCCTGCCCGACGAGGAAGTGGCCGAGGTTGCGTTTCAGAAGCGGCGCATGCAAACCGGGAGCGATTTCCTGCCGCCGCAGCTGCACCGCGTGCTGGTCATATCCTGCGTTCTGCGCGACGCGGACCATGTCAGGGTGTGGTCGATCGGCGAGCCGGCGGAAGACGAGCGGAGCGCAATTCAGCGCTTCTTGGACGGGATCGAGCGCTACGTGCCGCAGCTCGTTTCCTGGAACGGCGGCGGATTCGACCTGCCGGTGCTGAACTATCGCGGCCTGATCCACGGTGTCAGCGCGGCGCGCTTCTGGGACCAGGGCGAGGACAATCGCGACTTCAAGTGGAACAACTACGTCAGCCGCTACCATTCGCGCCACCTCGATCTGATGGACGTGCTGGCGATGTACCAGCCGCGCAACAATGCGCCGCTCGACGACGTCGCGCAGTTGGCAGGCCTGCCGGGGAAAATCGGTATGGCGGGCGGCGCGGTGTGGCAGCAGTACCGCGACGGCGGCATCGGGCGCATCCGCAACTACTGCGAAGCCGACAGCGCCAATACCTATCTGCTTTACCTGCGCTTCCAGCTGCTGCGCGGTGCGTTCGACGCGGCGCACTACAAGCGCGAGTGCGCGCTGCTGCGTACCGCGTTGGAAAAGCTGAAGGAGCCGCATTGGGGCGAGTTCCTTGAGCGCTGGAACGATCCCTTGGCCCGGTGACGCTCGAGATCGAGTCGCTCGACGCGGAAGGGCGCGGCGTCGGGCGCGACGCCGAGGGCAAGGTGGTATTTGTCGAGGGTGCGCTGCCCGGCGAGCGGGTAGAGGTTCAGCTGCTGCACCGCAGGCCGAAATTCGATCTGGCCAGGACCATCGCGATCCTGCGCGAATCGAGCGCGCGCCGTATGCCGCGCTGCCGCTACTTCGGCGTCTGCGGTGGGTGCGCGACGCAGCATATCGATGCCCGCAGCCAGCTAGCCTCCAAACAGCGCGGGCTGGAGGACTGCCTGGTGCGAATCGGCAAGGTCAAGCCGGAGACGATTCTGCCTATCGTCTACGGCGAGGAGTGGGGCTACCGCCGGCGCGCGCGGCTCACGGTTCGGCGCGTGGCGAAGAAGGGCGGGGTGCTGGTCGGGTTCCACGAGCGCCGCTCGAGCTACGTGGTGGACATGCAGAGCTGCGAAGTCTTGCCGCCTCGCATCTCGCGCCTCATACCCCGACTGCGGGAGCTGGTCGAAGGTCTTACGATCCGGCAGCGGCTGCCGCAGATCGAGCTCGCGTTGGGCGATGCGGCCGACGTGCTGGTCTTCCGCCACCTCGAGCCGCTCGACGCGGGGGACGAGCAGAAGTTGCGCGAGCTGGCGGACGAGGAAGGGATCTCGATATGGCTGCAGCCCGCCGGCCCCGACTCGGCGCACCCCTTTCGCCCCGTTCCCGCCCCGTCACTGGATTACGCCCTTCCCGAGTTTGGCCTGAGAATTGCTTTTCGCCCAACCGATTTCACGCAGGTGAACCAAGGGGTGAACCAGGTCCTGGTCTCGCGCGCGGTGCGCCTGCTGGAGCCGCGGCCCGACGAGCGAATCGCCGATCTCTTTTGCGGCCTGGGGAACTTCTCACTGCCGATTGCGCGCATGGGCGCGCGTGTGCTTGGACTTGAGGGCAGCGCCACCCTGGTCGAGCGCGCGCGGGAAAATGCCGCAGCGAACGGCCTCCATCATCTTGCGGACTTTGCCGTCGCGGACCTGTACCGCGACGCGGGGGGTGAATTCGCGGCGCTCGGTCCTTTCGACAAGCTGCTAGTCGATCCGCCCCGCGACGGCGCGGTCGAGGTAGTCAAGGCACTGCCGGACGGCTGGCCGCGCCGCGTCGTCTACGTTTCCTGCGACCCGGCGACGCTGGCGCGCGACGCCGGCGTACTGGTAAACGCAAAGGGATTCCGGTTGGCGGCGGCGGGCGTGGTCAACATGTTTCCCCACACCGCTCACGTCGAGAGCATCGCGCTGTTCGAGCGGCCCTAGAAAGTAAAAAGGGCGCCGAAGCGCCCTTTCCTGCGGCCTGGAAGGCCGTGCTAACGACGGTTGCCGCTGAGCAGCATCAGGATCGAGAGCAGGTTGGCGAAGATGTTGAACAGGCTCATGTACACGCCCGTGGTAGCGACGATATAGTTCGTCTCGCCGCCGCGGATGATGCGCGACAGGTCGTGCAGCAGGAAGAGCGAGAACACCACGATCACCAGGGTCGAGATCGTCAGCGCGAGCGCCGGAATCTGCAGGAACATGTTGGCCAGCATCGCGATCAGCAGGGCGATCATGCCGACGAACAGGAATTTCCCCATGAAGCTGAAGTCGCGCTTGGTCGTGGTGGCGATCGCGCCCATGCCGAAGAAGACGATGCCGGTGCCGGCGGCGGCGTAGGCGATCAGTTGTCCGCCGTTGGCCAGAGTCAGCGCCATGGAAAGCAGCGGCCCCAACCACCATCCCAGGATGCCGGTCATCAGCAGCAGCAGGACCACGCCCAGCGGGCTGTTGCGATTGGCGATGACCGCGTACTGCAGGCCGATGACGGCGGCGAGCATGATCAGGGTGGCCGCCATCGGGTGCTGCATGATGACCGCGCCGGTCGCCATTCCGATGTAGGCGCCGATTACGGTCGGCACCATGGTCAGGGCGAGCAAGAGGTATGTGTTGCGCAGCACGCGCTGACTGTCGACGCCCGGCAATTCCATGCCAGGGGCGTAGCGCGGCCCGCCACGGCCGATAGTCTGTTCGTTGCTGCGAATGGGTTGCAGGTCGGGTTGCATTGACGCTCCTTGTCGAATCTCGAACTCCAGCCCTTAAGACTACCAGAGGAAGCTTAAGGTTCAACCCGAATAGCCCTCTGGAATCCGGGTTATTGCCATAAAATGCGGGCGGCGCGAGTGAATTCAAAGTGGAGAGTTGGCAGAGCGGTCGAATGCACCGGTCTTGAAAACCGGCAGGGCCTCAGGTCCTCGGGGGTTCGAATCCCTCACTCTCCGCCACCGGCGCGCCGACGGCATCGGGATTAGTCCTGTAAAATCGGCGCTTTTTGCCCCAGGCATGGCGCTCATCGTCCAGAAGTTCGGCGGCACTTCGGTCGGCTCGGTCGAGCGGATCTGCAATGTCGCGCGCCGCGTGGCGAAATGGCGCGCGGCCGGCCACAGTATCGTGGTCGTGCCCTCGGCGATGGCGGGCGAAACCAACCGCCTGATCGCGCTGGCGCGCGAGATCCAGGCGCAGCCCGATCCACGCGAACTGGACGTGGTCGCCTCAACCGGCGAGCAGGTCACCATCGGCCTGCTGTCGATGGCGCTGCTCGACCTCGGGCTGAAGGCGCGCAGCTATACCGGCTGGCAGGTAAAGGTGCTTACCGACTCGGCTTACACCAGAGCGCGCATCGTCTCGATCGAGGAAGAGCGCCTGCGGCGCGATCTGGCCGACGGCTATGTCGCGGTCGTGGCGGGGTTCCAGGGCATCGACACCCAGGGCAACATCGCTACGCTCGGGCGCGGCGGCTCGGACACCTCGGCCGTCGCGCTCGCCGCCGCGCTCAAGGCCGACGAGTGCCAGATCTATACCGACGTCGACGGGGTCTACACCACCGACCCGCGCATCGTTCCCCATGCGCGGCGCCTGAGGACCGTCACCTTCGAGGAGATGCTCGAAATGGCGAGTCTCGGCTCGAAGGTGCTGCAGATTCGGGCGGTCGAGTTCGCCGGCAAATACAGGGTGCGCCTGCGCGTGCTGTCGAGCCTGACCGACCCGTTGCTGCCGGTGGCCGAGGAGGCAGAGGCCGGCACCCTGATCACATTCGAGGACGACCCGACAATGGCGATGGAAAAGGCAGTCATCTCAGGCGTCGCATTCAATCGCGACGAGGCCAAGATCACCGTGCACGACGTGCCCGACAGGCCTGGCGTCGCCTATGCGATTCTGGGGCCGATCGCGGAAGCCAACATCGACGTCGATGTGATCGTGCAGAACGTCGGCCACGACGGCATGACCGACCTGTCGTTTACCGTCAATCGGGCCGACTGCGCGCGCGCGATGAAGATCCTGAAGGAGCAGGTGCAGCCCCACATCAAGTGCCGCGAGGTAACCGGCGACGAAAAGATCGCCAAGCTCTCACTGGTGGGGGTCGGCATGCGCTCGCACGTCGGTATTGCCTCCCAGATGTTCCGCACCCTGGCGGAAGAGGGGATCAACATCCAGATGATCACCACCTCGGAAATCAAGATTTCGGTGGTGATCGACGAAAAATATCTCGAGCTCGCGGTGCGCGTGCTACACGACGCGTTTGAACTCGAGCGGGAATAGGCGATAATCCGGCCACAGGAGAGATGCCCGAGAGGCCGAAGGGGGCGCCCTGCTAAGGCGTTATACGGGCAAAACCCGTATCGAGGGTTCGAATCCCTCTCTCTCCGCCAGGACGCTCCGAACCAACGCCTGATGGATCTGGACGAAAAGCGCGATGCTTTCGCGATTCACCGGCTTAGATCATGCCCGTCTCGGAATCGGGCTGTCGGGCCCGCACGACAGGTCTTGCTTAAGTTCAGCAAAAGCCACACCAAAGAAAAATCCAGAGGTGGGGTTGCCGGGCCTCAAATACACCGACCGGAACCTTGCTCAGGGCTTCGGCCTAATGCAGAGCGCGCGTACTAGGGTCGTAGCTAAGTAGCCTCGTACTCTCACGTTCGTCGCTCTTTGCCATAAAGGCCAGCGACATCACGACCACGCCGAGGGTGCATCCGCCAATCAGACACCCGATCAGCAACAATATGTTCATTTTGAGCTCCAGGCTTATCACCGTAAGCAGAGGGAAGATGCCCGTCGCGAAGTACCACGCAAGATCTGGGCCTCTGATTTAAATGCTTAGTAAGCAATAAGTTAGAACTAACGGCGAAAAAAACGGGGAGGGTTTTTGTCGCCGCTTGGCGACATTCTTTCAAGGCCAGAGTTACTTTCCGAGCCGTCGCTACCATCTCTTGGCCCTAACGGACGGAGGGGCCGGTGGGGCGAATGCAGATGGACATCTGCGTGATTATCTTGTGCCTGGCCGCCGGAGTCTGTTGCGCAGTATTCGTCGGACGACGGCTATACAGAGTTCTTTGAGTAGCTTTGCAAATTCATCGAGGTCTGCCTGAGGCGAGGCGTCCGATACTGGTCGGAGTCGATGCTGAATCGCGTCTGCCCATCGATCGCATTACCGGTGTCGAGCAAGAGCCTGGGCGCGGATCTTGGACAGGGTAGTGGCGGTCGTAATCGCCTCGGGGTCGATGCGTAGCTCGATGAGCGCCGGCCTGCCTGCAGCGCACGCGCGCTCGAAGGCGGGGGCAAATTCCGCGGTTGTTTCGACTACTTCGCCATGACCGCCAAATGCGCGCGCGTAGGCGGCGAAATCCGGGTTGCTCAGCGCGGTGGCCAGGACGCGCTCGGGGTATTCCCGCTCCTGGTGCATGCGGATGGTGCCGTACATGCCATTGTTCACCACCAGCACAATTACCGCGCTACCGTATTGGACCGCGGTCGCGAATTCCTGTCCGTTCATCAGGAAATCGCCGTCGCCGCACACCGCCACTACCGTACGCTGCGGTGCAACGAGCTTCGCCGCGACCGCTGCCGGCAGCCCGTAGCCCATCGAGCCGTTCATCGGCCCGAGGTGGGTGCGGTAGCCCTTGTAGCAGTAGTAGCGGTGCACCCAGCCCGCAAAGTTGCCTGCGCCGCTGGACATGATCGCATCCTCTGGCAGCGTCGCGCCGAGCCATCGCACCACCTCCGCGAACTGCAGCTTGCCGGGGATCGGCCGCGGCTGCGTCCAGGCCTCGTACTCGGCGCGCGCTGCGCGCGTGGACTCTCGCCATCTCGTCCCGTCGAGCCTCACAGCTGCGAGCGCTTCAATGAACTGATCGGCCCCCGAGTTGATCGGCAGCGTTGCGTGATAGACGCGTCCCAGTTCCTCGGCGCCGGCGTGGACATGGATCAAGGTCTGTTTGGGTGTCGGTACCTCGAGCAGCGAATACGCGCTGGTGGTCACTTCGCCCAGACGAGCGCCGAGCACGAGCAGCACGTCGGCAGCCTTGATGCGCTCCGCAAGCTTAGGGTTTATGGCGATTCCGACGTCCCCCGCGTAACTCGGGCTGCGGTTGTCGAACAAATCCTGGCAACGAAACGCGGTCCCAACCGGAAGGCCGTTCGTCTCGATCCATTGACGCAGCGCGTCACGGGCGGCCCGCGACCAACCGCCGCCACCGAGCAGCACGAAAGGGCGCGAGGCGTCGGCGAGCAGACGCTCGAGCTCGCGCATGTCGCCTGGCGCGGGCGCAGGGCGCACCACCTTGTAGCGCGGCACGTCCGCCACGGCGGCTTGCGAGAACAGCATGTCCTCCGGCAGCGCGAGAAGCACCGGTCCCGGGCGTCCCGCCATCGCGGTATGGAAGGCGTGGCTCACATACTCGGGGATGCGCTCGGCCCGGTCGATTTGCCCGACCCACTTGGTTATCGGCCCGTACATGCGCCGGTAATCGATCTCCTGAAACGCCTCGCGCTCGGCGAAATCGCCGCCGACCTGGCCAACGAACACCACCATCGGCGTCGAGTCTTGAAACGCCGTGTGCACGCCGATCGCACCGTTGCTCGCTCCGGGTCCGCGCGTAACGAACAGCACGCCAGGCTCGCTGGTGAGCTTGCCGTAGGCGTCGGCCATGTACGAGGCGCCGCCCTCCTGGCGGCATACGACGAACTTGAGCCGATCGCTCAGGTCGTAGAAGCCATCCAGGACCGGCAAGTAGCTCTCACCCGGAACGCCGAATGCGAGCTTCACACCTTGCGCGGCCAGAGCGTCCGCGAGGATACGTCCGCCATGGCGCAGCATCGGTTTGCCTTCCGTCATGGCTCGCCTCGCAATTCGCCACGGGCTTCGGCGTAGCCCCAATTCAATGTGCGAGTCATGCGGACATTCTCTCGCAATTGGGCTCGCCAAGGGTGAGCCCGGGCCATGCTTAGAGCGGGCTAATGATGGCCGAAGGTAGCGTCCGGGTAGGCGGGGGAAGCCGGAAGCTCCTGCTACGCACGCAGCGGCTCTCCCCTGGTTTCCCGTGCGAACACGGTCGCGACGCACGTGATCGCTGCGAGAATGATCAACATTGTTGAGACACCGGCGGTGCCGCCCATGCGCTCAGCCAGCGCCGTTGCGATGATAGGCGACAGTCCGCCTCCGATCGCCGCGGAAAGCTGGAAACCGAAGGACGCGCCGGTGTAGCGCACGCGGGTGCCGAACAGTTCTGGGAAATAAGTCGACTGTAGGCCGAACATCGTGCCGTGGCCCAGGCTGAGCGCCGCGATAATTGTAACCAGGATGATCTGCGGGTCCTTCGTGTCGATCAGCCAGAACAGCGGAAATGCGAAGCAGACCGTGAACAGCGTACCGAAGAAGTACAGAATCCGGCGCCCATACCGATCGCTCAGCCATCCGAAGAACGGCATGGTGATGAGTTCGAGAGCGGCGGCAATGAAGACCGCGTTCAGCAGCACTTGCCGCGGTATGCCGAGCTTGGAGGTTCCATAGACGACCACGAATACCGTGAGGATGTAGACCCACGACACTTCCGAGATCTTCAGCGCGAGCGCGATCAGGACGTTCTTGGGATGCTTGACGATCGCCTCGAAGAAGGGATTTCTGGCGATGTCGTTGCGCTTTTTCATATCCTCGAACAGGGGTGTTTCGGGCAGGCGTGCGCGGACATACCATCCAACGGCGAGAAGGACGATGCTCAGAATGAACGGGATGCGCCAGCCCCAGACCATAAACTGCTCCGGCGGGATGATCCGGGTGGCAAGCGCGAACGCTCCGTAAGAGGCGACCAGACCGAGCGGAAAGCCGACTTGCACCAGACTGCCGTACAGGCCGCGTCGATTTGACGGCGCGTGTTCGAGGACCATCACCGATGCGCCTCCCCATTCGCCCCCGAGGCCGATGCCCTGCACGATCCGCACCACAACAAGCAGGATCGGAGCCCAGATGCCGATTTGATTGTACGTGGGCAAGAGTCCGACAATGCAAGTTCCCACCGCCATGACGACCATCGTGATCATGAGCGACGTCTTTCGGCCCAAGCGGTCGCCAAAATGCCCGAATATCACCGAGCCTATCGGGCGTGCGAAGAAACCGACTGCAAAGGTTCCGAGCGACGCAAGAGTACCGGTTACCGGGTCGAGCTTGGGAAAGAACAGCGTGTTGAAGACGAGCGCCGCGGCCGTGCCGTAGATCAGGAAGTCGTACCATTCGATCACGGTTCCGAACGAGCTTGCGAATATGACGGGCACCATCCTCGTCTTGGATTGCGACGAATTGCGTCCGGGTAGTACCTGTTCGGCTATGGCACTCATCACGCGCTCCACTGTGGTAATTCGGCAAGATGCAGCGTAGTAACTGCCATGAACGCCGTATATGATTACTTGGAACCAATTGGCGGAGCGTTTGACACCGATCAATACTTCAGGAAGAGGCGCCTGGGCGCGCGGCGCTGTTATCCAGACGATGACTCTTCGCCTGCGCGACCTTGCCTCCGCCTTGATGATCGTTTGTGCGTTCAGCGCGCATGCCGATCCGGCAGCCGCGGAATTCTTCCCCAGGATATGGCTGAACCCGGGCGTTTACTCGTCGCACTTCGATCGCAGCAAGAATCTGCGCGACAACAATGTCGGCCTGGGCATCGAGGTTGCGGTGGCGCCGGACCATTCCGTGATGGCTGGGTCGTACATAAACAGCAATCGGGCCCGGTCCCGCTACGCGGCCTACGCGTGGCGCCCGCTGCATGCCCAGTATGCAGGCCTCGACCTCGGTGCGGGGATCGTCGTCGGAGCTTTCGACGGCTATCCGAACTACAAGGGGGGCGGGTGGTTCGTCGCGCCGCTGCCACTCGTATCCGTCGAGGGGAAGCGCTTCGGGGTCAATCTGAGCGTAATCCCGACGCTCAAGAATCGGATCGATGGCGCGCTGTCGATCCAGTTCAAGCTGCGCCTCAGGTGAGCGCGGCCGCGCAGGACTGCTCAGCGCACCAGCTGGTTGATTTCGATGATCGGCAGGAGGACCGCGAGCACGATTAGCAGCACAATTCCGCCCATCACCAGGATCATCGCCGGTTCTAGCAGGGTGACAAACACGGCCAGGCGCCGCTCGAGCGCCTGCGTTTCCAGCCGCGCGGCCCGTTCGAGCATCTGCGGCAGCTTGCCGCTTGCCTCGCCGCTCGCCACCAGGTGCACCAGCAGCGGAGAGAAGGCGTGCGTCTCGCCCAACGCACGCGCGAGGCCTGCGCCTTCGCGCACCCGCTCGATTGCGCGCTCGACGGCCTCCCGCATGCTCATATTGGTGATCACCCGCGCGCCGGAGTTGAGCGCGGCAAGCAGCGGCACGCCGCCGCCAGCGAGAATGGCGAGCGTGCTGGCGAAACGCGAGGTATTGGCGCCGCGGATCAGCGCTCCCAGCCAAGGAAGGCGAAGCATGGCGCCGTGCCATTGCCGCCTGGGCGCCTCGCGCCGCAGTGCAAGCCGCGCGGCGGCGAATCCACCTGCGGCGATCACGGCCAGGTAGGGCCATGCGGCGCGCAGGAAATCGCTCAGGGCGATCAGCGCGCGCGTCAGCAGCGGCAGGCTCTGGCGCGACTGCTCGAATACCTGCACCACTTGCGGCACCACGTAGGCCAGCAGCCCGATGACGATCAGCTGTCGCCACCGTGGTGACCAGTGCCGGGTAGAGCAGCGCGAGACTGATCTTCTGCTTCAGGGCCTGGCGCGCGTCGAGGTAGTCGGCCAGACGCTGCATGACCGAGGGCAGAGCGCCCGACTCCTCGCCGCCGTGGATCAGCGCGCAGTAGAACTCGGGAAAGCTGCGTCCGTAGGCGCCCATGGCCCTGGCAAGCGGCAAGCCCGGCGCTGATCTCGGCCTTCACCCCGGCGAGCACGTCGCGGGTCTTGGTCTCGGAGGCTTCTTCGGTGAGCGCGGACAGCGCCTGTTCGACGGTCAGCCCGGATTCGAGCAGCGTTGCGAGCTGCCGGGTCAGCAGGCTCAGCTCGGCTGCCGAGATGCCGCGCGCCCAGGGCTGGCGCTCCCGGTCCTCGCGTGCGCAGCGCCCGCACGGCCGAAGGGAGCAGCCCCTGCGCACGCAACTGCGCGCGCGCCTGGCGCGGGTTGTCCGCCTGAAGCACGCCGGACACCGTCCGCCCGGCTGCGTCCAGCGCCTCGTACTGAAATGCCTCCAAGCGGGCCGCCCCTAGTCCCGCGTCACGCGCACGATCTCTTCCAGGCTGGTCGACCCCCTGACGCACCCAGCGCAGGCCGTCGTCCCGCAGGGAACGCATGCCATGCGCAAGCGCGTGATCGCGCAGCTGCTGCTCGGAGGCGCGGTCGTGAACCAGTCGGCGCAACTCGTCGTCGACGAGCAGCATCTCGTAGATTCCGGTGCGGCCGTGGTAGCCCGAGTGGTTGCACGCCGCGCAACCCTGCGCCGCATAAAGCGTGGCTCCGTTGCTCACGAAAGGCTTGCGGCATTGCGGGCACAGGCGCCGCACCAGCCTCTGCGCCAGCACGCCGATCAGGCTCGAGGCGAGCAGGAACGGCTCCACTCCCATATCGACCAGGCGGTTCACCGCGCTCACCGCGTCGTTGGTGTGCAGCGTGGCGAACACCAGGTGCCCCGTGAGGCTCGCCTGCACTGCGATCTGCGCGGTCTCGAGGTCGCGGATCTCGCCGATCATCACCACGTCGGGATCCTGGCGCAGGATGGTGCGCAGTGCACGCGCGAAGGTCATGTCGATGCGGGGGTTGACCTGGGTCTGGCTGATGCCGTCAAGGTCGTACTCGATCGGATCCTCGACGGTCATGATGTTCTGCGCCGGCAGCGTCCAGACGCGCCAGCGCGGCATAGAGGGTCGTGGTCTTGCCGGAGCCGGTCGGACCCGTCACCAGCACGATGCCGTGCGGCTGGCGTGATCAGGCTGTCCATCTGCGCCAGCGTAGCGTCGTCCATCCCCAGGTGGGTAAGGTCGAGCCGCCCGGCCTGCTTGTCGAGCAGGCGCAGCACCACGCGCTCGCCGTGCCCGGTGGGGATGGTCGACACTCGGACGTCGACCGGGCGGCCCGCCACGCGCAGGGTGATCCGGCCGTCCTGCGGCAGGCGTTTTTCGGCGATGTCGAGCTGCGCCATGATCTTGATGCGCGAGACGATCGCGGCGTGCAGCGCGCGCGCCGGCTCGATCAGGTCGCGCAGCGTGCCGTCGATGCGCAGGCGCACCACCGAGCGCGTCTCGAAGGGCTCGATGTGGATGTCGGAGGCGCCCTCGCGCAGCGCCTGGGTCAGCAGCGCATTGATCAGGCGAATGACCGGCGCGTCGTCCTGGCTTTCGAGCAGATCCTCGATCTGCGGGATTTCCTGCAGCAGACGGGACAGGTCGAGATCCTGCGCGAGATCCCCGGCGAGCGTCGCGGCGCTGTCGTCGCTGCCCCTGTACAGCGCGGCGAGCAGCTTGTCGAATTCGTCCGTTCCGACCTGACGCGCGCGCAGCGGAACGCCGAGCGCGCGGCGCAGCTCCGCGAGCGCGCCCGGGCGGGCGCCTTCGCGCACCGCGACCTCCGCCGCGTCGGTCCCGAGTTGCGTGACGGCGACGCCGTTCGTCCGCGCGAAAGCGTAGGGCACCGCGCCCGCCGGGCGAATCAGCGCGGCAGGTTCCATAGCGAGTATGGCGGCAGCGTGGGGGGTGCCATGTCCGGCAGCACCAGGCTCGAAGCCGGAGCCGACTTGCGTTGCTCGCCGAGGATGTAGTTGTAGCGTTCGCCTGCGATCGAATCCGCGCTCTGGGCGTTGCGCAGGACGACCGGGCGCAGGAACAGCATCAGATTGGTTTTGGAATGCTCGCGCGTGTTGTAGCGGAACAGGCCGCCGAGCACCGGGACGTCGCCGAGCAGCGGCACTTTCTGCTGGCCGTCCGTGACCGAGTCCTCGATCAGCCCACCAATGACGACGATCTGGCCGTCGTTCACCAGTACCGTCGACTCGAGCGCGCGCTTCTTGGTGATGAGCCCCGCCGGATTGTTAACGCTGCTGGGGTCGATGCTCGACACTTCTTCGTAGATCTGAAGGCGCACCGTGCCGCCCTGGGAAATCTGTGGCTTGATCCTGAGCGTCAGGCCGACATCGCGCCGCTCGATGGTCTGGAACGGGGTCGGCGTGGTGGCGGCGCCGGTGAGCGCATACTGGCCGGTGATGAACGGCACGTTCTGGCCGATGACGATCTTCGCTTCCTCGTTGTCCAGCGTCAGCAGCGTGGGCGTGGACAGAATGTTGACGTTGCTGTCGGTCTCCAGCGCTCTCACCAGCATGCCCAGGTTGAGCACCTCGCCCACCCCGGGAATCGTCACGTGGCCGCGCATGACACCGATGTTCAGTCCCTGTCCCGCGAGGGCCGGGTTCTGCGAGATGCTGAGTATGTTTTGTCCGCTGCTGCCGAAATTCGTCCCGCCGAAGCCGCGCGCCGTGGAATCGGTCGCGCCCGCGGCACTCAGGTTCTGCCACTGAATGCCGAACTCCGCCGCCTTGTCGGAGGTGATTTCGGCGATCATGGCCTCGACGTAGACCTGTTCCCGGCGCACGTCGAGCTTGTCGATGGCCGCGCGCAGGTTGTTGTAGATCGCATCCGGCGCGTTGATGATGATCGAATTGGTCGCCGAATCGGCCTGGATGATGCCCGGCACGGGCGCATCCTCCGGCGAAGCGGAAGGAGAGTTGAACGACGCGCTCATAGGCGAAGTGCCGGACTGGTTGGCCGGCGGCGTCGCGACAGGGGTGGTCTCTCGTCGCGGGGACGTCGCGCTCGACCCGGAATTTCCCATGTAGATTGCGCGCAGCGTGCGGGCAACGCTCACGGCTTCCGCGTTCTTCAGGTAAACGACATGAATGTTTCCGGCGGCGCTGGTGGGGGCGTCGAGCACGGCGACCAGCCCGCGCAACCGGGCGAGCTTCTCCAGATCGTCGGAGCGCGCGATCAGCGTGTTCGAGCGCGGGTCCGCGACCAGCGTCATCGGCTGGTCCAGGCCGGGCGCGGCGCCCTGCTGCGGCGCATCCGCGAACAGACGGCCCAGAATCTGGGCGGCATCTATCGCCGACGCATAGTGCAGCGGGATCACGACCGGCTCGTTGCCTTTCGGCTGGTCGATGGCCGCGACGATTCTGGCCACGCGTCCCAGGTTGCTCGCGTAGTCGGTAATCACCAGCGTGTTGCTTCCTCCATACGCGGCGATCGCGTTGTAAGGCGCAATGAGCGGGCGCAGCACCGGAACGAGCTGCATGGCCGATACGTACTTGAGCGTGAAGACGCGCGTTTCCACCCGGTCGTTCGGCGCGTGAACGCGTCCCGACTCGTACTTTGCTTCGGCGGCGGGAACGATCTTGACGATGTTCTTCTCCTCGACCGCGGCGAAGCCCTGAAGCCGCATCGCAGCAAGGAACACGTCGTACACGACCGGCTTCGCAATCGGCTGCGAAGAAATGATGTTGACCGTGCCCTTGACGCGTGGGTCGAGCACGAAGTTCCTGCCGGTAATCTGCCCGATCACCTTGACCACGCCCTCGATATCCGCGTTGACGAAATTCAGCGTGACCATGTCCTGGCCCGCGGCCCAAGTCGGCCCGATCGAGAACGCCAGCGCGAACGACAGCAGCCATGCACGCAGACTGTTGCGCGGCGTCACGGGGTCTTCGCCTTCTGCGGGAAAGCGAGCGTTTCGCGCGTGCCGCCCCGCTCGAGCATCACGTCGTGAGCGTGCACTTCCACGAGTCTCACGCCCGGTTCGATCTCGTCACCCTCGCGCACCGAGACGATACGCTTCGCTTCGAGACGCAGTACCGCGTAGCCCGGATTGCCGTCGGACGCGGCGGCCACGCCGAGCAGTTCGGCCGCGATCCCGGACGGCGCCGCCTCGGCCGTGCCGGCGGGCGTACCCCCGAAGAGGCGATAGGCAGGCGCGAGCAGCGGCTTCTGCGAGTCGAGCGACGGCGCGCGGGGTTCGGGACGTGGCGCGAGCCAGACCCAGGTCCAATACGCGAGCACCAGCCCGAGCAGTGCCAGTGCGGCGAGTGACACCAGCGATACGGCCGCTGTTTGCGCAAGACTCGATCGATCGAGCGAGATAGGTGGCCTCACTTGTGTGCGCTCGCCCGAGGACGTCGCGAGCCGGCCGCAGTTTCTAGAATCTAAGGCATTATATGCGTCTAAGGCATTATATATAATGCATTGAGGGCCTTTTGGGGCGCCGAGAAGGAGGATTAGTTGACAGGAGCGGCTTGCCGATGCTGACCACGGCCCGCAGGCAAGGGGGGTTCACCTTGCTCGAAGTGATGGTGGTTGTGGTGATCCTCGGCATCCTCGCTGCGCTGGTGGTGCCGAAGATTATCGGCCGGCCCGAGGAGGCGCGCCGGATCGCCGCCAAGCAGGACATCGCCAGCCTGATGCAAGCACTCAAGCTCTATCGCCTGGACAATCATCGCTACCCGAGCACGGAACAGGGGCTGCAGGCGCTGGTGACGCGGCCGACGACTGCGCCGCTTGCGCCGAACTGGAAGGCGGGCGGATACATCGAGCGCCTGCCCAAGGACCCCTGGGGCAATCCCTATCAGTATCTCAATCCAGGGCTGCACGGCGACATCGACGTGTTCAGCTTCGGCGCCGACGGGGCGCCTGGCGGCGAAGGAGACGATGCCGACATCGGTTCCTGGGATCTGTAGTCGCCGCGGCCTCACGCGCTATGAGCGCCGCCGCGGCTTCACCCTGATCGAGTTGCTCGTGGTGATGCTGATCATGGGGCTGTTCATCGGCCTGGTGGCCGCGATCGTGCGGCCGGACGACCGCGCGCGGCTGCGGGTAGAGGCCGAACGGCTGGCGCAGCTGTTCGATCTTGCCGCGGCGCAGTCGCGCCTGACCGGACGCTCGATAGGCTGGACCTGCGACGGGATGAACTACCGGTTCTGGCGCGTCTTGGACGACGGCACCTGGGCGGAAATCGGGGACGGCGATCCTCTGCGCGCCCGTACACTGCCGAATGGAATGTCGATCTCGAACCTGCGCATCGAAACGATGCCTGCGCAGGGCGCGATGCGCCTGGTATTTGCACCCGACGATTTTGCGCCCGCCTTCACGCTCGAAATGTCCCTCGGCGCGGCGAGTTATACGCTGGCTGCATCGCCCGTCGGCATTCTGAAGGTACTGCCTGGAACGGAAGCGGCGCATGGCGAAGTGGCGCTGCGCTAAGCAGACCGGATTCACCCTGGTCGAGGTGCTGGTCGCCTTGGCCGTGATTTCGATCGCGCTGCTGGCGGCGTTGCGGGCGGCAGGGCAGGCCACCGCCACGGCTGGAGACCTGCGCGAGCACCTGCTCGCGGGCTGGGTGGCGCAGAACCGGTTGGCCGAACATCGCGCCCGCGGTGACTGGCTGCCCCTGGGTATCCAAAATGGCGCCGCGACCGAGGGCGGCGCCGCGTTCGCCTGGCGCGAGGAGGTGATCTCGACCCCGAACCCGTCCTTCCGGCGGCTGGACATTTTCGTTTCTACGCCGGCGGAGACGCGCGAACGCTCGCCCACCTCGCCGGTTTCGTCGTCAACCCTCCGCCCGGATCGAAATGAGTTCACACCGTCCGCATGGCGGTTTCACCCTGGTCGAGCTGCTCGCCGCGCTGCTCGTGCTTTCGCTGCTCGCGCTGATGTCCTACCGCGGCCTCGGCGCGGTGCTCGATGCGCGCGAGCACGTCGGCGCAGAAGCCGACAAGTGGCGCCGCGTCGCGGCGTTTTTCGCGCGCTTCGAGCGCGACGTCGAACTCGCCGCACCGCGCCCGGTCCGCGACGCCTCGGGCATCGCCCCGGCGTGGATTGGGCAGGCCGGCGCCTCGACCGGGCCGCTGCTCGAATTCAGTCGATTCGCCTCGCCCGGCAGCGTCGATTCGCCGCGGCGCCTTGGATACCGGTTGAACGAGCGCGGCGAGATCGAGCTCTGGGTGTGGCCGGGGCTCGACGTCGCACCTGGCGTGCAGCCCGTACGCTATCCGGTACTGAGCGGGGTGACGAACTTCGCGATCGACTACCTCGACGCCAATCTGGCGTGGGTGAGCGCCTGGCCGGAGTCGTCTGGCAGCACGATGGACCCGCGCGCCGTGCGGGTGCGGGTCACGCTCGCCTCGGGCGAGGAACTGGTGCGCGTGTTCGCGCTCGCCGCATGAAGGCAGGTCAGCGCGGGGTCGCGATCGTGCTCGCGCTGAGCGTGGTGGCGCTTGCGGCGCTTGCCGCCTCGGCGATGATGGTCTCGCAAAGCACCTGGTCGAGACAGGTCGAGCTGACCGGCGATCACGTCCAGGCGCAGGCGCTGGTCGGCGCCGGGGTGGACTGGGCGCGCGCGGTGCTGAGCGACGATCGGCGCCTGGGGAACGTCGACACGCTGAGCGAGCCCTGGGCGCTCAGCCTGCCGCCGCTGCCGATCGAGAACGGCGAGCTCGCGGGCCATATTACCGACCAGCAGGGCCTGTTCAACCTCAACAACGTGGTGATCGGGGGCAAGGTCAACCTGCCTCAGCTCGAGCATTTCAAAAAACTGCTCGCGATGCTCGACCTGCCGGACGCGCTTGCCGACACGCTCGCCGACTGGATCGATGCGGACAACACACCGCAGCCGGGCGGCGGCGCCGAGGACGGGTATTATCTTTCGCTGCAGCCGCCTTACCGCGCCGCCAACCAGCCGCTGACCGACGTTGCCGAGCTCGCGCTGGTGCGCGGTTTCGACGATGCGGTGCGCGCACGCCTCGCGCCGTTCGTGACCGCGCTGCCGCAGGCCACCGCGGTAAACGTCAACACCGCGCCGGCGGAAGTGCTGGCAGCGGTGGTGGATGGACTGGACCTGGACAGCGCGCGCGCGCTCGTTGGCCAGCGCGAGCGAGTAACCTACGGGACGGTTTCGGACTTCACCAATCGGCTCCCGGCTAACGCGACCGCCGCGGAGGGAGCCCTTGCGGTAGGAAGCGACTACTTTATGGCGAACGTGCAGGTAACCATTGGCGGGGCGCGGGCGCGGGGCATGGCGCTGCTCCAGCGCGGGGCGCAGGGCTGGCCCGCCATTTTGTGGCGCAAGGTGTCGTGAGCCTGCTGCGCATCCGCTGCCCGCTTGCGCAAGCGCCGCTGCGCTGCCAGTGGGCCCTGCTCGGCGCGGGCAGGGAGCCGGTCGGCGGCGAAGGCCGCCCCACGGAACTGCCGCGGCGCGCCGGCAGGGTCCAGCTGGTCGTTCCCGCCGCCGAAGTCCTGATCACCCGCACGCGGCTGCCGCAAGCGGCCGCGCGCCGCGCCGGTGCCGTGCTCGCATTTGCGGTCGAGGAAGAGACGCTGCGCGAGCCCGAGGCGAGCCAGGTGAGCTGGCTGGGCCGCGCCGGCGACGCTGATGTACTCGCGGTGCTCGACCGCGCGGGCCTCGCGCGCTGGAACGAGGCGCTGGCGGCTGCCGGGATCGCGGACTACGAGGTGCACTGCGAGACGCTGCTGCTGCCGTACAAGGCGGGCGAGTGGAGCCTGGCCTGGAACGGCAGCGAAGGCTTCGTGCGCACGGGCGAGCTGGAAGGCGCCGCGACCGACAGCGGCGATTCGACGGCGCCGCCGATGGCGCTGCGCCTGATGCTCGAGCAGGCGCGCACGCAGGGCGCCACGCCGGCGTCGATCGCGGTTTACGCGACCGCTCCGCGCGCGCTGCCGGACCTCGATGCCTGGCAGCGCGAGCTCGGCGTGGCGCTGCGGGACGCAGGCGCCTGGGACTGGCGCCGAGCGCCGGCGGAAGCGGGCCTGGCCCTCGCGCAGGCGCGCCGCCAATGGCATCTCGCGCCGGGATTTTTCGCGCGTTTCAAGCCCGCGGCGTGGATCGCCGCCGTGGCGCTTTCGGTCCATACGCTGGCGCTGGTGGCGGATTGGGCCGTGCTTGCCTCCGAGCAGCGCGGCCTGCGTGCGCGCATGGAGGCGCGCTTTCGCGCCGCGTTTCCCGACACGGTGGCGGTGGTCGACCCGGCGCTGCAGATGCGCCGCAAGCTCGCCGCGGCGCGTCACGCCGCGGGCCGGCCCGACCCAGGCGACTTCCTGCCGATGATTGGCCAGGTGGCCACGGGCCTCGGGGCGCTGCCCCCGGGCGCGCTACGGGTCGTCTCGTTCGAGGGAGGGCGGATGACGCTCGAGCTCGCGGCCGACCAGGCAGCCGTGGTGCGCCGTGCCGCCGCGCGTCTGAACGAGACAGGGCTGAGCGCCGAAGTCGCCCCGCGCGCCGGCGGCGCGACCGTCGTTCTTGGCGTGAGGGCGCCGTGATCGCGAAATTGCGCGACTGGTGGCAGGCACGCGCGCCGCGCGAGCGCGCGGTGGCCGCCGTGCTCGCCGCGCTGCTCGGCGTTGCGCTCTACCTGTGGCTGGTCGTCTCGGCCGACCAGGCCCGCGCGCGGCTTCGGCCCAGAGTCACCGAGCTGCGGGCCGAGGCGGTGCGGCTCGACCGCGACGCGCTCGAAGTCCAGCGTCTGCGCGCTACCCCTCCGCCCGCCGCGTCACGCTCCGATCTGCGCGCGCTGCTCCAGGCGCAGGCCAACGCCGCCGGGCTCGGTGCCGCGCTGACCCGGATCGACGTCCAGGATACGGACCACGCCCAGACCGCGTTCGGCGCGGTGCCGTTCGCGGCCTGGCTGGCCTGGGTCGACGCGCTGCAGGCCCAGCACGTGCGGCTCGATTCCGTTCGCATCGAAGCGCTGTCAAAGCCGGGATTGGTCAGCGCAAGCGCGACCTTCGCGCGCGCCGGTCCGCGCTGATGCGCTGGCGAACGGCGGCAATCGGGATCGGCCTCTACGCCGCCGGCCTGATCGCCATGGCGCCGGCCACGCTGCTCGACGCACGCCTGGCGCAGGAGTCCCATGGGCGGGTTCGGCTTGCCGACGCACGCGGCACGCTGTGGTCGGGCGCAGGGCGGCTGGAAGTGCGGGATGGGGAGGGGCGTAGCGCCTACGGCAGCGCGCTCGCCTGGCGGCTCAGCCCCGTTTCCGTCCTGCGGGCACGGCTCGTCTACGACGTCGCGCTTGGCCGGCCGGCGGCGAGGTTCCGGCTGGCGGTGTCCCCGTCCCGGGTAGAGCTTGCGGGTACCGACATCCGGCTTCCGGCCGAAGTGCTGGGGCTGGCGGTGCCCAAACTCGCGGTGCTGGAGCTCAGCGGCGACATGCGGCTGCAGGTCGGCAACCTGGTCGCCGGGAGCGCTTACCTGCAGGGCGACGCCACGCTGCAATGGCTGGATGCTGCCTCCGGGCTCACCGCCGTTTCCCCGCTGGGGCAGTACGAATTACGGGTCGATGGCGCCGGAGCCTCCGGCCGGCTCCAGCTTCGCACCTTGCAGGGCCCGCTCAACCTGGACGGCACGGGCGAGTGGCGGCCAGGGGTAGCGCCCGCCCTCACTGCGACTGCCCAGATCCCGCCTCAGTACCGCGATAAGCTGTCGCCGCTTCTGCGCCTTATCGCAGTCGAGCGCGGCCCGGGGCAATTCGACCTGCGCTTCCCGCAATGACGTGCCGCTTGGCAATGCAGACGCAAGCTGTTAATTTGTAAGCCTTCGGATGCGGCGAGGGGACATGCGAGGCGCTTGGATACGGTTGCTGGCCGCAGGATGCTTGCTTGCGGGGACCTTGCCGGTGCCCGCCGTCGCATTCGCTCAGAGCGCGGGAGCCCCGGCCGTGCCGGGCGCGGGCGCGCCAGGCGCGGGCGGTTCTCCGAGCACGGGCGCTCAG
The DNA here is from genome assembly GCA_963755395.1 of uncultured beta proteobacterium. Lineage (GTDB taxonomy): Bacteria > Pseudomonadota > Gammaproteobacteria > Burkholderiales > SG8-39 > DAHVFK01. The sequence continues at coordinate 418,567 of CAVWJJ010000003.1, read as the reverse complement.
GAGGGCGCGGTACCTACCCAGTCCCGCCCCGTGTTCGAAGTGCAGGCAGGGGGCGGAGTTACCTGGGACTCGAACCCGTTCCTGCTCTCGAGCAGCGTCGACCCGCAGGCGCAACTTGGAACGTCCGACAAGTCCGATACCGTGACCTCCGCATTTGCGGGGGTCAGCATCGACAAAGTCTATAGCCTGCAGCACTTTTACCTCGACGCGACCGAGACCACTTACCGCCACGACAATTTCTCCTACCTCGACTTCGACGCCTTCCAATACCGCGGCGGCTGGGACTGGCGCCTCGGCACGCGGCTGAGCGGAACGCTAAGCGCCGAACGCAGGCAGGCGCTGGTTGACTATGCGATCTTTCGCGACACCGCACGGCGCAACGTGGTCACGACCGATCATCGACTGGCCTCCCTTGATGGCTGGGTGTCCGGTGGCTGGCACGTGCTGCTCGCTGCGACGCAGGAAATGGCGAAGAACTCAGTCCCATTCCAACAGGTGGGAAGCTATCGCCTGACGGGCGGAGACGCAGGAGTCAAATACCTCGCGCAGAGCGGCAGCTCGATCGAGCTTCATGCCGCCTCGGGGCGCGGCGACTACCTCGATCAGCCGCTCGACCCGGTGAGGCTGATCGACGACGGTTATCGCCGCACCGAGAGTTACGCGGTGGCGAGTTTGCCGGTCAGCGCCAAGTCGACGCTTAGCGGTCGGTTGGGGTGGGTCGACTACAAGAACAACCATTTCGCGCAGCGCGATTTCTCAGGTTCTGTCGGCACGCTGGGCTACCTGTGGCGCCCGACCGACAAGCTGTCGTTCGCGTTGTCGGCGTCGCGGGACCGCACCCCCTTCGTCGCCGACACGTCGAGCTACGTGGTGAACGACACGGTTTCACTTGCTCCGAGCTGGCGCTTCAGCCCGAAGACGGCGCTGACCTTTACCCTGAGCCAGACCGCGAGCGACTACGACGGCCCTGTGGTCGCGAGCGCCGCGCCCCTCCACCATGATGACCTGAACAGCGCGGAACTCGCGCTGGACTGGACGCCGCTGCGAACCGTTACGGTGAAGGCCAGCCTGCGCCATCAGCGCAGGACCTCCAACACCGCAGGGTTCGACTTCGACGACAACATCGCAAGCGTGAACGCTTCGGTGCTGTTCTGAGCCGGGCAGCCCGGTGACGCACGGGAAAGGCAAGTTAGACCGAACGGGCTATTGCCTCGGGTAGCGCAGGAGCGGAAGATTGCCCAAGTGGAGGAGCAACTTCAACCGAGCACAACTCGACAAGTCATGAAAATCAGCAGCATTTGGCAATCGTTTTTTGGGACAGGCGCCGAGAATCCTCTTTGCGGCGGTGGCGCTCTTCATCACCCGGGCCGCGTGGGCGGACACGGTGGTGAATAGCGTGGGTAACTTCGGTACCACCTATGACGTGGGCCTAACGCTACTTTCAGGTGTCGGCCTGATGGTGTTCGTCGCGCGGCACCGCAAGAATGGCGGGCGCGACGGCGATCAGTAGGCAGGCTGTTGCAACCCCGCGACCCCGCCCAAGTGGCGGGGTTTTTGTTTGATGGCGCTGAACACCGATCGCGCCACGTGCGGTATAACTCTTTGACAAGTAAGCTGTTGTCGCTGCAGATTGCGCAGACTAGAATGCGCCTTTCGATCCCGGAATCCCTGAATTGAGAACCTCCCGCGGCAAGGCCACTAATGAGGGGCTGTTGATATGACCTTGCTGCGCGCGATCCTGGGTACGCTGCTCCTCCTGGCGGGGGCGGTATGGGCCTGCGCGGCGCAGGCGCAGGGCCGGGTACCCGACTACCAGATAGGAGCGGGCGACGGCATCCGCATCACCGTGTTCCAGAATCCGGACCTCACGCTCGAGACGCGTGTAGGCGGCGACGGCACCATCACCTACCCGCTGATCGGCTCGGTCAAGCTCGGCGGCCTGACGATCGCGGGTGCGGAGCAGGCCATCGCCAAAGCGCTTCAGACCGGCCGCTTCATCAAGGAGCCGCAGGTCAGCATCCTGGTGACGCAAATCCGCAGCCACCAGGTCTCGGTCCTGGGCGAAGTCGCGAAGCCGGGCAGCTTCCCGCTCGAGACCTTCGACGCGCGGGTGTCCTCGATCATCGCGATGGCGGGAGGGGTCACCCCGGGTGGCGCGGACGTCGCCATCCTTACCGGCGAGCGCGACGGCAAGCGCTTTCGCAAGGAAATCGACATTCCCGGCCTGTTCCTCGAACGGGCCTCGAAGGACGATATCCTGGTCGAGGGCGGCGACGTGATCTACGTCCCGCGCGCGCCGGTGTTCTACATCTACGGTGAGGTGCAAAAGCCGGGGTCGTACCGCGTCGAGCGCGGCATGACCGTGCGCCAGGCCCTGGTCCAGGGCGGCGGACTCACGCCGCGCGGCACGGAGAAGGGGCTGCGGATCTACCGGCGCGACGCGGACGGCAAGGTCATCACGATCACGCCCAACCTGGATGATCCGGTGCGCCCGCAGGACGTGCTCCGGGCGGGCGAAAGTCTCTTCTGAGGGGCGAGCGATGACCCTGCGACAAATCCTATACGCTCTGCGCGCACGCTACCTGGTCGCGCTGCTGGTCATGATCTCGGTCATTGCCGCTCGTCGTCGGCGCCACGCTGTTCCTCCCCAAGCAGTACACTGCGACGACGTCGCTCGTGGTCGACATTCGCTCGCCCGAACCGATGGCGACGTTGCTGGCGGCCGGCAACATGGCAACCCAGGTTTCGATCATCGAGAGCGACCGGGTCGTGCAGACTGCGGTGAAGCTGCTCAAGCTCGACCAGGACCCCACCGTCAGGTCGCTGTGGTCGGCGGAGACGAAGGGCAAGGGCGACATCGTGGCCTGGGCCGCCGACGCGGCTGGAGAGAAGCCTCACCGTCAAGCCCTTGGAGGCGAGCATCATCGAGATCAGCTACAAGGGAAGCGATCCCGTCTTCGCCGCCGCGGTCGCCAATGCGATCGCGCAGGCCTATACCGATACCCTGGTCGCGCTCAAGGTGGGACCGGCAACACAGTACGCCCGCTGGTTTGGCGAGCAGTCCGAGACACTGCGCGCGGAGCTGGAAAAGGCGCAGGGGCGCCTGGCGGCTTACCAGAAGAAGTCGGGCATCCTGGTCACCGGCGACCGGCTGGACTCGGAGACCGCGCGTTTGAACGAGCTCAGCAGCCAGCTCTCCGTGGTCGAAGGCCAGACCGCCGACGCCCGCAGCAGGCAGCAGACCGGCAGCGCGGCCGCTGCGCTGCCTTCGACCCGCGGCACGCTCGGCGGCGACGAGATCCAGAAACTGAGGAGCCAGATCGACGAGAAGGAGGTCGCGCTGCGCAACGCGTCGGTGAACCTCGGCACCAACCACCCGACCTACCGTGCCCTGCAGGCGCAGCTGGACGAGCTGAAGCAAAAGCTCGCGTCGGAGACGCAACACGTGACCACGAGCTTCGCGGTGGCGAGATCGGTAGGACAACGCACCGAAGCCGACCTGAGGGCCGCGATCGCGGCGCAAAAAGCCAAGCTGCTGCAACTGCAGGAAAAGCGCGGCCAGATGGACGTCCTCAAGCGCGACGTGGACCGGGCGCAGGCGGCCTACGACGCGGTCGCCAAACCGCTGGCGCAGACCAACCTCGAGAGCCGGGCGACCGACACCAACGTTACCGTGCTTACGCCCGCGGTGCCGCCGACCGAGCCTTCGTTTCCGAAGCCGATGCAGGTGATGGTGACGATCGGGGTCGTGCTTGGCGTCCTGGCCGGGATCGGAATCGCCCTGCTGCTCGAAACGCTCGACCGGCGCATTCGCGACGTCGAGGATCTCGCCGTCATGCTGGAGCTCCCCGTGCTGGGTGTCATCAAATCCGGCCGCGGCCGCCCCAGGGCGCTGCCGCGTGCACGGCAGGTTCCGTTATTGGGGTCGCGCACGTGAGCCAGGGCAACGTCGTTTCCGCCGCCTCGCGCAGTGTCGCGCACGACGCGGAAGGCGCCTCGATGGGGGAGGTGCTGGTCAAAGCCGGGCGAATTACCCTGCAGGATGCGGAGAGAATCATGCACCTGCAGCATGAGCAGGGCCTGCGCTTTGGCCAGGCGGGCCTTCGGCTGGGATTGCTGACCCAGGGCGATATCGATTTCGCGCTGTCGCGCCAGTTCGACTACCCCTACCTGGTGCGCGGCAAGAGCAATATCAGCGAATCGGTGGTCGCGGCCTACGAGCCGCGCCATCCGCTGGTGGAAAGGCTGCGCGAGCTGCGCACCCAGCTCATGTTGCGCTGGTTCAACGACAGCCAGGCGCACAAGGCGCTCGCGATCCTGAGCGCGTCGCGGGGCGAAGGACGCAGCTTCATCGCGGCGAACCTGGCGGTGCTGTTCTCGCAGCTCGGCCGGCGCACTCTGCTGGTCGACGCCGATCTGCGCCACCCCTGCCAGCACCAGCTGTTCGGACTCGACAATCGCATCGGGCTTTCTGCGCTGCTCTCGGGTCGCGGCGGCCCGGATACGATCCAGCGCATTGTGGGCCTGCCCCATCTGTCGGTGCTTCCGGCGGGCACGGCGCCGCCCAATCCGCACGAGCTGCTCGCGCGGCCGGTGTTCGCGTCGCTTCTGAGCCAGCTCGCCCAGCAGGTGGACGTCGTCTTGATCGACTCGCCCGCCACGTCGGAATCGGCCGACGCGCAAGTGATCGCCGTGCGCGCCGGCGCGGCGATGATCGTGGTGCGCAAGAACACGAGCCGCGCCTGGCGGGTGCAGGGCGTGTCGCATGACGTATCGGACGGCAAGGCGACTGTCGTCGGCGCGGTATTGAACGACTTCTGACACGCGGGCAGCCCAGCGCGCGCGCGGCTGCGCGCCGTCTCCTTCTGATCGCGACCGCGCTCGCGGTGTGCGCGGGCACTCACCCGGTGGTCGCAGCAGATGTCGTCGATCTGTCCTTCCTCAATGCGACCGAGAGGCCTGCAGGCAAGCACGGCTTCCTGCACGCCGTCAAGGATCAGCTGGAATTCGAGGACGGCACGCGGGTCAGGTTCTGGGGAACGAACCTGACCGCCTACGCGGTCGTTGCCACATCGCGCGAAGTCGTGAGGCGCGAGGCGCATCGGTTGTCCATGCTTGGATTCAACCTGGTGCGGATCCAGCACCTGGACGCGGATTGGCTCGATCCCAACATCTTCGGCGGCCCAAGAGCGCCGGATACGCAGCACCTGGATCGCGCGTGTGTTCGAAAGCCTCGACTGGTGGATCAAGTGCCTGGAGGACGAAGGCGTCTACGTCTGGCTGGATCTCCAGCAGGACCGGCGTTTTCGCGCCGCGGACGGAATCGATGCCTTTGCGGAGATCAGCAAAGGCAAAGCGCGACGCCGGTCTCCAGGGCTACGCCTACGTCAATCCGAGCATCCGCAACGCCATGCAGCGCTTCAACGAAGCGTTCGTGAACCACCTGAACCCATTCACGGGGCGCCGTTACAAGGACGATCCGGGGATCGTCGCGATGCTGATTACGAACGAGAACGACGTGACGCATCACTTCGGCAACGCCCTTGCTGCCGGACAAGCGCGTCCCGTGGCACAACGCGCGCTACATGCGCGAAGCGGCCGAATTCGCGGACACCTGGGGACTCCCGAGGGACAAGACCTGGCGCTCATGGGAGCCTGGGCCCGCGAAGCTGTTCCTCAACGATCTCGAGCACCGCTTCGACGTTGACATGATCGCCAATCTCCGGGCGCAGGGCGTGAAGGTCCCGATCGTCACGACCAGCCAATGGGGAGACAACCCGTTGAGCTCGCTGCCGGCGCTGACCGCGGGGGACCTGATCGATGCCCACGCCTACGGGGGCGTCGGGGAGCTGCGCAGGAACCCGTTGCGTGAGCCGAACATGATCGACTGGCTCGCCGCCGCCCAGGTGGCGGGAATGCCGCTTACGGTGAGCGAGTGGAACGTTGAACCGTTCCCGGTCGCGGACCGCGGCACGATCCCGCTCTATGTGGCTGCCTCGGCCAGCCTGCAGGGCTGGCGGGCGGTCATGCTGTTCGCGTATTCCCAGCTTTCGCTCGACCGACCGGGCGAGGCGGGAAATTGGGAAGCTCATAACGATCCGGCGCTCATGACCGTCATGCCGGCGGCGGCGCTGATGTATCGACGCGGCGATATCCACGAAGCCGAGACCACGTACGCCCTTGCTCCCAGCATCGAGCAGCTGTTCAACCAATCCCTCTCACCGAAGACTTCGGTTGCGTTGCGAACGGCCACCGAGAAGGGCCGTCTGGTCGTGGTACTGCCACGAACCCGTCAACTGCCGTGGATTGAACCGAATCCGATCCCTGCTGGCGCAAAGGTGATCATGGACCCCGGCAAATCCCTTCTTGCTCATGGAGCGGTCGACGCCGTTTCCGACACCGGCGAACTTCGGCGGAACTGGGCGCAGGGCATCTTCACTATCGACACGCCCCGATCTCAGGCCGCGATGGGCTCGCTTGCGGGCAGGGATATCAAGCTTACCGATGCCGAGATTGTGCTCACAGGCGACAACGCCACAGTCGCTGTGCAGAGCCTTGATAGAGCGCCAATCGGCGAGTCGAGACGGATACTGATTACGTTGAACGTGGGGGCGTTGCCCGGGCCCGGCAACACGCTTCCGTTTCACTCCGAGCCCATTGCGGGGTCGCTGATGCTCCGGGCGCCGGCGGGGCTCAAGCTGTACGCGGCGCGAGCGCCAGGGGAGGCGACTTTCGCCCGCGATGCCTCGGAGGCCGATGGGATCGATCGTGAACGGGAGATTCCGTTGTCCTATGGCAATGGCGTTTATTCCATCGATCTCGGCAGAAGCTCTGGCGCACACTGGCTCTTGCTTAGATGAGGCACGCTCAAGAGGCGCAGCGCCGATCCCGACTTGCAGCTGAACGCTGTCGGGTCCCGGGATAAGATCCTATTCTGGCATTGGCGCAACGACCGGTTCCATGTTGATCAATGTGAAGGCGATGATCGTCGTATTGGCGGTGGCGATGGCGGTGTTCGTCGTCGCCAAGCCGATCTGCCTTCGCTTCATGGCGGCGGACGATTTTGTGCGCAGACGCAACGTCTGGATCGTGCTAACTGTCACTGCGTTTGCGAGCCCAAGCTTCTGGATTTACGTTCTCGTCGCACTTCCTCTGTTTTTTGGGCTGGCCGCAAAGATACGAATCCAATCGCGTTGGCCGTGCTGGCCATGCAGATCATTCCGCCAACCGTTGGAATTGAACTTCCGGCAGTCGTCGTCAATAGACTGTTTGAACTCAACAACTATCGTATCTTGTCACTCGCCATTCTGGTGCCCGCCGGATTGCGGCTGTTCACGTCCGGCAAGAAGCAGGAGACATACGGACTAGGAGTGATGGACTCTCCTGATCGCCTATGTCGTGCTCCAGATTTTGCTGTTCATGCCCTATGAATCCATCACCAACACCATGCGTCGAGCGTTCCTTGCGTCAATCGACGTGCTTGTCCTGTTCTTTGTCGTCAGTCGAACGTGCACGAGTCGGCGCGCAATAGTGGAGGTAATGGTTTCATTTTGCCTGAGTTGTGCCATCTACGCGCCGTTGGCTTTGTTTGAAACGCTCAAGCACTGGTTGCTGTATCAGGGAATTGGTATTCGTTGGGGTAGCCCAGACCCTTTTGCGTTTCTGATGCGCGCCGGCGCACTGCGCGCGCAGGTGTCGGCAGGCCATTCAATAACTCTTGGCGTCCTGCTCGCAATCGCGTTCGGATTTTGGTTGTATTTGCGTACGCGCGCGCGCACTAAATTGTGGCCACTCGCGTTTTCTGCCTGGATATGGGGCGGTCTGCTCGCCGCCTATGCACGTGCTCCCTGGATCGTCGCACTGTCGATTTATTTCAGCTTCTTGGGGATTGGACCCGCACGGTGCCGCAAGAGTTCTGCGGGCGCTCCTCGCAAGCGCCGCAATCGCAATTATCCTCGTGATGTCCCCCGTTGGCGATCGAGTGAGTCGAGAATTTACCATTCGTTGGAACAGTCGGTGCGGAAACCGTTACGTACCGAGAACGACTCGCTGAAGAATCCTGGAAGCTCATAAGAGCGAATCCGTTCTTCGGTAGCCCGTTCGTGCTCAAGCATCTGGAGGACCTCCGACAGGGGCAGGGAATCATCGACCTGATGAACACATATGCGGCTACCGCCATGTATTACGGTTTTGTCGGACTTGCGCTTTTTCTCGGCATATTCCTTGCGGGCGTTTGGAGGACGTACCGTCTAGCGAACAGCACGATTGATCAGGACTCAGACTTTTCGGTGCTTGGAATGGCCTTGACTGCCTGCTTGGCCGGTGTCTTGGTCATGATGGCCACTGGAGGTTTTGGCGGGGCGTTCGCGCAGATCTCCTGGGTGCTAGCCGGCCTTGCCGCGGGTTATACACGAGTCACTCACGCATGAAGTACAATTGTAGGCAGATAATCCGAACATTTGTCAGGGTCGGGATCGTCATTTCGTGTGATGGAGGGTGTCGACTAAGCTCTAACGCGGGGTACTGAATATGGGGGATGTGCGCGAATAAACTCTCAGATTTGCGCTTCAACTGCCCGTCAAGCAACGACGCGCAGATATGGAATCGAATTACCAATGGCGGAGGTTGACTAATCCGATCCCCAATAGTACACCGCACCCGACGAAGAGGAGCGATCGAACCTCTGACCAAATGGAAAGCATGCGATGCTTGACCATGCCAACCCATATTACGACTACGACGGGAAGCTCAGAGAGCGCGACTGCCCATACTACGCCTTCGATACCATAGAGAGACCAGCCGAGCGGAATGCCGCCTAGAATCCACACGGTGCGGAAGACGTTATGCAAACAGAGTATTGAGGGTGGCCAAGGGAAACAAGGCAGTTCTCGCTGTTAGAGAGCGTGCAAACCATCAATAGCCGGATGCATAGAACCTGGAACATCCAACCTGCTTCGTGATAGCGCGCATCGTATAGAACTGCAACAACGTGAGTACCCAAAATCATTAGCACGGCAATGGGAGGACTAACACCAGATCAACGGCGAGCCGCGAGCGGATACGAAGGATGGCAGCCGATTCGGTTCGTTCATAACGACTTTCCGAATGCGGCGAAAAGAACCCCGGAATTTATTTTCAGCACTAGAGACTGGACTGCGTCAGTCAGCAATATTGCGATCCCGTACACGCCGAGATGCGCCATGTCTAAATAACGTCCAAGAAGCATTCGATCGCCTTGGGTAGACAGGAAGTAGACGGCGCTACTCAGAAAGATCCACTTGCCAAAGCCTATGAGCGTGCGAAGAGAAGAACGTTCCCACTGGAAGTGGTTTCGAGCGCCGGGAAGATAGAAATGAGTGGCCAACGTCAGGAACATCTGCGCAGCCACCGCGCCGCCGACCAATGCCCATACGGTTGGACTGAGATAGGCCCAAGTAACGAGCACAATGAACATTACTATTTCATTTGCGAGCTCGAGCAGAGTTAGCCGCCTTAAATCCATGTGCCGACGACAGGTAAATATTGCCGTGGATTGGAACCCGGCAATAATTGCAGTGACTCCTGCGACAGGAAGAAGTCGGCTGAGCTGCGGTTCGTGATAGTAGAGACTCATCGGATAAGCAATCAAGCATGCAAGCACTGATAACAGCGCGCCTCTGATGACACTGAGCGTCCAGGCAGTATTCAAAAACCGTGGGTCATCGCCACGCTTATCGCGAATGATCGCTGCAGCCAATCCCACGTCCGAAAACATATGAAGTCCGTAGAGAACGGCCCAGACTAGGCTCATCACGCCATAGGCTTCTGGGAAAAGGAGCCGGGTCATAATCAGACTTCTGGCCATGCGAACGGCCATTCCGCCACCATGGCCTGCTATCGTCCACATTGTGCCCTTAAGGACAAGGCTTCGGAGAGACGAAGGCTCGAAAGACACAGTCTGCACTGACAATAAGTTACGGCTGTCCAGCGGTTGACTTGTGGTCAAGCGTGAGGAGTGTTTTGTCGAACCGAATTGGTTCACAATTCTCCGGATCGATCAGCTACGCGGCAACAATTTGAGGCCAAGAGCGCACTATTATATAGAAATGCGTCACGGTAAACGTCGACTGTCGCCCCGGCAATCTTGGCAGGAGAGTGCCGTTCCATTATGGACTCGCGCGCGCGCGCGCCTAGCGCTTGGCCGAGGGAAGGATCGCGAACATGCGCATTATTTGCTGGCACAAATCACCAACATCATTGGGTCGCGCGAGAAGTCCTGTCAGTTCGTGTTGAATGGCTTCGATCAGACCGCTTGTTGCGACGGCCACAACCGGGCAACCTTGAATCATGGCTTCCAATGCGGTGTAGCCTTGCGACTCCCAGCGTGAGGGCACCACTGTTACCAGCGATTTTCTACGCAACTCGACAATATTGTCCTGCGACAATTGGCCCAGATAGTTCAAGTTGGAGATTTGCGATCGCGTAAGTAGTGCGTCCCGGAAATTCGCGAATGAGATACGTGTGCCTTGATCTGAAATGATCCCACGGTCGGGTCCCACGAAGATCAGTTTGATGTCTTTATCCACTTCGAGCAATTGCTTGAACGCATGCAATATCGTGTCGCCGCCTTTGAGTTGATCAAACCGTCCGACGAACAAGATTGTCTTCTTGTCGCAGCTGTTCAAATCCCAGAGGGGTACGCACTCATCAATGGCGACAGGATTCGGTATGACTCTGAAGACTTTCGGCGTCAGTCCATATTTCCCCAAGATAGGTGTCAGCGCACTTCTTGAGGGAGAAATGATCGCGCTCATATGCCTCAGACCTTCCGCTTCTGCATGATCCTGGCGTTGCCGAATGCAGTGTCACGTTCTCCATTCGTCAGAGTAAGAAGAGCTGGACCATGCAGCTTCACCACGATAGGGACGGCGATCATTTTCTTTACTGTCGCGCACCAGCCAAACGATTCTTCCATCTCCACTACGTCAAGTGGATCGGCTCGGTGCACGCGACGTATAGTCGCCCCAATTGAGCTGCCCCAACCTATGGCATTGAATTCGCTTCGCCGAAGCCAGTTGTTCGCTACGACACGAATGGGCTGAGTCAGCCTCGCATCGATACGGTGAACTCTGGCATCTGTATTCGTGTGCCCAATCTCAGTTGCAAAGACCGATACCTCATGGCCCTGCTTAATAAGTTCTCTTCTCAGGTGAAATACGTAAGTTGCAATTCCATTTGCGTATTCGCTGGCAGGCCAGGACGGGAATATAGGCCGATGTGCATTCCACGCTCGCTGAGCGATGCGCCTAAATCCGGCGCAGCGCGGGATTCTCTACATTGCGCAACGCAAATCCGGTCATGAAGACACTATTGCGGAACGAATCGAAAGCATATATGGAGGGTCCGTGTCTGGTTTTCGCTGGATACGCCGCCGGGCGCGATATACGGCGAAGCCAATAAGCAATGCGGCGTCGGCGAGCGCAGTGTAGACGGCGCCGTAGTTCTTGAGGAAGAAACGCCGCCGAGCCTGAAACCAGTATGCGGGACGCCGTCTGGGACTGCTTGGCGACTATACCGGTCGACGCGCCTTCGAGGTGCACGATTATGCTTTGCGGGACGTACCAAGTCTCCCAGCCTGCGCGTTTCGCGTTAAGGCAGTAGTCGATGTCGTCGAAGTAGGTGTACAAGCCCTTCATCGAGCGGTCCGATTGCCTCGATGACTTGGCGGCGGATGATCATGCTTGCACCGGATACCCAGTCGACTTTGCACGCATCCGGCGGGGGCGGATCGTAGACACCTCCGTGTGACAAGAGCCTGGAAAGGACGCCCAGGCGCAGGCCCCGGTCCAATTCGGTTGCGATGCCGTGGAAGTGAAATGGGGAGCTCTGATGCGAGCCGTCGGGGCATTCCAGGCGGCTGCCCGCTACGCCGACACGGGGATGAGCGTCCATGAAGTCCACCAGGGCCTTGAAAGCGCCGGGCTTGACCAGGGTATCCGCATTGAGTAGCAGGAAGTATTCCGGCGGATCGGTGCACGCCATCCATTTGCGGATGATGACGTTGTTCCCGCCGGTGAACCCCCGGTTGGGGTGAATCGCGGTAAGTTCGGTCCACGCCGCCCAGCCGTTGGCCTCGATCGCCTCGCGCAGCCTCGCTTCGGCGTCGCCCCCGGTCCCGTTTTCGCAAACTGCCACTTTCATTCCCGGGACGCTGGGAATCTCTGGCGCCAGGGACCTGAGGCAGTCGATGGTCAGGTCGGTGACGCGATAATTGAGAATGACAACCAGCAGTTTCATCGTGTGCGGCGCATGATGCACGCTGTGTGTCCCGGCCGGGTAAAAATTGGTAAGAACTCCGCCTGGCGTGCTCTACACCGTAAAATATGCCTCGAAACTCGTATCAATTGCTTCGCCATCCGTTTTTCCGGGGGACGCCTTGAATCTACCACGCAGCGAGGTGCCAGTATTCGTGCTCTGCGGCGGGCTGGGCACTCGGCTTCGGGAAGAGACCGAGGTTCGGCCCAAGCCGATGGTTCCGATCGGCAATCATCCGATCCTGTGGCACATCATGCGCAAGTATTCCCAGCACGGTTTCAGGCGTTTCGTGCTCTGCCTGGGATACAAGTCCGAGGTGATCAAGTCATATTTCCTCAATTACGCTTCGATGAACAGCGACTTTACGGTCGAATTGATGACGAACAACACCACGGTGCATTCGGTCGACCACGATCAGGACTGGACCGTGACCCTGGCGTACACCGGCGAATTGACCATGACCGGCGCACGGGTGGCGAAGGCCGCCGCCCAGTACCTGGGCGATGCCGGGCACTTTGCCGTGACCTACGGCGATGGCCTGACCGACGCGGACCTGGCGGCGGAATATGCGTTCCACGTTCGCGAGGGCAGGGTGGGGACGGTGCTCGGAATCAACCCGCCTTCGCGCTTCGGCGAATTGAAGATCGAGGGCGCCAAAGTCCAGGCTTTCAGCGAGAAGCCGGAATTTCGTGAGAAGTGGATCAACGGCGGCTACTTCTTCTTTCGGCGCGATTTTCTGCCGTATCTCGACGCCGACGAGAGCTGCGTGCTCGAGCGCGAGCCGCTGGTGCGCCTCGCCGAGGCGGGACAGCTCAGCATGTACGAACACCGGGGCTTCTGGGCCTGCATGGACACGCAGCGCGACAAGGAATCCCTCGAAAAGATGTGGGCCTCCGGGGAAAGACCCTGGGCCGCCTGATGGTACGTTTTCGCAATCCAATCAAGGAATCGTCATGAAAGTTTTCGTCACTGGCCATCGCGGCTACATCGGGGCCCACCTGGTCGATCGTCCTGAAGCAGGAAGGCCACCAGGTCGTCGGCTGCGACCTCGGCCTCTTCGAGGGCTGCAACTGGGAGCCGATGGTCGAGCCCGACATGGAGCTGGTCAAGGACGTGCGCAACGTCGAGGCCGCGCGACCTGGACGGGTGCGACTGCGTCATGCACCTGGCCGCGATCTCCAACGACCCGATGGGCGAGCTCGACGCCCAGATCACCTTCGACGATCAACCGCGACGCCTCGATCCGCCTGGCCGAGACTCGCCAAGCAGGCCGGCGTGCCGCGCTTCCTGTTCGCCGGGAGCTGCTCGATCTACGGCAAGGGCGAGAAGCTCGACCTCGACGAGGGCGACCCGCTCAACCCCCTGACCGCCTACGCGCAGTCCAAGATCGAGACCGAGCAGGCCGTCTCCGAGCTGGCCGACGCGTGCTTCTCGCCCGGTCTACCTGCGCAACGCCACCGCCTACGGCCACTCGCCGATGCTGCGGATCGACCTGGTGGTCAACAACCTGCTGGCCTCGGCGCTGGCCTACGGCGAGATCCGCATCCAGTCCGACGGCTCGCCCTGGCGGCCGCTGATCCACTGCCGCGACATCGCCCGCGCCTTCGCCGCCTTCGCCGGCGCCCCAAGGAGGCCGTCCACGACCAGGCGATCAACGTCGGCGGCAACGCCGAGAACTACCAGGTCCGCGACGTCGGCGACCAGGTCCAGCGGCTGATCCCCTCGGCCAAGGTCGTCTACACCGGCGAGGTCGGTGCCGACCCGCGGAACTACCGGGTCAACTTCGACCAGCTCGCCCGGCTCCTGCCCGACTTCCGGCTCCAGTACGACCTGGCCAGCGGCATGGAGGAGCTCCACCGCAAGATGGTCGAGCACGGCTTCGGCAAGAAGGATTTCGAGGGCGACCAGTTCGTCCGCCTGCGCACGCTCAAGGGCCGATTCAACCTCCTGCAGCCTAACGCGGCAAGCGAGCGACCTCATGATCTTCACCGAGACGCCCCTGACGGGCGCCTACCTGATCGACCTGGAGAAGCGCGGCGACGAGCGCGGCTTCTTCGCCCGGGCGTTCTGCGAGAGCGAGTTCGCCGCAGCACGGGCTGGTCGACCGCGGTTCGTCCAGGCCAACAACTCGCTCAGCGGCCGCGAAGGGGACGCTGCGCGGCATGCACTACCAGCTCGCCCCCAAGGCCGAGACCAAGCTCGTGCGCTGCATCCGCGGCGCGCTCTACGACGTGATCCTCGACCTGCGAGAGGGCTCGCCGACCTTCGGCCAGAGCTTCGGCGCCGAGCTGTCGGCCGAGAACCGGCGGATGATGTACGTGCCCAAGGGCTTCGCGCACGGCTTCTTCACCCTGACCGACGACGCCGAGGCGTTCTACTTCGTCGACGAGTTCTACGCGCCGGAATGCGAGCGCGGCGTCCGCTGGGACGACCCGCGTTCGCCATCGCCTGGCCGGGCGAGCCGGCCGTGCTCTCGGACAAGGACCGCGAGCTAGCGCGACTTCGACCCGGCCTGGCACCTGACGGCATCCTTGAGCGGAGCGATCCGATCATGAAGATCCTGTTCACCGGCGGCAGCTCGTTCACCGGGTACGTGGTTCATCCGCGAGCTGGCCGCCGCGGGCCACGAGGTCACGGCCGTCTTCCGCCAGCCGGCCGACGAGTACGCCGACGCAGTCCGCGCGGCATCGCGTGGCCCTGGCCGCCGAGGTCTGCCGGCCGGTCCACGGCTGCTCGTTCGGCGACGAGCGCGTTCCTCGCCCTGATCGGCGAGGGGGGCTGGGACCTGCTCTGCCACCACGCCGCCGACGTCACCAACTACAAGAGCCCCGACTTCGACGCCGTCGCGGCGCTCGGCGAATAACACCCGCAACCTGCCGGCGGTGCTCGAGGCGCTCAAGGCCGCCGGCTGCCGCCGGGTGCTGCTCTACCGGGCAGCGTCTTCGAGGGGGGCGAGGGGGCCGGCTCGCAGGGCCTGCCCGCACTTCTCGCCCTACGGCCTCTCCAAGGCCCTCACCGCCGCAGGTCTTTCGCTTCCAATGCGGCCGCGCGCGGGCGTCGGCGCTGGGCAAGTTCGTCATCCCCAACCCGTTCGGCCCCTACGAGGAGCCGCGGTTCACCGCCTACCTGATGAAGAACTGGCTGGCCGGCGACACGCCGAACTGCTCCAGCCCCGCCTACGTCCGGGACAACATCCACGTCTCGCTGCTGGCCAAGGCCTACGCCCGTTCGCCGCTGAGGTCCCGGCCGAGGGTTCGCCCGGACTCAATCCCAGCGGCTACGCCGAGAGCCAGGGCGCCTTCGCGCTCCGCCTGGCGACGGAATGCGCCCCCGCCTCGGCCTTGCCTGCGAGGTGAGGCTGGCCGCCAGACCGAGTTCGCGGAACCGCGGGTGCGTATCAATACCGACATCGTCGATCAGTGCGGGCTTGGACTTGGAGCGAGGCCGCGGCGTGGGATGCGATGGCTGCGTACTACGAGCGGCCCGTTCATTACGCATCTGGGGACCTCCGAAATCTCCCATTGGCGGCGACATATTAACCGATGCGCGCGAGCGATGAGTGTTGACAATTTGGCGGTTCTTTCGATAAGGACGGGCGTTGAATTGAGCATTGGAATGTCGTAATTGGGCGGAATGAAGGAGATCGGTTGATGAGGTGCTTGGAATCGCTGCGAGGTATCGATTTTCCGGTTTTCTATGTCGATTCTGGTTCGGGCGACGGAGTGTTGGCGTTGCTCGCGCGATGGGGCTATGATCCGTTGTTCTTGACGTTCGCGCGCTCATTCCGCGGCACGAGCGCGGAATGCGGGGTTCAGCGCATTGCGTCGAAAGAATCCCGGCCTGAAGTATGTTCAGTTCGTTGACGGTGATTGCGCTTTGGAACGGACTGGATCGATACTGGAAGCGGGGTTTTTGACAGATACGAGAAGTGCGCGGCCGTCGTCGGTCAGGTAATAGAACGCGACGTCAATGCTAGTATTTACAATCGACTGTGTGCGCTCGAGTGGAGAACAGCTCCGAGCGGGACAGAAAAATTCGGTCGATTGCTTGACGGCAAGGCGATGGTCCGGTGCCGAGTATTCAATGAGCTTGGTGGGTTTCGAGAAGACGTCATTGCGGCCGAGGACACGGAGCTCGGGATTCGCATGGCGCTCGCCGGTTACAGTGTCGTCAAACTGCGTGACCCAATGGCGATTCACGATGCGGATATGACGCGCTTCAATCAGTGGTGGCGCCGTTCCGTTCGCGCGGGACACGCCATCGGACAGCGCCACGACATTCACGGTAAACGACCTGTCGAGACTGCGTTCGGGAAAGACGCAGCACACTATTCTGGGGCATCGCTTTGCCGTTGTTCGTTCTGCTTGCCGCATTGCCGACCCGGGGCGCTAGCCTCGTCCTATTGTTGGGTTACGCGGTCCTCGGATTCAGGATGTGGCGGTTTCGGCGACGCCTCGGCGATGCACATAAGGACGCGCTTCTCTATTCCACCTTCGGGTTGATCGGGAAGTTCGCCAACGCGGTTGGTTTGGTAAGGTTCTATTTGAACCGACTGAAGCGCCGGTATGAGTTGATTGAATATAAATAGCCGTCAACGAAAGCTGTGGTGCGGGCGTGGACTGCATCTGGGTATGTGCTCTGCCACAATGGAACCATATGAAGGAATGTCGCAGGAAAGTCGGGTTGCTCGGTGCAGGTTATATCTGTGATATCCATGCGAAGGCTCTGACGCGCCGCGCCGACGTCGAGCTCGTCGCGGTATGTGATCGCGCAGGCGGTCGCGCGGCGCAGGTGGCGGCCCGCGTACGGAATCCAACATGCGCTCTCGTCGCTGGATGACATGCTGCGCGTCGATGTGGACGTCGTGCACGTTCTGCTGCCCCCCAACCATCATGTCGACGCCGCACGCACGGTGCTGGAGTCCGGGCGCAATGTCTTCATTGAGAAGCCGATGGGACTGGATTCCGCACATTGTCGAGCGCTCGTGGCGCTGGCAGGGGAAAGGGGCGTCAAGCTGGCGGTTAATCACAACTTCCTGTTCCTTCCTTCGTTCGAGCAGCTGCGGCGGGACGCTTCGAACGGCACGCTTGGCAAGCTCGATCGCGTTGCTGTCAACTGGCTATACCCGCTTGGGACTTCTCCAGTTCGGACCGTTCGATCATTGGATGTTGCAGGATCCCGCCAACCTGTTCTTCGAGCTCGGGCCGCATGTCTTGTCGTTCATAATGGATCTGGTTGGGCCGCTGGATAGGGTTCAGGCCACAGTCGCGCGCCCGATCGATCTGCCGGGCGGGCGGCGCGCCTATCGGCATTGGCAGGTGCATGGTGAAGGGCAGAAGACCGCGAGTGGATCTTTCGCTTTCGCTCGTTGCCGGTCCGACTGACCGGAGTGTCGTCGTGCGCGGCCACGGCGCGATCGGCCGCTGCGACTTCGAGCGCGATCTCTACGTTCTCGAAGAGCCCAGCGGCTATGGATCGCTGTTCGACAACTATGTTTCCCCGGTACGCGCGGCGCTGCAGGTCAAGGCGCATGCGCGCCGCAATCTGCTGAAGTCCGTGGCAGGTACATTGCGAAAATCGCCGGCCTCCACCCCATTTGGCGACAGCGTGGCGCGGAGCATCGACCGATTCTACGAAACGCTGGATGGAACGCCGGATGCCCGGCAGGACGGAGTGTTCGGGGCACGAATCATAGAGGAATGCGAGCGAGTCGTTCGCAGCGTTAGGTTCGAGCCCCGGGAACCCGCTCAGGCCGCGTCCGTGGCTGTGCCGCGGAATCGCCCGACCGTGCTGGTCCTGGGCGGCACTGGGTTCATTGGCAAGTACCTGGTGCGCGCCTTGGTCGGGCGTGGACTCGGCGTACGCGTGGCGACGCGGGGGATCGGGGCGGCCCGGATCGCCCTATCGCACTTGCCAGTCGAGCTCGTTCAGGGCGACTTGGCCGATCCACAGTTCGTCGACGCGGCGCTTGAGAATATCGACGTCGTATACGACTTGGCGAAGGCCGAAGGTGACAAATGGGAAGACTACTACCGCCAGGATGTCCTCGTGACGAAGAATATCGCGGAAAGGGCTTTGGCCAAGGGCGTTAAGCGATTCATATATACCGGGACAATTGCGTCGTACTTTTCGGGGGATCCGAGCGACGTTATTACTTCTGATACCGCTCTCGATCCGAAAATTCGCAGCCGAAACCATTACGCGCGGTCCAAGGCGGCTTGCGAGTCGCTGCTTATGGACCTTCACCGCAGCAAGGGCTTTCCAGTCGTCATCCTCAGGCCGGGCATCGTGATCGGAAAGGGCTGTCCTCCCGCGCATTGGGGAGTCGGCATGTTCGTTTCCGACACGCGCCTGAAATACTGGGGGGACGGCACAAACAAGCTTCCATTTGTGCTCGTCGATGACGTGGCGGCGGCGCTCGTGCTCGCCATGGACAAGCAGGGTATCGATGGTCAAGCTTTTCTGCTGACAGATGAGCCGATGCTGAGCGCGCGTGACTACGTTGAGGCGGTATTCTGACGCCTGCGGCACCCGACTTCGTGCCGAGCCTTTCGGCGTGGAGATATTATCTCTTGGACGTCCTAAAGGAAGGAGCCAAGCACCTAATCAGGCATCCGAATCGGAAGTTCCGAGCTATCGTGAGTGGAGCTGTCGGACGAATCGGGCCCGCTTCGACAGCGCCAAAAGCCGACGGTTGCTCGATTGGAAGCCCGCTGGTAACCGTGGAGCGATCATTGCACGTGGCATCGTTGAGGCCGTCGCCGATGTCATGCGTTAATTATTGTGTTGGATGAGCCAGTAATCTTCGAACGTTTCATGCTATTGGGCCATTCGCGGCTATTCTTTTCGGATCTATCCAATTTTGCTGAATTGTAGCTTGCGCGTCGCCTATCTGATTAACCAGTATCCGAAGATCAGCCATGCCTTCATTCGGCGCGAAATCCTCGCGCTCGAGCGGCCAGGGATCGAGGTGCAGCGCTTCGCGCTGCGCGGATGGGATGCCGAGCTGGTAGACGCGGAGGACGGCGCAGGAACGGGCGCGCACGCGCTACGTGTTGCAGCACGGGATGCTGCCGCTGCTCGCCGCGACGCTGCGGCACGCTGGCGACCGCGCCGCACTCGGTTCCTGGCCGCACTGCGGCTCGCACTTGGCCTTGGCCGCCCCTCGGACCGCCCGCTCGTCTATCACCTGGTCTATCTCGCCGAGGCTTGCCGGATGCTGCCATGGCTGAAGGCCGTCCGGCGCGAGCCACATTCATGCGCACTTCGGCACCAATGCGGCGGAGGTGGTGATGCTCGCGCGCTGCTCGGCGGTCCGCCTTACAGCATCACTGTCCACGGACCGCAGGAGTTTGACAAGCCGCAGTTCCTGCACCTGGGCGAGAAGGTGCGGCGCTCGGCTTTTACGGTGGCGATAACTTCGTTCGCGCGCAGCCAGATCTACCGCTGGGTCGACCGGGCGCACTGGGACAAGGTGAAGGTGGTCCACTGCGGCATCGAGACCGCGTTTCACGCCGTCGCGCATTCGGTGCCAGAGGACTCGCCGCGGCTCGTCTGCCTCGGCCGCCTGAGCGCCGAGAAGGGCCAGCTGCTGCTGGTCGAGGCGGCGACGCGCCTCGCCGCGAAGGGCGTCCGCTTCGAGCTGGCGCTGGTCGGCGACGGCCCGATGCGCGGCGCGATCGAGGCCCTGGTGGCCGAGCGCGGGCTCGGCGACCGGGTTCGGCTTACTGGTTCGATCAGCACCGAGCGCCTTCGCGACGAGCTGTTGCAGGCACGTGCCCTGGTGCTGCCCAGCTTCGCCGAGGGGCTGCCGATGGTGATCATGGAGGCCATGGCCCTGCGCCGGCCGGTGCTCACGACCTGGATCGCCGGCATTCCCGAGCTGGTGCGCCACGGCATCGACGGCTGGCTGTTTCCCGCCGGCTCGGTCGATGCGCTCGCGGAGGCGATGGAGGACTGCCTTTCCCGACCCGTCGAGGAGCTGCGGGCGATGGGCGAGGCGGCGCGCGCGCGCATGCTCGAGCGCCATTCGGTGGATGTCCAGGCGGAGAAGCTCGCCGAGCTGTTCCGCCGCTCGGCGAGTGCGCAGCTGCCATGACGGTCTTCATTACAGGCGTGGCGGGCTTCGTCGGCGCGAATCTCGCGGCCAGTCTGGTGGCGCGCGGCGAGCGGGTGGTGGGCTTCGACAATCTGTCGCGCGGCAGCCGGCGCAACCTCCAGCCGTTGCTCGCGAATCCCGCATTTTCGTTCGATGCAATCGACCTCGCCGACCTGGAGGCCTATCGCCGCGCGCTCGGCGAGGCGCACGCGCGCGGCGCGATCACGGAGGTCTGGCACCTCGCGGCCAACTCGGACATTCCGGCTGGCATCGCCGACCCGGGCGTCGACCTGCGCGATACCTTCATGACGACCTACAGACACGCTCGCGCTGATGAAGGAGCTGCGAATAGGCACGCTTGCGTTCGCTTCCAGCTCGGCGGTGTACGGCGACCACGGCGATCGCCTCCTGTCCGAAGAGTCTGGACCGCTGTTCCCGATCTCGAGCTACGGCGCGATGAAGCTCGCCTCCGAAGGCGCGATCAGCGCCGCGCTCGAAAGTCACCTCGAGCGCGCGTTCGTGTTCCGCTTCCCGAACGTCATCGGGACTCCGGCCACGCACGGCGCGATCTACGATTTCGTGCGCAAGCTACGCGCCACGCCGACGAACTGGACGTGCTCGGCGATGGGTCGCAGCAAAAGAGCTACCTCCACGTCGAGGACCTGGTCGACGCGATGCTGTTCATCTGCGCCCGTGCGCCCGAGCGCTTGGCCTGCTACCACATCGGCGCCGAGGACGAAGGGGTGACCGTGCGCTTCATCGCCGAGCAGGTGGTGGCCGCCGTCGCCCCGGCGGCGCATATCAGCTACGGGCAAGGCAACCGCGGCTGGGTCGGGGATGTGCCCAGGTTCGCCTATTCGGTCGCCAAGCTGACCAAGCTCGGCTGGCGGCCGAAGCTCGGCTCCGCGCAGGCGGTGCGAAAGGCCGTCGCGCAGGTCGCTGAGCAGGAGGCCGCCGCGTGAGGCAGCTGGTGATCCTCGCCGGAGGCAAGGGCACGCGGCTGCGCGAGCGGCTCGGCGGGCGTCCCAAGCCGCTGGTGGATCTGTGCGGCGTTCCGCTGCTCGAGCGCCAGGTGCTGCTCGCGAAGAAGCACGGCTTCAGCGAGGTGCTCGTCCTCGTCAATCACGCGGCCGGGCAGATCGTCGAATTCTGCGCCGCGAACGGGAACTGGGGCCTTGGGCTCGCATGCGTGGATGACGGCGAGCCGCGCGGCACCGCGGGGCAACCCTGGCGGTCTTCGAGCGGCTCGCGCCGGAATTCCTGGTGATGTACGGCGATACGATGCTGGAAGTCGACCTGGAGCGCTTCCACGCATTCCATGCCCGGGCGCCGGCCGCCGCGGCGACCCTGTTCCTGCACCCGAACGACCACCCGCAGGATTCGGACCTGGTGGAGGTCGACGCCGAGGAGCGGGTGATCGGCTTTCATCCCTATCCGCATGACGCCGCGCGCTGGTACCCGAACCTGGTGAATGCCGCCCTTTACTGGGTGCGCCGGGACGCGCTTGCGCCCTGGCGGGTCGCGGCGGGGCCGCTCGACTTCGCCAAGGACCTGTTTCCGGCCATGCTGAAGCAGGGCCTCCTGCTGCGCGGCTACCGCAGCCCGGAGTACATCAAGGACATCGGCACGCCGGCCCGGCTCGATCGGGCCTGCGCGGATTACCGTTCCGGCAGGATCGCCCGTGCGAGCCTCGAGCGGCCGCAACCCGTCGTGTTCATCGACCGCGACGGCACCCTCAACCGCGAGGTCGATCACCTGCACGCGCCGGAACAACTCGAGCTGCTGCCGGGAGCAGAGGCGGCAATCCGGCGGTTGAACGAATCGGAATACCGCTGCTGCGTGGTCTCGAACCAGCCGGTGGTCGCGCGCGGCGAGTGCAGCGAAGCCGATCTGCTGGCGAATCCACAACAAGCTGGAGACGCTGCTCGGCCGGCACGGTGCCTTTCGTCGATCGCATCTACTATTGTCCGCACCATCCCGACGCGCGGTTTTCCGGGCGAGCGCACCGAGCTGAAGATCGACTGCGACTGCAGAAAGCCGAAGACGGGATTGATTGACCGCGCCGCGCGCGATTTCAATGCCGCGCGCGAGCATTCGTGGCTGGTCGGCGATTCGTCGGTGGACATGGAGACGGCCCGCCGCGCCGGACTGAATTCGATCCTGGTGGAAACCGGGTATGCCGGGCTGGATTACCGCACCTGGGCGTCTCCCGACGTCGTCGTGCCCGACCTCGGCGCCGCGGTGGCCTTCATCCTCGATCACTACCCGCGACTGCTCGCCTATTGCTCGAGGCTCGGCCGAGGCGGTCGGTCCCGGCGCCATCGTTCTGGTCGGCGGGCAGGCGCGCAGCGGCAAGAGCACTTTCGCCAGCGTCCTGCGCGACGCCATCCGCGCGCGCGGCGATCGCGCGCTGGTGCTTGCGCTCGACCGGTGGCTCAAGAGCGAGTCCGAACGCACCTCGGGCGTTCTGGGCCG
The DNA here is from genome assembly GCA_963755395.1 of uncultured beta proteobacterium. Taxonomy (GTDB): domain Bacteria; phylum Pseudomonadota; class Gammaproteobacteria; order Burkholderiales; family SG8-39; genus DAHVFK01. Next base: position 395,700 of record CAVWJJ010000003.1, on the reverse strand, counting down.
CTACGATATGCAGGCGCTCGGCGCGCTGCTCGATACGCTGCAGGATGGGGCGCGCCGTCCCGCCGCTTTGAGCCTGCCGGGATACCACAAGCTCAAGCGCGAAAGAGTCGAATCGGTGGAGACAGTCGCTGTGGCGCCTTCGGACGTGGTCATCCTGGAGGGCACCGTCGCGCTGGCCCTGGAGACCAAACCCGCGACCGAAACCCACCGTTTCCACGTCGAAATCGACGAGGAGGCGCGCAGGCAGCGAATCCTGAACGAGTACCGCCTGCGCGGGCTGGGGGAGCCCGCTGCCATGGAGGTATACCTCGGGCGCCGGGAGGACGAAGTGCCCGCCATCGAGCGCCTGGCTTCCGGCGGCAGCCGGGTGTCGCTGAGCGCCTTGATTTCATGATCATCAGCCGGACACCGATGCGCATGAGCTTCGTCGGCGGCGGCAGCGACCTGCCGGACTTCTACCGCCGGCATGGCGGCGCGGTCCTGAGCACCGCGATCGACAAATACATCTACGTCAACGTCAACAAGAAGTTCGACGACGGAATCCGGATCGCCTACTCGAAGACCGAGGAGGTAACCAGTGTCGACCGGATCGAGCACCGCCTGGTCAGGGAGGCGCTGAAGTTCCTTCAACTCGACGGCGGAATCGAGATCACGACCATCGCCGATATTCCTTCGCGCGGCACGGGCCTTGGCTCGTCGAGCTCGTTTGCGGTCGGTCTGCTGCACGCGCTGAACGCGTTCAAGGGACGCTACGTCTCGAGCGACGAGCTCGGACGCGACAGCTGCCACATCGAGATCGACCTGTGCGGCGAGCCGATCGGCAAGCAAGACCAGTACGCGGCGGCGTTCGGCGGATTCAACCTGATCGAATTCAAGCCCGACGACTCGGTGGTGGTTTCGCCGCTCATCTGCGATCGGGCCACGATTCAGGAGATCGAGGCGGGTATCCTGGTCTTCTACACCGGAATTACGCGCAGCGCTTCGGCCGTGCTCAGGCAGCAGGCCGAAGAACTCGCAAGCGACGCGCGCAAGCAGCAGGTCCTCGCGCGCATGGCGGCGCTGTCCTACACGCTGCGCGACGAGCTGCACCGGAACAACGCCGCGGCCCTGGGCGAGATTCTGCACGAGAACTGGGAGCTCAAGAAGAGCGTTTCCGCGGGCGTCAGCAGCGGCGAGATCGACCAGTGGTACGCCGCCGCGCGCCGCGCCGGCGCCGTCGGCGGCAAGATTCTGGGCGCCGGCGGCGGAGGGTTTCTGATGCTCTATGCGCCCAGGGACGCTCACGAGGGAATCAAGTCTGCGCTGCCGGGGCTGCGCCCGGTGAGCATGGGCTTCGAGCCGCTGGGCAGCCGGATCATTTTCTATCATTGAAGGGGGCGCGATGAATCCTTACCAGGGAACTGCGCAGGCCTACTTGGCGAAGCTTTCGAAGCTGCTCGAGGCTTTCGACCGGGAGCAGGTGGACAACGCGTTGAAGGTGATCGCCGAGGCCTGGCAGGCGGGGCGCCAGGTCATTACGCTCGGCAACGGCGGCAGCTCGATGACGGCGCTGCATTTCATCAACGACTGGAACAAGAGCATCTTCATGGCCAGCGGGAAGCCGTTCCGCGGCCGCAGCCTGGTCGACAACATGGGGCTGGTAATGTCCTACGGCAACGACGTTTCGTTCCAGGACATCTTCGTCGAGCAGCTCAAGAACGTCCTCGAGACGGGCGACCTGGTGATCGCGATCTCGGGCAGCGGCAACTCCGAGAACGTTATCCGCGCGGTGCGCTACGCAAACGAGAACGGCGCGGTGACGCTTGGCCTTTGCGGATACCGCGGCGGGAAGCTGAAGCAGCTCGCGCAGCACGTGGTCTGGGCCGATGTCGACGACATGCAGCTCTCGGAGGATGCGCACGCGATTTTCGGCCACATCGTGATGCAGCGCCTGTGCGGCTATCCGCTCTAGGACGGCCCGTCATTCGATGACCAGAGGGCGCGGTTACCTGCTGATTTCTCCCTGCCGGGACGAGGCGGCGTACATGCGGCAGACGCTGGACACGGTCGTCGCCCAGTCCGTTCGTCCCGCGAAGTGGGTGATCGTGGACGACGGTTCGACCGACGACACGCCGCGGATCCTCGCCGAGTACGCGCAGCGGCACGACTGGATCGAGATCGTGACCCGCCGCGACCGCGGACGGCGGCTGGTAGGGCCGGGAGTCATCGACGCGTTCTACGCCGGCTACGCTGCCGTCGACGCGGAGGACTACGAGTTTCTGTGCAAGCTCGACCTCGATCTGCGCCTTCCGCCGCGCTACTTCGAGATCCTGATGGAGCGGATGCACGCGAACCCGCGCATCGCGACCTGCAGCGGAAAGTCGTACATCGAGCAGGACGGGCAACTGGTGTTCGAGCGCCATGGCGACGACACGTCGCTCGGCATGACCAAGTTTTACCGGGTTTCTGCGTTCAAGGCGTGCGGCGGCTTCGTGCGTGAGGTAATGTGGGACGGCATCGATTGCCACCGCTGCCGGATGCTGGGCTGGATCGCGTGCAGCTGGGACGAGCCGGATCTGCGCTTCATTCATCTGCGGCCGATGGGGTCGAGCCAGCAAAGCATCTACACGGGCCGCATGCGACACGGATACGGCCAGTATTTCATGGGAACCGGTTTCTTCTTCATGCTGGCGAGCGCCGTGGGCAGGCTGAACCAGAAGCCCTACCTTCTGGGCAGCCTGGCGATGCTGTGGGGGTGGCTTGCCAGCGCGCTGCGGGGCAAGCCCAGGTTCGCGGATCTGGAATTTCGCAGGTTCCTGCGTCGCTACCAGTGGCGCGCTATCGTGGTGGGCAAGAAGCGGGCGATCGAGGAAATTCACCGGGGAAATGCCAGTCATGGTTGACTTTCACCGCGAGGTCTACTGCCTATTGGGCTTACCGTTCGATGCGGTCGACGTGTCAGGTGCAATTGAGCGGATCGAAGAGGCCGTTATAAAGCGCGCGCCGTGCTTGATCAGCACACCGAATACTAATTTTGTCGTTGCTTGCCGTAAAGACGAGCGGTTCAGGGATTCCGTGATCCGTAGCGAACTTTGCATTGCCGATGGGATGCCCATGGTGTGGATCGCTTGGATACTTCGCATTCCAATCCGTAATCGCGTGTCCGGGTCTGACGTGTTCGAACGGCTAAAGCGAGTGCGGCGAACGCAACCACTGTTGGTCTATTTCTTTGGTGGGCAGGAAGGAGTGGCGGAGACTGCTTGCCGCCACCTCAATGCAACACGTAACGGACTGGCATGTGCGGGATTCGAGTATCCAGGGATTGGCGACGTCGAGGACATGAGTTCGGCCGAATCGCTCGATAGGATCAATGCCAGCGGAGCGGATTTTGTGGTTGTTCTCTAGGTGCAAAGAAGGGGCAAGCGTGGATAGACCGCAATCGCGCGCGAATATCGGCACCGGTCATCAGCCATCTGGGAGCCGTAATCAATTTCATGGCGGGGGCGGTACGTCGCGCACCGGATTGGATGCAACGCACCGGATTGGAATGGCTTTGGCGGATCCTAGAGGAACCCCAACTGTGGCGTCGCTATTTCCAAGACGGAGTCGCTTTGCTGAATTTGATTCTGACGCGAGTCATGCCTTATGCCTGGTTTATGCTCTGGCACAGCAACGCGCGAAAGGGGCTGGATTCCGCAGAGATCGAATCGAGCAACGATGACGGAGAATTAGTCATGCGCTTGCGCGGCGCATGGGCGAGAAGCAATTTGCAACCCCTTCGTGAAGCTTTCGCCGAGGCAGCCGCTTCGCAACAGGACTTACGTCTTGATCTTCAGAATGTATCCTATTTGGACGCCGCCTTCCTGGCGCTTGTGCTGTTGCTATACGGCGCGCAGCGAACTAATGGCCGGCGACTGATTTGCGGTCCTGTCAACCAGTCGGTGCGAAGGATCTTCAAGTACGGGTGTAGTGAGTTCTTGTTAACTGATGACACTCACTCGGGCATCCCCGAGGACGTGGCGCTCATAGTATGAAGATCTGCGAAATCAAGTTCGCTCTCGTGCGGATTCCACCTGCTCGGACCGTGTCAATCACTTGGCGCATTTGCGACGGCCCGATCGGGTGATCGCACAATACTGAGATGAAACTCCCAAATTTCAGTTTCATGATGCGTTTAAGCCAATTGCGCTATATTCAGTCGGCGTACGAAGTCGCGCAATTTCGCAATCCGGACACGCTCGCGGGCGATTTATTGAGTTGGCTGGAGCGAAGGGTGTGCGATCTGCGTGGCAGCATGATGCTTTCTCGCTTGCGTGCGCAGCCCTTCTACTACTATGTTCTGGCGCGCACGCTGTACTATGACGCTGTGTTCGTCGATGCGATATACCGTGACTTCGGATACATAATTAATATCGGTTGCGGTGGCGACACCCGAGCGTATCGATTCGCCCATTTGCTCAAGCAAAACGGTCTGCGGGTGCTTGAGTGTGATCAGCCGGAGGCGATTCGGAGCAAGCAAGAGATTGCCGCGCAACTTTGGCGCATCGACCACGTCGATTATCAGCCGATAGACCTGAACGGCACTTCCTGGCTGGAGTTGGCTGCTTGGCTAGCAGAGCATGGCGACGCGAAGGCACTTGTAATGCTTGAGGGAGTCAGCCCCTACGTAGATGAAGTGGCCTTCGGCGGTTTTCTAGATTTCCTTGCTGACCGTCTTCCGCCCGGCAGTCATGTCGCATACGACTTCAAGGTGCAAGGATTTGTTGAGGATTTCGGGCGATCTGACACGGTCAGGTGCCCCTTCAGGCTTCCCAGCTTAGGTCGCGAAATCATTGCCTATCATGAAGCGCGCCAGTTTCATGTTGAGCATATTGAACTTAGTGCCGAACTTTCACAACGACTGTTGCCGGAACTCGCGATGGCGGGTCTATCGTTATTCCGTGAGGACGGGCTTGTTCGGCTCACTCCGATCCGCAAGAGAGCGTGATGTCAAGCGAAAGGAAATACTTATAATCCATTTTACATGGTAGCAAACCGAGCGAATCGCTTGTAAGGATTGAGGACCAGATGATCGCCGCAAGGGTCTTTCGTCCATTCATAGTTCGGGACGGCTCGTTGGTTGACGGAATCGTGACGCGCTTTGAACTCGATAGGTATTGTGTCTTCGAGGCTCGAATGCTGAAGGCATGGTTGTCGTGGCAGCGCCAGGTTTCGATGACGACGCGGGCTGAGGGGGCTCTCCGTAAATGGGTTCGAAGCGAATACCGATTAGGCGCTGACGGCAATGGCTGCCCATGCCAGACAAATCCCCGATCGCTTCGAGCCTTGACCCGCAACGCGAGATTAAAGGGAAGCCCGCGCCTCGCCCGCCGCAGCTAGCGATAGACTGGGCATGGCGTGTGGAGCGCCAAGGCTCGGCCTAATGGGGAGGCTTCGTTGTGCTGGGTGGCGAACCCTGATCAATGGTGCACGGCACCCAAGTCCCAGGATCCGGCCCACGGTGTACCGAAGAAGTCATCGAGCAAGGGCAGGCTGGTGGCGCCGGTATAGTTCGCCGTTGGCTTGAAGTCCGATGCAAGGCTGAAGCTGCTCGAGGCGTTGGTGAAGCCTGGATTGGCGGTCTTGCAATTGGATGTGTTGTTGCTCACCGTGTTGCCGCTGCCGCTGTTGGCGACCGTGTTGCAATTCGACTGGCTCGGGAAGTAGGCGAGCGTGTTTTGCGCGTTGCTGCTTGATACGTTATTGGCGAAGTAGATGCACGACGGCGTGCCGCCATAGGACCCGGAGGAGGAGAAGCAGGAGTTGTTGTACGCCTCGATACCCGTGGGTGCCGGTTCGATGCCTCTTCGCGTCACCTGCGCGCCGTAGGCCATCGTGCCGGAGGACATGTTGAAGATATTGTCGCGCAGCGCAATGTCCACGCCGGAGACAAGCACTTCGTTCCCAACCGTGGCGGTCCCTTTGAGCATATTGCGCTCGAACACGATGTTACGCAGGCGCTCGTCATCCTGGGCGTTTTGAGGCGCGACTTCCACCAGATTGGCGCCGGACTTGCCGCCGAAGTAGTTGTCCGAGATGACGTTCAACTCGGAGTAGTAGCCGATCCAGCTCGTGTTGCTGTTGTTGGTGTTGGCCTGGTGAAACTTGAGCACCGCGTAGCTCGGCCCGGCATTGAGCAGGGTATTGTTCTCGATCACGCCCTGGCGCATGTAGGAAACGCGGACCACCTCATAGGTGCTTGAGGTGGCCGCGCCGCCGTCGAAGCTGTTGCCCATGATTGCGGTGTAGAAAATGTTCGGAATCGTGCCGTTCGTGAACGGCTGTTCGCCCGCGTAGTTGGCGAACGTGCCGATGCAGTTGTTCGGCTGGGTCGAGTAGGTCGAATTGACCAGCGCCCACTGCGGGCCGATCCACGCGAAGTACTGGCACATGTTCGAGCCGCCGACGTTCAGGATCGTGACCTGGTAGGGCAGGTTGCTGTTGAGCGCCGCACCGTCTCCGGCGGTTGTGATCCCGCTGCCGGAGTAGCTCGATCCGTCGATGGCCAGGTCGGCCATGCGCAGGTCCCCTGCCGTGGCGGCGACGTTCAGCAGGTTGCCGCTGCCGCTCTTGCGCAGGATCGGTCGGTTGCTGGTCGTACCCTCGCATCCTCCGTAGGCTCCAATGCTTGCACCGACGGCGGTGATCTTTGCCCCCGCGCCGGTGAAGGTATCCCCGCACTTGAACAGCACGCGTTTGCTATTTCCCATGTACGGAGAGCCAAGGGCGGTGACGAAGCTCGAAGTGTTAAGCGGTGTCGCGCCCAACGGGCAGCCGCCCAAACCCGCCACCGGAACTCCGGAGGACGAAACGCAGGTCGTTGCACTGCCCGGGTAGCCACTAGACCCGGAAGGATCGTAGGCGGTCACGCCCATCTGGCAGGATGCCGAGTTGGCGCCGTCGGAGGCGCTCAGGGTGACGGTGTAGACCTGGTCTGTGCCTGGCGTCTGGTACACGTGTGCGGCCACCGCGCCGGTGGCGGTGTTCATGCTGTTGCGTCCCGGGTTCGAGCCATAGGCCCATTTGCCGGTTCCCGAGGCGCCCGTGTCACCGAAGTCCCACTCTGTACTGGATGTGACTGAAGGGCTTCGCGGTCGCGCTGCTCGAGCTGGCCGTGGCATCGAAGAACACCGTCAGCGGCGATACCCCCGAGGCGCGGACAGCCCCGCCATGAAGCGAAAGGCTGCCGATCACCGAGTTGCACGTCGCAGCCAGCGCCGTCGGCGTCGGGCTTGCGGGAGGAGGCGAAGGCGTCGGAGACGGAGACGGAGAAGGCGAAGGCGAAGGCGAAGGCGAAGGAGAAGGAGAAGGAGAAGTTGTGGGCGACGAGGAAGACGAAGACGACGCAGGTGACGATGCAGTAACCGTGCTAGGCGTAGCGGTTGTCGTGTCGCCAGTCCCCGTCACTGCGCCGGACCCACAGCCCGAAAGGAAGAGGCTGGCCGCGAATCCCGCCGCAATAACGCGAGGAATCTGGGTCCTCACGGTTGCGCTCCTCAAAAGGCTCCACGTGACTGCCAAAGGTCTATATACAAGTGGCAGGGCGGACACGCCGAGCCAATCCAAATGTGTCCACCCTATTGCCACCGTTGCATTCCTTATGAACCTTAAGGTCGCATGCATATCGCAAGCTTCGTGCCAGTCTGAAAAGTCCCTTGTTGACACACTTTTACGACTGACAGGCGGATTACTTGAGGCGCCTATTCCGCGCAATGTGTCGGTTTGTAGCGACAGGACTGCGAGCTATATTGAGATGCTCCTGATCGGACGAACAATTCGTTGTCTGCGATTGCCGACAGCCGCCGAAACCGAACTCAAGTAGACCGATCGGTTGTTGCCGCTGGATAAATTCTTGGTCGTTATGGCGCTCGCACTGACAGGTGCGACCGGCGAGGCGAACAGGGTTTGACGGAATGGATTTGGAAGCAAAGCTGAAGAGGCGAGTGAACATCATCCGATGTCCAGTCTTGTCGTGTGAAATTCCGTCGTGTGAAATTCCGAATTTCGCGCTGGTCGCGCCGACGCCGACACTGAACATTTGCTGCCTCCTTACAACTGCTTTTGAACTCGAGATGCACTGTATGTCGCAGGCAAACAATTGTTAAAGGTGATAATGCTCACGCGGCGCAGAGTTAATGGATTTCGTCCACTGGGCGTGTCGAATTCCACGAAGCGGGCGTCGCCCGCATCTGCGCAAGGTCGAAGTGCGGACCATTTCACGCAGGCCAGGACGGCATTCGCGAACGATGTCCAGCCACGGTACCGAGTTGTTGACGGCGCGGCTAAGGGCTTTAGGTTGGCGATCTGGCGTAACGCGCCAGGCGGATGCGGCGATGAGCCCTGCCGAAGCGCACGCGCCGCACGCATCGACCCTGTCGGTGAGGGCTGGTCGTGACGCTCCAAAGCGTCAGGCGAACAAGTGCGATCGGATGCTTGATCTAAGCGAGAGCGAACTGCGATCGTAAGATCGTGAGCAACGCATCTTGGTGCTTTGATTCACTGATGCACGGCACCCAGGCCCCAGGATCCGGTCCACGGTGTACCGAAGAAGTCATCGAGCAAGGGCAGGCTGGTGGCGCCGGTATAGTTCGCCGTTGGCTTGAAGTCCGATGCAAGGCTGAAGCTGCTCGAGGCGTTGGTGAAGCCTGGATTGGCGGTCTTGCAATTGGATGTGTTGTTGCTCACCGTGTTGCCGCTGCCGCTGTTGGCGACCGTGTTGCAATTCGACTGGCTCGGGAAGTAGGCGAGCGTGTTTTGCGCGTTGCTGCTTGATACGCTATTGGCGAAGTAGAGTGCACGACGCCGTGCCGCCATAGGACCCGGAGGAGGAGAAGCAGGAGTTGTTGTACGCCTCGATGCCCGTGGTGCCGGTTCGATGCCTCTTCGCGTCACCTGCGCGCCGTAGGCCATCGTGCCGGAGGACATGTTGAAGATATTGTCGCGCAGCGCAATGTCCACGCCGGAGACAAGCACTTCGTTCCCAACCGTGGCGGTCCCTTTGAACAGATTGCGCTCGAACACGATATTACGCAGGCGCTCGTCATCCTGGGCGTTTTGAGGCGAGACCTCCACCAGATTGGCGCCGGACTTGCCGCCGAAGTAGTTGTCCGAGATGACGTTCAACTCGGAGTAGTAGCCGATCCAGCTCGAGTTGCTGTTGTTGGTGTTGGCCTGGTGAAACTTGAGCACCGCGTAGCTCGGCCCGGCATTGAGCAGGGTATTGTTCTCGATCACGCCCTGGCGCATGTAGGACACGCGGACCACCTCATAGGTGCTTGAGGTGGCCGCGCCGCCGTCGAAGCTGTTGCCCATGATTGCGGTGTAGAAAATGTTCGGAATCGTGCCGTTCGTGAACGGCTGTTCGCCCGCGTAGTTGGCGAACGTGCCGATGCAGTTGTTCGGCTGGGTCGAGTAGGTCGAATTGACCAGCGCCCACTGCGGGCCGATCCACGCGAAGTACTGGCACATGTTCGAGCCGCCGACGTTCAGGATCGTGACCTGGTAGGGCAGGTTGCTGTTGAGCGCCGCACCGTCTCCGGCGGTTGTGATCCCGCTGCCGGAGTAGCTCGATCCGTCGATGGCCAGGTCGGCCATGCGCAGGTCCCCTGCCGTGGCGGCGACGTTCAGCAGGTTGCCGCTGCCGCTCTTGCGCAGGATCGGTCGGTTGCTGGTCGTACCCTCGCATCCTCCGTAGGCTCCAATGCTTGCACCGACGGCGGTGATATTTGCCCCCGCGCCGGTGAAGGTATCCCCGCACTTGAACAGCACGCGTTTGCTATTTCCCATGTACGGAGAGCCAAGGGCGGTGACGAAGCTCGAAGTGTTAAGCGGTGTCGCGCCCAACGGGCAGCCGCCCAAACCCGCCACCGGAACTCCGGAGGACGAAACGCAGGTCGTTGCACTGCCCGGGTAGCCGCTAGACCCGGAAGGATCGTAGGCGGTTACGCCCATCTGGCAGGATGCCGAGTTGGTGCCGTCGGAGGCGCTCAGGGTGACGGTGTAGACCTGGTCTGTGCCTGGCGTCTGGTACACGTGTGCGGCCACCGCGCCGGTGGCGGTGTTCATGCTGTTGTGTCCCGGGTTCGAGCCATAGGCCCATTTGCCGGTTCCCGAGGCGCCCGTGTCACCGAAGTCCCACTTGTACTGGATGTGACTGAAGGGCTTCGCGGTCGCGCTGCTCGAGCTGGCCGTGGCGTCGAAGAACACCGTCAGCGGCGATACCCCCGAGGCGCGGACAGCCCCGCCATGAAGCGAAAGGCTGCCGATGACCGAGTTGCACGTCGCAGCCAGCGCCGTCGGCGTCGGGGGCGACGATGAAGAGCTAGTCGTCGTAGGCGTAGTGGCAGTGGTAGGCGTAGAAGATGCGGTGGTGGGAGTGGATGCAGTGGTACTCGTGGATGTTGACGTCGTAGCAGTGGTCGAGGTTGGAGTACTGCTCGTCGAACTAGTCGTTGATGTAGGTGTCGTGCTAGCCGTGGAAGTTGGCGTACTTGTAGTAGCAGTGGAAGTAGTGGTCGACCTGGTGCTAGCCGACTGCGAGCTGCTCTTAGTATGCCAGTGTCGCGACATCCAGTCCGGAAAGGCGAAAGCGAAGGCGGAGGAGCTCGACATGAAGAGCGTGATCGCGAGTCCCGTCGCGATAGCGCATGCACCTCCGTGTCTTGGTCTTGCCGTGCCGACGCTACATATATGCCTGCTCGCAAGTCGCCCCGCGATCGATAGCTCTTTCGTCGCGCAGTTGGAAAGCGGATCAGTACCGGCTCGTTCCATGCTCAATGCCTCAGGATCGTTTACGTTAGGCGGATCAGCGCAATTGCCGTGCCAACCAAGGAAAACGTCGTCTGCACAGGTGGTTGCGAGACGTTCGTGAAAGATTTCTCGGCTCCCGCGCCAATCCAAAAAGTCTCCTCCGAACGACAACTTCGCAGATGTTTTCAGGATGTGTCTGATCGGCTGGGCGAATCGTCGTCGCTACGCGCCGACAACAAGTAGTCGACCAAACGTCAGGGCGGTCGCCGTCAGATATGGCACGGCTCGAAAGAAGATTGCTAGGCTTCACCCGACCTAAGCCGACCTCTTTTAGTCATCATTTAGACGGTGAGTCGAGACTTCATTGAGGTGCTCGCCGCGATCGGGTTCGAAGCGAACAAGAGTTTTCCTGCGGAATTAGCCTTGAGCGAAGAGGATCCTGTCGCGAGGAAGAGGCGCTTGCTCTTCGAACAAATCATTGCAGTGCTGAAGAAGGCGGAGTTCGACATTCCGGTGTTTGACCTGAACCGCGATACCGGAACAGAGCGCTTATCGCTGGAAGAAGGTCTACCGCCGGCTTGAGCCGAGGTGGGCGGGAAAGCTCAAGCGGTTCGAGGAGGACAGCGCGAAGCAAAAGCTTCTGGTTGTCAATCTGTCGCTGGTCAGGATAATGCTGCGCGACATTCATCAAGAATGCGATCAAGTCCTCGCGACGCCGGCATATGGCTCGGCACATGCAAATGCACCGCGGCTTGAGCAAGCAACTGGTCGAAGCGGTGGAGCTATGTGCGCAGGGTCTCCTTATAGCTACGACAGCCGGCGCGATCCACGTACCGAGCGGAGAGCCCGGATTCGCGAGATCGCTCAGTCGCGATTGCACTTCGCCTATTGGCACGTGTACGCGCTGCGCGAGCAGCGAAGCCGGAACTCGACCTACAACCTCATGAACTGGCTCTATCGCGAAGAGGGACTGGCAATGAGGCGCAGGTGCCTCAAGCGCCGTGTCTCGGCACGGTGCCGCGAGGCGTGCATGTAGCCGACGCGCGCCTGTAACGTATGGAGCACGGAATTCGTCCTCGGTCAGCTCGCGTAGGACACGTGATTTCGCGCGTTGCCGTTCGTCATGTCCTCTATAGGGAGCGCCCGGTGTTCGCGTTCAGGCAGAACTTGAAGGGTGAGTAGGGCGTCGCGGTGCTTCATCGCATTGCTACGCAGGCCGACGAGAGTCGGGCGGACTCGCGGTGATAAATTGCCGGCGCGTCCTTGTTGTCACGTCAGGGATGGATTGCGCCCAGGTCCCAGGTGCCGCCCCACGGGGTGCCGAAGAAGTCATCGAACACTGGGACGCTGGTGCCGCCGGAGTAGTTCGTCGTGGGTCGGAAGTCGCTGGCGAGCGTAAAGCTGCCCGAGCCGTTGATGAATCCCGGATTGGTGGCCGGGGCGGCCGTGTTGTTGGCGACCGTGTTCCCGGAACCATTGTTCACCACGGTGGAGTGGCCGCTGCTGCCGGGGTAATAGGTTATATTGTTTTGGGCGAGACTCGAAGAAGGCGCACCGGCAAAGGAAGTCCCGCTAAAGCCCACGCAGGTGCCACCGCTCGTGATGGCTGCCGCATAGCAAGTGTTGTTGTAAACCTCCACGCCCGTCGGTGCTGGCTCGATGCCGCGCCGCGCAACTTGGACGCCGTAGTACGCAGAAGAGCCTTGCACCCAGATGTTGTCCCGCGCGATGATGTCTACGCCAGAGAACAGGAGTTGTCTTCCGCTGGCCGGATTGCCGAACGAGAGGTTGCGCTCGAACACGATATTACGCAGGCGCTCGTCATCCTGGGCGTTTTGCGGCGAGATCTCCACCAGATTGGCGCCGGACTTGCCGCCGAACTAGTTGTCCGAGATGACGTTCAACTCGGAGTATTAGCCGATCCAGCTCGATGTTGCTGTTGTTGGTGTTGCCCTTGTGAAATTTGAGCACCGCGTAGCTCGGCCCGGCATTGAGCAGCGTGTTGTTCTCGATCACGCCCTGGCGCATGTAGGAGACGCGAACCACCTCATAGGTGCTTGTGGTGGCCGCGCCCCGTCGAAGCTGTTGCCCATGATTGCGGTGTAGAAAATGTTCGGAATCGTGCCGTTGTGTGTAGGGCTGTTCGCCGCGTAGTTGGCGAACGTGCCGATGCAGTTGTTCGGCGGATCGACTAGGCCGAATTGACCAACGCCCACTGCGGGCCGATCCACGCGAAGTACTGGCCATGTTCGAGCCGCCACGTTCAGGATCGTGACCTGGTAGGGCATGTGCTGTTGACGCCAGCACCTCTCCGGCGGTTGTGATCCCGCTGCAGGAGTAGCTCGATCCGTCCATGACCAAGTCGGCGATACGCAGTCCCCGCCGTGGCAGCGACGTACAGCAGTTGCCGCGCCGCTCTTGCGCAGGATCGGTCGGTTGCTGGTCGTTCCCTCGCATCCGCCGTAGGCACCAATGCTGACATCGACGGCGGTGATCTTTGCATTCGCGCCGCTGAAGGTGTCGCCGCACTTGAACAGCACTCTCTTGCCATTGCCCATGTACGGAGAGCCAAGGGCGGTGACGAAGCTCGAAGTGTTCAGCACCGCCGCGCCCAACGGGCAGCCGCCCAAACCCGCCACCGGAACCCCGGAGGACGAAACGCAGGTCGTTGCGCTGCCCGGGTAGCCGCTAGACCCGGAAGGATCGTAGGCGGTCACGCCCATCTGGCAGGATGCCGAGTTGGTGCCGTCGGAGGCGGTCAGGGTGACGGTGTAGACCTGGTCCGTGCCTGGCGTCTGGTACACGTGTGCGGCCACGGCGCCGGTTGCGGTGTTCATGCTGTTGCGTCCCGGGTTCGAGCCATAGGCCCATTTACCGGTTCCCGAGGCGCCCGCGTCGCCGAAGTCCCACCTGTACCGAATGTGACTGAAGGGCTTCGCGGTCGCGCTGCTCGAGCTGGCCGTGGCATCGAAGAACACCGTCAGCGGCGATACGCCCGAGGCGCGGACCGCCCCGGCACTGAGCGAAAGACCACCCGTGACCGCGGCGCATCCGACGGGAAATATGAAGCCATCGTACGAAGAGACAGAGCCGCCGGATCCGCAGCTCGACGCGATCAAAGCCGCTGCGGCACCTGCAGCAAGAACCCAGAGAAACCTGAGCCTCGACGAAAATTCGTTGCCACTCGGCATGGGTCTGCTCCGCCTCCAATGCGATTGGTCCATCGAATTGAATTCCCGAATTGCGTTCGGCAATTCAGGGCTCGTCCACGCCGGTCGCGGACGATCGATTATCTCCGGCACAGTTGTCTATTGCAATCATTGACATATAACCGCTAGCTCGAGTGACCAGAGTGTCCAGGCCCGCCCTGTGCGATGTGGGCGTCGAACCCGAGCGAGTTCCAGGGCCCAACGATGAGCGCGCCAAATCAACAACGTAAGACGGTGATTGAGACCTGAGCAGGGTCGGCTTGGCGGGCGAATTTTGATCGTGTCCGCCGGCGCGACGCCTATCCCCCCCAAGGTAGAATTCAGAAGTGCCGGCACGAAGATTTGGTATCAATGGACCATCGACGTTTTCTGACGGACATACAACAATTCACGACTGAGAAGTAGCGCCGTCGGCCCGATGCGTGCATCGTCGTGCGCCGGCAAACTTTGGGAGATCGAAAGCATGTCCGTTAGGACTACAGTTTTGGCAGAGTTCAAACACGTGGCCAAGGAGCAGGACAAGAAGCTTGCGCCCTTGGAAGACGACCTCCCGCTCCTCGAAACGGGTCTGGATTCGCTGTGTTTCGCGATCGTTGTGTCCCGCCTCGAGGATGCGCTCGGCGTCGATCCATTCAGCACCGCGGACGAGTCGGCAATTCCGGTGACGGTCGGCGCCTTCATCAAGTTCTACGAAGATGCAGCAAAGTGACACCGGGACGCTCTGGCGCCGATTGAATGCGGCCGGGGCGCTGCCCGGCCGGTATTTGTGGGGAGCGGCTTCGAGCGTCGCACTGGGCGATCTTGCACGGAAATCCGCGCTTGGCGGCCGGCTCGAAGCGTTTCGCGGCCGCTCGGTTCTGCTGGCGATGAAGGACCAGCTCGGTGCTGCCCTGGCGATGGTCGAGCTGGATGGCGTGGCGCGGCGGATGGTGCTCTGTCCTCCCGACCTTCAGGCCGCGCACGTTCCCGCGGTGGCGGCGGCCGCCGAGGTCGACGCGGTGGTTTCCGATCGGGCCGCCCCTGAGGAGGGAGTGCCGCCGGTTCAGGCGTTTGCAACTTGCGGAACGGAGCTGTCGGGCGCTGCGCCCGAGCGTAGCGGCGCGTTTCGGACCGAGTGGATCCTGCTGACTTCGGGCACCACGGGCGCGCCGAAGCTTGTCCAGCACACGCTTGCGACGCTGACCGGGCCGATCAAGCCCCCCGCCGTGCCGGCGGACCCGCCGGTCTGGAGCACTTTCTACGACATTCGCCGCTACGGCGGCTTGCAGATTCTGCTTCGCGCGCTGCTCGGCGGCGGCTCGCTCGTCCTGTCGCAGGCCGGAGAGCCCACGGGGGAGTTCCTGGCGCGCGCGGCGGCGCGCGGGGTCACTCACCTGCTCGGCACGCCGACCCACTGGTGGCTCGCGCTGACCGGCGGGTCCTTCCATGGCCTCGCGCCGCGCTACGTGCGGCTGTCCGGCGAGACCGCGGACCAGGCGATCCTCGACCGACTGCGCGCGACCTTTCCGGGAGTGCCGGTGGTGCACGCTTTTGCTTCGACCGAGGCGGGCGTGGCGTTCGAAATCGCAGACGGACTGGCGGGCTTTCCTGCGAGCTTGATCGGGCGCCAGGGCGGCGAGGTGGACCTCAAGGTGGAGGAAGGGACGCTGCGGATCCGCTCGCCGCGTATCGCCGCGCGCTATCTCGGCCCCGAGACCCTGGTGGAACCGGACGGTTTCGTCGACACCCGCGACCTGGTCGAGCTGCGCGGCGAGCGCTATTTTTTCGCCGGTCGCAAGGACGGCGTGATCAACGTCGGCGGTCAGAAAATCCACCCCGAGGAAGTGGAGGCGGTGATCAATTCCCATCCCCGGGTGCGGATGTCGCTGGTGCGCGCGCGGAAGAATCCCATTACCGGCGCGATCGTGGTCGCCGAGGTGGTACTCGAGGGGCAGCCTGGCGCGGGCGAAGCGGACGCGGCAGAGCTCAAACAGGAGATCCTCCAGCTCTGCCGCACGACGCTTCCGCGGCACAAGGTGCCGGCGACGGTCCAGTTCGTTCCGACGCTTGCCATGACCGCGGCCGGCAAGATCGCGCGGCGCAATGCTTAACGTCCTCGTGACCGGGGGCAGTCGCGGGCTCGGCCTCGGCATTGCGCAGCGGCTGGCGGGCGCCGGGTACTGCAGCATCGCGGTTGCGCGCAAGCCGAGCGACCAGCTTTCCGCGGCGATCGAGGAAGCCGAGCGTCGGAAGGCGGGATCGATTCGCTTCGTCGCCTTCGATCTGTCCGATATCGAAGGTATTTCCGGGTTGGTCCGGGGCCTGAAGAAGGAGTTCGGCGCGCTGTACGGACTGGTAAACAACGCCGGTATCGCCTTCGACGGCACGCTTGCGCTCATGCCCGATGCGCAGATCGCGCAACAGCTGCGGGTGAACACGCTCGCGCCCATGATCCTCACCAAGTACGTGGTTCGCGCGATGCTCGCTTCGGGCGGGGGCCGGATCGTGAATATCGCCTCGATCATGGGCTTCACCGGCTACAGCGGCCTGGCCGCCTACGGCGCGACCAAGGCGTCGCTGATCGGCTTCACGCGCTCGCTGGCGCGCGAAGTCGGGCGCATGGGGGTAAACGTGAATGCGGTTGCGCCCGGGTTCGTGCGTACCGAGATGACGCAGGGACTCAAGGGACGAGCAGCTCGAGCAGATCGCGCGCCGCAGCGCGCTGCGCCACCTGCCCGAGGTCGAGGACGTCGCGCAGGCGGTCGAGTTTCTGCTCGGCGACGGGGCCAGGAGCATCACCGGGACCGTGCTCACGGTCGACGCCGGCAATACCGCGTGAAGGGGGCCGGGCACGCAGCGCCGGGCACGCCATCGGCCAGCAAGGCCTGGCTGCGCGCGCTCGAGCTGACGGCGCCGATCGCGAGCCATCCGCGGCGCACGCTGCCCGTCGTGATCGACGAACTGGCGGCGATTCACGGCGAGGCACCGGCGCTGCTTTCCGAACGGGATCAGCTCAGCTACCGCGCGCTCGCCGAGCGCGCTCGCCGCTACGCGCGCTGGGCGCTGGCGCAGGGCCTCGCCAAGGGCGATGTGGTCTGCCTGCTGATGCCGAACCGCCCCGAGTATCTCGCGATCTGGCTTGGCGTGACCCGGTCGGCGGAGTCGTCGCGCTGCTGAACACCCAGCTCGTGGGCCCATCGCTCGCGCATTGCATCGCACTCGCGGCTCCGAAGCACATCATCGTGGCTGCGAGCTCGCGGGGCGGCTGGACGGCGCCGCTGCACGCCGCGACGGTGTGGGTGCACGGCGCGGACCACGAGCGCTTCGCGCAGGATCGACCCGGAGCTCGAGCGCCTGTCGGGTACAAGCGTGGACGAGGCCGAGTGTCCGCTGCCGACGCTCGAGGACCGCGCGCTGTATCATCTACACCTCGGGCACCACGGGGCTGCCCAAGGCGGCGAACGTCAGCCACTCCCGGCTGATGCAATGGGCGCACTGGTTCGCCGGGCATGATGCAGGCTCGGCCGGAGCGACCGGATGTACAACTGCCTGCCGATGTATCACAGCGTCGGCGGCGTGGTGGCGACCGGCGCGGTGCTGGTCGGCGGCGGCTCGGTGGTCGTGCGCGAGGGGTTCTCGGCAAGCCGGTTCTGGGACGACATCGCGCGCTGGGACTGCACGCTGTTCCAGTACATCGGCGAGCTGTGCCGCTACCTGCTGCACACCGCGCCCGTTGCGGAGCGAAGCCGCCCACCGCATCCGGCTGTGCTGCGGCAACGGGCTGCGGCCGGACGTGTGGGAGGCGTTCCAGGCGCGCTTCCGCATCCCGCAGCATCCTCGAGTTCTACGCCGCCACGGAGGGCAACGTGTCCCTGTTCAACGTCGAGGGCAGGCCCGGGCGCCATCGGCCGCATCCCGCCGTTCCTGGCGCACCGCTTTCCGATCGCGCTGGTGCGCTTCGACTTCGAAAAGGGCGAGCCGATCCGCGACGAGAACGGTCTCTGCATCCGCTGCGGGGCCAACGAGCCTGGCGAGGCGATCGGCCGCATCGCCGCCGATCCGTCGCGGCCGGGAGCGCGTTCGAGGGCTACACCAGCGTCGAGGCCAGCGAGCGCAAGGTCCTGCGCGACGTGTTCGAGGCGGGCGACGCGTGGTTTCGCACCGGCGACCTGATGCGCCGGGACGAGGAGGGCTGCTTCTACTTCGTCGACCGGATCGGCGACACCTTCCGCTGGAAGGGCGAGAACGTCTCGACGGCCGAGGTGGCCGAGGCGATCTGCGAGTTTCCGGGCGTTAAGGAGGCGATCGTGTACGGGGTGGCGTTCCCGGCACCGACGGCCGCGCCGGCATGGCGGCCGTGGTCTCGGATTCGGAGCCGGACCTGGCGAAGCTGAGGGCGCACTTGGCAACGCGACTGCCTGGGTACGCGCATCCCCTGTTCCTGCGCCTTACGCGCCAGCTCGAGGCGACCGGAACCTTCAAGCACGCCAAGCGCGATCTCGCGCAAGACGGATACGATCCTGACGCAACCCGCGACGAGATCTATTTCAACGATGCGGGCGCTGCCAGGTTCGTCCGGCTTGACTCGAGCGCTCTACCAGCGAATCCGAACCGGGGTCCTCGCGACTATAGCTCGACCCTTGCGCGTCACTTGGCGCGGTCTGCCGCGACCGAACTTTCCTCCTCGGGGGCGCCTGCCGCACTCCCTGGCCTGGTTCCGGCGGGGTGCACTCCGCGGTTCGCCACTACCGACAGGGAGCGGGGAATGATCCGGTTCTGGGCCGGCACCACCACGGACCGGGGCGGGATGTCCCGCAAGACGACGCAATTCGCGCCGATCATGGAGCCGTCACCTATGACCACCCCGCCGAGCACCCGGGCACCGACGTAGACGTCGACCCCTTTACCGACCGTTGCCATGCCGGGAATCGGGCCGCTCCCGAATGTCACGTCGTGAAAGATCAGGCAGTCCTCGCCGATCTCCGCCGACCCGATCATTACGTTGGACGGATGAATCAGGCAGAATCCGGCGCCGATGCGCGCGCCGCGCGGTCCGGCCCAGATGTCGACGCTGAACAGCGCCCGCTGCAGGATTCGGCCCACCCGGTAAAGGCCCCAGAACGGAATGCGCAGCAACGGGCTTGGAAGCGATTTCGCCCAGTTACCGAATCGGTAGACCGCCACGATCCAGAAACCGGGGCACGCATACCATCCGCCGAGCTTCTCGTATCGCACGGCGTCGCGCTTCAGGATCTCGAACATACGCTTCTGTTGTGGCGGAAAGATAGCATGAGCAAGGCCCTGCGTCGTCAACCCGCTTTGGGGTGAGGAATCGCCGCAAGCACTCCGACGAACTCGCGCGCAGCACGGAGCCGTCCGGTTGCGTCGAGATGGCTGCTGTCGTCGGTGTACGCCCGTTCCAGCGTAGGTACCGCAATTCTGTTCCACTCCGTGGTGACGGGGCTTCCATCGGCTGCGGTGGACTCCACCCGGGCAAGGGCAATCACCGGTTCGCGGACCTGATAGGTTCGGCGCACGAGCGTGTTGTACGCCTCTCGGCGCAGGTGTTCGATTGCGCCAGAATGAAGTTCGATGTCGGCGGGTCGAACGGGCACCGGCGCGACGGCGGCGGCTATTGCGACCAGCGCGGCCGCCACGACCGGTGGACCCGATATTCCGAAATTTCGTCGTAAGGCTGGCGTCCGCACGCACTCAGCATAGCCTCATTTTGTGCGCGCTTCTGTCAAAATTCAATCGAGGATGCCTGACAGTTCGGCGCGCGAAGCTAGAATCGAAAATTCCCAGGAATGTGCATGCCCGTGAGCGCCTGACGATGTGCGGAATTGCTGGAATCGTGGCGCTGCGCGAGGGGATGCCGCCGCCCGGGATCGATGATGTGCAGGCGATGGTCGGCGCGCTTCGGCACCGGGGACCGGACGAACGTGGCCTCTACCGTGACGCGCGCGCGGCGCTCGGCCACGCGCGCCTCGCGGTCGTCGACCTCGCCACCGGGCAGCAGCCGCTGTCGAACGAAGACGGCGAGCTCTGGATCGCCTTCAATGGCGAAATCTTCAATTATGTCGAGCTGCGCGCGGAACTGGTTGCGCTCGGGCACCGGTTCCGGACGCGGAGCGACACCGAGGTCGTCGTCCACGCCTGGGAAGCCTGGGGCGAGGAGGCGTTCGGGCGATTCAACGGCCAGTTCGCGATTGCCATCTGGAGCGCACGCGACGGGACGCTCATCCTGGCGAGGGATCGGCTCGGCGTGCAGCCGCTATTCTTGTGCGAGCATGCCGGACGGCTTCTTTTCGCGAGCGAAGTAAAGGCGATCTTTGCGGGTGACCTTTCGCTTCCGCGCGCAATCGATGCGGCCGGCCTCGCCGAGACGTTCACCTTCTGGACGCCGGTCGCGCCGCAGTCCGTGTTCAAGGGGATCACCGAGCTTGAGCCGGGGCACGTGCGCACGGTCTCGGCCCGCGGGGCCACGCAGCGTGCCTTCTGGACGCCACGCTATCCCGTGGCTGATCGCGATGGATTCGAGGGTTCGCTCGACGAAGCGGCCGAGCGCGTGCGAGACGGGCTCGAGACGGCAGTGAACCTGCGCGTGCTTCGTGCCGACGTGCCGGTCGGCTGCTACCTTTCCGGCGGTCTGGACAGCTCGCTGGTAGCCGCGCTCGGACACCGGGTAAAGGGTGACAGGTTCCGGACGTTCTCGATGCGCTTCGAGGATGCGGAGTACGACGAGACGGCCTTCCAGCGCATGGTCGCGGCGCGCATCGGCAGCGACCACCACGAGATTGTCGTGCGCACGCAGGACATCGCCGCCGTGTTTCCCGACGTCGTGTATCACGCCGAGCGCCCGCTGCTGCGAACCGCGCCCGCGCCGCTGTTCCTTCTCTCGGGACTGGTTCACGACGCGGGCATCAAGGTGGTGCTGACCGGTGAAGGCGCCGACGAGATCTTTGCCGGTTACAACGTGTTTCGCGAAGCGAAGGTGCGGCGCTTCTGGGGCCGCAGGCCCGAGTCCAAATTGCGTCCACGATTGCTCGAGCGGCTGTATCCATACCTGGTGCGCTCTCCCGTGGCCCAGCAGGCGATGGCGCGCGCATTCTTCGGCCACGGGCGCGAGCTGTGGGCGGCGCCGGGATTCGGTCACAGTCGACGCTGGCAATCGACGGCGGCGCTGCAGAGATTTCTTTGCCCCGAAGTCCTGCGCGCGGCGCAGCGCAGCGACGTGGTGGCGCGCCTGCTCTCGATGCTGCCGGCGGAGTTTACGCGCTGGTCCGCGCTGGCACAGGACCAGTACCTGGAAGCGCGAACTCTGCTATCGGGTTATCTGCTCGCTGCGCAGGGCGACCGAATGCTCATGGCGCATTCGGTGGAAGGGCGTTTTCCGTTTCTCGACCCGAACGTGGTGGAGTTCGCGAACGCGCTGCCGCCTGCGTACAAGCTGCGCGTGCTCGACGAAAAGCACGTGCTCAAGCTCGCGGCCGACGGGTTGGTGCCGGAGGAAGTCCGGCGCCGGCGCAAGCAGCCCTATCGCGCACCGGATGCGGCGTGCTTCGTCGCGCCCGACGCGCCCGACTGGATTGCCGAGACCATCAGCCAGCGGGCAATTGTCGACGCGGGAATCTTCGACGCCGTATCGGTTGCGAGGCTGTGGCGCAAGTGCAGCGGTGGCGGCGCCGGCGCGTTCTCGAACTCCGACAACATGGCCCTGTGCGGCGTGCTGTCCACGCAGTTGCTTCACGCGCAACTCGTTCGCCGTTCACCTGATCGCCCCGCGGTTGCGGACTATCGTACCGTGATCGACCGCCTGAAATCGTAGATGATTGAATGATGATGACGACGCGTCAGCGCCACATCGTCCTTGCCTGCGCGGTGGCCATGACGCTGATCCAGCTGTGGGCGGCCTGGGAGCCCTCTGTGGGGCAGTTCGCTGCCGGCAGGCTGCATTTGCATGCGGCGGCGCACTTCGGTTCGTATGCGCTGCTCGCGCTTGCCTGGACCTGCGCGTTGCCGGAAGCACCGGTAATGGCGATTGTCGTTGCCGTCATCGCTTTCGGCTTCGGCCAGGAAGCGCTCGAGATGATCGGCCATGCGCACCAATTCGAGCGACACGATGTGCTGATCGACGCGATCGGCGCAGCTGCGGGCGCGCTGATCGGCCGGATAGTGCGCTAGCCGTGCGCGAAATCCCAGTAGAGCTGGCGCGCACGCGCGTAGAAAGGGCCCGGTTTCAGCTCGCGGTCGTCGATTCGGACGATCGGCGCCACTTTCGCGAAATTTCCCGACGAGAAGATTTCGTCGGCGGCGAGGAAATCGGAGTAGCTCAGACTTGCCTCGATCACCGTGACGCCGGCGCCTCGCAGCAGCCCGAGCACGCGCCGGCGGGTGACGCCGTCGAGAAAGGTTCCGTTCGGCGCCGGGGTGTACACGATTCCGTTCTTCGCCAGGAAGACGTTGGCATTGGCGAGCTCGGCGACGTTGCCGAGCATATCGAGCAGCAGGCAGTTTCCGAATCCGCGCGATTCCGCCTCGAGCAGGGCGCGGCCGTTGTTCGGGTACAGGCAGCCGGCCTTGGCTTCGAGCGGCGCGCACTCGCGCGTCGGGCGGCGAAAGGGCGACAGCGTAATCGCGCTGCCGGTGGGCTTGGGCATCGGCGCCTCATAGATGCACAGGCACCAGCGCGTCGTCTCGGGGTCGAATTTCACGCCGCCGCCGAAGCCGGCTTCGGCCCAGTACATCGGCCGGATATAGAGCTCGGCGCCAGGGCCGAAGCGCGCGATGCCCTCCCGCGCGAGTTCAAGCCAGGTTTCCTGTGTCACCACTGTCTTCAACATGAAGCTCTTAGCCGAAGCGTTCACGCGCGCGCAGTGCAGGTCCAGATCCGGCGTCACGCCCTCGAATGCGCGTGCGCCGTCGAACACGCTCGAGCACAGCCAAGCGCCGTGGGTGCGCGGTCCCATGATGGGCACGTTGCCTTCGTGCCATTCGCCTTCGAAGAAAGTCCAGGTCCTGGAGTGCATACTCATGCACCATCCTCCTGTTGCGTGCCGGGAAGATTGACGGACCCATTATCCCATTCCCGCGATCGGCCGCCGACGCGGTTCTGCGTCACCGAGGTTGTTAAAGTTCGAAAAACTTGCCGAGCGTAGAGATGCCACTGGATCCCAAGGCAAAGCGAATCATCGACATGATGTCGGCCGGCGCGGCAGCCGCCGGCGCAACCACCAGCATCGAGGCGCGGCGCGAGGGATTCCGCAAGCTGATGCGCATTTCCGCGGCACCGGTCACCGCCTGCAGCGTCGAGGAGCGGTCGCTGCCCGGTCCCAGCGGGGCGCTCGCGGCGAGGCTCTATTCGCCCGACGATGCGCAGGGCGGGCCGCTCCCCGGGCTGGTGTTCTTTCATGGCGGAGGGTTGGTGGCCGGCAGCCTGGACACCCACGATTCGCTGTGCCGTACGCTGGCTGCGGCATCCGGCTGCAGAGTCGTTTCGGTCGCCTACCGACTTGCGCCCGAGTGGCGGTTTCCCGCTGCGGTCGAGGATGCCTGCGCGGCCAGCGCCTGGATTGCCGTGCAGGCGGAATCGTTCGGGATTGACGCGGCGCGACTCGCCGTCGGCGGGGACTCGGCCGGTGGTACCCTTGCTGCGGTAGTCTGCCAGTGGGCGCGGGGCAAGCCCGTTCCGCGCTTCGCCGCGCAGCTCCTGCTCTGCCCGGTGCTCGATTTTGCGGCGACTTCGGCTTCGCGCCGCGAGTTCTCCCGCGGCTACCTGCTCGACGAGGCGACCATGCAGCGGGACCTAGAGCACTACCACGACGGCAAGACCACCGCGGACGATCCGCGGATCTCGCCGCTGCGCGAGCCCGACCTGAAGGGCCTGCCGCAGGCCATTATCCATTCCGCCGAGTTCGACCCTCTGCGCGACGAAGCGCTTGCGTATGCCGAGCGTCTGGCCCAGGCCGGCGTTCAGGTGCGGCACACGTGCCACATGGGGATGATTCACCATTTTTACGGCATGCCCGGAATCCTGCCTCAGGCACGCGAGACGCTGGAGGGAATCGGCGCGGAGTTGCGCGCCGCTCTCGAAGGCGTGTAAGGACTTGTCAGGGTCGCCTGGCGTGTGTAGCTTGCACGTTATGATGGCATCTTGTCAGGTTCTCATAGTCGGATAATTCAGAGGAACAACAGGGATGGCGCTCAATTCCAACTGGGGCAAGGTCTTGCTGGGGGCTCTGCTCGCGATTGCGGGGTTGACCGGCGTCGCGGTCGCGGGCCTGATCCGCGAGCGGCCCGCGTACATGGATTACGACGACAGGTTGGCGAAGGTTACCCACCACGCCCTGGAGCCGATTTCGATCGACCCGTCCTGGGTGCTGTCCGGGTCGCCCAAGATCGGGATGACCGTGTTCTCGGACGCCCAGCACCTGGGGTCGTTCAGCGGCATATGGCAGGCGACCGGGCCGGCAAAGTTTATCTGGAAGTACGGCGTCGACGAATCGATCTACATCATCGACGGTTCGGTCGATATCGAATATATGGGTAATAAATTCACCCTCCGACCGGGCGACAGCACTTTCTTTGCCGCCGGCACCGAGGCGATCTGGACCGTTCCCGATCATGTTCGTAAGACTTTCAGGATTTACGAGGTAAGCCCGATCACCAAGGTTATGAGACGGCTGCTGACGGCGGTCGGGGCCAACTGAGGCAATTTTTGCAGCTTTTGACTGTCCGGAGCGATTGCATCGACCATAATTTCAGTCATGCGTAGCGAGACGATCGCGGTCCATTCCGGGTATGAGCCCGATCCGACCACCAAGGCGGTCGCGGTCCCGATCTACCAGACCGTCGCCTACGCCTTCGACAGCGCGGACCACGGCGCGGCGCTGTTCAACCTGGAGGTGGAGGGCTATCGCTACAGCCGCATCGCGAATCCCACCACCAGCGTGCTCGAGAAGCGCGTGGCCGAGCTCGAAGGCGGGGTTGCCGCTCTGGCGGTGAGCACCGGGCAGGCGGCATCGCATTTCTCGATCGTCAATCTTGCCGACCACGGTGGCAACATCGTTTCGGTCCCGCAGCTCTACGGCACGACTCACACGCTTTTTTCCCACATCCTGCCGCGCCAGGGCATCGCGGTTCGCTTCGCCGAAAGCGACCGCACAGACGCGATCGAGCCGCTGATCGACGACAGCACTCGCGCGGTGTTTTGCGAGAGCATCGGCAATCCGGCGGGCAATATTTGCGACATCGAGGCCCTGGCCAGGGTGGCGCATCGCCACGGCGTACCGCTGGTGGTGGACAATACGGTTGCAACCCCGATTCTGCTGCGCCCGATCGACTACGGCGCGGACGTCGTGATTCATTCCCTGACCAAGTTCCTAGGCGGCCACGGCACGACCCTGGGCGGCATCATCGTGGATAGCGGCAAGTTTCCCTGGGCGGATCACCGGCGCAGGTTCCCGATGTTCAATGAGCCCGATCGCTCCTACCACGGCCTGGTCTATACGGAGCGCTTCGGCGCCTGTGCCTATATCGAGCGCTGCCGCAGCGTGTATCAACGCACTCTGGGTTCGGTGCTTTCGCCGTTCAGCGCGTTTTTGCTGTTACAAGGCATCGAGACGGTCGCGCTCAGGATCGAGCGCCACGTCGAAAATGCGCGCAAGGTGGCGGAGTTCCTCCGGCGCGACCCCCGCGTCGAATGGGTCAGCTACGCCGGGTTCAAGGACAGTCCGCACTACGCGCTTGCCGCGAAATATCTCGCTGGCCGGGCGTCGTCGTTGTTCACCTTCGGCATCAAGGGCGGCCTCGAGGCCGGCAAGGCGTTCTACGACGCTTTGAAGCTCATCACCCGGCTGGTGAACATCGGCGATGCCAAGTCGCTCGCCTGCCACCCGGCCTCGACCACGCACCGGCAGATGTCGGCAGAGGAAATGCGTCTTGCCGGCGTCAAGCCGGAGATGATCCGTCTGAGTATCGGCATCGAGCATGTCGATGACATCATCGAAGACATCGACCAAGCGCTTGCCGCGGCTCGGTAGAGGAGGGCTATGCTTGCCGTCTCGCGCGCAGGACTCTCTCAACCAGGATCTCGATCGTCGCCACGGAGCGGAAATGCTCCGGCGTGATGTCATCCTGCGGAATGGTGATGTCGAATTCGGCCTCGAGCCCGAGCATCAGGTTGACCATGTCGACCGAGGTCAGGCCGATGTCCGGCAGGCTGTCCTCGGGCGAGAAGCTGCGATCGATCTCATTGTCGGCGAGAATCGACGCGATAAGGGAGGTCACCTTGCTGCGGATCTCGTCAGTCGGGCAAGCGTGCATTGGAATGGGCAGGATACCGGTTGGTTAGTCTACGGCAGACGTAATAATCGCAATTGGGCCGCCCTGTCAATCGCAATCCTGGTCCGGGCCCATAGTGCGTTCGGACTATTTTGCACCCATTGGCGTGTCCCTAGAATCGGAGATCGAGCGAGATGACTATGGCCAAAACCCTGCAGATCGAATCGGGCGACGTTCCTGTGCCGCTTGCGGCGCGCACGGAAACGGTAGCGGCGGTTGCGGCGGCGAATGCCGAGGCGGTCGACCGCGAAGGCCGTTTTCCGGCCGAAGCCTTCGCGGCGGCGCGTGCCGAGAGGCTGCTGGGGATCATGGTGCCGGAGGAGTTCGGCGGCGAAGGCGCGTCCATCGGCGATACGGTCGACGTCTGCTATGCGCTCGGCCGCGCCTGCTCCTCGACGGCGCTGATCTACGCGATGCACCAGACCAAGATCGCCTGCGTGGTGCGCCACGGACGCAGCAGCCCCTGGCACCAAGGCGTCATGCGCAAGATTGCGGCGGACCAACTGCTGCTCGCGTCCTCGACTACCGAGGGGCAGGGCGGCGGCAACGTACGCTCGAGCGCTGCGGCCGTCGAGCGCAAGGATACCCACATCGAGCTGGAGCGGAACGCCACGGTCATTTCCTACGGGGCGGCGGCGGACGGCATCGTGACGACGGCGCGCCGCGCCGACGATGCCGCCTCGTCGGACCAGGTGCTGGTGGTCTTCCTCAAGCAGGATTACACGCTCGAACGGCAGATCGGCTGGGACGCGCTCGGGATGCGTGGCACCTGCAGCGAAGGGTTCATGCTGCGCGCTTCCGGAAGCACGGACCAGATCCTGCCCGAGCCCTACGAGCGGATCCATGCCGAGACCATGATTCCGGTCGCGCACCTCATGTGGTCGGGAGCCTGGACTGGAGTGGCCTGCGCCGCGGTCGAGCGGGCGGAGAGCTTCGTGCGCATGGTGTCGCGCAAGTCGGGCGGACAGCTTCCGCCGGGGGCGTCGCACCTGACCAAGGCCAAATCGTCGCTGCGCGCGTTAAGGGGCCTCGTTTCCTCGGCACTGGAACGCTACGAGCACGCGTTGCAGGACAAGCGCGCAATGGGCGCGGTAGATTTCCAGGCCACGATGAATTTGCTCAAGGTCGAGGCTTCCGAGCAGGCGGTGGCGACGGTCATGTGTGCCTACCGCGCCTGCGGGCTGGCCGGATTCCGCAACGACAGCGAATTCAGTATCGGACGGCAACTGCGAGATATCCTTTCCTCGCCATTGATGATCAGCAACGATCGCATCCTGTCCAACATGTCCGCCGCCGCGTTGCTCAGTGGCGTGCCGAAGCGCTTGAGGGACTGACCACTCTATGACCTCCGCCACCAGCCTCGATTCCTCCCGGACCCCACGCGACGGAAACGATCATCTCGACGCGGTCGCGGGCGCGCTATTCCGGCCGATGGGTGTGGACGGCGTCTATGCCCGCACGGCACTGTACGAACACATGATCGAGCGCCTGGCGGCGCTGGTCACCCGCCTGCGCGAACCCGGCGCCGAAGTGTTCCGCTTCCCACCGGTGATGAGCCGCTCACAACTCGAGAGGTCGGGTTATCTCAAGAGTTTTCCGAACCTGCTCGGCTGCGTCTGCGCGCTGCACGGGACCGAGGGTGAAATCAACCAGGCCGTCGGACGGTTCGAGAAAGGCGGCGACTGGACGA
This sequence comes from uncultured beta proteobacterium, assembly GCA_963755395.1. Lineage (GTDB taxonomy): Bacteria > Pseudomonadota > Gammaproteobacteria > Burkholderiales > SG8-39 > DAHVFK01. The sequence continues at coordinate 367,713 of CAVWJJ010000003.1, read as the reverse complement.
CGTCGCTTTCGCCTGCAGACCTGGTTCTGTCTCCGGCGGCGTGCTACCCGATTTACCCGATTGCCGCGTCTCGGGGCCCGGTGCCGGCCGGCGGCCTGCTATTCGATGTCGCCGCCGATTGTTTTCGCCACGAGCCGTCGCGCCACCTGGACCGCCTGCAGTCGTTCCGCATGCGCGAGTTCGTTCGCATCGGCAAGCCGCAGGACATCGTGGAGTTCCGGGAACGCTGGATGCGGCGCGCGGAGGACCTTGCACAATCGCTCGGGCTGCCTCACCGGATAGAGCAGGCGAGCGACCCGTTCTTCGGTCGCGTGGGGCAGATGAAGGCCGTGGCCCAGGTCCAGCAAGCGCTGAAGTTCGAGCTGCTGATCCCGGTACGCTCCGAGGAATCGCCGACCGCGTGCATGAGCTTCAACAATCACCGCGATCATTTCGGACTCACCTGGTCGCTCGCGGATCCGGTCGGCGAGGTCGCGCATACCGGTTGCGTGGCCTTCGGCATGGACCGCCTGGCGGTCGCGCTCTTCGCGACGCACGGCATCCAGCTGGATCGCTGGCCGACGGGGGTACGCGAAGCGCTGTTGCTTTAGACCGGTTTGCCGGTCAGCGCCTCGCAAGGACTGCGCGAATCTGCCCCTGGTCGTCCGGTGTCGATCGCGTGTCGGTGAACGGACCGGTGCGTTGCAAGCGGCGAACGATGGCCGGACCTTGACCCAGGCCGACTTCGAAGGCGAGCCAGCCCCCGGGGCGCAGGAATCGAGGTGCCTCGTCGATTAGCCTTTGCAGAATCCTGATTCCTAGCGGACCGCCGTCAAACGCAATGCGGGGTTCGTATTGCGCAATCTCTTGCGGCATCACATCCACCTTCTTGCTCGATATATAGGGCGGATTACATAGCAGCAGGTCCACCCGCGCGTGAAATTCCGGCGTATCGAACGGGGCCAGCAAGTCACCCTGGCGAAATTCGACCCGGTCTTCGAGCTGAAGGATTGCGGCATTCCTGCGCGCCAGCGCGACCGCGTCGGCCGAGAGATCGGACGCGAGCACGCGCGCCTTGTGCGCGTGGTGCGCCACGGCCAACGCCAGGTTGCCTGATCCGGTGCATACGTCGATCACGACCGGCGCGACGCCCTGGCGCGCGATTTCGCGCAGTGCTTCCAGCGCGGCGCGGCCGAGCAGCTCGGTCTCCTTGCGCGGAATCAGCGCCCCGCGCCCGGACAGCAGCTCGAGCCCCATGAACCGTTGCCTGCCCGTCAGGTGCGCCAGCGGCACGCCCGCGAGCCGTTGCGTCACGAGTTGCTCGAGCCGATCGATGGCGTCCGGGCCTAGCGGCGGAAGTGGAAGCCCGCTCGCCGCTGCGGCCGACACTGGCTTGCCGCTGGCCAGGTATGCCAGGGCACAAAGCGTCGTTTCCGGTGTTTCCTCTGGTTTGTCCGGCAAGACATGCAGCCCACTTGCGAGGCGCTCGGCACAGGCGGCAAGTCCTTCGGCGGGATTCAATCGGCGATTTCCGGCAGACGATCGATCAGCGCGGCGCAGGCGTGGAGATAACGGGTCGCAGCGCGCTTGTTCTCGATGTCGCGATAGATGAAGTGAGCGTGCTTCTCGTCCGTGCCGAGGAAGGCTGCCAGATCCTGTGCCGGCACGGCGTGGTCGTGTGCCCACAGCGCAATGTCCATCTTGTCGTACGGAAGCGCAAAGTAGAACTCATCCTGATTCTGGCGCATGGTGTAGACGTCGGTGGTCGGTGCCGCGTCGCAGATATCTTCCGGCAACCCGAAATGGCGGGCCAGAGCGTAAATCTGGGATTTATACAAGTGAGCAATGGGCTTCAAGTCGGCCGAACCGTCTCCGTTCTTGACGAAGAAGCCCTGGTCGAATTCGAGCCGATTCGGAGTTCCGAGCACCGCGTAATGCAGTCGATCGGCGTGGAAATACTCCACCGTCTTGCGGATTCGCTGCTTGTAGTTCGTCGCGGCCACGATCTGCAGATACTCGCGCAGCGGCAGGCGCAGCTTGCGGACTCGGCCGTCCGGCGACTCGACGGTTAGACTGAAGAAATTGATCCGCCCCTCGATGCCTCCGGCGATCGTGATCTTGGATTTCCACCCCTCGCCGTACTCGGGGAAGACGCGGCGGATCGCCTCGTCGCGCCGGCGATAGCAGCCGATCGCCTCCAGCGTTCCGGTGATATCTTCGATCTGCCAGGGAATTCCGAACTGCTCGGCGACCCGACGTGCCCGCGTCGCGCTCGATGCGGAGCTTTCCCTCTCCGGCAGGATCAGCCCAAAAACCTTCTTCGGTCCGAGCGCGCGCGCCGCGAGCGCAGCGCACACCGAACTGTCGACGCCGCCGGACAGCGCGACCAGTGCGCCGCGCCGCCGCAGGCGCTCGCCGACGATGTCTACCATGCCCGCTGCGATGCGCTCGACCTCGGCCGCGCAGTCGATTTGCAGTACTGCAGGTGTCAGAGCGGGTCGGTCTTCACGTCCCACCGCCTGCGTCCCGTTCAACCGGCCTGCTTCTTCAGGACATATGCCGCAATGCCGTTCAGGCTGTCCAGGTTCTCGGGCACCATCTCTTCATCTTCGACCTTGATTCCGAACTCCTCCTCGAGGAAGCCGATGAGCTCCAGGAAGCCCGTCGAATCGCAGATGTGGTGCTCGATAAACGAGTCGCTATCCCGGAAACCGGCGCTTGCGCCCACTACAATGAAGTTATCGAGAATATAGGCACGTACCTGGCGCTTGATCGGCTCCATCCGGGACGTCTCCGTCTGCTCGCGACGCTGAAGGCGATGGTGCGACACTATTCAAGCCCCGTCTTGGCAATTTTTCCTGTTTCCGTCTTCGGGAGCGCATCGACGAAAACGATGCGCTTCGGCGCCATGAAATTTTCCAGGCGCGACAGGCAATGCCTGATGACTTCCCTCTCCGTGTAGTGAAACCCCGGTCGCAGGGCGACGTACGCCTTGATTGCCTGACCGAGAAGCGGGTCCGGCACGCCGATCACCGCCGCTTCACGTACTCCGTCCAAGTTGTATAGCACATTTTCGACTTCGCGCGGACTGACCTTCTCGCCGCGGCTCTTGATGACATCGTCCTTGCGTGCGACGAAATAGAGGTAGCCCTCTTCGTCGCTGCGGAAGATATCGCCCGAGTACAGGACGTGCTCACCTGCAGCGGGACCGGGTCTGAGGCGCTTCGCCGTTTCGTCGGGTTTGCCCCAATATCCACGCATGACGTGACTGCCGCGCACGACCAGTTCTCCGACCGAGCCGGGCGGAAGGCGATGGCCGGCTTCGTCGACCAGCCACAGTTCCTGGTTCGGCATGCCGCGTCCCACGCTGTTGGGGCGAATATCGAGCTGTTCCGGTGGCAAGTAGGTAACCCGCTTGCATTCCGTTAGCCCGTACATCGAGTACAGGCTGGCTTGCGGATGCTGACGTCGCAGTGCGTGGATCTGCTGCTCGGGGAGCGTGGCGGCGGTGTTGGTGATCATGCGCAGTGAGCGTAAGTCGAAGTCGGGCAGGGCTCGGAAATTCGTCAGCTGCGAAAAGAGCGTGGGTACCCCGGGCAGCACTGTCACGCGTTCCCGCGCCATCAGCTGGACAACCTTCGCTGGCAGCGCGAAGCCCAGCTCGAGGACCACGCTCGCCCCGGCCTTGAACCCCATCAGGATCTGGTACAGACCGTAGTCGAATGCCAGGGGCAGGGCGCAAAGGATGACGTCGGATTCACGGATGCCGAGGTAAGAACTGACCGAGCGTAAAGCGGACACCATGTTCAGGTGCGTAAGCATTACGCCTTTCGGGTCACCCGTCGAACCCGACGTATAGATGATGGCCGCCAGGTCCTGATCGATCAGCGGCACGTCGCCGGGTTCGGCGCTGCCGGACACTGCTTGTTCGAAGTGAACGAAGCGTTCGTCGGCGAGCGGAGTATCGGCCGCCAGGACGATACAGGTGTGGACCGTCCGGTTGCGGGCGAGCGCGCCGGCCCAGGCGTCGCGCAGCAGGTCGTGCGTCAGAAGGGCGCTGGCGCTCGAGTCGTCGAGAAGATAAGCGAGCTTGTCGCGCTTGGTAAGAGGATTGATCGGCATCACCACCGCGCCGATTCGCAGCACGGCATAGATGCCTACCACCGCCTCGAAGCCGTTGTCGAGGAAGATCGCGACCCGGTCTCCGCGTCGCACGCCGCGCCGGTGCAGGTGGGCCGCCAGCGCGTCGACGGAGCGGTGAATCTCGGCGTACCGGTATCGCTTGTCTGCGCAGATGAGCGCAATCTTTTCCGGCAGTCGCCTGGCCGCGGCGTAGAAGGTATCGTGCAGGAGCGACTCGGGGTCTCCCGGCGATTCAAGCTGATTCACGCCGCCGTCTCCCATCGCCTCGTATCCGCAACAGCGGGCTCAGTAGGCGTCCATGCCCTTGAGCACCACCCATACGGTTTTGGCGATGATGAACAGGTCGAGACGCAGCGACCAGTTTCTCAGGTAATCCAGGTCGTATTCGACGCGTGCCTGCATCTTCTCGAGCGCATCGGTTTCGCCGCGAAGGCCGTTGACCTGGGCCCAGCCCGTGATCCCCGGTTTGACCTTGTGGCGCTGCATGTAACCCTTTATCAGCTTTCGATACAGTTCGTTGTGCGCCACCGCGTGGGGCCTGGGGCCGACAATACTCATGCGGCCCTGCAGCACGTTGATGAATTGCGGTAGTTCGTCAAGCGAGGTCTGGCGCAGGAATGCCCCTAGCCGGGTCACGCGATCATCGCCTCTGCTGGCCTGCTTGATCGTGTCGCCATCCTCCTCGACCTTCATCGTGCGGAACTTGTAGACGGTGATCTTGGAGCCGTCCAGGCCGTAGCGAGTCTGCCTGAAGATCGCCGGTCCACGCGAAGTGGCCTTTACCGCGAGCGCGATCAAGAGCAGCAGAGGCGAAATCATTGCGAGGATCAACAACGAAAGCGCGATGTCGCTTCCGCGCTTGATAATGGCGTCCGGACCGGAGAAGGGGGAATCACACACGCCGACGACAGGGATGCCGCCCACCGAGTCCATTCTTCCCTGGATCAGCTCCGTGACGAAGATGTCCGGAACGAAGAAGATGGAGGCCGTCGTATCGCGCAGCGCATCGAGCAGAGAGACGATTCGCTGCTGCGAAGCCATCGGCAGCGAGAGGTAGATGATGTCTATGTTATGGCGCTTGACGTAGTTCGGCAGCTCGGCGAGCTTGCCCAGCACCGGAAATTCAGCGCTGCGCGCGAGCCGGCTCTGTGCCCGATCCTCGAAAAAACCGGCCGCCCGCACACTGTTGTACGGATCGGAGCTGAGCCGCTTGGCGAGCTCCACGCCCTGCTCGTTCATCCCCGCGACCACCGCGCGTCTTGGTCCTCCCTGCATCCCACGTATCAACGGGGCCGCCAGTCGGACCGTGAGATGCCCTCCAACCGCGACCGCCGGCGCCAACCAGGCCCACGTGACGAGCATTTGCGTATCGAAGTCAAACAGATAGCCGCTCGCGTAGCCGAATACCGCAAGCAGCGTCGCCAAGGTGAGCCAGCCCATCAGGATGTTGCGGATGCTCTTCAGCGTGGATTGCGAAAGGCGTGCAGCGCCCGGGAAGGTCAGCGCGAAAACGAGGACCGCAAGGATCACGATAGGCGCGGAAATGTCTTGGGACGCCATCACTGCGCTGACCCAGAGCGTAACCACGAGCAGGACGGGCTCCAGCGCAATCTCGACGAGATTGAGGAGCTGATCCCGCCCGACCGACATGCGGCCGGCCTTGCGGAACATCACCGGGGTTACGAGTGGTGTCACGGCAGCCTGTCCGTCGGTCTAGCCGGCGCCTTCGCTGAGTTCGAAATATTTCCTGAGTTCGCTCAGCGCTGCGCTGTACTTTGTCGCCGCCTGCATGCGGCTGCTGACGCCGATCTTCTTGAAGATCCTCTGTACGTGGTTCTTGACCGTGAACGGACTGATCTTCAGCGTCGTCGCGATCTCGACATTCGTCTTGCCCTGGCATATCCAGCCTAGGATCTCCTGCTCGCGCGCGCTCAATTCGCGCCCTGCAACCCCGTGTGGGCGTCGAGCTTTCTGCCGCTGTGACACGATGCCATCCAGTGGGTACGCACCAATTCTGCGGAAAGCAACATCAATTTGCGGCACCAACGAGTCCACCAGAGCGAGGAAGCGGTCCTTGCAGCCGCCTTTGGTGCATGAGCCCCGATTGAGCGCGATGTAAAGGCTCTCCTGGCCGCCGCGCTCGTCCCGGATGCCGTGCACCAGGATCGAGCGCATTTCGCTCAATGACGCGTAAAGCGGATTCGCACCGCCCTCAATCGACCGCAGGATTTCTCTAGCATTGAACAGAAGCGGACGTCGACCGCCTTCGACCCAGCGCAGGTGCGCGATTCTGAGAACCTCGTCGATCGAATGGCGCAGGAGCTGCTCGGTGCGTACGCCGGGCAGCGCAGAAATGACGTCCAGCTTCAGATCCCAGTTCGCAAAGTCGCCCCAGGCCGAAACGAAGATCTCATGTGGAAGAAAGTGCTGGACCTCGCCCATCAGCCAGGCAAACAGGTCGACATGGCGCCGGATCGCCTGCGACTGCGAAACGATGCGTACATACCTCGCCGTCTCTTCCGCCGAGAGCGAGAAGCGGGATTGAGACTGATTGCCCGCGGATTCAGGAATGTTGTTCGTCTTCACGTCGATCGCCCACTGCGCACACGGTCTCATCTCGAGCCGGCGAGGGTCAATCGAGTTCAAAATGTTTAACACGGGAATTTTCAGATTTTGACAAGCCGGACGGTCTTGTCTCACGTTACGCACAATCTGTTGCGTATTCATGAAGCCCCCTGCAGCGTTTACGACGCCTTTGAAACGAGTCCGCGTCGTGCATTCGCGTAAACGAGTCGTCGCCGACCCGACATTTCATCCCTCCTCTTATTCTTGTTACCGTTGCGCCGAGGACCCGCATTGGCGCTTCGCGGCAGCATACGCATCCCGCGCGCAGTGCAGTGGCATGATATCGGTTTGTGCGCGCTCGCACCAGCGCCGCCATAGAGAAAAACTGGCACCGGTGCGGTGCATGAAACGGTTGGCAGCGCACCGATTTGGTGTGAAAGCGCGTTATCGCTTTGTCCCATGCGGCAACAGAATCGGTCGCAGGTCGGGCATTTTGGTCTTCAGGGCGATCACGAGCTCCTGCGCGCGGTTTTCGTCCAGCACCTGCTCGACTCGCACCCGAAAGACCCGACCACCGTCCGCCGTCCTTGCGCGCTCTACCCAGCAAGGAAATCCGGCGCGCGTCGCGCGCCGCGCAAGGTTGTTTGCACGCACCTGCTGCCGGAACGCGGCAAGCTGCACCACAACCTGGCTCTGCGCTGGGGGCGCGGGACGGAGCACGTCTCCCGCGGTGCGTTGCGGCTCGGGCGCCGGGGGCCGGACCTGCGGTTGCGGCACTGGCGGCTGACCTTTCGGGTTCTCCGGCGCGGCAGCGGGTGGAGCGGGCGGTGCTTGCGCGGCGACGCTTGCCCGAGCGTTTGTCGCGCGTAACCTAAGACCGGCAAACGGGTCCTTCAGACTGGCAATGAAGCGCGCAGTCGCAATCGTTGCGGCGACGGCACCGAACGCGACCAGCAGGAGCAATCGTTTGCGCTGCTTACGTACCGCTTCAGGTGCATCCGGGGGTAGGCGCAATGAATTCACATTCGCGAGCCCGGGTTAACGCCAGCATTATGATACCGCCGGCCAGATCAGCTGAAGGAATTCGCGCGAGACTATCGGCACCGGACCGAGCATGCACTCCTAGCTACCATCTGAAGCCCACGCCTATCGCCCGGTTGTCGTGAACGACGCTTATTTCGATTACCGCCGTACTCCCCAGGAAGAGTTTCCGATACCGGCTTGGCAGCGCGTCGGCGAGCAAGTAGCCACCGCCGATCGCGCCAATGAAGTACGCATCGACTTTGGCGCGTGAGGGATGCTTGCCCAGGAACGGATTCTTGTCCTGGAATTGCGCGGGATTCTCGGCGATGTAGCGCGCCTGTCCCCAATCAGCGACGGCGGCGCCAAGCGCGGTATAGCCGAGCACCCGATCGGTGGTGTCCCACGGCTCGTTCGCGCACCCCGACAGCGCGACGGCGAGGGCCAGCGCGAGCGCCGCCTTCATCGTATAAGCCCGGGCGATGCGACCGATTTGACGTAACGGTTCTCCAAGGACACGGACGCTGATTGTCGATACACGATCCTCACCTTCTTCTAGTAGGGCGATCGCCCAATGTTAGCAACTTCGGCTGCCGGCACGCACGCAACGTACGGCAAGATTTTGACGTTGGTCGCGCAAGAGCACCGGCTGCTGGCAGGCCGAGTTCAAACAGATCCAGGCGTGGTCGCATGGAGCAGGCGCCGGCACACATCCAAATGCCGGGCGCGAGCCCCCTTGTGCGCGGCGCCGAGCTTCAAGCCCGCGAGTGCCATGTGCTCGCGCCACTCGCGAATCTCGAGCAGCTTGCGCGCGGTGTGAGCGGCCTCGCTCGCGTCAGGGACTCGTATCGCAGCGCCGGCTGCGAGTGCCGAATAGGCGAGGTCGGCGAATTCGGCCATTCGCGGGCCTACTACGGCCGGCACACCCGCGGCGCAAATGTCGATCAGGTCCTGCCCCCCAGTGGAGGTAAACGAGCCGCCGACAATCGCGACCGTGCTCATCGCGCAGTAGAAGGGCATCTCACCCGTGGTATCCCCCAGGAAGACGCGCCTGCCGATGTGGGGCGCCTCGCCTCGGCTGCGGCGGGCGACGTTCATGCCGCGCGTGGAGGCCAGCGTGGCGACGGCTTCGAAGCGTTCCGGATCGCGCGGCACGATCACAATCAGCGTTCCGTCATCCTGCGTCAGCGCGTCCAGCAGCAGCTCCTCCTCGCCTTCGCAGGTGCCCGCAAGAAGCAGCGCGTTGCGTCCACGCAGCGCGGCCATGAGAGCGCGACCCTCCTCGACTTTGGACGGATCTGACGGGGTGTCCAAATTGACGTTTCCAGTCACGACGGCGCGCCGCGCGCCGAGCCGCTGCAGGCGACGAGCAGACGTCAGGTCCTGCGTGCAGCACGTTGCGAATAGTCCGAAGGCGGGACGAGACAGTACGCCGAACCGCGCGTAGCTGCGCGCCAGACCGCGCGACAGGCGAGCATTGGCGAGGATCATCGGAACTCCATGCAGCCGGCAGGCGGAAAGCAGTACGGGCCACACATCGATTCCGACCACGATTCCGAGCTGCGGCCCAAAGTGCGCGAGGAAGCGTTCCGCCGCTCCAGGCAGGTCATAAGGCAGGTAGGCAGACCGTAACTCGCTGCCACACGCACGCTCCAGTGCTTCGCGCCCCGCGGGGGTACTGGACGTTACAAGAATGTCGTGGTCCGGATTCTCCTTTTGCAGCGCACGGGCCAGAGACGCGGCGGCGCGTGCGTCGCCCGCCGACGCGGCATGAAGCCACACGACGCGGTGCAGAGACGGTATCGAATAGCGGCCGAAGAACTCCCTCCAATCGGCGTTCCGTCCGATCTCGCCGCGGTGGCGCCACCATCGCGACAGCACCGCGAAGGGCAACCCGATCCGCAAAAGCAGGGTGTACAGCCTTAGCGCCATGGCCGCGACGTCCCGCTCACTTGCGGGCCATTGGCATCATCCAATCAGCCGCGTATTGGCGAGCGACAAGCGCTCGACAAGGTTGCGGGCGAGCGCGCGGGTCAGCTGAAGCTGGGCGCCAAGGCTTATTTGCGCCAACGCCTGCGGGGAGAACTTGGCAAGCAGGAGTGCCTTCGTGGCCACCACCGAGGCCTGACGCTGTTGCTCGCCGCCCATGATATAGGCCATTTCACCGAAAAATTCACCCTCGTGGATGACGTTCAACAGGCGCTTGCGCCGAATGACCTTGGCCGAGCCTGTGGCAAGGAAGAAGAAGTAGGTGCCCAGGTCATTCTCTCGCAGTATCACGTCGTGTGCCTTGAAGCGCGACCAGCGCCCCACTTTCGCGACCTCCCAAAGCTCCATTTCAGAAAGCTGCGCAAGCGCCTTGACCCGGCTCAGCGCATCGAGTTTTTCGCTGTCTGGTATGGGCTCTGGCGCCAGCGCGCGCCGGGAAAGCTCCGAGAGCTCGAACGCGAACTCGGACCAGGCCTTGTAGCGCTGCTCGGGCTTCTTATTCAGCGCGCGCAGCACGACCGGGTCGATTGCCGGCGGCAGTCCGGGTCGAACCTGGCTCGGCGGCACGGGATCCTGAGTGAGGATCTTTTGTACGAGGTCATCGAAGTGGTCCGGCGCAAAGGGGAGTTGTCCGGTCAGCAATTCGTACAGCACGACGCCGAGCGAATACATGTCGCTGTGAAGGGTGAGTTCCTCGCCGGCGATCTGCTCCGGTGCCATGTAATGGGGGGAGCCCATCGCGGCGGTCCGCACGACCTTGCTCTTTTGCAGGAATGCTGAGCCGAAATCGGTAATCCGCACATCGGTTCCCTCTGCAATCATGATGTTGGCCGGTTTGATATCGCAGTGGATGATGCCTGCGCGAGAGGTGTACTCGAGCGCGTTGCAGCAGTTGAATACAATTTCAAGTACGTCCTCCACCGGCAGCAGCGTGCCCGGAACGATGTGCTGCGAGAGATCGCCGCCCGTGATCAGTTCCATGGCGATGTGGCCGGTGTCGCTCTGCACCACGGCGTCCAGTATCGATACGAGATGCGGATGGATCAGCATGCCTGCGAGCGACGCCTCTCGCATGAACTGGGCGTGGCGTTCGGCGCCGAACTCGGGGTCCCGGAAGACTTCGGGGTCGATGATCTTCAACGCCACTTCCTTGCCGGAGAAAGTATCCATTGCGCGATACACAGCCCCCGAGGTGCCTCGGCCTAGCGGCTCTATGAGCTTGTACTTGCCGACCTGTTGGCCCAGGGCGATCGCGGCAGATTGTTCCATCATATGGGGTGGACGTGGTGGCAGCATTAAATCATCAACACACGGCGCGCAGTCTCGATTAGCATTTTAAGATGGAATCCGATCTCGCTGACGCAGCACTTGCGGGCCTTGCTGAACGCCGCGTGCTGGCGGTGGCGGTGGTGCGCGAGGGGCGCATTGCGTGGGCGAGCCCGGCGCTGCTGGGGATGTTCGGGCTGGAGGCGCGCAGCGCGGGGGAGCCGCAGCTGCTGGATCTGGTGGTGCCGGCCGACCGCGAGGCGCTGGCGGGGGCGCTGCAGATCAAGCCCGGCACCGAGGTGGGGCCGCGCTCGTTCACGGGCTTGAGGGCCGACGGCGGCCAGTTCGATGCGGAGTTGAGCGGCTGCACGCTGGAGCTGCCCGGGGGGCCGGGGGTGGCCATCGCGGTGAGCGACGTGACGGTGCAGCGGCGCGCGCAGGCGCAGCTGTCGTACCTGGCGCTGCGCGACCCGCTGACGGAGCTGCCGAACCGGGCGCTGTTTTTCGACCGGCTGCGCCAGGCGCTGGTGGGGGCGCGGCGCCACGGCAGCTCCTTTGCGGTGCTGGTGAGCGACCTGGACGGGTTCAAGCTGATCAACGACCGCTACGGGCACGAAACGGGCGATGCGCTGCTGCAGGTGGCGGCCAAGCGCCTGCGCGCGGCCACGCGCGAGGGCGACACGGTGGCCCGGATCGGGGGCGATGAGTTCTCCGCGCTGCTGGCGCGCGCGAGCACGCCCGAGGACGCGGCGATCGTGGCGCGGCGCATGGTGCAGGCGCTGGATCAGCCGATCGTGATCGCGGGCCAGCCCTGCCAGGTGGGCATCAGCATCGGCATCGCGCTGTACCCCGCGGGGGGCAAGGACATGGACGTGCTGGTGGCGCACGCCGACGGGGCGATGTACGCGGCCAAGCGCGCCGGCGGGCGCTGCTACAAGTTCGCCGGCGAGCGCGATGCGGACATCTCCGGGCCGCTGCGGCTGCCGTTTTTCGAGTGGAGCGAGGCCCACAGCGTGGGCGTGCCGCTGATGGACGAGCAGCACAAGCAGCTCGCGGGGCTGATCAACCGCATCGGCGAGGACCTCAAGGCCGGCCACGACGCCGAGCGGCTGCACGAGTCCTTTGCCAAGCTGGTGCAGGCCGCGCGCGCGCACTTCGACGCCGAGGAGCAGTTGATGGCTCATGCGGGACTGGGCGCGGCCGCCGAGCGCCACAAGCAGGAGCACCGGCGTCTGATCGAGGAGCTCGAGAGCCAGGCCGACGCCCTCGAGGGTCGCAGCATGTCGCTCACCATGCGCTACCTCAACTTCTGGCTGCTGCACCACATCGAAACAACCGACATGCGCCAGGCGGTGCCAATCGAAGCATCCTCGGAGGATCGCCGCGGCGAGGTACAGGGCTTGCAGCACGAACCCCGCGCGGCGGCGGCCGTCATGCCGCTCGCGCATGCCGCGAATGACTTTGCGCGCTGGCATCGAGCGGTCAGGCGCGGCCTTTGGATTGCCCCCGAGCCCCGCCATGTCGCCGGCCCGAGGGCGCCGGAACCGATCGAAACGCCGGCGTCCGATTTGAGGCCGATATACTTCCACTAGAACAGGTGAGGGTTCGGGGCGAGGCCTGCTTTAGGGCCGCAAATCACAAAAATTTACAGGAATTTTAATGAGTTAGTCTTGATTGCGCGGCGCAAATCGCGGACGCTTGGATCTTTCGAAGGGGGAGCAGTGAGCGTGCGTCACAGGGGCCTGAAAGCCGGTTTCCTGGGTAAAGTTCTGCCCGGTCGCGCGCACCTGGGGCGATTCGACGCCGTGAATTGGCCCCGGGTTTCGACCGCGCCGGCCCGGTGAGCGCTTCGCCGTCTCCACCGTCCACGACGGCTTCGGGCGAGACTGCCCGCAGCGGCCATGTTTCGACCCCGCCCAAGGAGTTGGAGCGCAAACTCATCGATTCCGTGGTGGGGCGATTCGAGGCCGCCCAGCTTCCGGCAACGCCGCTGATCATCGACCGCGCGCTCAGGGAAAGTCGCCGTGCAAGCGACGCCTCTCAGCTGGGCGAATGGCTCGCGCTGGATCCAATCCTGACCTTGCGCACGCTCGAGGCGACGGCCGGTCCCCCGCAGAAAGCCCGCGCCGGCGCAGAAGCGCTGTCGCTCGCACAACGCGTCGAAGCCCTCGGGCCGGAGCTGGTGAGGTCCATGCTCATAAGCGCGGCGCGGTGCTCGTTGGGGCAGGAGCCGGCCTTTCTGTCAGCGCGCGAGCTAGGCGAGTTCTGGATCCACGCGCTGCGTGTTGCGTTTCTAAGCCGCTCCCTGGCCGAAGCCTGCTCGTACCGGCGTCCGGAGGAGGCCTACCTCACGGGGCTGTTGCACGACCTGGGCTCGTTTGCGCTCCTGGCCACCGTTCCGAACACGGTTCGCTCGCTGGTGGCGACGCAGGCCAACGCGCCCTGGGGTGCGATTCCGGAGCATGCGGGAAGGCTGGGAACAATCCACGCGCAAATCGGCGCCGCGCTGATGGAGAAACTGGGGACACCATTCTACGTTTCGGATGCGGTGCTGCTCCACCACGCGCCAACCGAGGCGCTGGGCGACACGCATCCGCTGGTTCGCATTTTGTGCTGTGCCGAAGCGCTGGTGCATTCACGCAGCCCGGCACACCCGCTCGGGGCGATGGCGGATCTTCTGGCGATCTCGCCGAGCGCCGTCTCGAGCGCCGAGAAGGCCTCCGGAGAGAAGGTCAGTGCGGTGCTGCGCGGTCTCGGGCGCCTCGGGCTCGCGAAGTCGCGTACGGACCGCATCGGGCCAGCCGGCCCGGCGACGCCGAAATCGGGCGCAGAGCAGCGCTTGACCGAGACGCTGGTGATGAGATTCGTGAAGGAGGCCGAACAGCCTTTGTCCGGCAACACGCCGCTCGAGCAGGAGCCCGCTAGCGAATCCGCTCAGGGGGATGGTCGGGGTGGAGATGACTCCGAGGAGGTCGGATGGTCGGAGGCGCTCGCGCTGCATGGGACGAATGCCATCGCAAGCTCGATTGTTCACCAGATCGCCGGCGAAGCGCTGCTGCTGGAGGCGGGGACGATGCTTCGCGGCCAGGCGGAGCTGCCTCAAATCCTTGCCGGCGTGCTGCCGCTGACGGAGGTGATTGCAGGCGTTAGACGCGCCGCGATTTTCGTCGAAAGTCCTAGACAGGAGAACTGGCCTTGCTGGCTGGTCGACGGCGAAGGCGCGCTCAGAGTGGAACTCGAGCTTTCCACCGCCGGGCGGTCCCTGGTGGCGCGAGCGGCGCGCGAAACGACTGCGGTCACCTCCTACGAAGAGGGAAAGGCGAGCCTGCTCACCGGGCTGGATTTGCAGATTGCGCGCCTCCTTGGGGGCGACGAAATTGCGGCGATCCCGGTAGATGGTCGCACCGGGGTCGGAAGGTGTGTGGTCGTTTTCGGGATCAGCGCATTGAAGGCGTCGCGCTTCGGCCAGGTCCTGCCCTTCCTAAGTGATATGGTGGCGCTCGCGGCGCGATCGCCGACGGCGCGGCGCGCGGGTTCTGTCGCGGAGGGGATCGGCGAGTCCGTGGAGCAGATGCAGGCGGCGACCAGGCGGCTGGTGCACGAGGCAAGAAATCCGCTGTCGGTGCTCAAAACCTATCTCCAGATCGCGAGAACTCGCTCCGAAAGCGGAGCGAACCTTGAGAAGGAGCTCGAGATCGCGAACAGGGAGGTAGAGCGCGTGGCGCGAATGCTCGACCAAATCGGCAATCCGCGACCAAGTGCGGCGCCCCACGCGCGGTCGGTCGAGCTCAACCGCGTGATCGAGGATCTCTTGCTTCTCTACGGCGAGTCGCTGTTCGGCAGCAAGAAGATCGCCTTGTCCCCCATGCTCGATCGCAGCATACTGCCCATCTGGTGCGACGAAGAGGGACTGAAGCAAGTGCTGCTGAATCTTCTGATCAATGCGTCCGAGGCGCTTTCAAGCGGCGGCCAGGTAATGGTCTGTACCTCTGATCACGTCAACTACGAAGGGCAAGTGATGGTCGAGATTTCCGTCGCTGACAACGGGCCCGGCATGGCACCCGAAAAGGTGGCCGGGCTGTTTGCCTCCTCGGGCGGAGCAAGTGGGGACTCGGCGCGCGGTATCGGCCTTCCGACTTCGCTCGCGGTCGTGAAGGCGATGGGCGGGCACCTGCTCTGCCGCAGCCGCCTTGATGAGGGCACGACCTTCGCGATCCTCCTTCCGCGCACTGTCGGGGTCGACCGTCAGACATCCGAGATCCCAGGCGCCTGAGGCGCGACGGAGAACGATGCAGATCTCCGAAAGCCTCCTGCAGGCGCCGCATCGATCGCCTGCGATTCCAGGACGCATCCATGTCGTCGTGGTGGACGACGATCCGATGATTCGACTGGCTCTGGTTGATCTGATGAGCGACGGCGAGCGACTGGTCAGTCAGTGCGAGTCCGGTCAGGGCGTGATCGAACTGATGAGGAGGGAGCCGGTCGATCTGGTCCTGCTCGATCTCAATCTGCCGGACATGACGGGCCTCGAAATCATGCGCTGGATCCGCGAATCACGGATGGATACTACCGTGATCGTGGTCAGCGGAGACGATCGGATAGACTCCGCGATCGCCACGCTCAAGGCGGGCGCGCACGAATACGTACGCAAGCCGTTCGAGCCGCTTGCGCTGGTCCGCTGCGTGGAGAACGCGCTCGAAGCGAGGAAGCTGGCCTGGGAAAACACCGCGATGCGCATGCGCCTCGAACACTCCGAGCGCCTGCATCGGTACCTTGTCGATAATTCGCCGGATCTCATCTTCGCGCTCGATCCCCATGGCCGCTTCAGGTTCGTGAACGACCGTGTCGTCGCGACGCTCGGGTACTCCAGGGACGAACTGCGCGGCATGCATTATTCCGCCGTGATCGACGAAGAACACCTGCTGCACGTGAAATGGGCGCTTGGCGAGCGTCGCACCGGAGAACGTGCCTCGAGGGATGTCGAGGTCAGGCTGCTACTGAGGGGCGCAGGCGCCGAGTCGCGCCGGGACGACACATCGATAACGGTGTCCCTCAGCACGGTGGGGATCTACGAGGAGGCTGCCGACGACCGTGGATCCGGCCGACGGTTCGTCGGAACCTATGGCGTAGCGCGCGACATCTCGGCGCGGCTGCGAGCCGAACAGATCGTCGAGTTTCACGCCTTTCACGACGCGTTGACCGGACTGCCCAACAGGATCCTGTTCCGCGATCGACTGGGTCATGCGATCGCCGAAATGCGCCGGCGCAGGAAAGCACTCGGCGTCCTGTTCATCGATCTGGATCGCTTCAAGGTCGTGAATGATACGTACGGGCACCTTACGGGCGACCACCTCCTGCAGCAGACCGCCTCCCGGCTGCGCAAGTGCCTGCGCGAGACCGACACACTATCGCGTATCGGCGGGGACGAATTTGTCGCGCTCATTCCGGACCTGGACGGGCGCCAGGATGCGGAAGCGATCGCCAGAAAAATACTGTCCGAGCTGGCCGAGCCGTTTTCTCTCGGCTCCGAGCCGTTCAGGACCAGCGTCAGCATCGGCGTTGCGGTCCATCCGGGAGACGGGTCGAACGAGGAGGAGCTCATCCGCAACGCCGACCTTGCCATGTACCAGGCAAAGAGAAAGGGTAGGAACGGAATCGTCTTCTTCTCGCCGGACTTGAGCACGCACCACGCCGACCGGTTGCAGTTCGAGCACGACTTGCGGGGCGCCGTGAAGCGGCGCGAATTCGAGACCTACTTCCAGCCGATTCACAACGTGAGAACCGGGGAGGTGGAAAGGCTGGAAGCGCTGATACGGTGGCGCCATCCCTCGCACGGTCTGCTGCTGCCGGGACGGTTCATCGGCATCGCCGAGGATTCGGGCCAGATCCGCGAACTCGGCGAAGTCGTGCTGGACGCCGCGTGCTCGCACTTGGCGAAGTGGCGTGCGAACGGCGCCGGTAAGCTCGGCGTGTCGGTGAACCTCTCGGCCCGCGACTTTGACCACGATGACCTCGTCGAGCGCGTCATGAGCGTGACGCGACTGCACGGCCTGCCTGCGAATGCGCTGGAGCTGGAAATCACCGAGAGCCTGCTTATCGAGGACATGGACGAGGTTTCCAAGCGGGCATCGCGCCTGCGGGCCGAAGGGGTGCGAATCGCGATCGACGATTTCGGCACCCGCTATTCGTCGCTCGGATATCTTCATACCCTACCAATCAGCGCGATCAAGATCGATCAGTCGTTTGTGCGGGATCTCGGGATGCGCAATACCAGCAGCTCGATTGTCGCGGCCATGATCGGAATTGCGCGCGCCTTGAACCTGGACCTGGTGGCGGAGGGCGTCGAGCGGACCGAACATCTGGAATCTCTTCAGGGATTAGGCTGCGACGTGATGCAGGGCTACCTGTTCAGCCGCCCGATGCCCGGCGAGGAGGTAAGCGACTATCTGCTGTGCGCGAGAGTACGCTAGAGCGCTAGCCGCAGCGGACGCCGGTCAGGCCGACGATCAGACCCGTCAGCATGTCCCAGCCCGACGAGTGGCCGATTGCGCACAGCATGCGTGCCGCCGCTAGGGCCGAAGCGTGATCTTCGCGCGCAAGCGCATAGACCAGCTCATGCAGCGGGGCAAAGCTCTCACCCCGTACGAGGTCGTCGAACAGCGCGGCGCTTAGCGCGTGGCTGCGCAGCCCAACCTCGCGTGACAGCCGCTGCGCGACTTCGTTCCAATCCGTGTCCTTTGCCCGGAAGAGGCGTCGGCCGAACAGCGCGGCGCCCGTAAGATCATCGCCGGAAGGTGTCAGTCCGGTGCCGAAACCGAGCAGCGGGATCGAGGCACGGAGCACTGACTCCGGCTCACCGCGCCGGTACGCCTCGGCGAGCGCGTCCACGCGCGGCACGCCCAAGCCGAGCGGGAAGTCCGGCGCTCGGCCGGCCAGCAGCAGGCCGAAGCCGCGCGGCGCCTGCTCCCTAGGCAGCGCCTGCCGCAGCACGGCGACCGAGTCGATTGCGCGTAGCGCGGCAGCGTGGCCCAGCCCGGGTCGATGCGGCGACCAGCCTCGCGCCGGCAGCTCGCGGAAGCGCAATACCGTGCCGCGCGGAGGGGCGCACGCGGTGAGCACGGCGCGAGGGTGGCGCGCCGGCAGACGCGCTCCGACCCAGATTACATCGCCGTCGGCCGCGAAGTAGGGCGCATCGGGGAACCCGGCGAGCGGCGCGGCGACGCCGCCGCTGCGCACCAGCGCGGTGCGCGCTCGTTCGCCGATCTGCACTACCTCCAAATGGCTCAGCTCGGGGCCTTCTTTTCCGACATGCCGGCCGCGAAGCAGACTACGGCGAATAGGCCGTATCCAAGCGCCACCTGCGGCGATACCGCCCAGCCGAGCTGCGTGCCGTGTATGAAGCCGAAGAACGCCAGCACCGCGCCGGCGAGCGCCCAGAACCCCGCTTCCTTGAGCTTATGGTCGATGATGAACGCCGCGAGCGCGCCGAGCACCAGGCCCGCGAGCACTGCGCCGCCGCCGAGTAACACCATGCCGTGGTACACCAGCCCCGAGCCGGCCAGCTTGCCCATGCCGACGGCCGCAGCCGAGGTACCGGCGGCGTTGAGCGCGCTGTCGACCTGCAGCTGGCCCCAGGCGGCCACGTTGGGGATGATCGCAAGCACCACGGCGGGGGCGTGTTTGGCCGGTGAAGCCTGGAACGCCTGCGCGCCGATCACCAGACCGATATAGAGCAGGATGGGCAAGATCGCGACCAACGGCACCACCGCGAGCAGCAGAGCGGTGAGGCCGAGGAAGCACACCAACGCGATGACCACGCCAGTAGCGAGCGAATAGCCGATGCGCCCACCGACGGCCTTCCAGCCCGGATGCCCGATGTACACCGCCGGCGGGAACGGGCTGCCGAGAATCGATCCGACGATGGCGCCAATGCCGTCCGCGGCAAGGATGTGACGCAGGTTGTACGAGTCGCCCGCGGCGGAGGCGCTTTCGACGTTGTTCATCGCTTCCGTGAAGTTATAAATGCCGAGCGGAATTGCCGTCACCAGCAGCGGCGCGACATCGACCAGCCCGCGCCAGACCTCGCGGCCCGGAACAGGCAGGTGCAGCCCGAATTGCCCGAAAGATGCGCTCACCTGCTCGGCTTTCACGACGTCGCTCCAGCCGAAAAAGTACGCGAGCCAGCCGACCACCACGCCGACGATCACCGCCACCAGACCGCCCGGAAGACCCCAAGGCAGGCGCACGTTGGCCGTCCAGCTGATGAGCACGATCGCGAGCGATACGAAGGCTATCCACGGTACCTCCCACATCTGGAACGCCGGCCGCAGCGAGATGAACGCGATCGAGATGCCCGCCAGGGTGCCGAGCATTGCCGCGCGCGGCGTGTGCGCACGGATCCACGGGCCGAAGAACATCCCGGACAGAATGATGACGCCGATGATGAAGGCCCATGCGAGGCCCGCTTCCCAGGCCAGCATCGGGTCCTTCGTCTTCAGGTAGACCGGCAGCATGACCACGAACACGACGATGAACATGTGCGGCACGCTCGGGCCGTAGGGCATGGCGGTGACGTCGCTGCGCCCCTCCTTGTGCGCCAGCCTCCACGCGAGCCAGGCGTAGTAGAGGTTGCCGATCGGCAGCGCGATGCCGAGCGCCGGCAGGATGCGCCCGAATACAGTGTCCGCGGGCAGGTTCACCACGCCGAGGCACAGGCCGGTCAGCACGATCACGTTCAGTACCACGTTGGTGAACAGGCCGAAGAAGCCGTTCCAGTCCCCGGGCACCCACCACCTTACCTGCGTTGTTGCTGCCTGGTTTGCCATGGTCTCCCCTTTGTTCGCCGTTAGGCCTTCGTTAGTCCCGTCAGAAATCGCTTCGAATCGCTTACCCAGCCGAAGATGCCGCCTTGCGCCTTGATCATCTCCAGCGCGGCCTTCTGGAAGGCGGGAAAGTACGAGCCGACGCAGTCCTCGAGCACGAGGCAGTCGTAGCCGCGGTCGTTTGCCTCGCGCACGGTCGTGTTGACGCACACCTCGGTGGTCACGCCGCAAACCACTAGGCTGTGGATGCCCCGGTTGTGCAGCATGGAGTCGAGGTCGGTGGCGTAGAAGGCGCCCTTGCCGGGCTTGTCGACCACCGGCTCGCCTGGCGCGGGCTTCAGGTCATCGACGATGTCGTGACCGTACTCGCCGCGCACCAGGATGCGGCCCATCGGGCCCTTGTCGCCGATCCCGGTCTTGAGGTGCCCGCGCAGCTTCTTGCTCTGCGGCAGGTCGCTCAGGTCCGGCCGGTGGCCCTCGCGTGTGTGGATGACCAGCATCTTCTTCCTGCGCGCGGCCTCGAGAACCGTCTGCGTCGGCTTGATCGCCTTGCGCAACAGCGACACGTCGTTGCCAAGCGCCTCGCCGAAGCCGCCCGGATCGACGAAATCGCGCTGCATGTCGACGATCACGAGCGCGCAGCTGCGCGGCTCGAACTCGAACTCGTAGGGTTCCGCCTTAACCTTTGCCATCCTGATCGCCTCCCGGTTCAGCCGGCCTTCATCGGCTCGGCGCGCTGCGCCAGATAGGCGCGCCAGCCGCCCAGCCGGGTGATTTCGCGCGCTTGCCGCGTTGCGTAGTGCTCGCACACGAAGCCGCGCAATTGCGCGCCGTCCTCGAGCTCGACGGTGCCGATGCCGAGCGGCGCCGGAATGCCGTCAACAAAACCGCCGAAGGCCGTTGCCGGCAACTCCCAGACCTCGACCTCGATCGCGGCGCCGGGCTCGCCGCGTACCAGTCCGGGACGCGGCGGGGAGAAGGCCTCGAGCGCGTAGAAGCGATAGCGCGGCGCGGTGCGCGTACGACGCACGAGGCGTGCGCCGCGGTCGGACAGTTCGCGATTGAGCGGCAGGCCCGACATGTGAGCGCCGCACACGACGAGCCGCACTGTCGCGCTGCGTGCCACGGCCGGAGGCTGCTGCGCGGGTGGCAATTCGGCCCGCGTCGCCCCGAGCGGCAGGCCTTGCGCGCGTTGCAGGCGCTCACCGAGCGCGGCGAGCGCATCGTCGCGGAACGCCTGCGCGAGCAGCGTGACGCCGAAAGGCAGGCCATCGGGGCGAAATCCGGCCGGCACTGCGAGTCCCGCCAGGTCCAGCAGGTTCACGAAGTTGGTATAAGTACCGAGCCGGCTGTTGAGCTCGATCGGATCGGCCTGGACCTGGGCCAGCGTGTAGATCGTCGGCGCGCTGGGAGTCACGATCAGGTCGACCCGCTGCCAGGCCTCCTCGGCGCGGCGGCGCAGCTCCTGCAGGCGGTAGAGCGCGGAGAAAGCGTCGGCGGCGGAGAAGCTGCCCGCACGTTCGATCACGCGACGCGTCACCGGATGCACAGCCTCGGGTTTGCGCGCGAGCAATTCACGCATCACCAGCCAGCGCTCCGCCACCCAGGGTCCCTGGTATAGCAGCTGGGCGGTCTCATAGAAGGGGCGGAAATCGAGCTCGACGCGCTCGCCGCCGAGCGCTTCGAGGCACGTGAGCGCCTTGCGGTAGAGGTCTTCGGACGTGGAGTCGCCGCAGAATTCGAGGTCCGCCGCGCGCGGCACGCCGAAGCGGAAGCGCTCACCGAATCGGGCATCGGCGTCGGCGGGCCGGACACGGGAGAACGGGTCGGCGGGATCGAAACCCTGCGCGACCTCGAGCACCGCCCGCGCATCGCCGACGGTGAGGCCGAAGATCGACACGCAGTCGAGCGTGCGGCATGCCGGCACCACTCCGCGCGTCGACAACAGGCCGAGCGTGGGTTTCAATCCGACCAGGTTGTTGAAGGCTGCCGGAACGCGCCCCGAGCCGGCCGTGTCGGTGCCGAGCGAAAAGCTCACCAGCCCAGCCGCGACGGCAACCGCGGAGCCCGAACTCGAGCCGCCTGAGATGTAGCGTTCGTCGAACGCATTGGCGCAGGCGCCGTAGGGTGAGCGCGTGCCGACCAGCCCGGTGGCGAACTGATCCAGGTTGGTCTTGCCGATGGCGATCGCCCCGGCGTCGAGCAGTCGCTGTACTACCGTGGCGTTCGCCGCCGGAGTGTAGGCGAACTCCGGGCAGGCCGCGGTCGTCGGCCTTCGGGCAAGATCGATATTGTCCTTGATTGCGAAGGGTATTCCGTAGAGCGGGAGATCATGCGGGTGGCATAGGGCGAGCTCGACCGCGCGCGCCTCGAGCGCCGCGCGCGGCACGCGGTCGATCCAGACCTTGTCGTCGCCGCGGCGCTCGATGCGCTCGAGTACCAGCGCCACCACGCGCTGCGGATCGAGCGCACCGGAGAGATAGCGGGCGCGCAGACGCGCAATATCCAAGCTTTCTGTCTGGGTGGACATGGTGGGGCCGCCTTATGCTGCCGGAAGTGCAGTGCCCCTGTATAGTAGTTGTTGATTGCGGCCAATAATAATCTCGACCTGCCGCGACTACCATGCCTACCTTGCTCAGGATCGTTCACAACACTTACCGCGACTCCGTGTCACTGATGCAGCTTTCGGCGCGTATTGCCGGGCTTCCAGGCGTACGCCAAGCTTCGGTGGTGATGGCGACCGAGGGCAACCTCGACCTGCTGCGCGAAGCGGGGCTACTAGAGGCCCCGGTCGAGGCTTCGCCCAGCGATCTCCTGGCGGTGGCGCAGGGCGACAGCGAGGAGGCGGTGCGCGCCGCGCTCGACGAAGCCGAGCGCGGCCTCGCCGGCGGCACGGCGGCCGGGCCTCGACGCGCGCTGCGGGAAACCGCGCCGCGCAGTATCCGTATGGCGCTCGAGGTGCAGCCTGACGCAAGTCTTGCGCTCATTTCCACGCCCGGCGAATACGCCGCCGCGGAGGCACTCAAGGCGCTGCGGCTGGGCCTGAACGTCATGCTGTTCAGCGACAACGTGAGTCTCGCGGACGAGGTGCTGCTCAAGCGCGAGTCCGAGGCGCGCGGGCTGCTGGTGATGGGCCCGGACTGCGGCACGTCGATCGTCGCCGGGGTGCCGCTCGGCTTCGCCAACGCCGTGCGCAGGGGCCCGATCGGCGTCGTCGGCGCCTCGGGCACGGGGCTGCAGCAGGTCACTTCGCTCGTCGATCAGGCGGGCGTCGGCGTATCGCACGCGCTCGGCACCGGCGGACGCGACCTGAAGGCCGACGTCGGCGGCGCCACAATGCTGCGCGCGATCGACGAACTGGCCGCTGACTCGGGTACGCGCGTCATCGTGCTGGTCTCCAAACCTCCGGCCCGCGCAGTAGCCGAAAAGGTGCTGGCGCGGGCGAGCGCCAGCGGCAAGCCGGTGATCGCCTGCTTTCTCGGCGCGGCCGCGGCGGACGTCGAGCGCGACGGCGTGCGAGCCGCGGCGACGCTCGAGCAGGCCGCGGCAATGGCGGTCGCGGCGGCCCGCGGCGAGCCCTACGCAGCCGGCGCGCCGCGCTTGCCGCAGTTTACGGTGCCGCGCCTGGCCTCGGGGCAGCGCTACGTGCGCGGCCTGTACAGTGGCGGCACCTTCTGCTACGAGGCGACGCTGCTGCTATCGCAGGCGCTGCAGGACGTCCATTCCAACACCCCCGTCGGCAATGCCACGGCACTCGCGGACGTGTGGCACAGCCACGGCCACACCCTGGTCGACCTGGGCGACGACGAATTCACGCGCGGCAGACCGCATCCGATGATCGATCATCGCCTGCGCAATGAGCGCCTGGTGCGCGAGGCGGCCGACGCGGAGGTCGCGGTGATCCTGCTGGACGTGGTGCTCGGCTACGGTGCGCACGCCGATCCGGCGGCGGAAATGCTGCCCGCGCTGCGTGCCGCGCGCGCCGCGGCGCAGCGCGGCGGGCGAGACATAGCTCTCGTTGGCTTCGTCTGCGGCACCGAGCGCGACCCGCAGGACTTCGCGCGCCAGTCGGCCGCGCTCGCGCAAGCCGGCGTTATCCTCGCCGCGAGCAACGCGCAGACTGCACGTATTGCCGCCACCATCGCACTGCAAGATGCCGAAGCTGCTCGACACTAGCCTTGGCGTCATCAACGTCGGTCTGGAGCAGTTCGCCCAGACCATCGCCGCGGCGGGCGGGGCGGCGACGCAGGTCGACTGGCAGCCGCCGGCGCTGGGTGATCGCGCGGCGGGCATGGCGCTCGCCCGCCTCACGGGAGATGCCCGAATCGAGCAGGCCAACGCCAGAGCCTTCGCCGCCCTTCTCGGCGCGGTCCCGGTTCTTCGCGGCATCGGCGCCGCTGGCGGCACCCTTCCCGGCATGGGCGAGCGCATGATCCTGCACGCCGGGCCACCGATCGAATGGCCCCGGATGTGCGGGCCGATGCAAGGCGCGATCGTCGGCGCGATCCTCTACGAGGGTTGGGCGAACGACCCGGACCAGGCGCGTGCGCTCGCGGCAAGCGGTGCGCTCGCATTCGAGCCCTGCCACCACCACAGCGCGGTGGGCCCGATGGCGGGAGTGATCAGCCCGTCGATGCCGGTGTGGATCGTCGAGGACGCGGCGCGCGGCACGCGCGCGTTCAGCAATTTCAACGAGGGTCTGGGCAAGGCGCTGCGCTTCGGCGCCTTCGGGCCCGAGGTGCTGCAGCGGCTGAAATGGATCGAGCGCTCGCTCGCGCCCGCGCTCGGGGCGGCGCTCGCGTTGATCGGCGGCGTGGAACTGAAACCGCTGGTCGCACAGGCGCTCATCATGGGCGACGAGGTGCACAACCGCAACGCCGCCGCCAGCGCGCTGCTGCTGCGGCGGCTTGCGCCGGCATTGGCGAGGGCGGGCCTACCGCACGAGGAACTGGCGCAGGTGCTCGAGTTCATGGCCGGCAACGAGCATTTCTTCCTCAACATCTCCATGGCACTGTGCAAGCTCGCGCTGGATGCTGCGCACGGCGTTGCTGGCTCGAGCATGGTGACCGCGATGTCGCGCAACGGCGTCGAGTTCGGCATCCGCGTCAGCGGGCTGGGCAATCGCTGGTTCTGCGCGCCTGCGCCCGCCATCGACGGACTGTACTTCGCCGGCTACGGGGCGAACGACGCGGCTCGCGACCTGGGCGACAGCTCGATCACGGAGACTGCGGGCTTCGGCGGCTTTTCGATGGCGGCGGCGCCTGCGATTGTCAAGTTCGTCGGCGGCACCCCGGACGACGCGACGGCCAATTCGCTGCGCATGCGCCACATCACGCTTGGCGAGTCGGACAGCTTCCAGCTTCCGGCGCTCGATTTTCGCGGCGCTCCCTGCGGCATCGACCTGCGCCTGGTGGTCGACGCCAGCATCGAGCCCGTGATCAACACCGGCATCGCGCACCGCGAGGCCGGAATCGGGCAGATCGGCGCCGGGCTCACGCGCGCGCCGCTTGCCTGTTTCGTCCAGGGGCTGTGCGCGCTCGACGCCGAGTTGAATCGGCGCTAGCGTGCCACGGTCGAGGAGGGCAGGTGTCATGAGCGGCCCCGGAAAGCTCGCAGTGGTGGCGGTGGGCGGAAACGCGCTGATCCGCGACGAACAGCACCGCACGATCGCGGATCAATACGACACGGCGCGCGAGACGGTCGGTTATGTCGCCGACCTGATCGAAAGCGGTTGGCGCGTGGTGTTCACGCACGGCAGCGGCCCGCAGATGGGCTACATCCTGAGGCGCTCGGAGCTCGCGCTGCACGAGGTGATCCCGGTCCCGATGGACTACGCCGGCGCCGATCTGCAGGGCGCCCTGGGCTACAT
This sequence comes from uncultured beta proteobacterium, assembly GCA_963755395.1. Lineage (GTDB taxonomy): Bacteria > Pseudomonadota > Gammaproteobacteria > Burkholderiales > SG8-39 > DAHVFK01. The sequence goes on along the minus strand of CAVWJJ010000003.1, from coordinate 342,060 downwards.
GTTCGTCAAGGCGCTGCGCAATGAGTTTCGGCGCCGCGGCGCCAAGCGCGAGGCGGTTGCGGTGGTCACGCAAGTGCTGGTCGACCGCGAGGACCCGGCCTTTCGCAACCCGACCAAGCCGATCGGCTCTCCAATGGACGAAGCCACCGCGCGCAAGCGCGCCGTGGACCTCGGCTGGCATGTGAAGGAAGATCCGGGTCGCGGCTGGCGGCGCGTGGTCCCGTCGCCGAGGCCCAAGGCGATCGTCGATCTTGAGGTCATTGCGCACCTGGTGGGCGAAGGCTACGTTGTCATCGCCTGCGGCGGGGGTGGCATTCCCGTGATTCAGGACGACACGGGGGATCTGCGCGGCGTCGAGGCGGTGATCGACAAGGACACCGCCTCGAGCCTGCTGGCGCGTGCGCTGCGCGCGGACCGGCTGGTGGTCGCTACCGGCGTCGAGCGGGTCGCGCTTGATTTCGGCAAGCCGACCCAGCGCTGGCTCGACCGCATGACGCTTGCGGAGGCGAAGCGGCTCTACGCGGAGAACCAGTTCGACAGGGGAAGCATGGGGCCGAAGATCGGTGCGGTAATCGAGTTCCTCGAAGGCGGCGGCGCGGAAGGCATCATCACCGACCCCTCGCATCTCGCGCCGGCGCTCGCTGGCAGTGCGGGGACAAGAATCGTCCCACGCTGAGTTCCGCCCGGCGCCGCGGCCAGCGCCGGCCGACAGTTATCGAGCTTTAGGAGGAGGCGGCGGCAGTCGGCCGGATGTGGCCGGCGGAACGTCGGGCTTCTTCGGCTGCTTGGGTTTCTTCGGCTCGCGGTTGCTGCGTTGCTGACCTTTGGGCATTCGGGTTCTCCGGGTGTATCGACGCCATCGCCAGCTTACGCCGAATTCGAACGTCGCAATGCGCGATTACTCTCCGACCAGCACGCGGCAGCGCGCGCGGCCTTTGCCGGTGGGCGCGAGCGTGCGCGCGAGCCAATCCAGCAGCGGTGCCGCCGCCTCGGCAAAGCCGTAAGGCGGATTGACGACGATCATGCCGCAGCCGTCCAGCTTCTCCGCCGTCCGCTGCGCCCCCAGTCTCAGCTCGAGCCAAAGGATGCGGCGGATGCCGCTGGCCTCGATCCGGCGCTCGAAGGCGCGCATCGCCGCGGGCTCCATGAACGGGAACCAGAGCGCGTAGACGCCGGTCGGCCAGCGTTCGTGCGCAGCTTGCAGCGCCTCGGTGAGACGCTCGAACTCGTGCTTGCGGTCGAACGACGAGTCGATCAGGACCAGCCCCCGCCGCTCCTTCGGCGGCAGGTGCGCCTTGAGCGACTGGTAGCCATCCATCAACCGCACCGCCACCTGTCGGTCGCGGAGGAACAGCCTTTCGAGGGCGGCGCAATCCTTCTTGTTCAGCTCGGTGAGTAGCGCGCGGTCGCCCGCGCGCAGGAGCCTGCGTGCAATCAGGGGCGAGCCCGGGTACCAACGTAGCCGGCCGTCTGGGTTTTCTGACCGGACCGCGGCCAGGTAAGGCGCGACAAGCACCGGAACGTCGTCACGATCGAAGATCCGCGCGATGCCATCGCGGAATTCGGCGTTCTTCTGCGCCCAGGGATGCTCGAGGTCGTAGCGGCCCGTGCCGGCGTGGGTTTCGAGATAGAGGAACGGCTTGTCCTTGCGTCGCAGTGCGAGCAGCAGACGCACCAGCAGAACGTGCTTGAAAACGTCGGCGAAGTTGCCTGCATGGAACTGGTGCCGGTAGGCGAGCATCGGCTACAGCTTGTTGTACTTGGTGGCCCTCCCGCGCGACTTGTCGACCGGGTATTTCTGCGCGTTGAGCGCAAGCTTGCGCTCGGCCGCCGCGAGCAGGTCAACGCCCAGCCGGTCGGCGAGCTCGACCAGGAAGATGAACACGTCGGCCAGCTCGTGCTCGACCTCGGTGAGCGCTTGCGGCGGCAGGCGCTCGGCCTGCTCGGGAGTGAGCCACTGGAAGTGCTCGACCAGCTCGCCCGCTTCGGCGATCAGCGCCATGGCGAGGTTCTTCGGGTTGTGGAACTGAGCCCAGTCGCGCTCGGCGATGAATTCGCGCAGCTTCGCTCGCAAGGCTTCCAGTTCCGAGCCGCCTGGGGTATCGCTCAAGGAAGCGCTCCTCCGTGGATCATCTCCACGGAGGTTACCTCAAGCCAAGGCCTTACGCCGCCTTCTTGGCCCAGCGCTCGAGTTCTTCCAGGCCGCCAATGCGCGTGCCGTTGATGAATACCTGCGGTACGGTCTGCGCACCGGCAATCGCACCGACGGCGCGGCTGCGAATCTTGTGCTCCAGCGGCAGCTCGACGTAGTCAAGACCAAGGCGCTGCAGCAGGTCCTTGGCTTTGGCGCAGAACGCGCAGCCCTCGCGCGTCAGGATCGCGACCCGGTCCGGTTTCTTGGCGTTCGGACTGATGTAGGCCAACATGGTGTCCGCGTCGGACACTTCGAACGGATCGCCGGGCTTTTGCGGCTCAATGAACATTTTTTCCACCATGCCGTCTCTCACCAGCATCGAATAGCGCCAGGAGCGCTTGCCGAAGCCGAGGTCGGCCTTGTCGACCAGCATCCCCATGCCGTCGGTGAACTCTCCGTTGCCGTCAGGGACCAGCGTCACGTTCTGGCATTCCTGATCCTTGGCCCATTCGTTCATCACGAATGCGTCGTTGACCGACACGCACAGGATCGCGTCCACGCCGTTGGCGAAGAACGCCGGCGCGAGCTCGTTGTAGCGCGGCAGGTGGGTGGACGAGCAGGTCGGGGTGAACGCGCCGGGAAGCGAGAAAACCACCACCGTCCTGCCCTTGAACAGATCGTCGCTGGTCACGCTTTGCCACTCGTTGCCGGAGCGGGCGCGGAAAACCACCTGCGGCACGCGTTTGCCTTCGCGATGGGGAAGCATCATGCGACTCCGATAATTGATAACGACTATCAATTTACGGGGCTATGCCCTAGATTTCCAATGACTTGTTCCGATGGGGCGCATAGCCCGTCGCTATGGGCGCTGCTAGACTGCGCCGCTCCCCATGCCAGACCACCGCAACGCGCTCGACGGGACGGCTTTCTCCGTGATGCTGCTGCTGACGGCGTCGTGGGGTTTCCAGCAGGTAATGATCAAGCTGGCGGCGGCCGACGTTTCGCTGGTGATGCAGGCGGCGATTCGCTCGATCAGCGCGACCATCCTGCTGCTCGCCTGGTCGCGACTGCGGGGGGTCGCGCTGTTCGAGCGCGATGGCACTTTGAGGCCGGGCCTGGTTGCGGGGCTGCTTTTTGGGACTGAGTTCGTCTTCATCTACGCCGGGCTCGGCCACACGACCGCCTCGCGCATGATCGTGTTCATCTACCTTACGCCGCCCTTGACCGCGCTCGGCCTGCACTGGCTGGTGCCGGGCGAACGCATGCAGCCGCGTCAGTGGCTTGGCGTGTTCGTTTCGTTCGCCGGCCTGGCGCTCGCGTTCGGCGAAGGCTTTGCCGCCTCCGGCGGCACGACCGTTCTGGGCGACCTGTGCGGCGTTATCGCCGCCGTGCTGTGGGCGGCCACGACGGTTCTGATCCGCGCCAGCGCCCTTGCGCGGGTGAGCGCGAGCAAAACGCTGTTCTATCAGCTCGCGGTATCGTCCGCGCTTCTGCTGCTGGCGTCGCGCCTGATGGGAGAGCCGGGGATTTCGCGCCTGAGTTCGATTGCGCTTGCCTCGCTCGCCTACCAGGGGGCAGTGGTCGCGTTCGCGAGCTATCTGGCGTGGTTCTGGCTGCTTCGGCGGTACCTCGCAGGGCGGCTCGCGGTGTTCTCCTTTCTCGCGCCGATGTTCGGCGTCGTGTTCGGGGTCCTGGTGCTGTCCGAGCCGCTGAGGCCGACCTTCGTCGCCGCCGCGCTGCTGGTCGGGGCGGGCATCGTGCTGGTCAATTACACGCCGGCACGCAGAGGGTAAACTTCATTTCGTGGACAAGGACCATCAGGCATCTCAGCGCGTCGACGCCGTGCAGTACAAGCTCGGCATGCGAACGCTGGCGGCCGCGGTGAACATCATCACCAGCGCGCACTCGGGGCATCGATACGGCATGACCGCCACGGCGGCATGCTCGGTGACGGCTGATCCGCCGACGCTGCTCGTATGCATCAACAAGGCGGCCACGACGCACGGCGCGATCTCCAGGGCGGGCGTATTCTGCGTCAATACCTTGCGCGCGGAGGACTGGGAACTGTCGACTGCATTCAGCGGCGCGCAGAGCGGGGAAGGCCGCTTCAAGTCGCGCGACTGGACACACCTCACCACCGGGTCTCCGGTGCTGATCGATGCACTTGTGTCATTCGATTGCCGGCTGGTGAAGAAAATCGCGCACGGCTCACATACCATCTTCATGGGTCAGGTGGAGCAGGTGCTGTTCGGCAAGAAGGGCAAGCCCCTTCTTTACGTTGACGGCCAATACGCAAAGATTGCCGCGCTGTCGCACGGCGAGCCGCTGCCAGAGGGGCTGGACTATTGGGGCTACTAGTCCGGCAGCTCGCCGGGGAGGGTGAAACGCTGGCGCGTGGTGCAGTAGCGGTTGGCGTACAGCCGCCCCACCGGTCGATAGTGCGCGTCTGAAATTCGCTTGGTTTGCGGGTCGATCACACCCTCACGCGCATGCACCAGCAGGATCTCGCCGATGATGAATACCCGCCCTGGCACGATCTCCAGGTGCTTGAACACTCGGCACTCGAAACAGGCCGCCGCTTGCGCGATGCGCGGCTGCGACACCAGGCGCGAAGGCGCAGGTGTAAGGCCGGTCTTGTCGAATTCGCTCTCTTCTTCCGGGATCTCCTCGCTCGAGAGATGCATCGCGTTTGCGGTCTGCTCATCGACCAGGTTCACCACGAACTCGCCGCTGCGCAGGATGTTCTTCAGTGAATGCTTCATCGCGCCGTCGTGCCGGGGGCCGAAGCTGACCATGATCAGCGGTGGATCTTCGGCGAAAGCGTTGAAGAACGAATACGGCGCGCAGTTGGCCACGCCGGATTCGCTGACAGTCGAGATCCAAGCGATCGGGCGCGGGATCACCAGCCCGACGATGAGCTTGTAGCGCTCGGCCGGCGTCAGCCCACGCAGCTCGAGATCCATCAGGGTGCCGCGCGGCGATAGAACTGCCGCTCGCGCGAATCCAGCCACTGCAGCGCGGAGTCGAGATATTTCTTGAAGTGCGGGGTCTTCTGGTGGGCCTCGAACGCGGCCTCATTGTCGTAAACCTCATAGAGCATCGCCGACGCCGGGTCGTTCGGGTCCACCAGGATGTCGAAAGTCCTGCAGCCAGGCTCCGTTTCGCGCGCGGCCTTGCCGTTTTCCTGCACTGCCGCCATGAACTTGTCGATGCTGTCCGGCTTGATCCGGAGCTTCACCACCAGTGCGAATCCGCTCATTGTCGCCTCCATCATAGGGGTCACCGGATTATCGACGTGAGGGCGCCTGCGTCAACACGGATCAGCGAACCGGCATCCGGGGATTTGCTATAATTCGCGCCCTCGCGCCCGTAGCTCAGTTGGATAGAGTACCTGGCTACGAACCAGGGGGTCGTGGGTTCAAATCCTGCCGGGCGCGCCAGTTAATTCAAGCAGTTCGGGAAAAGGGGCCAAGCGCCCCTTTTCCTTTTGCCCCTGAATTGCCCACGCTCCAAATTCAGCGCGTCCTGCAGCCCCCCAATTCCGCTACGCCACGACCCGTAGCAGGGTGAGAGGACGGCTCTCGGTGGCTGCCTGCTCAAGATGCGTCACCGCATCGAGGAGCTCACGAACTTCCGCCGCCGAGTAGTGCGTCGTAATGTTGCCGTTCTTGTGTCCTAGGACGTCCTGGCGCGTTTCAAAGGGCACCTGCAAGGGGCCCTCTGGCCGTCTGCCCACCGTGTGCCTCAGATCGTGTACGTGGGGCGTTCTAAAGCCCTCCGGGCAGGCTCGCCCGAAGCGCGCCGCGTACTTCTCCGCCGCACGCCGCCGTGCCGACTGCCACGCCGTGATGTTCATCGTCTCGATCCGGTGTCCCCGATAAGAGAACACGTACTCGGGATGCTGGCCCCGTACCTCGTCCACCACCGCCAGGGCAATGCGATTCAGGATTGCCACCCGCGCGATTCGGTTCTTCGGCCTGGGTAGGACGAAGACCGATGTGCCCAACTCATCGACCGCCTGCTCCCACTCCTAGCGAAGCCCACAGATCTCGCCATCCCGGCAACCCGTGTTCACCGCAAAGAGCGCCATCCGTACCAGGCGATCGGGCAGCTCCGCAAAGAGCAGGCGCTGCTCGTCCCATGAACGCGCCCGCTCCGCATAATTGCTTCCGTTTCGGGAGGCATGAAGGGGCACGATGAATTGCGGCGCACGCGCCACCATTGGCCGCCCGGGCCAACAGCAGTTGCTGGTAGCGCGCCCCGCTGACTTCGGATAGCGCAAATGGGGCTCGCGGAGGGGCAGAGCATTTGTCTGCCGTCCGTGGCAGCAATAGTCGCGACCGCACTCTATTGCCGTCTGCGCCGTGAGCTGATGCGCGGCTGACTCTCCACGCATGGATACATTACGCAATGCCCAGTGCCATGGTCAATCCCTCTGGGACGACGCAATGGCGCCGACCCGTTGCGGCAGCTCGGTCGAAGTCGAGGGCGTAGGTAGGACTTACCTAGGCAAGACCAAGGGTAGGACAAGGGAAAACCAAGAGAACACCTAGGTCAGCAAGACTTCGGGTTGTTTGATTGTTAGCTGGGCGGGAGTAATCTCTTCGGAGGCGAGTCCAAATGAAGGGGATATGAAATGTGCGGTGTTATCCGGCTGTCCCGTGTTATCCCAACACGCCCTTGCTATCTGAGCAACTAGGCCGTGTTATCCCAGCAGCGTCTTGTTATTCGACGCCTCGTGAAGGATAGATGGGAGTTGGGCGGCTAAGTAATGGCGAAGCCGAGACGACACGAGTACGACCGTATTGGTGTCGGTTATGGGCGCAAGCGCCGACCCGATCCCAGAATTGCCAGCGTGATCTACGACAGCTTGGGAGATGCGCATACTGTCGTTAACGTGGGCGCTGGTGTTGGATCATATGAACCACACGATCGCTTTGTCCTGGCCGTGGAGCCCTCGATTACGATGATTCGGCAGCGTCCGCTCGGTTCTGCGCCCGCGGTACGGGCGAGGGCGGAAAGGCTCCCGTTTCCAGATGATTGTTTCGATGCCTCGCTCGCCGTACTCACCATCCATCATTGGAACGACTGGCGGGCGGGCTTGCTGGAGATGCGTCGAGTCTCAAGAGATAGGGTCGTGGTCTTCACCTGGGACCCGGAATCAGATCGTTCGTGGCTCAATCACTATTTCGGTCATCTCATCGAAGCCGACCGAAAGCGGTTTCCTCCACTGTCGGCCTTGGTATCGCTGCTCGGGGAAGCACAGGTCACCCCCGTGAATGTGCCCGAGGATTGTGTGGACGGTTTTATGGGTGCGTACTGGCGCAGGCCAGAAGAGTATCTAAAGCCGGACGTTCGCGCCGCAATGTCAAGCTTCGCCACAAACCAATCTGAAGTTGCGCTTTCGCGGCTCGCTCAAGACATTCGGGACGGGACGTGGGCGCAGAAGCATGGTGACCACTTGCCTAACGTGGCGTTTGATCTGGGGTATCGCTTGATCAGCGCTGCTCGCCGCCCAACCAACGATTGCAGCGGACGTGCAACGCACGGCGCTGAATCTTGACGTTAGGCATCGCCAAGAGGTATTCCGAACCGTCATGCAAGACTTGCCCCATCGGTACTCCGTGGCGGCGCACGCCGACACGGAGGGAGAGGTCAATCTGAAGGGCGCCCGTCTTCCTTCGCTGGTTTCGGCCCCTCCCTCGGAATTCGGCGGCCCGGGCGATCGTTGGTCGCCCGAAACGCTGCTCGTCGCCGCGGTGGCGGATTGCTTCATCCTCACCTTTCGCGCGATCGCCCGTGCTGCCGAGCTCACGTGGGTTTCTCTCGACTGCGAGGTCGAGGGGACCCTTGATCGAGTGGAGCGCGTGACCCAGTTCACGGAGTTCCGCGTCCATGCATCGCTTCGCGTGACGCCGGGTACTGACGAGGAGCACGCGCAGCGCCTCCTTGCCCGCGCGGAGCAGGGCTGCCTGATTACCAGATCCCTCAAGGCGAAGTCTCATCTGTCGGCGACGGTCGAGACCGGCGCGTGAGTTAGGCGCGGGCTGGCGCGACTGAACCGCCCGTCGTTAGTCGAAGGTCCGCTTCTGGCCGTAGGCGGGCGTTCGGGGGCAGCTTCTACGCGACCTGCATCCACGCATCGAGGGGAATTGGGGGCTGGCTATATAGCGGTTGAATCCCCATGGCAAATGAAACCCGACCAACTGAAGGAGGAAGCTGATTGTCATTTGGCACCTTGAGTCGGCAAATCTCTCCAGCCAGACGCTATTGATAGCCGACTGAATTCCATAGAGGCGATTGGTAAGACTGTGTCAGCGACGCGTACCGCTTCACTGCAAAGTAGTCGCCGGAGCTATCTCATACACTTCTTACACACGGGGGCATCGGCTTGGGAGATTTGCCGGAAAGTATCGGTCGCTACGCGTTGGTGCGCGAGCTAGGCTGCGGGGCGACAGCTACCGTATTTCTCGCACACGACTCCTTTGCTGGCCGCGAGGTCGCGCTCAAGGTGTTCGCACACGCGCCTGGGGATGCTGGCCTCACGCGTGGTACGCACCGGGCGAGCTTTCTCAATGAAGCGGCGCTGGTAGGCAAACTGCAGCATCCGCACATCGTTGCCTTGCTTGACGCAGCGGTCGAGACTAGCTTCAGCTACGTGGCGATGGAGTACGTGCCGGGCGGCACCCTAGCGCAGCACACTGCAGCAGACAAGCTACTACCACTCGAGCGCGTGATCGAGGTGGTGTTTAAGCTGAGCCGCGCGCTCGAGTACGCGCATCAGCACGGAGTGATACATCGTGACATCAAGCCGGCAAACGTTCTGCTGATGCACCCGTTCGACGTCAAGCTTTCGGACTTCGGAGTCGCCCGGATCGAGAACGCGACTCACACCGTAATCACAAGTGTCGGCTCGCCCGGGTACATGTCGCCCGAACAGCTGACCGATATGCCAGTCAATCACCAGAGCGACATCTACTCGCTCGGCGTGCTGATGTACCAGATGCTTACCGGACGACTGCCATTCGATGCGACTTCGACAGCTTCATTGATGTACCAGATCGTCAATCACGAGGCGCCCCCCTTGCGCACGCTGCGGCCGGAGCTGCCAACCGCGCTCGAGGCGGTCGTGTCTCGTGCCATGCAGAAGGATCTGCGCTTGCGCTACCAGAGCTGGATGGAATTCGGTAGGGACCTCGTGGGTCTTGTGCGCGGCCTAGATGCGCCGTCCGAAGACCTGTCGGATGCGCACAAGTTTCACTCCCTCCGCGATCTTCATTTCTTCCGCGGCTTCAGCCAGGTCGAGATTTGGGAGACGCTGCGTTTCGCGACCTGGAACCGCATCCCGGAGAACACAGTGATCATTGAGGAGGGCGAGCGAGGCGAGGCGATGTTCCTACTTGTCGAGGGCAGCGTTGAGGTAACGCGCTCAGGCGCGCATCTGGCGACGCTCAAGCCCGGGGACTTGTTCGGAGAAATCCTTTACTTCGCTGACGACATTGCTGAGCGCAGCACCACGGTGCGCTCGGTCGGGCAAGTGGTGGTGCTCGAAATTAGGGCTGAGGCGCTAAACTCGGCGAGCGATGCTTGTCAGGTGCAATTCAACAAGTCTTTTATGCGCCTGCTGGTCGAGCGACTATCGACGGCCAACCGGCAGCTTGCGCGCGCTAACGCCGCGGGTGCGTACCAGACCCGCCAGTCAGCCTCTGCGATCCTCTAGGCTGCGGCGCTGGTGCGACCGAACTAGCGCACCTTGTCGCCGATCGGTACGAGCTGCTCGAGTAGCTGAAGGAAGCGTACCTCGCGCGCTGTCGCATGATACTTGCTAGCTCGGGCGGGATTCGGCCACAGCGGACCACCTCGCGCGGCGGCGTCGCAATTCCGAGACGCGCATTGGGCCTTAGTTCGAGCGCATGTTGGCTCCCCGAGTTGGGCTCGAACCAACGATCTGCGGATTGACAGTGGGGAGCCTGGTACTCAATTGGTTGTTTATTGGCCCGCCCACTCGCCAAAACGTGCCAAGCACCGTAGAGGTGGTCACGTTTTGGTCACATATCGCGTGATCGTCGAAGGTCTGCTTTCGACCCAAAGGGGACATTTACGGTCGGAGGGTACACTCCCTAGGATGGAGTGCATGAGCCATGACAGGGCCTTATGTCGGCTCCCGGTCGAAATTTCGTCTTTGCCATCTCGATACGAACTTGCTATCCGAACGGGACGGCTTTGTTAGCCCAACACGGAAATGCCATCCCAAAACGCGGCCGCCGGATAACTTCTAGTTAGACCACATTATGTGGACGAACGCCCTCCGCAGACATTGGCTTCTCACGACGATTGCCGGCGTTTCCCTGATCGCCAACATTGGTTTCGTGCTAGAGATTGTGTCCGCTATGACTCTCGGGAAGCCTTATGGCGAGATTGTGCACAACCTGTCCATGGGATTTATTGCTATTGGGCCGTCTGTCTTGGCTCTATCAGTCGTTCAGGCCGCCTACGTCTTTATGGTCAGGAGACCAGTCGATCCTGCGGAGGCCAATTGGATGCGTGTCTTTCGCGTCCTCTCGATCGTGAACTCGACTATTCCGATCATCTTCGGCGCCTTCGCTTTTGCGGTGCTCCGCTTTGGGTACTTCTGGCTGTGATGACGCGGTGGCGGTCTTAGTCCACGCCACATGCGGACGCGCGACGCGCCGGGCGCCCTTAGCTCACCGGCAGCGCGCGCCGGAGGGCGTGAACGTTAGGCGAATTTCCGCTCTTGGCCGTTAGCGGACGTTGCCGGTCATTCACCGATACCCTCTTCGGGTCCGAATTGGATCCCTAATCGGGGCAAAAGTGGACACGGCTGGAGGCTCAGACTTCCGCTGAGCTAACGCGTCAAGTGTCCCGCCACCCGAGCGTCTCCTGCAGCAAGTCCGACTCCGCCCGCTCAGGCGTGACTTGCTATGTTCCGCCCTGCGGCACGTCGTATGACAAGCGCACGCACGAGAAACGCTCCGCTGAGAATGCCGTAGCAAAGACTGGCAGTGCCGATGAATACCAGCCCGGTGGCAATAGGAAGCTGACGTGCCTGGATGACGTTCACGGCGTACTTGGTAAAGAAGATGGCCATCATCAAGCCCAGCGGAATCCAGCTTCCCGGCACGAAAAAGGATCGGGATTCGGTCGAGAAGCTCAGGCCGCGCGGACGCGGGAGGTTCAGTCCAAGCCACACAGCCATCCCGATGCCGAGCAGCCAGAAAACAAGACCGACCGCGGCGATACCGAAGGCGGAAAGCACACCGTAAAGGGAAAGTGCAATCATTGCAGCGGGAATGATGGCAACGTTGCCGCGCCGCACCGTCCTGTTCCTGCTCTGGACGTAGCCCAATCCGACGAGAACAAGGAACAGAACGAACACCCAGGGCGGCGTGCGTTCGATGATCTGCACCAGCATCGGCTTCCCCTCGACGCGCCGCATGACCCGGGCGGAGGATGAGGTCGCATCCAGTCGCTCAACCGCACTCACCGCAACGGCTCGTGCGGTCGGGGTCAGGGTGAGCGTGATGTGGCCTGCGCCGGGCACCAGGGTCACCGGGATATCCGGCCGGCCGGCATCGGCGAAGACCTGGGCAAACTTGTCGGCGATGAATACTTCGTCGTCCTGTCCGACCAGCACTGCCGCGGGTTCGTGGATGTCGCGCATGTTCTGCTGGTAGTCCGCGCGCGGCTGGAAGTTCGTCGCCAGCGCATATGAGTATGACGCCGTGAGCTGCGCCTTGGGCTCGTCGATGACCGCGAAGTCCACCGTGGTCAGGTGATTGAAGGCGGTGATACCGACCCGGTTGAGCAGCCTGATGGCAACCAGGCGCGGTACGCCGACCGAGAGCCAGCCACCCGCGGCGGGCCGGTAGTTGGGGGCACGGCGGTCCGTGTACGGTGCCATGAACAGATAGTTGTCGAACAGCGCCTGCCGCGCGCCGCCGGCCACCCGGATCGCGAAGCCGCCGCCAGCCGAGAATCCCAACAGCGTCCTCGGGCGGGCGGGATGCTCGGCTTGCATGAAATCCGCGAGATCGTCGTCGAGCTGGCCGACGTAGGCGATGTCCCCGCGCGGGCCGGAGTCGCCGTGGCCCCGCATGTCCAGCGCGTAGACCGCGAAGCCGGCTTGGGCGAATCTCAGCGCGAGCGGATGCATGCTCTGGCTGTTGGCCGAGGAGCCGTGCACGAGCACCACGCTGCCGCGACCGGCCTGGCTGGCGGCCGGGGCATAGAAACGGTAGGCAAGCAGCGCCCCGTCGCGCCCCGCATAGCGGCTCATCGGCGGCAGAGCCGAGAAATCTACGTCCTTGAACGGGTCGCTGATGCTGCGCATCGGCGGCGGGCGGGTCGGGCCGCCGAAGGTGAGCGCAGCAGCCAAGGCGACCAGCAGCACGCCAATTACCGCCCCAGCGATGAGGGCTACGTAACGGAGTTTCACGGGGAGCACCCTTGTAATGTAGTTGTGTGGGTAAACAGCTCACCGTGATCTTCTAATGAATCGCGGATCGCTAGGAGTTGTGCAATCAGTCTGATCGCGAGAGGGGCGGCACACAAGCGGCATGCGACCAGCGGCAGCTTGCGGCGACCAACTGCGCCGCTGGCCTTGCGAGTGTTAGGCCAGGGCCACAAAGCGCAGAGAGACCACCTCGCATTGATGGCTACTGCTATAAGCTAGCGCCCCCAGCCAAGACTCGAATACTCCCCAGATTGACCATCAGCGTGAGTGACCGCTTTGGGTCGAAAGCGGACATCCAAGTCTTCCGTCGGAAGCATGACCAATACGCGTCCGTTACTGTGGCAATCGGCACGCATTGGCGGCCCACTTAGGTAGTCACTAAGCTATCGGCCACTGGTCTCGCCTAATGTCGGTCCCCTAAGGCGGTATGTCCCAAAGGATAGGACTTAGAGTTGCCCCGTAGAGAAGGGGAGGGTGTGGGCGGCAGAATATATCCCTTAACTTGGCACCTCATTCGACTTTGGCTTCCCTTCTTGGGCGTCGGCGCACCATGTGCACCAGTTGTCTGGTCGCTTGTTCTTGCGTTTGGGGGAGATGAGCTACGGTACTTAGCGCTTCTCGCACCGGCTCTACTGATTGCAACGGTGGTAGCCGATCTTACCCTCGCGTCGTTCAGGGTCGGACGAACTGCGCCTGACCGTCCCTTGAATATGCGGTGCTGGCGCTGGCAGAAGCGTTTGCAGCACTGGGCGTAAATAGTCACGGACAGGGCTGCCGGCGAAGGTGGTGGAATAGGCCGTGTACCACGGTCGCAGGATGAGGGAGCGTAGACGATCTTCACCCGCTGGCGCGTCTTGTTCTCGATTATCGCGTGCTCTCTGCTGGTGTCTCGTGCCGCTCTCGCCCAGATGGGCGACGGCTCGATGATCGATGCTAGCCCCCGAACCATGACTTGTATGTGAAGTTCGTGGGCGGCAATTTCGATCAACTTGAGCATGCCTTCGACGGGCACCTTGCCGACTATGCGTCCGGAAAGATCACCGACGAAGAGTTGTCCCGCAAGTTCTCGATCTTCTCCAAGGGAGCAAATGAGGCCCAGTACCGCGCTTGGATCGACCGGTACCCGAGATCGTACGCAGCGCGGCTCGCTCGCGGCATCAGCCGAATCGGCGAAGCGTGGAACCGGCGCGGCACCGGATACAGAAGCGAAACTTCGGACGAGCAGTACAAGGAGTTTGCCGCCGAGCTACGGGAGGCCCAATCCGATCTACGAGCATCGCTGAATCTTTCCGAGAAGCCCGTTCTGAGCTACAGCGAACTGATCAAGATTGAGATGGGATTCGGACATGGCGCGGATCGAAAGCTCCTTGACGCAGCGCTCGCTCTCGACCCCAAGGCCGTGGCACCGCGGGACGCATACTTCTTCGCGTTGACACCTAAATGGGGCGGCAGTCTGGAGGCGATGACTTCGTTTATGGACGAGTGCGAGCAGGCGCCGATTGAAGCAAAGTACAAGAAGGGACTCAGCCTCAGATATCTCGCGAATGTTGCGGACATCGCGCACACTGCCAGGGATTTCAAGGCAGCATCAGAGATTTACCTCAGGGCCTACCACCTGGCGCATAGCTCGGATCTGCTTCGATGGTCGGCAATCGAAGCGAAATCCGCTGGCGACCTTGATCTCGCGTTCGCCCGGTACGACGAGCTTGCAAAGACATTTCCCAAAGTAGTCTACGGATTCACGCAGCGCGGTTATCTCTATGAAACTTACCTGAAGAACGACGCAATGGCATTTAAAGACTACGTTGCCGCGAGCGAGCTTGGGGACGCTTGGGCGCAAAACAGAGTCGGGTGGTGGTACATGACCGGTAGATATGTGTCCAAGGACTACGCCAAGGCAGAGGCCTACTTCACGAAAGCCTCTGCTCAGAAGGCGCAGGACGCGGTCGCCAATCTACACACGCTGTGGAAACTCCGGGACATGGAGCCGCGCTGGGAACTGAACCCGCTTGTGGCGCGCCTCCCGCTGGGCGTTGGTTCGGTGTTGCTCCTCGGTTATGGTCTATGGCGGCGCCGCAAATCCTCGTCGCGAACCTAGACGCTCCCCTAGCACGCTCGACGTTTGCCCAGCGGCATCCCCCTCTGTAGTGCTTCATAATGCAAGTGGGCAACGGACGGTTGTCCCTTACTTATTGAATATATGTCCTACAGAACCCGGCTCGTCATCTACGAACAAGGAGCCATGGGTCAAAATCCTGCCGGGCGCGCCAGTCACTGCAGGGCCTTAGCGAAAGCTAGGACCCTTCTATTTGGCCGCCGCCTTGAGAATGATGCTCGAGCAGGCCGCTTCGTCGAGTCGATCGCGCCGCCGTCTTCCATGCCGGTATTGGGGATCACTTGCAGGTAGGCCTCGCGAGCAGGGTCACTGGAGGATTTGTCCGGCAACTTGCCGAACGGTTTGCACGGCGTGCCGGTCACGTATACGAAGCTCATGTCGGTTCATCTCACGACAGGAAAGTAGGAGAATGCATCCACGTGGCGCAGATGCGCAAAGGAAACCCCATGGCAACTCCGTTCAAGACCGTCAAGGGCGGCCAGGCGATCGCGCCGATTCGCACCGGCGACGAATACATTGCGAGCCTGCGCGGACGCGGGCTCAAGGTCTATCTTTTCGGCGAGCTCGTGCCCGAGCCGGTCGACCATCCCGTGATCCGCCCGTCGGTCAACGCGGTGGCGGAGACCTACGAGCTCGCGGCGCGTAATCCAGAGCTGGGCAGCGCGCTTTCGCCCTACACCGGTGAACGGATCAACCGCTCCCTGCACGTGGCGACGAGCGCCGAGGACCTGGTGATGCAGAACAAGATGCAGCGCCGCCTGGGACAGCTCACCGGAACCTGCTTCCAGCGCTGCGTCGGCATGGATGCGATCAATTCCCTGCACTCGGTGACCTTCGAGATCGACCAGGCGCACGGGACCGCGTACCACAGGCGCTTTCTCGAATTCGTGGCGCGCATGCAGCGCCGCGGCTACGTGATCGGCGGGGCGATGACCGACGTCAAGGGCGATCGCGCCAGGGCGCCGCACGATCAGGCAGATCCCGACCTGTTCGTGCACGTCACGCGGCGCACCGAGGAGGGGATCTATATCCGCGGTGCCAAGGCGCACCAGACAGGGTGCATCAACTCGCACTGGCTGATCGTGATGCCGACGCTGCGCTTGGGCCCGGAGGATCGCGACTACGCGATCGTGGGCGCGCTGCCGGTCGATGCGCCGGGCATCACGTATGTCTACGGTCGCCAGTCCTGCGACACGCGCAGCATGGAAGGCGACATCGACGCCGGCAACAAGCGCTATTCCGGCCAGGAAGCGATGATCGTCTTCGAGGACGCGTTTATTCCCTGGGAAGACGTGTTCATGGACGGCGAGCACGAGTTCGCTTCGATGCTGGTCGAGCGCTTCACCTGCTACCACCGCCGCAGCTACGTTTGCAAGACCGGCGTGGGCGACGTCCTGATTGGCGCCGCGGCTACCGTCGCCGACTACAACGGCGTGGAGAAGGTCTCGCACATCCGCGACAAGCTGGTCGAGATGACACACCTGAACGAGACCATCTACGGTACGGGCGTCGCGTCGAGCTACCAGGCGGTGCCGATGAGCTCGGGCGCGTACCTTGCGGACGACATGTTGGCCAACGTGTGCAAACACCACGTCACGAAGCTGCCGTACGAGATCGGGCGACTCGCGCAGGATCTCGCGGGTGGCCTGATGGTGACGCTGCCCTCGGAGAAGGAGCTGGACCACCCCGAAGTGGGCCCGATCATCCGCAAGTACCTCAAGGGGCGCGCGGAGATCGACACCGAGGACCGGATGCGAATCCTGCGCCTGATCGAGAACATGACGCTCGGCCGCAATGCCGTCGGGTACCTGACCTCGATGCACGGAGCAGGTTCGCCGCAGGCGCAGCGCATACAGATAGCGCGCCAGATGCAGATCGAGACCAAGAAGCGCATGGCGAAGTGCCTTGCGGGCATTGCGAGCGAGCTGCCGGAAGAGCCCTCGCGCGAGGGCGTGCAGTACCTCGACCGCGTGTTCCGGGCGGTCGACGGGCGCGATTGAAAAGAAGACGTCGCAGGCGCCGCGCTTGGCGGGCGCTGCGGGCCGCGCCGCTCGCAATCCGGGTGGGCATCGGCGTGATCGCGCTGGTCGTGTTGTCCTTTGCGGTCAACTGGGTCTATCAAGTCGTGCGCAAGCCGGCCGAGCTGTTCTTCCCGGTGAGCGGGGCGCTTTCCAAGACGCCGATAGAGACCTGGCGCAGTTACGCGCCGATCTTCAGCGCGCACGCGACCGCTGTCATCACGCCGGATCTTCTGGCGGCGCTGGCCCAGGTGGAGGCCGCAGGCAATCCCGTGGCGCGGACCTACTGGCGCTGGCGCCTGACCGCGGAGCCCTTCGATGTCTATCGCCCCGCGTCAAGCGCGGTCGGCATGTATCAGATCACCGACGGGACGTTCAGGGAAGCGAAGCGATACTGTATTCATCACCACGTCGTGGTCGAGGACGGACCTTGGTATGAGCTCGATTCGTGCTGGTTCAACAGCCTGTATTTGCGCGTCGTCCCGAGCAACGCCGTCGAGATGACTTCCGCCTTGCTCGACCGTCGAGTCGCCCAAGTGCTCGAGCGCGAGTCGATCGTCGCGGCCACGCTCGCGCAGAAACAGGACTTGGCCGCCGTGATCCACCTTTGCGGTCCCGCAATCGGCGTTGCCTACGCCAAGCGCAAGTTCCGTGTGAGCCAAGGCCAGCGCTGCGGCGACCACGACCTCGCTCGCTATCTGGCACAGGTCAACGCGATAAAGCGTCTTTTCGCTGGATTGGCGAATGGCCGTTGAACGGGAGTCGGAACCCCGCGCTCGCGCAGCGGGAGGCGGGCTTCACTTGATGCGCGCACGGGATTGCGCCAAGCTTACGGCCGTTCATTCCGCCATTCCGCCGTAGGCCCGGAACCCAGCACGCGATGTTCCCAGAAACACTCGGCCGCTACCGCATCATTGGTGAGCTCGGGCGCGGCGCCACCGGCACGGTCTACCGCGCAGTCGACCCGCTCATCGAGCGCACGGTAGCAATCAAGACGCTGAACCCGAGCCTGCCGGAAGACGTGCTGAACGACGTGCGGGAGCGCTTCCTGCGGGAAGCGAAATCGGCCGGGCGGCTGAGCCACCCTAATCTGGTCACCATCTACGACGTCGGCGTGGAGGGGGAGATCGCATTCATCGCCATGGAACTGCTGGAAGGGCAGTCGCTGCAGCTGATGTTGCGCCAGCAGGGGAGGCTGGATTACGCGACGGCTGCCGAGCTTGCGGCGCAGATCGCGGAAGGCCTCGAGCACGCTCACCGGCATGCGATCGTGCATCGCGACGTGAAGCCGGCCAACGTCATTGTGTCGGCGACCGGGCACGCCAAGCTCACCGATTTCGGCGTGGCCTACGTTCCTTCCTCGTCGATGACCCAGACCGGGGTTGCGCTAGGGTCGCCGAAGTACATGTCGCCCGAGCAAGTGCTCGGCCAGCCGGCGGACCCGCGCTCCGATGTCTTTTCCCTCGGCGTGGTGCTTTACGAAATGCTGGTGCATCGCACGCCGTTCGAAGGTGCAGGCGAGATCGCAATGTTCGAACTTATGCGGCGGATCATGGTCGAGCCGCATCGCAACGTTTCGCAACTGGATAGCATGATTCCAAAGGAGTTCGACTGCATACTGTCGCGCGCGCTGGCCAAGAAGCCCGAGGAGCGATACCAGCGCGCCGGCGAGATGGCCGAGGCGTTGCGCAAGCTGCGCGGCATTTCTCCTCCGCTCCAGCGCCCGGCCCAGGCCGACGAGGCAAGGGTGCTGCGCGCGACATCGATTGATCAGACGAGCGAGCTCCTGCTAGCCGAATTCGACGAGTTTGCGCGCGGGCTCGAGGACCGGCAGAAGGCCGAGCTGCGGGCCGAGATCGAGGCGCGCAAGCGCAAGAAGGACGAGCTGCAGCGCTGGGCTGAGACGCAGGCGCGCCAGCGCGAGGAGTACGAGCGCGAGCGCCAGCGCGAGACCCCGGAATCGCCTTTGTCCGCCACGGCGCGGCGCAACGCCGCGATCGAGATGCTCAGGAGGCAGGCGGCGGATCGGCTCCCCGAGCCCGGTCCGACGCTTAGAACGGCTGACATCGAACGCCTCGACCGCAGGCTGCGCGCCGCGTTCCGGTACCTGGCGGAGTTCGCGCAGGAAGTCAACGCAGCGAGTCCGATCCTGGGAATCCGGTATCGGATGATCTACCTGGGAGAACTGCCGCTACTGAAGTTGACCGATGCGTTCGCGGATTTCCGGATGCGCAAGATCGGCGATCGGGAATTCCACGATTTTGTGACTCTGTCGTGCCGCTTGCGCCCGACGCGCGAGGCTATGGTGGAGCTGTCGACGCTGGACATTGCCCGCTTTCAGCAGGAGCTCGACGCGCTGCAGATCGAGAGCACGCGGCGGGATTCGAAGAACGACTTTAGGCAGGTCGCGCGAGCCGCGTTCACGGTTGGCGCAATTCCATGTCACGTACGTATCCGGGCGGACTATGACGCGTTCGGCGTTACGGTCGACCTGCTCAACGTCGGCAATCTGGGGCGCGCCCGGCGCAGTTTCAGCCTCGACGCGTTTACCGAGGGCCTGGTCGACGAGCTTGCGCAGTACGTCCTCGGGCTCGATCGGAGCTTCGAGAGAAGTCTAGAGCGACCTTGAGCGGCGCCGTTCGCCCGATTGCGACGCTGGTCGGCGCGCTGGCGATCGCTGCACTCGGGTGGTGGCTCTGGCCGTTGACGCCGGGCGCGCCGGCAGCGGTGCGCGATGTCGAGGCGCTGATCCAATCGTGGGGCGCGTGGGGCGTGCTCGGCTCGATCGGGTTGATGGTTGCGCATTCTTTTTTGCCCTTCCCCTCGGAGATCATCGCCCTTGCGAACGGCATGCTGTACGGGCCGCTGTGGGGAACCGTAGTGACCTGGGTGGGGGCGATGCTCGGCGCGATGGCAGCGTTCGGCGCGGTCCGCGCGCTGGGACAGCCCGTGCTGCGCAGGCTACTTCCCGCATCCAGACAGGCGAGCCTGACGCGATGGTCGCGCGAGAATGGCGGGCTCGCGCTGCTGGTCGCGCGGCTGATCCCGGTGATCGCCTTCAACTTGATCAACTACGCCGCCGCGCTGACCGAGATCACCTGGTGGACCTTCCTCTGGGCCACGGGGCTCGGCATCCTGCCGCTGACGATCGTTCTCGCCGTGCTGGGCGACAACGTGCTCGACATGCCGGGCTGGGGCTGGGGGCTGCTGCTTGCCGCGGTTGCGGCAATCTGGCTCCTGCCGCACCGCTTGCGGCGGCGCCGGTCAAGACGGATTTCTTGATCTGTCTCAATACCGATCGTATTGGCGGTCGCAAGATTGATTGCCGCGCGAATGGGGGCATTAACGAAGCTGTTGGCGCGGCGCGGCTGCTGCTTCCATAATCGATCCGCGAGTCGCGGCGCGGGCGCCGCGTGCGGAAGAAGGGACGGACATGTCGAATCGAATCAGCGTCATGGTTATTTCCGGCAGCCGCGAAAGTCTGCAAATGGCGGCGATGGTTGCCTCCGTCGGGGCCGTCAGCGGCAACGAAGTGCACGTCTTTCTTTCGATGAATGCGCTGACGTACTTCGTCAAGTCGCAGGCGAAGGAGCCTCCCGTCGAGGGCCCGGTTGGTACCCTGCTGGCGGAGAAGAAGGTACCGCCGTTCCGCGAACTTTTTGCGAATGCAGTCGACCTCGGCGACGCGAAGATCTATCCTTGCTCGATGGCGATGGACGTTCTGGCGCTGGAGCAGAAGGATCTGGAAGACTTCATAGGCGAGCCGATGGGCCTGACGAAGTTTCTCGACGAGGCGAGCGCAGGCCAGGTCTGGTCCTTCTGACATTACCGACAAGAGAGCGAGAGGCACAGGGCGATGAGCACGCGGAAACTGGTGGATGCGCGGGGAAGCTTCTGTCCTGGGCCGCTGATGGAGCTGATCGCCGCCATGAAGGCAGCGCAGGTCGGCGAGGAACTCGAGGTGCTTTCGACCGACAAGGGCTCGGCGCACGATATTCCGGAGTGGATCAACAAGGTCAAGCACGAGCACATCGAGACCCGCGAAGAGGACGGGGTGTGGCACGTGGTTGTACGCAAGGCGAAGTAGAGGAGGTTCGTCCGATTACGCAAGCGACATGAGGAGACGGCGATGAGGATTCTGGTCGTAGGTGGAGGAATGGGCGGCACGATCCTGGCGAACAACTTGGCGAGGCGGCTCGCCGTTGAGTTGCGCTCGGGCAAGGCGCGGATCACGATGCTTTCCGCGTCGGACAAGCACATGTATCAGCCGGGCCTGCTCTACTTGGCGATCGGCAGGACGACGCCGGACGAGCTCTACCGCGACCAGGCGCAGCCTGCTCGAGCCGGGCATCGAATTCCACGTCGATCCGGTCGAGGAGTTCCAGCTCGACAAGAACCAGGTCAAGACCAAGAGCGGCAAGGTACACGACTACGACACGATCGTGATCGCGACCGGCTCGCGGCCGGTGCGCGAACGAAATTCCTGGCCTGGCCGAGAACGCCGAGCAGTTCTACACCGAAGAGTCGGCGCTCAAGATGTTCAAGCGCCTGCAGGCGTTCCAGGGCGGCAGGGTAGTGATCACGGTCGGCGTGCCGCACAAGTGCCCGATGGCGCCGCTTGAGATCACGTTCATGCTGCACGACTACTTCAAGGACCGCGGGATCCTGGACAAGACCAAGCTGCACTACACCTACCCGATCGGGCGCACGCATTCGCTCGAGAACGTCGCCAAGTGGGCGGCCCCCGAGATGGATCGGCTCGGCATCACCTACGAAACGCTGTTCAACATGAAAGAGGTCGACGGCGCGAAGAAGGTGGTGCGCAGCGAGGAGGGAACGGAGGCGGCATTCGACCTGCTGATTACCATTCCGGCCCACCGCGGTATGGAAGTGATCGAGAAGAACGGGCTCGGACAGCGCGGCTGGATCCCGACCCACCGGCACCGCTTGAACATGGAAGGGCGAGAAAACGTATTCGTGCTCGGCGACACCACCAACTTGCCGATCAGCAAGGCGGGCTCGACCGCGCACTTCGAGGCCGAGGCGCTGGCCGAGAACATCGCGGCGATGGTCAAGATGGGAACGCCGGTGCGCGACTACGACGGCAAGGTGTTCTGCTTCATCGAGGCGGGCAAGGACCGGGCGACCTACGCCATGTTCAACTACCAGAATCCGCCCGATCCAAAGGCACCGACGCGCGCCGTGCACTGGTTCAAGATGGCGTACAACAAGCTGTACTGGGCGTCCGCCCGCGGCCTGCTCTGAGGAGGCGATGCATGAGCACCTCAAACGAGGCGATCTCGACCGAACTCGAGGTCCAGCGCGTGGTCGAAGCTGCGCGCGATGCACTCACCGACGAGATGGTCGGACGCCTGACCGAGGCCGTTGGCGAGGGCCTTAGCCTGCTCGACCAGGTGAACCGGTCCGGACTGGAAAAAGCCCTGCCCTCGATCGCCAGGATGGTGCGCGACGGCGACCTCGAGCGCCTGGTACAGCTGGCACGCGTTTACGGATCCGCGGAGGACGCCCTAAGCGATGAGATGATCGGGCGCTTGGCCGAGACCCTGGCCGAGGGGCTGTCGCTGATGGACCGTCTGAGTCGCGGCGGCGTTCTGCGCCTGGTCGAAATGATGGAAAGGATGCAGGCGTCGGGGGCGCTGGAGCGCATCGCGGTAACGCTGCCGAGGCTCATGGAGCGGCTCGAGCATGTCGAGCACGTGCTCGGCAGTCTCGAATCGGCGGTGGCGGAGGCGGAGCGCATGCCCGCGCCGCAAGGCGGAATTGGCGGTCTGTGGCAAATCGCGCGCGACGCCGAAACGCAGCGCGGAATGCAGTTGCTGCAGAGCTTCAACAAGCACCTGCGTAGCGCGGCCAAGTGACCTGACCGCGGACGACGCGGCCAGGGAACTGGCCGCGGCAGGGCGTTATTGCGCAAATTAATGAGAATCGTTATCATCGGAGAACGTATCTCATGAAATTTCGCGCGAGCCTGGTGGGTCGAATCCGTGAGCGAGTCCCACAAGTCGAGCGCAAAGGGCAGCTTGCGCGCCAAGTGAGGAGTCATGCTCGGGTCCGCAGTCGTCGTATTTCGTGAAACGCTCGAAGCCGCTCTCATCGTTGCGATCGTGATGGGCGCAAGCCGCGGCGTGGCCGCTCGCGGGCTCTGGATCGCTGGTGGTGTGGTGCTTGGAATCGTCGGCGCTCTGGTCGTCGCCGCCTTCGCGGGCGCGATCTCTGAAGCCGTGCAGGGGCGCGGGCAGGAGTTGTTCAATGCCACTGTGCTGCTGGTCGCAGTGGCGATGCTTGCCTGGCACAACGTCTGGATGAGCTCGCACGCGCGCAAGCACGTGGCGGAGATGCGGCATCTCGGGCACGACGTGAGCGTCGGTGCGAAGCCAATGTCGGCGATGCTCGCCGTGACCGCGCTTGCGGTGCTGCGGGAAGGTGCCGAGACGGTGCTGTTCCTGTACGGATTGATGGCGACCGGCGGCAGCGCAGGACTCGTGCTGGGTGGCATATTGGGGCTGATCGGCGGCACGGCGATCGGCGTGCTGCTCTACTTCGGGCTGCTGCGGGTTCCGCTGCGGCACTTCTTTACCGTTACCGGCGTGATTGTGCTGCTGCTCGCAGCCGGACTCGCGGCGAGCGCAGCCGGATTTATGGTTCAGGCCGGGCTGCTGCCTGCCATCGTCAATCAGGTGTGGGATACGTCAGGCATTCTTAGCGTCGGAAGCCTTGCCGGACGCATGCTGCACGTCCTGGTCGGCTACAACGACCGGCCTACCGGGGTCGAGCTGCTGTTCTACCTCGTCACGCTGGTGACGATTCTGCTGCTGATGCGCATTTTCGGCGCCCGCTCGACTCGCGCTGCGCGCGCTCAGGCCGCGAAAGAAGGCGCGCCCGCGTAAGACGGGTTTCAGCGGCGCAGCAGCGACTCGGCGAGCTCGCGAAGCTTGCCTTTCTGAATCTTGGTGGCGTTCGCCCCCGGCGTGACGGGAAACCGATCGAGCACGTAGGCGCGCAGCGGTACCTTGTAAGGCGCGAGGCGCGAACGCACGAAGGCCAGCAGCGCGCCTTCGTCCAGGGCCGCTTCGTGCTCGAGCAGAACGAACGCGACCGGCCGCAAGCCGTCGGCGCGCGGTACGCCGACCACCTGGCAGGCGGACACGCCCGGGAACGCCTGCACCACCGCCTCGATTTCCGGCGGGCTGACCAAGAACCCGCCCAAGCGCAGCGCATCCCCCATTCGCGAGTGAAACGTGAAGCGCCCGCCGGCGTGAGTACAGCCGAGATCGCCGGAGCGGTAGTAGCCGTCCTGGCTCAGGGCCCGAGCGGTCGCATCCGGATCGCCGAAGTAGCCGACCATGCGACTCTCGGGCGCGTAGAACTCGAGCTCCCCGGCTTCCCCGTGGGCGAGAATCCTGCCGCTCGCGGGATCGCGCGCGCGCACTCTGGCGGCTGCGCTCACCGGCCCGCCTCCCGCCGCCGCGCGCTCCTCAAGCGGTGCGTTCTCGTCCTGGCGTGCGAACAAGGCCTGGATCTCGCTGATGCCGTAGAGACCGACCAGCCTCAGGCCGCGCGCCTGCGCCCGCGCGGCAATATCCGCGTGCGCGGGGCTGAACGCCGCGTAACCGAAGAAGTGCACGCCGGGAAACGGCCGCTGCGCCGCGCTCTGTTCCAGCAGCTGGGCAATTGCTTCGTCGGTGCCGTTGGCGTGGGTTACCCGGTGGGTCACGATGTCTCGTGCGGCCTGCGCGGCGTCCCATGCCGGCCGCGTGACGAGCGGTACCCCCGCTGCGAGCGCCGCCAACGCACTGCAAAAGCCGTACACGCCGCAAAGGGGCGGCGCGAGCAGCATGGTCGAGCTCGAATCGAGACCGAGTGCGCGCGCAACGTTGACGGCGTGCGCGATCACGCTGCGTTGGTCGTGCAGGACGAATTTCGGGACGCTGGTCGTGCCCGAGGTGGTGAATATGACGCAGCCGGCGCTCGACGCCGCCGCGCTCGCAAACGAAGCGGCGCCGGACGCCAGGGCCTCGTAGCCAACCGCGGGTCTGCCGAGGACCGCCTGCGGGGCGGGCGCGCCGTCCTCCGAATAGACGACGACCGACTCGAGCCGCTCCAAAGCGACCGGATCGCACTGCGCGAGAATCGACGCGAAATCGATGCCCTTGAAGCCCGGCCACATTACTAGCACGCGCGCGCCCGAGCGTGCCACGATATCTGCCACTTCCTGACTGCGAAAGCGCGTGTTGACCGACACCGCGATGGCGCCGAGCAGCGCGCAGGCGCAAAATGACGCAAGCCACGCCGGGACGTTCGGCAACCATAGCGCCACCCGGTCGCCGGGCCCCACGCCGAGGCGCGCCAACCCATGCGCAACGCGGCGGCTTTCTTCCGTCAGTTCGTGAAAGGCGACCGGACGTCCGCGGTCGACGAGCGCCGGCCCGGGGAGCGAAGCACGCTCCGCCAGAAAGTGCCGCAGTGTGTGCTGAGAGGCGTTCATCTACGATGTCGCGGCGCATCGCGTGGACCGTTCAAGGGAATCATAAATGTTTGCGGATCGCCGTGTGCAAAGTCACGCTTACGCGTTGTATTCGGCGAATGAATTCGCTACGATGCACGCTCGCTAGCGTCCCGTGCAGCGCGACAGCGGCCTGGGAGATGCCCGGGATGACAACGGGCAGGTAAGGAGAACGTATGCCATCTGTGGTCACCAAGTCCGACCTCGTGCAGGCGGCGGCCAAGGCCGGCAATCTGAGCAGGACCGCCGCGGGAGACGCTGTCAACGCCGTATTCGAGGCGATCGTGTCGAGCGTCGCGAAAGGCAATCGAGTCACGGTAGTCGGCTTCGGCACCTTCCTGCCGCGCAAACGCAAGGCGCGCGCCGGTCGTAGCCCGTCCAACGGCAAGGAAATCAAGATTCCATCCAAGACCATCCCGGCCTTCGCCGCCGGACAGGGTTTCAAAGACGCGGTTGGCGGGCGTTGACGCCGCCGCGCCGGTTGCGGCGCAGCGAAGCTGTCGCAGCACTGGAGCAAATGCGCCTAAGAGCGCGAAATCTCTCGGCATTGCAAAGCACAAAAAGGCTTGGCAGAATTCTTGCACCGACAAGCTTCGTGCCATGGACAATCCGCTCATCCTCTCGCTCGACAGCCACGGCGTGCCCCATCGCTGGATCAGCTGGCAGCAGGCATGCTTCTATTACGCGAAGAACCTGGTGGCGTGGACAATGGGGGAGCGCACCTTCACGTTTTACGGCGGCATCAGCCGCCTGACCGGAGAGCGCTCGAGCATCACGGCGCACTCGATTATCGCGATTCGTGGTCGCGCGCTGGCGGCGCGCGGGTTCAACCAGGTTCCGCCGCTGAACAACCGTGAGCTCTTTCGCCGCGATCGGCACGTATGCGCGTACTGCGGCGGCGAGTACAACTTCTTCAAGTTGACGCGCGATCACATTACGCCCCTATCGCGTGGCGGGCGCGACACCTGGATGAACGTGGTTACGGCGTGCCGGCAGTGCAATGGGCACAAGCGCAACCGTCTGCCTCAGGAAGCTGGCATGGAACTGCTGTACGCGCCGTACGTTCCGAACAAGGCCGAGTATCTGATACTGACCAACCGCCGAATCTTCATCGATCAGATGGAGTTCCTGCGGCAGCACGTTTCGGTGCATTCGCGTCTGGGACTCGCGCCCGCCTAGTTGGCGCGGCCACCGCATCCGCCGTGCCCGAATTCTGGCGCAGCAGCGGGTATCGCCTTCTGCAACGTGATGTCGGGGGGCGCCTGCAGGTGACCGACGACTTCCTGCGTGCTTATTACCTGCGACCTGAGATCCATCCGGTCGCGGACTCTTGCGACGCGGAGCTGCGGCTCCACGCTGACCTGATGAACGATCCGCGACGCTCGGTCGCGCAGCGGGAGATCGACGCCATTGCGGACCAGGACGCGCGCGACAACTATCGCATCCTGCTGCGCTTCCGCCGGCGTCTGCTCGAGGCCGGGACGGTCGAAGGCTGCTACATGAATCTGTTCAAAGGCGACGTCGACGTGCCGCCGCTGTTCATTGAACAGCTTGCACACGTGATCCTGCGCAATATGCTGGATGCTTGCAATGACCCGCTGCAGCTGCGCGCGGCGGAGCTGCTGTTTCGCGACCAGAAGGCGACGCTGCGCGACGGGCACGTGCTGGTCGCGGACCTGGAGATGATCGAGATGCATGCGGCCGGGACACGCTACGGCGGAATCGGTCGCCTCATCGTTGAGGCCCAGGGTGCGCTCGGCAAAGTCGATCTGGACGTTCTCGACCGGCACAACAGCGCAATCTACTGGGAGCGCGAGTCGCGCTTCGATACCGTGCTAAACCTCGACTTCGGTCAGGCGGGCTTGGATGCGCTGTGCCGCGTGATCGAGGCGTGGGTGGCGCACTTCTTCGCCGCGCGCGCAGTGGTGAGGCCGCTCAGGAGCATCGAAGAGCGCAAGTGGGCCTGGCACATAGGACTCGACGCCGAATCGACCGCGATCCTGAACGAATTGTGGAACGGCGGCGAAGTCGAGCAAGGAAGAATGCGCCGAATCCTCGCGCTCATGCGTATGGACTTCGAGGGCCCGGGCGACCTCCGGCCGGAGTTTGCGGGCCAGCCCGTGTATCTCGCCTTGTCCTGCGACGAAAACGATGTTGTGCGCATGAAGCCGCAGAACCTGCTGGTCAACCTTCCGCTGGCCCGATCGTGAAACCCGCCTACTGGGATAAGGCCAAGCGCGAGCTGTCGCGCAGCGACCCGGTGCTGGGCGCAATCATTCGGCGCTACCCGCGGATTCACCTTGTGCCGCGGGGTGACCCGTTCCATACACTCGCGCGCTCGATCGTCGGACAGCAGATTTCGGTCAAGTCGGCGCAAGCCGTCTGGAGCAGATTGCTCGATGCGCTCCCCGCGGTGACACCGGAACATGCGCTCGAGGCGAGAATGGAAAGACTCCTTGCCTGCGGTCTGTCCCGGCGCAAAGTCGAGTACCTGGCGGACCTGGCAGCGCATTTCGTCTACGGGCGCATCGTGCCTACGCAATGGCAGACGATGGACGACGAGGCTGTCATCGCCGAACTGGTGGAGATAAGGGGCATCGGTCGCTGGACCGCCGAGATGCTGCTGATCTTCAACCTACTGCGGCCGGACGTGCTGCCGGTCGACGATATCGGCTTGCAGCGGGGGGTGAGTATCGGCTACCGCGACGGGCGCAAGGTGAGCGAAACAGGCATCCGTCGTATCGCGAAGGCCTGGGCGCCGTGGCGATCGGTCGCAACCTGGTATCTCTGGCGCTCACTTGACCCCGTTCCGGTGGAGTACTAGTCAGTATGCATGGGCGTAGAATGCCGCACCGATGAAGACCACCTTCCTCGATTTCGAGCAGCCGATCGCTGAGCTCGAGCAGCGCATCGAAGAGTTGCGCTTCGTCCAGGATGACTCCGCGGTCGACATTTCCGAGGAAATCGCGCGGCTGACGAAGAAGAGCCAGTCGCTCACCAAGGAAATCTACGCCAAGCTCAATCCGTGGCAGGTGGCGCAGGTGGCGCGTCACCCGCAGCGGCCTTATACGCTCGATTACGTCGGCATGCTGTTCACCCATTTCGAGGAGTTGCACGGCGATCGAGCTTTCGCGGACGATGCGTCGATCGTCGGCGGTCTGGCGCGCTTCAATGGCGAGGCGTGCGTTGTGATCGGGCACCAGAAGGGGCGCGACACGAAGGAGAAGATCGTGCGCAATTTCGGCATGCCGAAGCCCGAGGGCTATCGCAAAGCGCTGCGCCTGATGCAACTGGCCGAAAAATTCCGTCTGCCGGTGTTCACCTTCGTCGACACACCGGGAGCGTATCCGGGCATCGACGCCGAAGAGCGGGGCCAGTCCGAAGCTATCGGCCGCAACCTCTATGTCATGGCGGGGCTGAAGACGTCGATCATTGTCACGGTGATCGGCGAGGGCGGCTCCGGGGGCGCCCTGGCCATCGCAGTCGGCGACGTCGTCCTGATGCTGCAGTACGCGACCTACTCCGTGATCTCGCCAGAGGGATGCGCGTCGATTCTTTGGCGCAGCGCGGAGCGGGCGCCGGAGGCAGCCGATGCGCTCGGCATTACGGCAAGCCGGCTGAAGACCCTCGGACTGATCGACAAGATCGTAGCCGAGCCCCTCGGCGGCGCACACCGCGACCCGCAGGCGACCGCGCAGGCTCTCAAGAAGGCGCTTGCCGAGGCGCTCAAGCAGGTCCAGGGGAAAAAGCCGAAAGAGCTCGTCGAGGAACGCCTCGAGCGTCTCATGGGCCATGGCAAGTACAAGGAAGTCGTCGAACGCTGAGCGCACCGCCGCGCCGCTCGCGGCGGCGCAGCGCCTGCTGGGCACGCTTGTCCTGCGCGGCAAGACGATTGCGGTGGGTTTTTCCGGAGGTGTCGACTCAACTGTGCTGTTGCACGTGCTGCGTGCGCTCGGGCCCGCGCACGGATACACGTTGCGCGCAGTGCATGTTCATCACGGCATCAGTCCCAATGCGGATGCCTGGGCGCGCTTCTGTCGCAGGCTTTGCCGGGACTGGCGCATTCCGCTCAGCGTCCTGCGGGTGGACATCGGCTCGTCGTACGGCAAGGGACTGGAAGCTGCCGCAAGGGACGCGCGTCGCGCTGCGCTGGCAGGGGTGCGGGCCGATGCTGTGGCACTGGCGCACCATCTCGATGATCAGGCCGAGACGGTCCTGTTGAGTCTCTTGCGGGGTGCCGGCGTCAGGGGCGCGAGCGGAATGCCGGCGCTCGGCAGGCTCGGCGGCAAGCCGCTGCTGCGGCCATTGCTCGACGTGCCGCGCGCCGAACTGACGCGCTACGCGCAGTCCCACGGCCTAGAGTGGGTCGACGACGAGTCCAACCGAGACACGGCGCATGCGCGCAATTTTCTGCGCCTGCGGGTCGCGCCGCTGCTGGAGGAGCGCTACCCGCGTTGGCGCCAGGCGCTGGGGCGTGCGGCGCACCATTTCTCGGATGCCGATGCGTTGCTGCGCGAATTCGCGGGCGCACGCCCGGCGAGCCGGCTGCGCATCGCGGAACTGCGCAGCGCGCCCGACCCGGCGGCCAGAGTGCTACTGCGCGAGTATCTCGCCGCGCACGGCCTGCGACCTCCGGCGACACGGCGGCTGGCTGAAATGCTGCGTCAGCTGACGGGTGCGGCGGCCGGCGCGCGCGTGGAGTTTGCGCACGACGGCGCCATGCTGCGCGTCTATCGCGGCGAGTTGCGCCTGGAGCGCCTCGCGGGCGCGCCCGCCGAGTTCGGCTCGGTGCGCTGGACCGGCCAGCGCCGCATCGCGCTGCCTGCTCTGGGCGGCGAAATGCGCTTCGAGCGCGTGCGCGGGGCCGGCATCGCGCTCGGGAAGCTTCGTGGTCGACCGGTCCAGCTGCGCTTGCGTCGAGGGGGCGAGCGGCTGCAACCCGATGCACGGCGGCCCCGCCGTACACTCAAGAATCTTTTTCAGGAGGCCGGCCTGCCTCCGTGGCAGCGTGACCGCCTGCCGCTGCTGTTCTTCGGCGAGGATCTGGTCTGGGCACCCGGGATCGGCGTCGACGCACGCTATCGCACCCCCGCCGGAGATGTAGGACTGATGCCCCTCTGGCGTTCCTGCGGTGACGCAACTCATTGAATTTACGCGGTTCGGAACCGCGACGTGATAGAATTTGCTTTTGCTTTTCAAGCTTGCGAGGGAGAACGAGGAATGGCGGTCGAGCGTACGCTGTCGATCATCAAGCCGGACGCGGTGAAGAAGAACGTTATCGGCCAGATCTGCGGGCGTTTCGAGGCGGCGGGACTCAAGATCGTCGCCGCTCGCATGATGCAACTGTCGCGCACGCAGGCCGAGGGCTTCTACGCGGTGCACCGCGAGCGGCCCTTCTTCCGCGACCTGGTCGAATTCATGATTTCGGGTCCGGTGTTGGTCCAGGTCCTGGAAGGCGAGGGTGCGATTGCCAAGAATCGTGAACTGATGGGCGCCACCGATCCGAAGAAGGCGGCCAAGGGCACGATCCGGGCGGATTTTGCAGATTCGATAGACGCCAACGCGGTGCACGGCTCGGATGGTACGGACACGGCGCGCACCGAGATCGGATATTTCTTCCCCGCGTGCGAGACTTTTTCCCGCTCAAGCGGGTCACAGTGATGTGATGAGCGACAACCTGCTGGAATTCGACGCACGAGGCATGGAGCGTTTTTTTGCCCGGTTGGGCGAAAAAGCGTTTCGCGCGCGGCAGGTGCTGCGCTGGATTCATCAGTGCGGCGAGTCGGACTTCGCCCGCATGAGTGATCTCGCCAAGGACCTGCGCGCCAAGCTTTCTCTTGCCGCGCGAGTTGAGGCGCCTGGGGTCGTCTCCGACGAAGTGGCGGCCGACGGTACGCACAAGTGGCTGCTCAGGGTCGACGAAGCGAACTCGATCGAGTCCGTATTCATCCCTGAAGACGATCGCGGCACCCTGTGCGTGTCCAGCCAGGCCGGCTGCGTGCTCGATTGCGCCTTCTGCTCCACGGGCAAGCAGGGATTCAACCGCAATCTAACCACTGGCGAGATCATCGCCCAGTTGTGGCTCGCCAATCGGCTGCTGGGTCGCGACCCGAAGGGCCAGCGTGTCATCACGAACGTCGTGCTGATGGGCATGGGCGAGCCTCTGCTCAATCTCGATGCGGTCATTCCGGCACTGCGCCTTATGCTCGACGACAATGCTTACGGATTGTCGCGGCGACGCGTCACGGTCTCGACTTCCGGAGTGGTTCCCGGAATGGACCGGCTGCGCGACGAATGTCCCGTCGCGCTTGCCGTCTCGTTGCATGCGCCGAACGATGCTTTGCGCGACCGTCTCGTGCCGTTGAATCGGAAGTACCCGTTGCGCGAGCTGATTAAGGCCTGCAACCGCTACCTCGATCGGGCGCCACGTGACTTCATCACCTTCGAGTACGTCATGCTGGAGGGCGTCAACGATTCGGACGGCGACGCCAGGGAGTTAACCTCCATCGCTCGGCGCGTGAGCTGCAAATTCAATCTTATCCCGTTCAACCCCTTTCCGAATTCCGGCTTTCGCCGCTCGGATCCCGAAAGGATTCGGGCTTTCGCAGAAATACTGCGACGCGACGGGTTGACAGTGACTGTCCGCAAGACGCGCGGCGAAGGCATCGACGCGGCATGCGGGCAGCTCGCCGGCGACGTGGCGGACCGCACGCGTCGTAGTGGCCGCAAGGTTCGCAGGATCACGGAGCTACGTGCATGAAGCTATATTTTTTCGGCCTCGTTGCCGGAGCATTTCTGGCGCTGGCCGCGGGCTGCACTACGCAGCCCCCGAATTCGTCAACCGGGGTCGATACCGGCGTCATCGTGGGAGAGGTCGGTGACCCGCGCAACCGCGCCCGGATACATACCGAGCTGGCGGCGGCCTACTACAGTCGCGGCAGCATGGCGGTTGCGCTGGAGGAGCTGCGCACTGCGGCCGCGGCTGATCCCACGTACCCCTCCACCTACAGCATGTTCGGACTGGTGTACATGCAGCTGCGCGAAACGAAGCTCGCGCAGCAGAATTTCGAGCATGGGCTGGAGCTCTCGCCGAACGATCCGGACATCAATCACAATTACGGCTGGTTCCTGTGCCAGACCGGCCACGAAACGGAGTCTATCCGGTACTTTCAGCGCGCCATCGCCAACCCGCTATATCCGACGCCGTGGCGCTCCTACACAGCGGCCGGCGTTTGCTCCATGCGCAAGGACAAGCTCAAGGATGCCGAGCAGTATTTTCGGCGCGCGCTCAAGCTGCTACCGAATGAGCCTACGGCTTTGCTGCAAATGGGCGAGATCCGCTATCGGGAGGGCAACATGAACGAAGCGCTTAAGTACGTATCGCGCTTCAACGCCATGGTTGAGCCTACTGCAGAGTCGCTGTGGCTCGCGTTGCGCGTGGAGCGCAAGTTGGGCGAGCGATTGGCGGAGGCAAAGCTCGCGAGTCAGCTGCGATACCGCTTCCCCGGCTCGCGCGAGAGCCAGGCACTGCAACGCGGGGACTATGAGTAACGATACCGTCTACGAACCCGTACCACGGGAGCAGCCGGCGCAGTTTTCCGACGGTCAGCCGCGCGGGGAGCACGTGGGCGAGATTCTGGCGCGGGCGCGCGTTGCCCAGAACCTGACTCTGGACGACGTCGCACAGCAGCTCAAGTTCGGTGCGCGTCAGATCGACGCATTGGAGCAGGGCCGCTTCGAGAACCTGCCCGGAAGCACTTTCGCGCGCGGCATGGTCCGCAGCTATGCGCGTCTGCTCAAGCTCGACGCGGAAGCGCTGCTCGGTCAGGTCGCGGGCAAGTTCGAAGTCCCGGACGCGGATCGCCTCGCCACCCGCTATCGGGAGCCGGTGCCGTTTTCGGACGGCTCGAGGCGCTCGAATATCACCTATGCCGCACTTTCGTTGGCAATCCTGCTGGTCGTTGCAGGCGTGCTGTACGGCTGGCAGCAGGAGCGCTCGGGCGCGACGCATTTGAACTTCGTTCCTGCGGCACGCGCGCCGCTCGAGGTGCCGCGCGCGTTGCCGGCGAGTCCACCTCCGCCGGCCGCCGCGGCGCCGGCTCCCGCCCCCGCCCCGGTTGCAAACGCCAGCGCGAGCGCCGCCACGCCGACCCCGCCGGCTCAATCGCAGGGCAGCGTCGCCCCGGCGCCTTCGCCGGCGCCGGCGACGGGGCGCATCTTGCTGCACTTTGACGCCGAGTCCTGGGTCGAGATTCGTGACGGGGCCGGCAAGCTGCTGCTATCGCAGCTCAATCCGGCCGGCAGCGAAAAAGCGGTCCGGGGCACTCCGCCGTTCTCTGTCGTGGTCGGCAATGCGCAGCATGTGCAACTGACTTACGACGGGCAAGCTTTCGACCTTGCGCCTCACATCAGGGTCGAAGTAGCTCGATTTACTCTCAAATGACTGCGCGCGCGGCCACGGCGAAGCGCCGCCACTCGAGACAGGTGCGGATCGGCGGCGTGGCGGTCGGCGGTGGTGCGCCGATCGTGGTGCAGTCGATGACGAATACGGACACCGCAGACGCGGAGGCCACCGTAGAGCAGGTTTACGCGCTCGCGCAGGCGGGATCCGAGTTGGTGCGGATTACGGTCAACAGCCCGGAAGCCGCTGCCCAGGTGGCGTCGATCCGCCGGCGGCTCGATGCGCTGGGGTGCATGGTGCCTCTGGTTGGCGATTTTCATTTCAACGGGCACAAGCTGCTGACGCAGTTCCCCGAATGCGCACAGGCGCTGGCGAAATTCCGCATCAATCCCGGCAACGTCGGCAAGGGCGCCAAACGCGACGAGCAGTTCGCAACCATGATCGAATGCGCGATCCGATACGACAAGCCGGTGCGCATCGGAGTCAACTGGGGCAGCCTGGATCAGGCGCTTCTGGCGAAGCTGATGGATGAGAATGCCGCCCGCGCGGAGCCACACGATGCGGAGGCCGTGATGCACGAGGCGGTGGTGCGTTCGGCGCTCGATTCAGCACGCCAGGCCGAGGCCTGGGGGTTGCCAGCCGACCGTATCGTTATCTCGTGCAAGATGAGCCAGGTTCAGGACTTGGTCAGCGTCTACCGCGAGCTTGCGCGGCGCTGCGACTACGCGCTGCATCTCGGGCTTACCGAGGCCGGGATGGGATCGAAAGGCATTGTCGCCTCCGCGGCGGCGCTGGCCCTTCTGCTGCAGGAGGGGATCGGCGACACCATCCGCGTTTCGCTCACACCCGAGCCGGGGGGCGATCGAACACGCGAAGTGCAGGTGGCGCAGGAGATTCTGCAGACCATGGGCCTGCGCAGCTTCGCGCCGATGGTAAGCGCGTGCCCGGGCTGCGGCCGCACGACCAGCACCTATTTCCAGCAGCTCGCCGGGCGCATAGAGGCCTACCTGCGGGCGCAGATGCCGCTTTGGCGCGAGCGCTATCCCGGCGTCGAGCAAATGCGGGTCGCGGTGATGGGTTGCGTGGTGAATGGGCCCGGCGAGTCCAAGCACGCCGACATCGGCATAAGCCTGCCTGGGACGAACGAGGTCCCGGTCGCGCCGGTTTACATCGACGGCGAAAAGACCGTGACGCTCAAGGGTGAGCGTATCGCAGAGGAATTCCAGCAGCTGGTCGAGGACTACGTGCGCGCGAACTTCGGCCCCGAAAGCCGGCGTCGCCGCTCGCGCACCGGGCAAGGCAAAGAGATTCCGGTCAAGGCGGTTTCCTGACCGCCGTCGCAAGCATGAGCGCCAACATCCAAGCCGTGCGCGGCATGAACGACATATTGCCCGATGAAGCCGTATGGTGGCGCCATTTCGAAGCCACGGTCGAGGCTTGGCTGGAGCGCTACGGCTACCGCAACATGCGCATGCCGCTGGTGGAGCATACGCAGCTGTTCCGGCGCGCAATCGGTGAAGTTACCGACATCGTTGAAAAGGAGATGTATTCCTGGCGTGACGAGCTCAACGGTGAGGATCTGACGCTGCGCCCGGAGGGCACGGCTTCGTGTGTCCGCGCCGCGATTGAGCACAATCTGCTCTACGACGGGCCGAAGCGCCTTTGGTACGCGGGGGCCATGTACCGGCACGAGCGGCCGCAAAAGGGGCGCTACCGGCAGTTCCATCAATTCGGGGTCGAGGCGCTCGGGCTCGAAGGCCCGGACATCGACGCCGAGCATATCGTCATGTGCGCTGCGCTGTGGCGCGATCTCGGCCTTGAAGGCATTCGCCTCGAGCTCAATACAATCGGCTCGGCGGGGGAGCGCGCGCGCTACCGCTCTGATCTTGTGCGGCACCTGGAGGCGAACGTCGATCGGCTCGACGCGGACGCCAAGCGGCGCATGCATACCAACCCGCTTCGCGTGCTCGATTCGAAGAACCCCGTGGTGCAGGAAGTGGTAGCCGGCACGCCGGCCCTGATGGGATATCTTGGCGAAGAATCGAGAGCACATTTCGACGGGTTGCGGCGGCTGCTTGCGGTTGCCGGCGTGCAATACACGATCAACCCGCGCCTCGTGCGGGGACTCGACTACTACAATCACACGGTGTTCGAGTGGATCTCGGATGTGCTCGGCGCGCAGGGAACGGTGTGCGGCGGCGGGCGCTACGACGGACTGTTCGCGCAGCTCGGCGGTAAGCCTGCCCCGGCGACCGGGTTCGCAATGGGCAACGAGCGACTGATCGCGCTGCTACGCGACGGCGCGCGCGCACCCGCAACCAGGCTGCCCGACGCTTACCTGCTGTTCCATGGCGACGGGACGCAGGAGTATGCCTTTACCCTTGCCGAATTGCTGCGCGCGGCGGGTTACGCGATCGTGCAGCACGCCGGAGGCGGAAGCTTTAAGTCGCAAATGAGGAAGGCGGACGCGAGTGGTGCCTGGACCGCGCTCATCGTCGGCGCTGACGAGGTGCGCGACGGCGAGATTTCGGTCAAGTTTCTGCGCAAGGCGGAGCCTCAGTATCGGATCGCAAGAGCGGGCGTCGTCGCGGCGTTCGCCGATGCAATGCAAAAAGCAAGGACATAGCATGGCACTCGATCATCAGGAGCAGGAGCAGCTTGCAGCGCTGAAGGGCTGGTGGCAGGAGCATGGCAACCTGGTGGTGGTGGCCATTCTGGCCGTCGCGATCGGCGCCGCCGGATGGCGCGGCTGGAACTGGTACCAGAACAAGCAATCGCTCGAAGCGAGCGCGTTGTACGAAATGCTTACCAGAGCGGTGCAGGCCAGCGACGCGAAGACGATGCGCGACGCGAGCGGCGCGCTGGTCGAGAGCTATCCACGCACGTTGTACGCGTCGATGGGGGCGATGGTTGCCGCCCGCTACTACTTCGATCACCGCGAGCTGAAGGATGCGAAGGCGCAGCTCGAGTGGGTGCTGGAGCGCTCACGTTCCGACGATCTGAAGGATCTCGCGCGGCTGCGTCTGGCTGCGGTGCTGCTGGACGAGAAGGCCTACGATCAGGCGCTCAAGGAACTCGATGCACCACACGGCGACGCATATGCGGCACAGTACGCGGCGCTGCGGGGCGACGTGCTGGTTGCGGAGGCCCGGACTAAAGAAGCAAAGGCCGCCTACCAAGTAGCGCTCGACAAGGCGGGCAAGGAGGACAACGCGTTCCGCGGGAGCGTGCGCATCCGGCTCGAGGCGCTCGGCGGGTGACGACGACGCGGCAACTGTTCGCAGCGCTTGCGGCGGCGGCCACGCTGAGCGGTTGCGCTAGCTGGTTCGGCGGCTCTTCGAGCGGACCCAAGCCCGCGCCGCTGACGCCGATCAGCAACGCGCAGGCAGTACGAGTGCTATGGTCGGCGAGCGTCTCATCGGCAGGCGCATTCGTCTTCAGTCCCGCGCTGGCGGGCGAGGGCGTCTATGTCGCCGGCCACGACGGGACGGTCGCAAAGTTCGATGCGGCCAGCGGCGATACGCGCTGGCGTATTTCGCTCCAGGCGCGGCTCTCCGGAGGAGTCGGCAGCGACGGTCGGCTGGTCGTGGTCGCGTCCGACGAGGGCGTCGTGTTCGCGCTGAACGCGAAGGACGGCAGCGTCCTGTGGCGCGCGCGTGTTTCGAGCGAAGTGCTGGCGGCGCCCGCGGTCGGCGACGGACTCGTTCTGGTGCGCAGCGCCGACAGCCGCGTATTTGCCTTCGGCAGCGACGACGGACAACGGCGCTGGGTATACCAGCGCGCGGCGGCATCGCTTATCGTTCGAGCGCCGGCCGGGCTGAGCATCGACGGCGATACTGCCTATGCGGGTTTTTCCGGCGGCAAGCTGGTCGCGATCGCACTGGAAAACGGCGGACCTCGCTGGGAGGCGACGGTAGCGGTTCCGCACGGGGCTACCGAGCTCGAGCGGGTCACGGACGTGGAGGGTGTGCCAGTGGTCGAGGGTCGCGAGGTATGCGCGGCCGCGTACCAGGGGCGAGTGGCCTGTTTTGACCGCCGCAACGGCAATCCGATTTGGTCGCGCGAGGTTTCGTCCGTCAGCGGCGTCAGCCTGGACGCGCGCTATGCCTACGTCAGCGACGACAACGGGGCGGTGTACGCCTTCGATCGGACCGACGGGCGCAGCGTATGGAAGCAGGACAAGCTCGCGAATCGCCAGCCGTCGCTGCCGCTTCCGCTCGGGAGCGAGATCGCCGTTGGCGATCTGGAGGGTTACGTGCATTTTCTCGCCCGCGAGTCGGGAGCCTTCGTGGCGCGCTTCGCCACCGACGGCGGGCCAATCCGCGCTGCGCCGATCAAGCTGCCGTCCGGGTTTCTGGTTCAGACCCTTGACGGCAGGCTGTACGTCCTCACGCTTTGAAATCCGTCATCGCGCTGGTCGGGCGCCCTAACGTCGGCAAGTCGACGCTTTTCAACCGCATCACGCGCAGCCGGGATGCGATCGTGGTCGACGTCCCCGGTGTGACGCGTGACCGGCACTACGGCGACGCCACATTCGGCGATCGTTCGTTCATTGTTATCGACACCGGCGGGCTGGAACTGGGCGCGAGCGAGGGGATATTCGTTGAGATGGCGCGCCAGGCCGAGCAGGCCTTGGCCGAAGCGGATGCCGTGGTATTCGTGGTTGACGGCCGCAGCGGTCTGGTTCCGGCGGATCGCGAAATCGCAGCGCGGCTGCGTAAGCTGAAGAAGCGCATCTGGATCGCGGTCAACAAGTGCGAAGGCCTCGCCGCCGATACGGCGACGGCGGAATTCCATGAACTCGGCCTCGGCGCTCCGGCGGCGATTTCTGCCGCTCACGGCGAGGGGGTGCGCGACTTGGTCGAGGCGGTGGTCGCGGAATTGCCGCCCGACGGGGAAACCGAAGCGGTGGACGAAGGCCATCCGCGCGTGGCCATCGTAGGGCGTCCCAACGTCGGCAAGTCCACCCTGGTGAACGCGCTGGTGGGTGAGGAACGAGTGATCGCGTTCGACCAGCCGGGAACCACCCGCGATCCGATCGAGGTCCCGTTCGAGCGTGCCGGGCGGCGCTATACGCTGATCGACACCGCAGGCCTGCGGCGGCGCGGAAAGGGGGGCGAAGCAGTGGAGCGCTTCTCGATCGTCAAGACGCTGCAGGCGATCGAGGCAGCGAACGTCGCGGTACTGATGCTGGACGCGGTGCAGGGCGTGACCGACCAGGATGCCCACGTCGCCGGCTACATTCTGGAGCGCGGTCGCGCGGTGGTGGTGGCGGTCAACAAGTGGGATGCCGCGAACAAGGAGGCGCGTGATCGAGTCAAGCAGGAAATGGCCTGGAAAGTCGGATTTCTGGGCTTCGCCGAGACCCATTTCGTGTCGGCGCGCGGCGGCAAGGGCTTGGGCGAACTGATGCGCTCAGTGGACGCCGCCTACGCCGCGGCCATGGCCAAGCTTTCGACGCCAAAGCTGACGCGGGCGCTCATTGCGGCGGTTGAGCAGCAGGCGCCTCCGCGCAAGGGATTGGTACGGCCGAAGCTGCGCTACGCGCATCAGGGCGGAATGAACCCGCCGCGGATCATCATTCACGGCAACGCCCTCGATTACGTGCCGGATACCTACCGGCGCTACCTCGAGGGCCGCTTCCGCAACGCATTCGGGTTGCGCGGGACTCCCATGATGGTCGAGTTTCGTACGCGCGCCAATCCCTATGTGCGCCGGCTGGCGGCAAAGAAGCGCT
This sequence comes from uncultured beta proteobacterium, assembly GCA_963755395.1. Classification (GTDB taxonomy): domain Bacteria; phylum Pseudomonadota; class Gammaproteobacteria; order Burkholderiales; family SG8-39; genus DAHVFK01. Next base: position 302,656 of record CAVWJJ010000003.1, on the reverse strand, counting down.
GAGCCCGGCCCGGTTGCGCTACGCCGCCGGGGGTGCTATGTTGCCATTGTATACATTGTCGGTAGGAATAATGTAGCTGATGGAAACATTGTGCCGGCGACGCTACCATCACGGCGACTTGCGCGCAGAACTGGTGCGCGTGGCAGGCGACATCCTCGACCAGGGCGGTCCGGCGACTCTTACTTTGCGTGAAGCGGCGCGGCGTGCGGGTGTGTCCCATAGCGCGCCCTACCGGCACTTTGCCGACCGGGAGACACTGCTGGCCGAAGTCGTCGCGCAGGGCTTTGCGCAACTGGGCGCTGCACTGCGCGAGGCTTCCGCCGCGGGCGGAGTGGAGGTGGCGCGCGCGTACCTGCGTTTCGCTCTCGCGCACCCTCGTCGCTATGGGCTCATGTACACGGGCGATATCGCGCCTGCGTGCCGCCCGGACCTTGCGGACCAATCCAAGCTCGTGTCGCGGGTGCTGGCTGATTCGATCCCCGGCCTGGGCGACGCGGAGTATGTCAGGCGCGCCGGAACGGCCTCGTGGGCGCTACTGCATGGGCTGGCGGGTCTGCTGCTCGGTGGGCACCTGGGGCCGCTCACGTCCGATGCGGCCGACGCCGAGCGTCTGGTGCGCGAAGTCGTCGGCATGATTCGCTTCGCGGCCAAGCCTGCGGCGGCAGCCTGACTCCGCGGCGCATGCCTGTCGCCCTGCGCCTGGCCGCGTTCTACTTCGCGTATTTCGCCTACGTCGGAGCATTCACGCCATATTTCCCCGTCTACCTAGCGGGGCGCGGGCTGCAGCCGACGGAGGTCGCCACCGTGCTGGCGATGCCGCAGCTAGCCCGGATCTTTGCCCCGACCTTCTGGGGCTGGCTGGCGGACCGAGTCGACGCGCGGCGCGCCGTAGTCGTGGCTTCGTGCGCGGCCCTCGCCGTGGGCTTCGCGGCGATTCCGTACGTTCCGGGGTTCGCCGGTATCACGCTACTGATTGCGGTCACGAGCATCCTGTCCGCCGGCGGGCTGCCACTGGTCGAGGCGATCACGCTCTCGGCCCTTACCGGGCGCAGCGGACACTACGGCCCGATCAGGCTTTGGGGATCGGTCGGTTTTATCGTCGCGGTACTGTTGGTAGGCGTGTGGCTGGACGCCCATGCTTCCGCGGGCCTGAGCGGAATCCTGCTCGCGCTTGCGCTGGCCGCGCTTGCGGTCTCTGTCGTGCTGCCTCGCGCCGCGAGCGCGCCACTCGCGCCGGCCTGCGCCAACGGCTCGGGAGCCGGTCGCGCGTCGCGTTCGGTGCGCGCTTTGATCGGCGCGGGATTCTGTATGGCAGCCGCGCACGGCGCGCTCTATGCGTTCTTTACCTTGCACCTGCAGCGCCTCGGCTACAGCGGCACTTCCATCGGCGCGCTTTGGACACTCGGCGTGCTGGCCGAAATCGGCGTCTTTCTCTACCTTCCCGCCTTGTTCCGCCGCTTCTCGCTCCGCGCCATCCTGCTCTTCAGCCTGCTCGCAGCGGTCGTGCGCTTCGCGGCGATCGGCTGGGCTGCGAGCTTCCTCGCGGTGCTCGTGGTTGCACAGATGCTGCATGCAGCGACATTCGGCGCTTTTCACGCTGCATCCGTGGCGACGGTGCAGCGCCTGTTTCCTGCCGCTGCGCACGCCCGCGGGCAGGCCCTGTTTTCCAGCCTCGCCTACGGTGGAGGCGGGGCCGGGGGCGTGCTGCTCGCGGGCTGGGCGTGGCAATCGGGCGGGCCCGCACTGACCTTCTCGCTCGCCGCTGGCATCGCGGCGGTCGGCGCTGCGCTGATGTTTTGGCTGCGGCCGCAGCAGAGCTACGACGCCTCGCGTGTGCGATAATTTGTAGCTTCGAACGGTCTTTCTTGCGCCCGGATACGCATGGCACAGACGCTCTACGACAAGCTTTGGAACGGCCACGTGGTGCACGTCGATGCCGACGGCACCGCGTTGCTCTATATCGACCGCCATCTGGTGCACGAAGTCACCAGTCCGCAGGCCTTCGAGGGCCTGAAGCTGGCGGGCCGCAGGCCGTGGCGCGTCCGGCTCGGTGGTGGCAACAGCGGATCACAATACGCCCACGACAGGCTGGGAACAGGGAATCGACGGGATCCGCGACCCGATTTCGCGCCTGCAGGTCGAGACTCTGGACAAGAACATGCGCGAGTTCGGCGCCAAGGTCTATTTTCCATTCCTCGATAAACGCCAGGGCATCGTGCACGTCATCGGGCCCGAGAAGGGCGCGACGCTGCCCGGCATGACCGTCGTCTGCGGCGACTCGCACACGAGCACTCATGGCGCTTTCGGCTGCCTGGCGCACGGCATCGGCACCTCCGAAGTCGAGCATGTGCTGGCAACACAATGCCTGATTACAAAGAAGATGCAGAACATGCGCGTGCTGGTCGAGGGCGTGCTGGCGCGCGGCGTAACGGCGAAGGACGTCGCGCTCGCCATCATCGGCAGCATCGGCACTGCCGGCGGAACGGGTTGCGCAATCGAGTTTGCCGGCAGCGCCATCCGCGCGCTGTCGATGGAAGGCCGCATGACCCTGTGCAACATGGCGATCGAGGCCGGAGCGCGCGCCGGCATGGTCGCAGTCGACGAGAACACCATCCAATACCTCAAAGGTCGGCCGTTTTCGCCCCGCCGGGCCCGAGTGGGACCAGGCTGTGGCCTACTGGCGCATGCTGCGCAGCGATCCCGACGCGCAAGTTCGACCGCGAAGTTGCGCTGGATGCGGCGACGATCAAGCCGCAGGTGACCTGGGGCACGTCGCCGGAAATGGTGGTACCGGTGGACGAGATGGTGCCCGATCCGGACAGGGAAAGAGACGCCACCAAACGCGATGGAATCGAACGCGCGCTGACGTACATGGGACTCAAGCCGCGCACTCGCATAAGTGACATCAGGCTGGATAAAGTGTTCATCGGATCGTGCACCAACTCGCGCATCGAGGATCTTGCGCAGCGCGGCCGCGGTGGTGCAGCGGCAAGCCACGTGGCGCCAAGCGTGCGCCTTGCGATGGTGGTGCCGGGCTCCGGCCTGGTGAAGGCCCAGGCCGAACGCGAAGGGCTGGACCGGATATTCATTGATGCCGGTTTCGAATGGCGCGAACCGGGCTGCTCGATGTGCCTCGGCGATGAATGCCGACCGGCTGGATCCCGGAGAGCGTTGCGCCTCGACTTCGAACCGGAATTTCGAGGGCCGGCAGGGAGCCGGCGGGCGCACGCACCTGGTCAGTCCGGCAATGGCGGCTGCGGCGGCGATTGCAGGGCATTTCGTCGACGTTCGTTCGGCGTTCTAAAGTGAGCGCGATGAAGAAATTCACCCTACTCAATGGCTTGGTAGCACCTCTCGATCGAGCGAACGTCGATACCGACGCCATCATTCCGAAGCAGTTTCTGAAGTCGATCAAACGCACGGGCTTCGGGCCGAATCTATTCGACGCCTGGCGTTATCTCGATCATGGCGAGCCGGGGATGGATCACTCCAAGCGGCCGCTCAACCCGGACTTTGTGCTTAACCAGCCGCGCTACAAGGGGGCCGAGATCTTGCTCGCACGCAAGAATTTCGGCTGCGGATCCTCGCGCGAGCATGCGCCCTGGGCGCTGCTGGACTACGGCTTCCGTTGCGTCATTGCGCCGTCATTCGCCGACATCTTTTTCAACAACTGCTTCAAGAATGGCCTGCTGCCGATCGTGCTGACTGAAGCCGAAGTCGACGCGCTGTTCTACGACTGCGCGGCGTTCCCCGGGTTTCGGCTGGTGGTGGACCTCGAGCAGCAAACGGTGTCGAACACCGACGGCTCGCGCCGCTATAGATTCGAGGTCGATGCCCTCCGCAAGCATTCGCTGCTGAACGGCCTCGACGACATCGGTCAGACGCTGCAGCACGCCGATGAGATCCGCGCTTTCGAGGCCAGGCGGCGCGACCAGTTTCCCTGGCTGTTCAGGTAGACCGCGATGAAAATCGCGGTCTTGCCGGGCGACGGGATCGGCAGCGAAATCGTTGCGCAGGCGCTCAAGGTGCTGCGCCGGCTGGGAGAGGACGGTCTGCACCTTGAGCTGGAGCAGGCGCCGGTCGGCGGGGCGGGCTACGAGGCCGCGGGCGATCCTCTGCCCGAGGCGACGCTCAAGCTCGCGCAGCGGGCAGACGCAATCCTGTTCGGGGCGATCGGCGGGCCGCAATATGACGTGCTGCCTCGCGACAAGCGCCCGGAGCGAGGACTTCTGCGGCTGCGCAAGGAGCTCGGATTGTTCGCGAATCTGCGCCCCGCAATGGTCTACCCGGAGCTTGCCGCGGCGTCCTCGCTCAAGGCGGAGATCGTCGCTGGCCTGGACCTGCTGATAGTGCGCGAGCTGACCGGCGACATCTATTTCGGCGAGCCGCGCGGAATCTCGACCCTGGCCGGAGGCGAGCGCGAAGGCGTCGAACACGATGCGCTACCGGGAGAGCGAGATCCGGCGTATCGCGCAGGTCGCTTTCGAGGCCGCGCGCAAGCGCGGCAAGCGCCTGTGTTCGGTCGATAAGGCCAACGTGCTGGAAACCACGAGCTGTGGAAGGAGGTGGTGACGGCCGTCGGAAAGTCCTATCCCGATGTCCATCTGACGCATATGTACGTAGACAATTGCGCCATGCAGCTGGTGCGCAATCCGAAGCAATTCGACGTGATCGTCACCGGCAACTTGTTCGGGGACATCCTGTCGGACGAAGCATCGATGCTCACCGGGTCGATAGGCATGCTCCCCTCGGCTTCGCTCGACGCGAACAACAAAGGGCTGTACGAGCCGATCCACGGCTCGGCGCCGGACATCGCCGGCAAGGGCGTGGCAAACCCGCTGGCGACGATCCTCTCGACGGCGATGATGCTGCGCTACTCGCTAGGCTTCGAACAGGCGGCCAGCCGCGTCGAGCGCGCCGTGCAGCGGGTGCTGCGCGAGGGCTACCGCAGCGCGGATATCCATACCCCGGGCACGCGATTGACGGGCACGAACGAAATGGGCGATGCGGTGGTCGCCGCGCTATGAGGAAAGGATCATGCTGAGGGTCGGCATCGTCGGCTGGCGCGGAATGGTGGGTTCGGTACTCGTGCAGCGCATGCGCGACGAGCGCGACTTCGACCATTTCGAGCCGGTCTTCTTTTCGACTTCCCACGCGGGCGTCGAGGGTCCGAACATAGGCAGGGATAGCGGCCCGGTACTGGACGCCAACGATCTCGTGGCGCTCAAGTCGCTGCCGGTGATCGTTTCCTGCCAAGGGGGCGACTACACCAACGACGTCTACCCAAGGTTGCGCGCCGCGGGTTGGAACGGCTACTGGGTCGATGCGGCGAGCGCGTTGCGCATGAACGACGACGCGGTGATCGTGCTCGACCCGGTCAATATGCCACTGGTGAAGGATTCGCTCGCCAATGGCGGGAAGAACTTCATCGGCGGCAACTGCACGGTTAGCCTGATGCTGATGGGAGTTTCAGGGCTGTTCCAGCACGACTTGGTGGAGTGGATGACGAGCATGACCTACCAGGCGGCCTCCGGCGCCGGCGCGGCGAACATGCGCGAGCTCGCCGAACAGATGGCGCGCGTCGGCGAGAGCGCGCAGAAACTGCTCGCTGATCCCGCCTCAAGCGCGCTGGAAATCGACCGCGCCGTGACCGAGGCAATTCGCGCGCCGGGCCTGCCAAAAGCGAACTTCGGCCAGGCGCTCGCCGCCAGTTTGCTGCCCTGGATCGACAAGGACCTCGGTAACGGCCAGAGCCGCGAGGAGTGGAAGGGCCAGGCGGAGACCAATAAGATTCTTGGCCGCGGCAACCGGCCGGTGCCGGTCGACGGTATCTGCGTGCGAATCGGCGCGATGCGCTGTCACAGCCAGGCGCTTACGATCAAGCTGCGCCGGGACGTCCCGCTCGACGAGATCGAAGGAATGGTCGCCGAAGCCAATGAGTGGGTAAAGGTAGTCCCGAACCGGCGCGATGAGTCGCTCGCGGAGCTGACGCCGGCTGCGGTCAGCGGCAAGCTTTCGGTGCCTATCGGGCGCCTGCGCAAGCTGCCGATGGGCGCAGACTACCTGGCTGCCTTCACGGTCGGGGACCAGCTGCTGTGGGGGGCGGCCGAACCACTACGGCGTATGCTGCGCATACTGCTCGATTCAGATGTCGGGCGGTGAGGGCGAACGGCCTCGACCGGAGACCTCGATGCGGCAAAATCTCATAACAGCTTCCGGCGCGAAGGTGAAAGAATCGAGAAAATCTCTCAGCTTGCAAGCCTAACACCATGATGTTATTTTACTTGGGGACCGCAAATTGAGTCAGGGTGGGACCGTGGGCAAATCCATCACAATGAGAATTTTCGCCGCGGCGCTGCTGGCCGTTCCCTTGCTCGCCCATGCGGTGGGTCTTGGGAATTTGCACGTTCTGTCGGCGCTCGGACAGCCGCTGAACGCGGAGATCCAGATCGTATCGGAACAGCCCGGCGAGACGGACTCTGTAACGGCTCGCCTGCCATCGCAGGATGCTTTCCGCCAGGCAGGCATCGAGTTCAATCCGGTGCTGCTCGGCATAAAGTTCGACGTGGAGAAGCGCAACGGCAAGCCGGTGCTCAAGGTCACCACCACGCAACCGGTAAACGAGCCGTTCCTGGATATTCTGGTCGAACTGCAGTGGTCGAGCGGACGGCTCGTGCGCGAATACACATTCCTGCTCGATCCACCGGAATTCAAGGCGACGCAGGCGATCAGTCCTGCGCGATCTACGACGCCGATCGAAAGGCCGGCGCAAGCGCCGGCCGCTCAGGCGCCGGTCCAGGAGCGGCCGCTCGAAGCGGCCTCCGCTCCCGCCCCTGCGGTGGCGCCCGCCCCGACCCCCGCGCCCAAGCCGGCGGCAGCGCCGGAATCGAAGCCCCCCGCCACGCGTGAAGTGAAGAAGGGCGATACCTTGGGCGCGATCGCGCGTGAAAACCTGAGGCCCGGCATTACCTACAACCAGATGCTGATCGCGCTGTACCGCGCAAACCGGGAGGCGTTCATCCGCGACAACATTAATCTGGTGCGCGCGGGCCAGATCCTCGACGTACCCGACCAGGAGACTGTCACGGCGATCGACCCGGAGGACGCCAGGCGGCTCGTGCGATCGCAAATGGCTGACTTCGGAGCCTATCGCCGCAAGCTTGCGGCGGTCGCTCCCGCGACGAGTGCTGGCGCCGGAGAGCGCGCAGTCAGCGGACGAATCAGCTCGACAGCGGATCAGGCCGCACCGGCTGCGCAGCAAGACAAATTGAAGCTCTCCAAGGCAGACAGCGGGTCCGGTCCGATGGCGCGCGCGGCGCGCGAGGATGACCGGGCTGCGCGCGAGCGTGCGTTGCAGGAAGCGCAATCGCGCGTTGCCGAACTGGAGAGGAACGTCAGCGATCTGCAAAAGCTCGTGCAACTGAAGGACAAGGCGCTCGAAGTGAAGAGCAAAGAGCTCGCGGAATTGCAACAGAAAGCTGCCCCGGTCACGCCGATCCCCACCCCGGTAGTCCCCGCGGCACAAGAACATAAGGCAGCGCCCGCCAGTGAGGCCGAAGCGCCCAAGCCGATGGCACCGCCCGCTAAGCCGGCGGTTGAGCCGGCTCCCAAACCGGCGCCCAAACCCACAGCGAAGCCCGCGCCCAAGCCGAAAGCGCCTCCGAGCCCGCTCGATGACTTGCTGGACAACCCGGCCGCACTGGGCGGGTTGGGCGCAGTGCTCGTGCTCCTGCTCGGGTACGGCGCCTGGAAGTGGCGCCGCAAGAAGAAGGCTGGGGCACTTCAGGGAGGGGCGTTTGACGCGGTGGCTGGCGCGGGCGGAGCCTCGTCGGTTTTGAGTGCGGCGGGAATGCCGTCCGTGGGGGCGGACGCAGGCAGCCAAGCCTCGGTAAGCCAAGCAAGCGTCGGCGGCATGGAGGCGGACGAGGTCGACCCAATCGCGGAGGCCGACGTCTATATGGCGTACGGGCGCGATGCGCAGGCCGAGGAGATCCTCAAGGAAGCGTTGCAGAAAGATACAGAGCGCCCGGCGATCCATGCCAAACTGCTCGAAATCTATGCCGGGCGACGCGACGCGACATCGTTCGAACTGACGGCGCGCAAGCTACAGGCACTCACGGGTTCGAGCCCGGAGTGGGAGAAGGCCGCGGCGCTTGGTCGCAGCATCGATCCGCGGAACTCGCTCTACGGCGGCGCGGCAGATGCGGGAGAGACCCGCGCTGGCACCCGGGTTCTGGAGTCCGCTGCCGAGCGCGCGCCGGTGCCGAACCTGGATTTCGATCTGGACGCCGCCTCGACGCCCGTAAGTCCGGACATTCCCCTGGACGTAGGCGAGGACCAAGGCAAACAACAGGATGCGGCAGCGCTCGACTTCGATATCGGCTCGAGCACCAACACGATGAAGGCGGGCGATTTCGCCAAGGGCGGAACGCTGATCATGGACAAAAACGCCGAACCCAAGACGGAGCCGGCGGGTCTCGATTTCGATCTCGGCCTGGGCGGGGGGGACGCGCGGAAAACGCCCGATAGCGAACGGATCAGCTTCGGGTCCCCGGGGACGCCGCGACCATCGGCCGCGGATACGCTGGGATCGATGGATTTCAATCTCGATCTTGACACCGCCGACACCAAGCCAATGCCGGCGCCTGCCGCGGAGCCGGCGCCACTCGACCTGTCCTTGATCAGTCTGGACCTCGGCGCGCCGGGCGACGGCGCGGCCTCGACCACGAGCACGGATCCGAAGTGGCAGGAAGTTGCCACCAAGCTCGATCTGGCGAAGGCATACGAGGAGATGGGCGACAAGGACGGCGCGCGCGAGTTGCTTAACGAGGTGGTAAAAGAGGGCGACAACGCGCAACAAAGCCAAGCCAAGCAGATGCTCTCCAGCCTGGGCTGAGAGCAAACCCCTTACAATTAGCCACGGGCCGCGCTTCTGCGCGGTACCGTGGCTAAATTTTTTCCGGCATGCGACTCGCACTCGGCATCGAATATGACGGCAGCCGATACCTGGGCTGGCAGACTCAGCCGGGCGGCGGCACGGTGCAGGACGCGCTGCAGGCGGCGATAGCGGCAATTGCGGGCGAGAGCGTAAAGGTCACCTGCGCGGGGCGCACTGACCGAGGAGTGCATGCGTGCGAGCAGGTGATCCACTTCGATCCCCCCGTAGCGCGTCCGGACAGCGCCTGGGTAAGGGGCGTAAACGCGATGCTGCCCGACTCGGTCGCGGTGTTGTGGGTGCAGCCGGTCGACGGCGCCTTTCATGCCCGTTTTAGCGCGATATCCCGCGGCTATCGGTACATCCTGCTCAATCGCGACGTCCGGCCAGCGCTCGCCGCGCGCCATGTCGGGTGGTTCCATCGCGCTCTCGACGTCGAGTCGATGCGCCGCGCGGCCCAGTTTCTCGTCGGCGAACATGATTTTTCCGCTTTTCGCTCAGCCGAGTGCCAGGCGAAGACGCCGGTGCGGTGCGTGAATCGACTCGAAATCGAGCGCGTTGGCGATCGGATCGACTTCGTCATCACAGCTAACGCATTCCTGCACCACATGGTTCGAAATATCGTCGGAACGCTGGTGTACGTCGGCGTGGGCAAGCATCCTCCGGCTTGGGTGCGCGACGTGCTGGCATCGCGTGAGCGCGCGCGCGCCGCGCCGACTTTCGGCCCCGAGGGACTCTATCTCGAAGCCGTCGACTACGCCCCTAAATGGGGTCTGCCGAGCGCACGTCGTGCGCCGACCGCGCTGCCAGTCGAGATCTGAGCGATGCGTACCCGGGTAAAGATCTGCGGCATAACGCGCGCCGAGGATGCGCGAGCTGCCTGCGAGGCAGGGGCGGACGCCATCGGCCTGGTGTTCTATCCCGCCAGCCGCCGCTTTTTGTCACATGAGCGGGCTCGCATACTGCGTGACGGGCTGCCCGCGTTCGTCACGGCAGTCGCGTTGTTCGTCGATCCGAGCCGCGACGAGGTCGAACGCGTGATCGAGCGGGTTCGCCCGGGCGCGCTGCAGTTCCATGGCGACGAGCCGCCGGAGTTCTGCGAGCGCTTCGGACTCCCCTATCTCAAGGCTTGTCGCGTGAAGGAAGGGGTCGATTTGCTAGAATACCTGCAGCCTTACATGGGCGCGAGCGGTTGGCTGGCGGACGCCTACGTCGAGGCGTACGGCGGTACTGGAACCAGCTTCGACTGGTCGGTGGTTCCTCGCCAGCGACCCCGTCCACTGATCCTGTCCGGCGGCCTGACGACCGAAAACGTTCGCGACGCGATCCGTCGCGTCCAGCCATGGGGGGTAGATGTTTCGAGTGGGGTCGAGTCCGCCAAGGGCATAAAGGACTCGGCCAAGATTGCAGCCTTCATGGCGGAGGTCAGAAATGCAGATGGATGAGCTTCCCGACGCGCGCGGACACTTCGGCCCCTATGGGGGAGTGTTCGTCGCCGAAACCCTGATCCACGCACTGGACGAATTGCGGGCAGGCGTACGAATACTGCCGCAAGGATCCGGCATTTGCGGCGGAATTGCGCTACGAGCTGAAGCATTACGTCGGTCGGCCAAGCCCGGTCTACCACGCGAAGCGTCTGTCGCAGAAGTATGGCGGCGCGCAGATCTATCTCAAGCGCGAAGACCTGAACCACACCGGCGCGCACAAGATCAACAACACGGTAGGCCAGGCGCTGCTCGCGCGCGCATGGGCAAGCCGCGCGTGATCGCGGAAACCGGCGCGGGCCAGCATGGCGTCGCGACCGCAACGGTCGCGGCGCGCTACGGCATGGAGTGCGTCGTCTACATGGGCTCGGAAGACGTCAAGCGCCAGGCCGCGAACGTCTACCGCATGAAGCTGCTGGGCGCCACGGTGGTGCCGGTCGAATCCGGCTCCAGGACGCTCAAGGATGCGCTCAACGAAGCGATGCGCGACTGGGTGACGAACGTCGAGAACACGTTCTACATCATCGGCACGGTCGCCGGACCGCATCCCTATCCGATGATGGTGCGCGACTTCCAGGCAGTGATCGGCGAAGAATGTCTGCAGCAGATGCCGGAGATCGCCGGACGCCAACCGGACGCCGTGATCGCCTGCGTAGGCGGCGGCTCGAACGCCATGGGCATCTTCCATGCCTACCTGCCCGACGAATCGGTGCGGCTGATCGGCGTCGAAGCGGGGGGGCAGGGGCTCGCGACCGGAAAACACGCGGCGTCCCTCTGCGCCGGCACGCCGGGCGTGCTGCACGGCAACCGCACCTATCTGATGCAGGACGCCAATGGCCAGATCATCGAGACGCATTCCATCTCAGCGGGCCTCGATTACCCGGGCGTCGGGCCGGAGCACGCCTGGCTGAAGGACAGCGGCCGCGCCGAGTACGTCGCGGTCACCGACGACGAGGCGCTACGGGCATTCCATGAGCTGTGCCGTATCGAGGGCATCATTCCGGCGCTGGAGTCGAGCCACGCCGCTCGCATACGCGACCAAGATCGCCCCGACGCTCGGCCGCGATGCGATTCTGCTGGTCAACCTGTCCGGGCGCGGCGACAAGGACATGCACACCGTCGCGCAACGCTCGGGCATCGTGTTCTAGACGATGTCGCGCATCGACTCTCGTTTCGCGTCGCTACGCAATCAGGGGCGCAAGGCGCTGATACCGTACATCACGGCGGGCGATCCGGTACCTGCTCTCACGGTCCCGCTGATGCGACGCGCTGGTCGAGGCCGGCGCGGACATTATCGAGCTCGGCGTGCCGTTCTCCGATCCGATGGCCGACGGACCCGTGATCCAGCGCTCGGCCGAGCGCGCCCTGGCGAATGGCGTCGGCCTTGCGGACGTGCTCGATATGGTGCGCGGGTTTCGCGATCAGGACGCTGCATACCCCGGTGGTGCTGATGGGTTATGCCAATCCCATCGAGGCGATGGGCGGCGAGAAGTTTCGTCGCCTCGGCGGCAAGCGCGGGCGTCGACGGCGTGATCGTCGTGGATTATCCGCCGGAGGAGGCTGCGGTCATTCGCGGCACTGGCCAAGAGCGGTGGGATCGACCCGATCTTCCTGCTTGCACCCACCTCAACCCCGAAGCGCGCATCGAGCGAGGTGGCCCGCATAGGGGCGCGGCTACTTGTACTACGTTTCGCTCAAGGGCGTGACCGGCGCGGCGAACCTCGATCTAACGGACGTCGCAAACCGCATCCCACTTCTCCGCGCGGCCACGCAGCTTGCCGATCGGCGTCGGCTTCGGCATCCGCGATGCGCAATCCGCGCGACGCGTCGCCGAGATTGCCGACGCGGTCGTGATCGGCAGCCGCATCATTCAGGAAATCGAAGCCGCTGGCCCCGAGCATGCGGTCGACCCGCGTCCGGGATCTGATCAGGCCGATCCGCGCGGCGCTTGACGCTTGAGCGGGATAAGCGAGGCAAGGCGCATATGAGCTGGCTCCAGAAGCTTCTTCCACCGAAGATCCAGCGCACCGAACGTGGCACGCGCAAGACCGTCCCCGAGGGCCTGTGGACCAAATGCCCGGCGTGCGACGCCGTGCTCTACAGCACCGATCTGCGAGAAGAACCTGAACGTATGCCCGAAGTGCGGCCACCACGAGCGGCTCGACGCGCGCGGCGCGCCTCGACGCTCTTGCTCGACACCGAAGGGCGGTTCGAGATCGGTGCCGAGGTGCTGCCGGTCGACAGTCTCAAGTTCAAGGACTAGCGAAAATACCCCGAGCGCCTGGCCGAAGCGCAGGAGCAGACGGGAGAGACGGACGCCCTGGTGGTCATGCAGGGCGTCGATCAAGGAAATCGGCGTGGTTTGCGCCGCGTTCGAGTTCGAGTTCATGGGCGGCTCGATGGGCTCGGTCGTGGGCGAGCGCTTTGTGCGCAGGCGTGCGTGTCGCCATCGAGCAGAAGCTGCCGTTCATCTGCGTCTCGGCCTCGGGCGGCGCGCGGATGCAGGAAGGTCTGCTGTCGCTGATGCAGATGGCGAAGACCACCGCCGCGCTGCACCGATCTTGCGGAACGCAGGCTACCGTTCATGTCGGTGCTGACCGACCCGACCATGGGCGGCGTGTCGGCCAGCTTCGCCATGATTGGCGACATCGTGATCGCCGAGCCGAAGGCGCTGATCGGATTTGCCGGTCCGCGCGTGATCGAGCAGACCGTGCGCAGAAGCTTCCGGAGGGGTTCCAGCGCGCCGAATTCCTGCTGGAAAAGGGCGCGATCGACATGATCGTCGACCGACGCCAATTGCGCGACACGCTCGCCTCGCTGCTGGGAATGCTGCAGGGGCTGCAGGCCGAGCAGCCGTCCTGAGCACGCGCCCGGAATCGACTCCCGTCGTGGCGTTCCGCACGCTCGCCGAGTGGCTGCAGTACGTCGAGCGACAGCACCCGCAGCCGATCGCGCTCGGGCTCGAGCGCGTCGCGCAAGTGCAAGCGGGCCTGGGTACCCGGATCGCGTGCCCGGTATTCACGGTGGGTGGCACGAACGGCAAAGGCTCGACGTGCGCGATGCTCGAGGCAATATTGCAGGCCGCCGGATTTCGGACCGGCCTTTACACCTCGCCGCATCTCGTGCGGTACAACGAACGCGTAAGGATCGACGGCCGCCAGGCCGAAGACGGTGAGCTGTGCGAGGCGTTCGCGGCCGTCGACGCGGCGCGGGCCGGCGTTCCGCTGACTTATTTCGAGTTCGGCACCTTGGCGGCGATGTGGCTGTTCTGGAAAGCGGACCTGGAGGCCGTCGTCTTGGAGGTGGGGCTGGGCGGCCGTCTGGATGCGGTGAATGTGATCGATGCCGATTGCGCCGTGCTGACGAGTGTCGGCATCGACCACGTCGAATTCCTCGGCGCCACGCGCGAATCGATCGGGCGGGAGAAGGCTGGCATATTTCGCGCTGGCCGAGCCGCGGTCGTGGCGGACCTCTCGCCGCCGCAGTCGGTCCTGCAAGCCGCACGGGCGTCGGGCGCGCGCCTGCTTCTGGTCGGGCGCGATTTTGGCTACGCACGGGAAGACGGGCAATGGCGCTATTGGGGCCCGGCGGGGCCGCGCGCCGGGCTCGCTTACCCTGCGCTGCGCGGCGGCCTGCAACTGCTCAATGCATCAGCGGCAATGTGCGCGCTCGACAGCTTGCGCGAGCGTCTGCCGGTGGGCATGCAACACGTTCGCCAGGGTCTGGCTCAGGTCGCCCTCCCAGGGCGGTTCCAGATACTTCCTGGGCAGCCGCAGGTGATTCTCGACGTGGCGCACAACCCGCAGGCGGCACAGGGGCTCGCGCAGGACTTGGCGGGGAGCGGCTTCGCGGCCGAGACGATCGCGGTATTCGGCATGCTGCGCGATAAGGACATCACGGGCGTGGTACGCGCACTCGCGCCGCGGGTGACCCGCTGGCACCTGGCGACCCTCGAAGGCGAGCGCGGCGCGAGTGCGGCCGAATTGGCGCAGATTCTACTGGCGGAGCACGTATCGGCCCCGGCCGCGCAGCACGGTTCGGCGACGCTGGCGTTCGCTGCGGCGCAGGAAGAGGCGACCGAGAATGATAAAATTATCGTCTTCGGATCTTTCCTGACGGTCGGCGAAGTGATGAGATATCTCGAGGCGGATCGCGGCGGCGCGCGCAACCATGGCTGAAGCGCAGGACGTCAATACGCTCAAGCGTCGCGGGCGCAGACGCCTGGTCGGCGCCATCGCCCTCGTATTGCTCGCAGTAATCTTGTTGCCTATGGTTTTCGATTCCGAGCCGCGGCAGGCCAATTCCCCGGTCGATGTGCGTATCCCGAGCGAGGACACGAAATTCTCTCCCAAGCTCCCCTCGCCGCCGGCGCACGAAGCGACGCGCGCCGTACCGGCGTCTCCGAGCAGCGAGAAGCCGGCGCAAGGCTCTTCGATTGCTCCTGCGACGCCGCCGCACAAGACGATCTCCAACGCGCACAAGGAGGCGCCTGCGGCGCCCAACGCGGCCGAACGCGCGCGCGCCGAAGCGGCGTTGGCCGGCATCGAGTACGTCGTTCCGGTCGCGGCGCTGGCGGACCTCGAGCGGGTCAAGGAACTCACGGCGCGCCTGGCCGCCGCCAAGCTTCCATACTACACGGAGCGGGTCGCCACCGAAAAGGGTCGCGTGACCCGTGTGCGCGCCGGACCCTTCGCCAGCCGGGAGGCCGCCGAGAAAGCTTACGCGAAGCTCAAGGGCCTTGGACTCAAGCCCGGAAACGTCACCACCAAGTCCTGATGACCTGGCTGGACTACGCCGTGCTCGGCGTGATCGGGGTCTCGGTGCTGTGGGGTTTGTGGCGCGGGCTGGTGCGCGAGGTGATATCGATCGCCGGATGGGTGTTCGCCTTTCTCGCCGCATATCTGTTCGCGGCTCCCCTCGCAGGCGCTTTGCCGCGCGCGGTTCCCACCCCGGAGCTTCGCATGCTGACGGCGTTCATGTGCGTCTTTATCGCGGCGCTCGTCGTCGCGACTCTCTGTGGCCTGGTGCTTTCAAAGTTGGTGAAAGCGGCGGGTCTGGGCGGGTTGGACCGAGCGCTGGGTTCGCTGTTCGGCCTGGCGCGCGGGCTTCTCATCGTGCTTGCCTTCGCGCTGGCGGCAGGCTTGACGGCCGTCCCGCGGCAGACATATTGGCGCAATTCGTTCAGCGGGGCGCCCATGGCCCGGACGGTGATGGCAGTTCGGCCGTGGCTGCCACCGTCGTTGGCCGTGCGCCTGCGCTATCATTGAGGCCCGAACACCGGTAGGCGGTCCCTATGTGTGGCATTCTCGGAATCGTCGCGCGTTCGCCCGTCAACCAGCTGCTCTACGACGGGCTGCTGTTGCTGCAGCATCGCGGCCAGGACGCCGCTGGCATCGTTACCAGCGAGGGCAAGACCTTTCACATGCAAAAGGGCAACGGCATGGTGCGTGACGTGTTCCGCACGCGCAACATGCGCTCGCTGCCGGGCAACCTCGGCATCGCGCACTGCCGCTACCCTACCGCCGGCTCGGCACGCAACTCGGCCGAAGCCCAACCGCTCTACGTCAACTCGCCGTTCGGGATCGTCCTCGGACATAACGGCAACCTGACCAACGCCGACCAGCTCAAGGATGAGATGTTCCGCCAGGACCTGCGGCACATCAACACGAACTCCGACTCCGAAGTGCTGCTGAACGTGCTCGCTCACGAACTGGAGAAGACCTCGATCAAGCTGCGGCTGGATCCCCAGACCATCTTCGCCGCGGTGTCGAATGTCCATCGGCGCTGTCGCGGCGCATACGCGGTGATTGCAATGATTTCGGGTTACGGCGTGCTTGCGTTCCGCGATCCTTATGGTATACGCCCTGCGGTAATCGGCTACAAGGAAACCGATGGCGGCACGGAGTACATGGTTGCGTCCGAATCGGTAGCGATCGATTCGCTCGGGTTCGAGGTGTTGCGCGACGTGGCGCCCGGGGAGGCCGTCCTGATAGACGAGGACGGTAACTTCTACAGCCAGCAGTGCGCGCCGCGTACCAGCCTCAATCCATGCATCTTCGAGTACGTCTACCTTGCGCGGCCGGATTCGCTCATCGACGGTGCGTCGGTGTACGAAGCGCGGCTGACCATGGGTGAGAAGCTGGCCGAGAAGATCCGCCGCGAATATCACCATCTCGACGTCGATGTGGTGATTCCGATCCCGGATTCCAGCCGTCCTTCGGCGCTGCAATTGGCGCTTGGCCTGAGGGTGCCCTACCGCGAAGGGTTCGTGAAGAACCGTTATATCGGACGCACCTTCATCATGCCCGGCCACTCCGTGCGCCGCAGATCGGTGCGGCAGAAGCTGAACGCGATTTCGATGGAATTCAAGGGCAAGAACGTGCTGCTGGTCGACGATTCGATCGTGCGCGGCACCACAAGCCGGGAAATCGTACAGATGGCACGTGAGGCCGGCGCCCGCAAGGTGTTCTTCGCGTCGGCGGCGCCGCCGGTGCGCTTTCCGAACGTGTACGGTATCGACATGCCGACTCGGGCCGAACTCATCGCCGCGCACCGCAGCGAGGAAGAGGTCGCGATCGAGCTCGGGGCGGATGCGCTCATCTACCAGGACCTCGAGGCGCTCAAGAGCGCCGTGCGGCAGATAAATCCGAAGCTAACGCGCTTCGAGACCTCCTGCTTCGATGGCAACTACATTACGGGCGACGTGACTAGCGATTACCTGCTCGCAATCGAGACTCGGCGCGACGCCGCGCGCGATTCCGGCGAGGATGCCGAAGGCGCCCAACTCGACTTGAATCTGGTCGCAGCGGAATAGCCGGCGAGCGGGAATTAGCTTCTCTTTACGGCGGCCGTCGTTCGCGCTAGCATTACATCTGCGCCGATTTGAAACGACAGCTTGCGGGCGCGTTAAAAATGCTGCTAAAGCGTGCCGCCAAACCCGGTTCGCGCAGCCGGGTTTTTTTGTGCCCGCAGGCGAAGGATGTAAAGTCATGAAAGACACATTCGAGCTTGCGACACTGGGTGTGCGCGCCGGTCAGGCACGCACGGAATTCAAGGAGCATTCGGAGGCGCTGTTCCTCACCTCCAGCTTCGTATTCGACAATGCGCAGCAGGCGGCAGCCAGGTTCACCGGCGGCGAAGACGGCTTTATCTATTCGCGCTTCAGCAATCCTACGGTCAGCATGATGCAGGACCGGCTTGCCGCCATGGAGGGCGGCGAGTCCTGCGTGGCAACCGCCTCCGGAATGTCGGCCATTCTCGCCATGTCGATGGCGCTGTTGAAGGCCGGCGACCACGTCGTCTGCTCGAAAGCGGTGTTCGGCGCCACCGTGCAGCTCTATGCCGGGATTCTGGCGCGCTTCGGGGTGGAGACGACCTTCGTTTCGCCGCTTGACGCGGGCGACTGGGAGCGCGCGGTACGGCCGCGCACCAGGCTCTTCTTTCTCGAGACGCCCTCCAATCCGCTGACAGAGATCTCCGATATCGCGGCGATCGCGGCGGTCGCCAAGCGTGCCGGCGCGCTGCTGGCGGTCGACAACTGCTTCTGCTCTCCGGCGCTGCAACGCCCGCTTGCGCTCGGAGCGGATCTCGTGATTCACTCCGCCACCAAGTATCTCGACGGGCAGGGCAGGGTACTGGGCGGGGCGATCGTAGGACCGCGCAAGCTGATCATGGATGGCATTTTCGGCTTCCTGCGCACCGCGGGACCGTCTCTCTCGCCGTTCAATGCCTGGGTCATCCTCAAGGGACTGGAGACGCTGGAGCTGAGGATGAACGCCCAGTCCGCCTCGGCGCTCGAGCTTGCGCGCTGGCTCGAAGCCCAGCCTGGGGTGGCGCGGGTGTACTACCCTTGGCTGGCGTCGCATCCGCAGCACGCGCTGGCCATGCGCCAGCAGCGCGCGGGCGGCGCGGTCGTTTCGTTCGAGCTCAAAGGTGGGCGTGCCGCGGCCTGGAAGCTGATCGACGCCACGCATCTGATCTCGATTACCGCCAACCTCGGTGATACAAAAACGACGATTACCCATCCCGCGACCACGACCCACGGGCGCATCTCGCCCGAGGCGCGCGCCGCCGCGGGCATCACGGACGGATTGGTGCGCCTCGCGGTGGGGCTGGAAAGCCAGTCCGATCTGCGCGAGGATCTGGCGCGCGGCCTCTAGCGGGCCTCGCGCAGGAAGCTGACCAGGCGAGCCGTTCCGTTCTCCGCCCTGAGGTAGCCTCCGGTCTCGTACCAGTCCGGCAGCACCCAGCGCTCGCAGCGCCGGCCCTCGAGCTCGATATCGTGATGCCCGGGACGATGCGTGTGACCGTGGATTAAGCGGGTGACCGCGTGGCGGCGAAATGCTTCGCGCACGGTGTCCGGGTTTACGTCCATGATGGCTGCGCTCTTGGTGCGCTTGCGTGCCTCGCTTTCGATCCGCAGAGCACGGGAGCGGGCGCGTCGCTCGTCCAGCGGCGCGGCCAGAAACTCGGCCTGCCAGACCGCCGAGCGAGCTGTGCTGCGCCACGCCATGTAGTCCAGGTCGTCCGTACAGAGCGTGTCG
This sequence comes from uncultured beta proteobacterium, assembly GCA_963755395.1. GTDB lineage: Bacteria > Pseudomonadota > Gammaproteobacteria > Burkholderiales > SG8-39 > DAHVFK01. The sequence goes on along the minus strand of CAVWJJ010000003.1, from coordinate 283,694 downwards.
CCGTGCATCAGCAGAGTCCTGACGCCACCCACGTTCGCGATCGAGGGATCGGCGAGCGGCAGCGCATCACAAGCGGAGAAGAATTCGCTTCCGAGCAGGAAGTCGCGGTTGCCCTGCATTACGAATACGGCGGTCCCTCCGCGCGCCAAAGCATTCAGCGCGGCGACCACCTCGCTCGCGAGCGGGTCAGCCCCTGGCGCGCGCAGCTCGTCGTCGCCGACCCAGTAGTCGAAAAGGTCGCCCAGGATGTAGAGCGTCCTCGCCGCGACCGCCTGGCCCTTCAGGAATTCGCGGAAACGGTCGGCGATGAGCGGTCGCTCGCGCGACAAGTGCAGGTCCGAGATGAGCAGGTCCGGGCCCACGCTGCCGTCTAGTTGCCGTCGACCAGCGTGATCGACTCGATGACGATCGGGTCGCGTGGGACGTCGCTGGCAAAGGGACCGCCGCGTCCGGTCGGGGTCTTGGCAATCTTCGTGACGATGTCGAAGCCCGAGACCACCTTGCCGAAGACGGCGTAGCCGTTGCCGTCGCCGCGCGGATCACCCCAGTTCAGGAATTCGTTGTCCGCGAGGTTGATGAAGAACTGCGCGGTCGCAGAATTCGGGTTGGAGGTGCGCGCCATGGCGATTGTGCCGGTGTCGTTCTTCAGTCCTGCCTTCACTCCGGCCTGCGCTTCATTCGGGATGGGCGCGCGAGTCGGTTTCTGGTTGTAGCTGCTGTCGAATCCGCCGCCCTGAATCATGAAGCCGTCGATCACGCGATGAAAGATCGTATTACTGTAATGGCCTTCGCGCACGTACTGCAAGAAGTTGGCCACGGTCTTTGGCGCCTTCGATGGATAGAGCTCGAGCCGGATAGTGCCAAGATTGGTCTTCACATCGACGTGAGGCGTCGCGGCCGCAGCCGGAGAGGCGGCGGCAGCCGAGAGAATGACGAGAGGCTTCCAGAGCTTGAGCAGATTCATGGGTGTTTCCACTGAAAGGCGCCATGACCGGCGCCGCGGGAGGACTCAGCCGGCACCCTCGTAGAGGATCTTCCAGCTGCCGTTTTCCTTCGACCAATACTGTAGCTTGCGAATCACGTTCGAGAGGTTGTTCGAGCGGTAGCTCTGGTCGAAACTGACCACCGCGAAGTCGCGCTCGCGCGGATAGCGGAACATGGCGAGATCCGATATTCGGACCTTGATCCACGTCTTGGCGGAATTGACCTTGCGCTTGCGCGCCGCCCAGACCTCGTAGTCCTGGCCGTTGGCCCGGAAGCGCTTCGAGTAGTGGCTAAGGTAGTGCGCGATGTCGCGGCTTTCCCAGTCCGAGCGCCAGGCGTCGATCGCGTGCGCGAGCGCTTTGCGGTCGGCGTCGACCGCGGCGGGGCTGCTCCAGTGCATTTCATCGGCAATGATTACCGGCGTCAGCCCGATCTGCACGTCACGCCCGACCGACTTGAGGTCCGGGTTAGCGAGCACGATGCATCCGTCGCTAGCGCGCGGCGGGCGGCTGTAGGTATTGGAAGGGGTTCCATGCAGCCAAATGCCGTGTCCATTGCGCCCCATCAACTTGTCCCACGCGTTCGGATAGTCGATCGGGAACGCGCTTGCGCCGTAGAAGTCGGTCAATTGCTGGCGTGGCAGGTTCGCCACCACGTGATAGACCCCGATCGGCGTCCTCTGGTCGCCTTCGCGCGTCTTTTCCATCCCGCGCTTGCCGAGCGTGACGTAATAGTCCTCCACGTACTGTGGATGGCCTTCCACGTTCCTGAAAAGGAACAGGCGTGACAGTTGCGAGTCGACTACGATCGCGAATTTCTGCTCGGGATTCAATTGCAGGACGTAGCTCGGAACTTGGCCTTGCGCCGGTCGTGCGCGGAGTGCGCGCAGTCGAGCGAGCGCTTCCTCGCGCAGACCCTCGACTTCTGCGCGCGGAACGCTCTTCGCCACGTCGCCGGGGCGGTTCTTTTCGATCGCCTGGATTACGCCGGAGAGCCCGTGCTCGAGCTCGGCGTCGGGCGAGCGCGCCTGGCTGATGGCGGGACCGAGCGATGCGCAGACAACTGCCAGCGCGAGGACGAGCCGCGGCACTGGCCTCGCCATCAGCCGCCTGCCCGCTCCTGCCGGATCAGCCATCGTCCGTCGATCTTCACCATGTCGAGCATCTTGTTGCTGCTACCGCTGAAGCTGTCGGAGCGGTAGATCTGGCGGAACGTGACGCGTACCTCCGCTTCCCCCTCCCGGGTCACCTCGGGCGACTTGATTTCGACCGCGATCGACTTGGGTCCGGCGACGCAGCTGCGGCGCAGCTTCTCCCACGCGTTGCGCGGGGCCGTGCGGCGTCTTGAAGTCGGGGGCATAGTGCGCGAGATAGGCGTCGACATCCTGGCTCGACCAGGCTCTGGCTCATGCATCGACCGTCTCGAGCACCTCGGTGCGCGGGTCGGCCGCCGGTGCAGGCGCAGTCTCGGGCGCGGGCAAGGGCTGAGCCACCGCATGTTCGACCGGCTTGGCCACCTTGCCCTCCGCGGTGGCCACAGGCTGCGGCCCAGGACCGACCAAGCTGCGCACCGGCATCAGTTTGCTTTGTGCCGTCGAGTTGGAGGAGTCGAGCTGCAGCGCCTTGTCGTAGGCCTGGCTTGCGAGCCTGGCATAGACGTCGCCCAGATTCTCGTAGGCGGTGGCGTAGCTGGAGTGGGTGCGGATGGACTTTTCGAGCGCAGCGCGCGCCTTCTCGTAGTGTCCCTTGCCGGCGTAGATCACGGCGAGGTTGTTGTAGGGCTCGGGCAGATCCGGGTAATCCTGCGTAAGCTTCTGGAACACTTCGATTGCGTCCTTGGTATCGCCCTGCTCGGTGAGGATCAGTCCCTTGAGAAAACGTGCCTGCGGATCTTGGGGCTTCGCGGCGATCACCTTATCCACGTGTTCGAGCGCCTGCGGATAGCGGCCCGACTTGAGCAAAGCGTTCGCCTGCTGCATGTCGTCTGCATGCGCCGCGGATGCGCCCAGTACGGTGCCTAACAGTAGCGCCCGGACGACGCGCTGGAATGCCGTGCGACACAGAACAGAATCGACCATTGTGTTATACTTTTCAAGGCTCTACGAAACAACGCATTCTAGACTAACCCCCGGCCTGCAACAACGTCGAACGACTCTCTTTTGCACTGCAGCGCGCGCTTCCTGTGGCTTTTGAATGGCTGCGCCGCGCATGGTTCCCTCGACCGTCACGAGAATGCGGCGAGCATAGTGGCCCCGGATGCTCACGATCTACAACACGCTGGGTAGAAGCAAGCAGGCCTTCGAGCCGATCCACGCAGGCACCGTGCGCATGTACGTCTGCGGCATGACGGTGTACGACTATTGCCACCTGGGGCATGCGCGGGTGATGGTGGTGTTCGACATGGTGCGCAGATGGCTGCGCGAAAGCGGCTATCGCGTCACGTACGTGCGCAACATCACTGACATCGACGACAAGATCATCCGGCGCGCGATCGAGAATGGCGAAACGATAGGCGAGCTCACCGCGCGCTACATACGCTACTTGGACGAGGACGCAGCGGCGCTAGGCGTCGATGCGCCAGATCACCAGCCGCGCGCCACGCGCTTCGTGCCGCAGATGCTCGAAATGATCTCCGCCCTCGAGCGTCGCGGCCTTGCATATCGGGCAGCCGACGGCGACGTCAATTTCGCCGTGCGCAAGTTTCCAGGCTACGGAAAGCTCTCGGGCAAGTCCCTCGACGAGTTGCGCGCGGGCGAGCGTGTCTCGGTGGACACTTCGAAGCAGGATCCGCTCGATTTCGTGCTCTGGAAGCATTCAAAGCCGGACGAGCCGAAATGGCCGTCGCTATGGGGGGAGGGACGCCCGGGCTGGCACATCGAGTGCTCGGCGATGAGTTGCGCGCTGCTCGGCGAGCACTTCGATATCCACGGTGGCGGTGAGGACCTGCAGTTTCCACACCACGAGAACGAAATTGCGCAATCCGAGGGTGCGAGCGGCAAGACTTTCGTCAATTTCTGGATGCACAACGGCTTCGTGCGCGTGGACGAGGAAAAGATGTCCAAGTCGCTCGGCAATTTCCGCACGGTGCGCGACATCCTGGCATCGTTCGATCCCGAGGTGGTGCGTTTCTTCATCGTGCGCGCGCACTACCGCAGCCCGCTCAACTACTCGGGTTCGCACATGCAGGACGCGAAGGCCGCATTGACGCGGCTTTATACCGCGCTCAGAGGCAGCCCCGCTGCGCCTGCCCCGGTCGACTGGAACGAGCCGCACGCGGCTCGCTTCAGAGCCGCCATGGACGACGATTTCGGTACACCGGAAGCAGTCGCGGTGCTGTTCGACCTCGCGAACGAAGTGAACCGGGGCGCCGTCGCGCTTGCGCCCCAACTGCGCGCGCTAGGCGGCGTACTCGGCATCCTGCAGCGCGACGCGCAGGATTTTCTGCGCGCCGGTCCGGGCACCACGCTGGATGACGCCGAGATCGAGCGCCGGATTGCCCGCCGTGCAGCGTTCAAGAAGCAGAGGAACTACGCGGCGGCCGACGCCGAACGCGGCGCGCTGGCAGCCGCTGGCATCATTCTCGAGGATGGGCCGGCAGGCACCACTTGGCGCCGCGGCTGAGGGAATCCCCTCCCGTTCAGTCCTTGAAGCCGCCGTCGCGGCCGATGATCGTCAGGTCGACGTACATCGAACCACTGTGATTCTTGGGAGAGTAGCTTACGGCGAATCCGCCGAAGTCCACGTTGTTCATCGAGTCCAGCGCGTCGATGAATCTCTCCCTGGTAAGCGCCTTGCCAGCGCGGCGCAATCCCTCGACCGTGACCTTCCCGACTAGGAATCCTTCCAGGCTGGAGAAGTTGACGTCGACCTTCGCCTTCTTGGCCAGTTGGTTGAATTCTTCCACGACCGGCACGCTCAGGCTCCAGGGAAACGGAACTACCTGAGAAATCGCGACCCCCACACCTTCCTTGCCGAGCTCGTCGGCGAGCGCCTTGGAGCCGACGAAGGACACGTTGTAGAACTGACCATCATAGCCGTCTTGCTTCGCCATCTTGATGAAGGCAGCGATCGACTTGTAGGCGCTGATCATGATCACCGCGTCCGGGCGGCTCGGCAGGATCGCCTTTACCGCCTTTGCCACATCCACCGTGTTGCGCTCGACGGTCCCCATCGAGACGATTTCGCCGCCGCGTTTCTTCACCGCAATCTGGACCCCGGTCAGGCCGGCTTGACCGTAGCTGTCGTTCTGGTAGAACACCGCAAAACGTTTGCTGCCGGTCGTGAGCAGCTGCTCGACGATCTGATCGGTCTCGTCATAGTAGCTCGCGCGGACGTTGAACACGTAGGGATTGACGGGGGTGCGAAGCAGCTCAGCGCCGGTGAACGGGCCGACGAACGGAACCCTGGCCTTGGTAAACACCGGCAACGATGCCTTGCTGGTCGGCGTGCCGACGTATCCCACCAGCGCGAACACCTTGTCGTCCTCGATCAGCTTGTGGGTGTTTGCCTCCGCTCGGTCGGACTCGTAGCCGTCGTCGCGGGTCGTCAGGCGGATGGTGCGTCCGTTCACTCCGCCGTGCGCATTGACGTAATTGAACCAGAGCATCATCCCATCGCGCATCTGGATCCCCAGCTGCTGCGCCGGCCCGGTGAACGCGGCCGACTGGCCGAGCAGGATGGTGGTCGGCGTCACGCCCGGAACCGCCTGCGCGCTTGCGGCGCTCGCAGCCAGCCCCAGGGCGCAGGCACAGGCAAGTCGGGTCAGCAGTGTCTTCATGGTTCGGAGGCCTTTTTGCACAGGTTTGCATCTAAGCATACCGGACCGTCTTGTGCGCGGAACTATTCCCTTTCATGCCTGGCGGTGCCGTCGCCACATTTCCGCGAAGGCCGCTTCCAGCTGGCGTACCCGCGACACCGTGTCGAACAGGGGCGCCGTCTGCCGGTTGGCCCGCAGTTTGTCTTTCAGTCCGGTTAGTAAGGCGCGGTCGTTACCTAAGGTGGTCGCTATCCTCACGAACGCGTCAGGATCGGCCGCCACGAGCTCCGGCAGGCCCGCGGCGCGCAGCAGGCTTTCGCCCGCGCGCGAGGCGAAGGTCGCGCCCTTGAGCGTCAGCACAGGCAGGCCGGCGCCAAGCGCGTCGCAGGCGGTCGTCATGGCGCTATGGTGCACCGCATCGAGCATCAGGTCGCCCAAGCGCTGCCGGGCGAGATAGCGCTCGCGGGCGTCGAACGGCGCGAATATCAGGCGTTCAGGGCTTATCCCACGGGCCGCGGATTCGCGCCTGAGATTTTCGACCGCGGCGGTCGGCATGGCATTCAGCCATAGCACCGCGCGCGGCACTTGTGCCAGAACGCTCAGCCACAGGTCCAGACCGTCAGGGGTGATCTTCTCCGGCTTGTGTCCCGCGCAATAGACAACTGCATCATCCGGCAGGCCATATTCGGCTCTGGAAACCACCAATCGCGGCATCGGCGCGCGGAAATCATAGAGGAAATAGGTGTCGGGCAGGTAGATGAGCACCTCGGACCAGTTCGCTTCCGATCCGGGCGGCGCGGCGACGCGGTCGACGATCGCAAAATCGACCCGCTTCGAACCGATCGTGGACGGATACGCAAGGTAAAGCGCCTGCACCGACGCCGGACGCTGCGCGGTAATCTCGAACCGGCTTCCCGTCGTATGACCGGCGCAATCGACCAGAATGTCGATTTCGTCCGCCCGGATGAGGTTGGCGGCGTCGCGGTCGTTGCGCCCGGAGAGATCGTGAAAGCGATCGACCGCCGCGTTCACCATACCGCGGATTGCGCTGCCGTCATCGGCGCCGAGCGAATAGGCGAAGATCTCGAAGTGGCGGCGATTGATCAGCTCTAATAGAGGCAGCAGCAAGTATGCGTTGAGGTGCTCGCGCAGGTCGGGCGACAGCACACCGATGCGAAGGCGCTCGTGGCCCGTTGCCGAGCGCACCGGCAGCGGCGAGATCTTGCGCTCGATTTGCACGGCAATGCGACGCGCGAGCGCATGCCGTTCGCTCTCGTCGAGCGGCAGATGCAGCGCCGAGAAGGCGAGCGCGCGGTCGAGCGGCAGCCCGGGATTGCCGATCGCACGCCGGAAATCGTCCACGTAGTTCTGCCATCCTTGCCAGTCGCATGCGCCCTGCGCCACATAGCGGCGCCAAAGAAAGATGTTCTGCGGCGCCAGCATGACCTCGGGCTCGGCCTGCGGCGCCAGGTTCCGGATGAAACGCATCACAGCGGGCCGGTCGGCAGCGAGCGCCACGCCGATTGATGTCCTAGACTCGTCAAATCGCCGCAACGCGGCGAGGGCGACACCGCGCTTCAGCAGTGCGATCGCGTCTCGCGGCGCGCGCGCCAAGATCCGGTTGAGCTCGTCGATCGCTTCCTCGTAGCGGCTTAGCGCGAGCAGAATCTCCGCGATGTCCCTGTGCGCGCGAAGCGAATCCGGGTGCAACTCGACGTAGCGCCGGTGGCTGCGTTCAGCCTCTTCGAGCCGCCCCAGTCGCGCGAGCAGCAGGCCGCGGTTGTGCAGCGCATCTTCGTGCCCGGGAACCCGGCTCAGCGCGGCGTCGTAACGCGCGAGCGAATCGTCGAACCGGCCGAGATCCTCCAGCGCGACGGCGCTCGCGTAAGTCGCGTTCGGATCAGGAGAGAGCGCGAGCGAACGCTCGAACGCCTCAAGTGCTTCCGCCGCGTTGCCGAGCTGATGCCGGCAGGCGCCGACCAGGAACCACACCCCCGCGTCGGACGGGTGAGCGGCGACATGGGCTTCGAGCAGCGGCAGCGCCGCCTGCGGCTGGCCGGCGCACAGGTGCTCGAGCGCCGCGTCGAGCGACAACTGTCTTTACTGCGGCGGCGGCACCGGCACGCCGGTGTTCTTGAACGCGGCGGCGCCGACTATGTTGCTGGTCGCGCCGGTCGCCGCATAATCTTGGATGTTATATGCAACGCCTGCGCGAGAAGCGTTCGTTCCTGCAAAGAATCCCTGAACAGACGAGGAGCAACCCGACCCACACGCGCTGCCCGCGATTCCGGCTACCGTCGGGCTCGCGGAGAACAACGCGCCGCCCTGAGTAGTCGTACTTCCGCCGACAACATAACCATTCCCATCCGGCATGTTGACCAAGAACGCCATGGTCACTGTCGCGGCGCCTGCACCAAAAAACACTTCCAGCGACCCGTTGAACGTCCCAGGCGCGGTGCGGCCATCCGTGTAGGTCGGGCTGGTGGCGCCCAGCAATGTGAAGATTGCGCTTCCGCTCGTCGGCATTACTGGTGTCGGCATGCCGATTACATAGTGCAGTCCCGTATTTGGGCCATAGTTTGCACTGAAGCCGCACGCGCCTTCGCAGCCATAGGTGCCTGAGACTGGCCCGATCCAGCGACCCCATGCGAGGACCCCGTCAGTGGCGAAATCGACGTTCGAGCCACCCGGTTGCAGCGTGTAATGGTCGTACGGTCCCAACGTCACATCGGTGAGCTGGCCGGACGCGTTGAATACGGCGTCCACTGGGGTATTGGCGAAGACGTACGGATAGTAGGAACTGCCGGTATCCGAAGCGTCGAATGCGGTCGCCGCAGCATAGCCGCTCCCGCTCTGCAACGGAATGACCGGAATGATCGGGTCCCCGGTGCTCGTACGCTGGTCGCCGGAGACGTAGTCAAGTGGCGGCGCGGGCGGGACATGGGGGATGCCGTTAGTTTCCTGCGGCGGCTGGTTGGGATCGGCGGGAGCGAGGCCGCTGGCGCCTGCGGGGACGTCGATGGAGCCGGAGGCGTTGCTGAGCGACCAGATGCCGCTGCTGCCGCGGATCAGGGTCGAGCCGTCGGGCAGCACGGCGATCAGCCCGCCGGTGCCGCGAATGCCGACGGTCGCGGTCGGGGTCGTGATCTGAAAGGTGCTGCGGTTGACGCGGCCGATCAATCCCGTGACCGCCCGCATGGCGCCCTTCAGCAGCGAGAAAAAGCCGCGTTCCTTGCCGTCAGTCCTGCCTTCGTAGTTGTACTCCCTGACGCCGAACACGGTGTTGGGCTGCAGCGAGACGTAGGCCCCGTCCGGGAAGCGAATCTGGGCGCGGCCGTTGTTGGTGCGGATCGTGTCGCCGCTTTCGAGCTCGGCGCCCTTGGCGAGGGGCCGCTCCTGGCCGTTGGGCCGGGTGGCCACCACGCCGCCGATGCTGAAGTCGATTCGGCCTGCGCTTGCGCCGGCATTGCCTGCGAATGCTGTTGAAACCAGCGCGAGCATCAGCGCGCTCTTGTTCATCCTGAATGGTGTTGTGCTGTTCATGCCGTACCCCCCAAGCCCGAGTCAGCCTTAGCGGAAATATGTCACGTTTCGCAGATCGAAATTGTCAGAAATCGAAACGAACCGTGACCGTCCCCACCTGGCGGCGGAACCGGTCGAGATCGATGTTCGATTCGTTATCGGTGTCCACCACCTGCACGATCAGGGTCGTTCCCGCGCGCATCAGGTAGCTCGCGCCGAGGCGAACGTCGGTCTGCTTGTCCTTGCGCGTGACGAGAAAGATCGGCTCCGGGCCGCCGTAGCGGCGCTCCTCGAAGTTGACCCCGCCGAACGCGGTCCAGCCTTCGGCCGGCTCGAACTGGCCCCCGATACGCAGCCCGACCGGCTTGTGCCCCAGATGCGGCACCCCGTCGGCGAGCACGGATTCGTCGCCACCGTACACGCTCAGAAAGAGCACCGGCGAGGCCCGGCCGGAAAACGCTTGCGCGTACGCGACGCCGCCGATGCTGCGACTGGCGTCGCGGATGCTCTGGGTCGGGTAGCGCAGCTGCGCGTATTGCACGTAGCCGGTGACTTGGCGCCGCTCGTCCAGGTTGTGCTGCCACTGCCCGATCAGGCCGCGCGAGTCGCGGTAGCGCGAATTGTCGACCTCGAAGGTCTGCAGCTGCGTGGCGAGGGTCAGCGCGTCGTTGTCCGCGGCCCAGCGCGCGCCGAGGTTGCCATCCAGGGTGGCCGTGTCGAACTGGTCTTGGTGCTGATTCATCTTGGTGTTGCCCGCGAGGCCGCCGACCAGCGACCAGCGCTCGTTCAGTTTGCGGGTGAAGTTGATCCCGCCGGTAACGGTACTGAAGTTGTCGCCTTGCTTCGTCGCGGCCGAGTTCAAGGTCGCGATCAGGCCGCCGAAGGAGGGCAGTGCGATCTGCGAGCTGCTGGTCGCGCTGTTCACGTTGCTGTCGGTGCCCATGCCGAGCTCGATGTAGCCCTGCACCTGGGTCGTTTCCGCCGCCGTGATGGCCGACAGGTAGCGGTCGATGGTGGCCCTTGCCTCGGCGGGGATCGGCTCGCGCTTGACGTTCTCGAACTCGCGCCGCGCGGTATCTTTTTCGCCGACCGCCAGGTAAGCGCGTGCGATTTCCGCCCGGGCGAGCGCGTTGTCGGGCTGCACTGCCAGCGCGCGCTCGAGCGCGAAGATGGCACGTTCCCGGTGGCCGGAATCGAGCGCGGCGATGCCCAGCAGATAGTCGAATTCCGGATTCCCGGCACGGTCGGCTTCGAGCGGGAACAGCAGCTCGTAAGCCTGCGCGGGCTGCTTCTGCTCCAGTAACCGCTTTGCCCGGTCGAGGATCTGGTCCGCGAGCGCGGAAAAACTCAGGACGGCCAATGCCAGCCCGAGCACGATGCTCGTGATTGAAAGCGCGGCCCGCGGCATGCCGTCTCCCCATCGGATGCACTGGACGGCGGCCAGTCTATCATCGGCTGCGAGGTTGCCGTCAGCCCTCGAAGAACTCCTTGACCTTCTCCAGCCAGGACTTGCTGCGGGGATTATGGCGGGCCGAGTCTTCCTGGCTGATCGACTCGAACTCGCGCAGGAGGTCCTTTTGCCGCTCGGTGAGCTTGACCGGGGTCTCCACCACGACGTGGCAGAACAGGTCTCCCGCACTGCGGCTGCGCACGCCGACGATGCCCTTGCCGCGCAGACGGAAGACTTTCCCGCTCTGCGTCTCGGCCGGGACCTTGATCCGCGCCGAACTGTCCAGCGTCGGGATCTCGATTTCGCCCCCGAGCGCCGCGGTCGCGAACGAGACCGGCATCTCGCAGTGCAGGTCGTCGTGGTCGCGCTGGAATACCGGGTGCTGCTTGACCTGGACCTGGACGTAAAGGTCGCCCGGCGGGCCGCCGTTTACGCCCGGTTCGCCCTCGCCCGAGAGGCGCATGCGATCGCCCTCGTCGACGCCTGCCGGAATCTTCACCGAGAGAGTCTTCTGCAGCTTGACGCGGCCCGTGCCGCCGCAGTCGTCGCACGGGTGCGGGATGATCTTGCCGCTGCCGTGGCAGCGCGGACAGGTCTGCGGCGATGGAAAACGGGCCCTGCGAGATGCGAACCTGGCCGGCGCCGTGGCACGTGGGGCAGGTCTGGGTCTGGGTGCCCTTGCGCGCGCCGCCGCCGCCGCAGGTTTCGCACTGCGCGACGCCTGGAATGCGGATCTTGGTCTCGAAGCCGTGCGCGGCCTGCTCGAGGGTAATCTGCAGGTTGTAGCGCAGGTCTGCGCCGCGGTAGACGGTCGAGCGCCCGCCGCGCTGGCCGCCGAAGATGTCGCCGAAAATGTCGCTGAATATGTCTCGCGAATCCGGCTGCTCCGCCCGCGCCTGCCCTGGGGGTGCACGCCCGCATGCCCGTACTGGTCGTAGGCGGCGCGCTTCTCGGCGCTGGTGAGCACCTCGTAGGCTTCGTTCGCCTCCTTGAATTTCTCCTCCGCCTTCGGATTGTCCGGATTGCGGTCCGGATGCCACTTCATGGCGAGCTTGCGGTAGGCCTTCTTGATCTCTTCCTCGCTCGCGTCACGGTTGACGCCGAGCACTTCGTAGTAGTCGCGTTTCGCCATTTCCCTTCCCGGACGCCGAACGGGCGGCAGGCTTTCGCCGCCGCCCGTCTGCGCTTAACCGCGGCCGACGCTCAACCGGCCTTCTTGTCCTTGACTTCGGTGAACTCGGCGTCGACGACGTTGCTGTCGTCCTTCTTATCGCCTTGCGCCTGCTCGCCTGCCGCCTGCGCCGCGCCCTGCGCCGCCTGCGCATCGGCGTACATTTTCTCGCCCAGCTTCTGCGAGGCCTGCGCCAGCGCCTGCGACCTTGGCTTCGATCTGCGCCTTGTCGCCCGATTTGATCGCTTCCTCGGCTTCCTTCAGCGCGGCCTCGATCTTTTCCTTCTCGCCGCCGTCGAGCTTGTCGCCGTAGTCGGCAAGCGATTTCTTGACCGAGTGTACCAGCGCCTCGCACTGGTTGCGCGCGTTCACCAGCTCGAGCGCTTTCTTGTCTTCCTCGGCGTGGGCCTCGGCGTCCTTCACCATGCGCTGGATCTCGTCCTCGTTCAGCCCGGAGCTGGCCTGGATCTTGATCTTGTTTTCCTTGCCGGTCGCCTTGTCCTTGGCCGAGACGTGCAGGATGCCGTTGGCGTCGATGTCGAACGTGACCTCGATCTGCGGCATGCCGCGCGGCGCGGGCGGGATGTCGGTCAGATTGAACTGGCCCAGGCTCTTGTTGCCCGAGGCCACGTCGCGCTCGCCCTGCAGCACGTGGATCGTCACCGCGGTCTGGTTGTCGTCGGCGGTCGAGAACACCTGGTTTGCCTTGGTCGGGATGGTGGTGTTCTTCTTGATCAGCTTGGTCATCACGCCGCCCAGGGTCTCGATGCCGAGCGACAGCGGGGTGACGTCGAGCAGCAGCACGTCCTTGACGTCGCCCTTGAGCACGCCGGCCTGGATCGCGGCGCCGACGGCGACCGCCTCGTCGGGGTTCACGTCCTTGCGCGGCTCCTTGCCGAAGAATTCGCTTGCACCTTGTCCTGCACCTTCGGCATGCGCGTCATGCCGCCGACCAGGATCACGTCGTCGATCTCGGAGACCTTGACGCCCGCGTCCTTGATCGCGATGCGGCAGGGCTCGATGGTGCGCTCGATCAGCTCGTCCACCAGCGACTCGAACTTGGCGCGCGTGATCTTCATCGTCAGGTGCTTCGGGCCCGAGGCGTCGGCCGTGATGTACGGCAGGTTGATTTCGGTCTGCTGTGACGAGGAAAGCTCGATCTTCGCCTTCTCGGCGGACTCCTTCAGCCGCTGCAGCGCGAGCACGTCCTTCGACAGGTCGACGCCCTGGTCCTTCTTGAACTCGGTGACGATGTAGTCGATCAGGCGCTGGTCGAAGTCCTCGCCGCCGAGGAAGGTGTCGCCGTTGGTCGACAGCACCTCGAACTGCTTCTCGCCGTCGACGTCCGCGATCTCGATGATCGAGATGTCGAAGGTGCCGCCGCCGAGGTCGATATACCGCGATCTTGCGGTCGCCTTGCCCTGCTTGTCGAGGCCGAAGGCGAGCGCCGCCGCGGTCGGCTCGTTGATGATGCGCTTGACGTCGAGGCCCGCGATGCGGCCGGCGTCCTTGGTCGCCTGGCGCTGCGAGTCGTTGAAGTAGGCCGGCACGGTGATGACCGCCTCGGTGACCGCCTCGCCGAGGTAGTCCTCGGCGGTCTTCTTCATCTTGCGCAGCACTTCGGCCGAGACCTGCTGCGGCGCGATCTTCTTGCCGCGCACTTCGACCCAGGCGTCGCCGTTGTCGGCCTTGACGATCTTGTAGGGCATCAGGCCGATGTCCTTCTGCACTTCCTTTTCCTCGAAGCGGCGGCCGATCAGGCGCTTGACCGCATAGAGCGTGTTCTTGGCGTTGGTCACCGCCTGGCGCTTGGCCGGCGCGCCGACCAGGATCTCGCCGTCCTCCGTGTACGCCACGATGGACGGCGTGGTGCGCGCGCCTTCGGAGTTCTCGATGACCTTGGGCTTGCCGCCCTCCATGATCGCGACGCAGGAGTTGGTGGTGCCGAGGTCGATGCCGATGATCTTTGCCATGTCTGTATCCCTATCTGGGTGCGGTCCGATTGATTGCTAAGCTAGTGTGGTATATGGGGTTTCAGCCCCGGCTTTCAAGCGTCATTGGCCGGCCGCGGCTTTGCCACTGTGACCAGGGCCGGGCGGACGACCCGCTCGTGCAGGCGCCAGCCACGCTGCAGCACGGCGACCACGCTGTTCGGCTCGGCGTCGGATTCGACCGCGGCCATGGCCTGGTGCCAGTTGGGATCGAACTTCGCCCCCGCGGCGGGAGAAATGTCGTTCACGCCGGCCTTCCCGAGCACGCCGCGCAGCTGCTTGAGCGTCAGCTCGATGCCGCTCTGGACGGGCTCGGGGGTAGCCTGCGCCGCACTGAGCGCTGCCTCGAGGCTGTCAACGACCGGGAGTAGCGACTCGACGAAGCGCTCGAGGGCGAACTTGCGCGCGTTGGCGACTTCGGTGGCCGCGCGCTTGCGTGCGTTGTCGGCCTCGGCCAGTGCCCGCAGGGCCGTCTCGCGCTCCTTTTCGGCGCGCGTTTCGGCCTCCGCCAGTTGCTCCTCCAGCGACATGGTGACAGGCGCTTGCTCCTGAGTGGCCGCGTCGGTGTCTGGAGTCTGAGGGTTAGGGGTCGGTTCTGACATTGCGTCGTTTCCCGGCTCCACCGGTAACCCTTCTCAAGTTGGGGTCCGCCGACGCGATTCAAGGGGGACGCGGTTCGCATGCCAAAATAGAGACTTATGCACGAACTGCTCGAAACGGTCGATCTCAGGCAGGAAACGGACAGCCGGCTTGCGCTCGCCGCGCTTACCGCAGTGCGCGAGCTGCGCCCGGGCCACGCGCTACGCCTGCTCACCCGCGCGGACCCTGCGCTGCTGCTGCGCAGCCTCAACCTGCAGCTGCGTGACGCGCTGGCCTGGGGCAGCGAGCGCAGCGTCGACGGCTGGCAGGCGACCGTGCGGCTCGCGCTCGACACTCCGGTGCAGGACGCGCTCGATGCGCTGAGGCGCGACCACCACCGGCTCGACGAGCTCCTCGGGCGGGTGCTTAGGCGCCTGAACGCCGGCGACACGGCAGGCGCAAGGCCGATGCTGGATGCTTTCGCCGCGGGGCTGAGGCGCCATGTCGAGGCGGAAAACCTGATCCTGGCGCCGGAGCTCGGGCCGCAGCCCGCGGTCGAGCCGCTCGAGGTCATGCTGCGCGAGCACGAGCAGCTGCTGCTGCAGCTGGATGAGGTCGAGAAGTGCTTTGCTGAGGCGCCGGCGGGCGCCGTCCCCGAAGCCTGGGAGGTCGAGCCTTTTGTGGCCATCCTGTCCGGCACGCTCGCCAAGCACGAGCACCGCGAGGAGGGCAACCTGTTCCCGCTCTGGGCCGCGCGCCTCGCGCAGCGCCCGGCGGCGGAGCGCGAGGCCCTGCAGCGGCGAGTCAGCGCCGCGCTTGCGGGCTAGGCCTTGGCGCCCATCGCCAGCGCGCGCTGCCTGCGGCGCGCAAGCCCCGGCGCCGGGCGCGGCGCCCAGCCGTGCGCGGCGCAGATCGCGACCAGGGCGTCGATCCATTCCGGCGCTTCGTTCAGACAGGGGACGAGCTGGAATTCTCGCCCGCCGTTGGCGAGGAAAGCCTGTTTCGCGCCGATGCCGATTTCCTCCAGCGTTTCGAGGCAGTCCGCGACGAAGCCGGGACAGACCACGTCGACCCGGTCGACGCCTTGGCGCGCCAGGGCGATCAAGGTCGGCTCGGTGTAGGGCTGCAGCCACTCGGCGCGCCCGAAGCGCGACTGGAAGGTCACCACGTACTGGTCCGGCGCGAGGCCGAGCGCCTCCGCCAGCAGCCGGCCGGTCGCCTGGCATTCGCAGTGGTAAGGGTCGCCGCGCTCGAGCGCGAAGCGCGGCAGGCCGTGGAAGCTCATCACCAGCTTGGCACACCGTCCGTGTGCCTCCCAATGGCGCCGCACGCCTGCGGCCAGCGCGGCAATGTAGGCGGGATGATCGTGGAAATGCTTCACCAGCCGCAACTCGGGGACGTTGCGCGCGCGCGCAAGCCAGGCGCTGACCGCGTCGTAGGTGCTGGCAGTGGTGCTGGCGGCATACTGCGGATAGAGCGGCACGACCAGGATCCGGTCGCAGCCCGCAGCGCGCAGCCGGTCGAGCTCCGCGCCGACGCCGGGCTCCCCGTAGCGCATTGCATGCGCCACCTCCGGTGCCGGCTCGCCGAGCGCGGCGCGCAGCAGCGCCGCCTGGCGCGCGGTATGCACCGCGAGCGGCGAGCCCTCCGGGCTCCAGATCTCGGCATACTTGCGCGCCGAGCGCGCCGGCCGCAGCGCCAGAATCACCCCGTACAGCACCGGCAGCCAGAGCGGGCGCGGAATCTCTACTACCCGCGGATCGGACAGGAACTCGGCCAGATAGCGACGCACCGCGGCGGTGGTGGGCGCCGCCGGGGTGCCGAGGTTGACCAGCAGGATCCCATCGCGCGCGGCGCCGGCATGGTCGAACGCCGGCTCGGGGCGAAACCGATCCGCCACCGGCCTAGCCCTGCGACAGCGCGCTCGAGAGGAGCTTCGCGGTGACGTCGACGATCGGCACCACGCGGTCGTAGGCCATGCGCGTCGGCCCGATCACGCCTACCGTGCCGACCACCTCGCCGTCCACCTTGTAGGGCGCGGTCACCACGGTCACTTCGTCCGGCGTCGAAAAACCGGACTCGCCGCCGATGAAGATCTGCACGCCCTGCCCGCGCAGCGACACGTCCAGAATCTGCAGCAGCGAGGTCTTCTTCTCGAACAGCTCGAACAGCTGGCGCAGGCGCTTCATGTCCTGCGACAACTCGCTCACCTCGAGCAGGTTGCGCTCGCCGGAGATTACGTATTCCTCGTTGCTTTCGCTCACCGCCTTGTCGCCGACTTCGAGCGCCGCGGTCATGAGCATGATCATGTCGTGCCGGATCTCGCGCAGTTCCTGGTGCAGGTGCTGGCGCACGTCCTCGAAGCTCCGGCCGGCGTAGTTCTGGTTGATGTAGTTGCCCGCCTCGACCAGCTCCGACTGGGAGTAGTCGCGCTCGGTGAACAGGATCCGGTTCTGCACGTCGCCCTCGGGCGTGACCACGATCAGCAGCACCCGCCGTTCCGACAGCCTGAGGAACTCGATGTGCCTGAAGGAGACCGCGCGCCGGCGCGGCGTCATCACCACCCCCGCAAAGTGCGTCAGCTGCGAGAGCAGGTTCGACGCCGACTGGATCGCGCGCTGCGGATTGTCGGGCTGGAACTGCCCTTCGAGCCGGTGGATCTCGCCCGACTGCAGCGGCCTGGTCACGAGCAGGGTGTCGACGAAGAAGCGGTAGCCGAGCGGCGTCGGAATGCGGCCCGCCGAGGTATGCGGACTTGAGATGAAGCCCATCTCCTCCAGGTCCGACATGACGTTGCGGATCGTGGCCGGCGAAAGGTCCAGTCCGGAGTACTTGGAAAGGGTGCGCGAGCCCACCGGCTGACCCTCGGCGATGTAGCGCTCGACCAGGGTCTTCAGCAGGATCTGTGCACGCTTGTCCAGCATGAGACCATTCTACATTTCCCGCCGACTCGTGCTGTGGTTAAATCGCCGCCATCATGCCTCTAGCCTTCCGCCGCGTGGCCCTGATCGGCAAGCACCACAGCCCGGAGATCGCGGCCTCCCTGCGGGAGTTGCGCCGCCTGCTCGAGACGCGCGGCTGCGAGGTCCTGATCGAGAAAGAGACCGCCCCCGCGTTCGGCGACGCGATGCGGGGGGTCGACTACGAAGCCATCGGCGGCGGCGCCGAGCTGGCCATCGTGGTCGGCGGAGACGGGACCATGCTTGCGGCGGCGCGCAATCTGGTGCGCCACGGCGTGCCGCTCGCGGGCGTGAATCTCGGGCGCCTCGGGTTCATGACCGACATCGCCCTGAAGGACATGCCGTCCTCGATCGGCACCATCCTCGACGGCCATTACGTGCTGGAGGAGCGCGCGCTGCTCGAAGCCGAGATCCGGCGCGAGGGAGAGCTGCTGCAGCGGACGCTGGCGCTGAACGAGGCGGTGGTGGGCAAGGGCTCGCAGGGCAGGCTGATCGAGTTCGAGGTCTACATCGACGGCGAGTACGTCTACACCCTGCGCGCCGACGGCCTGATCGTCGCGACGCCGACCGGGTCCACCGCGTACGCGCTGTCGGCCCAGGGGCCGATCCTGCATCCCGGCGTCGGCGCGTTCGCGCTGGTGCCGCTCAACCCGCACACGCTCTCGGCGCGCCCGGTGAGCGTAAGCGACCGCAGCGTGATCGAAATCGTCCTGGTGCGCGCACTTGACGCGCGGGCGCATTTCGACGGCTACGCGCTGGCCGACATGGCCCAGGGCGACCGCCTGGTGCTGCGCCGCTCGGGCCAGTCCGTGCGCTTCGTCCATCCACCCGGCTACAGCTATTTCGTCATGCTGCGCGAGAAGCTGCGCTGGAGCGAAGCGGTGGATCGCGGGCGGGACCCCGGCGAGCCTGACTGAGCCGCGATGCTGCGCGCCCTCGGCATCCGCGACTTTGTCATCGTGCAGCGGGTCGATATGGAGTTCGGCCCCGGCTTCACAGTGCTGACGGGCGAGACCGGCGCGGGCAAGTCGATACTGGTCGACGCGATCGAGTTGCTGATGGGCGGCCGGGCGGACGCGGCGACCGTGCGCGAGGGGGCCGAGCGGGCGGAGCTGTCGGCGGAATTCGACCTCGACCAGGGGGCGCCGCTCGCGGCCTGGCTCGCCGAGCGAGAGCTCGAGGGGGATCCGGGAAACCTCATCCTCAGGCGCAGCGTCGACCACGCAGGGCGCTCGCGCTGCTTCATCAACGGCCGCGCCGCCACCATGGCGCAGCTGCGCGAAGCGGGCGAATACCTGATCGACATTCACGGCCAGCATGCGCACCAGTCGCTGCTGCGCCCGGCGGCCCAGCGCGAGCTGCTCGACGCGCACGCCGGCGCCGAAGCGCTGGCGCGGGAGACGGCCGAGGCATTCCGTGCCTGGAAGCGCCTTGAGGCGCTGGCGCACGAGGCGCAGACCCAGTTCGCGCAGCGTGAGGCCGAACGGGCGGATCTGCGGGCCAAGCTCGACGAGTTGACCAGGCTCGCGACGCGTGAAGGCGAATGGGATCTGCTCACGGCCGAGCACGCGCGGCTCGCCCACGGCTCCGCGCTGCTCGAAGGCGCCCAGGCGTCGCTCGATGCGCTGTCGGAGGCGGAGGGTGCGAGCCTGCCGCGGCTCGCGGCGGTCACCGGCCGCCTGCGCGCGTTGTCAGAGCACGACCCGCAGCTCGTGCCCGTGGTCGAGGGGCTGGAAGCCGCCGCGGCGCAGGCGGGCGAAGCGCTGCGCGAGTTGCGCCGCTACGCCTCGCGCGTCGAGCTCGATCCCGCCGCGCTGCGCGAAGCCGAGACGCGCATCGAGGCGCTGCATGCCGCCGGGCGCAAGTTCCGCGTCCGACCGGTTGAGCTGGCGAGCCTCGCCGTCGAGCTGCAGGCACGGCTCGCCGAACTGGAACTCGCGGTGGACCCCGAAGCCTTGCGGCACGAGGTCGGCGCGGCGCGCGAGCGCTTCGGCGCCGCGGCGAACAAGCTCTCGGGGCGGCGCAAGAGCGCTGCCCAGGCGCTGTCGAAGGCGGTAAGCGAAGGCATGCAGCAGCTGGCCATGAGCGGCGGACGCTTCGCCGTCGCCCTGCGTGCGCTCGAGACCCCTGCGGCGACCGGGGCGGAGGAAGTCGAGTTCGAGGTTTCGTCCCATCCGAGCCTGCCGCTGCGGCCGCTGGCAAAGGTGGCCTCGGGCGGCGAGCTGTCGCGTATCAGCCTCGCGCTGCAGCTGGTGGCGAGCAAGGCCTCGCCGGTGGGTGCGCTGGTGTTCGACGAAGTGGACTCGGGCATCGGCGGGGCGGTCGCGGAGACCGTGGGCCGTTCGCTGCGACGGCTCGGACGCGAGCGTCAGGTGCTGTGCGTGACCCATCTGCCGCAAGTCGCCGCGCAAGGCGACCGGCAATGGACGGTGGTCAAGGCCGGCGCGCGCGGCAAGCTCGCAGTGAGCGTACAGGAACTCGAAGGCAAGGCCCGAGTCGAGGAACTTGCGCGCATGCTGGGCGGGGCGCAAATCACGGCGACCACGCGCCGTCACGCCGCCGAGATGCTCGGCGGCTAGGCGCCTTCGCCCGAGTCGCGCTCGAGCCGCCGTGCCGCGGCGCGGTGCTCGCAATCCGGCTTGCCGCAATCCGCGTACAGCGCAAGGGAGTGCCCTCGCAGATCGAAGCCGCGCTTGCGGGCGACCTCCGTCTGCCGCTTCTCGATCTCGGGGTCGTAGAATTCCTCGACCCGGCCGCATTGCAGGCAGACCAGATGGTCGTGGTGGCCGCCCTGGTTCAGCTCGAACACCGCCTTGCCGGTCTCGAAGTGCTGGCGCGACAGCAGCCCCGCCTGCTCGAACTGCGTCAGCACGCGGTAGACGGTCGCCAGCCCGACGTCGATCCCCTCGGCAATCAGCTTGCGATAGACGTCTTCCGCCGAAAGGTGGCGCACGTCCTTGCTGGTCTCGAACAACTCCAGGATCTTGCGCCGCGGAAGCGTCGCCTTGAGACCGATTTCCTTCAGGCTCTGCGCAGAGTTCATCGTCGGGCGGGTCGCGCAATATCGATCGTCGTTTATGATATAGCCTTTTCCATCCCTTGGATATTGCGCTTCCCTCCGTGCGGCTCCTTTCTCGCGTGCTCCTTGTCGCCGCGGCGCTCTCGCTCGCGGGCTGCGGCAGCTTCACCAAGTGGCTCGACGCCTACACGATCGACATTCAGCAGGGCAACTACGTGTCCCAGGAGATGGTGTCGCAGCTCAAGCCCGGCATGTCGAAGGACCAGGTCCGCTTCGTGCTGGGCACTCCCTTGCTGACCGACATCTTCCACGCCGACCGCTGGGACTACGTCTATTACCATCGGCCCCCGGGCGGCAAGACCGAGCAGCGTAAGCTCGCCGTGTTCTTCAAGGACGGGAAGCTCGAAAGGCTGGACGGTGACGTGGTGGTAGCCACGGAACGCCGCGAGTTCCATGAGGTGGGCAAGTGAGAATCGCAATCGCGGGCGCCACCGGGCGCATGGGGCGCACCCTGATCGAGGCGGTGCTGGGCGACCCGGAGCTCGAGCTGGCCGCGGCGCTGGAACGCGCCGGGCACCCGGCGCTGGGACGCGAGGTAGGCGAGCTGATCGGCCTGCCCTGCAAGTTCGCGCTGAGCGCGGACGTGGAGGCGGCGCTCGCCGCCGCGGACGTGCTGATCGACTTCACCCGTCCGGAAAGCACGCTCGCGCATCTGGGGGCCTGCGCCCGGTTAGGCAAGGCGATGGTGATCGGCACCACGGGCTTCACGGAGGCGCAGAAGGCGCGCGTCGCCGAGGCGGCTAAGCGGGTCGCGCTGGTGATGGCGCCCAACATGGCGGTAGGCGTGAACGTCACCTTCAAGCTGGCCGAGACGGCGGCGCGCATCCTGGGCGACGCCTACGACGTCGAAATCGTCGAGGCACACCATCGGCACAAGATCGACGCGCCCTCCGGCACCGCGCTCAAGCTGGGCGAAGTGGTGGCGCGCGCGCTCGGGCGCGACCTATCCGACTGCGCGGTCTATGGACGCCAAGGCGAGACCGGCGAGCGCGATCCCAAGGCGATCGGCTTTCACTCCATCCGCGGCGGCGACATCGTCGGCGAGCACACGGTGATCTTTGCCGGCGCCGGCGAGCGGGTCGAGGTCGCGGTGCGCTCCTCGAGCCGCATGACCTACGCGCTCGGCGCGTTGCGCGCGGCCAAGTTCCTGCGCGGCCGCAAATCCGGCCTGTTCGACATGTTCGACGTGCTGGGACTGAAATAGCGCCACGTTGCCGGGCAGGCCCCCAAGCCGGTATAATTCGCTGCTCAAACGAGCGGGAGGGGCGCCAGCCTCTTCCGCTTTTTCGCATCTACGCCTGGAGTTCACGTTTTGGCCGCTCTCGAACCTGCCGCACTCGTCCTCGCCGACGGGACGGTGTTCCGGGGCCGCGCGCTCGGCGCAAAGGGCCTTTCGGCAGGAGAAGTGGTGTTCAACACCGCGATGACCGGCTATCAGGAAATCCTCACCGACCCGTCCTACTGCCGCCAGATCGTCACGCTGACCTATCCGCACATCGGCAACACGGGCATCAACCCCGAAGACGTCGAGTCGCGCGCAGGTGTTCGCCGCGGGGCTGGTGATCCGCGACCTGCCGCGGCGCTGCACTCCAACTGCCGCGCGCACGCGAGCCTCGCGCGATTACCTCAAGGCCAACAGCGTGGTCGCGATCGCCGACATCGACACGCGCAGGCTGACCCGCATCCTGCGCGAGAAGGGCGCGCAGAACGGCTGCATCGTGGCCGGCGACGATCGACCTGAGGATGCGCGCGCTGGCGGCGGCGCGCGCGTTTCCCGGGCTGGCCGGCATGGATCTGGCCAAGGTGGTGAGCACCGCCGCGCCATACGAATGGACGGAAGGCGCATGGCAGCTGGGCAACGGGCTACCGCGCCGCGAGGCGATGCGCGATTCCATGTCGTCGCCTACGACTTCGGCGTCAAGCGCAACATCCTGCGCATGCTGGCCGAGCGCGGCTGCAGCGTGACCGTGCTGCCGGCGCAGGCGCAGCGCGCGCGACGTGCTCGCGCTGAAGCCGGACGGCGTGTTCCTGTCCAACGGGCCGGGCGACCCGGAGCCCTGCGACTACGCGATCGCGGCGATTCGCGAACTGCTCGAGCACAGGCACTGCCGCTCTTCGGCATCTGCCTGGGGCACCAGTTCATGGGCCTCGCCGTCGGGCGCGAAGACGGTGAAGATGAAGTTCGGCCATCACGGCGCGAACCATCCGGTGAAGGACCTCGACACCGGGCAGGTCGTGATCACCAGCCAGAACCACGGCTTCGCGGTCGATGCGAGCGACGCTGCCGGCGAATGTGCAGGCCGACGCACGTTTCGCTGTTCGACGGCACGCTGCAGGGCCTGGCGCTCACCGACCGGCCGGCGTTCTGCTTCCAGGGCCACCCCGAAGCGAGCCCCGGCCCGCACGACATCGGCTACCTGTTCGACCGCTTCGTCAAGCTGATGGAAGAGCGAAGTGCGCCGAATGCCCAAGCGAACCGACATCAAGAGCATCCTGATCATCGGCGCCGGCCCGATCGTCATCGGGCAGGCCTGCGAGTTCGACTACTCCGGCGCGCAGGCCTGCAAGGCGCTGCGCGAAGAGGGCTACCGGGTCATCCTGGTGAACTCGAACCCGGCGACGATCATGACCGACCCGGAGATGGCCGACGCGACCTACATCGAGCCGATCACCTGGCAGATCGTGGCGAAGATCATCGAGAAGGAGCGGCCCGACGCGCTGCTGCCGACGATGGGCGGGCAGACCGCGCTGAACTGCGCGCTGGATCTGGCGCAAGCACGGCGTGCTGGAGAAGTACGGCGTCGAGCTGATCGGCGCCTCGCGCGAGGCGATCGACAAGGCCGAGGACCGCGAGAAGTTCAAGCAGGCGATGACAGCGCATCGGCCTGGCCTGCGCCGCGCTCGGCGCTTGCGCACACGCATGGAAGAGGCGCTGCAGGTGCAGGCCGGGATCGGCTTCCCGGTCGTGATCCGCCCGTCGTTCACGCTGGGCGGCAGCGGCGGCGGCATCGCCTACAACCGCGAGGAATTCGTCGAGATCTGCGAGCGCGGCCTGGACGCGTCGCCGACGCAGCGAGCTGCTGATCGAGGAGTCGCTGATCGGCTGGAAAGAATTCGAGATGGAAGTGGTGCGCGACAAGCGCCGACAACTGCATCATCATCTGCTCGATCGAGAACCTCGACCCGATGGGCGTGCACACCGGCGACTCGATCACCGTCGCGCCGGCGCAGACGCTGACCGACAAGGAATACCAGATCATGCGCGACGCCTCGATCGCGGTGCTGCGCGAGATCGGCGTCGACACCGGCGGCTCGAACGTGCAGTTCGCGATCAACCCGGAAGACGGCCGCATGGTGGTGATCGAGATGAACCCGCGCGTGTCGCGCTCGTCGGCGCTGGCGTCCAAGGCGACCGGCTTCCCGATCGCCAAGGTCGCGGCCAAGCTGGCGGTCGGCTACACGCTCGACGAGCTGAAGAACGACATCACCGGCGGCGCGACGCCGGCCTCGTTCGAGCCGACCATCGACTACGTGGTCACCAAGATTCCGCGCTTCGCCTTCGAGAAATTCCCGCAGGCCGAACGACCGCCTGACCACGCAGATGAAGTCGGTCGGCGAGGTGATGGCGATCGGCCGCACCTTCCAGGAGTCGTTCCAGAAGGCGCTGCGCGGCCTGGAGGTCGGCGTGGACGGCCTGAACCAGAAGCACCACCGACCGCGAGACGATCGAGAGGCGAACTGGGCGAGCCCGGCCCGGAGCGCATCTGGTACGTCGGCGACGCGTTCGCGCATCGGCATGACGCTCGAGGAGGTCCACGGCTGACGCAGATCGATCCCTGGTTCCTGGCGCAGATCGAGGAGATCGTGCGAGCTCGAGATGGAGCTCGACGACCGCGCTGCTGACCGATATCGACGCCGGCACGCTGCAGCGACGCTCAAGCGCAACGGCTTCTCCGACCGGCGCCTGGCCTACCTGCTCGACACGACCGAGAACGAGGTGCGCGCCAAGCGCGCATGCGCTCGGCGTGCGCCCGGTGTACAAGCGCGTCGACACCTGCGCCGCGGAGTTCGCCACCAGCACCGCCTACATGTACTCGACCTACGAGGAGGAGTGCGAAGCGGCACCGACCGCGCGACAAGAAGATCATGGTGCTGGGCGGCGGGCCGAACCGCATCGGCCAGGGCATCGAGTTCGACTACTGCTGCGTGCACGCGGCGCTCGCGCTGCGCGAGGACGGCTTCGAGACCATCATGGTCAACTGCAACCCGGAGACCGTCTCGACCGACTACGACACCTCCGACCGGCTGTACTTCGAGCCGCTCACGCTGGAGGACGTGCTCGAGATCGTCGACAAGGAAAAGCCCTTCGGCGTGATCGTGCAGTACGGCGGCCAGACGCCGCTCAAGCTGGCGCGCGAGCTGGAGGCCGAACGGCGTGCCGATCATCGGCACCACGCCGGACATGATCGACGCGGCCGAGGACCGCGAGCGCTTCCAGAAGCTGCTGCGACAAGCTGAAGCTGCGCCAGCCGCCGAACCGCACCGCGCGCATCGGCCGAGGAGGCGCTCGAGGCTCGCCGACGAAATCGGCTATCCGCTGGTGGTGCGCCCGAGCTACGTGCTGGGCGGGCGCGCGATGGAGATCGTGCACGAGCAGGCGGACCTCGAGCGCTACATGCGCGAAGCGGTGCAGGTCTCCAACGATTCGCCGGTGCTGCTCGACCGCTTCCTGGACGACGCGATCGAAGTCGACGTCGACTGCGTCTGCCGACGGCAAGGACGTGTTCATCGGCGGCGTCATGGAGCACATCGAGCAGGCGGGCGTGCACTCGGGCGACTCGGCCTGCTCGCTGCCGCCGTCATTCGCTGTCACCTGAAATCGCAGCGACGAGCTGCGCCGGCAGACCGAGCGATGGCGCGGGCGCTGAACGTGGTCGGCCTGATGAACGTGCAGTTCGCGATCCAGGACGGCAACGTGGTCTACGTGCTGGAAGTGAATCCGCGCGCCTCGCGCACCGTGCCGTTCGTGTCGAAGGCGACCGGGCTGCCGCTGGCCAAGATCGCGGCGCGCTGCATGGTCGGCAAGATCGCTCGCCGCAGCAGGGCGATCGACGCCACGAAGTGCGTGCCGCCGTATTTCTCGGTGAAGGAAGCGGTGTTCCCGTTCATCAAGTTCCCTGGCGTGGACACCATCCTCGGCCCGGAGATGAAGTCCACCGGCGAAGTGATGGGCGTGGGCGCAGCTTCGGCGAAGCGTTCGTCAAGTCGCAGCTCGCCGCGGGCGTGAAGCTGCCCAGGAGGGCAGCGTGTTCATCAGCGTGCGCGACGGCGACAAGGCCGCGGCAGTGGCAGGTGGCGCGCGACCTGGCGGCGCTGGGCTTCACCATCCTCGCCACCCGCGGCACCGCGAGCGCGATCGCGGCCCAGGGCGTGGCGGTGAGCGCGGTCAACAAGGTTGCCGAAGGGCGGCCGCACATCGTCGACATGATCAAGAACGGCGAGGTGAGCTTCATCGTCAACACGGTCGAGGACACGCGCACTGCGATCTCGGACTCGCGCTCGATCCGCACCACGGCGCTGGCACAGCGCGTCACCTACTACACCACCATCGCGGGCGCCAAGGCCGCGTGCGCGGGCATGCGGCACATGGCCCAGCTCGTGCCCTACCGGCTGCAGGACTTGCACGCGCAGCTGACGGCGACGGCCAAGGTCGCGTAACATCGGGCCATGGCCAAGACACCGATCACCAAGCGCGGCGCCGAGCTGCTGCGCGCCGAGCTGCAGCGCCTGAAGACCGTCGAGCGGCCGAACGTGATCAGCTCGATCGCGGAAGCGCGCGCGCACGGCGACTTGTCGGAGAACGCGGAATACGACGCCGCGCGCGAGCGCCAGTCCTTCGTCGAGGGACGCATCGCCGAGATCGAGGCCAAGCTCGGCAACGCCCAGATCATCGATCCCAAGCTGCTCGACGCCGAGGGGCGCTGCGTGTTTGGCGCGACCATCGACCTGGAAGAGGTGGGGGGCGAAGCCGTCACCTACCAAATCGTGGGCGAGGACGAGGCCGAGATCAAGGAAGGCCGCATTTCGATCAGCTCGCCGATCGCGCGCGCCCTGATCGGCAAGGACGCCGGCGACGTGGTCGAGGTGCGGACCCCCGGCGGCGTCAAGCGCTACGAGATCATCGACGTCCGCTACATCTAGAGCCGGACGGCGGATCCAGGGGCGGTGGTCAAATCCAGCAAAGCCTGGCTCCAGCGCCATGTCACCGACGCCTACGTGCGCCAGGCCAGGGCGGCGGGCTACCGCTCGCGCGCGGCCTACAAGCTGCTTGAAATCGATCAGAAGGACAGGCTGCTCAAGCCCGGCATGAGGGTGCTCGACCTTGGCGCGGCGCCCGGCGGCTGGTCGCAGGTGGCGGGGCGCAAGGTGGGGCCGCGCGGGCGGGTGGTGGCGATTGATCTGCTCGAAATCGCCCCCATCTTGCAAGTCAAGGTGCTGCGAGGCGACCTGCGCGAGGTGCAGGCGCGCGCGACGGCGCGTGAGGCGCTGGGCGGTCTGGCGGACCTGGTCTTGTCCGACTTGTCACCCAACCTGTCGGGAATTCGCGGGGTGGACCAGGTGCGCGCAGCCGAATTGGCGCAGCTGGCGCTGGAATTTGCTGGCGAAGTGCTGAAACCATCCGGTGCGCTACTGGTCAAGGTATTTCAGGGCGAGGCCTTCGACGAGGTGCTGGCCGCGGCGAGGCGGGCGTTTCAATCGGTGCTGGTGCGCAAGCCCGGCGCGTCGCGCGGCGAGTCGCGTGAGACTTATTTGTTGGCGCGCGGCCCGAAGCCGCGCTGAGGCCGGGGGGGTGTCCCCTTTTTGCAATGCGGAATAGGCGCTAGAATGATGAATCGACGGGCGCCGCGGCGCGAAGGAGTAAGTCTTTGAACAACATGCTTAAGAACCTGGTCATCTGGCTCGTCATCGGGCTGGTGTTGATGACCGTGTTCAATCAGTTCAATACCCGCCATGTGGCCCAGTCGCCGATGGAGTATTCGCAGTTCCTGGATGAGGTGAAATCGGGCCAGATTGCGAAGGTGACGATCGAGGGGCGGCAGCTCAAGGCGACCACGACCGACGGCAAGCGCGTCGTCAGCTACTCGCCGGGCGACATCTGGCTGGTGTCCGATCTGCTCAAGTACGGCGTCAAGATCGAGGCCAAGCCCGAAGAGGAGCCTTCGCTGCTGATGAACATCTTCGTGTCCTGGTTCCCGATGCTGCTGCTGATCGGCGTGTGGATCTTCTTCATGCGCCAGATGCAGGGCGGCGGGCGGGGCGGCGCGTTTTCGTTCGGCAAGTCGCGTGCGCGCATGCTCGACGAGTCAACCAACACGGTCACGTTCGCCGACGTCGCGGGCTGCGACGAGGCCAAGGAGGAAGTCTCCGAGCTGGTCGATTTCCTGCGCGATCCAACCAAGTTCCAGAAGCTGGGCGGGCGCATCCCGCGCGGCGTGCTGATGGTCGGCTCCCCCGGGACCGGCAAGACGCTGCTCGCGCGCGCGATCGCGGGCGAAGCCAAGGTGCCGTTCTTCTCGATCTCGGGTTCCGACTTCGTCGAGATGTTCGTCGGCGTCGGCGCGGCTCGCGTGCGCGACATGTTCGAGCAGGCGAAGAAGCACGCGCCGTGCATCGTGTTCATCGACGAGATCGACGCGGTCGGGCCGCCAGCGCGGCGCCGGCCTCGGCGGCGGCAACGACGAGCGCGAGCAGACGCTGAACCAGCTGCTGGTGGAGATGGACGGCTTCGAGGCCACCGTGGGCGTGATCGTGATCGCCGCGACCAACCGGCCCGACGTGCTCGACCCGGCGCTGCTGCGGCCCGGGCCGCTTCGACCGCCAGGTGGTGGTGCCGCTGCCCGACATCCGCGGCCGCGAGCAGATCCTCAAGGTGCACATGCGCAAGGTCCCGCTCGCGCCCGACGTCAAGGCCGAGATCATCGCGCGCGGCACGCCCGGCTTCTCGGGCGCCGACCTGGCCAACCTGGTGAACGAGGCGGCGCTGTTCGCCGCACGCCGCAACAAGCGGCTGGTGGACATGGACGACTTCGAGCGCGCCAAGGACAAGATCATCATGGGCGCCGAGCGGCGTTCGATGGTCATGCCCGAAGAAGAGCGCCGCAACACGGCATACCACGAGTCGGGCCACGCCGTGGTGGCGAAGCTGCTGCCCAAGACCGACCCGGTGCACAAGGTGACGATCATCCCGCGCGGGCGCGCGCTGGGCGTGACGATGCAGTTGCCGGAGCAGGACCGCTACAGCCAGGACCGCGACCGGCTGCTGAGCATCATCGCGGTGCTGTTCGGCGGGCGCATCGCCGAAGAGCTGTTCATGAACCAGATGACCACCGGCGCGGCGAACGACTTCGAGCGCGCCACGGAGCTCGCGCGGCGCATGGTGACCCACTGGGGCATGTCGGACGAGCTCGGGCCGATGGTGTACGGCGAGAACGAGGGCGAGGTGTTCCTCGGGCGCTCGATCACCACGCACAAGAACGTGTCCGAGGCGACGCATGCAGAAGGTCGACGGCGAGATCCGCCGCATCATCGACCACGCAGTACAAGCTCGCGCGCAAGCTGCTGGAAGACAACCGCGACAAGGTCGAGACCATGGCCAAGCACGCTGCTCGAGTGGGAGACGCATCGACGCCGACCAGATCAACGACATCATGGCCGGCAAGCCGCCGCGCCCGCCCAAGACGACCCCGTCCGCGGGCTCGCCGACCAGCGCGGCCAACGACGGGGGCCCGCAGCGGCGCGGCGGCGCCCGCACCGAGGCGCCTGACCGCGTGGCGCCGATGCTTCGCTGCGGCACGGTTCTTGCTGCCGCTCGAGCGCCCGATCCTGATGGGCATCCTGAACGTCACCCCCGATTCTTTCTCCGACGGCGGTCGCTTTCTGCAGCGCGACGCGGCCGTCGCGCGGGCGCAACGCATGCTCGCTGAGGGCGCCGCGATTCTCGACATCGGCGGCGAGTCGTCGCGCCCGGGCGCCGACGCGGTCGGAGAGGAAGCGGAGCTCGCGCGCATCCTGCCGGTGCTCGAGGCCCTGGCGGGCATCGACGCCCCGCTGTCGGTCGACACGCGCCGCGCGCGGGTGATGCGCGAGGCGCTGGCGGCCGGCGCGTCGATGATCAACGACATCGATGCCCTGTCACGCGCCAGGCGCGCTGGAAGCGGTGGCGCAAAGCCGAGTGCTGCGATATGCCTGATGCACAAGCAGGGCGAGCCGG
The DNA here is from genome assembly GCA_963755395.1 of uncultured beta proteobacterium. GTDB lineage: Bacteria > Pseudomonadota > Gammaproteobacteria > Burkholderiales > SG8-39 > DAHVFK01. Next base: position 253,932 of record CAVWJJ010000003.1, on the reverse strand, counting down.
CGACCATGCAGCGCGAGCCGCACTATGACGACGTGGTGGCGCGAGGTGAAGGACTATCCTGGCGCGAGCGCATCGCTGCGGCCGAAGGCGCCGGGATCGCACGCGCGCGCATCGTGGTCGACCTCGGCTTCGGCTTCGGCAAGACCCTGCGCCACAACCTCGAATTGCAGCGCCACCTGGCGGAATTCGCCGCGCTCGGGGTGCCGCTGCTGGCGGGCTGGTCGCGCAAATCAAGCGCTCGGGCAGGTCACCGGCCGCGCCGGTGGGGCGAGCGCCTGGCAGCGAGCGTCGCGGCCGCATTGCTCGCCGCCGCAGGCTGGGGCCAGCATCTGCGGGTGCACGACGTGCGCCGACCCGCGACGCGCTCGCGGTGTGCGGAGCGCTTTCCGGACCGGAGCGACGATGAGCAGAAAGCATTTCGGCACCGACGGCGTACGCGGCACGGTGGGACAGCCACCGATCACGCGCGGACTTCGTGCTGCGCCTGGGTTACGCCGCGGGCAAGGTGCTTGCAGGCAGCAGCGGCGCGCGCGGCGAGCGACCCGCCGTGCTGATCGGCAAGGACACGCGCATCTCGGGCTACATGCTCGAGGCCGCGCTCGAAGCCGGTTTTTCCGCCGCGGGCGTCGACGTGCTGCTGTGCGGGCCGCTGCCCACGCCGGGCGTGGCCTACCTCACGCGCGCGCTGCGGCTCTCGGCCGGGGTGGTGATCAGCGCTTCCCACAACCCCTACGCCGACAACGGCATCAAGTTCTTTTCCGGCGACGGCATCAAGCTGCCCGACGCGGTCGAGCTCGAGATCGAGGCCGCGCTCGAAGTCGCCCATGGGCTGCAACGAGTCGGCGCATCTCGGGCAAGGCGCGGCGCGTCGACGACGCGGGCGGACGCTACATCGAGTTCTGCAAGAGCACCTTTCCGACCGAACTGGACCTGAGGGGCATGAAGCTGGTGGTCGATTGCGCGCACGGCGCCGCGTACGCGGTGGCGCCGCACGTGTTCCACGAGCTCGGCGCCGAGGTGGTGCCGATCGGGGTCGCAGCCGGACGGCTTCAACATCAACGATGACTTCGGCGCGACCGCGCCGCGCCAGCTGGCGGCAGCGGTCAGGCACAACCGGGCGCAGCTTCGGCATTGCGCTCGACGGCGACGGCGACCGGCTGGTGGTGGCTGACGCGGAAGGGCGCCTGTACGACGGCGACCAGCTGCTGTACGCGATCATCCGGCACCGCGCCGCGCGCGAGAAGGTGACCGGGGTGGCGGGCACGCTGATGACCAACCTCGCCTTCGAGCAGGCCCTTGCGCGCGCTGGACATTCCCTTCGCGCGCGCGATGGTGGGCGACCGCTACGTGCTCGAGCTGATGCGCGAGCGCAACTGGCTGTACGGCGGCGAGAACTCGGGCCACATCATCTGCCTGGCGAAGCACACCACCGGCGACGGCATCGTCTCGGCGCTGCAGGTGCTGGGCGCGATGCGCGACCAGGGCCGTACGCTGGCCGAGCTGACCGCGGATCTGGTGCATGTATCCGCAGGTGCTGCTCAACGTGGGGGTCGCCGGCCGGCTTCGACTGGCGCGCGCACGCGTCGATCAACGAGGCGCTGGCGGCGGGCGAGCGTGCGCTGGACGGGCGCGGCCGCGTGCTGCTGCGGCCCTCCGGCACCGAGCCGGTGCTGCGCGTGATGGTCGAAGGCGAGCCGCGCCCGGCGATCGAGGCCGCAGCGCAGTCGATCGCCCATGCGGTGCGCCGCTGCGCCGGGGCTGAACCTAAGCTGTCACGATCCCGTAACAAAACCTTCATATCCTTGCGGCCGTGTAATTCCAACCGCGAGGATTGTTCGACATGCACAAGAAGACGATGACGAAGGTGCTCGGCTTTGCCGCCGCTGCGCTGGTTTCCACCGCAGCGATGGCGGCGGACATCACCGGCGCGGGAGCCACTTTCCCCTATCCGATCTACGCCAAGTGGGCCGATGCCTACAGGAAGGCGACGCGGCGTCGGGCATGAACTACCAGTCGATCGGCTCGGGCGGCGGCATCAAGCAGATCAACGCCAAGACGGTCGATTTCGGCGCCTCCGACATGCCGCTCGACGCCGGAAGTGCTCGGAAAAGAGCGGCCTGATGCAGTTCCCGACCGTGATCGGCGGCGCGATCCCGGTCGTCAACCTGAAGGGCATCAAGCCGGGCGAGCTCAAGCTTTCGGGCGCGGTGCTAGGCGACATCTACCTCGGCAAGATCACCAAGTGGAACGATCCGGCCATCGCCGCGCTCAACCCTGGCGTGGGACTTCCCGACCAGGCGATTTCGGTGGTGCACCGCTCGGACGGATCGGGCACGAGCTTCATCTGGTCGAACTACCTGTCCAAGGTCAGCCCCGAGTGGAAGGATAAAGTGGGCGTGGGCACTTCGCGTCAACTGGCCGACCGGCGTGGGCGGCAAGGGCAATGAGGGCGTAGCGTCATACGTGCAGCGCATCAACGGCTCGATCGGCTACGTCGAGTACGCGTACGTGCTGCAGAACCACATGGCCTACGTCCGGATGCAGAACCGCGAGGGCAACTTCGTTGCGCCGAGCGCCAAGTCGTTCATGGCCGCCGCCGCGGGCGCCGACTGGAGCGCGGCGCCGGGGATGTACCTGATCCTCACCGACGCGCCGGGCGCGCAAGCCTGGCCGATCGCCGGCGCGACCTTCATCCTGATGCACAAGGTTCAGGAGAAGCCGGAAAACGCGAAGGCAGGTGCTCAAGTTCTTCAACTGGGCCTATGCCAACGGCGACCAGATGGCCGAGTCGCTCGACTACGTGCCGCTGCCGGACAACGTCGTTTCGCTGATCGAATCGTCCTGGAAGAACATCAAGGACGCCTCGGGCAACTCCGTATATTGATTGAGGTTATCCGCTGCAAGGGCGGAGCGGAAAGGGGCGGCGCGACCGCCCCTTTTCGTTCCCGAACCGGTTTCATCTAATCTAGAATGCGCGGCAAACCACTCAGATGAGCGCCGTCCCCGTGGCTTCCCAGGGCGCCGAGAATCAAGACGCGACAGTCGAAGCGCTGCAGGCTCCCCTTGCGCCGCGGGCGCGCTCCGCGCTCTGGCTGGACCCTGCCTTCGAGTGGCTGACCAAGGTCTTCGCTTTCCTCGTCTTCAGCATCCTGGCCGCGATCCTGGTGTCGCTCGTCGTCGGCAGCGAGCTGACGCTGCACAAGTACGGCCTGAGCTTCCTCTGGCGCGAGGACTGGGATCCGGTGCAGGAGGAATTCGGCGCGCTGGTTCCGATCTACGGCACCGTGATGACCTCGCTCATCGCGCATGGCGATCGCGGTGCCGGTGAGCTTCGGCATCGCGCTCTTTCTCACCGAGCTCTCGCCGGGCTGGCTCAAGCGTCCGCTCGGCACCGCGATCGAGCTGCTGGCGGCGATCCCGTCGATCATTTACGGCATGTGGGGACTGTTCGTGCTCGCGCCGCTGGTGCAGACCTACGTCCAGCCGCTGCTGGTCAAGCTGTTCGGCAACATCCCGCTGATCGGCGCCCTGTTCTCCGGGCCGCCGCTCGGCATCGGCATGATGACCGCCGGCCTGATCCTGTCGATCATGGTCATTCCCTTCATCGCGGCGGTGATGCGCGACGTGTTCGAGCTCGTTCCCGCGATGCTCAAGGAATCGGCCTACGGGCTCGGCGCGACGACCTGGGAGGTCGTGTTTCGCGTCGTGCTGCCGTACACCAAGGTCGGCGTGGTCGGCGGGGTCATGCTCGGGCTGGGGCGCGCCCTGGGCGAGACGATGGCGGTCACCTTCGTGATCGGCAACGCGCATCGCCTGTCGGCGTCCCTGCTCGCACCCGGCAACAGTATCGCCTCGGCGCTGGCCAACGAGTTCACCGAGGCGGTGGGAGACACCTACCTGTCGGCGCTGTTCGAGCTCGGCCTGATCCTGTTCGTGATCACCACGGTGGTACTGGCCTTGTCTAAGTTCATGCTCATGCGCCTGTCGCGCCAGGAAGGCGCGCGAACCTAGGCCGAGCCCGATGAGCTACATCACGGCATCCAACCCTCTGTACGCCGCGCGCAAGCGCAAGAACGTGATCATGCTGTCGGTATCCGCCGTGGCGCTGAGCTTCGGCCTGTTCTGGCTGGCCTGGATCCTGGCGACGCTGCTGTTCGAGGGCGGCACCGCGCTGCTGCACGCCGCGCTGTACTACAAGATGACCCCGCCGCCGGGTGCCGACGGCGGGCTGGCGAACGCCATCGCAGGCAGCCTGGCGATGGTCGTGACCGGCACTCTGATCGGCACGCCGGTGGGCGTGATGGCAGGCACCTACCTGGCCGAGTACGGCCAGCAAGAGCTGGCTCGCTTCGGCGACCCGGTTCCTGAACGACGTGCTGCTGTCGGCGCCTTCGATCGTGATCGGACTGTTCGTCTACTCGGTCTACGTCGCGCAGGTGAAGCATTTCTCGGGCTGGGCGGGCGCATTCGCGCTCGGCCTGCTGGTGATTCCGGTGGTGGTGCGCACCACCGACGACATGCTCAAGCTGGTGCCGGGCAGCCTGCGCGAGGCGACCGCGGCGCTCGGCTGCCCGCAGTGGAAGATGATCCTGTTCGTCACCTACCGCGCGGCGCGCACGGGGATCCTGACCGGCATCCTGCTCGCCGTGGCGCGCATGAGCGGAGAGACCGCGCCGTTGCTGTTCACCGCGCTCAACAACCAGTTCTGGTCGCTGAACATGAACGCCCCGGTTGCGAACCTGCCGGTGGTCATCTTCCAGTTCGCGATGAGCCCCTACCAGGACTGGCAGCGGCTGGCATGGGGCGGCGCCACGCTTATCACGCTCGCGGTCCTGCTGCTGAACATTCTGGCGCGCGTGCTGTTCAAGAGAACGACCTGAGGCAAGGCCAGCCATGGAATCCTCCGTCACCGCCCGCACCCAGCCGCCCCGGATCGAGGTCGCCGCGCGATCCGAGCAGGCCGGCGAGGCGAGGCCGAAGCTCATCGTGCGCAATCTGGATTTCTACTACGGCAGCTACCATGCGCTGAAGTCACATCACGCTCGACATCCCCGAGCGCCGGGTGACCGCGTTCATCGGGCCGTCCGGCTGCGGCAAGTCGACGCTGCTGCGCATCTTCAACCGCATGTACTCGCTCTACCCGGACCAGCGCGCCGAGGGCGAGCTCGTCATGGATGGCGAGAACCTGCTCACGGTCAAGCGCGACGTGTCGCTGATCCGGGCCAAGATCGGCATGGTGTTCCAGAAGCCGACGCCTTTCCCGATGTCGATCTACGACAACATCGCCTTCGGCGTGCGCTTGTTCGAGAACCTGAAGAAGCGCGACATGGACGAGCGAGTCGAATGGGCGCTGCGCAAGGCCGCGCTGTGGGAGGAGGTCAAGGACATCCTCGGCCAGAGCGGCCACAGCCTTTCGGGCGGGCAGCAGCAGCGGCTGTGCATCGCGCGCGGGATCGCGGTCAAACCCGAGATCCTGCTGCTGGACGAGCCGACCTCGGCGCTCGACCCGATCTCCACCGCCAAGATCGAGGAGCTGGTCGACGAGCTCAAGCGCGATTTCACCATCGCCATCGTGACCCACAACATGCAGCAGGCGGCGCGCGTGTCGGACTACACCGCCTACATGTACCTGGGCGAGCTGATCGAGTTCGACGTGACCGACACGATCTTCATCAAGCCCAAGCAGAAGGCGACCGAGGACTACATCACCGGCCGCTTCGGCTGAGCCGCTAGGCGGCGCGCGCGCGCAGCTGGGCGATGTCCGGGATGGTGATGTAGCGCCCGTCGACGCGGATCAGGTTGATCGCGGTGAGGTCGTGCAGGATGCGCGAGAAGTGCTCTTGCGTGAGGTTGAGCCGCGACGCGATGACCCCCTTGCTCGCCGGCAGCGTGACGCCAACGTGCGGGCGACGCTCTTCGCCGTCGAGGCGGCTCAGCAGGTAGGCGACCACGCGCTCGGTCCCGCTGTGCAGGGTGAGGCTTTCCAGGTCGCTGATGAAGCGGTCCAGGCGATGGCTCAGGCCGGCGATGATGCGCTGCGCGAATCCGGGGTGATTGCGCACCGCGGCAAATACCTTGTCCTTCGCGATATGCAGCAGGCAGCAATCGGACAGGGTTTCGGCCGAGGTCTTGTGTGGCCGGTCGAGGAATACGGCTGTTTCGCCCAAGGTCTGCCCCGGTCCGGCCAACTCCACCACCTTTTCGGCGCCGTCGGCCGTGCCGACGCAGACCTTCACGTGACCCGAAACCACCAGATGGATGCCGCTGCAAGGCTCGCCGGGACGGTAGAGGGTCGTGCCGCGGGGCAGCTCCATCTGCTCCACTTCCAACCTGATCCGCTCGAGCTCCTCACCCGCCAAGCCTTTGAATAGAGGCAGCTTCGAAAGAAGTTCTTCCATCGGAACTGTGGTCCGGCAAAGCATTTGAGTCACTCGCTCGACGTTACGCTGAAGGGTTCCCGTTGCACTGCAACAATGGTGATCGTTCCCCCGAGACCGAACATGACTTGCGTCAAACGGCAATACCGTCTTTTGGCACTAAAGCACCTGATTTGATGCACATCAAAGCGGCGCCTTGACGCAAGACTTAAGTTTGTTTCAAACAGTTCTCAACAATGTGGCCAAGCTGCAAGAGGGGAGATACAAGACCGCCGGTAACCGCTGCGGCACGCGCCACGGTGTGACGGGTTCGGAACAACAACGAGGGAGATCGAGCGATGAGTGAACTTCGACGGTATCTGCTCGGGCTGGCCGTGGCGGTGGCCGCGACCGGATTCCTGGGCGCGAGCGCTCCTGCGTCCGCCGCCGAGCCGCAGGGCGGGCCGACGAAGTCGGCCAATGACCTCGTGCTGCGCGGCGACGCGGTCTGCACGCAGTGCCACACTGCAGAGATGACGCCGCACGTGCTCGAGATCGGCAAGACGACGATGGGCACCACGGCCGATCTGCGCACGCCGACCTGCACCAGCTGCCATGGCGAGAGCCTCAAGCACCGCAACGGCGACGGCATGCCCGACCGCACCTTCGACAAGAAGTCCACCACGCCGATCGCGGAACGCAACAAGGCCTGCCTCACCTGTCACCAGGGCGGCGAGCGCATCAACTGGATGCGCAGTCCGCACCAGAATAACGAGGTGGCGTGCACCTCGTGCCACAAGATTCACACGGCGCACGACGCTGTGCGCGACCGCATGACGCAGACCGAAGTCTGCTTCACCTGCCACAAGACCCAGCGCGCGGAAATGAGGCGCCCGTCGCGCCATCCGATTGACGAGGGCAAGGTCGTCTGCTCCGACTGCCACAATCCGCACGGCACCGCGGGGCCGCACCTGCTCCGGCGCGATAACGTGAACGACACCTGCTACACCTGCCACATGGAGAAGCGCGGGCCGTTCCTCCATTCTCACGAACCGGTGCAGGAGGACTGCACGCTCTGCCACGACCCGCACGGCACGACCAACCCGAGCCTGCTCAAGGAGCGGCCGCCGTTCCTGTGCCAGTCGTGCCATGAGCCGCAGCGGCACCCGGGCACCTATCCGGACGGCACGCCGATCCTCCCAGGCGTGAACCCGGCTACGGCCCAGTCCGTGATTTTTGCGCGCGGCTGCATGAACTGCCACGCCGAAATCCACGGCAGCAATATGCCGACGGAATCCAACAATCGCCTCCGTCACTGACGAGTTCTCAGGGGGAACGAACATGAAAGCATCCAGAAAAGATCCGCTCACCCGGACGGCGGTGGCGGCCGCGCTGCTGCTCGCCTTTGGCTCCGCGATGGCGCAGGACGACGCCGCGCAGCTGACCACGCCCCAGAGCAGCATCGACGTCGGGGCGGCCTACGTGGATAAGGACAACCAGCGCTTTGGCGAGTACAACGGGTTGACCGACAAGGGCGCCTACGGAATCGTCGACTTCAGCCTGATCAAGCGCGACGACAGTACCGGCACCTGGTTCAAGCTGCAGGGCCGCAACCTGGGCTACAAGGATCCGGACCTGCACCTCGAGCAGACGCGCCAGGGCGACTGGGGCTACTCCGTCGATTATTCGCGCATCACCCGCTACGAGCCGTTCACCGTCAATACCGGCCTGCAGGGGATAGGCACCACGACCGAGACATACGCGCCGATCACTCCGGGAGCCGGCACCGACTATCAGCTCAGTACCAAGCGGGATCGATGGACGCTCGGGCTGCAGAAAGCGCTCTATCAGTGGGACGTCAAAGTGACGTATCGCAACGAGGAGAAGGATGGAACGCAGTTGTGGGGCACGGGATATTTCAGCGTGCCACCGCGCTTCCTGGTCAAGCCAATCGACCAGACGACGCAACAGATCGATGTCACGGCGGATTACAGCACGGCGCGGTACCAGATTCGTGCCGGTTACTACGGCAGCATGTTCAATAACAAGAATTCGGTGCTCAACGTCACAAACCCCGTCACTAACATCTTCTCGGCCTACGGCCTGGACCCGGACAACCAGTCGCACCAGTTCTACGTCAACGGCGGGTACAACTTCACCGAAGCAACGCGCGGCACGTTCAAGGTTTCCTATGCCAGGGCGACGCAAGACGCCGCCTGGGCCGCTCCTGCTCCTCCGGGGGTCACGCAAGGGAGTCTGGGCGGCCTAGTCGATACGACGCTGCTCCAGGCGGGCCTTGCCGGCCGAGCCACGCAAATGTTCAACTGGCGCGCGGATCTGCGTTACGAGGATCGGGACGATAAAACGCCGCAAACCGTTCTCTTTGCCACGGCCCCGGAAGGCTATCAGCCGCGCTCGTTTAAACACACGACAGCAACGGTCGTCGGGAATTACTCGCTGCCCATGGGCTTCCGCCTCACCGGCGATATTACTTACGATCAGAAGAAGCGCGAGGTTCCCGATGACACGATCGTCAATTACCGCGAGAGAGTGGACGAGACGACGGCTCGGGTAGAGGTACGCCGGGCCGTGTCGGAAACGGTCACCGGCGCGGTTGCGTTGCTGCATAGCAGGCGCGGCGGGTCCGACTGGTTGTACAGCAATACTCCCGACGGGAATCTGATCGCACCGATCTACATGGCGGACCGCGACCGCGATACCGGCAGGGTTACGGTGAACTGGATGGCGACGGATCAGCTGACGTTGAATTTCCGCGCCGACGCGTCGCACGACACCTACGGCAGCCGCAACATCGTCGGCTACAACCTGGGGCCACAGAACGGCAAGGCCGATGCCTATTCAGTGGATGCTGCCTACACGTTCACGGAACGGGTGAGCGGCAGCGCCTGGTACTCTCACAACGAGGACCGGCTTGACCAGGCGACATGCTCTGAATCCAATGTGACGCCGAATACCTGCGCGCTGCCGGCTCCGATCTTCAGCTCTGACCTGCGCAACATCGCGGACAGCTATGGCCTCGGGCTGCGCGGAAAGCTGACCTCAAAGATCGACGTCGGTGCAGATCTGACCGACTCGAAAGTGCGGGACGAGTACCATCTGGCAGTGCTCGCAGGATCGACGGCGGCGGCGCCTCTTAATGACATCACGACCAAGGTCACGACATTAAGGCTATACGGCAAGTACGCGCTCAACCGCCAGTCCGGTGTCCGGCTCGACTACACCTACGACAACTACAGGAGCGACGACTGGACCTGGGCGAACTGGATCTACGGCACTGCCGACGGCACCACGGTGCTGCAGAATCCGAACCAGAAGGTCAATTTCGTCGGCGTATCGTACTACTACAAGTTTCACTGACCCCGTCTCTCCCAACGGCATGAATTCGGCCCGCTTCGGCGGGCCGTTTTGCTTTCGCAGGCCTGCGGGAGGGCGGCGAACCAGCCGATTTGCGCAAAAGCAACCTGCGCCGGTGACTAAACAAGGCGAGAGTTGCCGTTTGATGTAGATCAAAGCGCCTCCCTTACGGCCCACTTACAGTCCGCTGGCCTGATGCTGTCAAGAAGTTAACCGCGGCATCGGCAGGGGAAAGGGGCGGGGGGTGTCAGCAGAACCCGAAGTCGGTGCGGTACGCGCAGGTCGCTCGGAGATGCGCTCCGGCCGCCGCCATTTCCCAACGATCACACTCACCGCGCGGGCCCAGCGCGCTCGCGCTCCCATGCAAGTACTTCGTATCGCTCGCGGGTCTGTCGGCCTCTCGGGCGCGCAAAGCATTGCGGCAAGAAATTTCACTAACAAGCATGTTTCGACGAGGGAGAGGCACCAATGAGTGATTTGCGACGGTATCTGCTCGGGCTGGCTGCGGCTGTCGCTGCGACCGGATACCTGGGCGCGAGCGCTCCGGCGGCCGCGGCCGAACCGCCGGGCGGCCAGGCGAAGTCGTCCGACGACCTCGTGCTGCGGGGCGACGCTGTCTGCACGAAGTGCCACACTGCGGAATTCACCCCGCACGTGCTCGAGATCGGGAAGACGAAGATGGGCACGACGGCCGATCCGCGTACTCCCACCTGCACCAGCTGCCACGGCGAGAGCCTCGCGCACCGCGACGGCAACGGCAAGCCCGACCGCGTGTTCGGCAAGACTTCGAACACGCCGGTCGAGGCGCGTAACGAGGCCTGCCTGGCCTGCCACCAGAACGGTCCGATGATGTCGCACTGGTCGGGCAGCACCCACCAGTTGCAGAACGTGGCTTGCACCTCGTGCCATCGGGTGCACGCGGCCCATGACCCGGTGCTCGACAAGCGCACTCAGCCCGAAGTGTGCTTCACCTGCCACAAGGAGCAGCGCGCGCAGGCCAACCGTCCGTCGCATCACCCGATTCTCGAGGGCAAGGTCGTCTGCTCGGACTGCCACAGCCCGATGGGTTCGGTCGGCCCGCATCTGCTCAAACGAGCCAGCGTCAACGACACCTGCTACACCTGCCACATGGAGAAGCGCGGGCCTTTCGTGCACAACCACGATCCGGTCAGCGAGGACTGCACCAACTGCCACAACCCGCACGGCACGGTGGTGGAGAGCATGCTAAAGATGCGCCCGCCAATGCTCTGCCACCAGTGCCACAGCCCGCATGGGGGCGGGCCTCTTCAGCTCCAGAGTCAGCAGGGCATACCGAATGCCCAAGTCCCCTCTAGCGGCAAGAACCTCATCAACTACACCATGGCGCGAGGTTGCGTGAACTGCCATACGGAAGTTCACGGCTCCAACAATCCTGCCTCTGGCGTGCCGCTGGGCAATCCGACGCCGCAGTTTCTGTTCCGCTGATGGGGGGAAATCGATCATGAACACCAAGAAACAATACCTCGCAGTCGGCCAAACGATCATCGCGCTGGCTTTGGTCGCAGGCTTCGCGCCCGCATATGCCGACGACGCAGACGATCTCGCCAAGCTCACTCAACCCGAAAGCTCCGTCTCGGTCGGCGTCGCAGCCGCAAGCGGTGACCAGAGCGACCGGACGGTGTTCGGAGAGTACAACGGCCTGCGAAAGAACGACTCCAACCTGCTGCTCGACATCGACTACGCCAAGCGCGACGAGAAGACCGGCACGTGGACCATCGTCCGCGGCCGCGACCTCGGCCTCGACACGCCCGAGCTGAATTTCACGATGGACCGGCAGGGCGACTGGAAGGTCTCGGCGGACTACGAGGAGATCGTCAAGCACGACATCCGCACCATCAACACCGGTTTGGTGGGCGCGGGCACGACTACGCCCACGGTCAGCCTGCTGTCGGCGCCCGGAACGGGGCAGGACCTCAACCTCGAGCTCAAGCGCCAGCGTCTCGGCTTGAACGTCGACAAATGGATCTCGCCATCGCTGCAGGTCCAGGTCAGCTTCAAGAACGAAGACAAGGATGGCGCGCGCCTGTTCGCCAGAGGGTTCGCCTGCACTTCGGCATCGGCGCCCGGTTGCGTCGGCGGCAGCGCCACGACGACCGGCTGGGCCTTGCTGATGCTGCCCGAGCCCGTCAATTCGAGGACCGACCAGCTCGAGGCCAAGCTGAACTATTCCGCCGGCAAGCTGTTCGTAAGCGGCGGCTATTATGGTTCGTTCTACACCGACAACAACGGTAACTTGACGCCGACCGTGCCCGGCACGCTGCGGAATTACACCGGCGGAGCGTACCCGCTTACCGCCGGGCTGCAGAGCATCCTGAGCCTTCCGATGGCGCTTTGGCCCGACAACCAGGCGCACCAGCTCTATCTGGACGGGACCTATGCCTTGACCAAGACAGTGCGCTCGACCTTCAACCTTTCGTATACGCGCGCGACGCAGGACCAGTCCTTCAGCGCCATGGGATTGACGGGGGCGCCGGCGGGGGTAAACAGCCTGGGCGCCGTCGTGGATACGACTAGGGCGCAGTTCGGGCTGACGGCAAAGCCTCTGCCGAAGCTCTCGCTGGTGGCCAACCTGCGCTACGAGGACCGCAAGGACAAGACCCCGGTCGAGTACTACAACGTGGAGGGCGCGGCAACGACGGCGTGGACCAACAGCCCGCCTAGCGACACCAGGCTCGTCGGCAAGCTGCAGGGAACGTACCAGCTGCCCGCGAACCTCCTGGGCACGCTGGGAGTCGATTACGAGTCGATCGACCGCGGGCTTCCGCTGATTACCGACACACTCGGTGGCCTGACTGCGGTGCGCCAGAAGACCGAGGAAACGAGCTATCGCGCGCAACTGAGGCACACCTTCTCCGACTCGTTCGCAGGCTCGATCGGCGTCGTGCATTCGTCGCGCACCGGGGGGGACTGGTACCTCGCCAGCACGGAAACGATCGTCACGACCGGGTATCTCCAGACCTTGTCGACGGCAAGCTTGCCGGTCTACCTGCTGGATCGCACGCGCAACAGGGGTCGGGCGACGGCCGAGTGGACGCCGACCGAGCGGACCTCGCTCCAGTTGGTGGTCGAGCGGGGAACGGACCATTTCAACGCTCCGACGTATTCAGGCGTGCGAAGCGGCGAATCCAGCCTCTATAGCCTGGACGCGACCTACGCGCTGTCGGAGCGCTGGAAGCTGACGGGATTTGCGTCGGTCAGCGACGAGACGATGAACGTCGAGCAGCCGAGCCTGTCGTCCTATCAAATGGCGATGCGGGACATCAACAGCACGATCGGGCTTGGTCTTTCCGGCAAGGCGACCGCGCGGCTCGACGTGGGCGGGAATCTCGCCTACACCCACGACAAGAACATCTACGGCCAGACGCTGGGTCCAAGCGGGAGCGCTGCCAACTTGGCGTTCCTTGCCGCATCGGGCGGGTTGCCGGATGTGACGTTCATCGAGACCAGGATCAACCTTTACGCCAGGTACGCGCTCAACAAGCAAGCGACGGTGCGGGTCGATGTGCTGCATCAGATCGACAAGGTGAACGATTGGACCTGGGGCAACGCGGGCGTTCCGTTCGTGTACGCGGATGGTTCCACCGTGTTCCTGAACCCGGACCAGAAGGTGAGTGTGCTCATGGCACGCTATATCTACAGCTTCCGATAACGAGCCCCGTAGCGGGTTCGAGGCCGGCCACGAGCCGGCCTTTTTTTTTGCCGGCCCCGGGACTGGGGTATCCTTCACAGCTTTTCCGCCCGCACTTGACCCACGCAATGCTGGAAGTTCGCGACCTTGCCTGCGAGCGCGGCGACGTACGCCTGTTCTCGGGGCTCGAGTTCGCGCTCGGCGAGGGCGAGCTGCTGCTGGTGCAAGGTCCCAACGGCAGCGGCAAGACGAGCCTGCTGCGGCTGGTGGCGGGGCTGTCGCGCCCGGCGGCCGGCACGATCCGCTGGCGCGGCGAGCCGATCGCCGAGCTGCGCGAGACCTACTCGCGCGAGCTGCTGTTCGTCGGCCATGCGAACGCGGTCAAGGAAGAGTTCAGCGCCGACGAGAACCTGGCCATCTCGCTCGAGCTGTGCGGGCGGAGCGCTACGGCTTCGGCGCGCACCGAGGCGCTCGAGCGCATCGGGCTGGCGCGGCGCGCGCGCCTGCCGGCGCGCTACCTGTCGCAGGGGCAAAAGCGCAGGGTGGCACTGGCGCGCCTTTGCCTCGCAGCCGACTTTCCGCTCTGGATCCTGGACGAGCCGTTCGCCGCGCTCGACACCCGAGCGCTCGCGACCGTGGTGGCGCTGGTCGACGCGCACCTCGCGCGCGGCGGGGCGGTGATCCTGACCACTCACCAGGAAGTGGCGATCGCGGCGCGCGCGCGCTACTCGATCGTGCTGGAAGGTTGAACTCAGGCGTGCTCGGCGGACTCCAATCGATCGTTGCCCGCGACCTGCGCCTGTCGATGCGCCGGCGCGGCGACGTGCTCAATCACCTGGTGTTCTTCGTCATCGTGGTGACCCTGTTCCCGCTCGGCGTGGGCGCCGAGCCGAACCTGCTGCGCTCGATGGCGCCCGGCATCGTGTGGGTGGCGGCGCTGCTGGCTGCGATGCTGTCGCTGCAGCGCATGTTCGCCTCGGACTACGCCGACGGCAGCCTGGAGCAGATGCTCATATCCGCACACCCGCTGGGGGTAATCGTGGTCGGCAAGTTCATCGCGCACTGGCTGCTCTCGGGCCTGCCTGTCACCCTGCTGGCGCCGGTGGTTGGGGTACAGTTTGATCTGTCTCAACAAGCGCTGGTGGTACTGACGGTATCGTTGCTCGTCGGAACGCCCGTGCTGAGCCTGATCGGTGGCGTGGGCGCGGCCCTGACGCTCGGCGTGCGCGGCGGCGGGGTGCTGCTGGCGCTGCTGGTGCTGCCGCTTTTCATCCCGGTGCTGATCTTCGGCGCGGGCGGCGTGTCCGAGGCTCAGGCGGGAATGAGCGCGTCGCCGCACCTGTCGCTGCTTGGCGCGTTCCTCGCCATGTCGTGCGTGGTGGCTCCCTGGGCCACCACCGCGGCGCTGCGGGTTGCATACGATTGAACGTTTTTCGAGAGGGTGAACTTGGCATCGAACGGCTACAGACTGGACAGCGAAACGAGCGGCAGCTGGCTGCTGAAGCTGGCCGCGCCGCAGGCGTTCTTCCCGGTTGCGGGCAGGATGATCCCCTGGTTCGCGACGCTTGCGCTGCTGTTCGCGCTGCCCGGGCTCTACCTGAGCTTTTTCGTCGCGCCCACCGACTTTCAGCAGGGCGAGGCCTACCGTGTGATTTTTCTCCACGTGCCGGCGGCGTGGATGTCGATGTTCCTGTACGTGGTCATGGCGTTCTGGGCGGCGCTCGGGCTGGTCCTCAATACGCGCCTGTCGGGCATGATGGCGCTCGGCGGTGGCGCCGACCGGCGCGATGTTCACCTTCCTCGCGCTGTGGACCGGCGCGCTGTGGGGCAAGCCGACCTGGGGCACCTGGTGGGTGTGGGACGCGCGCCTGACCTCGGAACTGATCCTGCTGTTCCTCTATTTCGGCTTCATCGCGCTGACCAACGCGATCGACGACCCGCGCCGCGCCGACCGCGCCGGCGCGGTGCTGGCGATCGTGGGCGTGGTCAACGTCCCGATCATCTATTTCTCGGTCAAGTGGTGGAACACCCTGCACCAGGGCGCCTCGGTCAGCCTGACCCGCGCGCCCTCGATGGCGACCACGATGCTCGTCGGCATGCTGCTGATGTCGCTCGCAGCGTGGATGTACAGCATCGCCGTCGCGCTGTGCGCGGGTACGCTCGATCATCCTCGAGCGCGAGCGCGACGCGCAATGGGTTGCAGGAACTGCGAGGTGTGGAATGAACTGGGGCAGCTTCGGCAATTTCATCCATATGGGCGGCTACGCGTTCTACGTCTGGGGCTCGTACCTGATGGCGGTGGCGTGCATCGCGGGCGAGCTCGTTCTGCTCGCGCGCCGCGCGCGCCTGGCGGAGCGCAAGGCATGAAGCCGCGCCACCGCAGGCTGATGTTCGTCGCGCTCGGACTGGTGCTGCTGGGCGTCACCGCGGCGCTGGTGCTGAACGCGTTTCGCAGCAACCTCGTCTTCTTCTACAGCCCCACCCAGGTGGCGGACAAGGAAGCGCCGGTCAACAAGACTTTCCGCCTCGGCGGGCTGGTGGAGAAGGGCAGCCTGAAGCGCCTGCCCGACGGCCTCACGGTGCAGCTTCGTGGTCACCGACACCGCCAAGACCATCCCGGTGCGCTACAACGGCATCCTTCCCGACCTGTTCAAGGAGGGCAAGGGCGTGGTCGCGCAAGGGCGGCTCGAGGCCGACGGCATCTTCCAGGCCACAGGAAGTGCTTGCCAAGCACGACGAGAACTACATGCCGCCGGAAGCCGCCGACGCGATCGCCAAGGCGCAGCACGGCCAACTCCCGGAGCCGATGAAAAAATGATCCCCGAACTCGGACATTTCGCCCTCATCCTCGCGCTGGCTGCTGGCGCTGGTGCAGGCCACGCTGCCGCTGGTCGGCGCGGCGCGCGGCAATCCGGCCTTGATGGCGGTCGCCCGGCCCGCGGCGCAGGGCCAGTTCGTGTTCGTCGCGATCGCCTTCGGCTGCCTCGCCTGGTCCTTCGTCAGCAGCGATTTCTCGGTGCTGTACGTCGCCGAGCATTCCAACTCGAACCTGCCGTTGCAGTACAAGTTCGCTGCGGTATGGGGCGGCCACGAAGGCTCGCTGCTGCTGTGGGTGCTGATCCTGACCGTCTGGATGCTCGCGGTCACGGTCTTCAGCCGCCAGCTGCCCGACGCGATGGTGGCGCGCATCCTGGCCGTGATGGCGATGGTGAGCATCGGCTTCCTGCTGTTCATGCTGTTCACCTCGGACCCGTTCGCGCGCCTGCTGCCCGCGGCGGCCGAAGGGCGCGACCTGAACCCGCTGCTGCAGGACCCCGGCATGGTCGTCGCATCCGCCGATGCTCTACATGGGCTACGTCGGCTTCTCGGTCGCGTTCGCGTTCGCCATCGCGGCCCTGATCGACGGCCGCCTGGACGCCGCCTGGGCGCGCTGGTCGCGTCCCTGGACCATCGCCGCGTGGTGTTTCCTGACCCTCGGCATCGCGCTCGGCAGCGCGTGGTCGTACTACGTGCTCGGCTGGGGCGGCTGGTGGTTCTGGGATCCGGTGGAGAACGCCTCCTTCATGCCGTGGCTGGTGGGCACGGCGCTGATCCATTCGCTCGCGGTGACGGAAAAGCGCGGCGGCTTCAAGGCCTGGACCGTGCTGCTGGCGATCGTCGCGTTCTCGCTTTCGCTGCTCGGCACCTTCCTGGTGCGTTCCGGCGTGCTCACGTCGGTGCACGCCTTCGCGACCGACCCGCGGCGCGGCGATCTTCATCCTCGTCTTCCTCGCGGTGGTGGTGGGCGGCTCGCTCGCGCTTTTCGCCTGGCGCGCGCCGCGCGTCGGCCTGGGCGGGCGCTTCGAGCTGGTGTCGCGCGAGTCGATGCTGCTGATGAACAATGTGCTGCTTGCGGTCGCCGCGGCCGCAGTGCTGCTCGGCACCCTTTATCCGCTGCTACTCGACGCGCTCGACCTGGGCAAGATTTCGGTCGGCCCGCCGTACTTCGACGCCGTGTTCGTGCCGCTGATGGCGCCGGCGCTGTTCCTGATGGGGATAGGCCCGCTCGCGCGCTGGCGCCAGGCGAGCCTGCCGAGCCTGGCGCAACGGCTCAAATGGGCTTTCGGGCTTAGCGTGGTGTGCGCTTTGGTGCTGCCCGCGCTGCTCGGGGAGTGGACCGCGATGCGCAGCTTCGGCCTGCTGCTCGCGTTCTGGGTCTTCGCCTCGACCGCGACCTCGCTGGTTGCCAAGCTGCGCGCGCAGCCTGGCCCGGGGCTGCTCGCGCGCCTGCGCGGCGTGCCGCGCGCCCAGCTGCGGCATGCTGCTGGCGCACGCCGGGATCGGCGTGTTCGTCGATCGGCGTGACGATGGTCAAGAGCTACGAGGTCGAGCGCGACCTGAAGATGGACCCGGGCGACACCGCAGTCGTCGGCGGCTACACCTTCCGCTTCGACGGCGTGGGCGAGGCGCGCGGGCCGAACTACACCGCCGAGCGCGGCACCGTCAGTGTGCTGAGAAACGGCGCGTTGGCCTTCACCCTGCATCCGGAAAAGCGCAACTATCGGCACGCAGGAAGCGCCCATGACCGAGGCCTCGATCCACACCGGCTTCACGCGCGACCTCTACGTCTCGCTCGGCGAGCCGGTCGGCGCCCAGGCGTGGACGGTGCGCATCTACTACAAGCCGTTCGTGGCCTGGATCTGGGGCGGCTGCGCTGCTGATGGCGCTGGGCGGCCTGCTCGCCGCGCTCGACCGCCGCTACCGCGTGGCCGAGCGCAAGCGTGAGCGGCCGGAGACCTCCCAGCCGGAGCCGAAGGGCCAGAGACGCCGGCGGGCGTCGCGGCCGGCAGTGCCTCAGGGCGAGCGCGGATGAAGCGCTTCCTGATCCCGCTCGGCATCTTCATCGTCCTGGTCGGTTTCCTGGCGGTCGGGCTGCGGCTCGACCCGCGCGAGGTGCCTTCGCCGCTGATCAACAAGCCGGCGCCGGCGTTCACGCTGCCCGAGCTGGTGGATCCGCAGCGCACATTCTCCGAGAAAGACCTGCGCGGCAAGGTATGGCTGCTGAACGTCTGGGCATCGTGGTGCGTGTCTTGCCGCGAAGAGCATCCGGTGCTGGTCGAATTTTCCAAGCGCAACATCGTTCCGGTTTACGGCCTGAACTACAAGGACGAGCGCAAGGACGCGCTCGCCTGGCTCGCCAGGTTCGGCGATCCGTACACGATGTCGATCATGGATCGCGACGGACGCATCGGCATCGACTACGGCGTGTACGGCGTGCCGGAGACCTACGTGATCGACAAGCAGGGTGTGATCCGCTACAAGCAGATCGGCCCGGTGACGCCCGAGATCCTGGACGCGAAGATCGTGCCCCTGGTGAAGAAGCTGCAGGGATGATGCGCCACGTGCTCCTTTTCTGCGCCGCGCTGCTGGCGGCGGGGCCGCTTTATGCCAAGCAGGCGGTGCCGGCGGGCGACGACCCGGTGGTCGAAAAGCGCGCCGTGACGCTCGAGCAACAGCTGCGCTGCCTGGTGTGCCAGAACGAGACCATCGCCGATTCCCAGGCCGACCTGGCGAAGGACCTGAGGAAGGAAATCCGCGAGCAGATCAAGGCCGGCAGGAGCGACGCCCAGATCAAGCAGTACCTGGTCGACCGCTACGGTGATTTCGTGCTCTACAAGCCGCCCTTGCAGGGCAATACCCTGCTGTTATGGAGCGGCCCCTTCGCGCTGCTGGTCGGCGGCATGATCGCTCTGTTCGCGTACCTGCGCCGGCGCCGCGCCAGGGTGGTGCTGACCTCGCTCAGCGACGAGCAGCGCTCGCGCGCGGAGGCGCTGCTCAGCGGCGGCAAGGACCGCGCATGACCGCGTTCTGGCTCATCGCGGCGCTGTTCGTCGCGGTTGCGCTGCTGCTGGTGCTGCGGCCGCTGCTGCGCCAGCGCACAGCCGGCGCAGGAACGGACCGCGACGCAACCAACGTCAAGCTCTACCGCGATGAGCTGGCCGGGCTCGAGCGCGAGCGCGCCGACGACGGCCTGGGCGAGGAGCAGTACCGCGAGGCGCGGCAGGAGATCGAGCGCCGCCTGCTGGAGGACGTCCAGCCCGCTGCGCCGGCAGAGGCTGCCGCGCCCACGGGCAAGCGCGCAGCGCGCTGGGCGGCGCTCGCGGTGGGGTTCGCGCTGCCGCTGGTCGTGGTGCTGGGCTACCTGCAGTTCGGCAACATCGGGGCGCTCGAGCCGATGGTTCGCCAGGAAGCGCATCCGGTCACGCCGAAGCAGATCGCCGAGATGGTCGACACGCTTGCGGCGCGCCTGAAGCAGAATCCGGACGACGCCACCGGCTGGACCATGCTCGGCCGCTCCTACGCCGTGCTCGGGCGCTACCAGGAGTCGGCGGACGCCTATGCGCGCGCAGTCGCGCTGGTCGGCGACGACGCAAATCTGCTCGCGGACTACGCCGATACGCTGGCGATGGCGCGCGGCGGCAACCTGGTCGGCGAGCCGATGCAGGTCGTCCAGCGCGGGCTCAAGGTCGATCCGAAGAACGTCAAGCTGCTCGCGCTTGCCGGCAGCGCGGAGTTCGCCCAGCGCAACTACGCCGAAGCGGTGCGCTACTGGGAGCGCGGCCTGGCCGAGATCCCGCCCGGGTCGGATTTCAGGCGCGCGGTCGAGAGCAGCATCGAAGAGGCGCGCAAGGCCGGCAACCTGCCGGCCGCGCCGGAGAAGAAGACCGAGGTCGCGTCAGACTCCAAGACCATCACAGGCACGGTAAAGCTGGCACCGGAGCTCGCTTCGCAAGTCGAGCCGGGCGACACCCTGTTCGTGTTCGCGCGCCCCGCCAAGGGTGCTCGCATGCCGGTGGCGATCCTGCGCGTGGCGGCTTCGCAGCTGCCGTACGCGTTCCGTCTCGACGACAGCCAGGCGATGGCGGCGGGCAACACGCTCTCGAGCCAGACCGAGGTGGTAGTGGGCGCGCGCATTTCGAAGTCCGGCAACGCGCTGCCGCAGCCGGGTGATCTCGAGGGCGCGAGCGCCCCGGTGGCGCCCGGCACGAGCGGACTGCGGATCGCGATCGACCGCGTGGTGAGATAGACGGCTTGACTGAGATCAAATCCGCCGAGCGCGGCGGGCGCATAGTGGCGGCAGGCTGAAAGCGGGAAAAAGGGGATGGAGACGGTTCGGACGGACGTAGCGATCATCGGCGCGGGAGGCGCGGGACTGCGCGCCGCGATCGCCCTGGCCGACGCCGATCCGAAGCTGCGCGTCACGCTGATTTCCAAGGTCTACCCGATGCGCAGCCACACCTGCGCGGCCGAGGGCGGCGCGGCGGGCGTGATCAAGGCCGACGATAGCCTCGAGCACCACTTCAATGACACTGTGGGCGGCGGCGACTGGCTGTGCGACCAGGATGCGGTCGACTACCTGGTGCAACAGGCGCCCAGGGAGCTGATCCAGCTCGAGCACTGGGGCTGCCCGTGGAGCCGTGAGGCGGACGGCTCGGTGGCGGTGCGGCCGTTCGGCGGCATGAAGAAGCAGCGCACCTGGTTCGCGGCCGACAAGTCCGGCTTCCACATCCTGCACACGCTGTTCCAGACCTCGCTCAAGTACCCCTCGATCGAGCGCCTGGACGAGTACTACGCGACCGAGCTGCTGGTCGACGACGGCCGCTGCCAGGGCCTGACCGCGATCGAGATGCGCAGCGGCCAGATGCGCCAGATACGGGCCCGCGCGGTGATCATCGCCGGCGGCGGCGCGGGGAGAATGTTCCCGTTCACCACCAACGGCGCGATCAAGACCGGCGACGGCATGGCGCTCGCTTACCGCGCGGGCGTGCCGCTCAAGGACATGGAGTTCGTGCAGTACCATCCGACTGGCCTGCCGAGCACGGGCACGCTGCTGACCGAGGCCTGCCGCGGCGAGGGCGGGGTGCTGCTCAACAAGAATGGCCGACGCTTCCTGCAGGACTACGGCATGGGCCCCGAGACACCGCTCGGCAAGCCGGTGCTGAAGACCATGGAGCTGGGCCCGCGCGACCGCGTCAGCCAGGCTTTCTGGCACGAGCAGCAAAAGGGCAACATGGTCGCCACCCAGTGGGGCGACGCGATGCTGCTCGACATGCGGCACCTGGGCGAGAAGAAGATCAACGAGCGGCTGCCCCTGGTGCGCGACATGTCGATCAGCTACATGGGGGTCGACCCGGTCACCGACCCCGTGCCGGTGCGCCCGGTGGTGCACTACATGATGGGCGGCATCCACACCGACATCCGCGCCGCGACTCCGCTCGCGGGCCTTTTTGCGGCGGGCGAGTGCGCCTGCGTGAGCATCAACGGCGCCAACCGCCTGGGCTCCAACTCGCTCACCGAGCTGCTGGTGTTCGGCCGGCGCGCGGCGTTGAGCGCGGCCGAGTACCTCGGTTCCGGCGCGCGGCAGGGCAGCGATGCGGCGCTCGAGGCACGCGCGCAGGACGCGCAGGCGAAAGTGCGCGAGCTGTTCCAGCGCACCGGCGGTGGGGAAACCCTGGCCGGATTGCGCCGCGAGATGATGCATACGCTGGAGCAGAACGCCGGCATCTACCGCAGCGGCGATGGCCTGGCCGAAGCCTGCGCCAAGCTGGCCGAGCTGCGCCGCCGCTACGCGCGGATCGAGCTGCACGACAAGACCAACGTCTACAACACCGACCTGCTGCAGGCGCTCGAGCTGGGCTCGATGCTGGACTGCGCGCAGGCCGTTGCGGTGAGCGCGCTCGAGCGCAAGGAGTCGCGCGGCGCGCACCAGCGGCTGGACTTCGTCGAGCGCGACGACACGCGCTACCTCAAGCACTCGCTCGCGCATTACCACGGCGATGCGGCGCCGCGCGTGGACTATCTCGACGTGGTGATCACCAAGTCGCAGCCGGGCGTGCGGGACTACTCCGGAGGCCACGAATGAGCGAGCGCGTGGTCGAGCTGGAGGTGCTGCGCTACAACCCTGAGTTGGATCAGGCGCCGCATTTCCAGCGCTACACGGTGCCGTGCCGCGAGGAATGGGTGGTGCTCGACGCGCTCAACCACGTCAAGGAAAACATCGATCCCACGCTCAGCTACCGCTGGTCCTGCCACATGGCGGTCTGCGGCAGCTGCGGCATGATGATCAACCGCGAGCCGAAGCTGGCCTGCAAGTCGTTCCTGCGCGACTACCAGGGCGTGATCCGGGTCGAGCCGCTGGCCCATTTCCCGGTCGAGCGCGACCTGGTGACCGTAATCGACGACTTCGTCGCCAAGCTGAAGCGGGTCAAGCCCTACCTGATCCCGAAGGACGCGAGGGCGCTGGAAGACGGCGAGTACCGGCAGACCCCGGCGCAATTGAAGCGCTACAAGCAGTTCACGCTCTGCATCAACTGCATGCTGTGCTACGCCGCCTGCCCCGAGTACGGCCTGATCCCGAAGTTCATCGGGCCCGCTGCGATATCGCTCGCGCACCGCTACAACCAGGACTCGAGAGACGGTGGACGCGACGAACGCCAGCAGGAGATTGCCGCCACCGAGGGCGTGTGGGAGTGCGCCTTCGTCGGGGCCTGCTCCGAGGTCTGTCCCGAGCACGTGGATCCCGCCGCCGCGCTGCAGCAGGTGAAGATCAGGAGCACGGTCGACTGGTATCTCGAGCACACGATGCCATGGCTGAGCAAATCATGAGCCGCAAGCCCTACCTGCGCGCCGTGGGCCGCGAGTGGCTGACGCGCCACCCGCGCTACCTGCGCTACATGCTGCGGGAATTCTCGTGCCTGTTCATCGGCGGCTGGACGCTGATGCTGGTGTGGGGCCTGGCGCGGCTGGCGCAGGGCCCTGCAGCCTGGGACGCATTTCTGCAAGCGCTGCGCAGCCCGGCGAGCATCGTGCTGCAGCTGCTGGCGCTGGCGTTTACCGTCTATCACGCCGTGACCTGGTTCAAGCTCACGCCGAAGGCGCTGCCGCTGCAGTTGGGCGAGGAATTCGTCGCCGACCGGATCATCTCGGGTGCGCACTTCGCCGTCTGGGGCCTGTTGTCGCTCATGGTACTGCTTTTCGCGGGGGCGTTCTAGCATGGCCAAATCGAACAAGCCGATCGTGTGGGGTCCGTTCGCCGCCGGGGGCACCCTCACGGCGTTCCTGACGCCGGCGCTGATCGTGCTCACCCTGCTCGCCGCGCTCGGGCACGTGCCGGACCTGCTGTCCTATGACCGCATGCATGCCTTCGCCGCGCACTGGCCGGTCAAGGTGGTGATCGTGGGGGTAGTGTTCCTGTCGCTGTGGAGCGCCGCCCATCGCCTGCGGATCACCTGCTACGACCTCGGGGTGCGCGCGGACACGTATGTCGCCGCGATCGTCTACGCGATCGCCGTGGCCGCAAGCGTCGCCGCGGCGGCCTACTTGCTGCTAATCTAGCGCCCACTGCCTCGATCGAAGACAGAAGGGGGGACAAATACAATGACACCACCGCCGCCACTTGCGCTGCGCGAGGAGTTGCGCGAGCAGCGCTTCAGAAACGTCTGGACCAACGACCTGAACGAGGTGTTCGCCGACGTCGCGCCCTACTACGACAAAGCGAACTACATTGCCAGCTTGGGCCTGTGGGGCTGGTTCCTGCGCAGCTTCATGTCCACCGTCGACGTCAAGCCCGGCGAACGGGTGCTCGACGTCTGCGCCGGAACGAACGCGATCGGCATCGCGCTGCTCGAGCGTGAGCCGACGCTGCAGGTGCAGGCGATAGACCGCAGCGCGGAGATGCAGGCGGTCGGGCAGCAGCGCGCCAGGGCGCGCGGCTTCAGCATCGGCAGCACCATCGGCGACGTGCACGAGCTGCCGTTCCCGGACAATTACTTCGACGTCGTGACGCTGCAGTTCGCCTCGCGTCATCTTCGGGTGCGACGCGTATTCCAGGAAATCCTGCGCGTGCTCAAGCCGGGCGGGCATTTCCATCACTGCGACATGCTGCGCCCGCGCAGCCGCTTCGTCGAAAAGAGCTACTACGCCTATCTGCGCATGTGCCTGGCGTTCACCGGGGTGCTGTTCAGGAGCGGTCCTGCGGCGCTCAACTGCAAGAAGTACTTCATCCATGCGCTCGAGATGTTCTACTCGGCAGAGGAGCTCTCGGTCGTGCTGCGCGAGCTGGGCTACGTCGACGTCACTGCCAAGACGGTGCTCTACGGCATGCTCGGATTCCATCGCGCGGTAAAGCCGCTGCCGGGCTGAGCGGCCGGCCGCGCGCCGATGGATCGGGTGCGCGTCCTTGCCGGGCTGGAGCGCAGGATCCTCGAGACTTACAGCCGGCGCACCACGCAGGCGCTGCACACTGCGCTGCCGCTTCGGCTCGCGCTGCCGCACCTCGAGCCGCTGCTCGCGCGCAACGTGCAGAAGGAGGTCCGCAAGGACGCCCTCGCACTGAGGCGCGCGGGCGAGGCATTCGCCGCCGGCGCCCAGGTGGGGCCGGATGCCGTGTCGCAGCTGCTCGCGCAGGGCAGGGAGATCGACGCCGAGTTCCTCGCGCGAGCGGCCGGATTTCCGGTCGGCATCGTGCTGCGCTACGAGGAGATCCTGCCGCTGCGCAGGCAGCGCATCGAGCGGCTGCTCGATGCCGCGGGCAGGATTCTCGAAGCCTGGCGCGGCCGCGGCCTGCGCGCCGCGTTGCACGCCAGTTACGCGCAGTCGGCCTTCGAGGCACTGATCGCCGGCATCCTGCACCTGTACGCGATGGAGACGCGCGCCCTTAGCCGCGCGGTCAAGCTGCCCGCGCTGCTGCGTCCGGCGCAGGATGCGATCGGGCAGCGCCTGTTCGCGATCATGGATGCGCAAGGCGCGAGGCTCGCGCGCGACGCGGCGCGCGGCGTGTACCGCGCGCGGTCTTGAATCGGCGCAACACTTTGATCTCGCGCCGGCTTTTTCGTTGACCCTGTCGACCCGTACACGGTAGAATTCCACGGTTTTTGGAATCGGAATCGGAATGCGCGCTCGGCTGGTCGCCGGCAACTGGAAAATGCACGGCAACCGGGCGTCGAACCGGGCATTGCTGGACGCTGTCATCAAGGGCCTGAGCGGGATTTCGGGTGTCGAGTGCGCCGTGTGCGTGCCCTTCCCCTACCTCGCCGAAGCTGCGGTCCAGCTGGCACGCACGGCGGTGGCCTGCGCGGCGCAGAATGTGAGTGAGCACGCGCAGGGCGCGTACACGGGCGAGGTTTCCGCCGCGATGCTGGCGGAGTTCGATTGCCGCTACGTGCTGGTCGGTCACTCGGAACGGCGCCACATCTTCCGCGAGACCGATGCCCAGGTGGCGGCGAAGTTCGTCGCCGCGCAGGCGGGCGGTATCGCGCCGATCCTGTGCCTCGGTGAGACGCTCGAGGAGCGCGACGCGGGCCGCACCGAGAGCACTGTCGCACGCCAGCTCGATGCGGTGCTCGAGCAGGCGGGAATCGCGGCGCTGGCGAAGTCGGTGCTGGCGTACGAGCCGGTGTGGGCGATCGGCACGGGGCGCAATGCGACGCCCGAGCAGGCGCAGGCGGTGCATGCGTTCCTGCGTGGCCGGATCGCCGGGCGAATCAATGAAGTCGGCGCGCGGCTGCGCATTCTGTACGGCGGCAGCGTCAAGCCGGCTAATGCGAAGGCGCTGTTCTCGATGCCCGACATCGACGGCGGATTGATCGGCGGCGCATCGCTTGTGGCGGACGATTTCCTTGAGATCGTGCGCGCGGCGCAATCTAGAGGATGAACATGGAATTCTGGACCAGAGTCATCATCGTGCTGCACATCCTGATCGCGTTCGGAATCATCGGGCTGGTGCTGCTACAGCATGGCAAGGGGGCCGACATGGGATCGGGCTTCGGCGGCGGTTCGTCCGCCAGCCTGTTCGGCGCCACGGGCTCGGCGAACTTCCTGTCGCGCCTGACGGCGGGTCTGGCGACGCTGTTCTTCATCTCCAGCCTCGGACTGTCCTACTTCGCCACTCACCGGCCGCAGGCCTCCGGCGGCGTGATGGAATCGATCAAGGAATTGCCTGCGCCGCCCAAACCCGCGCTGACGCCCAAGCCCGCGCCACCTGCCGCGCCTGTCCAGGGCGGCGGATCGAAAGCGAAAGAGGTTCCGAACTGAGCAGACCGTTCATTTGGGGGATAATTCAAGGCTTGAATCCTTGGCCCACGTGGTGAAATTGGTAGACACGCTAGCTTGAGGGGCTAGTGGCCTAAACAGCCGTAGCAGTTCGAGTCTGCTCGTGGGCACCAGATGCACGCGGCAGCCGGAACTTTCCGGCTGCCGCGCAACCGAATGAGTAAGACCTAAGATGCTGAGCGAGTATTTTCCGGTTCTGCTGTTCATCCTGGTCGGCCTGGCGATCGGCGTGCTGCCGATGGCGCTGGGCGCAATCCTCGGAGTCCACCGTCCCGACGCCGAGAAGAACTCACCGTACGAGTGCGGCTTCGAGGCATTCGAGGACGCGCGCATGAAGTTCGACGTGCGCTACTACCTGGTCGCGATCCTGTTCATCCTGTTCGATCTGGAGATCGCGTTCCTGTTTCCCTGGGCCGTGGTGCTCAACGCAGATCGGCTTGTTCGGCTTCTGTCGATGATGCTTTTTCTCGGCATCCTCGTGGTCGGTTTCGTCTACGAATGGATGAAAGGAGCGCTGGAATGGGAATGAGCACAGGCGTCGCATGGGCATTGAAGGCGTCTGAAGGAAGGCTTCGTCACCACCACGGCGGACAAGCTGATCAACTGGACCCGCACCGGCTCGCTCTGGCCGATGACCTTCGGCCTCGCGTGCTGCGCGATCGAGATGATGCACGCGGGCGCCGCGCGCTACGACCTGGACCGCTTCGGCATCGTGTTCCGTCCCAGTCCGCGCCAGTCCGACGTGATGATCGTGGCCGGCACGCTGTGCAACAAGATGGCGCCGGCGCTGCGCAAGGTCTACGACCAGATGGCCGAGCCGCGCTGGGTGATCTCGATGGGCTCGTGCGCCAACGGCGGCGGCTACTACCACTACTCGTATTCGGTGGTGCGCGGCTGCGACCGCATCGTGCCGGTGGACATCTACGTGCCGGGCTGCCCGCCGACCGCCGAGGCGCTGCTCTATGGCCTGATCCAGCTGCAGAACAAGATCAAGCGCACCAACACGATCGCCCGATGAGCCCGACGACTGCAACGGCTGTAGCGACGCTGCTGCAGGCGCGCGCTCCAGGGCAGGCGACGTGAAGCCTCGCGCAGCGCGCTGGGCGAGATCACGCGTCGATAGTCGGCGCCGCCGACTACCTTGAGGTCGGCGCGCATGCTGCGCGACCACCCCGGGCTGCGCTTCGAGCAGCTGATCGACCTGTGCGGCGTCGACTACTCGACCTACGGCGACGGCGCCTGGGAGCGGCGAGCGCTTCGCCGCGGTGCTGCACCTGCTGTCGGTGAGCAAGAACTGGCGCCTGCGCGTGCGCGTGTTCTGCCCCGACGACGATTTTCCCAGGTCGACTCGGTGATCGACATCTGGCCGAGCGGAACTGGTACGAGCGCGAAGCCTTCGACCTGTTCGGCATCGTGTTCGAGGGACATCCCGACCTGCGCCGCATCCTCACCGACTACGGCTTCATCGGCCATCCGTTCCGCAAGGACTTCCCGGTCTCCGGCCACGTCGAGATGCGCTATGACCCCGAGCAGAAGCGGGTCATCTACCAGCCGGTGACGATCGAGCCGCGCGAGATCACGCCGCGCGTGGTCCGCGAAGAGCACTACGGCGAGCGAGTCAGCGCTAGTGGCCGAGATCCGCAACTACACGATCAACTTCGGCCCGCAGCACCCTGCGGCGCACGGCGTGCTGCGCCTGGTGCTCGAGCTCGACGGCGAGGTGATCGCAGCGCGCCGACCCGCACATCGGCCTGCTGCACCGCGCCACCGAGAAGCTGGCCGAGCACACGCATGTACATCCAGTCGCTGCCCTACATGGACCGACTCGACTACGTGTCGATGATGTGCAACGAGCACGCCTACTGCCTGGCGATCGAGAAGCTGCTCGGCATCGAAGTGCCGATCCGCGCGCAGTACATCCGCGTCATGTTCGACGAAATCACGCGCATCCTGAACCACCTGCTGTGGCTCGGCACGCACGGGCTCGACCTCGGCGCGATGACGGTGTTCCTGTACTGCTTCCGCGAGCGCGAGGACCTGCTCGACTGTACGAGGCGGTCTCGGGCGCGCGCATGCACGCGGCCTACTACCGCCCGGGCGGCGTCTATCGCGACCTGCCGGACGCGATGCCGCAGTACCAGCCGTCGCAGCATCCGCAATGCGAGAGCGATCTGAAGGCGCTCAACGACAACCGCCAGGGCTCGCTGCTCGATTTCATCGAGGACTTCACCGCGCGCTTTCCCGAGTACGTCGACGAATACGAAACCCTGCTCACCGACAACCGGATCTGGAAGCAGCGCACGGTGGGCATCGGCGTGGTCTCGCCCGAGCGCGCGCTGGCGCTGGGCTTTACCGGCGCCGATGCTGCGCGGTTCGGGCATCGAGTGGGACCTGCGCAAGAAGCAGCCTTACGAAGTCTACGACCGGCTGGATTTCGACATTCCGGTCGGCATGCAACGGCGACTGCTACGACCGCTACCTGGTGCGCGTCGAGGAAATGCGCCAGTCCAACCGCATCATCAAGCAGTGCATCGACTGGCTGCGCAACAACCCCGGCCCGGTGATGATCGGACAACCACAAGGTCGCGCCGCCCGCCGCGCGTCGAGATGAAGGCCAACATGGAAGAGCTGATCCACCACTTCAAGCTCTTCACCGAGGGCATGCACGTGCCGGAAGGCGAGGCCTACGCCGCGGTCGAGCATCCCAAGGGCGAGTTCGGCATCTACCTCGTCTCCGACGGCGCCAACAAGCCCTATCGCATGAAGCTGCGCGCGCCGGGCTTCTGCCACCTGTCGGCGCATGGACGAGATGGCGCGCGGCCACATGATCGCCGACGTGGTGGCGATCATCGGCACCATGGACATCGTCTTCGGCGATATCGACAGGTGAGCTCCCGCTGATGCTTTCTTCCGACGCACTCAAGAAGATCGACCGCGAGATCGCCAAGTATCCCGCCGACCAGAAGCAGTCGGCCGTGATGGCGGCGCTGCCATCGCGCAGGACGAGCAGGGCTGGCTCGCGACCGAGACCATGGATTTCGTCGCGCGCTACCTCGGCATGCCGCCGATCGCCGTGTACGAGGTGGCCACCTTCTACAACATGTACAACCTCGAGCCGAGCGGGCAGGCACAAGCTCACGGTCTGCACCAACCTGCCCTGCGCGTCTGCAGGGCGCGCTGGAGGCCGCCGAGCACCTGAAGCAGCGGCTCGGCATCGGACTTCGACGAGACCACGCCGGACGGCAAGTTCACGCTGCGGAAGGCGAGTGCATGGGCGCCTGCGGCGACGCGCCGGTGTGCTGGTGAACAACCAGCGCATGTGCGAGCTTCATGACGCACGGACAAGCTCGATGCAGTTGCTCGACGAGCTGGCGGGAAAGGGCTGAAATGCTCGATTACGGACCTGACGCGATCCTCATGGCCGGCCTCGACGGCGCCAACTGGCGCCTGGAGGACTACGAGAAGCGCGGCGGCTACAGCGCGCTGAAGAAGATGCTGCGCGAGAAGATTGCGCCCGACGCAGGTGATCGCCGAGGTGAAGAAGTCGGCGCTGCGCGGCCGCGGCGGCGCGGGCTTCCCGACCGGGCTGAAGTGGAGCTTCATGCCGCAAGCAGTATCCCGGGCGACAAGTACCTCGTCTGCAACTCCGACGAAGGCGAGCCCGGCACCTTCAAGGACCGCGACATCCTGCGCTACAACCCGCACATGCGTGATCGAGGGCATGATCATCGCCGGCTACGCGATGGGCGCCGCGGCCGGCTACAACTACATCCACGGCGAAATCTGGGCCGAGTACGAGCAGTTCGAGCAGGCGCTGGAAGAGGCGCGCGCGCGCCGGCTACCTGGGCAAGAACATCCTCGGCTCGCGAGTTCAGCTTCGAGCTGCACGCACCACCACGGCTACGGCGCCTACATCTGCGGCGAGGAAACCGCGCTGCTCGAGTCGCTCGAGGGCAAGAAAGGCCAGCCGCGCTTCAAGCCGCCGTTCCCGGCCAGCTTCGGCCTGTACGGCAAGCCGACCACGATCAACAACACCGAGACCTTCGCCGCGGTGCCCTGGATCATCAACAACGGCGGCGACGCCTTCCTCGCGCTGGGCAAGCCGAACAACGGCGGCACCAAGCTGTTCTCCGTCTCCGGCCACGTCAACCGTCCGGGCAACTACGAAGTCAGGCTGGGCACGCCGTTCGCGAAGCTGCTGGAGATGGCGGGCGGCGTGCGCGGCGGCCGCAAGCTCAAGGCGGTGATTCCGGGCGGATCGTCGATGCCGGTGCTGCCGGCCGAGATCATGATGGACACCGACCATGGACTACGACTCGATCGCCAAGGCCGGCTCGATGCTGGGCTCCGGCGCGGTGATCGTGATGGACGAGACGACCTGCATGGTGCGCGCGCTGCGAGCGCCTGTCGTACTTCTACTTCGAGGAATCCTGCGGCCAGTGCACGCCCTGCCGCGAAGGCACCGGCTGGCTGTACCGCATGGTCCACCGCATCGAGCACGGCGCAGGGCCGCGCCGGAGGACCTGGACGCTGCTGAACGACGTCGCGGACAACATCGCCGGGCGCACCATCTGCGCGCTGGGCGACGCGGCGGCGCTGCCGGTGCAGAGCTTGATCAAGCACTTCCGCGACGAGTTCGAGCATCACATCGAGCACAAGCGCTGCCTGGTGCACGAGCCCGGCGGTACGTGACCGCACGGCGCCGATCGCGAAGGCGGCCTGAGCATGCCAAATTCGAAATCGACGGCAGGCAGGTGGAGGTGGCAGCCGGCGCCACGGTGATGGACGCGCGCCAACAAGCTCGGCATCTACATTCCGCACTTCTGCTATCACAAGAAGCTGTCCATCGCGGCCAACTGCCGCATGTGCCTGGTGCAGGTCGAGAAGGCGCCCAAGCCGCTGCCGGCCTGCGCCACGCCGGTCACCGACGGCATGAAGGTGCTGCACCCATTCCGACACGGCGGTCGAAGGCGCAGAAGGGCGTGATGGAGTTCCTGCTGATCAACCATCCGCTCGACTGCCCGATCTGCGACCAGGGCGGCGAATGCCAGCTGCAGGACCTGGCCGTGGGCTACGGCAAGCAGCGCCTCGCGCTACCAGGAAGAAAAGCGCGTCGTGCTGCACAAGGACATCGGCCCGCTGGTCTCGACGGAGGAGATGACGCGCTGCATCCACTGCACCCGCTGCGTGCGCTTCGGCCAGGAGATCGCCGGCGTGATGGAGCTGGGCATGATCGGGCGCGGCGAGCACGCCGAGATCATGGCCTTCGTCGGCAAGACCGGTCGACTCCGAGCTCTCGGGCAACATGATCGACCTGTGCCCGGTCGGCGCGCTGACCTGCAAGCCGTTCCGCTACAGCGCCCGCACCTGGGAGCTGGCGCGGCGCAAGTCGGTCAGCCCGCACGACGGCCTCGGCTCCAACCTGCGTGGTGCAGACCAAGAGCGACCGGGTGATGCGCGTGCTGCCGCTCGAGAACGAAGCGATCAACGAATGCTGGCTGTCCGACCAGGACCGCTTTCCTACGAGGCGCTGAACAGCGACGAGCGCCTGACCCAGCCCGATGCTCAAGCGCGACGGGCAGTGGCAGGAGGTGGACTGGCAGACGGCGCTGGACTGCGTCGCCAACGGCCTGAAGGACGTCGAGGCGCAGCACGGCGCCGACGCGCTCGGCGCGCTCGCCACGCCGCATCACACGCTGGAGGAGCTCTACCTGCTGCAGCAAGCTCGCTGCGCGGCCTCGGCAGCGACAACGTCGATTTCCGCCTGCGCCAGTCGGATTTCTCGCCGACGGCAAGCGGCGGGGTGCCCTGGCTGGGCATGCCGGTCGCGGACGCTGGGCGAGCTCGACCGGGTGCTGGTGGTCGGCTCGTTCCTGCGCAAGGATCATCCGCTCATCGCGCACCGCCTGCGCCAGGCGGCCAAGCGGGGCGCAGTCAGATCATCACGTCCGATGACGACTGCTGATGCGATGGCCAACAGGCGATCGTGCGCCGTGGATGCCTGTGCGCTGGCGCAAGTGCGATCGCGGCGCCGAGCCGAAGCAGCGCCGGTGCCGCTCGCGCATCTCGAAGGCAACGTGCTGAGCGGCGGCGCAAGCATCGCCGCGAGCCTGCGTCGGCGAGCTGCGGCAATCTGCTCGGCAACTGGCCAGCAGCATCCCGAGGCGGCGCAGCTATCCACTGCGCGCGGACTGGCGGCGCTGCGGGCGCGAGCTCGGCTTTCTGGGCGAGGCGGCCAACAGCGTCGGCGGCTACCTCGCGGGGCTGCGCCGTCGGCGGCGACGCGGCCTGAACGCTGCGCGCCATGCTGGCACGGCCGCGCAAGGCGTATCTGCTGTTGAACGCCGAGCCCGAACTCGACTGCGCCGACCCGCAGGCGGCGCTGGGCGCGCTGGACGCGGCCGAGCTTCGTGGTCGCGCTGTCGGCGTTCAGGAGCCAGGCGGCGGCGGACTACGCCGACGTGCTGCTGCCGATCGCGCCGTTCACCGAAACCGCCGGGCAGCTTCGTCAACAGCGAAGGGCCGCGTGCAGACGTTCCACGGCGCGGTCAGTCCGCTGGGCGAGGCGCGCCCGGCCTGGAAGGTGCTGCGCGTGCTCGGCAACCTGCTCGGCCTGCCGGGCTTCGACTACGACAGCTGCGAGCAGGTGCGCGACGGAATGCCTGCGCGGCAAGGACGATCGCCGCGCGGCTTGTCGAATGCCGTCTCGAACGTGGCGGAAGCAATCGGCTGTCGAGGCCTGCGCGGGCTGCAGCGCATCGCCGACGTGCCGATCTACTTCAGCCGACCCGCTCGTGCGGCGCGCGCCGGCGCTGCAGAAGACGCGCGATGCGCGGCCGCCGCGCGCCTGGATGAATTCGACACTGCTGGCGCGGCTCGGTGTCGCAGGCCGGCCAGCCGGTGCTGGTCAAGCAAGGGCAGGGCGAGGCGCGGCTCGCCGCCGCGCTGGACGACGCGCTGCCGGACGAGTGCGTGCGCGTGGCCGCCGCGCATCCGTCGACCGCGGGGCTGGGCGCGATGTTCGGCAGCGTGACGCTCGAGAAGCTCGCAGTGGGGAGGGCGGCCTAGATGACCGGCTGGCTGCTCGACCACTCCGTCGCCTGGTTCGGCTCGCGAGTGGGGCCCGGCCGTGTACACCACTGCGGCCGACATCGTGTTCATCGTCTGCATCGTCGCTCCCCTGATGGTGTGCGTGGCCTACCTGACGCTGTGGGAGCGCAAGGTGATCGGCTGGATGCAGGTGCGCATCGGCCCCAACCGGGTCGGCCCGCGCGGGCTGCTGCAGCCGATCGCCGATGCGGTCAAGCTGCTGCTGAAGGAAATCATCGTCCCGACCGGCGCCGACAAGGGCCTGTTCCTCCTCGCGCCCGATCCTGATCGATCGCGCCGGCGCTGGCGGCCTGGGCGGTGGTGCCGTTCGCGCCCGAGGTGGTGCTGGCCAACGTCAACGCCGGGCTGCTGTACCTGATGGCGATGACCTCGATGGGGGTGTACGGCGTGATCATCGCCGGCTGGGCGTCCAACTCCAAGTACGCCTTCCTCGGCGCGATGCGCTCGGCGGCGCAGATGGTGTCCTACGAGATCGCGATGGGCTTCGCGCTGGTGGTGCGTGCTGATGGTGTCGCAGCAGCCTCAACCTGTCCGACATCGTGAGCGCGCAGGGCCGCGGCACGTTCGCGTCGATGGGCATCAATTTCCTGTCCTGGAACTGGCTGCCGCTGCTGCCGATGTTCGTGGTGTACTTCATCTCCGGGGTGGCGGAGACCAACCGCGCGCCGTTCGACGTGGCCGAAGGCGAGTCGGAGATCGTCGCCGGGCACATGATCGAGTACTCGGGCATGGCGTTCGCGCTGTTCTTCCTCGCCGAATACTGCCAACATGATCCTGATCGCGACCCTGACCTCGGTCATGTTCCTCGGCGGCTGGCTGGCGCCGATCGACTCGGCGCTGTTCGATGCCGTGCCGCGCGTTCGTCTGGCTGCTGGCTCAAGGTGTTCGTCATGCTGTCTCGATGTTCCTGTGGTTCCGCGCCACCTTCCCGCGCTACCGCTACGACCAGATCATGCGGCTGGGCTGGAAGGTCTTCATCCCGGTGACCCTGATCTGGCTGGTGGTGGTCGGCGCCTGGATGCAGACGCGCTGGAACATCTGGAACTAGGAGGCGACATGAACATGCGCATCATCCGGAATTCTTCAAGACCTTCCTGCTGCTCGAGCTGGTCAAGGGCTGACGCTGACCGGGCGGCACGTGTTCGCGCGCAAGATCACGGTGCAGTTCCCGGAGGAGAAGACGCCGCAGAGCCCGCGCTTTCGCGGCCTGCACGCGCTGCGCCGCTATCCGAACGGCGAGGAACGCTGCATCGCCTGCAAGCTGTGCGAGGCGGTCTGCCCGGCGCTCGCGATCACCATCGAGTCGGAACAGCGCGCCGACGGCACGCGCCGCACCACGCGCTACGACATCGACCTGACCAAGTGCATCTTCTGCGGCTTCTGCGAAGAGAGCCTGCCCGGTGGACTCCATCGTCGAGACCCGCATCCTCGAATACCACGGCGAGAAGCGCGGCGACCTGTATTACACCAAGCCGATGCTGCTCGCGGTCGGCGACCGTTACGAGGCGCAGATCGCGCAAGGACCGCGCGGCCGACGCCGCCTACCGATAAGCAACAAGAACGAATGTTCGAAAGCTTCCTTTTCTACGTCTTCGCGGCGATCCTGCTGCTGGCCGCGCTGCGCGTGATCACCGCGCGCAACCCGGTGCACGCGGCGCTGTTCCTGGTGCTGGCGTTCTTCACCGCGGCCGGGCATCTGGATGCTGCTGCGAAGCCGAGTTCCTCGCCATCGCGCTGGTGCTGGTCTATGTCGGCGCGGTGATGGTGCTGTTCCTGTTCGTGGTGATGATGCTGGACATCAACCTCGAGCGGCTGCGCGAGGGCTTCTGGCGCTACCTGCCGCTGGCCGTGGTGGTGGGCGGAATCCTGGTGTTCGAGATGGTCGCGCTGCTGGCGCGCCACGTGTTCGAGGCCGCGCCGGCCGCCGCCGAGCCTGGCCGCCGGCTACAGCAACACCAGGGAGCTCGGGCGGCTGCTGTACACGCGACTATGTCTATCCGTTCGAGATCTGGCCGCCGTGATCCTGCTGGTGGCGATCGTCGCGGCCATCGCCCTCACCCTGCGCAGGCGCAAGGACAGCAAGCTACCAGAACCCGGCCGAGCAGGTCGAAGGTGCAGGCGCGAGGACCGCGTGCGCCTGGTCACGATGCCCGTCCGAAGACAAGGCGAGCGACGTGCAGTCGGGACCGTGCTCACGCTGTCACTGTCGCACTACCTGGTGCTGGGCGCGCGTGCTGTTCGCCATCAGCGTGGTCGGCATCTTCCTCAACCGCAAGAACGTCATCATCCTGCTGATGGCGATCGAGCTGATGCTGCTGGCGGTGAACATGAACTTCATCGCCTTCTCGCATTACCTGGGCGACACGGCCGGACAGGTGTTCGTGTTCTTCATTCTCACCGTGGCGGCCGCGGAGTCGGCGATCGGCCTGGCGATCCTGGTGGTCCTGTTCCGCAATCTGAACACGATCGACGTCGAGGACCTGGATTCCCTGAAAGGCTGAGACGCGCAAATGATCGCGATGAAGACCCTCTACCTGGTCGTTCCCCTGGCGCCGCTCGCCGGCGCGATCGTCGCCGGCCTGTTCGGGCGCGCGATCGGCCGCGCCGGCGCGCACTGGGTCACGATCCTGGCGGTGGCGATCTCGTTCGCGGCCTCGTGCGCGATCCTGGCCGACGTGATGGCACGGCCACAGCTTCAACGGTACCGTCTATACCTGGCTCGCCTCGCGGCGACACGCGCTTCGAGATCGGCTTCCTGATCGACCGCCTGACGGCGCTGATGATGGTGGTGGTCACCTTCGTCTCGCTGATGGTGCACATCTACACCATCGGCTACATGGCGGACGATCCGGGCTACCAGCGCTTCTTCACCTACATCTCGCTGTTCACCTTCTCGATGCTGATGCTGGTGATGAGCAACAACTTCCTGCAGCTGTTCTTCGGCTGGGAGGCGGTGGGCCTGGTGTCCTACCTGCTGATCGGCTTCTGGTACACGCGGCCGACGGCGATCTACGCCAACCTCAAGGCCTTCCTGGTGAACCGGGTAGGCGACTTCGGCTTCCTGCTCGGCATCGGCCTGATTCTGTCGCGTACTTCGGCACGCTGGATTACGCCGCCGTGTTCGCGCAGGCGCCGGCATGGCCGACGACATCGAGCTATCCCGGGCATGCACTGGCGCTGATGACGGTGATCTGCATCTGCCTGTTCATCGGCGCGATGGGCAAGAGCGCGCAGTTTCCGCTGCACGTGTGGCTGCCCGATTCGATGGAAGGCCCGACGCCGATCTCGGCCCTGATCCACGCGGCGACCATGGTGACCGCGGGCATCTTCATGGTGGCGCGCATGTCGCCGCTGTTCGAGCTGTCGCGACACGCGCGCTGTCGTTCGTCATGGTGATCGGCGCGATCACCGCGCTGTTCATGGCGCTGCTCGCGCGTCATCGCAGAACGACATCAAGCGCGTGATCG
This sequence comes from uncultured beta proteobacterium, assembly GCA_963755395.1. Taxonomy (GTDB): domain Bacteria; phylum Pseudomonadota; class Gammaproteobacteria; order Burkholderiales; family SG8-39; genus DAHVFK01. The sequence goes on along the minus strand of CAVWJJ010000003.1, from coordinate 216,868 downwards.
CCTATTCGACCCTGTCGCAGCTGGGCTACATGACCGTGGCGCTCGGCGCCTCGGCCTACTCGGTCGGCGATCTTCCACCTGATGACGCACGCGTTCTTCAAGGCGCTGCTGTTCCTCGGCGCCGGCTCGGTGATCATCGCGCTGCACCACGAGCAGGACATGCGCAACATGGGCGGCCTGCGCAAGTACATGCCGATCACCTACGCTCACCGTGCTGATCGGCTCGCTCGCCAACGCCGGCGCTGCCGCCGTTCGCCGGCTTCTTCTCCAAGGACGCGATCATCGAGGCGGTGCAGGCCTCGCATACTGCCGGGCGCCGGCATTCGCCTACTTGCCGCGCTGCTGGCGTGTTCGTGACGCGTTCTACTCGTTCCGCCTGTATTCTCGTCTTCCACGGCGAGGAGCGCTTCTGCACGCCATCATGCCACGGGCACGAGCCATGGCGCCATGGACGCGCAGCCACGACGACGCACGGCAAGCCTCACAGGAATCGCCCTGGGTGGTGACGCTGCCGCTGGTTCTGCTCGCCATCCCGTCGGTCGTCGTCGGCTGGTGGATCGGCCCGATGCTGTTCGGCGGCTATTTCGGCTCGATCATCGTGTCAGCCCGGCACACGGCATGGACGAACTGGCGAAGGAGTTCCACGGCGGATCGCCATGCATGCTGCACGGCATCGCCGCGGCTGCCGTTCTGGCTGGCGCTCGCCGGCGTCGGGCCTGGCCGGCTACCTGTACCTGGTACGCCCGGATCTGCCGCAGATGATCGCGCGTCGCGCTGGGCCCGATCTACACCCTGCTCGACCACAAGTACGGCTTCGACGAGCTTCAACGACTGGTTCTTCGCGCGGCGGCGCGCGGCTGCTCGGCACCGGCCTTTGGAAGGGCGGCGACGTGGCGCTCATCGACGGCTGCATGGTCAACGGCACGGCGCGCGTCGTCGGCTGGTTCGCTTCGGCGTGGTGCGCCTGTTCCAGTCCGGCTACGTCTACCACTACGCGTTCACGATGATCATCGGCGTGTTCGTGCTGCTGACCTGGTTCGTGCGCTCCGCAGCCTGAACGAGACATGTCGATGAACGCCGATCCCTGCTTAGCTCTCGCCATCTGGGTGCCGATCGTCGCCGGCGCTGCTGGTGCTGGCAGCGGGCGGCGACCGCAACGCCGCCGATGGCGCGCTGGATTGCGCTGGTCGGCGCGCTGCTCGGCTTCCCGGTGACGATGCCGCTCTACACCGGCTTCGACCTGCACGACCCGCGGCATGCAGTTCGTCGAGAACGCTGCCGTGGATCCCGCGCTTCAACATCCACTACCACCTCGGGCGTGGACGGCATCTCGTGCTGTTCATCCTGCTCAACAGCTTCATCACCGTGCTGGTGGTGATCGCGGGCTGGGAGGTGATCGCAGAAGCGCGTGGCGCAGTACATGGCCGCGTTCCTGATCATGTCGGGGCTGATGAACGGCGTGTTCGCCGCGCTCGACGCGATGCTGTTCTACGTGTTCTTCGAGGCCACGCTGATCCCGATGTACCTCATCATCGGCGTCTGGGGCGGCCCCAACCGCGTCTATGCGGCGCTCAAGTTCTTCCTCTACACCCTGCTCGGCTCGCTGCTGATGCTGGTCGCGCTGCTGTACCTGTACCGCAAGTCCGGCGGCAGCTTCGAGATCCTCGACTGGCACAAGCTGCCGCTGCCGCTGACGCGCGCAGATGCTGCTGTTCTTCGCGCTTCTTCCTCGCGTTCGCGGTCAAGGTGCCGATGTGGCCGGTGCATACCTGGCTGCCGGATGCGCACGTCGAGGCGCCGACCGGCGGCTCGGTGGTGCTGGCGGCGATCATGCTGAAGCTCGGCGCCTACGGCTTCGTGCGCTTTTCGCTGCCGATCGCTGCCCGATGCCAGCCACGAGCTGGCCTGGCTCATGATCGCGCTGTCGCTGATCGCGGTGGTCTACATCGGCCTGGTGGCGCTGGTGCAGACCGACATGAAGAAGCTGATCGCCTATTCGTCGATCTCGCACATGGGCTTCGTCACGCTCGGCTTCTTCATCTTCAGTCGCCTCGGCATCGAGGGCGGCCTGGTGCAGATGATCTCGCACGGCTTCGTCTCCGCCGCGATGTTCCTTTGCGTCGGCGTGATGTACGACCGCATGCACTCGCGCCACATCGCCGACTACGGCGGGGTGGTCAACACGATGCCGAAGTTCGCCGCGTTCATGATGCTGTTCGCCATGGCCAACTGCGGCCTGCCCGCGCACCAGCGGCTTCGTCGGCGAGTTCATGGTGATCCTGGGCGCCGTGAAGGCCAATTTCTGGATCGCCTTCGCCGCCGCGACCACGCTGATCTTGGGCGCGGCCTACACGCTGTGGATGTACAAGCGCGTGATCTTCGGCGCGGTGGCCAACGACCACGTGGCCAAGCTGACCGACATCGAACGCGCGCGAGTTCCTGGTGCTGGTCGCTGCTGGCGGTCGCGGTGCTGGGCATGGGCGTCTATCCGCTAGCCCTTCACCGACGTGATGCACGGATCGGTCAACGAGCTGCTGCAGCCACGTCGCGCTGCCAAAGACTCTGAGATGAGCGACCCATGACCACGCTGACCGACCTCCTGCCTCGCGCTGCCGGAGATGGTGCTGCTGGCCGTGCGCCTGCGCGCTCATGATCGCTCGACCTGTTACGTCAAGGACCCGCGGCGCGACGCGAGCTTCATGCATCGACGCATGCTGGCGCTGCTGGGCTGCGCCGCCGCTCACCGTGTTCGTGATGTGCGGGCACCGGCGGCCACGTCGCCTACGCCTTCAACAAGCATGTTCGTGGCCGACCTGATGGCGCACGCTGCTCAAGCTGTGCGCCTACCTGGCGGTCGCCGCCGACGCTGGTCTATTCGCGCCAGTACCTGCACGACCGCGGACCTGCTGAAGGGCGAGTTCTTCGACGCTGCTGCTGTTCGCGCTGCTCGGGCATGATGGTGATGATCTCGCGCGCAACAGCTTCCTGACGCTCTACCTCGGGCTGGAGCTGCTGTCGCTGTCGCCTGTACGCGCTGGTGGCGCTGCAACGCGACTCGGCGCTCGTCGACCGAGGCGGCGATGAAATACTTCGTGCTCGGCGCGCTGGCCTCCGGCCTGCTGCTGTACGGCATGTCGATGATCTACGGCGCGACCGGCTCGCTCGACCATCACCGAGGTGGCGACAGGTCGATCGGCTACGGGCAGCGCCGCGAACAGGCATCGTGCTGGTGTTCGGCCTGGTGTTCGTTGTCGTCGGGCATGGCGTTCAAGCTCGGGCGTGGTGCCGTTCCACATGTGGATTCCCGACGTCTACCAGGGCGCGCCCACCGCGGTGACGCTGCTGATCGGCTCGGCGCCCAAGCTGGCCGCGTTCGCGATGGCGATGCGCCTGCTGGTGAAGGGCCTGCTCGACCTGGCGCATCGACTGGCAGCAGATGCTGGTGGTGCTGGCGGTGCTGTCGATGGCGCTCGGCAACATCACCGCGATCGCGCAGACCAACCTCAAGCGCATGCTCGCCTATTCGACCATCGCGCACATGGGCTTCATGCTGCTCGGCCTGCTGGCCGGCGTGATCGACAGCAACGGCTACAGCGCGGGCGACGCCTACGCGCTCGCATGTTCTACACCGTCGTCTACGTGCTGATGACGCTGGGCACCTTCGGCATGATGCTGCTGCTGTCGCGCGCCGGCTTCGAGGCGAGAACGCTGGAGGACTTCAAGGGCCTCAACCAGCGCAGTCCCTGGTTCGCCTTCATCATGCTGCTGCTGATGTTCTCGCTCGCGGGCATTCCGCCCACGGTCGGCTTCTACGCCAAGCTCGCGGTGCTGCAGGCCGCTGGTCAACGCGCGGGCATGGTCTGGCTGGCGGTGGTGGCGGTGCTGTTCGTCGCTGGTCGGCGCGTTCTACTACCTGCGCATCGTCAAGCTGATGTACTTCGACGAGCCGACCGACGCCGCCCCGGTCACGGGCCCGCGCGACATGCGCGCGCTGCTGTCGCTCAACGGCCTGGCCGTGCTCGCGCTCGGCATCCTGCCGCAATCGCTGATGGCGCTGTGCTACATCGCGATCCGCAGCCTCTAGATGGATCTGAAGGAGAAGCGGCTGCAAGGCGAGCAAGTGTTTGCCGGCCGGCTGCTGCGCGTCCAGCGCGACGTCGTCAGGCTGCCTGACGGCAGCGAAGGGGTGCGCGAGTACATCCGCCACCCGGGCGCAGTCGCGATCGTGGCGCTGTTCGACGACGGGCGGGTGCTGCTCGAGCGCCAGTTCCGCTACCCGCACGGGCGCGAATTCATCGAGCTGCCGGCAGGCAAGCGCGAGCCGGACGAGCAACCGTTAAGTACCGCCAAGCGCGAGCTGATGGAGGAAACCGGCTACGCAGCGCGCGAATGGCGGCGCCTGGGAGTGATCCACACCGCGATCGCCTACACGGACGAGGGCATCGACATGTATCTCGCCCGCGGTCTCGAAAAGCACGAAGCGAAGCTGGAGGCGGGCGAGTTTCTGGAAGTCCTGACCCCGTCGTTCGACGAAGCCATCGCCATGCTGCGCGACGGCCGCATCACCGACGCCAAGACCGTCGCGGGCTTGCTATGGGCGCTGACGTTCCGACCCTGAGCAGGGTTTGACGCAGGTCAAACCCGCACCGGACGAAGGAGAGTCCAATCTTCGTCATGGCGGGTCAAGAACGATGGCTGCTCGAGCGGTCCGACCTGCAGCGGCTGCTCGACGCGCTGCGCGCGGCCGGCTACCAGACGATCGGCCCCGTGGCTCGCGACGGCGCGATCGTATACGACGCGATCGAGCGCGTCGAAGTATTGCCCGCGGGCTGGACCGACCGCCAGGACGGCGGCTCCTACCGCCTCGAGCGGCGCGCCGATCAGGCGCTGTTCGGCTACGCGGTGGGGCCGCATGCCTGGAAGCGCTTCCTGCATTCCCCGCGGCTGACGTTGTGGCGCGCGCGCCGCGCCGGCACCGGCTTCCAGGTCGAGGCGTCGGTCGACGAAGCGCCGCGCTACGCCTTCCTCGGCGTGCGCGCCTGCGAGCTGCACGCGATCGCGATCCAGGACCGCGTCCTGCTCGGCGACCGCTACCCCGATCCCGCCTACCGGGCGCGGCGCGACGGCGCCTTCATCGTGGCGCTCAATTGCTCGGTGGCCGGCGGAACCTGCTTCTGCGTCTCGATGAACACCGGGCCCAGGGCCGCGAGCGGCTTCGACCTTGCCCTGACCGAAATCCTCGACGGTCAAGATCATTTCTTTGTGGTCGAAATCGGGAGCTGAGCGGGGCGCGCAGGTGCTGGCTGGCGTGGCTCGGCGCGAGGCGAGCGCCGGGGAGCGCGCGGCGGCGGACGAGGTGGTGGCGCGTACCGCGGCCGGCATGGGGCGCGAGTTGCAGGCCGAGGGGCTGGCGGAGCTGCTGCTGCGCAACCTCGAGCACCCGCGCTGGGACGAGGTCGCCGCGCGCTGCCTCACCTGCGCCAATTGCACCATGGTCTGCCCGACCTGCTTCTGCACCAGCGTCGAGGACCTGACCGACCTGTCGGGCGAGGCGGCCGAGCGCGTGCGGCGCTGGGACTCCTGCTTCACGACCGACTTTTCGCACCTGCACGGCGGCGCCGTGCGTTCGTCGGCGCGCTCGCGCTACCGGCAATGGATGACGCACAAGCTCGCGACCTGGGTGGAGCAGTTCGGCTCCTCGGGCTGCGTCGGCTGCGGCCGCTGCATCACCTGGTGTCCGGTCGGCATCGACATCACCGAGGAGGCACGTGCGATCCGGCAAAGCGACGGCGTCAAGAGAGGACAAGGCCATGGAAGGACTTGAACGCATCATCCGGGAGCACCAGTTCTTCAAGGATCTCGATCCGAAGTTCGTGGCGCTGGTCGTGGGCTGCGCCAAGAACGTGCGCTTCGAGGCGGGCGAATACCTGTTCCGCGAAGGCGAGCAGGCGGACCAGTTCTACCTCATCCGGCACGGCCGGGTCGCGCTCGAGATGGTCTCGGCGAGCGGCGGCGCGGTGACCTTCCAGACGCTGGGCGAGGGCGAGCTGGTCGGCCTGTCGTGGTTCGTGCCGCCCTACCGCTGGGCCTACGACGCGCGCGCATTGGAGCTCACGCGCGCCGTCTCGCTCGACGCCGTGTGCCTGCGGCGCAAGCTCGACGACGACCATGACCTGGGCTACGAGGTGATGCAGCGCTTCGTGCCGGTGCTGATCGAGCGCCTGCAGGGCACGCGGCTGCAGATGCTCGACGTCTACGGAGCCGCGAAGAAATGATTCCCGAAGTGGCGCGGATCGCCGGCGCGCGGCGCGAGACGGCCGACACCTGGACGCTGGAGCTGGAGGCGCCGGCGGGGCGGGACGCCTGGGCTCCGCCCGGGCCAGTTCAACATGCTGTATGCCTTCGGCGTCGGCGAGGTGCCGATCAGCATCAGCGGCAGCGCGCGCGAAGGCGCGACGCTGCTCCACACCGTCCGCGCGGTAGGCACCGTTCAAGCGCGCTCGCCCGGCTCAAGCGCGGCGACGCCGTCGGCGTGCGGGGACCCTTCGGCAGCGCCTGGCCGGTCGAGCAGGCCGCAGGCAGCGACGTGCTGATCGCCGCGGGCGGCCTCGGCTTCGCCCCGCTGCGCCCTGCGCTGGTCGCGCTGCTCGCCCGGCGCGAGCGCTACGGCAGCTGATCCTGCTGTACGGCGCGCGCAGCCCGCAGGAGATCCTCTACCGGCGCGAGCTCGAGGCGCTGCGGCGCCGGCTCGACCTGGACATCGAGGTCACGGTCGATCACGCGACCGGGGCCTGGCACGGCCACGTCGGCGTGGTCACCAGCCTGGTCAAGCGCGCGGCCTTCGACCCGGAGCACACGGTGGCGATGCTGTGCGGGCCCGAGGTCATGATGCGCTTCACCGTCGCCGCGCTGCGCGACGCCGGCGTGCGCGCGCGAGCGCATCTACCTCTCCATGGAGCGCAACATGAAGTGCGCGCTCGGCCTTTGCGGCCATTGCCAGTTCGGGCCGACTTCGTGTGCAAGGACGGACCGGTGCTTCGCTACGACCGCATCCGCGACGGCTCGCGCTGCGGGAGATCTGAAATGCCGCGCGCACGCAAGCCCAAGCTCGCGGTCTGGAAGTTCGCTTCCTGCGACGGCTGCCAGCTCAGCCTGCTCGATTGCGAGGACGAGCTGCTCGCGGTCGCCGGCGCGGTCGAGATCGCCTACTTTCCGGAGGCCAGCCGGGCGATCGGCGAAGGGCCCCTACGACCTGTCGCTGGTCGAGGGCTCGATCACCACGCCGCACGACGCCGAGCGCATCCACGAGGTGCGGCGCGCGTCGAAGCGTCCTGGTCACGATCGGCGCCTGCGCGACCGCGGGCGGCATTCAGGCGCTGCGCAACTTCAAGGACGTGAAGGAGTTCATCTCGATCGTCTACGCCAGCCCGGACTACATCGACACCCTCGCCACCTCGACCCCGATCGCGGACCACGTCACGGTCGACTTCGAGCTGCGCGGCTGCCCGATCAACAAGCGCCAGCTGGTCGAAGTGCTCTCGGCCTTCCTCGCCGGCCGCAAGCCGGTGACGCCGGCGCACAGCGTCTGCGTCGAGTGCAAGCTGAGCGGCAACGTCTGCGTGATGGTGGCGCACGGCACGCCCTGCCTCGGGCCGGTGACGCACGCCGGCTGCGGCGCCCTCTGCCCGTCCTACCACCGCGGCTGCTACGGCTGCTTCGGGCCGATGGAGACTCGCCAACACGCGCGCGCTGGGCGAGCGCCTGGCTTGCGCCTGGGCATGCCGTCGCGCGATCGTGCAGCGCGTTTTCCGCACCTTCAACGCGCAGGCGGAGCCGTTCCAGACGGAGAGCGAGCGCCATGACGCGTAAGACGATCAAGGTCGACTATCTCGCGCGCGTCGAGGGCGAGGGCGCGCTGCACGTCACGCTGCGCGACGGCGCGGTGCGCGACGTCGAGCTGCGCATCTTCGAGCCGCCGCGCTTCTTCGAGGCCTTCCTGCGCGGCCGCGCGTTCAGCGAGGCGCCCGACATCACCGCGCGCATCTGCGGCATCTGCCCGGTCGCCTACCAGATGAGCGCGGTGCACGCGATGGAGGACGCGTTCGGCGTCGCGGTCGACGCGCCGCTGCGCGCGCTGCGCCGGCTGCTGTACTGCGGCGAATGGATCGAGAGCCACGCGCTGCACATCTACATGCTGCACGCGCCGGACTTCCTCGGCTACGAGAGCGCGATCGCGATGGCGCGCGAGCACCGGGCCGAGGTCGAGCGCGGGCTGCAGCTGAAGAAGGCCGGCAACGAGATCGTGCAGCTCCTCGGCGGGCGCGAGATCCATCCGATCAACGTGCGCGTCGGCGGCTTCTACCGCGCCCCGACGCGGCGCGAGCTGGCGCCGCTCGCCGAGCGGCTGAAATGGGCGCGCGACGCGGCGCTCGAGACGGTGCGCTGGGTCGGCGGCTTCGAGTTTCCCGACTGCGAGCGCGACTACGAGTTCGTCGCGCTGCGCCACCCGGACGAATACCCGTTCAACGAAGGGCGCCTCGTGTCGAACCAGGGCCTGGACATCGGCGCACGCGAGTACGAGGCGCATTTCGAGGAGCGCCACGTCGCCCACTCGACCGCGCTGCAGTCGGTCATCCGGGAGCGCGGCGCCTACCTGGTCGGGCCGCTGGCGCGCTACAGCCTGAACTTCGACCGACTCTCGCCGCTGGCGCAGGAGGCGGCGCGCGCGGCCGGGCTGGGCGCGACCTGCACCAACCCCTACCGCAGCATCGTGGTGCGCGCGGTCGAGACCCTGTACGCCTGCGACGAGGCGCTGCGGCTGATCGAGGGCTACCGCGAGCCCGAGCGGGCCGCGGCGCCGGTCGAGCCCCGCGCGGGCGTCGGCTGTGCCTGCACCGAGGCGCCGCGCGGCCTGCTGTACCATCGCTACGCGCTCGACGCCGAGGGCACGATCACCGAGGCGCACATCGTGCCGCCCACCTCGCAGAACCAGGGCACCATCGAAGACGATCTGCGCGCTTTCCTGCCGCACTGGCTGGCGATGGAGGACGAGGCGCTGCGCTGGCGCTGCGAGCAGACGATCCGCAACTACGACCCGTGCATCTCCTGTTCCTGCCATTTCCTCAAGCTCGAGGTCGAGCGTGGCTAGCGCCCCGGTGGTCGTGATCGGCGTGGGCAACGCGCTGCGCGCCGACGACGCGGCGGGGGTGCTGGCCGTGCGCCGGCTCGCCCCGCGCCCGGGGCTCGAGATATGCGCGCAAAGCGGCGAGGCGACCGCGCTGCTTGAGGCGCTGCGCGGGCGCGCCGCGGCGCTTGTGGTCGACGCCGCGGCGGGCGCCGAGCCCGGCCGGCTGCACCGCCTGGACGCGGCGGCCGGACCGCTGCCGCAGGGACTGTTCGGCGTGTCCACGCACGGTTTCGGGGTGGCCGAGGGCATCGAGCTCGCGCGCGCGCTCGGCACCTTGCCGCCGGTGTGTATCGTGTACGCGCTCGAGGGCGGATGCTTCGAGGCCGGCGCGCCGATGTCGGACGCCGTGGTGCGCGCGCTGCCGCTGCTGGCCGAAGACATAACGAAGGATATCGAGCAATGCATGAAGCGCACCTGATGACGGATTTGCTGCACAAGATCGAGGCGCTGGCGCGCGGGGACGGGGCGGCGCGCGTGGCCGGGGTCGAGGTCTGGCTCGGCGCGCTGTGCCACATCACGGCCGGGCATTTCCGCGAGCATTTCGAGCGCGAGACCGCCGGCACCGTGGCCGAGGGCGCCGAGCTCTCGCTGCTCGTGTCCGATGATCCGCGCGACCCGCAGGCACAGGACATCGTGCTGCGCAGCGTAAGCCTGGAGAGCTGAGCGCGTGCAGCGCGCGCGCGTCACGGTCCGCGGCGGGGTGCAGGGGGTGGGATTCCGCCCGCACGCCTGGCGCCTCGCAGGCGAGCTCGCGCTCGGCGGCTGGGTGAGCAACACCGCCGAAGGCGTGCTGATCGAAGTCGAGGGACGCGCCGAGTCGATCGACGCCTTCGTGCGCGCGCTCGAGGCGCGCCGTCCGCCCAGCGCGCGCATCGAATCGCTCGAGGTCGCGCCGGTCGCGCCGCGCGGCGAGCGTGAGTTCGCCATCCGGCCCAGCGCGCATGCCGCAGCGCCCTCGGCCGCGATCCTGCCCGATCTCGCTACCTGCCCGGACTGCCTGCGCGAGCTGTTCGATCCGCGCGACCGGCGCCACCGCTACCCGTTCATCAACTGCACCCATTGCGGGCCGCGCTACAGCATCGTCGAGGCGCTGCCCTACGACCGCGCGCGGACCTCGATGCGCGCGTTCGCGATGTGCCCGGCCTGCCGGGCGGAGTACGAGAACCCTGCCGCGCGCCGCTTCCACGCCCAGCCGAACGCCTGTCCCGCCTGCGGGCCGGCGCTCGCGCTGTGGGATGACGACGGCCGCGTGCTGGCCGGGCGGCACGACGCGCTGCGCGATGCGGCGCAGCCCTGCGCGCCGGGCGCATCGTCGCGGTCAAGGGCCTCGGCGGCTTCCACCTCATGGTCGATGCGCGCAACGCGCAAGCGGTCGAGCGCCTGCGGCTGCGCAAGCGCCGCGCGGAGAAGCCGTTCGCGCTGATGTTTCCGACCTCGCCGGCGCTGCGCAGGCACTGCGCGGTGGATGCGCTCGAGGCGCAGCTGCTCGACTCGCCGCAGGCGCCGATCGTGCTCCTGCGCCGGCAGCGCCGGAGCCGCGCTCGCGCCCGGAGTCGCGCCCGGCAATCCCGAGCTCGGCGCGATGCTGCCGTATACGCCGCTGCACCATCTGCTGCTGCGCGAGCTGGGCTTTCCCGTGGTCGCCACCAGCGGCAACCGCAGCGACGAGCCGATCGCACCGACGAGCGCGAGGCGCTCGCTCGCCTGCGGCGGCATCGCCGACCTGTTCCTGGTGCACGACCGGCCGATCGCGCGCCCGGTCGACGATTCGGTGGCGCGCGTCGTGCTGGGCCGCGAGATGCTGCTGCGCCGCGCGCGCGGCTACGCGCCCTTCCGATCGCGCTGCCGCAGGCCGGGCGGGGCGGCGCGCTGCTGGCGGTCGGGGCGCACATGAAGAGCACGCTGGCCTGTCCGTCGCCGGTCAGATCGTGACCAGCCCGCACCTCGGCGACCTCGACGCGCCCGAGGCGCGGCGATGCGCACGAGGAGGCCGCGCGCGGCCTGGCCGCGCTTTACCAGGCCGCGCCCGTCGCCGTCGCCTGCGACCTGCACCCCGACTACGCTTCGACGCGCTATGCCGAGCGCAGCGGCCTGCCGCTGACGCGCGTGCAGCACCATGTCGCGCACGTCGCGGCCTGCATGGCCGAGAACGGACTTGAGCGGCGCCGGTGCTCGGCGTGGCGTGGGACGGCACCGGCTACGGCCCGGACGGCACCATCTGGGGCGGCGAATTCCTGCTGCTCGACGGCCCGCGCGCACGGCGCGTCGCGCACCTGCGGCCCTTCCGCCTGCCCGGCGGCGAGCGCGCGGTGCGCGAGCCGCGCCGCGCTGCGCTCGGCGTGCTGGTCGAGGCGCTCGGCGCAGGAGGCGTTCGACGATGCGGGGCCTGCGACCGGATTGAACTTCGAAGCAAGCGAACTGCGGGTATTGCGATCGATGCTCGCGCGCGGCACTCAACGCGCCGCTCACCTCGAGCGCCGGGCGGCTGTTCGACGCCGTCGCGGCGCTCGCCGGCCTGCGCCAGGTCGCAAGCTACGAAGGACAGGCGGCGATGGAGCTCGAGTGGTCGATCACGGAGCGACGCCGAGTTGGAGCTGGCGCCGCTCGAGATTGCCGCATGCAGCGCCCTTGATACTCGACTGGGCGCCGACTCTGCGTTCCATACTGGATTTCATCGGCGAGGGCGCAGCGCGTGGCGCCGTCGCCGCGGCGTTCCACCGCGCGCTCGCCGCGGCGATCGCGGCGGTCGCGGCGCGCATCGGGGTACGCCAGGTCGCGCTCAGCGGCGGCTGCTTCCAGAACCGCCATCTGCTCGAGTGGAGCGTGGCGGCGCTGCGCGCCGAAGGCCTGGAGCCGTCTCTGGCACCGCCTGGTGCCGCCCAACGACGGCGGCATCGCGCTCGGCCAGGCGGCGTGGGCCGCGGCGGTGCGGGCGCGAGGGCTGAGCGCATGTGCCTCGCCGTCCCGGGCAGAATCGTGAGCATCGCCGAGGCGACGACCCGCTGATGCGCGTGGCCGGGTCGACTTCGGCGGCGTCGACACGGAGATCAATCTCGCCTACGTGCCCGAGGCGGCGCTGGGCGACTACGTGCTGGTCCACGTCGGCTTCGCCATCGACGCGTGATCGACGAAGCGGAGGCCGAGAAGCGTGTTCGAGCTACCTGCGCGAGATCGGCGAGCTCGCGGACTGGAGGAGGGCGTCGCCATGAAGTTCCTCGACGAATATCGCGACGCCGGCGCGCGCGCCGCGCTGGCCGCGCGATCGCGCGTGGCGTCACGCGGCCGTGGACGCTCATGGAAGTCTGCGGCGGCCAGACCCACGCCATCGTCCGCTTCGGCATCGACGAGCTCCTGCCGGACGGGGTCGACGCTCGTGCACGGGCCCGGCTGCCCGGTCTGCGTCACGCCGCTGGAGATGATCGACAAGGCGCATCGAGATCGCGGCCGCGCCGGAGGTGATCTTCTGCTCGTTCGGCGACATGCTGCGCGTGCCGGGCAGCGAGGGCGACCTGCTCGCGGTCAAGGCGCGCGGCGGCGACGTGCGCATCGTCTACTCGCCGCTCGATGCGCTGCGAGATCGCGCGCGCGACAACCCGGCGCGCGAGGTCGTGTTCTTCGCCGTGGCTTCGAGACCACCGCGCCGGCCAACGCCATGGCGGCGCTACGCAGGCCAGGCGCGAGGGCATCGGCCAACTTCTCGCTGCTGGTCTCGCACGTGCTGGTGCCGCCGGCGATGCGAGGCCATCCTCGCGGCGCCCGGCAACCGCGTCCAGGGCTTCCTCGCCGCCGGCCATGTCTGCACGGTCATGGGCATCGAGGAGTATGAGCCGCTCGCGGCGCGCTACCGCGTGCCGATCGTGGTCACCGGGTTCGAGCCGCTCGACATCCTGCAAGGCGTCTAATGTGCGTGCGCCAGCTCGAGGAGGGGCGCGCGCGAGGTGGAGAACCAGTACGCGCGCGCGGTGCGCCGCGACGGCAACCGCGCCGGCGCAGGCGCTGATGCGCGAGGTGTTCCGGTCGTGCCGCGCGCGTGGCGCGGCATCGGCGAGATCCCCGAGAGCGGGCTTGGGCTTGCGCCGAAGCCTATGCCGGACTTCGACGCCGAGCGCCGCTTCGGCGCCGCGTCGCGCCGGCGACCGAGGAGCCGATCGGAATGCATCAGCGGGCTGGTGCTGCAGCGGCGAGCGCAAGCCGCCCGATTGCCCGGCCTTCGGCACGCGCTGCACGCCCGAGCATCCGCTCGGCGTCGACGATGGTCTCCTCGGAAGGCGCCTGCGCCGCCTATTACCGCTATCGCGGCGCCGGCGACCGTCGAGGAGCGGCGTGATCGACCGTGCCAGCGACTTCGACGCTCTCCTGCCCGGCGCCGTGCCGGCGACGGCGACACGGTCCAGCTGGCGCATGGCGGCGGCGGGCGCGCGATGGCGCGCCTGATCGAGCAGCATGTTCCTGCCCGGCCTTCGGCAACCCGGCGCTCGAGCGACGCCACGACGGCGCGCGCGCTCGACGCTCGCCGGCGCGCGGCTCGCCTTCACGCACCGACTCCTACGTGGTGCGGCCGCTGGTCTTTCCCGGCGGCGACATCGGCACGCTCGCCGTCAACGGCACGGTCAACGACCTCGCCATGTGCGGCGCGCGGCCGCTCTATCTGAGCGCCGGCTTCATCCTCGAGGAAGGCCTGCCGCTGGCGATCGCTCGCGCGCGTCGTGGCCTCGATGCGCGCGGCCGCGCGCCGCCGCGGGCGTGCGGCTCGTGACCGGCGACACCAAGGTGGTCGATCGCGGCAAGGCCGACGGCATGTTCGTCAACACCGCCGGCATCGGCCGCGATCGTCGCGCCAGCCGCCGATCGCGCCGCGCGAGCGTGCGGCCGGGCGACGTCGTGCTGCTCAGCGGCGATATCGGCCGGCACGGCATCGCGGTCATGGCGGCGCGCGAGGGGCTCGGCTTCGAGACCGTCGATCGAGAGCGACTGCGCGCCGCTCGCCGCGCCGGTGCTGGCGCTGCTCGAGGCGGGCATCGACGTGCACTGCCTGCGCGACCTGACGCGCGGCGGGCTGGCCAGCGCGCTGGTCGAGATCGCCGAGACGGCCGGGCGTCGCGATCGCGCTCGACGAGCGCGCGATCCCGGTGCGCGAGGACGTGCGCGCGGCCTGCGAGCTGCTCGGCCTCGATCCGCTCCACGTCGCCAACGAGGGCCGCTTCGTCGCCTTCGTCGCGCCCGCAGACGCCGAGCGCGCGCTCGAGATCCTGCGCGCGCACGAGGTGAGCGGCGGGCGCCTGCGTCATCGGCACCGTGCGGCGACGGCGCCGGCCGGGCAGCGTCTCATGCCGCAGCGCGATCGGCGTGACGCGCGTCGTCGACATGCTGAGCGGCGAGCAGCTGCCGCGCATCTGCTGAGGGCGCCGTGCCGGCGGCGACCTGGCTCGGCATCGGGCTGTGCCTCAGCCAGTCGGCGATGTTCTCGGGGCTCAACCTGGCGCTGTTCAGCGTCAGCCGGCTGCGGCTGGAAGTGGAAGCGGCCGGCAACCCGGATGCCGCGGTGCTGCTCGGCCTGCGCCGCGACGCGAACCTCACCTTGTCCACCGTGCTGTGGGGCAATGTCGCGGTCAACGTGCTGCTGACGCTGCTGTCGGACTCGGTCCTGGCCGGCGTCTCGGCTTTCGTATTTTCGACCGTAGTGATCACCTTCTTCGGCGAAATCATCCCGCAGGCCTACTTCTCGCGCCACGCGCTGCGCATGGCGGCGCGCCTTGCGCCGCTGCTGAAGACGTATCGGGTCGTCCTGTATCCGCTCGCCAAACCGACTGCGATGATGCTCGAGTGGTGGTTGGGGCCGGAAGCCATCACTCTCTTTCGCGAGCGCGACTTCCGCGCCCTGATCATGCGCCACGTCGACGCCGGAAGCAGCGAGGTCGGGCGCTTGGAAGCGACCGGCGCGCTCAACTTCCTCGACCTGGACGACATCGCCGTGCGCGACGAGGGCGAGCCGGTCGATCCGCTGAGCGTGATCGACCCTGCCGGTCGCCCACGGCAGGCCGGTGCTGCCGCCTTTCGAGCGCTCGCCGAACGACCCGTTCCTGCGCCGCCTCGACGCTTCGGGCAGGAAGTGGGTCATCTTCGTCGATCAGGCGCAGCAGCCCAGCCTGGTACTCGACGCCCACCACTTCCTGCGCGACACCCTGTTCGAGCCGGCTGCGCCCAAGCCCGAAGCCTACTGGCACCGCCCGATCGTGGTGAGCGACCTGAAAACGCGTCTCGGCGACGTGATCGGCCGCATGAAGGTCACACCCGAGCATCCCGGGGACGACGTGGTCGACAACGACCTGATCCTGGTCTGGACCCCGCAGCAAAAGCGCATCATCACCGGCGCCGATCTGCTCGGCCGCCTGCTGCGCGGCATCGCCACGCGCGAAACCCCGCCGGCGCGCAGAGGCGGCTAGGCCATGCCTCGCGGGGCGTCCGGGGGTAGCCGTTATCATTGCGCGGGTTCCCCGTGGGGACGCCAGACCATAACCCGGCATGCAGAAGGAGTCCGCCATGAGCAACGACGCAGTTCTGCACGATATCGACGCGCGCGGCGTGGCGACCGTGGTTCTCAATCGTCCCGAGGTGAACAATGCCTACGACGACTCGGTGATCCAGGGTCTGCTGGACGCGATGGACGAGCTGGGGGCGCGCGGCGGGGTGCGCGCTGTCGTGCTGCGCGGGGCGGGGAAGCACTTTCAGGCGGGGGCGGATTTGAAGTGGATCCGGCGCGTGGCGGGGCAGTCGGCGGAAGATAACGAGCGCGCCTCGCGGGCGACGGCGGAGGCGGTGCGGCGGCTGAACGAGCTTCCGGTGCCGACGGTCGCGCTGGTGCAGGGCGGGTGCTTCGGCGGGGGGACCGGGATCGCGGCGGCGTGCGACGTGGTGGTGGCGGCGGACAACGCGATGTTCTCGATCGCGGAGACGCGCTGGGGGCTGATGGCGGGGATCATCCTGCCGCAGCTTGCGGACGCGATCGGCGCGCGCCAGGTGCGCCGCTATGCGCTGACCGGAGAGCGCTTCGGGGCGCAGGAGGCGCGGCGGATCGGGCTGGTGCACGAGGTGGTGCCGCTGGCGGAGCTGGAAGCCGCCGGCGCGCGCCTGGTCGAGCAGCTGCTGCAGAACGCGCCCGAGGCCAACGCTCAGACCAAGCGCGTCGCGCTCGAGTTCGCCTGGGGCGCGGTGGATGAGGGCGTTTTCGACCGGCTGGTGGCGCAGCATGCCGCCAAGCGCCGCGGCGCGGAGGCGGCCGAGGGTCTGGCCTCGTTCGTCGAAAAGCGGCCGGCGCGCTGGTCTGCGTAGTCGCGGCGTCGCGTCGCGCCGGATTAACTGACGGTAATGATTCCACAATCCGGCGCGCCGGCGGCGGCGTAGCGTGGCGCGCACCCAGCTCGCGCAGGACGCCTCATGATTCCGGCCGCTCCGGGTCGTCCCGCCGCACAGGGGCTCGCGCATTCGCGCCGTGCGCGGCCGCTCGCCGCCCTCGGTGCGCTCGCGCTGTGCGCCTGCGCCCTCGGCCCGCGGTACCAATGGCCGTCGATTCGCCGCGCCCTCGGCGTGGCAGAACGCGCCGGCACGCCGCGGCGGCCTGGCCCTCGTCCGACTGGTGGCGCGGCTTCGGCTCGCCGCAGCTCGACCACGCTCATCGCGCAGGCGCAGGCGCGCCAACGACGACATCGCCGCGGCGGTCGCACGCGTGCGCGAAGCGGACGCGCAGACCCGCATCGTCGGCGCGGCCCTGCAGCCCACGGTCGCTGCGTCGGCGGCACGTGACGCGCCAGCGCACGCGGCCGGCCGGCGGAAGCGCGAGCACCTACACGGTATACAGCCCGCAGATCAGCGCCGTCCTACGAGCTCGACTTCTGGGGCAAGAACCGCGCGGCGCTGGACGCGGCGCAGGCCGCCGCTCGCGGCCAGCCGCTACGACCGCGCGACGGTCGAGCTGACGGTGCTGAGCGGCGTGGCGAGCACGTATTTTCAGGCGCTCGCGCTGCGCGAGCGCGTCGCGCATCGCGCAGCGCAATCTCGCCGACGCGCAGAGGATCCTCGACGGGCTGCAGGCTGCGAGCAGACAGCGGGCACGGCGGATGCGCTGGACGTGGCGCAGCAGGAGACCACGGTGGCCACGCTGTATGCGGCGATCCCGCCGCTCGAGCAGCAGTTGCGCCAGTCGATGGATGCGCTCGCCATCCTGACCGGGAGACGCCGGAGGCCGTCGGAGCTCGCCGGCGCGACGCTCGACGACCTGTCGCAGCCGGCGGTCGCGGCCCGGGCTGCCGTCCGAGCTGCTCGCGCGCCGTCCCGACGTCGCCGCGCCGAAGCGCAGCTCGATCGCCGCCAATGCGGACATCGCGCAGGCGCGCGCCGCCTTCTTCCCGGCATCGACCTCACCGCATCCGGCGGCTTCGCGAGCGAGGCGCTGTCGCGCGCTGCTCGAGCCCGGCCAACCGCGTGTTCGCGCTGGCCGCGGGCCTCACCCAGCCGATCTTCGAGGGCGGCGCGCTCGAGGGCCAGTCCGCCTATGCGCGGGCGCGCTATGAGGAGCTGCTGGCCGACTATCACAAGACGGTGATCTCCGCGTTCGGCAACGTCGAGGACTCGCTGGCGCCGCTGCAGCAGACCGGCCGAGCAGTTGCAGCGCCAGCAGCAGGCGGTCGCGACCGCGCGCCGCGCCTACGAGATCGCGCAGGCGCAGTTGCACGCCGGTACCATCAACATCCTGACGGTGCTCAACACCGAGACGCGCCTGTTCGCCGCCGAGGACGCGCTGGCCCAGGCCGAGCTTTCCGCACCTGCAGGCGCTGGTCGGCCTGTTCAACGCGCTCGGCGGCGGCTGGCGCGAGGCGCAGGAGGGATGATGAAATGCGAACGCAGGCAAGGATCGCAGTCACTGCTGATCCGGCTGGGCCGCACGCGGCCGTGCTGAGCGGCGCGGCCCTGCTGCTGGTGCGCGCTCTTCGCCTGGCAGCCGCGCGGCGCGCGCGAGCGCGGCCGCGCGAGCCGGCGCCGCCGGCGGGGTCCGGTCGAGCACCGCGCTCGCCGCGCGCGCCGAACGTGCCGGTCTATCTGCAGGGCCTCGGCACCGTGCAGGCGTTCTATACGGTGAAGGTCACGCCGCGCGGTCGACGGCCAGCTCACGAATGTCGCCTTCGTCGAAGGCCAGCGGTCAAGCAAGGGCAGCTGCTGGCGCAGATCGATCCGCGCCCGTTCCAGGCGGCGCTCGAGCAGGCGCGCGCCGCGCGCGCAAGGACGAGGCGCAGCTCGCCAACGCCGAGCGCGACCTCGCGCGCTACAGCTGCTGGCGCCGCAGGAGCTCGCCAGCCAGCAGACGCTGGACACGCAGCAGGCGCTGGTCGGCGCAGCTCCAGGCGCAGATCGAAGGCGACCAGGCGGCGATCGAGAGCGCCGCGACCGCAGCTGAGCTACACCACCATCACCGCGCCGATCGACGGCCGCACCGGCATCCGCCTGGTCGATCCCGGCAACATCGTGCACGCCAGCGACACGCGCCGGCATCGTCGTGCTCACCCAGCTCCAGCCGATCTCGGTCGATCTTCACGCTGCCGGAGGACGACGCTGGCCGCAGGTCAGCCGAGGCGCTGGCGCGCGGGCCCGGTGCACGGTCATCGGCGCTGTCGCGCGACGGCGCGACGCGCTCGACCGCGGCACGCGTCGCGCTGATCGACAACCAGATCGACCAGGCCACCGGCACGATCCGGCTGAAGGCGACCTTCCCCAACCCGCACGATCAGCTCTGGCCCGGGCAGTTCGTCAACGCTGCGCCTGCTGGTGCGGACCGAGCACGACGCGCTCACCATTCCGGCCGCGGCGGTGCAGCGCGGGCCGGACGGCATGTTCGCCTACGTCGTCGAGCCGGACTCCACCGTCGCGGTGCAGCCGTCAAGGTCGGCCAGGACAGCGGAGACGTCGGTCATCGTCGACGAGCGGCCTGCAGGCCGGCGCAGCGCGTGGTGACCAGCAACCAGTATCCGCCTGCAGCCCGGCGCGCTGCGTCGCGCGTGCAGGACGCCGCGGCCGCAGCAGCGCCGCGTGCCGCGCGCGAGCGGCTCGCCGATGAACATCTCCGCGCCCTTCATCCACCGGCCGATCGCCACCTCGCTGCTGATGGCGGGCATCCTGCTGGTCGGCATCGTCGGCCTTTCCGCTGCTGCCGGTGGCGCCGCTGCCGCAGGTCGATTTCCCGACCATCCAGGTCAGCGCCAACCTGCCCGGGCGCCAGCCCGGAGACCATGGCCTCCTCGGTCGCGCACGCCGCTCGAGACGCAGTTCGTCGCAGATCCCGGGCGTGACGCAGATGACCTCGACCAGCGTGCTCGGCTCGACGCAGATCACGCTGCAGTTCGACCTGACCGCAACATCGACGCCGCCGCGCAGGACGTGCAGGCGGCGATCAACGCCGCCGGCGGCCAGCTGCCGAAGAACCTGCCGGCGCCGCCGACCTATCCGCAAGGTCAACCCGGCCGACGCGCCGATCCTGATCCTGGCGGTGCACTCCGACACGCTGCCGCTCACGACGGTCGACGACTACGCCGAGAACATCCTCGCGCAGCAGATCTCGCAGATCGCGGGCGTCGGCCAGGTCGATCGTCGGCGGCCAGCAGAAGCCGGCGGTGCGCATCCAGGTCGATCCGCGCAAGGTCGCCGCGCTGGGCCTGCAGCTCGACGACGTCGCGCAGCGTCATCGCCGCCGCCACGGTCAACGCGCCCAAGGGCTCGATCAACGGCGCCGCAGCACAGCTTCACCGATCTACGACAACGACCAGCTGCTCGAGCGCGACGCCCTGGAACGACGTCATCGTCGCCTACCACAACGGCGCGCCGGTCCGCATCCGCGACATCGGCGCGGCGGTCGACGGGCCGGAGAACGACGCAGCTGGCGGCCTGGCAGAACGGCAAGCCGCGGCATCCTGCTGCTCGTCTTCAAGCAGCCCGGCGCCAACGTCATCGACACCGTCGACGCGCATCAAGGCGGCGCTGCCGCAGCTGCAGGCCGACGATCCCGCCGGCGATCAAGGTCGACATCATCAGTCGACCGCACCATGACCATCCGCGCCTCGGTGCAGCGACGTGGAGATCACGCTGCTGCTCACCATCGCCCTGGTGGTGATGGTGATCTTCCTGTTCCTGCGCAACGTGCTGGGCGACCCTCATCCCCGGCGTCACGGTGCCGCTGGCGCTGCTCGGCACCTGCGGCGGTGATGTACCTGCTGCGGCTTCAGCCTCGACAACCTGTCGCTGATGGCGCTGACCATCGCGGTCGGCTTCGTGGTCGACGACGCCATCGTCATGCTGGAGAACATCTACCGGCACATCGAGGACGGCGATGACGCCGCTGCGAGGCGGCGCTCAAGGGCGCCGGCGAGATCGGCTTCACCATCCTGTCGATCAGCATCTCGCTGATCGCGGTGTTCATCCCGCTGCTGTTCATGGGCGGCATCGTCGGGCGCCTGTTCCGCGAGTTCGCGATCACGGTGACCATGACGATCGTGGTCTCGGCGTTCGTCGTCGCTGACGCTGACGCCGATGATGTGCGCGCTGTTCCTGCGCGACGAGCAGCACGCGCGCCACGGCCGGTCTGTACAGGCTCGTCGAGCGCGTCTTCGACGCGGATGCTGGCGGCTCTACGCGCGCGGCCTCGACTGTCGTGCTGCGCCACCAGCGCGTCGACGCTGGTGGTCTTCCTCGCGACCGTGGCGCTCGCCGGTGCTGCTCTACGTCGTCGATGCCCGAAGGGCTTCTTCCCGCAGCAGGACACCGGCTTCATCAACGGCGTCTGCCGACGCGTCGCAGGACGTCTCCTTCGACGAGATGGTGCAAGCGTGCAGCACAGGCTCGCCGACGTCGTCGCGCAGGATCCCGGACGTCGCCGGCTTCGCGCATGTTCCTCGGCGGCGTCGCGGCCGCTCAACAACGGCTTCATCATCATCAGCCTCAAGCCCGCGCGACGAGCGCAAGGCCAGCGCCGACCAGATCATCGCGCGGCTGCGGCCGCAAGCTCGCCAACTGGTGCAGGGCGCGACGCTCTTCCTGCAGTCGGCGCAGGACATCAACGTCGGCGGCCGCACCGCGCGCACGCAGTACCAGTACACGCTGCAGGATGCCGATCTCGACGAGCTGAACGCCTGGGCGCCGAAGCTGCTGGCCGCGCTGCAGAAGCTGCCGCAGCTGCAGGACGTCGCCTCCGACCAGCAGATCGACAGCGCCACGGCTGTCGCTGACCATCGACCGCGACGCGGCGGCGCGCTTCGGCATCCAGCCGGCGCTGATCGACGCGACGCTCTACGACGCCTTCGGCCAGCGCCAGGTGGCGCAGTACTTCACCCAGCTCAACAGCTACCACGTGATCCTGGAGGTCGCCGCCGGCGCTGCAGAGCGATCCGGACACGCTCGACAAGCTCTACATCAACTCGCCGCTCACCGGGCAGCAGGTGCCGCTGTCGACCTTCGTCAAGTTCGACACCAACGCACGTCGGCTACCTGTCGATCAACCACCAGGGCCAGTTCCCGGCGGTGACCCTGTCGTTCAACCTGGCGCCGGGCGTCGCGCTCGGCCAGGCGGTCGACGCGATCGAGCAAGCCGCGCGCCGAGCATCGGCATGCCGGCGCACGCTCACCGGCTCGCTTCCAGGGCACGGCGCAGGCCTTCCAGGCCTCGCTCGCCAGCGAGCCGCTACCTGATCGCCGCGGCGCTGCTGGCCGTCTACATCATCCTCGGCATGCTCTACGAGAGCTACATCCATCCGCTGACCATCCTCTCGACCCTGCCGTCGGCCGGCGTGGGCGCGCTGCTGATGCTGATGGCTGTTCGGCTTCGACCTGAACGTGATCGCGCTGATCGGCATCATCCTGCTGATCGGCATCGTCAAGAAGAACGGCATCATGATGGTCGACTTCGCGCTGCAGGCCGAGCGCGAGCAGGCACTGTCGCCGCGAGGAGGCGATCCGCCAGGCCTGCCTGCTGCGCTTCCGGCCGATCATGATGACCACGCATGGCGGCGCTGCTCGGCGGCGCTGCCGCTGATGCTGGGCCACGGCACCGGCTCGGAGCTGCGCCAGCCGCTCGGCTTCACCATGGTCGGCGGCCTGCTGCTCAGCCAGGTGCTGACGCTGTTCACCACGCCGGTGATCTACCTCTACCTCGACCGCCTGAACGGCCGGCTCAGCCGGCGCTGGCGCCGGACGCACCGCGAGCCGGCGCTGGCACGTCGGCGATGACGGCTGCGGCTGCACCGGAGTCGCCGTCATGAAGGTGCTGCTGGTCGAGGACAACGAGCGGGTCACGCGCTTCGTCACCAAGGGCCTGCAGGAGGCCGGGCACACGGCCGATCACGCCGACAACGGCCGCGACGGCCTGTTCCTCGCGGCCAGCGAGCGCTACGACGTGATCATCATGGACCGCATGCTGCCGGGCAAGATCGACGGCCTGGCGCATCATCGAGGCGCTGCGCAAGGCCGGCAACCGGTCGCCCATCCTGATCCTCAGCGCGCTGTCCGACGTCGACGAGCGCATCCAGGGCCTGCGCGCGGCGGCGACGACTATCTGACCAAGCCCTTCGCCTTCGGCGAGCTGCTGGCGCGCCTCGACGCGCTGCGCCGCCGCGCGCCAGGGCAGCGACGCGCGGACCAGCCTGGAGGTGGGCGATCTGCGCATGGACCTGCTGTCGCGCAAGGTCGACGCGCGGCACGCGCAGATCCTGCTGCAGCCGCGCGAGTTCAAGCTGCTCGAGTACCTGATGCGCCATGCCGGCCAGGTGGTCACGCGCACCATGCTGCTGGAGAACGTCTGGGACTATCATTTCGATCCGCAGACCAACGTGGTCGACGTGCACATCAGCAAGCTGCGGCAGAAGATCGAGACCGGAGTCCGAGCGGCCGCTGCTGCGGACCGTGCGCAACGCCGGCTACATGCTGAGCGCCGAGTAGACCGTAGAGCGCGCTCATGCGCTCTGTCGGCCGCTCAACCTGGCGCTTCGGCTATGTCGCTGCTCGGCATCGCTCGCCCTGGTCCTGCTTCGCCGCGCCGCTGTGGTATGCATGGCAGGTCACCATCCGCGACGGCCGCGCCGAGATCCTGCAGGAGGACGCGCAGCGGCTGGCCGACGGTCTTCGACCGCAACGGGCCCGGCGGGCCTCGCCGCGTTCATCAACGCGCGCGTCGGACTGCAGATCGCGCGGCGAGCGCATGCTGCTGTTCACCGACGCCGCCGACCGCCGCCTGGCCGGCAACCTGCGCGGCTGGCCGCGCGGCGTGCCGGCGCAGGCCGGGCACGCTACACCATCGCCGTCGATCTGCGACGGCCGCCCGACCATGGTCGCGCCTGGTGCACGACCGCGCTGCCCGGCGGCTACAACCTGCTGGTGGGGCGCGACGTCGGCCGAGTTCGCGCCGCTCGAGACGCGCTTCTGGTACGGCCTGGCCGCCGCGATCGCGATGCTGATCGATCGCCGGGATCGATCGGCGGCGATCCTGATCCGGCGCGCGCTGCTGTCGCGCATCCACAGCATCCGGCAGACCGTCTCGGCGATCATGCAGGGCGAGCTGAGCCATCGGCTGCCGACGCGCGGCGGCAACGACGAGCTCAATACCCTGTCGCAGACCATCAACCGCATGCTCGAGCAGATCGAGCAGCTGGTGCACGGCATCAGCAATGTCTCCAACGCCATCGCCCACGACCTGCGCACGCCGCTCGCGGAGCTGCGCTCGCGGCTCGAGGAGCTGTCGCTGACGCGCCCGCCGGCCGACGAGACCTTCGCGGAAGTCGAAGCGGCGGTCGCCGACGTGGATCGCGTGATCCGCATCTTCAATGCCCTGCTGCGGCTGGCGGAGATCGACACCGGCATGCGCCGCTCCGGCTTCGTGCCGGTGGACCTGGCGCACGTCTGCGCGGAGGTCGTCGAGTTCTACCTGCCGGCCGCGGAGCTGAAGGACATCGCCCTGTCGCTGCACGGCACCGAGGCCGGTGACGGTGCGCCGGCGATCCGCTGCTGCTGGCGCAGGCGGTCAACAACCTGATCGACAACGCGCTCAAGTACACGCCCGCCGACGGCAGCATCGCGGTCGACGTCTGCGCAGCGCAGCGACGGCACGGCCGAGCTCGCGGTCGCCGACAACGGCCCCGGCATGCCCGACGCGGACAAGCCGAAGGCCGCCGAGCGCTTCTTCCGCGGCGATGCCAGCCGCGGCATCGCCCGGCGTCGGGCCTGGGCTGAGCCTCGTCGAGGCGGTGGCGCGCCTGCACGGCGGCGCGCTGCAGCTCGACGACAACCATCCCGGGCTGAACGCGCGCATGGTGATCGCGGCGGGCGAGGGGCACGAATTGTCCCGCGCGTGAAGCGCGGTCGGCGCGTCGCCGCTCGCCGCCCGGCCCATCACGCGTGCTTGAGCACGCTACGGATGGTCTCCGTCAGGATCTTCTTGCTGTAGGGTTTTGTGATGTAGCCGTCGGCGCCGAAGTCGAGCCCGCGGCGCACGTCTTCCGGATCGGTACGCGCCGTCAGCATGACCACCGGGAGCAGGGCGAGCTTCCGGTGGCGGCGGATGCGCCCCAGGATATCGAAGCCGTCGCCGTCCGGCAGGTTGACGTCGAGCAACAATAAATCGGGCAGGGGGCCACGGACCGCCTCGATCAGTTCCTTGAAATTGCTCGCAACGCGCACGGTGTAGCCCGCAGCGCTCGCGCGCAGATTGGCGAGTGCCGCCTGGTCCGGGTCGTCCTCCACGATCAGCACCGTGATAGCGTTCGCTTTCCTCGCAAGCGCGGGGCGATTCTTCAGGCGGTCCTGGAACAGGTACGCGCCCGCGCGATCGAGGGCCGCCTTGGCCGCGCCCACCTCCTTCACGGTCCGCAGCGTGTCGTCCGCCTTTTCGCCCCCGTCCAGGCGCAACGGTTTCGGAGGGTAGGTGAAGTCCGGAGCGTGTTCGCCGTCGGCGGAAGCCGACCCGACCAGGCCGAGCTCCTGGAGCTCCGCAATCCAGTCGGCCAACAGGTCATCCGGGACGTGCCGCAGGAATCCCCGAATCACGTCCGGGTGAGCGCCACTGCCGACAATCTGAAGAACCCGGCGATAGTCGGACGGCAGCGCCCGATCGGCCGAATGCAACGCCCTGTCCCCGGCGGCCGTGCGGCAATAGATGCGATTTTGCGACCACGATCCCATGACAGCCCTGTAGCCTATCGACCGCTCCCCATGCGGCGTGCTTCATATCTACACCGATTGACGGGCGGATGTGAAGTGCATTTCTCCTTTGGCGGAACTAAGAGCATCTTCAGGCCTCTCCTTATCGCGTCATCCAGTCTTGCCGAACACGCGCCAACCGCGAGATCTTCGCGCGCGCTCGGGCCGTTTTCGGAAATCGAAACTTGACAGACATTTGCGCCAGGTTGGATTTCGAAAACCAATACGCCCATCAAGCGATACCCTGTTCGGAAAACGGGGAAGCCCGGATCACCTCTTCTTCTTCTTGCGCCATATCCATGGCGCCACGGGCCGCCGGTCCCGCCACAACCCGCGCCTCGCCAATCGCGCATTCCCCTCGAGCGCATAGAGCGCGGAAGTCGGGGGAGCGGTTTGCACGTACACCCAGGCCATGCCGCGGCGCACCTGTTCGCCGTTCGCATTGATCCCGGCGCACATCACCCACCCGAGCCCGCGCCCCTCGTCGTCGAGCCCCCGCTCCTCCACCTGCGCCATCTTGCCGGCGCAAAGCTCGGCGAGCGATTGCCGCGAGCGCGTTCCGAAGCGCTGCGCCATCCCGGGCGCGTCGATGTCGGCCAGCCGGACGATGTGCCGCTGCCTGTCGGCGCTGACGATCGTCAGCGTGTCGCCGCCGGCCACCTCGACCACGCGCCCCACGAACTCCCCCGCGCCGGCGGATAACACATGCGCGAACGCAAGCGCGCCCGCAACGAGTGCAACCGGGAGGCCGCGAATCGTCACGGTCAGCGCGGCTCCTGGCGGGTGGACACGGGGCCGGCGAAATCCGCGCGCGCCTTGCGCCTTGGCGTATAACGCGGCTCGTCCGGATCCGCCATTCGTCGCAGGCTGTCGCGCATGTCGTAAAGCGTCGCCAGGGGCCCGAACACCACGCCCGCCGAGACGACCCCCAGCACAAGCCCCACCAGCGCTCCCAGCCATCGTCCGTAACTCGTGAACAAGAGCTCCGGGCGCGTTTCGGCACCGACATAGCCGCCGACCGCCCCTCCCACGATAATCACCACCGCCGCGATGACGATGGTCGCGCGACCCACGGCCGATAGCAGTCTGATCATGGCACTCGCCTCCAGGTACATTCGACGCCGCTTAGTCTAGCGCCTGGACGGACGTGACGCGGGGATACAATCCTCGAACAGATGCGAGTTGGCGCGACGACCGCGGCGGGAGGCGACCAGGTCCAATCCACGGTGCTGGCGGTGGCGCAATTGCGCAAACGCTACGGCGGCACCAAGGCGGTGGACGGCGTCAGCTTCTCCGTCGGCCACAACGAGATCGTCGGCCTGGTGGGCCCCAACGGCGCGGGCAAAACCACCATCATCAACATGATTCTCGGCGTCCTGGAACCGAGCTCGGGGGCGATCCGGGTCGGCGGCGTGGATATCACCGCGAACCGCTCCCGGGCGCTGCAATATACGAATTTCGCCGCGGTCTACGCGCCCCTGCCGGGAAACCTGACCGTGTACGAGAACCTGCGCGTGTTCGGCCTGATCTACGAAGTCGCCGGCCTGCGCGCGCGCATCGACGCCCTGCTGGCGCAATTCGAGCTCGATCGGTTTCGCAACGTGAAGTGCGGCGTGCTCTCTTCGGGCGAGCAGACCCGTGTCGGGCTCGCCAAGGCGATGCTCAACCGGCCGCGCCTGCTGCTGCTAGACGAGCCGACCGCCTCGCTCGATCCCTCGGCGGCGCGCGACATCCGGGCGCGGATTCACGAGTCCGTCGCGCAGGGAGCGACCGGCATCCTCTGGACTTCGCACAACATGTACGAGGTGCAGGAGGTCTGCGACAGGGTGCTGTTCCTCTCGCGCGGCCGGATCCTGCTCGAAGGCAATCCCAGGACGCTGCCCGCCGAGCACGGCAAGGAGAGCCTGGAGGAGCTCTTCGTCACCGTGGCGCGCGAACCGCTCAGCCTCGGGGAGCGTTGAGCGCCATGTCCCTTACCCGCACCCTCGCCATCGTGCTGCGCCAGGCTTATCTGATCCGCGGCAGTATCTCGCGCATGTTTCCCCTGTTCGCCTGGGTCGCCATCGACATGATCCTGTGGGGGTTCATCACGCGCTACCTGAACAGCGTCAGCGCCTCAGGCTTCAATTTCGTGCCGGTGCTGCTCGGCGCCGTGCTGCTGTGGGATTTCCTGGTGCGGGTGATGCAGGGCGTGACCATGGCCTTCTTCGAGGACGTCTGGTCGCGCAATTTCCTCAACATCTTCGCCACCCCGCTCACCGTCGCCGACTACCTCGCCGGCCTGATCCTCTCCAGCGTCGCCACCAGCTCGGTCGGCCTGGCGATCATGCTCGTGCTCGCCACCACCATCTTCGGCCTGTCCTTCCTTGCTTACGGGATCATGATCGTTCCCTGCCTCATGATCCTGTTCCTGTGCGGCATCGCCCTGGGCATCGCCGGCAGCGCCGCGGTGCTGCGCATGGGGCCGTCGGCGGAATGGTTCATCTGGCCCTTGCCCGCCCTGATCTCCCCCTTCGCCGGCGTCTTCTACCCGATCGAGACCCTTCCCGCGTGGATGCAGTACATCTCCGCCATGCTGCCGCCGTCCTACGTCTTCGAAGGCATGCGCACGGTCCTGGCAGGCGAACCCGTTGCCCTCATCTCGGCGCTGTGGGGAGGCGGCCTCGCGGTTCTGTACATCCTGCTGGCGTGCTGGTTCTTCTCCCGAACCTACCGCTACGCCGTCCGCACCGGCCTTCTAGCGCGCTACGCGGCCGAAAGCGCCGCCTAGGAATTTCCTCGCAGGCGACGTCATAACTTGTTACACACGCTCACAGTACTTTCAGCGTGGTCGACGAACAATGGGCGCTCACCGTTTCTCGAACGGCGGCGATCATGTCCGGACTGAAGCATCCGATCAGGGCAATTGGCCTGGCCTTGCTGATGGCCGCGCAGGCGGCGCAGGCGTCGCCGTCCGGACTGGACGTCGACCGGACAATGGACGAGGCGACGGCGCGGGCGATGCTGGGACGTTTCGGCTACGGTGCCGACCCGGCCAGCCTGGCCGCCGCAATGCGCGAGACGCCTCGCCGGTACCTGACGCGGGCGATTCAAGGCAAGTCCGCCTTGCCGCCGGACATCACGGCCGAGATCGACGCGCTCCCCATCACCCAGCCGCTGGACTCGGTTTGGGACGAATACGGACCAGGCGGCGCTGCGCGAAAGGTCGACCAGGACGCGAATGCCCGCAAGGCGCTGCAGAAGACAGAGCGCGCTTATCTCGTTGCCGCTGTCCAGGCCCGGATGCTGACCATGGCCAATTCCGATAACCAGGGGCACGAAGCCCTGCTGTCGTTCTGGCTCAATCACTTCTCGATCTACGGCCCGAAGGCCGTCGACAAGTTGCTGGCCTGGGACTTCACCCGTTCGCTCGATCGCGCGATGGCCGACGACTCGTTCGAATCCTTGCTCCGGGCCAGCTTCTTTCATCCGGCCATGCAGGTCTATCTCGACAATGCCCGCTCCACCGCGCCCGACTCCACGATGGCGCGTTATGCCGAAGGGCGCGGCAAAACGCTGGGAGTCAACGAGAACCTGGCCCGCGAAGTGATGGAACTGCACACCCTGGGCGTCGGCTCCGGCTATACCCAGCAGGACGTGCAGCAGCTTGCGCGCATCATTACCGGGGCCGGCGTGTACTCGCCGCGCATGCGGCGGCAGGTGCTCGAGCGGGCCGGTGCGACGCGCGACGGGCTGTTCCTGTTCGATCCGCGCCGGCACGACGTCGGCGGGAAGACCTTCCTCGGCCAGGTTTTCCCTTCCGGGCATGGCCTGGACGAGATCGAGCGGGCGCTGCACATGCTGGCCACCAGTCCGGCAACCGCCCGGCACATTTCCATCCAGCTCACGCAGCGCTTCCTGTCGGATCATCCTCCCGGGGACGTCGTCGACGCCATGGCCCGGGCCTACACGCGGAGCGGCGGCCGGATTTCGGCAACGCTGATGCCGCTGATCGCTTCCCCCGAGTTCGCGGCCTCGCTGAAGAGGTCGACCAAGTTCAAGGAACCGATCGACTTCATCGTCTCGGCTTCGCGCGCCGCGTGCTCGGGGCGGCCGATCGGCAACGGCTTCCTGCTCGCCGCCGCCGCGCGCGACATGGGCGAGGCGCCCTATCTGCATTCCACGCCGGATGGGTACGGCGCGCGCGAATCCGACTGGCTCTCGCCACCCGCCATGGCCAAGCGCGTTCGCTTCGCGCTGGGCGTCGCGACGGGCCGGCTTCCATTGGCGAGCGCCGGAGCGGACGACGGCCACGCGGTCGACGAGGCCATGCAGCCGCGCAAACCGTTCTGGATGAAGGGTGTTGCCTGCACGCCCGACGCGGCGACGGTCGCCGCTTTGGTCGGGCCGCTCTCGTCCGCCACGCAGTCCTCCGGAGTGGGCCTCTCCGGCGAACAGCGGATCGCGTTCGAGCTCGCCAGCCCGGAATTCATGAGGAGGTAGCCCGCATGGTGCGCAGAAGAACGTTCATCAAACACTTCGCGGCCTCCGCCGGCGTTGTGCTCGCCGCGGGACTGAACCGGGCCAGCGCTTACGAAACTCGGGCCGGCCAGGGGCGCCTGATCCTGGTCTTCCTACGCGGCGGCCTGGACGGGCTGTATGCCATCGCGCCGGTCGACGATCCCCTGCTGGCTTCCCTGCGCCCCGGCTTGTCGGCGACGGTGCGGGAGAAGGGGATCCGCCTGGCGGGCACCGGGTTTTCCGCCCATCCGAGCTGCGCTCCGCTAACCGGACTCTTCGCTGCCGGCGAGCTGGCCTTCGCGCCCTGCGCGGGCACGGTCGACAGGAGCCGCAGCCACTTCCAGGCGCAGGACCTGTTCGAGCTGGGCACCGGCAATGCGCGCGGCGCGTCCGGTTTCATGGCCCGCGCCGCCATGGAGCTGGGCGGGTCGGGCGACGCCATCGCCTTCACGCAGGAGGTGCCGCTTTCCCTGCAGGGACTGGAGATCCCGCCCGAGGTCGCGCCGCTTTCCGGCAGCGGCCTCAAGCTGCCGCAAGGCAGATTGCTGGACGCGATCCGCCGCGCCCACGCCGGCCAGAAGACCGGCGATGCGCTCGAGCAGGCGATCGCCACCGAGAGCGAGATCGAATCGACGCGAGGCATGGAGATCGCCGCCGCGCGCGGCGCTCCGGGATTCAACGGCTTCCCCTCGCTGGCGGAACACATGGCCCGGATCCTGGTCGGAAATCCGAGGCTGGGCCTTGCTTTCCTCGATCTGGGCGGCGTCGACACTCACGTCGGCGAAGACGCCATCCTCGGCCGATCACTCGAGAATTTCTCGTCGGGCCTGGTCGCCTTGAAGAACACCCTCGGTGCGGACGAATGGCGCCGCACCCGCGTCGTGGCGATGACCGAATTCGGGCGCACCGTGCGCGAGAACGGCACTCAAGGCACCGACCACGGACACGGCGGGCTCGCGCTGATCGCCGGCGGAGCCGTGCGCGGCGGGCGCATGCTCGGCGCCTTCGACGGCCTGGCCGACCGCGCGCTCAACCAGGACCGCGACCTGCCCGTCCACGTCGACTGGCGCGACCTGCTCGGCAGCGCCATGAGCGAGACCTGCGGGTTCGGCGCCCCCGCGCTGGACCGCGTGTTCCCCGGTCGGCCGGGCAGAACCTGGGTATGAGCCGTCGCGCACTTCCACTCATCGGCCAAGAGCAGACATTCGCAAGTTCCAACGGCTACAGACCCTCAATGAGCAGGCGGTTGAAGAGGACGATACGGCTCGGCGTCCAATCCCCTGTGAGAGCTTCGAACTTCCCACGGCGCGCCGGACAGTCTCCGCATGCTTGGCGACCAGCGGTGACACCGCCCGCGTTTCCGGGCGTGGGCGCGAAGGAATTTCCCGTCCTTCAGGTCGAACGCCTTGAAGAACGGCCCTTTCGACGTGCCGCCACGCATCAAAACGCAGGGAATGTTGGTTTGCATGAATGCCTCGTTCTTTCTATCAAGATTGGCGTGATGTCACCCAGTTCGGGCTAACATGGGATACCGTTGAATGGCGCCACCCGGGGGTGCGTCGTTCCGTCCTTTCCTCCCCGCGAGTTCGGACAAATGACCGCCAAACGAATGATCCACGTCGCCCTTCGCGGCGCCCTTGTCACACTCGTCGTAGTGATCGCCGGATTGGCAGGCGCTATCATTTTCGGAACGCAACCGGCGCCGCCGCCGCTAACCTCCATCGGCGCCCCTTTCGCCAGAGTCGATTACAGCGACCTTCCGCCGACGCGAACCTATGCCGCGCGCGACGGCACGCCGCTGGCCTATCGCACCTATCCGGGAGGCGCCGAGCGAATCGCCGTCATCGTTCACGGTTCGTCCGCCCACAGCGCGTCGCTGCATCCGCTCGCCAAGGCCGCGCAGGGCGCGGGATATACAGTCTTCACATTGGACATGCGCGGCCATGGCGCATCGGGACCGCACGGCGATATCGCTTATATCGGGCAATTGGACGATGACATCGCCGATTTGATGGCGTTCTTGCGCAAAAAATTCCCGAATGCGCGCGCCACGCTTATGGGGTTTTCCTCGGGCGGCGGGTTTGCGCTGCGCATCGCAGGCGCGCCGGATGGCGGCCCGTTCGATCGCTATATGCTGATTTCGCCGGCTCTCCCCCACAACGCGCCGACGATCCGCCCCGGCACCGGCGGCTGGGCGGTGCCCTATATTCCGCGCATCGTTGCGCTGACGATCCTCAATAAAATCGGGATCCATTGGTTCGACGGATTGCCCGTGCTGGCCTTCGCCGTTCGCGCGAACGACGACGGGACGTTTGTCGCGAACTATTCCTTCCGCCTCATGCGGAACTTCGCGGCCAGGGCGGATTTTCGCGATAATATCCGCCGAGTAACAAAACCCATGACCGTGCTGGTCGGTAGCGCAGACGAACTATGGTTCGCCGACCAATTCGCGCCGCTGTTTCAATCGATCCGCACCGATATTCCGATCACCGTCATTCCGAAACTTGGACATACCGAAATGAGCGTCCGTCCCGAGGCGCTGGCCGCGATCGCGGCGGCATTGGCGGGCTAGCCCCCGGCTCAACCCTTCAGCCGCACCTCTTTACCGCCACGATTTCCCCCCCACCTGATCGGCTGCTGTGGGTCGGATTGAGCCGATTGTGGGATAGGAAAGCGGTCGCTCAGCATAGGTCAGCAAAGGCCGAGAAGCAGAGGTCCGCGCTGCTTCACGCGCTTCGCGGCTCGTGCCCGAGTTGAGGGCTGACCCTGTTCGCTATCCGCACACTCCGACGTAGCCGCAAGCGGTGCAGTAGTCGCAGCCGTCCTTGCGGATCATGGTGTAGTTGCCGCACTCGGGGCAGCGGCCGCCTTGCATGACGGGGGTCTGGCCTTTCTTCTCCGGGGTCTCGAGGATGCCCATCTGCTGCACCGGGATGCCGCGCTCGTCGAGAATTCCGAGCATGGCGTAGCGGTGGATGATGAGGCGCGCGAGGTAGGAGACCGTCGAGGGCCAGGTCTGCTGCTTCTTGCTGCCGGGGACGAAGGCCATGAAGTCGCCCAGCGGCTCGGGGAAGTTCGAGCAGCTTCCTGCAGCTTCATGCCGATCCAGGCCGGGTCGAGCACGCGCATGTCGAGCGACAGGATCTTGCACAGGCCGTCGAGAGCAGCGCGGGTATTCGCCCGAGAGCCACATCGAGTAGGGGCGGGTGACGCCGTCGGGCAGGGTGATTTCCTTCAGCCCCAGCACGAAGTCGTCGCCGGTGCGCGGGTTGAGCACGTCCACGGTCCAGGACATGGTGCCGTCGGTGCCGGTCTTCGGCTCCTTGTGGCTGAACATGGCGTCGAGCACCGGGCGTCGTGCCTTCGGATCCAGCGCGCCGAGCTGCTCGACGCGCCAGCGCACCACCTGGGCGAACGCCGAGACGACCGCGGGCATGAGCTTCTTCTCGCCGTGCGGCGGGAAGGGCATGTCGAACGGCTCGTCGCCGCCGGTCTTGGCGAGCGTCTCGAGCTTCAGCTTGAGCCAGCCGGGTCGTTGGCGCGCATGTCCATCGACAGCGTCTTGGCGAGCGCGCCCAGCCCGCGCGGCTGCTCGCTGCCGTTGACCCAGACCTCGAACGGTGCGCGCGAGCCGTTCTCGACGTGGCCGACGAACAGGCGAAGTGGCCGTGCGGGTGCTCGATCATGTAGGTCCAGGCCGGGTTGCCCTCGGTGAGCTGGGGCCGGCCCGGCCAGCGCAGGCTGGCGAGCACGGGCTGCGGCACGGTCTTGATCTGCGATCCGCCGGTTGACGTCGTCGCTGCGGAAGTCCTGCGGCTGCTCGGCCGGCTTGTCGACGCGTCAGCACCGAGCCGAGCACCTTGTTCGGGCGGTAGGTGGCGAGGCCCTTGAGGCCCGACTTCCAGGCGTGGAAGTAGAGGTCCTGGAAGTCCTCGTAGCGGTAGTCCTCGGGCACGTTGACGGTCTTCGAGATGCTGGTGTCGATGAACGGCGCGACCGCCGCCACCATCTGCTCGTGCGCGCGCGCGGAGATCTCGAGCGCGGTGACGAAGCAGGGCGGCAGCTTTTCGATGTCGCCGCCGAGTGCCTTGTAGCGCCGCCAGGCGTGGTCCTCGACCGGGAACTCCTTCAGTGCTGCCGTCGGGCATGCGCTTCTTGCGCGTGTAGACCCAGGAGAACGGCGGCTCGATGCCGTTGGAGGCGTTGTCGGCGAAAGCGAGGCTGATGGTGCCGGTCGGCGCGATCGACAGCAGGTGGCTGTTGCGGATGCCGTGCTTGCGGATCAGCGCCTTGATCTCGTCCGGCAGGCGCGAGGCGAAGCTGGTGCCGGAAAGATAGAGGTCGGCGTTGAACAGCGGGAACGCGCCGCGCTCGCGCGCGAGCTCGACCGAGGCGCGGTAGGCGCTGTCGCGCATCGCCTCGGCGATCTTTGCCGCCATGCGCGCGCGCCTCGTCGGTGTCGTAGCGCAGGCCGCAGCATGACCAGCGCGTCGCCCAGCCCGGTGAAGCCCAGGCCGATGCGCCGCTTGGCCATCGCCTCGGCGTGCTGCTGCTCCAGCGGCCAGGCAGTGACGTCGAGCACGTCGTCCAGCATGCGCACCGAGACCTCCACCACCTTGGCGAAAGCGCTCGTAGTCGAACGAGGCCTCGTCGCCGAAGGGCGCGCGCACGAAGCGGGTCAGGTCGATCGAGCCCAGGCAGCAGCAGCCGTAGGGCGGCAGCGGCTGCTCGGCGCAAGGGTTGGTAGCCTCGATCGTCTCGCAGTAGTTGAGGTTGTTGTCGCGGTTGATGCGGTCGAGGAACAGGATGCCCGGCTCGGCGTGGTCGTAGGTCGAGCGCATGATCTGCTCCCACAGCTCGGCGCGCCGGCACCTTGCGGTAGACCCACAGGCCGTCGTCGCGCTGGTAGCCGCCGCTTCTCGGGTCCGAGGGCTTGGCCTTGTGCACCAGCTCGACCTCCTGGTCCTTCTCCACCGCCTGCATGAACTCGTCGGTCACGCCCGACCGAGATGTTGAAGTTGGTCAGCTCGCCCTGGTCCTTGGCGTGGATGAAGTCCTCGATGTCGGGATGGTCGCAGCGCAGCACCCCCATTTGCGCGCCGCGCCGCGCGCCGGCCGACTCCACGGTTTCGCACGAGCGGTCGAACACGCGCATATAGGAAACCGGGCCGCTGGCGCGCGAATGGGTGCCTTTCACCTCGGCGCCCTTGGGGCGGATCGACGAGAAGTCGTAGCCCACGCCGCCGCCGCGGCGCATCGTTTCGGCCGCCTCCTGCAGCGCGGTGTAGATGCCGGGCTTGCCGTCGACGATCTCCGGAAATCGAGTCCCCGACCGGCTGCACGAAGCAGTTGATCAGCGTGGCCTGCAGCGCGATCCCGGCCGCGGAGTTGATCCGGCCGGCAGGAATGAAGCCGTCCTCGAGCGCACGCATGAAGCGGCGCTCCCAGTGCGCGCGCTTGTCCTCCGGCTCCGCCTGGGCCAGCGCGCGCGCCACGCGGCGGCGCACCTCCTCGATGCTCGTCTCCTTGCCCTTGGCGTACTTCTCGATCAGCGTGTCGCGCGAGATCTCCTGCGCCGGAAGCTCCGCGGCGGCGATCGAATGGGTGCCGGTTTGGTCGGTGTTCATCCTTGTTCTCTCCCGGTTTTGGTTTTTTGAGTGGCGCACAGAATAACCGTCTGGGCGTCCGTGTTGGGGATCATTTCCGGCAATTGGTAATCAGGATCAAATGTTCCGCCTAATGCATTGAAAACACAACCTGTTCGACAGTGTGGGTTCGGTTCCTACTAGATATAGTGGGTGCGCCGCAGGCCGGCAAAACCGGCGCCTGCGGGCATCCGGTTGACTCAGCGGTCGATTCCCCGGCCCATCCGGAGCTGCGGCGGCGCCGCCGCGCGGCTACCGCTCGTACTGTACACGTATACAGTACTCCACCGGCGCGTGCGCCGCAAGCCCGGTGGGGCCCGGCACGCGTGCAAGGTAGAATTTGGCCATATATGTCAAAGGCCTTTGTGAAGGAAGGGAACGACGCGGCACAAGAGGATGCGGACGCCGAGCCGGCGGCGCTGCCCGTCGGGGCGAAGAACTACATGTCGCGGGCAGGGTACGCGCGCCTGAACGCCGAGCGGCGCCAGCTGGTCGAGGTTGAGCGACCCGAGGTGGTGAGGGTGGTTTCGTGGGCGGCGTCGAACGGCGACCGCTCCGAGAACGGCGACTATATCTACGGCAAGCGCAGGCTGCGCGAGATCGACCGCCGCGTGCGCTACCTGATCAAGCGCCTCGAGAACGCCGAGATCGTCGATTCCGCCGGACGCGACACGGACCAGGTGTTCTTCGGCGCCACGGTAATGCTGCGCTCGGGCGCCGGCGAGCGAATCGTCACCATCGTCGGCGTCGACGAGGTGGACCTGCCGCACGGCCGGGTGTCCTGGATCTCGCCGATCGCGCGCGCACTGCTCAAGTCGCGGCTGGGCGACGTGGTGACGCTGGCGACCCCGGCGGGCGCCGAAAGGCTCGAAATCATCGACGTAAAGTACAACGTGATCGAATAACCGGAGAAGCGCAATGACGATAGTGAAGGAATTCAAGGAATTTGCGGTCAAGGGCAACGTGGTCGACCTCGCGGTCGCGGTGATCATCGGCGCCGCGTTCGGCAAGATCGTCGCCTCGTTCGTGGGCGACATCGTGATGCCTCCGCTCGGGCTGCTGATCGGCGGGGTCAACTTCTCTGATCTGGCGCTGACGCTCAAGCCGGCCGCGGGCTCCGCGCCGGCGGTGGTCTGGGGCTACGGCAAGTTCCTGCAGGCGGTGTTCGACTTCACCATCATCGCGTTCGTCATCTTCATGGCGGTGAAAGGCATCAACCGCCTCAAGCGCGAGGAGAAGGCCGCGCCCGCGGCGCCGCCCCGGCAGGAAGTCCTGCTGGAAGAGATTCGGGACCTGCTAAAGCAAAAGTAGGCCCGCGCGGCTATTTGAAGTCGCCCGCGCTCATCACCGACAGGCGCGCGGGATCGAGGTGGCGCCGCAGGGCGGCATCGACCTCCCTGGGCGTCAGCGCCGCGATGCGTTGCTCGAGCTGCGCGTCCCAGGCGAAGTCGCGCTGCCAATAAAGGTGGTCCACCAGCTGTTCGGCGAGCGCGCGGTCGCTGCGGCGCGCGAGGCGCCGTGCCTCGATCAGCGCCTTGGCGCCGCTCTTGACCTCGGCGGCGCCGAAGCCGCCACGTACCGCGCGCGCGAGCTCCTCCCGGACCGCCCGCTCAACGCGCGCCTGGTTGGCGGGCGCGAAGATCGCCGAGACCCGGAACGCGGCAATCGGGTAGAACGCGCCGGCATTGAAGCTGGTGTAGACGCTGTACGACAGGCCCTCGGTCTCGCGTACCCGCTGCGGGATGCGGGCCGCGAGCGAGCCGCCCAGCAGGTAGTTCGCCAGCACCAGCGCCGGGTAGTCGGGATCGTCGTCCCGCAGCGGGATGTTGATCCCGGCGCGTAGCGCCGCGTTCGCCTTGTCCGGGATGCGGAACTCGCCCTCGAGCGGCGGCTTGTCGTAGTAGCGCGCGACGACCCGCTCGAAGGGGCGCGGGTTCTTCCAGTCGCCGAACAGCTCCTCCAGCTGCCACGCGAGCGTATCGGGATCGAACTCGCCCACGGCCGCGAAATCCGCGCCGCTGGCGCCCAGCAGGTCGCGGTAGCAGGACTCGGCGCTGGCCAGGTTCGCGGCCTGGAGCTGCTCGACGTCCTCGTCGATGGTGGCGGTGTAGTACGGGTGCCCCTTCGGGTAGGGGCTGAGATGGCGCGACAGCTGCAGGCTCGCGATCGCGCCCGGGTCGCTGCGCTGTTCTTCGGCGTCGGTCAGCAGCGCGCGCTTGAGCGCGTCGAATTCGTCGGGCGGAAACGCGGGCTCGCGCAGCGCCTCGGCCACCAGGCGCAGGGTATCGCCGAGTCCGGCGGCGGGAACCTCGAGGCGCGCGCCGTCGCCTGCCACCGCCACGGTCGCGTTCAGCCGCTCGAAGGCGTCGCTCAGCTCGGCGCGGCTGTGCCGCCGGGTGCCGCGCAGCAGCATGCTGCCGGCGAGCGAGCAGGCGGTGACGCGTCCAGTCATGCTCGCTTCATCGCCCCAGTGCAGCCAGAGGCGCGCGACCACGCCGTGCCCGCGCGTCTTCTTCGGCAGCAGCGCGACGCGGATGCCGTTGGCGAGCGTCCTTCTGACCACGCGCGCCTCGATGTTGGCCGGCGTGGGATCGAAGGCCTCTCCTGCGCCGAGCGCCTCGCCGCCGCGGTAGTCGGCCAGCGCCTGCTCGAGATCCGGCGGCGGCGGAATCTGCGCCCGGTCAGGGTGCCGGGCCGGCAGGAATATCCCGAGCACGCGGTTGGCCGGCTTGAAGTAGGCAAGCGCGACGCGCTGCACGTCGGCGACGCTGACCGCGCGCAGCCGGTCGCGGTAGAGGAAGAACAGGCGCCAGTCGCCGATCGCGGCGAACTCGGACAGCGCGCGCACCAGCGCGCGGGTGTCGCGCTGCGCCTTGTCGAAGTCGTTCAGCAACTCGGTCTTGGCGCGCCGCACCTCCTCTGCGTGCACCGGGTGCCGCCCGAATCCCTCCAGCTCGGCCAGCAGCGCGTCGCGCGCCGCCTCCACCGAAGCGTCCTTCGGCAGCCAGGCGCCGAACGAGGCGAATCCGGGATCGTGCAGCGCGCGCTCCGAGCCCCAGGTGAAGTTCGCCAGGCCCTTCTGCACCAGCGCGCGGTGCAGGCGGCCCGAGGGCGTGTTGCCGAGCACGCTGACCAGCACGTCGAGCGCCGGGTAGTCGGGATCGCCGCCGGACGGAATGCGGTACAGCGCGGTGACGATCGGTGCCTCGCCCGTGCGGCGCAGCGTCACGCTTCGCGCACCGTCCTGCGCCGGCTCCTCGGTGTAGAGCGCGGGCAGCTCGCGCGCCGGGCGCGGGATTGGGGCGAAGTACCTCTGCACCAGCTCGAGCGCGTGCGCCGGATCGAAGCGCCCGCCGACGATCAGCAGCGCGTTGTCGGGCTGGTACCAGGTGCGGTAGAAGGCCTGCAGGCGCGCGATCGGAACGTTCTCGATGTCCGAGCGCGCGCCGATGACGGGATGGCCGTAGTTGTGCCAGGCGTAGGCGAGCTGCAGGGTGCGCTGGAACAGCACCGCGCCGGGGTCGTTCTCGCCCATCTCGAACTCGTTGCGCACCACCGTCATCTCGCTCTCGAGATCGGCCTTGGCGATGAACGAGTTGACCATCCGGTCGGCTTCCATGCCGAGCGCCCAGTCCAGGTTGGCGTCGCCCGCCGGCATGGTCTCGAAGTAGTTGGTGCGGTCATAGGCGGTGGTGCCATTCCAGCGTGCGCCGCGCGCGGCGAATTCGCGCTTGAGGTCCTGGTGCTGCGGCGAGCCCTTGAACAGCATGTGCTCGAGCAGGTGCGCCATGCCCCTTTCCCCGTAGCCCTCGTGGCGCGAGCCGACCAGGTAGGTGATGTGCACCGTCACCGTGTCGGCGCCCGGGTCCGGAACGGTCAGCACGCGCAGTCCGTTGTCGAGCCGGTACTCGGTCACCCCCTCGATCGCCGCCACCTTCTGCGGCGCCTCGGCCGCCGCGGCGTTGCCGGCCGCGAGCAGATGCAGCGCGAGCATGCCGGCGGCGATGGTGAGATAGGTCAGCCGATAGCGCCATGCCGCCACGATCGCCACCGCGCCGGCCAGCAGGCGTTCGTTGCCGAGCGAGAGCTGGAGCACGCCGTCGCGCAGCAGCAGCTCCGGCGTCCAGATCGCGGTCAGCACCGCGGCCGGCACGTAGCGCAGCGCGCGGCGCAGCAGCGGAGGCAGCTGCGCGCTCTGCGGCAGCAGCAGGAACGAGGCGCGCAGCGCGTAGGTCACGCCCGCCATCCCGAGCACCGCGAGCAACAGCGTCACGCCGGCCTCCGTTCGAGCGCGAGGCCGGCCGCGATTCCCGCCAGCGCCGCGAGCAGCAGGCCGAGCCGCAGCGGCAGGCCGTGCGCCAGCACCACCGTGACGCCGGCGGCGAGCGCGGCGGCGATCATGCCGCGGTCGCGCAGCAGCGGCACCGACATCGCGATGAACGCGAGCGGCGCCGCGAACTCGAGCTGCCAGGCGGCCGGCAGCCCGGCGCCCAGCGCCGCGCCGGCCAGCACCGCGAGCTGCCAGGTGAGCCAGACCGGGAGCCCGACGCCGAGGAAGTACCACAGCTTGCCGCGCATCTCGGGATGCTCGGTGAAGCGCGCGATGCAAACCGCGTAGGCGTTGTCGGCCACCAGATTCGATGCCAGCAGCCGCCAGCGCAGCGGCAGGCCGGCCAGGTGCTGGCGCATCGAGGCGCTGTACATCATGAAGCGCAGGTTGACGAACAGCACGGCGAGCAGCACCAGCGCGAGCGGGGCGTGGCCTGCGAGCAGCTGGCTCGCGGCGAGCATCGACGCGCCCGCGAACACCACCAGCGACATGGCGACCGCGGCGAGCGGCGGAATGCCGCTCGCGACCATCGCCACGCCGGTGATTAGGCCGAACGGCGCGACGCCGAACAGGAGCGGAATCGCCGCGCGCGAGCCGGCGGCGAAGACGGGACGGTCGAAAGTCAGCCCAGCTGGCCGAGGATCGTCTCGGCGCCCGAGACCTCGTACTTGCCGGGCGCCTCGACGTTGAGCTGCTTTACCACGCCGTTGTCCACCAGCATCGAAAAGCGCTGCATCCGCAGGCCCATGCCGCGCGCCGACAGGTCGAGCTCGAGGCCGAGCTTCTTGGTGAACTCCGCGCTGCCGTCGCCCAGCATGCGGATCTTGCCGCTCGCCTTCTCGTCGCGGCCCCAGGCGTTCATCACGAAGCCGTCGTTCACCGCCACGCACCAGACCTCGCTTACGCCCTTCGATTTCAGCTTGTCGATGTTCGCCACGTAGCTCGGCACGTGCTTCGCGGAGCAGGTCGGGGTGTAGGCTCCCGGCAGGCCGAAGATCACGATCTTCTTGCCTTTGACCGCTTCTGCCACGCTGACTTCCTTGGGCGGCATCGGGCAGCCGGCAGGGTCGAAATCGAAGGATTCGCTCAGTTTCGCGTCCGGCAGCCGGTCGCCAATCTTGATCGTCATGCCCATTCTCCAGTGCTGGTTATTGACTATGGGCGCAAATGATAACGCATGCTATTTGATGCGGTATATCCGTCCACGCCGCTTGCCGCGCGTGGGCGCACCCTTGCGCAGCACCGAGCCGTAGTTGAAGCTGTTGTCGCCTTTTTCCTTGGCCGCCTCGCGCATGCGCGTTTCGGCGATCGTTTCGCGCGCGATGGCCGCGCCGTGCTTTCGTTTCATGGTCGTTCCGTCCGGTTTCCTGAGGGGGCGATTCTACCCGAGCGGCGCCGCCTTGCGGCCCCGTTCGAAGGGCAGTTTCCCGCTTTGCGGTATAGTGTCCGAGGAAGGGCCGACAGCATGCAGCAAGCGGTAAAAACCCCGGCAGGCGAGCACCGCCTGACCTTGACCGAGGTCCTCGACTGGCTGGTCGAGGACGGCGTGGTCGACTCCGGCGCCGTGGCTCAGCTGAAGAAGGAGCGGCGCTACTACCGGGGCACCCAGCACCCCCTGGTAAGCGTCGCGGAGCAGAAGTGGAAGAGCCTGGCGGCGCCGCATCGCGCGCTCACGCTCGAGGCGCTCGCCGAATGGCTGGCGCGCCGGGTCGGCATGCCCTACCTGCACATCGATCCGCTCAAGATCGACTTTTCCGCGGTGACCGAAGTGATGTCGAGCGCGTACGCGACGCGCTTTCGCATCCTGCCGGTCGCCGTCAGCGCCAAGGAAACCGTGATCGCCACCGCCGAGCCGTTTATCCGCGAGTGGGAGCACGAGCTGGCCGTCATCCTCAAGCTCGAAGTGCGGCGCGTGATCGCCAATCCGGCCGACATCGAACGCTACCAGGTCGAGTTCTACAACCTGGCCAAGTCGGTCAAGGGCGCCAACAAGACCGCCGCTGGCGCGAGCGGCCTGTCGAGCTTCGAGCAGCTGGTCGAGCTCGGCAGCAGCAACAAGCAGCTCGACGCCAACGACGCAGCACGTCGTGCGGGTGGTCGACTGGCTGTGGCAGTACGCGTTCGAGCAGCGCGCGAGCGACATCCACATCGAGCCGCGGCGCGACATCGGCATCGTGCGCTTCCGCATCGACGGCGTGCTGCACCAGGTTTATCAGATACCGGTCGGGGTCCTCAACGCGATGACCAGCCGGATCAAGATCCTCGGCCGCATGGACGTGGTCGACAAGCGCCGCCCGCAGGACGGGCGCGTCAAGACCCGCACGCTCGACGGGCAGGAAATCGAGCTGCGGCTGTCGACCCTGCCGACCGCCTTCGGCGAAAAGCTGGTGATGCGCATTTTCGATCCCGAGGTGCTGATCCGGGATTTCAGCGAGCTCGGCTTCACGCGCGAGGACCACGCGCGCTGGCGCGAGATGACCGAGCGGCCGAACGGCGTCATGCTGGTCACCGGGCCGACCGGCTCGGGCAAGACCACGACGCTGTACTCGACGCTCAAGCAG
Source organism: uncultured beta proteobacterium (assembly GCA_963755395.1). Classification (GTDB taxonomy): domain Bacteria; phylum Pseudomonadota; class Gammaproteobacteria; order Burkholderiales; family SG8-39; genus DAHVFK01. The sequence goes on along the minus strand of CAVWJJ010000003.1, from coordinate 174,421 downwards.
CTCGCGACCCCCGAGGTGAACGTCTGCACGGTCGAGGACCCGATCGAGATGGTCGAGCCGCTGTTCAACCAGATGCAGGTGCAGCCGGCGATAGAGCTCGGCTTCGCCGAAGGGCTGCGCGCGCTGATGCGGCAGGACCCGGACATCATCATGGTGGGCGAAATCCGCGACCTGGAGACGGTCGAGATGGCGGTGCAGGCGGCGCTCACCGGCCACCTGGTGCTTTCGACGCTGCACACCAACGACGCGCCGAGCGCGGTCACGCGGCTGCTCGAGCTGGGCATCGCGCCCTATCTGTTGAACGCGACCCTGAACGGCGTGATGGCGCAGCGCCTGGTGCGCACCCTGTGCCCGCACTGCAAGCGCAAGGTCGAGTTGAGCCGGACCGAGGACGAGGCTGCGTGGGACCAGCTGGTTGCGCCGTGGAAGGCCAAGCGCCCGGCCGCCATGTACGTGCCGGTCGGCTGCCTCGAGTGCCGCATGACCGGCTTCCAGGGCCGCATCGGAGTGTACGAAACGCTCATCTGCACCAGCGAGATCAAGGAGCTGGTCGCCGCCGGCGCCGACCTGGCGCGGATTCGCGAGCGCGCCACCAAGCAGGGCATGAAGCCGCTGCGCATCAGCGGCGCGATGAAGGTGGCCGCGGGCCTGACGACCATCGAAGAAGTCATGAAGGTCGCCCCGCCGGCGCGCGAACCCGCTTCGGCCTGAGCGCGTGCGTCGCAGCCTGCGCCGGTTCCTCGCCCACGTGAAGCGCGACGCGCTGCTGCGCGGCGTGCTGCTGTACGTGGCGATCACCGGGCCCCTCGCGCTCGGGCTCAAGCTCGCGCTTTCGCCCTACCTCGCGCCCGAGGCGCTCGCCGCGCTCGATGCGGCGCTGCTCGCGCTGCTCGCCGGCGGGTTCATTTTCGTCCTGGTGCAGGGCTCGCTGCGCCGCGGCGAGGACGAAATCATGGCGCTGCGCTCCGACAGCGACCGCTTCCGCAGCCTGACCGCGCTGTCGGCGGACTGGTTCTGGGAGACCGATCCCGAGCATCGACTCACCTGGCTGAGCGGCGGCGCGCCGGTGATGATGATCTTCGGCCAGGGCGCGGCCTACGGCAAGCGCTTCTGGGAGGCGCCAGGGGTCGAGGTCGAGTCCGAGGCGCTGGCGCGCCACCTGGAGCAGATCCGCTCGCAGCAGCAGTTCTTCGACCTCGAGATCGCGCGCCGCGACGAGCGCAGCGCGCGCGTGTTCCACATCGTCTCGGGTCAGCTGCGGCGCGATGCCGCCGGCAACTTCCTCGGCTACCGCGGCGTCGGCCGCGACGTGACCGAGCAGCGCAGCGTCGAGCGCGCGCTGGCCGCCGCCAAGGAGCGGCTCGAGCTCGCGCTCGAAGGCGGCAACCTCGCGACCTGGGACTGCGATCTCGAGCACGACGTGCTGCACCTGGGAACCGGCTGGGCGCAGGTTCTCGGGCGCAAGCCCGACATCAGCGAGCCGAATGCGGACCAGGTGCGCGAGCTCGTGCATCCGGACGATCGCGCCGCGGCGCATGCGGCAGTCGTCGGCGTCCTGAAGGGTGAATGCGCGGATTTCAGCGTCGAGGTGCGCGTGCGCTCCCCCGACGAGCATTGGAAGTGGCTGCACGCGGCAGGCCGCGTCACGCTGCGCGGCGCGGACGGGCGCGCGCGGCGCATGTCGGGCATCGCGGCCGACATCGACGTGCGCAAGCACGCAGAGCAGGCGCTGCGCGAGGCCGAGGAGCGCTACCGCGCGCTGATCGAGCTCGCCCCCGACGGCCTGATCGTCCATAGCGGCGGCATCATCGAGTACGCCAACCCGGCCGCGGCGCGCCTGCTCAGGGCGGCGGGCCCGGCGCGCCTGATCGGCATGCGCCTCGAGGAGCTGGTGCAGCCCGACGAGGCGGCGCGCCTGCGCGAGCGCATGCAGTACCTTGCCGCGGGGCCCGGCAGCACCGCGTTCGAGGAGCGGCGGCTGCGCTGTTTCGACGGCAGCGAAGCGATCATCGAGGCCGCGGGCGTGTCGTATCTCGAACGCGGCCGGCTGGTGGTGCAGTCGGTGCTGCGCGACATAAGCGAGCAGCGCCGCGTGCGCGAGAAGCTGGCCGAGCGCGAGCAGCGCTTTCGCGACGTGGTCGAGGCGGCCGGCGAGTACGTCTGGGAAACCGACCCGGCCTGGCGCTATACCTACCTGTCGGCGCGGGTCGAGGCGGTGCTCGGCTACATGCGCTCGGAGATGCTCGGGCGGCCGCCGCAGGATTTCATGCCGCTCGGCGAGGCGCGCGGCAACGACGACTGGTTCGCCCGCAAGTCGACCGAAGCCGCGCCGTTCCGCGATCTCGTGTTCCGCACCATCACCAAGTCCGGGCGCGTCATCTGGCAGTCGGTGAGCGGGGTGCCGGTGCACGACGCCGCGGGCCGGCTGGCGGGCTACCGCGGCACCGGCGCCGACATCACCGCGCGCAAGCAGGCCGAGGAGAGGATCGAGTACCTCGCCACGCGCGACGCGCTCACCGGACTGCCCAACCGGGTGCTGCTCAACGATCGCGCCAACCAGGCGATCCTCGCCGCGGCGCGCAGCCACGGCCAGCTCGCGCTGCTGTTCATCGACCTCGATCGCTTCCAGCTGGTGAACGACTCGCTCGGCCACCAGGTCGGCGACGCGCTGCTGCGCGCGGTCGGCGAGAGGCTGGGCAACACCCTGCGGCGCGACGACACGCTGGCGCGGCACGGCGGGGACGAGTACGTGCTGCTGTGGAACGGGCTCAAGAGCGGGCCGGACGCGGCGGTCGTGGCGCAGCGCGTGCTCGGCATCCTGGCGCGGCCGTTCACGGTCGATGGCCACACCCTGAGCATCGGCGCCTCGATCGGGATTGCCGTCTACCCGGTCGACGGGCACGACTCGGCGACGCTGCTCAAGAGCGCCGACACGGCGATGTACGCGGCCAAGGACGGCGGGCGCAACGCCTTCCGCTTCTTCGCCCCCGAGCTGCACACGCGCGCGGTGGAGCGCCTGACGCTCGAGAACGACCTGCGCCGCGCGCTCGCGCGCGGCGAGCTGCGGCTGCACTACCAGCCGGTGGTGCGGGGCTTGCGCGGCGGATCGATCGTCGGCTGCGAGGTGCTGGTGCGCTGGCAGCACCCGGAGCGCGGCCTGCTGTTGCCCGACGCCTTCATTCCGCTCGCGGAAGCCTGCGGCCTGATCCGCGCGGTGGGCGAATGGACGCTCGAGCGGGCGCTATCGCAGATCGGCGCCTGGCAGCAGGCGCTGCCAGCCGCGCCCTGGTTCGCGCTCAACGTTTCGGCGCTCGAGCTGGCGCAGGGCGACGGCTATGTCGGGCAGCTGCGCGACGCGATGGCGGCGCACCGCGTCGCCGCCGGCAGCCTCGAGCTGGAAGTCACCGAGCGCGTGCTGATGTCGCACCTGCCGCAGAACGTGGAGACCCTGCGCAAGCTCGGCCAGGCCGGGGTGCGGCTGGCGATCGACGACTTCGGCACCGGATATTCGAGCCTTTCCTACCTGCGCCGCCTGCCGATCGACAAGCTCAAGATCGACCGCTCGTTCCTGCACGAGCTCGCATCGCATCCGGCCGACGAAACGATCGTGCAGACGATCGCCGCGATGGCCCGCACGCTCGGCCTGTCGGTCGCTGCCGAGGGGGTCGAGACCGAAGCCCAGCTCAAGCGCCTGCTCGCGCTCGGCTGCGAGGAGTGGCAGGGCCACTATTTCAGCCCGCCGGTCGAGGCGGCCGAGTTCGAGCGCCTCCTGAAGCAGCGCCTGGCCGCGGCTTCCTGAGATCCTACAGCCTGGCCAGCTCGACGATATCCCGAACTTCCAGGATATGCTTGGGGTCGCCCTTTAGGGCGACGTGAATCATGGCCCGCGCCACTTCCTGCAGGGTGCAGAACGATCCCGGGTAGAGCGCCCGGCCCAGGGGATAGATCCACGCAAGCAGCTTGTAATAGATCTTGAGGCCAGTCATGCAGCCCTTGTAAGCCTTTCTTCTGGCCGGCGCTGGCCTTCATGAGGCCGGGCCGGAACATGTACCCATTCCTGAACAGGCGCAGCAAGGCGTTTTCGGTGGCGCCCTTGACGCGCGCCCATGCCATGCTGCCCTGTTCGCTGCTGTCGGTGCTCTTGCCGGTGACGTAGCAAAACGTCATCTCGGGGTTGATCTTTGCCAGAAGCCGCCCGGCGTTCAGGGTGAGGTCGTAGGTGATGTGCCTGTAAGCCTCGGCGCTCATGCCGAGCGACGAAACTCCCAGACAGAAAAAGCACGCGTCGTAGCCCGCCAGCCGGGCCTCGATCGGCGTCAGATCGAAGAAATCGGCGACTGTCCTCGATCGGCGTCAGATCAGAAATCGGCTGGATGATCTCGCGCAGCTTCGGGTGCGACAGGCCTCCTGGCTTGCGATTGATCGCCAGTACCTGCTCCACGTCGGGGTGTTCCAGGCACTCGAGCAGGACCCCTTCGCCGACCATGCCGGTCGATCCGGTGACGATGGCTCTGATCGTCATGCGCGCCTGACGCGGCACAGCAGCGCCTTCAGATTGGTCTGGTCGGAGACGGGATCGCGCTGGTTCTTGTCGGTGAGGAAGTTGACCGAGCGCCACGGGTGGTAGGGCTGGCGCTCGCCCCAGCCGATCGGCACGAACACCGCATCCGGGCGGATGCCGGCGTGCAGCCAGGCAAGCGCCTCGATCGCGCCGTGCGCGGTTTCGACCCGCACCCGCGCGCCGTCGGCGATGCCGAGGCGCGCCGCCTTGTCGGGATGGATCTGGCAGTACAGGTCGGGCCACATTTCCTGCGCCTGCCAGAAGTAGTGCGTCAGGCTGTGGAAGTGCGCCGCCGGCGGGCGTCCGGTGATCAGCTCGGTGTCGAAGCCGCGCGCGCGCAGGCGCGCGCCGGGCGAGTCGGCGCCAGGCGGCACGATGCGCCCGCGCGATGCTGCCGTGGCGGGACGGCAGAAGGGCGACAGCACGCCCTCGTCGCCGTCGGCGTCCAGCAGCTCGACCCACGGCAGATCGACCAGGCTCTCGCGTTCGGCGTAGAACTCGGGCAGCGCCGACAGTCCGAGCGCGGCGAACTTCGCTTCCATCGCCTCGGTCCAGAACTCGAGCTTGCCGCTCGGGGTCGGGAAGCGCCGTCCGGGCGGCGCACCGGCAGCGCTGGTGCCTTCCAGGTACAGCGTGTCGACTTCGGCCGCGGATTCGCTCGCCACGGGCTGGCGCACCCAGCGGTGCGCAACCGAGTGCAGCCGTTTCTGCGTCACGCCGCGCAGTAGCTCGTTGTCGATGCAGACCTCGTCCCAGAACCGCGCCGGGTCCTTGTAGTCTTCCTTCAGCACGTCGCCCATGCCGAGGCGCCGTCCGAGCTCGATCCAGATCCAGCCGTCGGCCTTCGCCTCGCCCGGCGGCTCGATCATCTTGTCGATCCAGACGATGCGCCGGTCGTCATTGCCGCGCCCGATCTCGCCCTTCTCGATCCCGGTCGCGGCCGGCAGGACGTAGTCGGCGCAGGCCGAGGTCTCGTTGGCGAACAGCTCGATGTGCACCAGCAGCTCGAGCGCCGCGAAGGCCTCGCGCGCCGCCGCCTGCCCGGGCCACTGCGCGAGCGGGTTGTTGCAGGCGATCAGCGCCTTGATCGGGTAGGGCCTGCCGGCGGTCATCGCCTCGGTCCAGCCGGTCGGGCTGCGGCGCACGCGCGGACGGGAGATCTTCGGCCGGCGCGCCGCGGGCGCGTTGGGCGCGATCGGAGTGCCGTGGCTCATGTTGAAGAACGCGCCGCCGCGCCGGCCCCAGTTGCCGGTGATCGCGGCGAGGAACATCAACGCGCGGTTGGTCTGGGTGCCGTTGCTGTGCTGGTTGACGCCGCGGCTGGCGAAAATGACGCAGCCCTCGGCCGCCGCTATCTCCTCGGCCAGGCGCCGGATCTCGCCCGCGGCGATCCCTGTCACCGGCTCGGCCCACTCGGGCGTGTAGCGGCGCGCGAGGATGAACTCGCGCCATTGCTCGAAGCCGAGCAGCCAATCGCGACAGAAGGCTTTGTCTTCAAGATTGCTCGTCAGGATGTGCTGGCAAAGCGCGAGCGCGAGCGCCATGTCGGTGCCGGGGCGGATCGCGAGCCAGCGGTCCGCCTTCGACGCCGTGACCGTCAGGCGCGGGTCGACCACCACCATCTTGGCGCCGTTCCTCAGCCGCCAGTCGTTGACCATGCCGAAGTACACCGGGCGCGTCTCGGCCTGGTTGTCGCCCAGGTACAGGTACATTTCCGCCGAGCCGATGTCCTCGGGCGTGTAGCTGTTGCCCGAGCCGATGCGGCCCTGGGTCAGCTCGTAGGCGACGTTCTTACCACTGGCGCAGAACGGGTCGGTGCCCTCGTGGTTCGGCGTGCCCCACAGCTGCGCGAACAGGCGCGTGTAGCCGAGGTAGTCGAGCATCCCGGTGCGCGTGCCGATGAAAAGCGCGAGCGCTTCGGCGCCGTGCTCTTCTTTCGTCGCCTTCAGTTTCTCCGCAATCTCGTCGAGCGCCTGCTCCCACGAGATGCGCTCGAAGCGGCCTTCGCCGCGCGCGCCAACGCGCTTTTGCGGGTAAAGCAGCCGATGCGGGCTGCGGTAGAGCTGCAGCGTGAGCTGCGACTTGGGGCACACTCTGCCGCGCAGCAGCGGGTCGTCGTCGTTGCCGGTGATCTTGACCAGCTCCGGGCCGCGGAAATGGAACTTGGTGCTGCAGCAGTTGAAGCAGATGTTGCAGCCGCCGGGCACGACCCGGTCGGCCTCGGCATCCTTGCGTTCGGCCCGATAGGGAAATTCGGGCTTGATTTCCACCAGGCTCCCCGCAGCGGCGCTTGGACGCGTTGTTGCGTCCTGTGGCGTGAGCCGTTCGAGGTAGATCGTGGCGGGGCCGAGCAGGAAAGCGTCGTTGTCGCGCGGCGTGCGGCCCTCCAGCGTCGCGCGCGCGAGCAGCTCGTCGCGCCGGCCGAAGCCGATCGCGCGCGTCGGGCAGACGCTCGCGCAGGCGGTGGTCAGCCCTTCGGCGCGGCGCTCGCTGCACAGGTCGCATTTGACCGCGTGGTGTCCGTCCGCGTCGTAGCCCATCGCGCTGTAGGGGCAGGCGATGACGCACTCGCCGCAGCCGGTGCAGCGGTCTTCGAGCACGCGCACCACGCCCGAGAGCGGGTCCTTCGCGATCGCCTTGGGATTGACCGGGCAGGCGCGCAGGCAGGCCGGGCGCTCGCAGTGCTGGCAGGCCAGCGTCAGGAAGGCGAGCGAAGGCGGCTCGGCGCCGCCGCTCCACACCACCTTGTTGCGGAACTCGCCGGGCCCGAGCCGGTGTTCCTGCTTGCAGGCGACCTCGCAGCTCTTGCAGCCGGTGCAGCGCTCGAGGTCGATCATCAGGGCGAGACGCTCGCTCACCAGCCCGCCCCCCACGCGGCGAGGTGCCACCAGGTGACCGGGCTGCCGCCGGCGACGTAGCCCGCGAAGAAGGTCACCGTCAGCACGTGGATCGCCAGCCCGAGCACGAAAATCCAGGCCAGCGCCATGTGCAGCGGGCGCCACCAGGCCTGCGCCGCGCCGACCGCCGCGCGCGTGCCGAGCAGGCGCGCCTCCTCGCGCGCCAGGCGCCGGTAGGCGAGCGCAAGGCGCGGGCGCCTCAGCAAGTGCGGCAAGGTGACCGAAAAAGTGCCTTCCTCGGCGTTCGAGTCCAGGTTCTTCAGCAGCGCCCGCTTGTCGGCTATCAGCTGCCGCAGGCGCTCGCGCGTCGCCGGGTCGGGCGGGGCGAACAGGTGCGGCTTGGAGGCGAAGGTGGCGGCCATGCGTCGCGCGCCGGCGAGCCGCGCCCAGACGCCGAGCGCGGCGAGCGCGACGATCGCGGCCAGCAGCAGCGCGGGCGGGCGGCGCAGAAAGCCGCCCGAGTGCACCGCGATCAGTACCGCCCCGGCGAGCGCGCAGACCACGTGCGCGTTGAAGGATGCGCGCGGGTCGCTGCTCCTGCCGCCGCGCTTGGAAAGCGCGAACGCGGCCGGCACCAGCAGCAGCAGCGCGCCGGCGAGGCCGGTCAGGTAGAGCTCGGGGCTGCCCGGTACGCGCCAGGCCGGCGCGAGCCACGGCCGCAGCGCGAACCAGGCCGCGATCGCGCCGGCCGCGGCGGCGGTCAGGCGAACCAGCTTGCGGTCATCGATATCGCGTGCGGGGGAGGGCATGGCGCCGGGGTTCCGGCGCCGATTGTCGCATTGCCGCGCTCAGGATTGCGGCGCGGCGCGCGCGCCGCGCCGCCAGCTGCCCGGCGGGGCGCCGAAAATCCTGCGGAATGCCTTGCTAAAAGCCGCTTCGCTCTCGTAGCCGACCGCCTCGGCCACTTCGCGCAGCTTGCGCTCGCCGTCGTGCAGCATCGCGGAGGCGAGGTGAAGGCGCCAGACCTTGAGGTACTCGATCGGCGACTGCCCGACCAGGCGGCCGAAGCGCTCGGTCAGCACGCTGCGCGAGATACCGGCCGCGCGCGCGAGCTCGGGCACCGTCCAGCTGCGCGCGGGATCGGCGTGCATCAGCTCGAGCGCGCGCCCGACGTAGCGGTCCTTCACCCCGGCCAGCCAGCCGCTTCCCGAGAGCTCGTTGTTCGCCATGTACTCGCGCAGCGACTCCACGAACACGACCTCGTTCAGCCGTTCGAGCATCAGCCGAGCGCCGGGCCGTTCCTGGCGCACTTCGCGCACGATGAGCTCCACCGTGGAGCGCAGCCAGACCGACGCGCCTTCGCGGTAGGCGCGCACCACGAGCAGCTGCGGCAGGCTCGCCAGCAGCGGCCCGAACGCCACCGCGTCGCAATGCAGGAAGCCGCAAAAGAGGTGCATCGCCGGACCGCTGCCGCCGTGGCTCACGTCCGGCAGTCCCGTCCAGGGCGGAGGCGGCAGGATGCCGCGCAGCGGAAGCGGCGCCAGGGCGTCACCGCCGCCGAGCGTGTGCGATTCCCCGTGGGTGACGATGACCACGTCGCCCGCTTCGAGATCGGCGCGGTCGTCGCCGAGCGCGATCCGGCAGCAGCCGTCCATCACCACGTGGAAGGGCACGACGCAGCGGCTGACCAGCCCCATTACGCTGGCGAGGTGCGCGGCGCCCGCGGTCTGCACGCACCAGGGCTCCCGGAACTCGGCCCGGAACAGCGACGCGCCCGACAGCCGCACCACCCGCAGCAGGTCCGACAGCACGTCGACGCGCCGGTCCGGCGCCTCGGACAAGATGTTCGGCTGATCGGCCATTGGGCGGCTCGTCGGCGGATGCTAGCTTGCATCATGCCAGCTTCCTTTCGAGCTGGGTAAAGGAGGATGCGATGCAGAACGGAAACCGGAACCTGGTCGTGATCATCACCCGCGGCACCGATCACGAAATGTCCTCGGTCGGCTTCACCATCGCCAACGGCGGCCTGACTGCGGGCCTCGAGGTGGCGATCTTCCTCACCAGCGCGGGCGTGGATCTGGTGCGGCGCCGCGCCGCGGACAGCACCCGGGTCGAGCCGCTCGAGCCCTTGCTGTCGATGATTCAGGATTTCGTCAGGCGCGGCGGCAAGCTCTGGGCCTGCACGCCCTGCGTCAAGGCGCGCGGCTACGAGGAGAAGGATCTGCTCGAAGGCGTGACGATCACCGGCGCGAGCAAGATGCACGAGCTGATCAAGAACGGCGCCGCGACACTCAGCTTCTAGGGAGAACGCTCATGGACATGGCAGCCATCCGTGCGTCGATCGAGAACACCGCGCGTGCGCTCACCGAGCAGCCGGAGAAGGCGCGCTCCAAGTCGGCGCCGCTCAGCGCGCGGCTGGTCGACGGGCTGAGATTCGAGGTCAGGGGCGGCGGCGGCGAGCTGGTGTTCACCGACATGCCCCGCATGATGGGCGGCGAGGGCAGCGCGCCCAATCCCGGCTGGCTGATGCGGGCGGCGCTCGCCGCGTGCACGGCGACCGTGATCGCGATGCGCGCGTCGCACCGCGGCGTCGCGCTCAGCACGCTCGAGGTGGTCGCCGAGAGCGACACGGACCAGCGCCGCCTGCTGGGGATCGACGATGCGGCGGCCTCGATGACGGCGTTGCGAATGAAAGTGCGTCTTGGCGCCGAGGGCGTGAGCGAGCAGGAGCTGCGCGAGCTCGCAGCCTGGGGCGACGCGCACTCGCCGGTGGCCTGCGCGCTGCGGGTGCCGCCTGCGATCTCGACCGAGGTCGAGATCGCGCCCTAGGCGGGGCGGCGCGCGACCAGCTCGACCAGCGCCGACATGCCCGAGTGGCCCTTGCCCTCGCGGATCTCGTCGTCGTGCTCGGCGAGGTGCAGGATGTCGAGCGCGGCGAACTGCTCGCGCAGCAGCTCGGCGGTGTAGAGGTTCTCCAGCACGCCGGGACCGCCGGTCTTGTACTCGATCTGGCGCGGTCCGTAGCCCTCCAGCACGAGCAGCCCGCCGGGGGCAAGAGCGCGCATCATGCCGGCGAAGATGCGCGCGCGCTCGGGCGGCGAGGCGAACTGGATGAAGATCGCGACGACCAGGTCGTAGCGCGCGGCGTCCCAGTCCCAGTCGTTGATGTTCGCAACCTGGTACTCGACCTCGACGCCCGCTTCGCGCGCGAGGCGCTGCGCCTTGTCCACGCCCACCGGCGAGATGTCGAACGCGGTCACGCTCAGGCCCTGGCGCGCGAGCCAGACGCTGTTACGCCCCTCGCCGTCGGCGACGCAAAGCGCGCTCATGCCGGCGCGCAGCCGGGGCGCCTGCGAAGCGAGGAAGACGTTCGGCTCGGTGCCGAAGTGGTAGTCGTCGCGGCCGAAACGCTGGTTCCAGCGCTCGGTCTGCTGCGGAAAGGACATGGCCTATGGTACCGCGAAGGCCGCGCGCGAGCTGAAGCGCGCGCAAGCTGCGGAACTGCGGCCGGTGGAGCGTGTCCGATGGGCAACTAACTTCCGGAGAGCCGCAAGATGGACTTCAGCAACGCGCAGAACCAGGTGACGCAGGTCGAGCAGCAATCCCAGGCGCTGGTGCAGAACATCCAGGCGCTGGCGCAGAAGCTGAAAAGCGCGGCACCGGACGACGCCACCGGGCACGAATGGGCCATGGACCTGCGCGAAATCGCGCTGTCGGTGCAGAACGAGAACCAGATGCTGGCGATGCTCGTCAGCCAGATGGGGCAGTACATCCAGACCCTGGAGGCGCAGCTGCAGACGCATCCCAACCCTGCGATTCAACCGCGCGGCTGGATGAACTCCGGCGGCGGCTTTCTCGGCAACCTTACCGCCGGCCTCGGCATGGGCGCCGGCTTCGGGCTCGCGGAGGACGCCATCAACGGTATCTTCAACGCCCTCTAGCCGGGCCTTCAGGCCTGCTTGCGCGCGCGCGGTGGGCCGCTGAATCCGTCGCGCATAAGGCGGTCGAACTCCTCCGCGACCTGCGCGTCCTCTTCCAGCATCTTGCCGGCGTCGGCGTCGGCGTACTTCATCGCGCCGATGTCGGCGAACGCCTTCTGCACCTTGGCGCTCCACAGCCCGATGTCGCGCACCGTGGGCACGATGCGGCTGAACAGGCGCATGCGGTAGCGCGCCATGTTCTCGGCGCCGTCCATCGCCGTGACGGCATCTTCCAGGTCGATCCCGATCTGCGGCCACATCTCGGGCAGATTGAAGCGGTCGCGCAGGTGGTGTACGCCCTCGATCACGAACTCCTCGCGCTCGGCGCGCTCGGCCTCGGTGAGCTGCGGGTAGTAGTCGCGCAGCGCCAGCCGGCCGAAGGCGACGTGGCGCGCCTCGTCCTGCATCACGTAGGCGTTGACCGCGGAGCAGAGCGGGTTCTTGGCGTAGTCGCGAAAGCGCTGGAAGGCCGAAAGCGCGAGCCCCTCGATCAGCACCTGCATGCCGAGGTAGGTGAAGTCCCAGCGCCGGTCGGTTATCGCCTTCTCGAGCAGCTCCTTGAGCGGACCGGTGATCGGGTAGACGAAGCGGAACTTCTCCGTCAACAGCCTGCGGTAGGCCTCGACGTGGCGCGCTTCGTCCATGACCTGCGTCGCGGCGTAGAACTTGGACTCGATGGTCGGGACGTCCTGCACGATCTTGGCGGCGCAGATCAGCGCCCCCTGCTCGCCGTGCAGGAACTGCGACAGCTGGAACGCCTGCGTGTGGTAGCGCAGGTCCGAGCGCTGGCGCGCGGACAGCTTGTCCCACAAAGGCGTGCCGTACATCGGCAGCATCTTGTCGTCTATCTGCATCGGGTCGTCGGGATCGACCTCGAGGCTCCAGTCGATGCGCCGCTCGGCGTCCCACTGCTGCTGCTTGCCCTTGGCGTAGAGCTGCAGCAGCTCGTCGCTGCGCGCGTCGTAGTCCCAGGTGAACGAGACCTCGGTCGCGCCCGCCACCTTCCAGTGGGTCTGCTCGACCGGCAGCAGGTATCGGTGCATGGTGGACATGGTCTCGGGTATTGTATACGGGACGCCGGGATAAGGCTGGAGGGGGGCGATGGTCGAAGTCGACGCGGAGCTGGAGCAGGCCGACAAGGAGAGGCAGGCGCGGGAACGCGCCCAGCGGCGGCGTTTGCGCTGGATCGCCCTTATCGCCTCGAGCTATGCCTTAGACGTCCTGTTTCTCGCGCTGTACGCCGGCGCCGGGACGATTCCGGCGCGGGTGGCCGTGGTCTACGGCGGCGCCGGCTTCGCCTTCTGCGTGGTCTACGCCTTGTTCGTCGCCTCCGGCTTGAATCTGCGCTTGCGCGATCCGACCATGGGCGCGCCCGGCATGCTGGGGGGCGTGCTGGCGCAGCTGCTGGTGGTGGCGCTGGCGCCGCAGATCACTTTTCCCTACATCGTCAACCTGTTCACCGTGTTCGCCTTCGGTATGCTCTGGCTGCGCCTGCGCCAGGCAGTGGCGCTGTGGGCGTTGGCGATGGCGGGCAGCGGCGCCGTGCTGTACCTGAACGAGGGCCGTCTCGGCGTGGCCGCCTCGAATGGGCTCGAACTGGTCCTGACATGGCTCTTTCTGTCGGTGATCCTCAGCCGCACCCTGGTGCTGGCGATATACAGCAACGGCCTGCGCGCGCGCCTGGGCGCGAGCCGGCGCAAGCTCGCCTCAGCGCTGGGCCAGATCCGGGAGCTGGTGCATTACGACGATCTGACCAAGGCGTTCAACCGGCGCTCGCTGGTGGCGCGGCTCGGGGAGGAGCTCAGCCGCTCGCAGCGCACGCACGTGCCGTTCAGCGTCGCGATGCTGGACCTCGACCATTTCAAGGCCGTCAACGACGGCTACGGGCACGCGACCGGGGACGAGGTGCTCAAGGTCTTCGCCGAGGTGGCGCAGGCGACGATGCGCAAGACTGACGTGTTTGGCCGCTACGGTGGCGAGGAGTTCCTCATGATTCTCACCGCGAGCGCCAAGACGGGCGCCGCCGGCGCGGTCGAGCGCGTGTGCGCCGCCGCCGCGGCGCACGACTGGGAGACGATCGCGCCGGGCCTCAAGCTGACGCTGTCCGCGGGGGTTGCCGACCACCGCCGGGGCGAGGGTGTCGAGCAGCTCATCAAACGCGCTGACACCGCCCTGTACGAGGCCAAGCGCGCGGGGCGCAACAGGCTGGTGGTCGCGGACTAGGCTACTTCGCCAGCACCTTCATCGCGCGCTCCAGGCCGGCGATGGTGGTGGGGTACATGCGCCCGCCCATCAGCTCCTTCATCACCTGGATTGACTGGCGGTAGGGCCAGATCTCCTCCGGCTCGGGGTTGAGCCAGATGCACTTGGAGTAGATGTCGGTCACGCGCTTGACCCACATCGCACCGGGCTCCTCGTTGAAGTACTCGATCGAGCCGCCCGGCTGCAGGATCTCGTACGGGCTCATGGTCGCGTCGCCGACGAAGATCACCTTGTAGTCGTGGCCGTACTTGTGCAGCAGGTCCCAGGTGCGGGTGCGCTCGGCGTGGCGCCGGCGGTTGTCCTTCCAGACGAAGTCGTACAGGCAGTTGTGGAAGTAGAAGTGCTCGAAGTGCTTGAACTCGGTCTTGGAGGCCGAGAACAGCTCCTCGCACATCTTGACGTGATCGTCCATGGTGCCGCCGATGTCGAGCAGCATCAGCACTTTGACCGTGTTGTGGCGCTCGGGCCGCATGTGGATGTCGAGGTAGGCCTTGCGCGCGGTCTGCGCGATGGTGTTGTCCAGATCGAACTCGTCCGGCGCGCCTTCGCGCGCGAACTTGCGCAGGCGCCTGAGCGCGACCTTGATGTTGCGCGTGCCGAGCTCGACCTGGTCGTCCAGGTTGCGGTACTCGCGCTGGTCCCAGACCTTGACCGCGCTGCGGTTGCGGCTCTTGTCCTGTCCGATGCGGATGCCCTCGGGGTTGTAGCCGTAGGCGCCGAAGGGCGAGGTGCCGCCGGTGCCGATCCACTTGCTGCCGCCCTGGTGGCGGCCCTTCTGCTCCTCGAGCCGCTGTTTCAGCGTCTCCATCAGCTTTTCCCAGCCGCCCAGGGCCTCGATCTGCTTCTTCTCCTCCTCGCTCAGGGTCAGCTCGACCTGCTTGAGCAGCCATTCGAGCGGGATCTGCGCCTCGATGCCGGGAATCGTCTCCACGCCCTGCCAGAACTCGGCGAAGGCGCGGTCGAACTTGTCGAAGTTCGCCTCGTCCTTCACCAGCGCCGAGCGCGACAGGTAATAGAAGTCGTCCACCGAGGGGCCGATGACCCCCTTCTGCAGGGCCTCGAGCAGGGTCAGGTATTCCTTGATCGAGACCGGGAGCTTGTGGCTCTTGAGCTTGAGGAAAAAGTCGATCAGCACGGTGCGTCAGGCAGCCTTGAAGGTATCCAGCTTGATGCGCTCGCGCTCCAGCGCCGCCGCGACCGGCGGCGCGCCCATGACGCGCTCGACGTAGGCGCGGTAGGCGGGCAGCGAGTCCGGGTCGATGCCGGCGTAGCCGCCCCAGCGCAGCAGGGTGAAGGCGTAGGCGTCGTGCACGCCGATGCGCGCGCCGAGCCAGTAGGGCGAGGCGCCGGCGATCCAGCCCTGGATCCGCTCCAGGCAACCACGGAAGCGCGCGACGGCGCTCTTGCGCACGTCCGCGCGCGCCTCGTCGCCGGCGGCGAAGGCCTCGGGGCGGAAGAAATGGGTGAAAGTCGGGTGCGCGGTGTTGTTCATCCACGCCAGCTGCGACAGTGCCTGGGCGCGCGCCCAGGACTCGCTCGGCAGCAGCCCCGCGGCGGGAAAGCTGCGGTCGAGGTAGTCGCAGATCGCGACGATCTGGTTCAGCGGCTTGCCGTCGGCGACCAGCACCGGCACCTGGCCGTTCGGGTTCATGGCGAGGTATTCGGGCGTCTTCTGCTCGCCTTTGTGCAGCTTGACCAGCCTGGGCTCGAAGTCGGGGCCGCCGGCGGCCTTGATGGCCTCGAGGCCGACGTGGGGCACGAAGGAGCAGGCGCCGGGCGCGAAGTAGAGCTGGAGCATGGTCTAGGCCTTGGCGCGGGTCATGAACACGAGCCGCTCGAACAGGTGCACGTCCTGCTCGTTCTTGAGCAGCGCGCCGTGCAGCGGCGGGATGATGGTCTTGCGATCCTTCGAATGCAGCGCCTCGGGCGAGATGTCCTCCGCCAGCAGCAGCTTCAGCCAGTCGAGCAGCTCCGAGGTCGAGGGCTTCTTCTTCAGCCCGGGCACCTCGCGCATCTCGAAGAACACTTCCATCGCCTCGCGCAGGAGCGACTTCTTCAGGCCCGGGAAGTGCACCGCGACGATCTTCTCCATCGTTTCCTTGTCCGGGAAGCGGATGTAGTGGAAGAAGCAGCGGCGCAGGAAGGCGTCGGGCAGCTCCTTCTCGTTGTTCGAGGTGATGAACACGATCGGGCGCTGCTTGGCCTTGACCAGCTCGCGCGTCTCGTAGACGTAGAACTCCATCCGGTCGAGCTCGCGCAGCAGGTCGTTGGGGAACTCGATGTCGGCCTTGTCGATCTCGTCGATCAGCAGCACCACCGGCTCGTCGGCCGAGAAGGCCTGCCACAGCATGCCCTTGACGATGTAGTTGTGGATGTCGTGCACCCGCGCGTCCCCCAGTTGCGAATCGCGCAGGCGGCTGACCGCGTCGTACTCGTACAGGCCCTGCTGCGCCTTGGTGGTGGACTTGATGTGCCACTCGAGCAGCGGCACGCCGAGCGACTTGGCGACCTGCAGCGCGAGCATGGTCTTGCCGGTGCCCGGCTCGCCCTTGACCAGCAGCGGGCGCTGCAGCGCGATCGCCGCGTTGACCGCGAGGGTCAGGTCGTCGGTGGAAACGTACTCGGAGCTGCCTTGGAATCGCATCTGGGGCTTCCTCGGGCGGAAAGCCACGATTGTAAACGCTGTGAGCGCGGCCGGCCTTCAGCGCATGTCGTAGTGCATGCGCAGGGTCAGCACGTCGCGGCCGTACTTGTAGGCGTCCAGACTGGAGCGGTTGTCGGCGTGCAGGTAGTCGGCGTGCAGCGTCAGCTGCCTCGACCAGCGGTACGAAAGCCCGGCGTCCAGTCCGAAATAGTCGTCGCGCCGGGTGGCAGCGAGCGACGGATCCTGGCCGAGGAAGCGGCTCGCGGTGTAGCTCAGCCCGCCCGACACGCCCCAGCCCGGCCAGGGCGTGGCGCTGACCCCTGCGCGCAGCGAGTAAAGGTCGCGCGAGAGGTCGTCGCGCGCCGGCGAGGCCGAGTTCTGTTCGCGCCCGACCAGGGCCTGCAGCTGCACCACCGGCTGGTAGCGCTGCACGAATGCCTGCCGCCAGCCGGCGCCGACCGCGTAGAAATCCGAGTCGCTTGCTGCATCGGCGGGAAAGGCCAGCGCGGCGTACTGGGCAAAGAGCGAATAGGAGTTGAGCTCGTCCACCTGGCGCTGCCACTCGCCTCCCAGCGCGGAGACATTGCGGTAGCGGTTGGCGTCCACCGCGAGCATGGCGTAGGAAAGGTTCGCCCGGTAAAGGTCCTGCCCGCGCAGCAGCGTGAGCCCGCCGTAGCCGCCGAGCGCCTCCTGGTCGAACTGGCGGTCGAAGCCGTTGCTCTGGTACCTGCCGTCGTAGCGCAGACCGCCCTGCAGCGAGACCGCGCCCGTGAGCGGGCGCGCGAAGCGCGCCCCGGCGGCGGCGAGCAGGAGGCTGCTGCCGCGCTTTGTGCCGCCCGGGGAGAGCAGCAGGCCGTCGATCAGCGTCGGCTCGAGCGCGCCTCCGCCGATGCTGGCCGGCATGTTGGAGTCGACCCCGGCGCCGACGTCCACGTACAGGCTCGAGGCGCTCGCATGGCGCCAGGCCTGGGCCTGGATCGCATCGAGGAAGCGTTCGATGGTGGCCTCGCGCTCCGCGCCCGGCCGATGCGCGAGCACCGTCTCGAACGCGTCGCGCGCGCGCAGCAGCTCTCCGAGCGCGAAGTAGCCGCGCGCGAGGTCGAAGCGCGCCCGGTCGTCGCCGGGTTGCCGGGCCAGGAAGCGCTCGAGCGAGAGCACGCCTTCGCCGGCGTGCCCGCTGTCGATCGCGGCGACGCCGAAGTAGTAGTCGAACTCGCGATCGCCCGGCACCCCCGGCTGCAGCCTGCCTGCGGTGTAGGCCTCGGCCGCGCGCCCTTTCTCTACCAGAGCGCGCAGCTCGTCCGAGGAGGTCGCGCGAGCGAGCGTGCCCATCAGCGCGAGCAGCGCTGCGACGCAGCTCAGGACGGCACGACGCATCGTAGTTTCTTTCTGCCGGGGCGCACGGGGCGATGCGTAAGTATGACGCAAGCAGGTCGCGGCGCAAGCGCCGCCGCCGTGGCGGTTGAGGCAGACAGGTGGTTCCGCTAGAATCGCCCGGTTTTCCAATCCGCCACCTGAGGCACTACCAGCATGTTCCATCGCTTCCCCACCGCGCTCGTCGCGGCCGGCCTCGGGCTCGCGGCCCTCGCGCCGGCGGCCTTGGCGCAGACCGTCACCGGCAATGCCGCCGCCGGCAAGGAAAAGAACTCGATGTGCATCGGCTGCCACGGCATCGTCGGCTACCGCACTGCCTACCCCGAGGTCTATCCGGTGCCGATGATCGGCGGGCAGCAGGCCGCGTACATCATCAGCGCGCTCAAGGAATA
Source organism: uncultured beta proteobacterium (assembly GCA_963755395.1). Classification (GTDB taxonomy): domain Bacteria; phylum Pseudomonadota; class Gammaproteobacteria; order Burkholderiales; family SG8-39; genus DAHVFK01. Next base: position 156,371 of record CAVWJJ010000003.1, on the reverse strand, counting down.
CAAGTCCGGCGCGCGCTGGCATCCCTCGATGCGCGCGATCGCCGATTCCCTCAGCGAGCAGGACATGGCCGACCTCGCCGCGTACTTCAGCCAGGTGAAGCGATGAGCGCCGCAACGCGCAGTCTCATGGCGCTCGCGCTCGGCCTCGCGCTGTCGCAGGCCGCGCTCGCGGGCGGCAACGCCGAGGCGGGCAAGGCCAAGGCGGCGCAGGTTTGCGCCGCCTGCCACAGCGCCGACGGCACCAAGCCGACCAGTCCCGAATACCCGGTGCTCGCGGGGCAGCACGATGAGTACCTGGTGCGGGCGCTGAGCGACTACAAGTCGGGCAAGCGCAAGAACCCGATCATGAACGGCTTCGCCGCGACGCTTTCGCCGCAGGAGATCGAGGACGTGGCGGCCTGGTTCTCGAGCCAGCCGACTCCGCTTTACACCCCGCACGAATCGGAAATCCGATAGTCGTCTAGCGCCGGGCGCGCACTTCCAGGCATGCCAGGTAGGCCGCGCCGTCCGGCTCCGCGCGCTCGCGCTGCGCGCGCCAGACCATCTCCGCCAGGCATTCGATCGCGTCGTGCAGCGCCGCGTGGCGCTCCCCGTGCCTGGCCAGCAGGGCGGCGAAGCGCGCAACGATGCCGCGCGGCTGGTCGATCGAGAGCTGCTCCTCGAGCGCCAGGTGCAGGCTCAGGTGCAGGAACGGGTTGCTCTGGCCGAGCTCGGGGAAATACTCCTGCTCCCGGGAGCGCCCGGGATCGCCCAGCACGGCGTGATATTCCGGGTGCAGCAGCACGACCTCCAGCGCCAGCGCTTCCATGCCCGTCAGCACCTCCCCGGCCTGGATCTTGCGCCAGGTCTCGAAGAAGAACTCGCGCACCTGGTCGCGCGTGGGCTCAAACATCCCGGCTCTTGCCCTTGAATTCGCACAGGTCGCGGATGATGCAGCCGGCGCAACGCGGCTTGCGCGCGAGGCAGACGTAGCGCCCGTGCAGGATAAGCCAGTGGTGCGCGTCGCGCAGGAACTCGGGCGGAGTGAGCTTGAGCAGCTTCAGCTCGACCGCGAGCGGGTCCTTGCCTGGCGCGAGCCCGGTACGGTTGGCGACGCGGAAGATGTGGGTGTCGACCGCGACGGTCGGCTCGCCGAAGGCGGTGTTGAGCACCACGTTGGCGGTCTTGCGCCCGACCCCGGGCAGCGCTCTCGAGCGCCTCGCGCCCTGGCCGGCACTTCGCCGCCGTGCTCCTCGAGCAGGATCTGCGACAGCGCGACCACGTTCTTCGCCTTGGTGCGAAACAGCCCGATGGTGCGGATGTGGGCCTCCAGCCCTGCGACCCCGAGCGCGACGATCTGTGCAGGGCGTGCCGGCGACCTCGAACAGCCGCGCCGTGGCCAGGTTGACCGACTTGTCGGTCGCCTGCGCCGACAGCACCACCGCGACCAGCAGCTGGTAGGGCGTGCGATAGACAAGCTCGGTGCGCGGGCTTGGGTTGGCCGCGCGCAGCCGCGCGTAGAGCTCGCGCCGCCGCTCGGGGTTCACGCCCGGCCCCGCTTGGCGCGGGCGCGCGCGAGCGCGCCGGCGATCACGCGCCGGCGCTCGCTCCCGCTGCGCGCTGCCGGCGCGGGCGCGCGTGCGAGCCGCCGCCGGCGCAGCTGTGCCCGGCGCTGCGCGCCTTGCGCGTCTTCCCGCGTCCACGGCCGCTCCGGCGCGGCAACCATGTCGATGCAGTCGACCGGGCAGGGCGCGAGGCACAGGCTGCAGCCGATGCACCAGGGCTCGACCACGGTATGCATCAGCCGGCGCGCGCCGACGATCGCGTCGACCGGACAGGCGGGAATGCACAGCGTGCAGCCGATGCAGCGGCTCTCGTCGATCAGGGCGACGGCGCGGCGCTTCACGCCGGCGCCCCGCGCGGGCAGGCCGCGGCGCACTCGGCGATCAGCGCCGGGCCGCGATAGATCAGGCCGGTGTAGATCTGCACCAGGTCGGCGCCGCGCGCGATCTTCTCCGCCGCGTCGGCCGCCGCTCATGATCGCCGCCGACGCCGATCAGCGGCACCTCGCCTGCCGAGCTCGGCCGCGCAGCTGCGCGAGCGCTTGCGTGGCGCGCGCGCGGATCGGCGCGCCCGACAGACCCGCCCGCCTCGTCGGCGTGCGGCAGTCCCTCGACGCCGTCGCGCGCGAGCGTGGTGTTGGTCGCGATCACGCCGTCGAACCATGCGCGCGCACCGCCGCGGCGATCGGCGCGAGCTGGGCGGCGTCGAGGTCGGGCGCGATCTTCAGCAGCAGCGGCACGCGCCTGCCGTGCCGGTCCGCCAGCGCGCTCGCGCGCGCTGCGCGAGTTGCGCCAGCAGCGCGTCGAGCGCCTCGCCTTCCTGCAGCGCGCGCAGGTCCCGCGTGTTGGGCGAGGAGACGTTGACCGTGACGTAGCTCGCGGCGCGGTACACGCCTTCGAGGCAGGCGAGGTAGTCGTCGGCGGCGCGCTCGAGCGGCGTGTCGAAGTTCTTGCCGATGTTGATCCCGAGCACGCCGCGCGCAGCGCGCGCGCGCGACGTTGGCCATGAACGCGTCCAGGCCGACGTTGTTGAAGCCCAAGCGGTTGATCAGCGCGCGCGCCTCGGGCAGGCGGAACAGGCGCGGGCGCGGGTTGCCGGGCTGCGGGCGCGGCGTCACGGTGCCGACCTCGATGAAGCCGAAGCCCAGCGCCGCGAGCGCGTCGATGTGCTCGGCGTTCTTGTCCAGCCCGGCCGCCAGGCCGACCGGATTGGGGAAATCCAGGCCCATGGCGCGCATGCGGCGCCGGCGGCACGCGCGGCGCGAGCGCCGTGAGCAGGCGCGACGCCAGCGCGGCGTCGGCGAGCCCGAGCGTGAGCCGGTGCGCGGTTTCGGGATCGAGCGCGAACAGCAGCGGCCGCGCCAGCGCGTAGAGCATGGCGGCCATTCTAGCGGGCGCGGGTCAGGCCAGGCGCTTCCAGTCGCCGTCGACGAAGCCCTCGATCGCGCTGAACTTGGACTTGTAGGCCATCTTCGGCTCTCGCCGATCCAGTAGCCGAGGTAGAGGTAGGGCAGGCCGAGCGCGCGGCATGCCTCGATCTGCCACAGCACGTTGTAGGTGCCGTAGCTCGCGCCGTGCCGGTCGGGCTCGAAGAAGGTGTAGACGGAGGACAGGCCGTCGTGAGGATGTCCACGATCGACACCATCACGCAGCTGGCCGCGCGTCGCGGAACTCGACCAGCCGCGTGTCGACGCGGCTCTGCAGCAGGAACTGGGTGTACTGGTCGCGGCTGTCGTGGTCCATGCCGCCGCCGGAGTGGCGCCCGGACTGGTAGCGCAGGTACAGCGCGTAGTGCTCGAGCCGGAACTTGAGCGCGCAGCACTGCGCGTTCGAGGTCCGCGTGCTGCGCCAGGCGCGGCGCTGCGCAGCGGTCGGCTGCGAACTCGGCCACCGGGATGCGCACCGGCACGCAGGCGCGGCAGCCGTCGCAGTACGGCCGGTAGGTGAAGATGCCGCTGCGGCGGAACCCGGCCGCGACCAGGTCGCCGTACGCCTCGGTGTGGATCAGGTGGCTCGGCGTGGCGACCTGCGAGCGCGCCATGCGGTCCGGCAGGTAGCTGCAGGGATAGGGCGCGGTGACGTAGAACTGCAGGACGCGAGCGGCAGGTCGTTGAGTCGGCGACATCCTCAGGCTTCCTCGCTGCGCCAATGGCCGGCTGGCTCAGCGATAGTGTACCAATGCCTGCCACGCGGCGCAAGAACGCGCGGCGCGGGATTTCGCGCGCGCCCAGCGAGGCGAGCAGCGGGGTGGGCGCTGGCAGTCGATCAGCGGGAAGTCGCGCGCGCGCAGCGCCTCGACCAGCGCCACCAGCGCGACCTTGGAGGCGTCGGTGGCGCGCGAGAACATCGACTCGCCGAAGAACATGCGGCCGAGCGCGACGCCGTACAGCCCGCCCACGAGCTCGTCGCCGCGCCAGGTCTCGAAGCAGTGCGCGTGCCCGGCGCGTGCAGGCGCAATAGGCCCTGCGCATCTCCTCGGCACGATCCAGGTGCCGGCTGTCGCCGCGGCGCGGCGCCGGCGCAGGCGCCGCGATGCACGCGCCGGAAGGCGCTGTCGATGCGCACCTCGCAGCCCGTTGTTGCGCAGGCGTCTTGCGCAGCGAGCGCGACACCTTGAACTCGTCGCGGAAGCAGCACCATGCGCGGATCGGGCGACCACCACAGGATCGGCTGCTCGCCGGATACCAGGGGAAGATGCCGCGCCGGTAGGCCTCGAGCAGGCGCGCGGGCGACAGGTCGCCGCCGGCGCACAGCAGGCCGTTGGGGTTGCGCAGCGCCTGTTCCACCGGCGGGAAGGGATCGCCGGCCTGCAGCCAGGTCAGCACTTCACCTGCTGGCGGCAGTAGTGCTCGAGCGGGGTCACCAGCGCGCTGCCGGCGACGGCGTGGTGCGCCGAAGGGCCGATTTCCATCGCCAGGCGGAAGCTGTACTTGGCGAAGAATTCGTTGAACAGCTCCCCGCCCAGCGTGCCGATCGCGGCCAGCGAATCGGTCGCGGGATCGTGCTCGAGCAGGATCGCGGCGAGCGGCTGCGGCGCAGGGCCCGCCACCACGCGTCCGCCGCGCGCGGGGTCGTACTGGCTGTGCTCGGAGCAGCAGTGGATGACTTGCGCGTGCGCGTCGCTTGCGTTCGCCTCGGCGCGGTAGCTGATGAAGCTGATCTGGCGCGTCGGGTAGGTCAGCTTGTGGGCGCAGATCGCCGAATAGGCCACGATCGAGCGCCGCGGCCCCACGCCGCCAGGCCATATGTAACCGCGCTGGTCGGCGGTCCTGAGCTGCACGCTCTGGCGCAACGGCCGGCCGAGGTTCAAGAGGAAACAGGGTGTCGCAACGTAGGGATAGTCGAACACCAGATTGCGGTTCGCGGGCAGCGCCGAAGCGGCGAGCGGCTTGCCGCTCTCGTCGACCAGCGTGGCGTGCGCATAGAAGTGCGGCGTCGCGTCGGCGGCGGCGAACGCCGGCGCGCTGACCGCCGCCGACGCAGCGCAGAACTTGATGAACTGGCGTCGCTGCATGTTATTGCTTTATTGTAGCCGCACAATTGCTTAGAACAAGTCTTCCGGGGAGGAGTTCATGCAGGGGCTCAAATCGGGATCCGACGTGCTGTTCATCCTGCTGGGCGCCATCCTGGTGCTCGCCATGCACGCGGGCTTCGCCTTTCTCGAACTCGGCACGGTGCGCAAGAAGAACCAGGTCAACGCGCTGGTCAAGATCCTGTCCGACTTCTGCGTCTCGACGGTGGCGTATTTCTTCGTCGGCTACGGCATCGCCTACGGCGTCACCTTCTTTACCGGCGCCGAGCACCTGGCCCAGAGCAACGGCTACGAGCTGGTGCGGTTCTTCTTCCTGCTGACCTTCGCCGCCGCGGTGCCGGCCATCGTCTCGGGCGGCATCGCCGAGCGCGCGCGCTTCTATCCGCAGCTGGTCGCCACCTGTGCTGCTGGTGGGCTTTGTCTACCCGTTCTTCGAAGGCATCGCCTGGAACCACCACTTCGGCATGCAGGCCTGGCTGCAGGCGCATTTCGGCGCCGAGTTCCACGACTTCGCCGGCTCGGTGGTGGTGCATGCGGTCGGCGGCTGGATCGGCCTGGCCGCGGTGCTGCTGCTCGGCGCGCGGCGCGGCCGCTACACGCAAGGAGGGCCGCATCGCCGCGCATCCGCCGTCGTAGCATTCCGTTCCTCGCGCTGGGCGCGTGGATCCTGACGGTCGGCTGGTTCGGCTTCAACGTCATGTGCGCGCAGACGCATCGACAAGATCAGCGGCCTGGTCGCGATCAACTCGCTGATGGCGATGGCCGGCGGCACGCTGGCCGCGCTGGTGGCGGGCCGCAACGACCCGGGCTTCGTGCACAACGGCCCGCTGGCCGGGCTGGTCGCGATCTGCGCGGGCTCGGACGTCGATGCATCCGCGTCGGCGCGCTGGTCATCGGCGCGGTGGCCGGGGGCTGTTCGTCTACATGTTCACGCTGACGCAGAACCGCTGGAAGATCGACGACGTGCTCGGCGTGTGGCCGCTGCACGGGCTGTGCGGCGCCTGGGGCGGCATCGCCGCGGGAATCTTCGGCGCCAAGGCGCTGGGCGGCCTGGGCGGGGTGAGTCTTGCATGTCGCAGCTCGCCGGCACGCTGCTCGGCATCGCGCTCGCGCTCGGCGGCGGGCTCCTGGTCTACGGCGCGCTCAAGGCCGCGTCGGCCTGCGGCTGGGCGAGGAGGAGGAGTTCAACGGCGCGGACCTGTCGATCCACCGCATCTCGGCCTCGGCCGAAGTCGTCGAGCGGCGCTAGCGCGGCGCGATGTCCTCGGCGTGAAAGGCGAAGCTGCCGCGCCTGCGGTCGGCGAACCAGTGCTTGAGCGTCAGACCCACGGTGCGGAAGGCGATGTCCTGCCACGGGATCTGCGCCTCCTCGAACAGCGCGACCTCCAGGCTCTCTTCGCCGGGCTTGAACTCCAGGTCGCGCAGCCGCGCGCAGTAGAACAGGTGCACCTGGTTGACGCGCGGCACCGAGATCATGCTGAACGGGTCGCCCAGCTCGATTTGCGCACCGGCCTCCTCGAGCGTCTCGCGCAGCGCCGCCTGGCCGGCGGTCTCGTCGTTCTCCATGAACCCGGCGGGCAGCGTCCAGTAGCCGTAGCGCGGCTCGATCGCGCGCCGGCACAGCAGCACGCGCGTTTCCCAAACCGGGATGCTGCCTACCACCAGCCTGGGGTTCTGGTAATGGATCTCGCCGCAGGCATCGCACACGAAGCGCGGCAGGCTGTCGCCGGGCGGCACGCGCCGGCTCACCGGCGCGCCGCAATTGGAACAGAACTTCATCAGCGCCCGATCCTCTCGGGCAGGTCGCCAAGCCCTTGCAGCATGCCGTCGGGCTGAAAGCCCAGGCGGTCCACCGGCGCACCGCCGCGGTTGATCCAATAGACGTTGAAGCCGAATGCCTTGGCGCCGAGCGCGTCCCAGCAGTTGGACGACACGAAGCCGATGTTGGCCGCGGGCACGCGCAGCGTGTCGACCGCGAGCTGGTAAACCCGTGGCGCGGGCTTGAAGACTTTCAGTCCGTCGACGCTCAGCACCGCGTCGAAGCTCGCCTGCAGGCCGCGGTTCTTCACCAGCGGCTCGATCATGTCGGGCGAGCCGTTGGTCAGGATCGCAAGCTTCCTGCCGTCGCGCCGCAGCTCCGGCAGCGCCGGCGGGACATCGGGGTAGGGCGCGAGGTTGAGGTACTCCTCCAGCAGCGACTTCGCCTGCTTGTCGTTCAGCGCCAGGCCGAGCGACTCGCAGGCGTAGCCGAGCGCGTCGCGCGTGAGCGCCGAGAACGGCTGGTAGCGCCCCATCAGGCTGCGCAGCCAGCTGTACTCGAGCTGCTTCGCGCGCCAGAGCTGCGACAGCTGCGCGCCCTTGCCGGGCCAGAACTTGTCGCAACGCTGCACCACCGCGTGCACGTCGAACAGCGTTCCGTAGGCGTCGAAAACAAGCGCGTCGAGGGGCATCTGCGGGAATCCTTGGTCGCGGGCCGGAAAGCTGGGATTATGCGGCAAGCTTCGGCTGCGAGCCCCGGGGAGTTACACCGCGCGCCGCTTCGTGTCAGCATACCGCATTCGAGCCTTCGGTTGCAGACGCAGGAGCCGAAGATGGAACGTGCGCAGTTACCGTGTCCCCGTTGCGGCCGGGAAAATCGGCCCGACGCCGCGTACTGCGACGCGTGCGGAAACGCGTTGGTCGGGTCGGCTTCCGAGCGCGTCCTTGCTCCCGCCGCGATCGGCTCGGGCACTCTGTTTGTCGGCCGCGTGCGCGAGCTCCGGGTGCTGAGCGAGGCCCTGGACCAGACGCTCCGGGGACGGGGGCGGATCGCCATGCTGGCCGGAGATCCGGGGATCGGCAAGACGCATACCGCGGAGATGCTCGCACATCACGCGGGGCAGCTCGGCGTCGAGGTGCTCTGGGGACGCTGCTACGAGGAACCCGGCGCGCCGCCGTATTGGCCGTGGGTCAAGCTGATCCGTGGCTACGCCTCGGGCCGAGACGCGGACGCGTTACGTGCGGCGGCTGGCGCCGGCCTGGATCTGATCGCCGACGTGGTGCCGGATCTCGTGGAAAGGGTGCCCGCGCTGCGGCCGAGCGCGATGGATACGGATTCACAGGCGCGCCTGCGGCTGCTGGAGGCCATCGCAGGGCTATGGAAGCGCGCCGCGCAGGATCGTCCGCAGCTTCTGATCCTGGACAACCTTCACTGGGCGGACGCGCCGTCACTGCGGCTGCTCGAGTTCCTCGCCGCGGAGATCACCACGAGCAGGCTCCTGGTGCTCGGCACCTATCGCGACATCGAGCTGTCGCGTCAGCATCCGCTGTCGAACAGCTTGGGCGAGCTTGCGCGCCATGCCTGCTTCGTCCGGCTGCGCCTCACCGGCCTTAGCCGCGACGAAACCAGACAATTCATCGCCGCCGCCTCTGGCCAAGCGCCGCCTTCCAAGCTGCTCTCCGAGGTGCACGCGCAGACCGAAGGCAATCCCTTGTTCGTCGCAGAGATGACTCGCTTCCTGATGCAAGATGGCACGCTCGCGTCCGCCCCGCCGCGCATCCCCGAAGGCATCCGGGAAGTCATCGGCACGCGCCTCAACCGGCTCTCGGCCGCCTGCAACGAAGTGCTGGCGGCGGCCGCTGTGATCGGGCGCAGTTTCAGCCAGCCGATCCTCGACCGCCTGCTCGATCCGCCGGCCCTCGGGCGCTGTAGCGCGGCGCTCGAGGAGGCGCTCGCGGCGTCGATGATCGACGAGCGCGCGACGCGGGGCACCTACCAGTTCCGGCACGCGCTGATCCGCGAGACGCTGTACGAGGAGCAGCCAGCGCCGCGCCGCTCCGGCCTTCATTTGCGCATCGGCTCCGCGCTGGAGGCGCTGTATGGCCACGATCCGGCGCCGCACTTGTCTGCCCTCGCGTATCACTACTGCGCGGCGCTGCCCGGCGGCGACGCGCTGAAAGCAGCCGACTACGCGCGGCGCGCGGCAGAGCACGCCGACCGCCTGTTCGCGCCCGAGGAAGCGGTACGCCTCTATCGGCTGGCGCTGCAGGCGCTCGAAGGCGCTGCGCCCGTGCCGGCAGCCCAGCGGCTGGAGCTGCAAATCGCGCTCGGCAGCGCACTGGTCAAGGCGGGCGAAGATCTTCCGGCGCTGCGGATACTCGAGGAGGTCGCCGGCAGCGCCAAGGCGCTCGGTCTGGCCGAAGAGCTCGCGCGCGCGGCGCGCGCCTTCGAGGCGGCGACCTGGCGCCCGGGCCTGTCGGGCACCACGGCGGCACGGTTGCTTGGCGAGGCGCTGTCGGGTCTCGGCGAGGGCGACAGCATCCTCAAGGCGCAGGTGCTCGCCTCGCTCGCGCGGGCGCTCATCTTCAGCGGCGAGAGCGAGCGCGGCATCCGGATCAGCGAACAGGCGGTAGCGATGGCGCGAAGGCTCGGCGACCGCGCGACCATCGCGGTCGCGCTGCGCGCGGATGGGTCTTCGCGCGGACATCCCGAACGCTTGGCACTGCGGATCGCGAACGCGAGCGAGGCGGTTCGGCTGGCCGAGGAGGTGGGGGACAAGGAGGGCGCGGCCGAGGCTGCTGCCTGGCGCCTACTGGACATGATCGAGGTCGGCGACCTGCACGCAGTATCGGCCGAGCTGACGGGCTTTGCGCGCACGGCCGACGAGCTGCGCCAGCCGTTCTACCGCTACATGACCGTAGTGACTCACGCGATGCTAGCGCTGGTGGGCGGGCGCTTCGAAGAAAGCGAGCGCCGCGCGCAAGAGGCGCTGGCGCTGGGACGGAACATGCCCAGCTTGGAGGCGCTGGGCGTCTACGGAGTGCAGATCTTCAGCCTGCGGCGCGAGCAAGGTCGCCTGGGCGAGACCGTCGAGCTGCTCGCCGAGTTCGTGCGCGGCACGACCCAGGGCGCGACTTGGCGGCCCGGACTCGCGGCGATCTATGCTGAGCTGGGGATGAGGCAGGAGGCGCGTGCGGTGTTCGACGCGGTCGCCGATCATTGCTTCGCGAGCCTGCCGCGCGACGCGTCCTGGACCGCGTCGCTCAGCTACTTGGCCGAGGTGTGCGTGTTTCTGGGCGACGCCGTGCGCGCGGACGAGCTGTACCGTTTTCTTGCGCCCTACGACGGGATCAACATCGTGGCGAGCCCGAACGTTGCCTGCTACGGCGCGGCGGCGCGCTATCTGGGCATGCTGGCGACGACCATGGGTAACTGGGAGGGCGCGGAGCGCCACTTCGAGTCCGCGCTTGAGATGAACGCACGCCAGGAGGCAAGGCCCTGGCTCGCGCATACTCGCTTTCGCTATGCGGAGCTGCTGGTTGCGCGCGGCGAAGCGGGCGACCGCGAACGCGCGACTGCGCTGCTCGAGCAGGCGCAGTGCGCCGCACGTGAGCTCGGCATGGCTGCGCTCAGCGCGCGCGCCGAGGGATTGGCACGGACGCTTGCGCCCGGCCAGCGACTGCTGGCGGTACGCTTCCCTGCGGGATTGAGCCGGCGCGAGGTCGAGGTGCTTAAGCTGGTCGCGCTGGGCAAGGCAAATCGCGAGATCGGCGAGCGCCTGTTCCTCAGCCCGAATACGGTCGCGAACCACGTGCGCAGCATTCTCACGAAGACCAATACCGCCAACCGCGCCGAAGCGGCGGCGTTCGCGGTGAGGAACTCCCTGCTCGAGAAATAGCCGCGCGCCCCGACGCTAGGCGATCGCCTCGGGACGGAGCTGCGTCACCTCGATTACAGCGTCGGCGGGAATGTTAAGCCTGCGCGCCGCCTCGCGAATCGCTTCCACGCTCGGGCTCTCGTACAGGCAATAGGTCTTCTTCTTGTTCGCGCTCAGGAACGAGAACAGCCACTCCACGCCGACTTCGTCGTTTACGCGGCGAATCGCTTCCGCGTCCGAAGCGCTGATCTCGACCTGTTCGGCAAAGTTCCGTTCGATCAGGAACAGGGGCATGCGAGCACTTCTACCTGATCTTCCACCTCCGGTGAATAGTCAGTTCTGACTATTTTGTCGCGCGACCTTGCACGGCGCTGATTGATCAATCCTGTCGATGCTGCGCGGTGGCGCATGGGCTAGGCTTGGTTGAGAGCTTCCGGCCACCCCGCGCGCGATGGGCGCGCAGCGCGGCGGCGGGATCGACCACGAGGAGGAGGAGCTAGTCATGCTGAGCGAGCAATCCATTGCGCCGTTTAAGACCCAGCTGCGCGGTACGCTGGTGCAACCGGGGGACGCGGAATACGACGCCGCGCGCAAGGTTTACAACGGAATGATCGACAAGCGCCCGGCGCTGATCGCGTGCTGCAACGACGTTGCCGATGTCATGGCGGCGGTGGGCTTTGCGCGCGAGCACAAGCTGCTGACTCGCGGTGCGCGGCGGCGGCCATAACGGCGCCGGGCTGGGCATGTGCGACGACGGGCTGGTGATCGACCTGTCGCGCATGAAAGGCATCCGCGTCGATCCTGCCGCGCGCACCGTGCGCGTCCAGCCGGGCTGCACCGGCGGGGACATGGACCACGCGACGCACGCGTTCGGTATGGCGACTCCGGGCGGCACCGTCGCCAGCACCGGGGTCGCCGGCCTCACGCTGGGCGGCGGCATCGGCCATCTGACACGGCCCTACGGCCTTGCGATCGACAACCTGCTCGAAGTCGACATGGTGCTGGCCGACGGCAGTTTCGTAACCGCCAACGAGAGCGCAAACGCCGATCTGTTCTGGGCGGTGCGCGGCGGCGGCGGCAACTTCGGCATCGTGACGTCGTTCGTGTTCCGCCTGCATCCGGTCGACACGGTGTATCGCCGGCCCGACGTTCTGGCCGCTCGAGCAGACGCCCGAGGTCATGAAGGCGTACCAGGAATTCATTCGTTACGGCACCCGAGGACGTCAGCGGCTTCTTCGCTTTCCTGACTGTCCCGCCCGTACCGCTGTTTCCTCCCGGGCTGCACCCAAGAAGGTGTGCGCGGTGATCTGGTGCTCGACGGGCTTCGCCCGAGGAGGCGGAAAAGGCGACCCAGGCCATGCGTTCGGTCGGCAAGCCGCTGCTCGATCACGTCGGTCCGATGCCGTTTCCCGTCGCTGCAAAGCCTGTTCGACCCGCTGTTCCGCCGGGACTGCAGTGGTATTGGCGCGCCGACTTCGCCAAGGAGTTCGAGCGACGAGGCGATTGCCGCGCACGCCGCGCATGGCGTGGCGCTCCGACCCCGCTGTCGCACGATCCACATCTATCCGATCGACGGCGCCGCGCACGGCGTCGGCCAGACACGACACGGCCTTCAGCTACCGCGACGCCAACTTGGCGCTTGTGATCGTTGGCGTCGACCCGGATCCGGCCAACACGGGGTCGATCTACCGACATGGTGCAAGGACTACTTCGACGCGCGTGCACCCGTACTCCGCGGGCGGCGCGTACGTCAACTTCATGATGGACGAGGGACAGGAGCGGGTGCAGGCGTCGTTCCGCGACAACTACGACCGCCTCGCGACGGTGAAGAAGAAATACGATCCGCAGAACCTGTTCCGCGTGAACCAGAACATACGGCCCACGACTTAACCCGCTGCGGCGTTCGTGATGGCGGTCGGCGCCGCGGGCAACATCCGCTCGCAGACCCTGCGCGCGTTCACCGGGGAGGAGATGAACGGGATACTCGCCAAGCCAAGCTAGATCTCGGGGCGCCGGTGATAAACTGGCAGGAAGACCGCGCCCGCACGAGCAGCCGTTGAACCGCTACGACGAGATCTACCGCGCCTTCAAGTGGCAGGTGCCGGCGCGCTTCAACATGGCGCGCGCCTGCTGCGGGCGCTGGGCCGCCGAGCGCAGCCGCTTCGCGCTTTACTGGGAGGACGAGTCCGGGGCGCGCGCGGCGTACTCGTTCTGGGACGTCCAGCAGCAGGCCAACCGGCTCTCCAACGCGCTCGGCGCGCTGGGGGTGAAGCGCGGCGACCGCGTCGCGATCATCCTGCCGCAGCGTCCCGAGACCGCGGTCGCTTACGTCGCCGTCTTCCAGATGGGCGCGATCGCGCTGCCGCTGTAGCCACCTGTTCGGGCCCGACGCGCTGGAGTACCGGATGGAGAACGCGGGCGCGAGCGTGGCGATCGTCGAGCCGACCACGCTGCCCAACCTGTGGCCGATCCGCGACCGCCTGCCGCAGCTCAGGCACGTGATCGGCGTCGGCGGCGCGCGCGAGGCGGGCGTGCACGACTGGGACGCGCTGCTGGCGAAGGCGAGCCGCAACTTCGAATGTCTCGACACCGCGGCCGACGAGCCGGCGCTGATCATCTACACCAGCGGCACCACCGGCGCGCCCAAGGGCGCGCTGCAGGCGCAGCGCGCGATGCTGGGCAACATCCCGGGCTTCGTGCACTCGCACGATTTCTTTCCGCAAGGAGGGCGATCTGTTCTGGTCGCCGGCCGACTGGGCCTGGACCGGCGGGCTGCTCGACGCGCTGCTGCCGAGCTGTATTTCGGCATCCCGATCCTGGGCTACCGCGGCCGCTTCGACGCCGAGCGGGCCTACGATCTGCTCGAGCGCTACGGGGTGCGCAACAGCTTCCTCTTCCCGACCGCGCTCAAGCTGATGATGAAGACGGTGCCCGAGCCGCGCGCGACGTACCGGCTCAACCTGCGCTCGATCATGAGCGCGGGCGAGAGCGTCGGCGCGACCGTGTTCGAGTGGGCGCGCGAGCAGCTCGGCGTGACCATCAACGAGATGTTCGGCCAGACCGAGATCAACTACGTCGTCGGCAACTGCCAGTCGGCCTGGCCGGTCAAGCCCGGCTCGATCGGGCGCCCGTATCCCGGGACATCGAGTTGCGATCATCGACGACGAAGGAAACGAAATGTCCTTCCGGCGAGCTCGGAGAGATCGCCGTTCGCATCGAGCCGGCGATCCGGTGTTCTTCCTCGAGTACTGGAAGAACCCGCAGGCGACCGCGGACAAGTTCGCCGGCGACTGGTGCCTGACCGGCGACCAGGCGCACGATGGATGAGGACGGCTACCTCTGGTACCAGGGCCGCTCGGACGACGTGATCAAGAGCGGCGGGCTACCGCATCGGCCCGGCCGAGATCGAGTCCTGCCTGGTCAAGCATCCGGCGGTGGCGAACGCGGCGGTGATCGGCAAGCCGGACGAGACGCGCGGCACGATCGTCAAGGCCTACATCGTGCTGCAGCCCGGGCAGCAGCCTTCGAGCGGCGCTGGAAGAAGACATCCAAAAGCACGTGCGCGGGCGCCTCGCGCCCTACGAGACTCCGCGCGAGATCGAATTCATCGACGCGCTGCCGATGACCACCACCGGCAAGGTGCAGCGCAAGGAATTGCGCAAGCGCGCGTGAAACAGCTTCTTTTGCTGGGAGGAGGCCACGCGCACGCCTTCGTGCTGCGCAGCCTGATCGGTGCGCCGATCGAGGGCGCGCGCGTCACGCTGGTCACGCCCCACCGCCATCACCTGTACTCCGGCATGCTGCCCGGGCTGGTCGCCGGGCACTACGCGCTGGGGGAGTGCGTGATCGACCTGGCGCAGCTCGCGGCGCGCGCGGGAGTGGCGGTGGTCTACGACCGCGTCGCGAGCGTCGATCCGCTGCGGCGCATGGCGCGCCTGGAGCGCGGCGGCGAGATCGAGTACGACCTGGCTTCGCTCAACCTCGGCTCGCTGCCGAGCTTCGCCACGGTGCCCGGCGCGGCGGAGCACGCGCTCGCGGCCAAGCCGTTCGAGCCCTTCGTCGCCGCCTGGGAGGCGCTGCGCGCGCGCGGGCGCAGCCAGACCCTGCGCATCGCGGTCGCCGGCGGCGGCGCGGCCGGGGTCGAGCTCGCGATGGCAATGACGCGTGCGCTCGCCGCTGGCGGGCGCGCGGGCGAAGTGGAGCTGTACGCCGACCGTCCCGCTTTCGCGCCGCGCCTGGGAAGGCGCATCGCGCGCGCGCTGGCGCGCGCCGGGGTGATCGTGCACCCGTCGACAGCGGTGGAGGCGGTCGCGCCCGGCCCCGTGGTGCGCGCCGGGGGCGAACGGCGGGGCTTCGACGCGCTGGTATGGGTCACCGGCGCCGCGCCACAGCCCTGGCTGGCCGAGACCGGGCTGACGCTAGACCCGGACGGGTTCGTGCTGGTGGACGAGAAGCTGCGTAGTCTGTCGCATCCGCAGCTCTTTGCCGCCGGCGATACCGCCACGCTGCTCGGCGCGGCGCTGCCCAGGTCCGGCGTGTACGCCGTGCGCCAGGGCGCGGTGCTGGCGCGCAACCTGCGCCGCGCGGCCGAAGAACGGCCCGTCGAGAGCTACACGCCGCAGCCCTTCACGCTTTCGCTGATCAGCTGCGGCGCTCGCTACGCGATTGCCTCCTGGGGCCCGCTCGCGACCGAAGGCGAGTGGGTCTGGCGCTGGAAGGACCGCATCGACCGACGCTGGATCGCGGCCTTCGCCTAGCTCGCCGGGCGCGACGCGACCAGGATCTTGCCGTCGGCCTCGAGCACGACGTCGCCGTGCTGATTGGTGCACACGCCGCGCATCACCACGATTCCGCCGCGGTGCTTCGGCTTGTCGAGCTTCTCGCGCACCGTCCATTCGCTCGCCAGGGTGTCGCCCGCGCGCACCGGCGCCTTGAAGCGGCAGGCGTGCTCGAGGTAGGCGATGGCGCTGCCGGCGAAGAACATGCCGACCGGAGCCGACACCAGCGCGCTGGTGAACGGGCCGTGCAGGACGCGCGAGCCGAACTGCGAGCGCTGCGCGAACACCTCGTTCACGTGCAGCGGGTTGAAATCCCCGAACAGCCCCGAGCCGAGCACGAGGTGAGTCTCGGTCACCGTCAGGCTCGAGCCGAAGCGCTCGCCGAGCGCGACCTCGTCGTACCATTTGCCGTGGAACACCATGCGCTTCTCCGCCGCTGGAAAGGAAAGAAAGGAGAGGGACAGACCCCGATTGCGAGACTTGCGCCGATCAGACCCGCGCGCTGCCGATGGATTGTGGATCCGGTCCAAGGTGTTCGGTCAGCGCCTGCCTGACCTTGTCGATAACGCTGTCCCAATCGCCAATCTTTGGTTGCCTGAATAAGCGCGCGGTCGGATACCACGGGCTATCTTCGCGTTCCAGCAGCCAGCGCCAGTCGGGAGCGAACGGGATCAGTATCCATACGGGTTTTCCAAGCGCCCCTGCGAGATGGGCTACCGAGGTATCCACCGACACGACCAGATCCACCAGCGACACAAGCGCGGCGGTGTCCGAGAAGTCCTTGAGTTCCGAACCAAAATGAAGGATCTGTGCGTTCGCCGCCAGAACCTTCGCATCCTCGGCCCGGACTTCATTCTGCAGGCTGACCAGCTGCACGTCGGGGCTCCGCAACGGCATCAAGCTGCTCAACGCGATGGAACGGTTCGCGTCATTCGCATGGGTCGACCTGCCCGACCAAACGATTCCAACTCTTGGAACATTGTTCTGCCCAAGCCTGTCCCTCCATTTGTCGATCGCAGCGACTGGAGCGGCCAGGTAAGGTATCTGCGCAGGAATGCTGTCCAGCCGCGTGTTGAACGCGTGCGGCAGACTCAGAAACGGGCAGTGCAGATCGAACCTGGGCAATGGCTCGCCTTCACTCAGCACCTGGTACCTGCCAAAAGCGCTTGCAAGCAGCGCTCTAAGCGCCGCCTGCACCTGCAAGACTACCGTCGCGCCCTTCTCGGCAGCCAGATGGGCGTAGCGAACGAACTGGATGCTGTCGCCCAAGCCCTGCTCGGCGTGGATGAGAAGCGTCTTGCCGCTGACGCCGTTCGCGCCAAGCCAGAGCGGTTGCGAGAAATTCCGCCTCGAGGCGGAGAAAGAGGGACCCTTCCATCGCCACTCATATTCTTCCCAGCCGCGCTCAAAATCACCCAGGAGGAGTCGTAACAAGCCCAGGTTCGCGTGCGCTTCAGCAAAGTCCGGGTCAAGCGCGAGCGCCTTGCTGTAGCTAGCAAGCGCTTCGTCATGGCGCTTGAGCGCCTGCAGCGTAAGACCTCGGTTGCTTGACGCCTCGGCGTAATCGGGCTTGATCGCAAGCGCCTTGTCATAACTGGCAAGCGCTTCGTCGTAACGCCTGAGGCCGTGCAGGGCGATGCCGCGGTTACGCAGCGCCTCGGCGTAGTCCGGCTTGATCGCGAGCGCCTTGTCGTAGCTGGCAAGCGCTTCGTCGTAACGCTTGAGCACGTGCAGGACCGTGGCACGGTTGCTCAACGCCATGGCGTAATCGGGCTTGATCGCAAGCGCCTTGTCGTAGCTCGCAAGCGCTTGGTCGTGACGCTTGAGTTCCTGCAGGGCGTTGCCGAGGTTGACCAACGCCTCGGGATTGCCAGGCTTGATCGCGACTGCCTTGCCGATCAATTGCGCCGCGGTTTCGTTCTTTCCGGACTGAAACGCGATAATTCCGAGCAGATGCAGAGCGTCCGGATGGTTCGGATCAAGTTCCAAGACTCGCCGGTAGATACGCTCGGCCTCCGGCAACCTGCCGGCCTGGTGGTGTGCCAGGCCGCTCTCCAAGGTCTGCCGGATGGCGACGGACTGTTGTTCGGATTGGGCCACTGCCGGATTAGGCCTGCGCTATGATTGCCTTGAAGCCGATAAACTGCGGGTTCGCGAAGCGGTCGGGATGGCGCCCCGGATACGAATCGAACGTACGACCTGCCCCTTAGGAGGGGGCCGCTCTATCCACTGAGCTACCGGGGCGCGCCACGCGATTTTAACGCCTAGATGAGTCGAATTCTTCTAACAGGACTGGTGTTTCTTGTGCTGGCCGCCTCGTCGGCGCGTGGGCAGGACTACGCGCGCGAGAAGCGCTGGGCGGACGAGGTTGTGCCGAACGTGGTGGTGGGGGACGCGGTCTGGCTCAAGGAGAAGGATGGGCGGGCGTTTCTCGGGCTGTACACGGCGGTGCAGGGGGCCAAGCGGGCGGTGCTGCTGGTGCACGGCATCGGGGTGAATCCGAATCACGGCATCATCGGCGAGCTGCGCGTGGCGCTGTCGGACATGGGCTACGCGACGCTCTCGATACAAATGCCGGTGCAGGCGGCGGAGGCGAAGGCGTCGGACTATTACCCGCAGCTGTTTCCCGAGGCGATCGATCGGATCGGCGCAGGGGCGGCGTGGCTGGCGGGCAAGGGCTACGCGCACCCGGTGCTGCTGTCGCACAGCCTGGGGTCGTGGATGAGCGAGTCTTACTTCGCCGCCACGCCCGAGGCGCCATTCGCGGCCTGGGTCTGCCTCGGGCGCGGCGGGCCGTTCGGGGAGCTGGCGAACGTGCACGTGCCGCTGCTCGACGTGCACGGCGCGAACGACCTGCCCGCGGTGCTGCGCTGGGCGGCCGAGCGCGATCAGGCGCTGCAGCGGATCGCGGGCTCGAAGCAGATCGCGATCCCGGGTGCGGATCATTTCTACACCGGCCGCGAGCAGGCGCTCGAGGAAGCGATCCACGGTTTCATCGAAGGGCTGCCGTGACGCTGACCGAGCTGCGCTACATCGTCGCAGTGGCACGCGAGCGGCACTTCGGGCGCGCGGCGGAGTCGTGCTTCGTGTCGCAGCCGACGCTGTCGGTGGCGATCAAGAAGCTGGAGGAGGAGCTGGGCGTGGCGCTGTTCGAGCGCGGCCCGGGCGAGGTGTCGGTAACGCCAGTGGGCGAGCGCGTGGTCGAGCAGGCGCAACGCGTGCTGGAGGGCGCGGCGCACATCAAGGAGCTCGCGCTGGCCGGGCACGACCCGCTTGCCGAGCCGCTGCGCCTGGGGGCGATCTACACCATCGGGCCCTACCTGCTGCCCAAGCTGGTGCCGATCCTGCGCCGCAACGCACCCGCGATGCAGCTCCTGATCCAGGAGAATTTCACCCACCGTCTGGGCGAGATGCTCAAGCAGGGCGAGGTGGATGCGATCCTGATCGCGCTGCCGTTTCAGGAGTCCGGCATCCTGACCCGCGCGCTGTACGACGAGCCGTTCCTGGTCGCGGTGCCGCAGGGCCATCCGTTCGAGAAGAAGAAGAACGTGACCGCCGACGAGCTGACCAGGGAGAGCCTGCTGCTGCTGGGCGAAGGCCACTGCCTGCGCGACCAGGTGCTCGATTTCTGCCACGCGGCGGCGCGCGCGCCGCACCGTAGCCATCTGGCGAAAGCGCTCGAGGGCGGGTCCCTGGAGACGATCCGGCAGATGGTCGCGAGCGGGGTCGGCGTCACGGTGCTGCCGTCGACTTCGGTCGACGCCGGCGGCAAGAGCGGGCTGATCCGCATCCGCCCGTTCGCGCGGCCGGTGCCGCAGCGGCGCGTCGCGCTCGCGTGGCGCAGAAGCTTTCCGCGCCCGCAGGCGATCGAGGCGCTGCGCCAGGCGATCCTCGCCTGTGACCTGCCTCAGGTGAGCAAGCTGCCCAACGCGGCGGCATCGGACTGAGCGAAGGAGGAGATGCCGTGCTTGGAGTCGTATTCCTGGGCGAGCGCGAGCTCGAGCTGCGTGAATTCTCCGATCCCTCGCCGGGCCCTGGCGAGGTGGTGATCGAGATCAAGGCCTCGGGCATGTGCGGCAGTGACCTGCACGCCTACCGCGCGCCGCGCGGCGGCGCGGGCGCCGCGCTGGGCCTTGGCGGCTCCGGCGGACCGGTGATCGCGGGGCACGAGCCCTGCGGCGTGATCGTCGCGCGCGGCGCGAGCGTCGGCGAGGCCGAGGCGCCGCTCGGGGCGCGCGTGATGAACCACCATTACAAGGGCTGCGGCACCTGCACGCACTGCCGCGTAGGCTGGTCGCAGCTTTGCCGCGCCGGGATCACCGTCTACGGCGTGACCGGGCACGGCGCGCACGCAAAGTACATGAAGGCGCCGGCGCGCACCATGCTGCCGCTGCCCGAGGCGCTCTCGTTCGAGGAGGGCGCGGCGATCTCATGCGGCACCGGCACCGCCTACGCCGCGCTGCACCGGATGAGTCTCTCGGGCGAGCACACGCTGGCGGTGTTCGGCCAGGGGCCGGTCGGGCTGTCGGCGACGCTGCTCGCCGCCGCGATGGGCGCGCGCGTGATCGCGCTCGACGTCGGTCCCGAGCGGCGCGCGCTGGCCAGGAGCATGGGCGCCGAGACGGTGCTCGACCCGCGCGCGGCCGACCCGGTCGAGGCGCTGCGCGAGCTCACCGCGGGCGAAGGCGTCGACCTCGCGCTCGACTGCAGCGCCGCGCCCGAGGCGCGCGCTGCGGCGGTGAGGAGCGTGCGCACCTGGGGCACGGCCTGCTTCGTCGGCGAAGGCGGCGAGGTGCGGCTGGACGTCAGCCCGGACCTCCTGCGCCGCCAGGTGACGCTGATCGGTTCGTGGACCTTCTCCAGCGTCGGGCAGATGGAATGCGCGCAGTTCGTCGCGGCGCGCGGCTTGGCCCTGAAGAAGCTCATCACCGAGCGCTGGCAGCTCGGGCAGGCGGCCGAGGCCTACCGGCTATTCGACCGCCAGGCGAGCGGCAAGGGCGTGTTCGTCTCCTGAGGCCCGAATGAGCCACGCCGCCTTGGCGCCTTCGCCCTGGGTCGCGCGCTGGGCGCCGCTGATCCGGCGTGGCGAGGCGCTCGATCTTGCCTGCGGCGACGGCCGGCACGCCAGGCTGCTGGCCTCGCTCGGACACCGCGTGACGGCGCTCGACCGCAACCGCGCGGCGCTCGCCGCGCTGGACGGCGTTGCCGGCGTGACCATCGTCTGCGCCGACCTGGAGGACGGCAGCCCCTGGCCACTCGCCGGGCGGCGCTTCGCCGGGATCGTGGTCACGAACTATCTTTACCGGCCGCTATTCAGCCTTCTTATCGAAGCGCTGGCGCCGGGCGGGGTGCTGATCGTCGAAACCTTCATGGCAGGGAACGAGCGCTACGGAAAGCCGTCTAACCCTGACTTCCTGCTCGCACCGGGCGAGCTGCTGGCCGCGTTCGGGCGCGAGCTGACGGTGGCCGCGTTCGAGCAGGGGCGGGCGGAGCGGCCCAGGCCGGCGATGATTCAGCGCCTTTGCGCGCTGCGCGCAAGCGTCGATCTGGTCGCGCTCGAGCCCTGAAGCAGTTAAACTTTCGCGTTATCGAACGGATACGGAAGGCGGACCCCATGATCACCGGAAGCCTGGTCGCGATCGTCACCCCGATGCACGAGGACGGAAGCCTCGACCTCGAGAGCTTCAGGAAGCTGATCGACTGGCATGTCGCCGAGGGCACCGACGGCATCGTCGTGGTCGGCACCACCGGCGAGTCGCCGACGGTGAACTTCGACGAGCACAAGCAGCTGATCCGCATCGCGGTCGAGCACGCCAAGGGCCGCATCCCGATCGTCGCCGGCACCGGCGGCAACTCGACCGCCGAGGCGATCGAACTCACCGAGTCGGCCAAGCACGCCGGCGCCACCGCCTGCCTGTCGGTGGTGCCGTACTACAACAAGCCGACCCAGGAAGGGCTGTACCGACATTTCCGCGCCGTCGCCGACAAGGTCGGCCTGCCGATGATCCTGTACAACGTGCCCGGGCGCACCGTCGCCGACCTGCACAACGACACCGTGCTGCGCCTGGCGCAGGTGCCCAGCATCATCGGCATCAAGGACGCGACCGCGAACATCGAGCGCGGCACCGACCTCATCAAGCGCGCGCCGCGCGACTTCGCGCTCTACAGCGGCGAGGACTCGACCGCGCTGGCGCTGATCCTGATGGGCGGCCACGGCGTGATCTCGGTGACCGCGAACGTCGCGCCCAAGCTGATGCACCAGATGTGCGCCGCGGCGCTGGTGGGCGACGTGAAGCGGGCGCGCGAAATCAACCTGAGGCTGCTGCCGCTGCACCAGCGGCTGTTCCTCGAGGCGAACCCGATCCCGGTCAAGTGGGCGCTGGCGGAGATGGGCATGATGGCCGCCGGACTGCGCCTGCCGATGACGCCGTTGTCGGACAAGTTCCATCAGGCGGTGCGCGAGGCGCTGCACGAGGCGGGGGTCGCGCTGCCCGGGTTGCGGGTGGTCGAGGGGCGCGCCTGATGCGGCCTCGCTTTTCCGCGGCGGCCGCGCTCGCGGCCGCCGCGCTGCTCGCTGCCTGCAGCACCGCCAACACCCTGCTCGAGGGCAAGCCGGTCGACTACAAGTCCGCCGGCACCCTGCCGTCGCTCGAGGTTCCGCCCGACCTGACGACGCCGACCAACGACGGCCGCTACGCGCTGCCCGCCGGCGGCGAAACCACGCTCTCGAACTACGAGTCCGCGCGCGCGCAGCAGGCCGGCGCCGGCAGCGGCACGGTTCTGCCGCGGATCCCCGACATGCACGTCGCGCGCGACGGCAGCCAGCGCTGGCTGGTGGTCTCGAACGAGACGCCGGAGCAGCTGTGGCCGCTGTTGAGGGAGTTCTGGCAGGCGAACGGCTTCCTGATCAACGTCGATCAGCCGCAGCTCGGCATCATGCAGACCGGCTGGGCCGAGGACCGCGCCAAGCTGCCGGGCGAAATGGGGGGCCTCAGCCTGCAAAGGGTGATCGGCCCGCTGTATTCCACCGGCACGCGCGACCGGTTTCGCACCCGGCTCGAGCGCACGCCAGACGGCAAGGGCACCGAGGTCTACATCAGCCACCAGGGGCTGCAGGAGGTCTACACCGACCCGGAACACGTCACGCTGGCGTGGCAGCCGCGCCCGCCCGATCCGGGACTGGAAGCCGAGTTCCTGCGTCGCCTGATGGTGCGCCTGGGCGCCAAGGAGCAAGTCGCCAAGCAGCAGGTGGCGGGCGCCGAGGCCAAGCCGCTGGCCGCGGTCAGCCAGAGCCCCGGCGGGGTCGAGACGCTCACGGTGCACGAGCCCTTCGATCGCGCCTGGCGGCGGGTGGGCCTCGCCCTCGATCGCGTCGGCTTCACGGTCGAGGACCGCAATCGCGACAAGGGCCTGTACTACGTGCGCTATGCCGACCCCGAGTCGCCCGCAGGCAAGGAGAAGAAGGGCTTCTTCGCCTCGCTCGCGTTCTGGCGCAGCGACGCCAATAAAGTGGTCGCCGAGCAGTACCGCGTGATGGTCAAGGACGCCAAGGACGACAGCGTGGTCGAGGTGCAGGACAAGAACGGCGCCAGCGTCAACAACCAGACCTCGCGCCGGATCATCTCGCTCCTGCTGCAGCAGCTCAAGTAGCGCCGGGCGCGCGTGCGCTTCGCCTCGCTCGCCAGCGGCAGCCGCGGCAACTGCCTGGTGGCGGAGGCAGGCGGGACGCGGCTGCTGCTCGACTGCGGCCTGGCGCCGCGCGAGACCGCGCGCCGTCTGGCGCGGCTCGGGATCGTTCCCGCGCAGCTGAGCGGGATCCTCGTCACCCACGAGCACGAAGACCACGTCGGCGGCGCGTTCGCGTTCGCCGCGGCGCACTCGCTTACCGTCTTTCTCACGCGCGGCACGCTGCGCGCCGCGGCCGACGCCGGCAAGGCGGTAGAGGGCGTGCGCACCGAGCTGGTCGACGGACGCGCCGCCTTCGCCGTCGGCGCGCTCGAGGCGCGTCCCTTCACCGTGCCGCACGATGCGCGCGAGCCGGTGCAGTACGTGCTCTCGGACGGCGCCTGGAGCCTCGGCGTGCTGACCGACATCGGCGCACCGACGCCGCACGTGGTCGAGATGCTCTCGGGCTGCGACGCGCTGGTGCTCGAGTGCAACCACGACCGCGCCATGCTGCGCGAGGGCGGCTACCCGCGCTGGCTCAAGGAGCGCATCGGCGGCCCGCTCGGTCATCTCGACAACGAGCAGGCGGCCGAGCTGCTGGGCGCGCTCGAACGCTCGCGCCTGCAGCACGTGATCGGCGCGCACCTGTCGCAGCAGAACAACCGCCCGGCGCTGGCGCGCACGGCGCTCGCGCGCGCGCTCGGCTGCGCCGAGGAGTGGATCGGCCTCGCGACCCAGGACGAGGGCTTCGACTGGCGCGAGCTGCGCGGGCGCTGAGCTAGAGGCCGAGCGTGGTCGGCGCGACCGCGGGGTAGGACGCCGCCCAGATCTCGCCGAAGCGCGAGCGCATCGCGAGCGCCTCGATCTCGTCGTTGAGCCCCAGCGCGCCGCGGAAGAAGCGCGCCACCGGGCGGCGCAGGTAGTGCATGGAATCGAGTACCAGGAAGGAATCCTGCAGCTCGCGAATTTCCGGCTGCGTCTGGTTGATCTGGATCGCGTGCGAGTGGCGCGCGAGCAGGCCCATCATGCGCGGGCAATGGCGCGTGACGTGGCCCGTGTCGTGCACCACCAGGAACAGGCGGCGCGTGCGGCTTTCCTGCAGGAAGCGCTCCACGCGCGCGATGCGTTCGGGCGCGTTCAGGCGCAGTGCGGCGAGATCGGGATCGAACACGCGCAGCTCCCGCCCGGGCTGCTCCAGCAGGCGCTCGAGCGCCGCCTGAAACGCCGCCTCCGTGTCGAAGCGTTCGTAGCGCGGCGGCGGCGCGGCGGCGCTCATGCCGCGCGCTCCAGGTGCAGCACTCCGTCCTGGTACCACTCCTGCGCGAGTTCCGCCAGCCCGCCGCGCGCCAGCGCGCGTCCGGCGAGGCGGCGCGCGTCCGCCAGCGCGGCGAGCGTTGCGCGCTGGGCCGGGCGCGCCGTGAGCGCGTCGCCGTTGAGGTAGAAGCGCCGCCCCAGGTACAGCAGCTGAGTCCTGCGGTCGAGCACCGCGTCGGCGCGGGCGAGCCGCTGCGCGAAGGCCGCGCGCGCGAGCCTGCGCCGGCGCGGGGCGAAGCTGACGTGCGGCTTGGGCGCGCTCAGGTACTCGCCCAGGAAGTCGGCCACGTCGGCGCCCGACCAGCGCATGCGCGCCAGCGTCGCGGCGGCGTGGCGCAGCATCCGATCAGGGATTCGCGCGCTGTGCGCGGCCGGGCGCAGGCCCGGGTCGCGGTACTCGCGCTCGGGCAGCCCGCGCGCCTGCAGCCAGTCGAGGAAGGCGGCACCGAGCTCGGCGCCGCGCGGGGCGCGAAAGCCGATCGAATAGGTGAAACAGTGCTCGAGCGCGACGCCGTCGTGTCCCCAGCCCGGGGGCAGGTAGAGCAGGTCGCCGGGCTCGGCCAGGATCTCCTCCTCTGGGGCGAAGTCCGCGATCAGGCGCAGCGGCGCGCCCGCGACCAGCGCCCAGTCGCGCGGCGGCTGCAGGCGCCAGACGCGCCGCCCGGGCCCCTGCAGCAGGAACACGTCGTACGAATCGGCGTGCGGTCCGACTCCGCCGCCGGGCACGGCGTAGCTCACCATCACGTCGTCCAGGCGCGCCTGCGGCAGGAAGTCGAAGCGGCGCAGCAGCCGGTCTGCGGCCGCGTCGAACAGGTTGACGCCGCTCACCAGCAGCGCCCAGTCGATCGGGCCGGCGCGGCGCAGTCGCGCCGCCGCGATCGGCCCGTGCGTCACGCGCCAGCGCGCGCGCCGGCGCTCCACCAGGCGCGACTCGACGTCGTCGCGCGCGGCGAGCGCAGCGAGTGCGCGCTTGCCGCCCAGGCCTCGAAAACCGGGCAGCGCGCCGCGCACCAGGAGCGGGCGTTTCTGCCAGTGGCGCAGCATGAAGGTGCGCGGCGAAAGGCCGCCGAGCAGGCGATCGCGCATTTCGCGATTATATGCAAGCCGGCGCTTGCCAACGGACAAACCGCATGGGCTAGAATCGGCGCGACATGCTGCAACCCGGAAAGATCGCGCCAGCGTTTTCCCTGCCGGACGCCGACATGCAGACCGTGAGTCTGGCGGCGTACCGCGGCAAGAAGAACGTCGTGCTGTATTTCTATCCCCGCGACGGCACGCCGGGCTGCACCCTGCAGGCGGTGGAATTCTCCGACCACGAGGACCAGTTCAACAAGCACGGCTGCGTCATCCTCGGCGTGTCGCGCGACGACTGCCTCACGCATGCGAGCTTCCGCGACAAGAACGGCGTGTCGATCGCGCTGCTGTCGGACCTCGAGGGTGAGGTGTGCCGCCTCTACGGCGTGCTGCAGCAGAAGCAGATCGAGGGCCAGCGCCGCGAGTGCCTGGTGCGCTCGACCTTCGTCATCGACAAGAAAGGGGTGCTGCGCCACGTCGCCTACGGCGTCAACCCGCGCGGCCAGGCGGCCGAGGTATTCGACGTGGTGCGCAAGCTCAAGGCCTGAGCCTTGGACTCGATCGAGCGCAACAAGGTGGTGTCGATGACCGTCGAGCTGCACGACGCGCAGGGCGCGCTGCTGCATGCGGCGGGCGATGCGCTGGTCTACCTGCACGGCGGCCACGGCGGCCTGCCGGAGGCGCTCGAGCAGGCGCTCGAGGGCAAAGCCGAGGGCGAGCTGGTGCGCGTGCACCTCGAGCCCGAGCAGGCCTTCGGCGACTACGACCCGGAGCTGATGCGGGTCGAGCCGCTCAGCCGCTACGGCGCGGGAATCGAGGTCGGGATGGAAGTCGAGGACGCGTTCGACGGCGGCGCGCCTCAGCTCTATCTGGTCACCGACGTAGCCGAGAACAAGGTGGTGCTTGACGCCAACCACCCGCTCGCGGGCATGGCGCTTGAGTTCACTTGCCGCGTGCTGGTGGTGCGCGACGCGAGCCCGGGCGAGATCGAGCGCGGCGCGCCCGACCGGCCGCAGTAGCCGTCCTTACGACAGCCCGACGCCGACCGCGCTGCCGATGGCGTAGGTGATCGCGCCCGCGGCGGCGCCGATGCCGAGCATGCGCAGCCCGCCCGCCAGCGCCGAGCGCCCGGTGAACAGGCTGATCGACGCGCCCACGGCGAACAGCGCCGCGGCCGACAGCACGATCGATGCGGCGAGCGCGTCCGGCCCGCGCGTTACCAGGTAGGGCGCAAGCGGGATCGCGCCGCCGAGCGCGAAGGCGAGGAAGGAATAGCCGGCCGCGCCCCAGGGCGAGCCGAGCTCGCCCGGGTTGAGCCCAAGCTCCTCGCGCGTCAACGTCTCGAGCGCGCGCTTGGGGTCGGCGATCAGTTGCGCCGCGTACTGGCGCGCCTCGTCCGCCGCCATGCCGCGCGCCTCGAAGATCAGCGCCAGCTCCTCGGCCTCCTCCTCGGGGTAGGCCTCGAGCTCCGCCTTCTCGAGCGCGATCTGGTATTCGAACATCTCGCGCTGCGAGCGCATCGAGACGTACTCGCCCGCGGCCATCGAGAACGCGCCCGCGAGCAGTCCGGCCACGCCCGCCAGCAGCACGGTCGCGTTGCCGGTGCCGGCGCCGGCGACGCCGAGGATCAGGCTCGCGTTCGACACCAAGCCGTCGTTGACCCCGAACACCGCGGCGCGCAGGCTGCCGCCGCCGCCGGCGGCCGCGCCGCCCTGGTGCTTCTCGCCCACCTCGTCGTGCTCGGAGGGCAGCGCGCCCGGGCTGCGCGGCGCGGGCACCGGGCCGCCGTCGCGGTAGACCGACATGCCGCGCACCTTCATCGCGGTCAGCGCGTGCGTGAGGCGCCGCGCGCCGAGCAGCCGCACCAGCGCCGCGACCAGGCGGGCGCGCAGCGCGGGCCGGAACGGCGCCGGCGCGGCGCCCTCGGCCGCGAGCGCCGCGCGCCAGTGCCCGGCCTGCGACTCGGCGTCGCGCGCGAGCTCCTCGAACAGGCGCTTGCGGCGCGGCTCCTGCTCGCTCGCGGCGATCACGCGGTAGAGGTAGGCGGCGGTGAGCTCGCCTTCGAGCGACTCGCTGCTGGAAGATGTCTGGTCCATTGGGTGCCGCCGCCGGGAATATCGCCTATTATTGGCGAAAATCCGAAGCGACGCAGGAACCTGAAATGAAACTCCGCCTGTTGCCCGCCGTCCTGCTCGCGATGGCCTCGCTCGCGCGCGCCGACCTGCCTGCCGTCCAGCGCGGCGAGTGGCTGCTCAAGAGCAGGCTCAACGGCGAGCCGCACCAGAGCAGGCTGTGCGGCAACCCGCTCGATCGGGTCGCCGCCGCCATCGCCGCGGCGCGCGAGAGCGAGAAGCTCGGCTGCAGCGTGCGCATCGACAGCCACGTGCCGCGCACCACCAACGTGACCGTCGACTGCCCCGCGGACCGCGTGAGCGACGACGGCGCGCGGCGCGTGCGCAAGGGCGTCACCGAGCTCAACGTCAATGCCGCGTCCATGCAGTCGGTCTGGATCGACCTGCGGCGCGCCGGCCAGCGCGAGAGCATCGACGCCGAGCGGGTGGGGGATTGCAAGCAGTAGGCGCGCTTCGCCCGGCAGTCCTTGCCGGCTAGGGTCGACCGGCGGCCTGTGCCATGATAGATGGCGATCCACATACCCTATATCGTCAGGCCCTCGCGGTGGACAAGAACCGTCTGGAGTCGTTTTCTGATGGCGTCATCGCCATCATTCTCACGATCATGGTGCTCGAGCTCAAAGTGCCGCAGCAGCCGACGCTGGCGGGACTCGGGCAGCTTTGGCCCGTCTATGTCGCCTACGCGCTGTCGTTCGGAAACGTGTTCATGATGTGGCTCGCTCATCACGAGATCGTGGCATCCGTGCGTTCGGTCAACTATTCAATGCTGTTTGCCAACGGCGCGCTGCTGTTCTTCATGTCATTGGTGCCGTTCGCGACTGCGTTTGCAAGCGAGACGCACTGGACCGAAGCCGTGCCGGTGGCCCTTTACGGCGTGGTAATGCTCACGGCATCGGGCGGCTTCGCGTGGTTTCGCCTGGCGACGGGCAGTCACGCCCAAGACGCGGCGGTTCTCGCGCGCCAGCGCGCGCAGGCCTTGACCACGCTTGGCGTCGGCTGTGCCTTTCTCATCGGAAGCGTTGCGGCGTTCTACGAACCGCGCGTGGCATTGTTCCTCTATGCGGCGGTCCCGGTCATCCGCGTCGGCTACCAGTACGGCTTTGGTCGCGGCGCAAAGGCCTAGCCTTGCCATCGAGCCGGCCCGCCCCTCAATCGGCAGGTCAATGCGGACATTGGTATTACTCCTGATTATCTGGGTCGCTGCCTGGTACGGCTTCGGCAGGCATGGAAACCGTTTCGTCGACGCGCACATCGGGCCTGCCCGATCGGGCGCCGCCGGGTCCGTGCCGGATCGGGGTGCGCGCTCGGAAGGCCGATTCCGGTGCGACGGGCGGATCCACTGCTCGCAAATGACTTCCTGCGCAGAAGCGACGTACTTCCTGAGGAACTGCCCGGGCGTGAAGATGGACGGGGACCACGACGGGATTCCTTGCGAGCGGCAATGGTGCGGCTGAGTGAATTCCGCGTCGACGGTCGAGCGGGGTTTGCGATTGGATCGTTCAATTGGAAAAGGAGCGCGACATGACGATTTCCGAAGTCACCGAAAAGCTGTTTGCGGCGAAGAACAGGAAGGGCCTGAGCTTCGCCAAGCTCGAGAAGGCCGTCGGGCGCGACGAGGTGTGGATCGCGGCGCTGTTCTACCGCCAGGCGCAGGCGTCGGCGGAGGAGGCGAAGAAGCTCGCCTCGGCGCTCGGGCTTGGGCCGGACGTGGCGCAGGCGCTGACGGAGTTTCCGTGCAAGGGGCTGGGGCCGGTGGTGCCGACCGACCCGCTGATCTACCGTTTCTACGAGATCATGCAGGTATACGGCATGCCGATGAAGGCGGTGATCCATGAGAAGTTCGGCGACGGGATCATGAGCGCGATCGACTTCACGCTCGAAATCGACAAGGAGGAAGACCCGAAGGGCGACCGGGTGAGGGTCACCATGTCGGGCAAGTTCCTTCCATACAAAAAGTGGTAGCGCGCCCGCGGCGACGCCTGGCTGACGCAGTGCTTGCAGCAGATTCGCTCGCGCGAAAGCGCTCGGCCGCCGATGGTGGTATGTTCGCGCTGGGGAAGGCTGAAGCGCTCTGGCTTGTCTCGCGTCGCGAGTCGGCGTAAATCGATGATACAACGAGACAAAATGTCCGCTGCCTATCACTTCACTTCATTGCGCCGCACGCGCGCCGGGACGCGCGCATGACGGCGTTCGTCGCCCTGCTGCGCGCGGCGAACGTCGGCGGCCGCAAGCGCATCGGCAGCGACGCGCTGCGCGCGAGCTTCGAGGCGCTCGGGCTTGACCGACGTGGTCAGCTACCTGCAAAGCGGCAACCTGGTGTTCTCCTCCCCGCAGGAGGACTCGCACGCGCTCGCGGATGCGCTCGAGGCGAAGCTTGCGGCCGACTTCGGCCAGGAAGCGAACGTGCTGGTGCTGCCGGCCAAGGAGTTCGACGAGATCGTGCGCGCGAATCCGCTCTCCCCGCGCGCGGCCAAGGCGGGCAGCCTGTATCACGCCACGTTTCTGTTCCGCCACGTGCCGGAAACGCTGTTCACCGAGCAGCAGCTGCCGCTGCAGGAAGGCGAGAAGGCGGCGCTGGTGGGGCGGGTGGTGTACCTGTACTGCCCGAACGGCTACGCCAAGAGCGGTTTGAACAACGCCTACTTCGAGAAGACGCTCGGCGCCAGGGCCACGACGCGCAACTGGCGCACGGTGCGCGCGCTGCAGGCGCTGTGCGCCAAGCGCGCGGCGCCGCCGCCCGCCGCCTGAGGGCCGCCCGCTCCCGACGATGCTGCAGCTGCGGGTACGGCTCGGGGCCAGCCCGATCCACGGCGTCGGGGTGTTTGCGGCCGAGCCGGTCGCGCGCGGCGCCGAGGTGTGGCGCTTCACCCCAGGCTTCGACCTCGAGCTGGATCCCGCCTTCGTCGAGCGCCAGCCGCAGCCGGCGCGCGAATGGCTGCTGGTCTATGGCTATCTCGATCCGCGTCTGAATCGCTTCATCCTGTGCTGCGACGACGCGCGGTTTCTGAACCACAGCGCCGAGCTGAACCTGCGCCCGGATTTCGCGCGCGAGCCGCACGGCGTGGACCTCGCCGTGCGCGACATCGCGCCGGGAGAGGAGCTGACGGTGGACTACGCGCTGGTGGACGGGGTGCTGCCCGGCTGAGCGGCGAGCCAGCTGTTCCAGATCCGGCGCGCGGGCTCGATCAGCTCGCCGGCGCGCAGCCCCACCGGTCCCTGTCCCTGCGCGACCAGCGCGTCGGCGGCGCAGCCGTGCAAATGCGCGCCGAGCACCAGTGCGGCCTCGCCCGGCAGGCCCTGCGCCAGCAGCGCGCCCAGCATGCCCGACAGGACATCGCCCATGCCGGCGCTCGCCATGCCCGGGTTGCCCGAGGCGTTGATGAAGAAGCGGCCGTCGCGCGCCACGATCACGCTGCCGTTGCCCTTGAGCAGCGCGTGCGCCTTCAGGTTGGACGAGAGGTTGCGCGCCGCCGCGAGGCGGTTGTGCTGCACCTCGGCGGTGCGCGTCACCAGCAGCCGCGCGGCTTCGCCCGGGTGCGGCGTGAGCAGGGTCTCGGCGCGGCGGCGCGCGCAGGCGCGGCGCAGGTCCTCGCTCTCGGCGATCAGGTTGAGCGCGTCGGCGTCGAGCACGCAGGGCAGGTCGCTCGCGATCGCGGCGCCGACCAGCGTCTCGGCGCGCTCGCCCTGGCCCAGGCCCGGGCCGACCACGAACGCGTCGACGTCGAGCCCGAGCGCCTCGTCCGGATGGCGCAGCATCAGCTCGGGCGCCGCCGGGTCGAGCGCGAGCGCCTGGTGCGCGAGCAGGCCGCAGTAGACGCGCCCGGCGCCGAGCCCGAGCGCGGCGCGCCCGGCGAGCAGCGCCGCGCCGACCATGCCGTCGGCGCCGCCGAGGACCGCGACCGATCCTGCCATGCCCTTGTGGAAGTTGCGCGCGCGCGGCAGGAGCGCGGATGGGAACAGCTCCGGCCCCGCGACCCAGCCGCCGGGCGGCGCGAGCGCGCGCGCGTCCAGCCCGAGGCCGGCCACGCTCACTTCGCCGCAGTAGTCCGGACCGTCGAGCGTGAGCAGGCCGGGCTTGAGCCCGATGAAGGTCAGCGTGTGCGTGGCGCGCACCGCGCAGCCGAGCACGCGCCCGGTGTCGGACTCGATCCCGCTCGGCACGTCGAGCGCAAGCACCGGGCAGGGCTGCGCGCCGGCGTAGGCGGCGAGCTTGGCGAACTCGCCTTCGAGCGTGCGCGCGAGGCCGATGCCGAACAGGCCGTCGATCACCAGCGCCCAGCGGCGGCCGGCGGGGACCTCGCCGGGCGCGCCCGCTACGGCGACGCGGAAGAACATGCCTTTGAGGCGCTCGGCGGCGATGCGCGCGTCGCCGCCGTTGTTGCCGGGTCCGGCGAGCACCAGCACGTCCTTGCCGCGCTCGCCGACCAGGCGCGCGGCGAGCTCGGCGGCGGCCTCGCCGGCGCGCTGCATCAACGGCGGCGAGGCGTCGCCTGCCGCCTGCTCGATGCGGCGGATCTCTTCGGTGGTGTAGATCGGCCGATTGATTGACACGCTTGGACGACTTCTCTCAGAATCGACCACTATATGTTATAGGTCGTCGCTGCAATGCGGAATCGAGTTCCGCCAACAATCCCTTTGGAGGAGACGGAAAAATGAGAAAGCTGCTTATATCGACCGCCATTCTGGCCGCTCTCGGCGCGAGCGCAGCCGCGATGGCTGCAGACGAAGTGAAGATCGGCGTGATTATGCCGCTGTCGGGCAACTCCGCCAGCGCGGGCAAGGCCGCGGTCGCGGCGATGGAGCTCGCGGCGCAAATCGTCAACGAACGCCATCCCGAGCTGAAGAGCCTGCCGCTCGCCGCGGGCGCGGGCCTGACCAGGCTGCATGGCGCCAAGGTCAAGCTGATCGTGGCCGACCACCAGGGCAATCCGAGCGAGGGTCAGAGCCAGACGCTGCGCCTGATCACCCAGGACGGCGTGGTCGGCATGCTCGGCAGCTACCATTCCTCGGTCTCGCTCACCGCGACCGCGGTGGCCGAGCGCTACGGCGTCCCCTTTGTGGTGGGCGACTCGGTGGCGTCCAACATCACCGGACGCGGCTTCAAGTGGACCTTCCGCACCACTCCGATCGCGAGCGACTTCGCCAACAACTACATGGACTTCCTCACCGACCTGAAGAAGGCCGGGCATCCTGCGAGCACGCTCGCGATCGTGCACGAGAATACGGATTACGGCACCTCGGTAGCCGGCACGGTGCAAGCTGCCGCCAAGTCGCACGGCATTGACGTCGTTGCGGACATTGCCTACAACGCGAACAGCGCGGACGTGTCCGCGCAAGTGCTGCAACTCAAGGAGAAGCAGCCCGACGCGATCGTATTCATCGCCTACACGTCCGATTCGATCCTGTACATGAAGACGATGAAGAGCCTGGACTACCTGCCGAAGTTCGTCATCGGCGACGACTCGGGCTTTTCCGATCCGGCCTTCATCAGCGCGGTCGGCAACCTGGCCCAGGGCGCGCTCAATCGCAGCGCCTGGAACATCGGCGCCAAGGACAGCACGACCTGGCGCATCAACGAAATGTACAAGGCAAAAACCGGGCGCGACCTCGACGACACCAGCGGGCGCGACATGCAGGCCGCGTTCACGCTGATGGATGCGATCAACCGCGCCGGATCGACCAAGCCCGAGGCGGTAAGGAAGGCGCTGCAGGCGACCGACCTCAAGCCGAGCCAGCTCATGATGGGCTATCGCGGCGTGAAGTTCGACTCGACCGGCCAGAACACGCTCGCCGCGACCTACCTGATCCAGCTGATCGGCGACCATTACGTCGCGGTGTGGCCCGCGAGTGCCGCCCAGCACGCCCTCATCTATCCGTTCCAGGGCTGGAAATAAGGGATTGCGCACGCCATCCGCTGTGGATCGCACAGCGTGATGATTCTGCTGCAGGTGATCGTGGCCGGCCTCCTCATCGGGGCCGTCTACGCCTTGTTTTCATCCGGCCTCACGCTCGTGTGGGGCATGATGAACGTGATCAACTTCGCCCACGGCGAGCTGGTCATGCTCGGCATGTACGTTGCCTTCTGGGCCTTCACCCTGGCGCATTTCGGCGTCGCCAGCTTCAGCGCCGCGGCCGCGGTGGTACTGTTCATGCTCGGCGTGCTGATCTACCTGGCACTCATCCGGCACGTCACGCGCGGACCGATGCTGGCGCAGATCCTTTCCACTTTCGGGCTGCTGCTGGTACTGCGCTACGCGGCGTTCTGGGCTTTCGGCGCGAACTTCGTCAGCCTGCCCGACGGCATTCTGGGTCCGAGCCTGAACGTCGGCGGGATTTTCCTCAGCGCGCCCAAGCTGGTGGCGGGCGTGGTCGCACTGGCGATGACCATCGGCCTGCACCTGCTGCTCACCCGCACCATGCTCGGCAGCCGCATCCTGGCGGTGGCCGAGGATCGCAATGCCGCGATGCTGATGGGCATCCGGCCTGACCGGATGCAGGCGATCGCCTGGGGCCTCTCGGGCGCGAGCGCGGGCGTCGCTGGCGCGCTGATCGCGACTTTCTTTCCCATCTCCGCGACGGTGGGTGAATCGCTCGGACTGATCGCCTTCGTGGTGGTGACCTTCGGCGGCTTCGGCAGCGTGCCGGGGGCGATGATCTCGGGCCTCCTCATCGGCCTGATCGAGTCGCTGTCGGCGTTCTACGTCGGCCCGGAATACCAGGACGTGTTCGTCTACGCGCTGTTCGTGCTGGTGCTCTGGGTCAGGCCGCGCGGCCTGATGGGGAAAGCCTGATGCGCCATGCCGGCTGGGTCGCCCTCGCGGCGGTGCTGCTGCTGTTTCCGCTCAGCTTCGACAACCCGTACTACGAGCAGCTCGGCTCGCTGGTGCTGCTGGCGGCGATCTCGGCCTCGGCCTGGAACCTGATCGGCGGATTTGCGGGGCAGGTTTCGGTCGGCAACGCGGTGTTTTTCGGCGCCGGTGCCTACATGCCGCTGCTGTTCTACAAGCTGTGGCAGGTGAGCCCGCTGTTCGGCTTTCCCGCGGGCATCGCGCTCAGCCTCGCCATCGCGGTGGTGATCGGTATCCCGACCCTGCGCCTGAGCGGCCACTATTTCAGCATGGCGACCATCGCGGTGGCGGAGCTGATCCGCATCGTGGTGAGCAACTGGGACTTCGTCGGCGCCGCGATCGGCCTCACCGGCCCGGCGACTGCGCGCGGCTGGTCGGATCTGGTGTTTCGTAGTTCGGTGCCGTACTACTACATGTTTCTCGCGGTGCTGCTGACGCTGCTTGCGGTCACCTACGCCGTCCAGCGCAGCCGCTTCGGCTACTACCTGCGCGCGATCCGCGGCGGCGAGCGCGCGGCGCGCAGCCTGGGCGTGCCGGTGAGCCGCTACAAGCTGTATGCCTTCATGCTGAGCGCGACCTTCACCTCGCTCGCAGGCTCGCTGTACGCGGTCAAGTTCGGCTTCATCGACCCGGGCAGCGGGTTCGGCATCTTGGTGTCGGTCAACATGGTGCTGATCGCAGCGCTAGGCGGCGCCGGGCGCTTGTTCGGGCCGCTGCTCGGCGCGGTGATCCTGGTCCCGCTGCAAACCGAGACCAATAACCTGTTCGGTGGCGGCGGAACGGGGCTGACGTATATTCTGTACGGCGGAATCATCGTTTTGATCGCCCGCTTCGAGCCCGGCGGACTGCTCGAGATGTGGGACCGCCTGCGCGCAAAGCGGGGCTCGCGTGCTGCTTAGGGCGCAAAACGTGCAGATGGATTTCGGCGGCTTTCGCGCCCTGGCCGGCGCGTCGCTAGACATCGCGCAAGGCGAAATCGTCGGCCTGATCGGCCCCAACGGTGCGGGCAAGTCCACTTTCTTCAACTGCCTGGTGGGCGACCTGACGCCCAGCGGCGGACGGGTGCTGCTGGAGGAGCACGACGTGACGCGCGTTTCGCCCGAGGCCCACGCCCGGCTCGGCATCGGCCGCAGCTTCCAGGTGCCGGCCACGTTCGAGGACCTGACCATCCTCGAGAACGTCATGGTGGGTGCCTTCCTGCGCCACCCCGGCGTGCGCGAGGCGCGCGCGGAAGCGGCGGGCGTGCTCGAGCTCACCGGCCTCGACGCGCTCGCCGATCACAAGGCCAAGAGCCTCGGCACGCCGGGGCGCAAGCGGCTCGAGATCGCGCGCGTGCTGGCGACCGGACCGAAGCTGATGCTGCTCGACGAGGCGCTCGCCGGCCTGACCCCGGTCGAGGTGCAGCAGGCGATCGAGCTGGTGCGCAAGATCCATCGCTCGGGCATCACGCTGGTCATCGTCGAGCACGTGATGGAAGTGATCCTGACCCTGGCCGAGCGGGTGGTGGTGTTCAACCAGGGCAGGGTGATCGCGCGCGGCACGCCGGCCGAGGTGGTGAACGACGAAGCGGTGATCGACGCCTACCTGGGCCATTCGCACGCGCGCCGGCACGGCAAGCGGGCTTAAATCCGGCATGGATCTGCTCAAGGTCGAACATCTCGCGGTGCACTACGGCGACCTGGTCGGCGTCGCGGACGTTTCGATCGAGGTCCGCCCCGGCAGCATCGTGGCGCTGCTGGGCTCCAACGGCGCGGGCAAAACCACCACCCTGAACGCGATCGCGGGGCTGGTGCCGGCGAGCGGGGGAAGCATCGAGTGGCGCGGCGAGAGAATCGCGCGCCAGCCCGCCTACGCCATCGTGCGCAAGGGGCTCGCGCTGTCGCCCGAAGGCTGGCGCCTGTTCACTGGCCAGACCGTCGAGCAGAACCTGCGCCTCGGCACCACGCCGCTGGCCGAGCGCAAGCGCGCGCCCGAAATGCTCGAGCGCGTGTACGCGCTGTTCCCGCGCCTGAAGGAGCGGCGGCGCCAGCGCGCCGGCACGCTCTCGGGCGGCGAGCGCCAGATGCTGGCGCTCGGGCGCGCGCTGATGAGCGAGCCAAGCATCCTGTTGCTGGACGAGCCGAGCCTCGGGCTCGCGCCTTCGATCGTCGAGACCCTGTACGAGACGCTCGGCCGCCTGCACGAGCAGGGCCTCACCCTGCTGATCGCCGAGCAGTCGATCCAGCTTGCGCTCGAGGTCGCCGACTACGCCTACGTGCTGCAGACCGGCCGCACCGTGCTGGACGGAACGGCCGAGCGCCTCGCCGGCGACCCGCAGGTGCGGCGCATCTACCTGGGCCTAGAAGCGGGCGAGGCAAACGGCTGAGGTCACGCCCCGGGTCGGACGAGCGTCGGGTTGCGGCGCAGGCGGATGTCCTCCAGCCGGCGCGCCAGGGCGTCCTCGATGTCGGGCTGCACGGGCACGATGTAGAACGTGTCGCTCTTGACGGCATCGAACACCAGTCCGGCGATCGTCTCCGGTCGGAAACCGTTCTTGAGCAAGCCGCGCACCGCCTCGCGCCACATTTGCATTTGCGGATTGAGCGGCGCTGCGGCAGGCCCCTCGGGCTTCAGCTCGTCGGGGCGGTTGCGCTCCGATTCGATGATTCTGGTGTCGACCCAGCCCGGGCACAGCACCGAGACCGAGAGCTTGGCATTGCGCGCCTTCAGGTCCTTGTAGAGGATCTCGCTCAGCGCCACCACGCCGTGCTTGGAGACCGTGTACGGCGCGCCGGTCGCGCTCGTCACCAGCCCGGCGGCCGAGGCGGTGTTTACGATGTGGCCCGCTTCGCCCTGCGCCAGCATGCGCGGCACGAAATGGCGCACGCCGTGCAACACGCCGCGCAAGTTCACCCCGAGCACCCAGTCCCAGTCCTGCAGCGCCAGGTTCCAGACCCCTTCGGCACCCACCACCCTGCCGCTCACGCCCGCGTTGTTGCACAGGATGTGCACCTTGCCCCAGGCGTCGAAGGCCGCATCGGCCAGGCGCTTGACGTCCTGCTCGCGCATCACGTCCGTGCGCAGCGCAATGGCATGTCCGCCCTGCGCTTCGAGCGCCGCCCGCGCCGACTCGAGCGGCGCGGCCTCGATGTCGGCCAGGACGATTTTCATGCCTGCCTGCGCAAAGCGCGTCCCCAGCGCGAGCCCGATGCCGCTCGCCGCGCCGGTCACCACCGCCACCTTGCCAGCGAACTCGTTCATCATGCGGAGAACTCCATCACGCCGTCGTCGACGCGCCCGAAGCGCAGCGTCATGATGTCGCGCGCGTAGTTCTGGTGCAGTTTCCAGGGATGCTTCGAGCCCTGCTTCGGAAACAGGTGCAGCGAGCGCTGGATGTAGCCCGAGGAGAAATCTACCCAGGGCTCGCCGGCGAGCTCGGGATCGGCGTTGCGCGGCGTGCACTGCAGGTAGCCGTGCTTCTGCATGTGATTGAGCAGCCGGCACACGTACTCGCAGGTCAGGTCGCACTTCAGGGTCCACGACGCGTTGGTGTAGCCGAACGAGGAGGCGAGGTTGGGCACCCCGCTGTACATCAGGCCCTTGTAGTTATAGGTCCGGGCCGCATCGACACGCTCGCCGTCGACCGTGAGCTGCAGGCCGCCCAGCACTTCCAGGTTGAGCCCCGTGGCGGTGACGATCAGGTCCGCCTCGAGTTCGGCGCCCGACGCGAGCCTGATGCCGGTCTCGGTAAAGGTCTCGATGCGGTCGGTGACCACCGACGCCTTCCCGCTCCGGATTGCCCTGAACAGGTCCGCATCGGGCACCAGGCACAGCCGCTGCTCCCATGGGTTGTAGCGCGGGGTGAAGTGCCGCTCGACGTCGTAGTCGGGACCGAGATGGGCGCGCACCCCGCCCAGGAGCAGCTGCCTCGCACGCGCCGGGTTGCGCCGGCACAGGTTGAAGAAATACTGCTGCAGCAGCACGCGCTTCCAGCGCGTGACGCCGTAGGCGAGCATCGGCGGCAGCCATTTGCGCAGCTTGATCGCTCCTTCGTCTCTCGCCGGACGCGCCACGACCCAGGTCGGCGAGCGCTGCAGCATGGTCACCTGCGCGGCCTGCTTCGCCAGTTCCGGCACCAGGGTGACGGCGGTCGCGCCGCTGCCGATCACGACCACCCGCTTGCCGGCGTAGTCGATGTCGTCGCTCCACT
Source organism: uncultured beta proteobacterium (assembly GCA_963755395.1). GTDB lineage: Bacteria > Pseudomonadota > Gammaproteobacteria > Burkholderiales > SG8-39 > DAHVFK01. The sequence continues at coordinate 117,662 of CAVWJJ010000003.1, read as the reverse complement.
TCTGCGGGTGCACGATGCGGCCGGCGAAGCGCTCCGCGCCGGGGAAAGCGGGCGTGTAGCCCTGCGCGCAGTTGTAATAGCCGCCGCACACGAACAGGAAGTTGCAGCTGAACTGCACCGCCTCCTTCGCGCTGCCGCGCTCGGCGGCGACGGTCCAGCGCGCGTCCTTTGACGACCACGCGGCGCGCTTGACCTGGTGGCCGAAGCGGATCCGGCGCTCGATGCCATGCTCGCGCGCGGTGTCCCGCACGTACTTGAGGATCGACGGTCCGTCGGCGATCGCGTTGGCTTGCTCCCACGGCCGGAACGAATAGCCGAGCGTATACATGTCGGAATCGGAGCGGATGCCGGGGTAGCGGAACAGGTCCCAGGTGCCGCCGATCGCGTCGCGGCCCTCGAGAATGGCGTAGGTCCTGCCGCGGCAGCGGGTCTGAAGGTGGTAGCCCGCGCCGATGCCCGACAGCCCCGCGCCGACGATCAGGACGTCGAAATGTTCGATTTTCATCCGCTGCAAGCCGCGCCTAAGGTCACAGGATACCGCGCAGCACCTCGTCGGCCAGCGGCATGCTCGCGGTCAGCCCCGGCGACTCGATGCCGAACAGGTTGACCAGTCCCGGCACGCCGTGCTCGCGCGGACCCTGGATCACGAAATCCGCCGCCGGCTCGCCGGGTGCGGAGATCTTGGGCCGGATCCCGGCGTAGCCCGGTGCAAGCGCGCCGTCGGGCAGCCCCGGCCAGTAGCGCCGGATCGCCGCGTAGAAGCGCTCGGCGCGCTTCGGATCGACCCGGTAGTCGATCGCATCGATCCATTCCACGTCCGGCCCGAAGCGCGCCTGCCCGGCGAGATCGAGCGTGACGTGCACGCCTAGGCCGCCGGGCTCGGGTACCGGGTAGACCAGGCGCGAGAATGGCGCGCGGCGCGCGAGCGAATAGTAGTTGCCCTTGGCGTACAGCTCGCGCGGCGCATGCTCCCGGGGATAGCCTTCGATGCGCCGAGCGACGCTCGGTGCGGTGATTCCCGCGCTGTTGATCAAATACTTTGCTTCGATCTCCGTGGATTCGGACCCTCCTACCGTCAATTGAAATCCCGAGGAAATCACTTCGGCCCGTTCTAGACGGCTCCTGAGCGCGAGCATGGCGCCGTTATCCTCGGCTTCGCCCAGGTAGGCGAGCATGAGCGCGTGGCTGTCGATGATGCCGGTCGACGGCGAGTGCAGCGCGGCGACGCAGCGCAGCTCGGGCTCCCAGGCCAGGACCTGCTCGCGAGTGACGAAATCGACCTCGGGCACGCCGTTGGCGCGCGCCCGCTCGCGGATGCGCTCGAGCTCGCCGCGCTGGGCCTCGTCGGCCGCGACGATCAGCTTGCCGCAGCGCCGGTGCGGCACGCCGCGCGCGGCGCAGTACTCGTACAGGCGCCGCCGGCCGGCGACGCAGCTGGCGGCCTTGAGCGAGCCGGCGGGATAGTAGATGCCGGCGTGGATCACCTCGGAATTGCGCGAGCTGGTGTGGGTGCCGATCGCGTCCTCGGCCTCCAGGATCACGACTTCGCGCCCTGCGAGCGCCAGCGCGCGCGCCACCGCCAGTCCCACCACCCCGGCGCCGATCACCACCGCTTCGATCTTGTCCATGGCACGCGGAATGAAAGCGGGCGCCAATGTATCACGATTAGAATCGCGTTCTGACGGCTCGGGACAGGCACGTGGCGCCTCGGTCGGCCGGCTTGCGCCGGGAGGGGCCCTGCAAGCGGGTCGGAATGGGGGCCGGGGACGTTTTCGTGATCGAACCGCCCGGCGGCGGCAGCTACGGGGCTTGGCCGGGGCATCCGCTTATAATAGACGCCGGGATAATATCAACGAGCACATGAACCCGACAGCAATCTTCTCGAAGACCGGAAAAGGCGTGCAGGAGGCCTCCGGCAAGACGAGCAACCTGTCGCGCGCCGATCGCGCGGTGTTGTCGGCGATCGACGGCAAGTCGAACATCGGCGCGCTGTACAAGAAATTCGAGAAGACCCCGCAAGCCAAGTTCGACCAGCTGATCGATCGCCTCGAGCGCGAGGGCTACATCCGCGAAGCGTCACCCGGAGCGACGTCTGCGCCGGCGCCCGCCAAGGCGAGCGCACCGCCTCCCAGCAAGCCGATGGACGTGGTGTCGGACCTCGATTTCACCGGCGTGTTCACCCCCGTGTCGGCCCCGGCGTCGGTGCCGAAGGGGCCGACCGTCGACCTCGCGGCGAAGGCGCGCGCCGAGGCCGAGCGACGGGCGCAGGAGGAGTCGCTCAGCTACAAGGCGCGCCAGGCGGCGGAAGCGAAGGCCAAGGCGGAGGCCGAGAGGAAGGCCAAGGAAGAAGCCGAGGCTCGTGCGCGCGAGTCGGCGAGCGTGCGCTCGCGGGAGGAAGCCGAAGCGAGGGAGCGCGCCGAAGGCGAGGCGAAGCTCAGGGCCGCGCAGCAGACCGCGCTGCGCGTCGCGGCCGAAGAGAAGGCGAAGGCCGACAAGCTGAGAGCGGAAGCCGAGGCGAAAGAGAAGGCCGAAGCGGAGTTGCGTCAGCGCAAGGAGGAGGAAGAACGCAAGCGCAGGGAGGAACAGGCGCGCAAGGCGCGCGAAGAGGAGGAGGCGCGCAAGCGCAAGGAAGAGGAGGAACGCAAGCGCAAGGAGGAGGAGCGCAAGCGCAAGGAGGAGGAAGAGGCGCGCCGGCGCAAGGAGGAGGAAGAGGCGCGCCGGCGCAAGGAAGAAGAGGAACGCAAGCGCAAGGAAGAGGAGGAGCGCAAGCGCAAGGAAGAGGAGGAGCGCAAGCGCAAGGAAGAAGAAGAGCGCAAGCGCAAGGAGGAGGAAGAGGCGCGCCGGCGCAAGGAAGAAGAGGAACGCAAGCGCAAGGAAGAAGAGGAGCGCAAGCGCAGGGAAGAGGAAGAGGAGCGGCGTCGCAAGGAAGAAGAGGCCCGCAAGCGGCGCGAGGAAGAGGAGGCCCGGCGGCGCAAGGAGGAAGAAGAGGCGCGCAAGCAGCGCGAAGAGGCAGAGGCGCGGCGCCGCAAGGAAGAGGAAGAGGCCCGCAAGCGGCGCGAGGAAGAGGAAGCCGCCCGCCGCAGGGAGGAGGAACAAGCGCGCAAGCGGCGCGAAGAGGAGGAAGCCGAGCGGCGCAGGGAGGAGGAACTCGCCAAGGCCGCGGCGCCGACCGGCGAGAAGTTCGCCGACTCACTGCTGGCCGACCTGGACAATTTCGCCGAGCGCGACGACGTCGAGAGCAAGGCCAAGGAGGAGGCCGCGCGCAAGGAGAAGGAGCAGACCGAGCGCGCAAGGCGCGAGCAGCAGGCGCGCGTGCAGCGCGAGGAGCAGGAGCGCAAGCGGCGCGAGGAAGAGGAACGCGCCCGGCGCGAGCGCGAGCGGCGCGCACGCGAGCTGGAGGAAGCGGACGCGCGCAACGCGATGGATATCAGCTCCGACAGCCGCGCCAAGCGCCGCCTGGCCGCGATCGTCGCTGCCGACGTCGCCGGCTACAGCCGGCTGATGGGAATCGACGAGGAAGGCACGCTGACTCGCTTCAAGCGCATCTTGCGCGAGCTGATCCAGCCCAAGGCCGAGGAGCACGACGGCCGCATCGTCAAGACCGCGGGCGACGGGTTGCTGATCGAGTTCCCGAGCGTGGTCGACGCGGTGCGCTTCGCCGTCCAGGTGCAGACCGCGGTGGCGAACGAAGAGGCGGATGTTCCGCCGACGCGCCAGATCGCGTTCCGCATGGGCATCAATCTGGGCGACATCATCGGCGAGGACAACGACGTCTTCGGCGACGGCGTGAACGTGGCCGCGCGCCTGGAGGGGCTTGCCGACAAGGGCGGCATCTGCATCGCCGGCGTGGTGTACGACCAGATCCGGGACAAGGTCACCTATACGATCGAGGATCTCGGCGAGCAGAAGCTCAAGAACATCACCCGCCCGGTGCGCGCCTACAAGATCAAGGGCGACTGGGAGACGACCAAGCTGCGGCGCGAGGTCGATCCGGCCAGCCTTCCGCACCGCGCAGTTGCGCCGGTCAAAGCGGCGGACGACGACGTCGTGGTGCGCGACGACGACCTCGACATGGACGAGGTCAGGCGCGACGAGCAGGCGCTCACCAAGGAGGCGCTCAAGGCCCAGCGCGAGCGCGAGCGCGAGGCGCGACGCAGGAAAAAGGCGGCCGATGCCGACATCGGGCCGATCAAGATCCGGCGCCGTCGCAAATGGGGCAAGCCGATCACCGTCACGCTGCTGCTCGCGCTGATCGCTGGCGTGGGCGCGGTGCACGTGGTTCCGGTCGAGACCGGCGAGTACGCCAAGATCGCCAGCGTCGCGTTCGGCCGCACGGTCAAGATCGGTGCCGCCCGGATGTCGCTGGTGAACGGGCCGGAGATGAGGTTCGAGGGCGTGCGCATCGGCGATATCGTGATCGACACGGTGCGGGTCTTCCCCACGCTCGGCTCGCTGTTCAGCGACCGGAAGGTCCTGGGCCGGGTCGAGCTGATCGGCGCGCTGGTGCCGGAGAACGAGCTCGGCGACGTTCTGCTCGGCAAGATCAAGAGCACCAAGTTCAGCGTTGCGCGCGTCGAGGCGAAGGAGCTCAGGCTGCGCGGCCCGCTCGCGCTTCCCGCGCTCGACGTCGATGCGGTCCTGACGGGAAACGGCTCGCTCAAGTCGCTGGTGCTGAACGGACCGGACAAGCTGCAAGTCAAGCTGTCGCCCGAGGAAGGGCAACTGGCGCTCGAGGGCAGCGCCGCCAGCCTGACGCTGCCGTTCGCCTCCCAGGTCACGCTGACCGACTTCTCGCTCAAGGGCAGCGCCACGCCCGAGGGCATGACGCTGAGCGAGTGGGATGGCTCGCTGCTCGACGGCACGCTGGTGGGAACGGCGCAGATCAGCTGGGGCCCGTCGTGGCGGGTCGAGGGAACGCTCAAGTTCAAGAGCGTCAACGCGGCGGTGTTCGCGCCGGCGCTGCTGTCGGACGGCAAGGCGACCGGCAGCGGCAGGTACCTGATGCAGGGCGCGGCCCCCGCCGCGCTCGGCGTCGACGCCCGGCTCGACGGCAGCTTCACGATCAGCAAGGGCATGCTCGGAAGCTTCGACCTGTCGCGCGCGATCCGCACCGCCGGCCAGGAGACCCAGGGTACGACTCTGTTCGCCGAGCTGGGCGGAAAGGGCAGCTACGACAAGGGCGCGGTGCAGCTGCGCGACATCAACATCGCCGCCGGCGCGCTCAACGCGGGCGCGATCGTCGACATCGCGCCCTCGGGCCATCTGTCGGGGCGCATCGTGGCAGACGTCAAAACCGCGGGCCAGACGCTGCGCTCGACCATCAACCTTGCGGGTACGGTGAAGCAGCCGGAGGTCAAGAAGTAGCGGATGGCCACGATCCTCAAGCTCCGCGGCGCGCGCGCGCTGTCGGAGTTCCGACTCGCGAAGCTCCTTGCCTCACTGCAGCAGGTTCACCCCGGGGTGCGCGGCGTGCGCGCCGAGTACTGGCATTTTGTCGAAGCGGCTGCGCCGCCGGGCGCCGGCCAGCGCGCGCTGCTCGAGCGGCTGCTGCGCTACGGCGAGCCCGCGCCGGCCGAGCTGGCGCGCGGCGAGCTTTTCCTGGCGGTGCCGCGCCTGGGCACGATTTCGCCCTGGTCGTCCAAGGCGACCGACATCGCGCGCAATTGCGGCCTGACCGAGGTGCTGCGGATCGAGCGCGGCCTGGCCTATACGCTGGAGATCGACGGACGGGCGGAGCGCGCCGCGCTCGGCGCGCCGCTGCACGACCGCATGACCGAGACCGTGCTCGACCTCGCTCGACGACGCCGAGCAGCTCTTCCGCCACGTCGCGCCGCGGCCGCTCGAGCGCGTCGCGCGGCGGCGGCGCTGCGCGAGGCCAACCGGCGACTCGGGCTCGCGCTGTCCGACGACGAGATCGACTATCTGCGCGCGGCCTTCGACGCGCTCGGGCGCGACCCGACCGACGTCGGAGCTGATGATGTTCGCGCAGGCCAACTCCGAGCATTGCCGGCACAAGATCTTCAACGCCGACTGGATCATCGACGGCGAGAAGCAGGCGCAGTCCCTGTTCGGCATGATCCGGACACGCACGCCGCGAGCCCGCAGGGCACGATCGTCGCCTACGCGGACAACGCCGCGGTGATCGAGGGTCGCGAGATCGAGCGCTTCTACCCCGACACAGACGAGCATCTATGCGAAGCAACGCGCGAACTGACGCACACCTGATGAAGGTGCGAGACGCACAACCACCCGACGGCGATCTCGCCCTTCCCGGGCGCGGCGACCGGCGCGGGCGGCGAGATTCGCGACGAAGGCGCGACCGGACGCGGCGCGCAAGCCCAAGGCGGGCCTGGTCGGCTACTCGGTCTCGGACCTGCGCATTCCCGGCGCGCCGCAGCCCTGGGAGGACGGCGACCACGGGCAAGCCCGACCGCATCGTCTCGCGCGCTCGCAGATCATGCTCGAGGGGCCGATCGGGGCGGCCTCGTTCAACAACGAGTTCGGCCGTCCCAACCTGGCCGGCTATTTCCGCAGCTTCGAGCTCAAGGCCGGGGGCGTGCTGGCGCGGCTATCACAAGCCGATCATGCTCGCGGGCGGCGTCGGCAACATTTCCGCCGCGCACAGCGCAGAAGCTCGGCCCTGGCCGAGGGGACGCTGCTGGTGCAGCTGGGCGGTCCCGGGCATGCTGATCGGCATGGGCGGCGGCGCCGCATCGACGATGGCGCCGGCGCCAACGCCGCGGACCTCGACTTCGATTCGGTGCAGCGCGGCAACGCCGAGATCCAGCGCCGCGCGCAGGAAGTGATCGACCGCTGCTGGCAGCTCGGGGCCGACAACCCGATCCTGTCGATCCACGACGTAGGCGCGGGCGGCCTGTCGAACGCGCTGCCCGAGACTCGTGCATTCGGCGGCCGCGGGGCGCGGCTTCGACCTGCGCGCCGCGCCATCGGAGGAGCTCGGGCATGTCGCCGCGCGAGATCTGGTGCAACGAGGCGCAGGAGCGCTACGTGCTCGCGATCGCGCCCGGGTCGCTCGCGCGACTTTCGCGCGCTGTGCGAGCGCGAGCGCTGCCCGTTCGCGGTGCTCGGCGCAGCGACCGCCGATGGCCGGCTGCGAGTCGCCGATCCGCTGCTGCAGGCGGACGCCGGTCGACGTGACGCTGGAGGTGATCCTCGGCAAGCCGCCGCAGGATGCTGCGCGACGTGCAGCGCCTCGCGCCGGCGCGCGAACGCTTTGCGCTCGACGGCATCGAGCTCGGGCAGGCGGCGCTGCGCGTGCTGCGCCATCCGTCGGTGGCGAGCAAGATGTTCCTGATCACGATCGGCGACCGCACGGTGGGCGGCCTGTGCGCGCGCGACCCGATGGTCGGCCCCTGGCAGGTGCCGGTGGCCGACTGCGCGGTCACGCTGCTCGACTACGAGGGCTACGCCGGCGAGGCCTACGCGATCGGCGAACGCGCGCCGCTCGCGCTGATCGACGCCCCGGCCTCGGGCCGCATGGCGGTGGGCGAGGCGATCACCAACCTGGCCGCGGCGCGCATCGAGCGGCTCGACCGCGTCAAGCTCTCTGCCAACTGGATGGCGGCCGCGGGCCATCCGGGCGAGGACGCGGCGCTCTACGACACGGTGCGCGCGGTGGCGCTGGAGCTCTGCCCGGCGCTCGGCATCAGCGATCCCGGTGGGCAAGGATTCGCTGTCGATGCGCACCGCCTGGGAGGCGGGCGAAGGAGGTGGTCGGCGCCGCTGTCGCTGATCGTGACGCGCGTTCGCGCCGGCGACGGACGCGCGCGGCACTCTCACGCCGCGCTTGCGTACCGACGCAGGCGAGACCGAGCTGCTGCTGGTCGACCTCGGCCGGCGCCGCAACCGGCTCGGCGGCTCGATCCTGGCGCAGGTGCACTCGCAGCTGGGCGAGCGCTGCCCGACCTGGACGAGCCGAAGCTGCTCGCCGGGCTGTTCGCCGCGGTGCAGCGCCTCGCGCGCGAAGGCCTGCTGCTCGCCTACCACGACCGCTCCGACGGCGGCCTGTTCGCGACGGTGTGCGAGATGGCGTTCGCAGGGCACTGCGGGGTGACGCTCAACCTGGACGAGATCTGCTACGACGAATGGCTGGGCGACGTCGACGGCCTGGAGCGCCGACCCGAGCTGCTCGCCGGGCGCTTCAACGACCACGTGCTCGGCGCCCTGTTCGCCGAGGAGCTGGGCGCGGTGCTGCAGGTCCGCGCCGCCGAGCGCGAGCGCGTGATGGACGTGCTGCGCGCCGAAGGGGTGCAGCAGTGCGCCTACGTGATCGGCTTTCCCAACGAGCGCGACGAACTGCGCCTGACGCGCAACGCGAAGGCCATTTTCGCGTACAAGCGCGCCGAGCTGCAGCGGGCGTGGAGCGAGACGACCTGGCGCATGCAGGCGCTGCGCGACAACCCGGAGTGCGCGCAGCAGGAGTTCGATGCGCTGCTCGACGCGAGCGACCCCGGACTGTCGCGTCGCCGTCACTTTCGACCCGAAGGAAACGTTGCGTCTCCCCGGGGCGCGCGGCCGCGGGTCGCGATCCTGCGCGAGCAGGGCGTCAACGGCCAGGTCGAGATGGCCGCGGCCTTCGACCGCGCCGGCTTCGAGGCGGTCGACGTGCACATGAGCGACATCATCGCCGGGCGCGTCGCGCTGGCCGGCTTCAAGGGCGTTGCCGCCTGCGGCGGCTTCTCCTATGGCGACGTGCTGGGCGGCGGGCGAGGGCTGGGCCAAGTCGATCCTGTTCAACGCCCGCGCGCGGGCCGAATTCGAGGCCTTCTTCGCACGCAGCGACAGCTTCGCGCTGGGCGTGTGCAACGGCTGCCAGATGATGGCGGCGCTGCAAGGAGCTCATCCCCGGCGCCGGGCACTGGCCCGAGTTCGCGCGCAACCGCTCGGAGCAGTTCGAGGCGCGCTTCGTGATGGTCGAGGTCGCCCACAGCCCTTCGATCCTGTTCGCCGGCATGGCCGGCAGCCGCATCCCGGTGGCGACCGCGCACGGCGAGGGCCGCGCCGGCTTCGGCGACCGCAGCCGACGCTCGAGCAGGCGATCTGTCGCGATGCGCTTCGTCGACAACCGCGGCAAGCGCGACCGAAACCTACCCGGCCAACCCGAACGGCTCGCCGCAGGGCATCACCGGGCTCACCACCGCCGACGGCCGCTTCACGATCGTGATGCCGCACCCGGAGCGCGTGTTCCGCAGCGTGCAGATGTCCTGGGCGCCCGACGGCGCGCCCGAGGACTCGCCCTGGATGCGCATGTTCCACAACGCGCGGCGCTGGGTCGGGTGAAGCTCGACGCGCCGCTCTACACCGAAGACGAGCTCGACGCGCTCGAGCGGGAGAACCCGCGCGCGGCGCTGCGCATCGCGCGCGAGCAGGAGATCCTGAGGCGGCAGATCGCTGCGGAAATTCCCGAAGGAAGTCGAATTCCCACGACTCAAGAGGTCAGCGTCGTGATCGGGGAAGCAAGACAAATTCTCTTGCGGGACGGCGGGGATCTCGACCTGGTCCGCCTCGAAGGCGACGTGGTCGTCGTGCGGCTCAAGGGCGCCTGCGCCGGCTGCCCGCGCGCAGCGCTCGACCTGAAGGGCGTGGTCGAGGCGCTGCTGCGGCGGCGCTTTCCGGCGATCCGGGAAGTGAAGAACCTCTACTGAGGCGCATGGCGCACGACCACTCACAGCCGCATTCCCACGCCCGGTTGAAGGGCCGCCTCGGCGTCGCGGTGGCGCTGACCCTCGGCTATTCGCTAGTGGAGGCTTTCGGCGGCTGGTGGAGCGGCTCGCTCGCGCTGCTGGCCGACGCCGGCCACATGGCGACCGACGGCGCGCGCGCTCGGGCTCGCGGCGCTCGCGGCCTGGGCCGCGCGCCGCCCGGCCTCGGAAAAGCACTCGTTCGGCCTCGGGCGCGCCGAGATGTTCGCTGCGCTCGCCAACAGTCTGGTGATGCTGGCGGTGGTGGCCTTGCTCGCGTTCGAGGCCTTCGCGCGGCTCGAGCACCCGGTCGCGGTGCGCGGCATCGCGGTGAGCGCGGTCGCGGCGACCGGCCTCGCGATCAACCTGACGGTGGCGCGCCTGCTCTCGGGCGGCGCCCACAACATGAACACGCGCGGCGCGCTGCTGCACGTGCTGGGCGACATCCTCGGCTCGGTGGCGGCGCTGGTGTCCGGGCTGGTGATCGCGACCACCGGCTGGACGCCGATCGACCCGCTGCTGTCGCTGTTCATTTGCGCCTTGCTGGTGGCGTCGAGCCTGAAGCTGTTGCGCGACGCGGTGCACGGGCTGATGGAAGGCGTGCCGCCTGAGCTCTCGCTGCCCGGGGTGGGTACGGCGCTGGCGACCGTGCCCGGGGTGGTGTCGGTGCACGACCTGCACATCTGGATGCTCTCCGGCGAGCGCGTGTCGCTCTCGGCGCACGTGGTGGTCGAGGACCTGGCGCGCTGGGAGGACACCCTGGCCGCGCTGCAGCACCTGGCCGCGGAGCGCTTCCGCATCGAGCACGTCACGCTGCAGCCCGAGCCGCAGCGCCGGGTGCTGCGCCGGATCGACGCCCCGGGCTGAGCCGCGCTCAGGCGGCTTGCGCCACCGACGGCAGTCCGGCGAGCGCCATCGCCAGCTCGCCTTCGTCGTACTTCTGGTCGACCAGCTTGCCCGAGAAGTAGTCCATGTAGGCCTGCATGTCGAAGTGGCCGTGGCCGCAGAGGTTGAACAGGATCGTCTGCGACTTGCCCTCGGCCTTGCAGCGCAGCGCCTCGTCGATCGCGCCCTTGACCGCGTGGTTGGCCTCCGGCGCGGGCAGGATGCCCTCGGCGCGGGCGAACTGCACCCCGGCGGCGAACACCTCCTTCTGCTGGTAGGCGCGCGCCTCGAGCAGCCCGAGCTCCTTGCAGTGCGACACCAGCGGCGCCATGCCGTGGTAGCGCAGGCCGCCGGCGTGAAAGCCCGGCGGCGTGAAGGTCGAGCCGAGGGTGTGCATCTTCACCAGCGGCGTGAGGTGCCCGGTGTCGCCGAAGTCGTAGGCGTACTGGCCGCGCGTCAGGCTGGGGCAGGCTGCAGGCTCGATCGCGACGATGCGGCGCTTGCGGCCGCCGCGCAGCTGCGCGCCGAGGAAGGGGAACACCAGCCCGGCGAAGTTCGAGCCGCCGCCGGTGCAGCCGACGAGCACGTCGGGGTCGTCGCCGGCCATCTCGAGCTGCGCCATCGCTTCCAGGCCGACCACGGTCTGGTGGGTGAGGACATGGTTCAGCACCGAGCCGAGGGCGTACTTGGTGTCGTCGTGCGTGGCCGCGATTTCGACTGCCTCCGAAATCGCGATGCCGAGGCTGCCCGGATGGTCCTTCGCTTTTTCCAGGATCGCGCGGCCGGCGTGCGTCTCGGGCGAGGGCGAGGGCACGCAGGTCGCGCCGTAGGTCTCCATCAGCGCCCGCCGGTACGGCTTCTGGTTGTACGACACGCGCACCATGAACACCTTGATCTCGATCCCGAACAGCGCGCCAGCGAAGGCGAGCGCCGAGCCCCACTGGCCGGCGCCGGTCTCGGTGGTGATCTTCTTGATTCCGGCCTGCTTGTTGTAGAACGCCTGCGCCACCGCGGTATTGGGCTTGTGGCTGCCGGCGGGCGAGACGCCCTCGTACTTGTAGTAGATTTTGGCCGGCGTGCCGAGCACCTTTTCCAGCCTGCGCGCGCGATAGAGCGGCGACGGGCGCCACTGGCGGTAGATGTCGCGCACCGGCTGCGGAATCTCGATTTCGCGCTCGGCGCTGACTTCCTGCATGATCAGTTCCATCGGGAACAGCGGCGCGAGGTCGGCGGGACCGACCGGCTGCTTGGTGCCAGGGTGCAGCACCGGCGGGGGCGGCGAAGGCAGGTCCGCCGCGATGTTGTACCAGTGCTTCGGGATGCGGGTCTCGTCCAGCAGGAATTTCACGCTGTCGGTCATGCAAGGCCTCCGTGGTTGCGTCAATCCTAGCCTAAAGAAACAGGTTCAGCACGCCGTCCAGTCCGGCGTGGTCGAGCGCAAAGTCGGCGAAATCGCGCGCCACCGGCTTGCCGCGGAAGGCGACCGACATGCCGGCCTCGGCCATCAGCGGCAGGTCGTTCGCGCCGTCGCCGATGGCGAGCGTCTGATCGCGGCGCGCGCCGATCGCGCGCGCGACCTCGCGCAGGCACTCGGCCTTGGCGCGCGCGTTAACGATCTCGCCGGCGAGCCGGCCGGTGAGTTTTCCATGCTGGATTTCAAGCTCGTTGGACAAGGTGTAATCGAGCCCGAGGCGCGCGCGCAGCCGCTCGGTGAAGAACGAGAATCCGCCCGAGACCAGCAGCAGGCGGATGCCGGCTGCCTTGCAGCCGGCGACCAGCCGCTCGGCGCCGGGCGACAAGCGCAGCTTCTCGTCGTACACGCGCGCGAGCGCCGACTCGTCGACCCCCGCGAGCAGCGCCACGCGCCGGCTCAGGCTCTGGCTGAAATCGAGCTCGCCGCGCATCGCGGCCTCGGTGATCGCGGCGATCTCGGCCCTGCGCCCGGCCGCTTCGCCCAGTTCGTCGATGCACTCGATCGTGATCAGCGTCGAGTCCATGTCGATTGCGACCAGCCTGAGGTCCGCCAGGCGAAGGTCCCCGGGCACCCAGGCGAAGTCGAGCGCGCGCGCGGCGCACCAGGCGCCGACCATGCCGCGCTCGCCCGCGCCGCGAAACCTGAAGGCGGTATCCCCGACTTGCCTGATTTCGCTTTCGCCGCTCAGGCGCGCGAGCTCTTCGGCCTGCGCCGCGGTCATCCCCGGCCCCTGCACCACGAGGTTCATGCCGCGAGCTCGCGCAGCACGTCCTTGGCCGCCTGGGCGCGCTCGCGCCAGCCGGGCATCTTCGCCTCCAGCCGCAGCCGGTCCTGGCCGGCCAGGCGCGCACCGCGGCGGCGTTGCACGAAGTCGATGATCTTCTGCGCCTCGATCGGCGGCTGCTTGATGAACTGCAGCTGCAGCGCCTCGTGCGTCGCGTCGATGCGCGCCACGCCCAGCGGCCTGGCCGCCAGGCGCAGCGCGTGGCATTCGATCAGCGCCTGCGCCGGCTCGGGCAGCGCGCCGAAGCGGTCGATCAGCTCCTCGCTGCATCGCGTCGAGCTCGTCGGGCGCGTCGCAGTTCGCCAGCCGCTTGTACAGCGTCAGGCGCTCGTGCACGTCGCTGCAATAGTCGGCCGGCAGCAGCGCCGGCTGGTGCAGGTTGATCTCGGTGGTGACGTCGAGCGGCGTCCGCGAGGTCCGGCTCCTTGCCCGCCTTGAGCGCCTGCACCGCGGACTCAAGCATGTCGGTGTAGAGCTGAGAAGCCGATCTCCTGCATCTCGCCGGACTGCGATTCGCCCAGCACTTCGCCCGCGCCGCGGATCTCCAGGTCGTGCATGGCGAGGTAGAAGCCCGCAGCCGAGTTCTTCCATCATCTGGATCGCCTCCAGGCGCTTCTTCGCCTGCGCCGTCAGCGCCTCCTGCGTCGCGGCGTCAGCAGGTAGGCGTAGGCCTGGTGGTGCGAGCGCCCGACGCGGCCGCGCAGCTGGTGCAGCTGCGCCAGGCCGAACTTGTCGGCGCGGTTGATCATGATGGTGTTGGCGGTCGGGCACGTCGATGCCGGTCTCGATGATCGTGGTGCACAGCAGCAGGTTGTAGCGCTGGGCGGTGAAGTCGCGCATCACGCGCTCCAGCTCGCGCTCGCGCATCTGCCCGTGCGCCACCGCGATGCGCGCCTCGGGCAGCAGCGTCGCCAGCTTGTCGCGCATGTTCTCGATGGTCTCGACCTCGTTGTGCAGGAAGTAGACCTGGCCGCCGCGCTTGAGTTCGCGCAGCACCGCCTCGCGGATGCATGCCGTCGGACCCGCGGCGCGACGAAGGTCTTGATCGCGAGGCGCTTCTGCGGCGCGGTGGCGATCACCGAGAAGTCGCGCAGTGCCCTCGAGCGACATCGCCGAGCGTGCGCGGGATCGGCGTGGCGGTCAGCGTCAGCACGTCGACCTCGGCGCGCAGCGCCTTCAGCGCCTCCTTCTGGCGCACGCCGAAGCGGTGCTCCTCGTCGATGATCACCAGCCCCAGGCGCGCGAACTTGACGTCGCTCTGCGAGCAGCTTGTGCGTGCCGATGACGATGTCGATGCTGCCGTCGGCGAGCTCCTTCAGCGCTTGCGCCTGCTTCCTTGCGGAGCGGAAGCGCGACAGCTCGGCGATCGCGCACCGGCCAGTCGGCGAAGCGGTCGGAGAAGGTCTGGAAGTGCTGCTCGGCGAGCAGCGTGGTCGGGCACCAGCACCGCCACCTGCTTGCCGTCCGGCGACCGCGACGAAGGCCGCGCGCAGCGCGACCTCGGTCTTGCCGAAGCCGACGTCGCCGCAGATCAGGCGGTCCATCGGCTTGCCGCGAGCGTCATGTCGCTGATCACGGCCTCGATCGCGGCCGCCTGGTCGGCGGTCTCCTCGAAGCCGAAGCCGTCGGCGAAGGCCTCGTAGGTCGTGCGGGTTGAGGTCGAACGCGTGGCCCTCGCGCGCGGCGCGCCGCGCGTAGAGCTCGAGCAGCTCGGCCGCGGTGTCGCGCACCTGCTGCGCGGCCTTGCGCTTGCGCCTTGTCCCACTGGCCGCTGCCGAGCTTGTGCAGCGGCGCGGCCTCCGGCGCGCGCGCCGCTGTAGCGGCTGATCAGGTGCAGCTGCGCCACCGGCACGTACAGCTTGTCGCCGCCGGCGTATTCGAGCAGCAGGAACTCGTTCTCGGCCCTCGCCCAGGTCGAGCTTGACCAGGCCCAGGTAGCGGCCGATGCCGTGCTGCGCGTGCACCACCGGATCGCCGATCTTGAGCTCCGACAGGTCGCGCACCATGCCCTCGACGAAGCTGGCCTTTTCGCCTCGCGCGCGCCGCGCCGGCGCGACCGTGCCGGCGTACAGCTCGGTCTCGGTGACGATGCCGAGCCCTCGGCCGGCAGCGCGAAGCCGCTTGCGAGCGGCGCGACGGCGAGCAGAGCGATCGCGATTGCGAGTCGAGGAATTCTGCAAAGCTGCCGCACGCCTGCGGATGCAGCCCGTATTCGGCCAGGTAGGCCGTCATGGTCTCGCGCCGGCCGGCGGATTCGGCCGCAAGCAGCACGCGCAGGCCGCAGCCCGCGAGCCAGGATTTCAGGGCCTGGAGCGGGTCGGCGGCGCGGCGCTCGACGGCGAGCGCGGGCAGCGGGGCCGCCGCGAGCGTCTGGTCGGAGCGCCTCGGGCTCGGCCTCGCGCAGCAGGTCGACGCGCGCGAAGGCGCTGCGCGCGCAGCGTTGAACTCCTCGGCCGGAACGAACAGCTGCGCAGGCGCCAGCAGCGGCCGCTCGCGGTCGCCGCGCGAGCAGCTTGTAGCGCGACTGCGCGTCGCTGCCAGAACGCGCTGGATCGCGGCCGCGACGTCGTGGTGCAGC
Organism: uncultured beta proteobacterium; assembly: GCA_963755395.1. GTDB lineage: Bacteria > Pseudomonadota > Gammaproteobacteria > Burkholderiales > SG8-39 > DAHVFK01. The sequence continues at coordinate 102,240 of CAVWJJ010000003.1, read as the reverse complement.
GCCAGCGTGGCCTCTTGCGGCAGGTAGTCGAACAGCGTGGCGGTCGCGTCGAAGAACAGCGGCAGGTAGTATTCGATGCCGGCCGCCGCAATGCCATTGCAGACGTCCTTGTAGATGCCGCTGCTTGGACGGGTCGCCCTCGAACAGCTCGCGGAAGCGGCTGCGAAAGCGGGCCCGGCCCGCTTCGTCCAGCGGGAACTCGCGCGCCGGCAGCAGCCGCATCTCGCTGCACCGGGTAGAGCGTGCGCTGGCGTGTCGACGTCGAAGGTGCGAATGGTGTCGATCTCGTCGTCGAACAGGTCGAGCCGGTAGCGGCAGCGCGCTGCCCATCGGGAACAGGTCGATGAGCCCGCCGCGCACGCAGTATTCGCCCGGCGCGACCACCTGCGTTACGTGCTGGTAGCCGGCCAGCAGCAGCTGGCGGCGCAACGCGTCGGCGTCGAGCCGCTCGCCGCTCGAGGAAGAAGGTATGCGCGGCGAGGTAGGAGGGCGGGCACAGGCGGACCAGCGCGGTCGGCGCCGGCACCACCGCGAGGTCGAACTCGCCGCGCTGGATGCGGTACAGCGTGGCCAGGCGCTCCGAGACCAGGTCCTGGTGCGGCGAGAACTGGTCGTAGGGCAGCGTCTCCCAGTCGGGCAGCAGGCACACGCGCAGCCCGGGCGCGAACCACGCCAGCTCCTCGACCAGGCGCTGCGCGTCGAGCGTGGTGGCCGAGACCACCGCCACCGGGCGCTCGGCGGCCGCGAGGCGGGCGAGCGCAAGCGCGTCGGCCGAGCCGGCGAGCTGGGCGTAGCGGCGGCGCGAGCGTGGCTGAGGGAGATCGTCTCGATGCATGAAAGGGCGGCGGCTTGTTCCGCGCGACTCGCCGTGCAATTATACCGGCCTGAATTTTCGAAGGTTTTGCGGTGAGCCTCTACGCCCTGATCCCCGCCGCCGGCACGGGCACGCGCATGGCGGGCGGACAGCCCAAGCAGTACCTCGCGCTCGCCGGCAAGCCGATGCTGTGGCACGCGGCGCACGCCCTTTGCGTGCCGGCGGTCGAAACGGTGTTCGTCGTGCTCGCGCCGGGCGACAAGCGCTTCGCCGCCTGCGACTGGAGCGCGCTCGGCGGGCGCATCGAGCCGCTCTACTGCGGCGGCGAGACGCGCCGGGATTCGGTCTACAACGGATTGGTGGCGGCCATGGCGGCGGTCGACGCCGACGACTGGATCCTGGTGCACGACGCGGCGCGCCCCTGCCTGCCGCGCGCGGACCTGCAGCGCCTGATCGAGGAGTGCGAGGGCGACGCGATCGGCGGCATTCTCGCGCTGCCGGCGGCTGACACCGTCAAGCGCGCGGCCAAGGACGAGGCCGGCGCGCTGCGCGTGGCCGCGACCGAGGATCGCGCCCAGCTGTGGCTGGCGCAGACGCCGCAGATGTTCCGCGCCGCGCTGCTGGCGCAGGCGCTCAAGGACGCCAGGGGCGGGCTCACCGACGAGGCGAGCGCGATCGAGGCGATGGGCTTGAGGCCACGGCTGGTAACCGGCAGCCGCGAGAACCTGAAGGTCACTTTTCCAGAGGACCTCGGCATCGCCGAGGCCATCATCGCGGGGAGAAAATGAGAATTGGGCAGGGCTACGACGTGCACGCGCTGGTGCTCGGGCGCAAGCTGGTGATCGGCGGCGTGACCATTCCGCACGACAAGGGCCTCGCGGGGCACTCGGACGCCGATGTGCTGCTGCACGCGATCTGCGACGCGCTGCTCGGCGCGGCAGGCCTGGGCGACATCGGGGCGCATTTTCCGGATGGCGACCCGCAGTATTCGGACATCGACAGCCGCATGCTGCTGCGCGAGGTGGCGCGCAAGCTCGTCGCGCGCAAGCTGCACGTCGGCAATATCGACGCGACCGTGGTGGCCGAGGCGCCGCGGATGGCGCCGCACATTCCGCGCATGATCGGCAACATCGCGGCCGACCTGGGCGTGGCCCCGGCGCGCGTGAGCGTCAAGGCGACCACCACCGAGCGCCTCGGCTACATCGGGCGCGGCGAGGGCATCGCCGCGATGGCGGTTGCGCTGCTGGAGGCGGATTGATGTATTCGCCGCCCTACAACCGGGTCGAGGATCGCGCCGAGCTGGCCGCGTTCATGCGCTCGCATTCGTTCTGCCTGCTGGTGACCGGGGCGGACGGGGAACTGGCCGCTTCGCACCTGCCGTGCCTGGTCGAGCAGCGCGGCGAGAAGCTCGCACTGGTGATGCACATGGCGCGCGCCAATCCGCAGTGGCAGTCGTTCTTCGACGACGACGCGCTGGTCGTGTTCTCGGGCCCGCACGCCTACGTCTCGCCGCGCTGGTACGAGCGCGCGCCCGCGGTGCCGACCTGGAACTACGCCGCGGTGCACGCCTACGGCAAAGCGAAGGTACTCGAGGAACGCGAAGCCAAGCACGCCTCGCAGCGCAAGCTGGTCGCCGAGCTCGACCCGAAATGGCTGCCTGCATTCGACGCCCTGAGCGGCGAATACATCGACCAGATGCTCGCGGGCATCGTCAACTTCGAGATCGAGGTGACGCGGCTCGAGACGCGCTGGAAGCTGTCGCAGAATCGCGGCGCGCGCGAGATGGAGCTGATCGCGCTCCAGCTCGAGCAGAGCGCCGACCCGGCCGAGCGCGCGCTCGCGGCGCTGACTCGCAAGCACATGGCCTGAGGCGCGTGCGGCTGTTCTTCGCCCTGTGGCCACCGCTGCAGGCCGCGAGCGCGCTGCACGAGTGGGCCCTGCGGGCATCCCTCCTGACGGGCGGGCGCGTGACGCGTCGCGAGACGATTCATCTCACCCTCGCGTTTCTGGGCGAGGTTGACGAGCAAAGGCTACCCTCGGTGATCAGAGCCGCGCGTAACGCTGCCGGCCAGGTTCATGTGCTTGCCGTCGAGCAGGCGCGCTACTGGCAGCACAACCGCATCGTCTGGGTCGGGCCGAACGAGATGCCGGCGGCCTTGGCGGAGTTGGCTGGTGATCTCAAGCGTCAGCTCGAAAGGGACGGATTTCAGCTCGAGGCGCGCGCCTTCCAGGCCCACGTCACGCTTGTTCGCAAGGCGCGCGAGCCGCGCGAGTTGCCGCCGCTGCCCGCAATCGAGTGGCCCGTGGGCGAGTTCGTGCTGGTGCGCTCGGCGCTCTCGCGCGAGGGATCGAGCTACCGGACGATCGAGCGCTTCGCGCTCGATCAGAAGTGACGCGCGGCCTGGTAGAAGGTGAAGCTGACGAGCCAGGCCAAGGCGAGCGGCCAGGCCACCGCCGCCACGCTGAACGCGGCATTCTTCGCTTCACTGCGAAGGGTCGCGATGGTCGACAGGCAAGGGGTGTAGATCAGCGTGAACAGCATGAAGCTGTAGGCCTGGACCCAGTCGATCTGGTGCGCGATCGCGCTCACCAGGGCGCCGCCTTCGCGGGCGTAGATCACCGCCAGCGAGCCGATCACGATCTCCTTCGCGACGAAGCCGAAGATCAGCGCCATGGTCAGCTTGGGATCGATGCCGAGCGGCCCCAGCGCCGGGCTCAGCCATGCGCCAAGGTGCCCGGCCCAGGTGTCGACGCCGCCGGGGGCGGCCTCGAGCGGGAAGTGCGTCAGCAGCCAGACCAGGACCACCCCGGCGACGATGAAACGCGTCGCGCGGCGCAGGAAATGGCGCACCTCGTGCCAGCCGCGCAGCGCGATCTGGCGCGCGGTCGGAAAGCGGTAGGGCGGGATCTCGAGCACGAACGGATCGCTGTTGACCAAGCGGCGCTTGAACACGAGCGAGGTGAGCATCGCCGCGGCGATGCTCATCACGTACAGCGAGAACAGCACCAGCGGCGCGACGCGCGGCGGGAACAGCGCGGCGATGAAGAACAGGAACACCTGCAGGCGCGCCGAGCAGAGCGAGAACGGGATCACCATCATGGTGAGCAGGCGCAGCCCGCGCGAGCGCATCACGCGCGTGCCCATCAGCGCCGGCACGTTGCAGCCGAAGCCCATCAGGATCATGACGAAGCTGCGCCCGTCCAGGCCGAAGCGCGCCATCAGCGCGTCGATCAGGAACGCCGCGCGCGACAGGTAGCCGGTGTCCTCGACGATCGCCATGGCGAGGAAGAACAGGATGATGAGCGGCACGAAGCTCGCTACGGTGGACAGGCCGTTGTAGACGCCGTCGAGCAGCAGGCCCGAGACCAGCGCAGGGGCGGCGGCGAGCAGCGGCTCGAGCGCGGCCGCACGCAGCGCCGAGAAGCCCGCGGCGAGCGCGTTCTGCACCGGCGTGCCGAGCCAGAACACGGCCTCGAACAGCAGCAGCATGACGCCGAAGAACAGCGGCAGCCCGAGCCAGGGGTCGAGCAGCACGCGGTCGATCTTCTCGGTCAGCCGGTGCGAAGCCTGGGCCGGGACGTGGACCGCCGACTTGAGCGCGGCTTCGATCACGGCATCGTCGGGGGGTGCGGCCTGCGCCGGCGCACGCAGCGCGCGCACGATCAGGCCGCGCAGCTGCTCCATGCCCTGGCCGTGCTTGGCCGAAACGAGGCAGACCGGGACCCCGAGCCAGCCCGCGAGCGTCTCGCGCTCGATCGTGACGCCCAGCGCGGCGGCCTCGTCGGCCATGTTCAGGACCAGCAGCAACGGGATGCCGAACCGCGCCAGCTGGGCGTACAGCTGCAGCTGGCGCTCGAGCTGCGAGGCGTTGAGCAGCACCAGCACGACGTCCACGCTCTGCTCGCGCAGGAAGGTGGTGACCACGTGCTCGTCCTCGGAAAATCCCCGCAGATCGTAGATCCCGGGCAGGTCCACCAGCTCCACCATGCTGTCGCCGAGCAGCAGCTTCGCGCTCAGCAGGTCGACCGTGATCCCGGGCCAGTTGCCGACCTTGGCCTGCGCCCCGGTCAGGCGGTTGAACAGCGTCGACTTGCCCGTGTTGGGCATGCCGACCAGCGCGACGCGCTTCACGCCTTGCGCACCTGGACGCGGCGCGCGTCGGGCGCTCTCAGCATCAGGTCGGTGGTTCCCACCCGGACGTGGAACGGCCCGCCGAAGCGGGCGCGCCGGATCAGGCGCACGGTCTTGCCTGCGCGCAGGCCGAGCGCCGCGAGGCGGTGGCCGAGGGTCTGGCCGACGTCGAGCCCGAGGATGATCCCGGATTCGCCTGCGCCGAGGAGATCGAGGGTGCAGGCGGGGGCGGTGTCGAGGGACATGGCAGCAGGTGATGGTTTCAGTTAAATGAGAACCATTATCGATAGCGTTTCTTTACTCGTCAAGAGGTTAAGTTGCAATGCCTTGCTCGAGGTCAAATCCGCGTCAGCCCTTACGACGCAGGGCGCCGAGCGCGATCACGCACAGCGCTGCCACGATGGCGGCGATCCCGCACCACTCGATCGCGCTTGGACGCTCGCCCAGCAGAATGACGCCGAACACCACCCCGAGCACCGGCACCGACAGAATGCCGAGGCTGGCCAGGCCGGCGTCGAGATTCTGCAGCGCCCAGAACCACAGGAACCAGCACACCGCGCCGACCAGCACGCCGTTGTACAGCACGGCGAAGACGAGCTGCGGCGACCAGCTCATCGGGCGCGAGGGAAAGGCGATCGCGAGCGCCACCAGGCCGGCGCCGCCGAGCAGGGTCTGCCAGGCCGAAAGCGACAGCGTGTCGACCCGCTGGCGCGTCTGCAGCCGCTTGGTGGCCACCACCCCTAGCGCCCAGGCCACGCCGGAGGCGAGCGCGAGCAGCGCGGGCAGGCCTGCGTGCGCGCCCGGGTGCACCAGCAGCACCAGGCCGGCGAAGGCAAGGGCGATCGCCGCCCACTGCGCCGGAGGCGGCCGCTCGCCGAGCACCGGCCAGGCGAACAGCACGACCCAGAACGGCATGGTGTAGTTGAGTACCGCGCTCTTGCCCGCGGCGCCGGCGACCAGCGCCCAGGTCACCAGGGCGAAGGTGGCGGTGGTCTGCAGCAGGCCGATCAACAGCACCTGCGGCGCATGCGTCAGGCGCAGCGGCCGGCCGAGCGCCGCGAGCGCGCCGAACAGGCAGGCGCTCGCGACGGCGAAGCGCCAGGCGAGGAACTCGAACGGGCCGGCCTCGTGCATCGCCCGCTTGAGCACGACCCAGTTGTAGCCCCACACCAGCGCGATCACGCCGAAAACGAGGGCCGACAGGCCGCGCCGCGGGCCGCGCTCAGCTCGCGCGGCCAAGCGTGATCCTGGCACACAGCCCGCCGCCGTCGCGCGGCAGCAGCTCGAGCGTACCGTGGTGCGCGCGCGCGACGCGCTCCACGATCGCGAGGCCGAGCCCCGAGCCGCCGGCGCCGCTGCGAGATGGGTCGAGCCGGGTGAAGGGCTGCTTGAGGCGCTCGGCCTCTCCGGGCGGCACGCCGGGCCCGCGGTCGAGGACCTCGATCACCGCGCCGCCGCGCGCGGCGCGGGTGCGGATCTCGACCGGCTCGCCGGCGTAGCGCAACGCGTTGTCCACCAGGTTGGTGACCGCGCGGCGCAGCGCCTGGCGGGCGAAGGGCAGCGGCGGAACCCCGCCCGGCTCGAACGACACGCGCTTGCCGCGGCGCGCGTATTGCTCGCTCAGTTCGGTCAGAAGCGCATCCAGGTCGTCCTCGGGCTGCTCCTCGCTCTCGCCGTGCGCAAAGGCGAGGAACTGGCCGATCACGGCGTCGATTTCCTCGATGTCGAGTGCCATCGCCTCGGCGGCGGCGCGCTCTCCGCCGGCGATCTCGAGCCCCAGGCGCAGGCGCGCGAGCGGGGTGCGGATGTCGTGGCTGATGCCCGCCAGCACCATCGCGCGCTCGCGTTCCATCGAGGCGAGGTCGCGCGTCATGCGGTTGAAGGCGGCCGACACGGTGCGCAGCTCGCGCGGCCCCGCCACCGGCAGCGGCTCGGGCGTCTCGCCGCGGCCGAGGCGCGCCGCGGCGCGCGTGAGCGCCGCAAGCGGGCGCGCGATGCGCGAAGCGATCAGGCCGGCGCCGAGCAGCGCGAGCGCGAGCAGCGCCGCGCCCCAGGCAAGCCACTCGATGCCGAAGCTGGGCTCGAAGCGCCCGCGCGGCAGCATGACCCAGAACTGGTCGACGTCGATCGGGAAGCTGACCCAGAAGCCGTCCAGGCCGTTGCGCGCGAAGGCGAAGCGTGTCTGCGCGCCCAGCGACCGGCGCACGCGCTGGGCGACCATGCGGAACAGCGGATCATCGGGCAGCGGCTCGAGCTTTTCGTCCGGGGTCAGCGGGTAGACGCGGATGCCCTCGCGCTCGTTCAGCTCGATCAGCAGCTCGGGGCGCAGCGTCGGATCGGCGTTGATCAGCGCCGCGCGCGTGAGGTTGACCACGCTCACCGCCTGCTGCGCGAGCTCGCGCGACAGCGGCTCGCGCTCGTACAGGCGGTAGAGCTGGAAAGCCGAAAGCACGGATACCACCAGCAGCAGCGCGATCAGCAGGAACGAGCGCGCCAGCAGCGAGTCGGGCGCGGCGACCCGGCGCAGCTTCACTTCGACTCGCCGTCCGGGACGAAGACGTAGCCGAAGCCCCACACGGTCTGGATGTGGCGCGGGTGGGAAGGATCCTGCTCGATGATCTTGCGCAGGCGCGAGATCTGCACGTCGATCGAGCGGTCGAACACCTCGTACTCGCGCCCGCGCGCGAGCTCCATCAGCTTGTCGCGCGAGAGCGGCTTGCGCGGGTGCTCGACCAGCACCTTGAGCACCGAGAACTCGCCGGTGGTGAGCTGCACCGGTTTGCCGTCGCGCGCCAGCGAGCGCGTGGCGAGGTTCAGCTCGAAGGCGCCGAAACGGTGCAGCGCGCTGCCGGACACCGGCGCGCCGGGCGGGCCGGCCGGCGCGCGCCGGCGCAGCACGGCGTTGATGCGCGCCACCAGCTCGCGCGGGTTGAACGGCTTGGGCAGGTAGTCGTCGGCGCCCATCTCGAGCCCGACGATGCGGTCGACGTCGTCGCCCTTGGCGGTCAGCATCACGATCGCGAGGCCCGGGCTGCCCGCGCGCAGGCGGCGGCAGATCGCCAACCCGTCCTCGCCGGGCAGCATCAGGTCGAGCACCAGCAGGTCGTAGCGCTCGCGCGCGAGCATCTTGTCCATCGCCTGCGCGTCGGGCACCGCGCGCACCTCGAAGCCCTGCTCGCCGAGGTAGCGCACCAGGAGATCGCGCAGGCGCTGGTCGTCGTCGACGACGAGGATTCTTGTCTTTAGCTCTGTCATGGCCTGAAGGTAGCGGCGCCGCTCGCGGCGCGGGCAACAATGCGTTACCGGCCGGCGGCGCAGAAACACATTGTTACAAAATTCCGGGCCGGAGGCATCCCCGCGGCAGAGGAGTTTCGTACCATGGTCAGCGTCATGACGCCGACCCGCCGCGCGACCCTGCAGCTCGTTCTCGCCGCCGCCCTCGCCGCGGCGAGCGCCGGCGCGCTGGCGCAGGGGCGCTGGCGAGAGCGCCCGCTGTCGCCGCAGGAGCGCGAGCAGCTGCGCGAGCAGGTCGACTCGGCGCGGCGCGACGTCTATCGCCAGCGGCGCGAAGAGCGCGCGCCTGCCCGACAGCTCACGCCCGAGCAGCGCGAGCGGCTGCGGCGCGACATCCAGGACGCGAACCGCGACCTCGAACGGCGCCGCCGGCGCTGAAGCCGGCTTACGCCGAGCTGTCGAGCGCCCGTTGCAGCAGTTCCGCGACGGCGGCGTCCAGCGTGGCGCCGCGTTGCTGCGCGTGCTCGCGCAGGCGCTCGACCAGCCCGGCGTCCAGCTTGAGCGCAAACGGCACCAGCCCGAGCGCCTGCTCGCGCCGGCGCCGCTCGCGCCGGCTCTCCGCCGCCGAATCCTTGCCGTAGCGCGCGGGCGCGCCGGCCTGCTTCAACTGGCCCGCGATGCGCGCGCCCTTGAGCCTTTCCATGTCAGCCTTCTTCATCGCTGCTTTGCTTTCCTAGAGGTCGAACAAATCTATCGCCGCGCTCGCTCGCGCTGCAGCAGGTAGAGGCCGCTGCCGATCACGATCGCGGCGCCGAGCGCGACCGGCCAGCCCGGCACGTCGCCGAACACGACGTAGCCGAAGATCGCCATGTACAGCACCTGCGGGTACATGAACGGGGCCAGGGTCGAGGCCGAGGCGTAGCGGTGGGCGAGGGCGAGGAAGTAATGTCCCACGCCTCCGAACGCCCCGAGCAACAGCATGATGGTCCAGTGCAGCGCGTCGGGAGGCGCCTCCCAGACCGCGAGCGCGAACGGCGCCATTCCCACCGCCGGCACCAGCGCCGAGAGGAACTGCGTCGTCTCGGGCGGGTCGTAGGCCGCCAGGTGGCGCGTGGTCATGTTGAACATCGCGTAGATGAAGGCGTTGATCACGGACAGGATCATCGCCGGGTGGAAGCCCGCGCCGAACGGGCGCACGATCACCAGCACGCCGAGAAAGCCGACCGCGATCGCCACCCAGCGCCGCCAGTCCATGCGCTCGCCGAGCATCGGCACGCTCATCAGCGCGATGATGATCGGCACCGAGAAGAAGATCGACGAGGTCACCGTCAGCTGCAGGTACTGCAGCGCGGTGAAATTGATCGCCGTCATCGAGACCATCATCAGCCCGCGCAGCGCCTGCAGCCGCAGGCGCTTGCTGCGCACCAGCGAGAGCCCGCGCACCGGCAGCAGCAGCACGGCCGACAGCACCGCGTGCGACACGAAGCGGATCCACACCACCTCGAGCACCGGCAGCGCGCGGATCAGCCACTTCGCGCTGCCGTCGAGCAGCGTGAAGCAGACGTAGGTGAGCGAAACGAAGCCGATCCCGACCAGCCGGTTGCGGGCGCTGTCTGCGTGGAGCAATTCGATTCCCGTGCGCTGTTGCAGGCGCAATTATGAACGAGCGCGCGGTAAACCGCCGTGCCGAACGACCGTTAATCCGCCATGGAGACCCGCCTGACCCTGCGCCCCGGCCGGCGCGGGACGAAAAGACTCGTCGCGCGCTTCGGCGAACGTCTGGGGCGCGTGCGCTACGTGTACGACGCCGAGCCCGGCCGCCGCCTCAAGACCGTCGAGCTGATCGTCAAGTCCGTGCCGTGGACTGCGTGCCCCCGTCGCCCCCGCCGACGCGACGACGAGATCGTCGCCGTGCGCATCGCCTGGGACGAAGTCGACCTGCGCGAGCGCGCCAAGCGCCTGGGCGCTGTCTGGCGTCCGGCGCAAAGAGTGTGGGAGATGCGCTGGGTCGACGTGCGCCGCCTTGGCCTCACCTCGCGCCTAGTCACTGCCTGATCCGCAGCCTTATCCCGCCGTCCCATCCGGGCTCGCACATACCTCGCCACATCTATGCCGGCAGATGCCTCCATCCTCATATAGATGGTTGCATCCACAAATAGATGCTCCTAGCATCCCTCGCATGCAGGCTAATCACTAGTTATGCGCCATGAAGAATGTTCCGCCAGCCGCCTTCGAGATCCGTGGGGCCGTGCCGTCGGAAGCCGCTGTGTTGAGTGAGCTCGCACGCAGATCCAAAGCCTATTGGGGCTACTCTGCGGAATTCATGCGGTCGTGCCGCGAAGAACTGACTTACCTTCCGGAACAGATCGATAACGGAGATGTGTCGTTCTTCGTTGGCGAGGCCAACGGCGTGGTTGGTGGCTTCTACGGGATCAGGCGAACGTCGCCGGTTGAGTACGAACTGGAAGCCCTCTTTGTTGAGCCCCGGCTAATTGGCCAGGGCTTCGGACGAGCGTTGGTGGACCACGCGAAGAGCACTGTCCGATCGATGGGAGGAGAATGCCTCCTGATCCAAGGAGATCCTCACGCGGAGGGCTTTTACCGGGCCGTCGGTGGCGAGCAGGTCGGAACGCGAGAGTCAGCCAGTATTTCTCGGCGCTTCCTGCCGTTGTTCAAGATTCCGGTGTCCTGCGGCCATGGCGCATAACAAGTCGCTGCAGCGGACAGAGCAAACTGTCACACGCTTTGCATGCGCAAAGCGCGCGCCAGTTCGCTCTGCCGCTGAGCTCTGTTGTTAGGCGCTAGCAAATCCAATGACATCGCCCGGCATCCTCAAACTTAAGAGTCCTTACTCGTTCACTGAAACAGTGCAGCGACTGCTCAATGCGTTTGCTGAAAAAAGCATCAAGGTCTTCGCAACCATTGACCAACAAGCGGAGGCTCGGGCTGTTGGTTTGTCGATGCCACCGACGGTACTGCTAATTTTCGGTAACCCCAAAGCAGGCACCCCACTGATGCTTGCCAATCCAGAGGCGGGCATCGATCTCCCGCTAAAAGTGCTAATTTGCGAACCTCGGCCCGGCGAATGCATTGTGATGTTTACAGCTACGTCCGAACTCATGCGGCGGTACTCGCTTGCGCCCGAATTGGCATTCAACATCGCGCCTGCGGAACATCTTATTAAATGCATCATGGACCCTGGCGCCTAACTGCTCATGCCAGCGGACGCTCATCCGCTACGCGGCTTCGTGCCGCTAAATTCAGGCGTTAGGCGTCGAAGGCCCCTCCAACCCAGACTCGCAATAACACCATGCCCCTGCTCGGTTCCGCCGCAATGCTGCTGTCGTTCGACATCGATGCCGAGGCGATCGAGGAACACGACCGCTGGCACACGCACGAGCACTTTCCCGAGCGGCTGTCGATCCCCGGCTTCCGTCGGGGCACGAGATGGGTGGCCGCGGCGGGCGTACCGCGCTACATGGTGCTGTATGAGGTGGAAAGCCTCGAGACGCTCGCATCGGATGCCTATCTGGCGAGGTTGAACAATCCGACGCCCTGGACCAGAAAAATCATGCCGCACTATAGAGGAATGACCAGGGGCCTTTGCGCGGTTCTCGGAAGTTTCGGCTATGGGCAGGGCGGGGCCGCGGCCCTGGTTCGTTTCACGGCGGAAGATTCGAGGAGCGCACCTTTGCACCGCTGGCTGCTGGATGAGGTGCTTCCGACGATTCCGCACATGTCGGGCCTTGGAAGCGCGCATCTGCTGCGAGGAGCGCAGGCGGCGGCAATGACCAGCGAGCAGCGCATAAGGGGTGCGGATCACGCCGTCGACTCGGCCCTGATCGTTACTGGCTATGATGAGGCCGCGGTCACGGCCTATGCGCAGGAACTGTGCGCAAGCGGCGGCTTGCCAAGCCGGGGTGCCAAGGAGCCGTCCAGTGCTGCATATCGTTCGAGCTACTCGCTTGCCAGCGCCGAAATCACCGCCTGACTTCTTCAACAGCCGTCAACTTGATGTTCAAAGCCAGCAATGGCTGACGTTGGGCGACTAAAGGGGATAGGAACGGTGCGCATCTGGAGCCTGCATCCGAAGTATCTCGACGCGCGCGGCCTGGTTGCCTTGTGGCGCGAAGGACTGCTTGCCCAGGCCGTACTCAGGGGACGTACGAACGGTTACGCTCATCATCCCCAGCTGCTTCGGTTTCAGGAGCGAGCCTCCCCCGTCGGGTTCATTGCAGAGTACTTGCGGAGCGTTTACGCAGAGGCGTTGAATCGCGGTTACGATTTTGAGCGCGCGAAGATCAGTCGTTCCGGCGCAGCCGACCGGCTCGCCGTCACGCGCGGGCAGCTCGAGTTCGAATGGCAGCACCTGACGGAAAAGCTCAGGGCGCGCGATCCGAAGTGGTTGGCGCGGATGACAACCGTCAAGGCTCCGCAACCGCACCCGCTGTTTCGCGTCGTGCGCGGCGTCATCGCGCAGTGGGAAAAGGGCGCGTCGCCGAGCGGTGACGCATAGCCGGCAACATGGACATACGCGCTTATCAGCCCGCTGACGAGGGCGCGGTCGTATCCTTGTGGCAGGAGTGTGGCTTGACGCGGCCCTGGAACGATCCGCGCAAGGACATTGCGCGCAAGCTCTCGATTCAGCCTGAGCTGTTCCTGGTTGGCACCCGGGATCGCCGGCTTGTCGCGACCGTCATGGCGGGCTATGAAGGCCACCGCGGCTGGGTCAACTACCTGGCGGTCGCCCCGGACTGTCGCGGCCGGGGATGCGGGCGTGCGTTGATGGAGCGGGTCGAGCAATTGTTGCTGACCCTCGGCTGCCCGAAGGTGAATATCCAGGTGCGCCTGTCCAACGCCGAAGCCGTAGCGTTCTATCGCGCCATCGGCTATGCGCAGGATGAATCGATCAGTCTCGGCAAGAGGCTCATTCCCGATGACGGAACTGCGACTTGATGGCCCGGTGCACCGGGACGCGGAACCTCTTCCGCTAGAGTGGACACTTCGACCTGACGAAAGGCAGGGATGGATCTGGGCCTGAAAGGGAAATGCGCCCTGGTGACGGGGGGCAGCATGGGGATCGGCAAGGCCGCGGCGCTCGCGCTCATGGCCGAAGGCTGCAGGGTCGCGATCGGCGCCCGCGGCCAGGAGGCGCTGGCGCAGGCCGCGGCGGAAATCGGGCGCGAGGCGCAAGCCGAGGTGCTGACCGTGCAGGTGGATTGCACCAGGCACGAGCAGATCCGCCGCATGGCGGGCGAAGTGCTCGAGCGCTTCGGCCGCATCGACATCCTGGTGAACAGCATCGGCTCGGCGACGTCCGGCGATTTCCTGCGCCTGACCGAGGAGGAGTGGCGCAACAGCCTCGAGCTGAAGCTGTTCGGCATCGTGCACTGCTGCCGCGAGGTGATCCCGCACATGCAGCGCCGGCGCTGGGGGCGCATCGTGAACCTGATCGGCCACCGCGGGCGGCAGCCGGAGACGCAGGCCATGCCGGCGGGCGTCGCGAACGCCGGCCTGATCAATTTCACCAAGGCGCTCGCCGACGAGTTCGTCAGGGACGGGATCCTGGTCAACGGCGTGAGCCCTTGCCCCATGCAGACGCGCCGGCTCGACTACATGGTGCAGGCGAAGGCGTCGCTGATGGGCATTTCCGAGCAGGCGGCGCGCGAGGAATTTCTGCGCGACATTCCCATCGGCCGCTTCGCCCAGCCGCACGAGATCGCGCCGCTGATCGCCTTCCTCGCCTCGGAGCGCAACACGTACATCAGCGGCACCACCATCAGCATCGACGGCGGCGCCACGCGGGCGGCGTGACAGGCGTGGATTTCCCCGAGCCGAAATATCTGATCGACGCGCGCGAGCTGGGCGCGCGGCGCGCGGCGGTCACGCTGCTCGACCTGCGCCCGGCGGAGGACTTCGCGCTCCGGCATATCGAAGGCGCGAGGCATCTCGACATCTACGGGGTGAGCCTGAACGATTCCTCCGAGGCCCCGCTGAGCGCCTTCCTGGCGATCTTCCGCACCCTGTTCGGCAGCCGCGGCGTGGCGCGCGAGCGGCCGGTGGCGATCTACGACCACGAGAGCGGCGAGCGGGCCGCGCGCGCGGTCTGGCTGCTCGCGGTGCTGGGTCACCCGGATGTCAGGCTGCTCGACGGCGGGACGCGGGCCTGGAGCGCGGCGGGCGGCCGGCTGGTGCGCGTGCGTGAGGCGCCGCCGCCCGCCGACCCGGCCAAGGCGCCCCCGACGCCGCCGCCGTTCAAGGGAGCGCCCGCGCTCGATCTGCTGGCGACGCGCTTCGACGTGCAGCGCGCGATCGGCGACGCGCAGACCGTGATCCTCGATGTCAGGCGCGAATCCGAGTACCGCGGCAGCGAAAAGCGCGCCCGGCGCGCGGGGACGATCCCGGGGGCAGTGCACGTCTTCTGGCGCGATCACCTGGACGCCCGCGGCGCGTTCCGGCCGGCGCACGAGATCCGCGCGCTCTACGCCGCGAAGGGCGTGACGCCGGACAAGACCGTCATTCCGCTGTGCCAGGGCGGCTACCGCTCGGCCAGCACTTTCCTCGCGCTCAAGTCGCTCGGCTTTCCGCGGGTGCGAAACTACGTCTCATCATGGGGCGAGTGGGGCAACCGGGACGATACGGAAATTGTCACGCCGGACCCGGTAGACTAGTTCCGAAATCAAAGGAGGCGCTTCATGCAGAGATATGCCCGCATCGCCGCGCTCGTGTTGGCGGGCGCCGCGCTGACCGTCTCGGTTTCGGCTGCGGTGGCGCAGACTGCCGCGCCGGCGCCGGCGCCGGTGCCGACGCGGTTCTATCCCTTCCTCGGCTACTGGAAGGGCAACGGCCAGTACGGCGCGCCCGGCAAGGACCCGGTGCAGCTCGCGCTGTCGCTGTCGTGCCGCAAGGCGGTCTCGGGCTGGGCCGTGCGCTGCGACTTCGTCGGGCGCGGCGACACGATGATCTTCGTGGAGGCGGACCTGATGGGCGTTGACCCGGTGACCGGCATCGGGCACTGGTACGCAGTCAACAACCAGGGCGACACGCACGACCACATCTCCGACTGGACCGACGCCAGGACCATGCTCGCGCACTACGAGTGGGAGCAGAACGGCAAGCAAATGCGCGAAAACGTCATCTTCCGCTTCGCGCGCGAGAAGGACATGGATTTCCGCAGCGTGGTGACCGAGAACGGGCAGGAAGTCGGAGCGTTCTTCGGCAAGCTCTCGCGCTAGTCCCCCAGCCAGGCATCGGCCTCGATCTCGACCAGCATGTCGGACGAGATGAGGCGCGCGACCTGCACCAGCGTGGTCGCTGGCTGGATCGCGCCGAAAACCGCGCCGTGCGCCTTGCCGACCTGCTCCCAGTGCCGGATGTCCACCACGTAGATCCGGGTGCGCACCACCTGCGACATCCTGGCCCCGGCCTTGATCAGAGCGGTCTCGATGTTGCGCAGGCACTGCACGGCCTGCGCGTGCGGGTCGCTCAGTCCGACGATCCTGCCCGAGCCGTCGGTCGCGGTGGTGCCCGAGACATGCACGTAATCGCCCGCCTTCACGGCGCGGGAATATCCCACCACCGGCTCCCACGGCGCTCCCGACGAGTAGTTGGTTCTCGGCATGGATTGCGGTTACTCTAGCGCAAACCCGCCGCATGCGCCGCATAGCCTTCCTGCTGCTCGCAATTGCCGCGGCCGCGCCAGCGGCGGCCGGCGAGCGCATCCTGCGCGATGTCGCCTACGGCCCGGACGCGCGCCAGCGCTACGACGTCTACGCGCCGCGGGAAGCGCACGGCGCAGCGGTGATATTCATGGTGCACGGCGGCGCGTGGGCGTTCGGCGACAAGGGCGCGGCGACCGTGGTCAAAAACAAGGTCGCGCGCTGGGTGCCGCGCGGCTTCGTGTTCGTCTCGGCCAATTACCGCATGCTGCCCGACGCGGCGCCGCTCGAGCAGGCGCGCGACGTGGCGCGCGCGCTCGCTGCGGCGCAGGCGCAGGCGGCCTCCTGGGGTGGCGACGGCACGCGCTTCATCTTGATGGGACACTCGGCCGGCGCGCACCTGGTCTCGCTCATCGCGGCCGCGCCGCGCATCGCGCTCGAGCTGGGCGCGCGGCCCTGGCTCGGGACGGTGGAGCTCGACAGCGCGGCGCTCGACGTGGAGCGCATCATGCGCGGGCGTCACCTGCGCCTGTACGACCGCGCCTTCGGCCGCGACCCCGCGGACTGGGCGGCGGCGTCGCCGCTGGCGCGCCTGTCCGCGCGCGGCGCGCCGTTTCTCGCGGTGTGCTCGACCCGGCGCGCCGATTCCTGCCCTGCGGCGCAGGCCTTCGCCGCCAGGGCGCGCACTTTCGGCACGCAGGCGAGCGTGCTCGAGGAGGATCTGACCCATCGCGAGATCAACGCGCAGCTCGGCGACGAGGGCGCCTATACGCGCGCCGTAGACGCTTTCCTGGACGGACTGGTCAACAAGGTGCGATAGCCGGTCCGCGCCGAGAGCGCTAGGCCGCGGGCGCGACGGAAAAGGGCTGTGGCGGCTCCCCGCGCTGCTGCATTTGCCACACGGTCCGAAAGGCCGACTCCAGGTTGCGGCACGACCTGTCGGTATCGAACAGCGGCGCGCTGCGCCGGTTGGCCGCGAGCCTTGCCCGTAGACCGGAAAGCAGCCGCGGGTCCCTGGCGAGGTCCAGCGCAAGGGTTTCGTATTCCTCCGCAGAACGCGCAATCAGTTCGGGAAGTCCAATGGATTGCAGCAGGCTGCCCGCCACCCGTCCGGCGAAGGCGCGGCCGGAGCAGGCAAGAAGCGGCAATCCCGCCCACAGCGCCTCGCTCGCGGTGGTGTGCGCGTTGCAGGGCAGCGTGTCCAGAAACAGGTCGGCCAGCCGATGCCGGGCCAGATGTTCGGCCGGCGGCAGCCGCGGCGCGAACACCAGCCTCGCCGCCGCCACGCCCAGCGCTTGTGCTGCGCGCTCCAGGTTGCGCCGCGCGGCGGCGTTGTCTTCGAGCAGCCACAACACGCTCGACGGCACCTGGCGCAGCAGCCGCATCCGGATGTCGAATATCTGCGGGGTGATCTTGTAGCTGTTGTTGAAGCAGCAGAAGACAAAGCCGTCTTGCGGCAGGCCCATCTCGGCGCGCGCCGGGGTGTGTTGCGGGATGTGGCGCGCCGAATCGTTGACCTGGTAGCAGTCGGGCAGATAGGCGACCTTCTGCGTGTAGCACTCGCGATCCGTTTCGCGCCGCACGTAACGGTCGGCCAGGACGTAATCGATGAATTCCGCGCCCGTGGTTCCGGGATAGCCCAGGTAGGCGACTTGAATCGGCGCCGGCCGGTAGGCAAGGATCCCGAACCGGCTGTCGGTCGTGTGGCCCTTCAGGTCGACCGCGATGTCGATCTCCATGTCGCGCAGCACGCGGGCGACCTGGGCGTCGGCCAGTGTCCGCGCCTCGACGAATTTGCCGAATGCACGCGTGAGGCGCGACCGCATCGCGCAGCCGTCATACGGCCCGTACGAGATCGCGCAGGTCTCGAAGCGCGCGGTCGTGACGCTCGAACAGGCCCGCCGTCAGGTGGCCGGTAGCGTGCTCGTGGAAGTCGGCGGAAAGGTAGGCGACCCGGATTTTTTCGTGACGGTATCGCTCACCCTGCCACAGAGCGGGTCGCGCCGGAACGGTGGCGCGGACGTGCAGCTCGGCGCAGCGCCGATGCTCGAGCGGGTTGTCCGACACCGCGATGAAGGTAAAGGGCGCGGCGGGTATCCCTTCGTCGCGGACCTGGTGGCGAAGTTGCGCAATCCGGCTTTCGAGCTCATCCCAGCGGCATCGGCAAATATCGTTCCATAGCGCGTGGCCGAGCGCGTACGACATGCGGGGCGCGAGCTCCAGCGTCTTGTACAGGCTGGCGCCGGCTTCGTCGTAGCGCTTGAGGTGCTGTAATGCGATCCCCAGGTTGAAGTGCGCCTCCGCGAGTTCCGGACTTTCCCGTAACGCGCGCCGCAGATAGGCAATGGCCTCTTCGTGGCGCCCCAGCTCGGTCAGCAGACTGCCGGCATTGGAGTTGGCCTAGGCCGATCCGGAGTCGAGCTGCGCCGTTTCGAGAAACACCGCGAGCGCGTCCTCCCGCCGCGACTGGTCGATCAGGCTGACACCGAGCGCATTGCGCGCGTTGATCAGGTCCGGGTATTGCCGGACTTCGCGCTGCAGGACCTGCTCGGCCTCCTCGAACCGGCCGAGAGCGAGCTGGCAGTAGCCGAGCCGATGCCCGCTGCCCCGGCGCGGCGCGCGATCTCCTCGGCTGAGCGCAGATCGTCGTTCTCGATCGCCTTCCAGCCGGCGTTCAGACGCTCGGGGAACTCCGTCGCCTCATCCGTCGCCATTTGGTCGAGGAAGGGCTTGCGTCCTACGCCGCCTTCTTCGATTCGCCGCGCGCGGCGTTCGCGATCGCGGCGCCGACGTCCGCGGTGCTCGCCTTGCCCTTCATGTCGGGCGTATGCGGCCCTTCGACGATCACGCGCTCGAAGGCGCGCAGCACCGCAGCCGCCGCGTCGGGGTGGCCGAGGTGCTCGAGCATCAGCGCGCCGGACCAGATCGCGGCGATCGGGTTGGCGATCTTCCTGCCCGCGATGTCGGGTGCCGAGCCGTGCACCGGCTCGAAGATCGAGGGGAAGGACCGCTCCGGATTGATGTTGCCCGAGGGCGCGATGCCGATCGTGCCGGCGGTGGCCGGCCCGAGGTCCGAGAGGATGTCGCCGAACAGGTTGCTCGCGACGATGACGTCGAAGCGGTCGGGATTGAGCACCGCCTGGATGCTGAGCCCGTCGACGTGGTACTGGTCGGCGCGGATGTCCGGATAATGCTTCTTCATTTCGGCGAAGCGCTCGTCCCAGTAAGGCATGGTGATCGAGATGCCGTTCGACTTGGTACACGAGGTGACGTGCTTCTTCCTCGTCTTCGCGAGCTCGAAGGCGTACTTCATGATGCGGTCGACGCCCTTGCGGCTGAACACCGCCTGCTGGGTCACGATCTCGCGCTCGGTGCCCTCGTAGATGCGGCCGCCGACGTTGCCGTATTCGCCCTCGGTGTTCTCGCGGATCACCATGTAGTCGATGTCGCCGGGCTTGCGGCCCGCGAGCGGGCAAGGCAGGCCCTGGAACAGGCGCACCGGGCGCAGGTTGACGTACAGGTCGAACCAGCGGCGGAAGTTGATCAGCAGGCCCCAGGCCGAGATGTGGTCGGCGACGATCGCCGGGTTGCCCACGGCGCCGAAGTAGATCGCGTCGAACTTCTTCAGGATCTGCGGCGCATCGTCAGGGCACATCTTGCCGTGCTGCTTGTACCAGTCGCAGCTCCAGGGAAACTCCTGCCATTCGAACTCGACGCCGTACTTGGCGCCGACGGCCTCGAGCACGCGGATGCCCTCGGGAATGACCTCCCGGCCGATGCCGTCGCCCGGAATGACTGCTATGCGGTGCCGCGCCATGTTCGCCTCCGTCACAAAGGCCGAAATTCTAGCAGGCGATAGAATGGCGCCGCATGAAAATCGCCGCGATCGAGACTTCGAGCGATTGGTGCTCGGTGGCGCTTTGGGCGGACGGCGAGATCGCCGCGCTCGAGCGCCGCGCCGGTCATCGCCACGGCGAGCTGGTGCTGCCGATGCTCGAGCGTCTGCTCGCGCAGCGCGGCCTGTCGGCGCGCGCGCTCGACGCAGTGGCCTTCGGCGCCGGGCCTGGCGCGTTCACCGGCCTGCGCATCGCCTGCGGCGTGGCGCAGGGGCTGGCGCTAGCGCGCGGCATCCCGGTGCTGGGGGTCTCGACGCTCGAAACGATGGCCGAAGAATCGGGCGCGCAGCGCGCCGTGGTGTGCCTCGATGCGCGCATGCGCGAAGTGTATTATTCGGCGCTTGAGCGCGCGCCCGGCGGCTGGCGCGAGTCGGTCGAGGCGCAGTGCGTTGCGCCGGCGGCGGCGCCGCTGCCCCCGGGCGGAGGCTGGCTCGGCTGCGGCAACGGCTTCGCGGCCTACGGCGAGGCGCTGAGGGACAGGTTCGGCGCTGCGCTGGCGCGAGTGAGCGCGGAGGTGCATCCTAGCGCGGTGGCGCTGGCCCGGCTCGCCGCGCCGCGGCTGGCGGCGGGGCAGGGCGTCGATGCCGCGCTCGCGGCGCCGCGCTACCTGCGCGACAAGGTGGCGCTTACCACCCGAGAGCGCAAAGGCACGCAGGAGCGCGAAGGCAGATGAGTGCGGTACCGAGCGAGACCCCGCAGCTGGCGCAGATGCGCGAGGCCGAACTGGCGCAGGTGGTCGCGATCGAGCGCACGATCTATACCCATCCCTGGACGCGCGGCAATTTCGCCGACGCGCTGCGCGCCGGCTACCAGTGCCGCACGCTGCGCCTGGGGCGCGAGCTGATCGGCTATTTCGTGCTGATGGTGGCCGCGGGCGAGGCGCATCTGCTCAACCTTTCGATCTGCGCCGCGCACCAGCGCCGCGGGCACGGCAGCACGCTGCTCGGCCAGGCGCTCGCGCTGGCGCGCGAAGGCGGCGCGCAGAGCCTGTTCCTCGAGGTGCGCCCGAGCAACCTCGCCGCGATCGCGCTGTACGCGCATTTCGGCTTCGAGCGCATCGCGCTGCGACGCGGCTACTACCCCGCGCAAGCGGGGCGCGAAGACGCGCTGGTCTACTCGCTCGCACTATGAGCGCGCGCCGACTCGCGATCCTGACCGAGATGGGCCTGGCGCCTGTCTGGCGGCTGAGACAAAAGCCAGTCTTTGCCGAAGCGGAAGACTCCGACTGGATTCGTCTCGAACAAGAAGTTCCCGCCTGCACCGCCTGTGCGCTGCACAAGTCGCGCAGCCGGACCGTGCTCGGCGTGGGCGACCGCAGCGCCGACTGGCTGCTGGTGGGCGAGGCGCCGGGCGCGGAGGAAGACCGCCTCGGCGAGCCGTTCGTCGGCCAGGCCGGCAGGCTGCTCGACAACATGTTGGCGGCGATCGGCTTGGCGCGCGGCGAGAACGTCTACATCGCCAACGTGCTCAAGTGCCGCCCGCCCGGCAACCGCAACCCCGAGCCCGAGGAAGTGGCGCGCTGCACCCCGTTCCTCGAGCGCCAGATCGCGCTGATCCAGCCCCGCATCATCGTCGCCATGGGACGCTTCGCGGCGCAGACCCTGCTCGGCAGCGACGCCACCATCGCAAGCCTGCGCGGACGGGTGCACCGCTACGCGGATGTGCCGCTGGTGGTGACCTATCATCCGGCCTATCTGCTGCGCAACCTGCCCGACAAGGCGAAGGCCTGGAGCGATCTGCTCTTCGCGTGCCGAACGCTGGGCGGCTTGTAGTCCGTCGCCGCGCCCCCATCTCTGCTTCGCTCACCCTCGAAGGAGAAGTTTCCATGCGCAAGCCCCTGCTCGCCGTTCTTGCCCTCGTCAGCATGCTGCTGGGCGGCTGCGGCTACAACGAATTCCAGCGCCTCGACGAACAGGTCAACGCCGCCTGGTCGGAGGTGCTGAACAACTACCAGCGCCGCGCGGACCTGATCCCGAACCTGGTTGCGACGGTGCAGGGCGCGGCCGACTTCGAGAAGAGCACCCTGGTGGAGCTGACCAACGCGCGCGCCGCGGTGGGCCAGATCAAGGCGACGCCCGAGCTGGTGAACGACCCGGAGGCGTTCAAGGCTTTCGAGGCGGCGCAGGCGCGCCTCGGCGGCGCGCTCTCCCGGCTGCTGGCTGTTTCCGAGCGCTATCCGCAGCTCACGGCCACCAAGCAGTTCGGCGAGCTGCAGGCGCAGCTCGAAGGAACCGAGAACCGGATCACGGTGGCGCGCGGGCGCTACATCAGGGCGGTACAGCAATATAACGTGCTGGCGCGCGAATTCCCGACCAACCTGACCGCCAAGGTGTTCGGCTACCACACCAAGGCCAACTTCACGGTCGAGAACGAGAAGGCGCTCGCCGCGCCGCCGAAGATCGACTTCTCGCGCCAGGCGCCGGCGAAGAAGTGAGATCGCGTCTTTTCGCCATGCTGCTGGCGCTCGCGGCGTGCCTGCCCGCCGCGCGCGCCGAGGTACCGGTGCCACCGCTTGCGGCGCGCGTCACGGACCTCACCGGCACGCTCAGCGCGCAGCAAAAGAGCGCGCTCGAGAGCCGCCTTGCGGCCTTCGAGGCGAAAAAGGGCAGCCAGATCGCGGTGCTGATCGTGCCGAGCACCAGGCCCGAGACGATCGAGCAGTACTCGATCCGCGTCGCCGAGCGCTGGAAGCTCGGGCGCAAGGGGGTCGACGACGGCGTTCTGCTGCTGGTGGCGAAGGACGACCACGCGCTGCGCATCGAGGTCGGCTACGGCCTGGAGGGCGTGATCCCGGATGCGATCGCCTGGCGCGTGATCAACGAGATCATCGTGCCGCGCTTTCGCGCCGGCGACTACGCGGGCGGGGTGGAGGCGGGGACCGCGGCGCTCATGGGGCTGATCGACGGCGAGCCGCTGCCTGCTCCGGCACATGCGGCGGCGCGCGAGCAGTCCGGGCTTTCGCTCAACGCGGTGTTCTTCGCGGTCGCGGCGGCACTGGTGTTCGGCGGGGTGCTGACCGCGATGCTCGGACGAGTGCTCGGCGCGGGACTGGGCGGCGCCGCGGCCGGTGGCATCGCGTTTCTGGTCTTCGGCCTGCTCGGCGGAGCGCTGATCGGGGCCATCGTGTTCTTGGTCCTGCTCACCGCCGGCGCGCGCGCCGGGTACGGCATCGGCCGCGGCGGCTTCGGCGGCTTCGGCGGGGGTTTCGGCGGCGGTGGGGGCGCCTCGGGCTGGTCGGGCGGCGGCGGCAGCTTCGGCGGCGGCGGCGCCTCCGGCAGCTGGTGAGCATGCGGCGCTTCCTGCGACACCTGTTCAGCGACCGCGCGGCCGCGCGGCGCGCGTTTCCGCCGTCCGTGCTGCGCGCGATCGAAGCCGAAATCAAGGCGCAGGAGTCGCGCCACCGCGGCGAGCTGCGCTTCGCGGTGGAGGCGTCGCTGCCGATCGCTCACCTTGCACGCCGCCTGACGCCGCGCCAGCGCGCGCTGGAGGTGTTCGGGCGGCTGCGGATCTGGGATACGGAGGAGAACAGCGGCGTGCTGGTTTACGTCCTGCTGGCCGACCGCAGCGTCGAGATCGTCGCCGACCGCGGCATCGCGGCGCGCGTGCCGCAGCCCGAGTGGGACGCCGTGTGCGGCGCGATGAGCAAGGCTTTCCGCAGCGGCGAATTCGAGCGCGGCGCGATCGATGGGCTGCGGCGCATCGGCGCGCTGCTGGGGCGCCATTTCGCGGCGCGGACGCGCAACGTCGACGAGCTGCCCGACGCGCCGGTGATACTCTGACTCAGCCGACCCAGGCGTGCGCCATCAAGTCCAGGCGCAGCGTCTGTGCGTACTGCTCGTCGCCGCTCGTGATGCGCAAGGTCACCAGCCGCACCCCGGGTTGATCGAAGCTGAGCTCGCAGGCATAGCGCCCCGGACGTGCCACGCTCGCCCGGGTGAGCGTTTCGCCGCGCTCGTCGCTCACGCTGCACTGCGCCTCGCCCGCGCCGTCGAGCAGGGCCTCGAGGCGGAACGGCTCACCCGCGGTGCGCCGGTACGCCTGCGGGTCGCGGTTTGCGTTGAACTGCACGCCGTTGAGCTTCACCATGCGGACCAGCGGCTTTTTCATGATTGTCTCCATTAGACGACGCTAATATATCTCATGGGCGACGAACTGGAACGGATCGATGCCGCGATTGCGGCCTGGGAGCGAAGGCTGGCTGCCGGTGAACCCGTCGCGCTCGAGCCCGCGCTCGAGGCGGCGAGCGGCGCGGCGCTGGCGCTCGTGCGCGCCTACCTCGCCGCCGAGGGCAGCAAGCCGGTGCCGGCCGGGGACACGGATCTGCTCGAGGCGTTCAAGCTGCTGGTGAAGGGCGACCCGAGCTGGAACGCGATCCGCGACAACCTGCGCGAGCTGGTCTACTACCGCAACTGCCTCGCCATGGGCCGCGCCGACGCGCTGCCCGCGGTGCCCGAGAAGATGGCGATCCGCCTCGCGCGCCACGTCTATCTCTACCTGAGAACGCGCTGCGTCAAAGAGGGAAGAATCGCGGCGTGAGGGCGCGCTTCATCTCCTCGCCGCGCTTCGCCGCGCGCGGCTACGGCCGCAACCACCCGCTCGCGATCCCGCGCGTGGCGCTCGCCGAGCGGCTGATCGAGCGCTGCGGGCTGCTGGCCGAGGGCGAATACCTCGAGGCTCGCATGGCGAGTGAAGCGGAGCTGGCCGCTTTCCACGAGCCGGGCTACGTCGCCGCGGTGCGCCGCGCCGAGGACGCGCGCGAGGTGGCGCAGGCCGACCGTGAGCGATATCGGCTGGGCGTGCTGGAGAACCCGTGGTTCGCGGACGTGTTCACCCGCCCCGCGACCGCGGCGGGCGGCAGCCTGCAAGCGGCCGAGCAGGCGCTCGCCGGGCGGCGCGCGTTCAACCCGGCGGGCGGCATGCACCACGCGCGGCCCGGGCGCGCGCAGGGCTTTTGCTACTTCAACGACAATGTGCTCGCGGTGCTGCGCCTGCGCGCCGCGGGACTGCGCGTGCTGTACGTCGATCTCGACGCGCACTATCCGGACGGCGTTGCCGAAGCGCTGCGCGCCGACCCGGAGGCGCTCGTGCTGTCGCTGCACATGGACACCCGCTACGCCTATCCTTTCGAAGGCGGTGCGCTGGAGGACGCCGCCGCGGTCAACCTGCCGCTGCCGCGCGGCGCGAACGACGCCGAATTCCTGCTCGCGTTCGACGCGGTGTGGCCGCGCGCGCTGGCGCGCTTTGCGCCAGACGCGGTGGTGCTGCAGGCGGGCACCGACGTCATCGCGCCCGATCCGCTGGGCAAGCTCGCGGTCACCACGCAAGGCTTCCTGGCGGCGGTCGCGCGCGTGGTGGAGGGCGCGCCGCGGCTGCTAGTCACCGGCGGCGGCGGCTACCATCCGCTGCTCGTGGCGCGCGCATGGGCCGGGGTCTGGGCGCTGCTTGCCGGGCGGACGCTGCCGGAGGCGATGCCGCCCGCCGGCGCCGAGCTGCTGCGCGAGGTGGAATGGGAACATGAAGACGATCGAGCCGCGCGATGGATGTTTGAGTCCTTTAGCGACCCGCCCGGTCCGGCCGCGATCCGGGCCGAAGTGAAAGCGCTGGCGCGCGCGGCCGCGCGCCACCCGCGGCTGGCATGATTCCCGGCCACGCCACACGCGCCGGCACCGAAGCCTACGCGGCGTCGTTCGGCGCCGCGTGCGCGCCCGGCCACTACAGCGAGTTCCTCAATCAGCACCTGAAGCTCTCGTCGCTCGGCGTGGGCAGCTTTCCCGGGGCGGCGGACGACGCCACCGACGAGGCCGTGGTGCGCATCGTCGAGCGCGCGCTGCTTTCCGGGCTGAACGTGCTCGACGGCGCGGTGCACTACCGCTACGGCCGCGCCCTGGTCGCGCTGCGCGCCGGGCTCGAGCGCGCCTTCGCCGCCGGGGTGGGGCGCGAGCAGGTGTTCGTCGCGGTCAAGGGCGGCTTCCTGCTGTTTCCGGAGGGCCAGCCCGCGGACCTCGAGCGCTGGTTCGACGCCAACATCGCGGCGCGCGGCCTCGGCACGCGCGCGGACCTGGTCGGCGCGCACCTCCTGTCCGCGCCGTATCTGGCCTGGCAGCTCGAGTTCGCGCGCGCCGCGCTCGGACTCGAGACGCTCGATGCGTTCCTCATCGACCAGCCGGAGATCCATGTTCGCTCGGTCGGCAAGGAGCAGGCCAACCGCAAGCTCGCGCGCGCCTTCGCCGTGCTGGAGCAGGCGGTGAAGGAGAACAAGCTGCGCCAGTACGGGATCTCGACCTTCGACGCCATGCGGGTCGAGACCGACCACGCGCTGTTCCAGTCGATCGCTGCGCTGCAGGGCCTGGCCGAGGGCGCGGCCCGCACGGTGCACGAGGACCCGCGCGCGCGCCACCACCTGCGCCTGCTGCAGCTGCCGTTCAATCCGGCGATGACCGAGGGTTTCACCCGCTTCTCGCAGGCGACCGGGCAGGGCAACATCGCGTCCACGCTGCAGGCCGCGCACCAGCTCAAGGTCTACGTGATGACCAGTCACGCCCTCGGCAAGGGGCGCTTCGCCGCCGCGGACCCGCTCGCCGCGGGCGTGCCGGGACTCGCCAATCCGGCGCAGCGCGCGCTGCAGTTCGCGCGCTCCACGCCCGGCATCGGCACTGCGCTCGCGGGATTGAGCGCGTCGGCGCACCTGGACGACATGCTTGCGGTGGCGCGCACGCCGCCGCTGGCGAAGCAGGACTACGCCAAGCTGTTCCGCCGCGCGGAGTAAGGCCGCCTACGAAGATTCCGAGCGAAAGCGATGGTGGTGATGGTAGTCCTCGGAGCGCGCGAACGACAGCAGGCGGTCGATCTTGCGCCGGTTTAGGCGCCGGCTGCGCAGATACCACAGCAGCACCAGCGTCATGGTGCCGGCGACGAACAGCCCGAACAGCACGATCACGCCGTAGATCGACAGGCCCTGGCCGAGCAGCACCGAGTAGAGCGCGATGATCGCCAGGATCGACAGGTTCTCGTTGAAGTTCTGCACCGCGATCGAGCGCCCGGCGCCCATCAGGTTGTGGCCGCGGTGCTGCAGCAGCGCGTTCATCGGCACCACGAAGAATCCCGCCAGGGCGCCGATCAGCACCATCAGCGGTATCGCGATCCAGACGCTGCGCACCACGACCATCGCCATCACTACCAGGCCCATCGCGATGCCCATCGGGATCACGCGCACCGAGTGGTGCAGCGGGATGCGCACCGAGGCCGCGATCGCGCCGGCGGCGATGCCGAGCGCCACCACGCCCTGCAGCAGGGCGGCCTGGGACAGGTCGAAGCCGAGCGCGGCGCGCGACCATTCGATGACGATGAACTGCAGCGTCGCGCCGACGCCCCAGAACAGCGTCGTGACCGCAAGCGAGATCTGGCCCAGCTTGTCGCGCCACAGCCTGGCGTTGCAGCGGTAGAAGTCCTTCAAGGTGGCGAGCGGGCTGCCGTGCAGGTGCTTGAGCGGAGCGCCGGTGAGCGGCACGTACAGGTTGAACAGCGCCGCCACGGCGTAGACGCCCGTGATCACGCATAGCGCCGCCTCGGGCGGAGTGTCGACGCCGGTGTCGATCAGCGGCAGGTCGAAGGCGAGCAGGTGCTCGGCCACCGCCTGGTTGATCAGCACGCCGCCGAGCACCGTGCCGAGGATGATCGACGCCACGGTGAGCCCTTCGATCCAGCCGTTGGCCAGCACGAGCTTGGTCGGCGGCAGGTACTCGGTCAGGATGCCGTACTTGGCGGGCGAATAGGCCGCGGCGCCCAGGCCGACCAGGGCGTAGGCCGCGAGCGGGTTGACGCCGAACAGCATCACGGCGCAGCCGGCGATCTTGACCGTGTTGGACATGAGCATCACCCTGCCCTTGGGCAGGCGGTCGGCGAAGGCGCCGACGTAGGGCGCGAGCAGCACGTACGACAGGACGAAGAAGAACTTCAGGTAAGGCGTCAGCCACGACGGCTCGTGCGACTGCATCAGCATGGCGATGGCGGCGACCAGCAGCGCGTTGTCGGCGAGCGACGAGAAGAACTGCGCCGCCATGATTATGTAGAAGCCGAGATTCATCGGATATTTCGCGTGCCGGTTTATAGCACGCCGGGCCGGCTCACTCTTCGCGCCGCAGGTAGACCTGCATGCGAATCGCTTTGTTCAGGCGCGTGATGCGCGCGTCGAGGCGGGCCAGGTCGTAGAGCGCGGCGGCAAGCAGCGCCAGCGCGGCGATGCCGGCCGCGCGCGCATCGACCAGCAGCAGGCCGAGCGCGGCGGCGCTGGCCAGCCTATAGGCCCAGGCGCCCGCGCGGTCGCGCAGGTAGGCGCGGTGCGCCCCGAGCGGAAACGCGAGCCACAACAGGTAGGCGGTGCGCCGCCGGCGCAACGCCGCGGCGAGGCGCAGGTTGGCCTGCTGCAATCCGCCCCCGGAAAGATCGAAGCGCTTCCAGGCGTCGCTCACGAGTCATCATAAGCTATGAATCGAGCGGAGTTTATGCTTGAATAAGCGCTGTCTCAACACGCATTGAACGGATTGATCGAACATGGCCGACAGGCGCCTGCAGGTATTCCACGCCGTTGCCAAGCACCTGTCGTTCACCAAGGCAGCGGAAGCGCTGTTCATGACGCAGCCGGCGGTGACGTTCCAGATCAAGCAGCTCGAGGAGCATTTCAATACCCGCCTGTTCGAGCGTGGGCACGGGCGCATCGCGCTCACGCCGGCGGGCGACATCGTGCTCGATTACGCCGAGCGCATTCTCGGCCTGTCGACCGAGCTCGACACGCGGCTGAAGGAAATGACCGGCCAGATCGCGGGGCTGCTGCTGGTCGGCGCGAGCACCACGATCGCGGAGTTCCTGCTGCCCCAGGTGCTGGGCGACTTCAAGTCGCGTCACCCGAACGTGGTGCCGCGCCTGTTCGTCGCCAACTCGGGCGCGGTCGAGAACCGCGTCGCCGAGCACACCCTCGATATCGGCTTCATCGAGGCGCCCTCGCACCTCGCCGCGGTGGCGACCGACGTGTGCTGCGAGGACGAGCTGGTGGTGGTGTGCTCGACCTCGCACCCGCTGGCGCAACACAAGTCGCTCACGCCCAAGCAGCTGCTCGAGTACCCTTACATCAGCCGCGAGTCGGGCTCCGGTACGCGCGAGGTCACCGACGCCTATTTCCAGAAGGCCGGGGTGCGGCCCGAATCGCTCAACGTGGTGATGGAGCTCGGCAGCCCGGAGGCCCTCAAGGGGCTGGTCGCCACCGGCCTGGGCTTCACCATCATGTCGCGCACGACGGTGCAGAAGGAGACCCGCCTCGGCGAGCTGGTCGGCCTGCCGCTCGCGCCGCGCCTGATCCGCAACCTGTCGGTCGTCTATCCGAAAGAGAAATTCCGTTCGCGGCTGGTAAACACCTTCGTCCAGTTCGCCAAGGAAAGGCTGGCGGCAAAGCCTCCCGGCTGAGGCGCGGCGCGTCGTGAAGCGCTTTCTCGCCGTCCAGCACAGCTTCGCGGAGTTCTTCGGCGCGCTCGAGGCGCAATGGGAGGCGCGCGGCATCGGCTTCAAGTACGTGCGGCCGGTGACCGGCGAGGATGTCGCCGGCACGCCGTCGCAATTCGACGCCCTGTGGCTGCTCGGCGCCGCGTACGCCGCGGCCGACCGCGCGCGCTGCCCCTGGGTCGACGACGAGATGCGCCTGGTGCGCGCCTTTGCCAAGTCGAAACGCCCGATCGTGGGCCTGGGTTTCGGCGCCCACGTGCTGGCCGCGGCCTACGGCGCGGCGCTGTCGGCCGAGCCGGACCACGACGCGCGCTTCGCGCTCGCGCATGCGCTGGTGGCCGACGACCCCGTGGCGCGCGCGATCGACGGCCGCCGCGTGCTGGTGATGGCCAACGGCCGCGCCGAACTGGGCGCCGGCCTCGAGCCGGTGGCCGCGGACGAAGACGGGCGCTGGCTCGCGTTCCGCACCGGCCGGCTCGGCTACGGACTGCTGTTCCGGCCCGAGCTCAAGCCGGGCATGCTCGAGGACATGGTGATGGAGGACGAGCGGCCGCTGCCGCACGACATCGGCGCGCTGATCGACGCCGCGCGCGAGCAATGGCCGCAGATGCAGGACACCACCGACCGGGTGGCCGCGGCGCTGGTGAGCGCGCTCGGCCTGATGGACGAGCGCGCCAAGGCGCCGGTGATCCGCATCGTCGAGCAGCGCTGAGACCGGCATGCCGCGACCGATCCGCGCTTCCATCTCGCTCGGCGCGCTGGCGCACAACCTGGAGCGTGCGCGCGCGCACGCGGCAGGCGCCAGGGTCTGGGCCGTGATCAAGGCCAACGCCTACGGCCACGGCCTGCGGCGCGCCGCCGGCGCGCTCGCCGGCACAGACGGCTACGCGCTGCTCGACTTCGAGGAGGCGATCAGGCTGCGCCTGGCAGGCGTGCAAAAGCCGATCCTGCTGCTGGAGGGCTTCTTCAGCGCGCAGGATCTGGCGCTGGTGTGCGAGTACCGCCTGACGCCGGTGGTCCACAGCACGGCGCAGCTCGAGATGCTCGTCAAGACGCCGCTCGCCGCGCCGATCGACGCCTATCTCAAGATCAACAGCGGCATGAACCGGCTCGGCTTCACGCTCGACAACGTGCGCCTGGCGTGGAACGCGCTCGAGGCCAACCCTCAGGTGCGCACGGTCACGCTGATGACCCATTTCGCCGACGCCGACGGCGCGAGCGGGGTCGAGGCCCAGCTCGCCTGGTTCGAGGAAATCGTGGCGCCGTTCGCGGGCGCGCCGCGCTCGCTCGCCAATTCGGCGGCGCTGCTGCGCTTTCCGGAGACGCGCGCCGACTGGGTGCGGCCCGGGATCATGCTCTACGGCTGCTCGCCGTTCGCCGATCGCAGCGCGATCGAGCTCGAGCTCGAACCGGCCATGACCTTGAGGACCGAGATCATCGCGCAGCAGCGCCTGACGCCGCGTGAGCGCGTCGGCTACGGCTTTTCCTACGAGGCCGCGGGCGAGATGACGCTCGGGGTCGCCGCCTGCGGCTACGCCGACGGCTACCCGCGCCATGCGCCCTCGGGCACCCCTGTGCTGGTCGACGGGGTGCGCACGCGCACCGTCGGCCGGGTGTCGATGGACATGATCTGCGTCGATCTGACCGGTATTCCCGGGGCCGGCATCGGTTCCCCGGTGACGCTCTGGGGCGAGGGCCTGTCGGCCGACGAGGTGGCCGCCGCGGCCGGGACGCTTAGCTACGAGCTGCTGTGCGCGCTCGCGCCGCGCGTGCCGGTGCTGGAGGTGCCCTGATGGCGCGCGCGAAGTCGGCCTACGTCTGCTCCGAATGCGGCGCCAGCGCGCTGCAGTGGTTCGGCGCCTGCCCGTCCTGCGGCGCGGCCGGCACGCTCTCGGAGACGATCGCCGAGCGCGCATCGGCGCATCGCTACGCCCCGCCGGTGCCGGCCGCCGCCCCGGTGCCGCTGGCCGAGATCGAGACGCGCGAGCTGGGGCGCCTGCCGAGCGGCATCGGCGAGCTCGACCGGGTGCTCGGCGGCGGCCTGGTCGCCGGGCAGGTGGCGCTGCTCGGCCGGCGACCCGGGGATCGGCAAGTCGACGCTGCTGCTGCAATGCGTCTCGGCGCTCGAATCGTCCTCGCTCTACATCACGGGCGAAGAGTCGGCGCGAGCAGATCGCGCTGCGCGCGCGGCGCCTCTCGCTGCCGGCGGGCAGGGTGCGCCTGCTGGCCGAGATCCAGCTCGAGCGCATCGTCGCCGCGCTCGAGGCCGAGCGGCCGCAGGTCGCGGTGATCGACTCGATCCAGACGCTTTACTCCGAGCAGATGCAGTCCGCGCCCGGATCGGTGGCGCAGGTGCGCGAATGCGCGGCCCAGCTCACGCGCCTCGCCAAGCGCAGCGGCAGCGCGCTGCTGCTGATCGGGCACGTCACCAAGGAGGGCGCGATCGCCGGGCCGCGCGTGCTGGAGCACATCGTCGACACGGTGCTGTACTTCGAGGGCGACACGCACTCCAGCGTTCCGCCTGGTGCGCGCGATCAAGAACCGCTTCGGCGCGGTGAACGAGCTGGGCGTGTTCGCGATGACCGAGAAGGGCTTGCGCGCGGTGAGCAACCCTTCCGCGCTGTTCCTGTCGCAGCACGAGCGCGCGGTCGCCGGCTCGTGCGTGCTGGCGACGCTCGAGGGCACGCGCCCGCTGCTGGTCGAGATCCAGGCGCTGGTCGACGCGGCGCAGGCGCCCACCCCGCGCCGGCTGTCGGTGGGACTGGAGCAGAACCGGCTCGCGATGCTGCTCGCGGTGCTGCACCGTCACGCGGGCATCGCCACCGTCGACCAGGACGTGTTCGTCAACGCGGTCGGCGGCGTGCGCATCGCCGAGCCGGCGGCCGACCTGGCGGTGCTCGCTCGCGGTGGTGTCCTCGCTCACCGACCGGCCGATCCCCGGCCGGGTGGCGGTGTTCGGCGAGGTCGGGCTCGCGGGCGAGGTGCGTCCCGCGCCGCGCGGCCAGGACCGGCTGAAGGAAGCGGCCAAGCTCGGCTTCGAGCGCGCGATCGTGCCGAAAGCAAACAAGCTCAAGCCGGTCGCGGGCGTCGAGCTTGTCGCAGTCGAGCGCGTCGACCAGGCGGTGCAGGCTCTGCGCGAGCTCTAGCCGCGCTGCAGCGATGACGAACAGCCGCCGGAAGGGGAACAGCGTGCTGCCGTCGGCTTCCTTGGGATAGGCCGCCAGCACGCGCGCGCGGTAGTCGGCCTCGAACGCGCCGCGCTCGGGCTCCTCGAGCCGGTCGAGGAAGGGCTTGAGCCAGCTGCCCTTGACGAACTCCGCCACCGGGTTCTCGCCCCGCAGCACCTGGAGATATTCGATTTCCCAGATCTCCAGCGCCGCGGTCTTGTCGTGCAGGACCTGCCAATAGAATCTCGCATCCGCGACGGGGTGGGCGTGCAGGTGGGGCTCGAGGCGTGCGCGCCAGGGTCCGTTCTCGATCGTGTCGCGCACGCTGGTATGCGACGGCGCGCCAAAGTTGCGCGGCATCTGCGCCGCGAGCCAGCCGCCCGGGGCGACCGACTGCAGCAGCGCGGGGAAAAGCCGCTCGTGCCGGCCGAGCCAGTGCAGCGTCGCGTTGCTGTAGAGCACGTCCACCGGCTGCGCGGGGCGCCAGGCACCGACGTCGGCCTGGATGAACTCGATCCCCGGATGGTCGGCGCGGGCCTTGGCCAGCATTTGCGGCGAGCCGTCGACGCCGGTCAGCCGGGCCTGCGGCCAGCGCTGGCGCAGCAGCGGCATCAGGTTGCCCGCGCCGCAGCCGAGGTCGACCACCGCGCGCGGCGCGGAAGCGGGAACGCGCGCCAGCAGATCGAGCGCGGGCCGCAGCCGCTCACCCGAGAACTTGAGGTATTGCGCGGGGTCCCAGCTCATTGAATTCGAGCATCGCAGAGACGCGCTGCGCGCACGCCGCTGCGCACGGCTGCTTCCAGGGTCGGCGGATATTCGGGGTCGGTGTAGTCGCCCGCGAGGAACAGGTCGGGCAGCGGCGTTTCGGGCCCGGGGCGCGCGACGCCGGGCGTGCAGGCGACCGTGGCGCGCTTCTCGGCGATCACGCGCGAGGACAGCGGCGCCGGCAGGCGCGGCAGCGCCCGCGCCAGCTCCTGCGCGCAGGCGGCGCCGAGCGCGTCGTGCTCCATCTGCTGGTGAGCGCCCTCAGCGCTGATCACGCAGGCCAGCCTGCCGCGCTCGCCGAGCAGCGCGCCGCGGTCGAACACCCACTGCACCAGCCCGGCGTCCAGGCCGAGCATCGTCCGGGGCAGGCGCACGTGCTCCGGGTACTGAAGGTAGATCGTGTAGATCGGCTGGTATTCGTAAACCGGCGCGAGCGCGGGCGCGAGCGCCGCCAGCTGCTGCGGAGCGACCGCGACCACCACCGCCGCATGCTCGCGCCGCAGGGCTTCGAGGTCGCGCACGCGCGAGTTGAGGCGCAGCTCGCTGCCGCGTGCGGCAAGCCAGGCCGCGGCCGGCTCGGGAAACAGGCGGCTCAGGTCGACGCGCGGCAGCAGCAGGTCGCTTGCCCCCGCGGCGCCGCCGAGCGTGTCGCGCAGCACCGCGAGGAAGGCGGCTGCCGAAGCGCGCGCGGGCGGCGTGTTGAGCGCCGAGACGCACAACGGCTGCCACAGGTGACGCGCGATCGAGCCCTCCTGGGCGTGGCGCGCGAGCAGCTCGTCGACGCTGCAATCCCGGTCGAGGCGAAAGCGCTGCCGCCGCAGCGCGAGCACGAAGCGCGCCGCGCCGATTCGCGCGCGCAACGGCGCGCCGCGCGCGGCGAGCAGCCCGCCGAGCAGCCCGAGCGGGGCGGGCAGCCGCAGCGCGCGCAGCGCGAAGCCGCCGGCGTAGCGCAGCTCGAGCGGAATGCGCAGCAGCGCGTCGCTCGGCACGCCGACCTGCCGCATCAGGCCGAACAGCTCCCGGTAGGCGCCGATCAGGACGTGCTGGCCGTTGTCGAGCGCCTGGCCCTGCGACACGATCCGGCGCGCGCGCCCTCCGGGAACCAGGCCCGACTCGTACACCGTGACCGGCACGCCTCGATCCGCGAGCGTGACTGCGCAGGCCATGCCGGCGTAGCCGGCGCCGACGATCGCTACGCGCCGATCCACGTTTTCCAGGCGATCCAGAGCTTGCGCAGCGGGGTGAGCGAGGTGCGCCGGTCGAGCACCTTGAAGCCGTCGCGCTCGATCTCGGCCAGCAGCGCGCGGTAGATCGCGGCCATGATCAGCCCGGGGCGCTGCGCGCGCCGGTCGCCTCGCGGCAGCGCGCCGAGCGCCTTCCCGTAGTACTCGCGCGCGCGGCGGGCCTGGAACCGCATCAGCGCGACGAAGGCGTCGCTGTAGCGCGCGTTGAGGATGTCGGCCGCGCTGACCCCGTGCGCCTTGAGATCCTCCATCGGCAGGTAGATGCGGTTCTTGCGCGCGTCCTCGCCGACGTCGCGGATGATGTTGGTGAGCTGGAACGCGGTGCCCAGATGCTGCGCGTACTCGAGCGTGCGCGCATCCGAATAGCCGAAGATCCCTGCCGAGAGGATGCCGACCACGCCCGCCACGCGGTAGCAGTAGCGCTCGAGCCCCTTGAAGTCGAGGTAGCGCGACTGCTCGAGGTCCATTTGCATGCCGTCGATGATTTCATTCAGGCGTTCGGCGCTGACGCCGAAGCTCGCCGCGGCGGGCGCCAGCGCGCGGGTCACGGGGTGTTGCGGGTTGCCCGCGTACAGATTCGCGATCTCGGCGCGCCACCAGTCGAGCTTGGCGCGCGCGAGCTGCGGCTCGGAGGCGCCGTCCACCGCGTCGTCCACCTCGCGGCAGAACGCGTACAGGGCGGTGATCGCGCGCCGCCGCTCGGGCGGCAGGAACAGGAAGGCGTAGTAGAAGCTCGAGCCGCTCCCGGCCGCCTTGTGCTGGCAGTACTCGTCCGGGGTCACAGGGCGCGCCAAAGAAGCAGGGGCCAGTCGTACCATTCGAGCACCGGGCGGCGGCGAAAGACGTCGAATTGCGCGGCGCCGAGCTTGTCGAGCACGCGCAGGCCGCCCTGCACCGTGGCGCGGATCTCGAGCCCGACGCGCCCCGGCAGGCGGCGCCCGAGCGGCGCGCCGCTGCGGAACATTGCGCGCGTGCGCTCGATCTGGAACCCAAGCAGCGCGCGCCAGGCGTCGTCGCAGCGGCGCTCGGCGATCTGCACTTCGCTCACGCCGAAGCGCGACATCTCGTCCTGCGGCAGGTAGATCCTTCCCTTTGCGTAATCGAGCGCCACATCCTGCCAGAAATTCGCCAGCTGCAGCGCGCTGCAGAGCGCGTCAGATTGCGCGACGTTGCCGGGCGTGGCGGCGCCGAACAGGTGCAGCAGCAGGCGACCGACGGGGTTGGCGGAGCGGCGGCAGTACTCCAGCAGCTCGGCGAAATCGGCGTAGCGCGGTTTGAGCACGTCCTGGGCGAAGGCGTCCAGCAGGTCGTGCAGCGGCTCGAGCGGAAGCGCGCGCTCGCGCACCACGCGTGCGAGGTCTTCGAACAGGGGCTCGGCCGGCGGTTCCCCGCGCGCGATGCCGTGCAGCGCAGCGCGATACGCTTGCAGGCGCGCGAGGCGTTCGGCCGGCGCGGCGTCGCCTTCGTCGGCGAAGTCGTCCGCGCTGCGGGCGAAGCGGTAGATCACGCCCACCGGCGCGCGCTCGGCTGCGGGCAGCAGCAGCGAAGCGACCGGGAAGTTCTCGTAGTGCTCGATTGACACCGTTTGATTCTTAAAGGGAAAACGCGCTGCGCGCGCGAAGGGCAGGGCGTTTTCCACAGTATAATGGAGCGCTTTTGCAGTACCCGCTTCGGGCGAAGGTGGCGGAATTGGTAGACGCACTGGATTTAGGTTCCAGCGCGGAAACGCTTGTGGGTTCGAGTCCCACCCTTCGCACCAGCCGCGGGAATGCGCAAGACTACGAGGAAGCGATACGCATGGCGGCAAACGTGGAAACCCTGGGCGCCCTCGAGCGGCGCCTCTCGATGTCGGTGCCGGTCGACGAGATCGAGCGCCAGGTCGACGAGCGGCTGAAGAAGCTCGCGCGCAACGTCAAGATGCCGGGCTTTCGTCCCGGCAAGGTGCCGCTCAAGCTGGTGGCGCAGCAGTACGGCTCGCAGGTGCGCAGCGAGGTGCTGGGCGACGCGGTGCAGAAGACGTTCAGCGATGCGGTCAAGGAGCAGAACCTGCGCGTGGCAGGCTATCCGAGGATAGAGAAGCACGACGGCGGCGACGACAAGGCGCTGGCGTTCAGCGCCACGTTCGAGGTCTATCCCGAGTTCAGGCCGGGTGACGTGAGCGGCGCGACCATCGATCGGCCGCAGACGACGGTGGGCGACGCGGCCGTCGATCGCACGCTCGAGATCCTGCGCAAGCAGCGCACCCGATTCGAGGCAGTGACCCGCGCGTCGCAGGACGGCGACCGCGTGACGGTCGATTTCGAGGGCACGATCGGCGGCGCGCCGTTCGAAGGCGGCAAAGGCACGGGCTTCGGCTTCCTGCTGGGCGAGGGCCGCACGCTGCCCGAGTTCGAGGCGGCCGCGCGCGGCATGGCGCCCGGCGAGAGCAAGAGTTTCGAGCTCACCTTCCCGGACGACTACCAGGGCAAGGAAGTGGCGGGCAAGACGGCGAGCTTCTCGATCCGGATGGGCAAGATCGAGGAGCCGCGCCTGCCGGCGCTGGACGCCGAGTTCGCCAAATCGCTCGGGGTCGCGGACGGCGACCTGGACAAGATGCGCGCGGAGATCAAGGGGAACGTGGAGCGGGAGGTGAACAAGCGCATCGAGGCCCGGCTCAAGGGACAGGCGCTGCAGACGCTGCTCGACGCGACCAAGATCGAGCTGCCGAAATCGCTGGTGCAGATGGAGGCGCAGCAGCTGGTCGAGCGCGCGGCGGCCGACCTGCAGGCGCGCGGCGTCAAGCTGGAGCAGGTGCCGCTCGATCCGGCCGCGTTCGAGGAAAGCGCGAAGCGGCGCGTCGCGCTCGGCCTGATCATCGGCGAGCTGGCGCGCATCGAGGGGCTGCAGCCCAAGCCGGCCGAGGTGCGCGCGCTGATCGAGCAGGAGGCGCAGGGCTACGAGAGCCCGGCCGAGGTAGTAAAATGGTTCTATATGCAGCCGCAGCGATTGTCCGAGATGGAGGGGCTCGCGCTCGAAGGCAACGTCGTCAAGTGGGTGCTTGCCAAAGCCAAGGTGCAAGACAAGGCGGTGTCCTTCGACGAACTGATGGGGAGCGGCGCATGATCTGGCAGAAATCGATGCCCGAAACGCAGGATCTCGGGCTGATTCCGATGGTGATCGAGCAGTCGGGGCGCGGCGAGCGCGCCTACGACATCTACTCGCGCCTGCTGAAGGAGCGGGTTGTGTTCCTGGTCGGGCCGGTCAACGACGACGACCGCCAACCTGATCGTGGCGCAGATGCTGTTCCTCGAGTCCGAGAATCCGGACAAGGACATCTTCTTCTACATCAACTCGCCCGGCGGCGCGGTCTCGGCCGGCCTGGCGATCTACGACACGATGCAGTTCATCAAGCCGCGACGTGAGCACGCTGTGCATCGGGCAGGCAGCCAGCATGGGCGCGTTCCTGCTGGCGGCGGGCGAGAAGGGCAAGCGCTTCTGCCTGCCGAACTCGCGCGTCATGATCCACCAGCCGCTGGGCGGCTTCCAGGGGCAGGCCTCCGACATCGAGATCCACGCGCAAGCGAGATCCTGTACATCAAGAACCGGCTGAACGAGATGCTGGCCAAGCACACCGGCCAGCCGATCGAGAAGGATCGCGCAGCGATACCGATCGCGACTACTTTCACTGCGGGCGAAGAAGCGGTAAAGTACGGTCTGGTCGACAAGGTACTGACAAGTGCGATCGAGTGGAATAACACCTAAGGAGCGCGACATGTCGGACAAGACATCCTCGAGCGAAAAGCTGCTGTACTGCTCGTTCTGCGGCAAGAGCCAGCACGAAGTGCGCAAGCTCATCGCGGGCCCGTCGGTGTTCATCTGCGACGAGTGCATCGAGCTGTGCAACGACATCATCCGCGAGGAGACCGCCACCGACCGCAGCGGCAAGGGCGCCAAGTCCGACCTGCCGACGCCGCACGAGATCAGGCAGATCCTCGACCAGTACGTGATCGGGCAGGACCCGGCGAAGCGGATCCTCTCGGTCGCGGTGTACAACCACTACAAGCGGCTCAAGCATCTGTCGAAGAACGACGAGGTCGAGCTCGCGAAATCGAACATCCTGCTGATCGGACCGACCGGGCTCCGGCAAGACCCTGCTGGCGCAGACCCTGGCGCGCTTGCTGAATGTGCCTTTCGTCATCGCCGACGCGACCACGCTGACCGAGGCGGGCTACGTCGGCGAGGACGTCGAGAACATCATCCAGAAGCTGCTGCAGAACTGCGACTACGACGTCGACAAGGCGCAAGCGCGGCATCGTCTACATCGACGAGATCGACAAGATCTCGCGCAAGTCCGACAACCCCTCCATCACCCGCGACGTTTCGGGCGAGGGCGTGCAGCAGGCCCTGCTCAAGCTGATCGAGGGCACGATCGCGTCGGTGCCGCCGCAGGGCGGGCGCAAGCATCCGAACCAGGATTTCGTGCAGGTCGACACCACCAACATCCTGTTCATCTGCGGCGGGGCGTTCGACGGCCTCGAGAAGATCATCCGCAACCGCACCGAGAAGACCGGCATCGGATTCGGCGCAGAGGTCCGCAGCCCGAAGAACGCAAAGGCCACCTTCGACATCCTGCAGGGCGTCGAGCCCGAGGACCTGATCAAGTTCGGCCTGATCCCGGAGTTCGTCGGCCGCCTGCCGGTGGTCGCGACGCTCGAGGAGCTGGACGAGAGCGCGCTGATCCAGATCCTGACCGAGCCGAAGAACGCGCTGATCAAGCAGTACCAGCAGCTGTTCATGATGGAAGGCGTCGAGCTCGAAGTGCGGCCGGCCGCGCTCAACGCGATCGCCAAGCAGCGCGCTTGCGCGCAAGACGGGCGCACGCGGCCTGCGCTCGATTCTGGAGATGGTGCTGCTCGACACGATGTACGAGCTGCCGTCGCTCGAGAACGTCAGCAAGGTGGTGGTCGACGAAGCGATGATCACTGCCGACGGCAAGCCGCTGCTGATCTACTCCGACCAGCACAAGGTCGCGGGCGGCAGCGCCTGAACGTTTCCGCAGTCTAGCTGTCACAAACACGCGCGGCGCTGCCCGCCGGTCGCGTTGCGGCGTGGCGGGCTTGCGTGTAGGCTTGGACGCATGCTTGCTATTGATTTGGCGCGGAAAGCCCCAAGCTGGATGAGACCTTCCACGCCGCAACCGAGGCCGTAAATGTCCGACGCTCCCGAAGTGCCCGCCGTCACTCCGCAATACCCGCTGCTGCCGCTGCGCGACGTGGTGGTGTTCCCGCACATGGTGATCCCGCTGTTCGTCGGCCGGCCCAAGTCGATCAAGGCCCTGGAGACGGCGATGGAAAGCGGCAAGTCGATCCTGCTGGTGGCGCAGAAGTCCGCCGCCAAGGACGAGCCCCGGCCCGAGGACATCTACGACATCGGCTGCGTGTCGAGCATCCTGCAGATGCTGAAGCTGCCCGACGGCACCGTGAAGGTGCTGGTCGAGGGCGGCAGCCGCGCCCAGATCCGCGATATCGTCGACCTCAAGACGCATTGGGTCGCCGACGCGGTGCCGATCGTGCTCGACGGCGCGCCCGCGCCCGAGGTCGAGGCGATGCGCCGCGCGCTGCTGTCGGCAGTTCGACCAGTACGTCAAGCTGAACAAGAAGATCCCGCCCGAGATCCTGACCTCGCTGCCGGGCATCGACGAGGCCGGCCGCCTGGCCGACACGATCGCCGCGCACCTGCCGCTCAAGCTCGAGCAGAAGCAGCAGGTGCTCGAGATGTTCGACGTCAAGCAGCGCCTCGAGCATCTGCTTGGCTCAGCTCGAGACCGAGATCGACATCCTGCAGGTCGAGAAGCGCATCCGCGGCCGCGTCAAGCGCCAGATGGAGAAGAGCCAGCGCGAGTACTACCTGAACGAGCAGGTCAAGGCGATCCAGAAGGAGCTCGGCGAGGGCGAAGAAGGCGCCGACCTCGAGGAGATGGAAAAGAAGATCAAGGCCGCGCACATGCCGAAGGAGGCGCGCAAGAAGGCCGAGGCGGAGCTGAAGAAGCTCAAGCTGATGTCGCCCATGTCGGCCGAAGCGACGGTGGTGCGCAACTACATCGACACGCTGGTCGGCCTGCCGTGGACGCAAGAAGACCAAGATCACGCAAGGACCTCAAGGCCATGCGCGAGGAAGTCCTCGAACGCCGACCACTACGGCCTGGAGAAGGTCAAGGAGCGCATCGTCGAGTATCTCGCGGTGCAGCAGCGCGTCGACAAGATGAAGGCGCCGATCCTGTGCCTGGTCGGCCCTCCGGGCGTCGGCAAGACCTCGCTCGGGCCAGTCGATCGCCAAGGCGACCAACCGCAAGTTCGTGCGCATGTCGCTCGGGCGGCGTGCGCGACGAGGCCGAGATCCGCGGCCATCGCCGCACCTACATCGGCTCGATGCCGGGCAAGATCCTGCAGAACATGACCAAGGTCGGCGGTGCAAGAATCCGCTGTTCCTGCTCGACGAAGTCGACAAGATGGGCATGGACTTCCGCGGCGATCCCGTCCTCGGCGCTGCTCGAGGTGCTCGACCCGGAGCAGAACCACACCTTCGTCGACCACTACGTCGAGGTCGAGTACGACCTGTCGGACGTGATGTTCGTCGCCACGGCGAACACGCTGAACATCCCGCCGGCGCTGCTCGACCGGATGGAGGTGATCCGCCTCTCGGGCTACACCGAGGACGAGAAGATCAACATCGCGATCAAGTACCTGCTGCCCAAGCAGATGAAGAACAACGGCCTCAAGCAAGGCGAGCTGTCGGTGACCGAGGCGGCGATCCGCGACATCGATCCGCTACTACACGCGCGAGGCCGGCGTGCGCGGCGCTCGAGCGCGACATCTCCAAGATCTGCCGCAAGGTGGTCAAGGCGCTGCTGACCGAGAAGAAGGACCGCCAGCATCAGCGTCACGCCGAAGAACCTCGACAAGTACCTCGGGGTGCGCAAGTACAGCTTCGGCATGGCCGAAAAGCAGAACCAGGTCGGGCAGGTCACCGGCCTGGCGTGGACCGAGGTCGGCGGCGAGCTGCTCACCATCGAGGCCGTGGTGATGCCCGGCAAGGGCAAGACGATCACCACCGGCAAGCTCGGCGACGTGATGCAGGAGTCGATCCAGGCCGCGCTGTCGGTGGTGCGCAGCCGCTCGCGCAAGCTCGGCATCGCCGGAAGACTTCTACCAGAAGAACGACATCCACATCCACCTGCCCGAGGGCGCGACGCCCGAAGGACGGCCCGAGCGCGGGCATCGGCATCGTGCACGGCGATGGTCTCGGTGCTGACCGGCATCCCGGTGCGCGCCGACGTCGCCATGACCGGCGAGATCACGCTGCGCGGCGAGGTGCTGCCGATCGGCGGCCTGAAGGAGAAGCTGCTGGCGGCGCACCGCGGCGGCATCAAGATGGTGCTGATCCCGGAAGAGAACGTCAAGGACCTGGCCGACATCCCGGAGAACATCAAGAGCAGGCTGGAGATCGTCCCGGTCAAGTGGATCGACAAGGTGCTCGAGATCGCGCTCGAGCGTCAACCCGAGCCGCTGCCCGACCAGGTCGTCGCGCCGCTGCCGGGCGCCGAGGGGGACAAGAGCGGCTCGAGTCTGACAACGCATTGAGAGAGGAGGTTTCAGTGAACAAGGCGGAGATGATCGACCACATCGCGCAGGCGGCGGAAATTTCCAAATCGGGCGCGGAGCGCGCGGTGGATGCGATGGTCGCCGCAATCAAGGCGAGCCTGAAGAAGGGCGACATGGTCACCCTGGTGGGCTTCGGCAGCTTCTATGTCAGCGAGCGCGCGGCGCGCACCGGTCGCAATCCCCGCACTGGTGAGACGCTCCAGATCCGCGCCAGCCGGGTGCCGAAGTTCCGCGCTGGCAAGGCGCTCAAGGACGCGATAAACTAGCGCCCCTTTGAAGTCCCGGGTGCTTAGCTCAGCTGGTAGAGCGTCGCCCTTACAAGGCGAATGTCGGCGGTTCGACCCCGTCAGCACCCACCAGGGATGGAGTGGTAGTTCAGTTGGTTAGAATACCGGCCTGTCACGCCGGGGGTCGCGGGTTCGAGTCCCGTCCGCTCCGCCAGACATCCTGAAAGGGCGAACGCGAGTTCGCCCTTTTCTACTTCCGCCGAGCCATGTTCAGATTCGTCGAAAAACAAAAGATATTGATCCAGATACTGCTGGGTGGCCTCGCGCTCACCTTCGCGACCTGGGGCATCCAGTCCTATACCCAGTTCCGCAGCCAGAACGACACGGTCGCGACGGTAAACGGGATGAAAATCACCCAACGCGAGTACGACGACGCGCTGCAGCGCCAGCAGCAGCGGTTGCGCCAGATGTTCGGCGATCGCCTGGACCTCGACGCGCTCGACACGCCCGCGACGCGGCGCGCGCTGCTCGAGAGCATGATCGACAACCGCCTGGTCGCCACTGCGGCCGCCAAGGCGAGGCTGTCGGTCTCGGACGATACGCTGCGCGAGGCGATCCTCGGCATCGCGGCGTTCCAGGAGGACGGGCGCTTCTCCCGCGCCGCCTACGAAGCGGTGCTGCGCTCGCAGGGCATGACACCGCAAGGCTTCGAGTCGAGCCTGCGCTACGAACTCACCTTGCAGCAGATCTCTAACGCTGTCACCGACAGCGCGATCGGCTCACGCAGCGTCGCGGCGCGCCTGGCAAAACTGCTGGAGGAGAAGCGCGAGGTGTCGGAGGCGCTGGTGCCCGCGCAACCGTTCATGTCGCAGGTCAAGGTCGATCCCGTCCAGGCCAAGGCGTACTACGACTCGCACCAGGACGAGTTCCGCATCCCGGAGCGGATGCGGGTGCAGTACGTGGTGCTCTCGGGCGAGGCGCTGGCCGCGACCGAGCCGGTCACCGAAGCGGAGCTGAAGCAGGCCTACGAGGCCAACGCCAGCCGCTACAAGGCCGACGAGCAGCGGCGCGCGAGCCATATCCTGATCCAGGTCGACCCGGATGCGAAGCCCGCGGTGCGCGAGGCGGCGCAAAAGAAGGCCGAGGAGATCCTCGCCGAAGTGCGCAAGTCCCCTGGCAGCTTCGCCGCACTGGCGAAGAAATACTCTCAGGATCCGGGCTCGGCGGAAAAGGGCGGCGACCTGGGCTATTTCGATCGCAGCATGATGGTCAAGCCTTTCGCGGACGCCGTGTTCGCGCTCGGCAAGGTCGGTGACGTCAGTGGCGTGGTCAAGAGCGACTACGGCTACCACATCATCGAGCTCACCGGAATCCAGCCCGGGCATACCCGCACACTGGACGAAGTGCGCAAGCAGCTGACCGCGGAGCTGCAGAAGCAGAAAGCCGCGCGCGCGTACGCAGAGGCGGCCGAGCGCTTCAGCGACCTTGTGTTCGAGCAGGCCGACAGCCTGCAGGCAGTGGCGAAGCGCTACAAGCTCGAGCTGCAGACCACCGGCTGGATCACCAAGGCCGCGGACAAGGCCCCGCCGCCGCTGAACAATTCCAAGCTGATCAACGCCCTGTTCTCCGAGGACGTGCTCGACAAGAAGCACAACACGCCGGCGGTCGAAGTGGCGCCCGAGACCATGGTCGCGGCGCGCGTGCTGGAGCACGAGGCTGCCTCGCTGCGCAAGTTCGACGACGTGAAGCCTGCGATCGAGCAGGAGCTGCGCCGGCAGGAGGCGCTCAAGCTGGCCGCGAAGGAGGGCGAGGCGAAGCTCTCCAAGCTGCGCCTGGGGGCCGACGCGGGGCTGAAATGGGGCGCGATCCAACAGGTATCGCGCCGCGAGTCGAAGGGCCTGTCGCAGGACGCGCTGCTGCGGATCGTGACGGCCGACGTGTCCAAGCTGCCGGTCTACGTCGGCGCCGACAAGGACGAGGCCGGCTACGCGATCTACCGCATCAGCAAGGTGATCGAGCCCGGCAACAAGACCGACGCCCAGGCGGCGACCGACGTGTCGAACCTGGAGCGGGCCGAAGGCCAGGCCGACTACGACGCGTTCGTCGCCAGCCTGCGCAAGCGCGCCGAGATCGAGATCAACGAGAAGAACCTCGAGCGCAAGTAGGGCGCGGCCGGCTACTCGCCGTTGCCCTTGCCGATGCCGCCCACGACGTGGCTGAAGCCGGCGTCGACGTGGATGACCTCGCCGGTGATCCCGGCCGCAAGCTCCGAAAGCAGGAACGCGGCGGCGTTGCCCACGTCGTCGGTCGTCACGTTGCGCCGCAGCGGCGAATTCTCCTCCACGAAGCGGAAGATCTTGCGGAAATCGGCAATGCCGCTGGCCGCGAGCGTCTTGATCGGCCCGGCCGAGATGCCGTTGACCCGGATGCCGAGCGGCCCCAGGTTCGCCGCCAGGTAGCGCACCGACGCTTCCAGGCTCGCCTTCGCCAAGCCCATGGTGTTGTAGTGCGGCAGTACCCGCTCCGCGCCGAGGTAGGTGAGGGTGATGAGCGCGGCGCGGCGGCCCTGCATCATCGGCAGCGCGGCCTTGGCCAGGGCGGGAAAGCTGTAGGCCGAAATATCGTGCGCTTCGCGGAATGCCTCGCGCGAGAATCCGTCCAGGAACTCGCCGGCGATCGCCTCGCGCGAAGCGTAGGCGATC
Organism: uncultured beta proteobacterium; assembly: GCA_963755395.1. GTDB lineage: Bacteria > Pseudomonadota > Gammaproteobacteria > Burkholderiales > SG8-39 > DAHVFK01. The sequence continues at coordinate 57,269 of CAVWJJ010000003.1, read as the reverse complement.
GCGTGGACCAGTCCGTCCAGGCCGTCCCAGGTTTTGCCCAGCGCGCTGAACAGCGCGTCGATCTGCGCGTCGCTTGCGACGTCGCAAGGCAGGACGATCGCCGATCCGAGCTCGCGCGCGAGCTCCGTCACGCGCGCCTTGAAGCGCTCATCGACGTAGGTGAAGGCGAGCTCGGCGCCCTCGCGGCGGGCGGACTGCGCAATGCCGTAGGCGATCGAGCGGTTGCTCAGCAGGCCGGTAACGAGGATCTTCTTGCCGGCGAGAAAAGCCATGATTGTTGACCTCTTGTTTGAGTGCCCGATTATATGATGCGTTCGGCTAGACTAGGCCGGATGCGCCATATCGGATTGCGCGGCCTGGCCGCGGCCTGCGCCCTGGTCGCCGCGCTCGCGGGCTGCGGCGAAGCGTGGAACGATCCTTACCCGGCGTCCGACGCCGGAAAGAATATTCTCTATTCGACCTTCGTCGCGCGCCCCAAGCACCTCGATCCGGCGCTGTCCTACGCCTCGGACGAGGCGGTGTTCACGCAGCAGGTGTACGAGCCGCCGCTGCAGTACCACTACCTGAAGCGGCCCTATCAGCTCGTGCCGCTCACCGCGGCGGAGATGCCGCGCGTGAGCACCGTCGCAGGCTACAGCGAGTACGAGATCCACATCAGGCCCGGAATTCTCTACCAGCCGCATCCGGCATTCGCCAGGAACGCGAAGGGGGAATTCCTCTACCAATCGCTTTCACCGGGGCAGATCGCCGCGCTCGCCAGCCCCTACGCGCTGCCCGGACGCGGCACGCGCGAGCTGACCGCCGACGACTACATCTACGAGATCAAGCGCCTCGCGAATCCGCAGCTCCCTTCGCCGATCTACGGCCTGATGTCCCAGTACATCGTCGGCCTGCACGAGCTCGCCGCGCGGCTCAAGCAAGCGAACGCGGCGATGAGCGCCGAGGGGCGCGGCGACGAATGGCTCGACCTGCGCAAGTTCCCGCTTTCGGGCGTCGAGCGCGTCGACGCGCATAGCTTCCGCATCAAGCTCAAGGGGCGCTACCCGCAGTTCGCGTACTGGCTGGCGATGCCGTTCTTCGCGCCGGTGCCGTGGGAGGTCGACCGCTTCTTCGCGCAACCCGGCATGGCGCAGAAGAACTTCACGCTCGACTGGTGGCCGGTCGGCACCGGTCCCTACATGCTGACCGAAAACAATCCCAACCTGCGCATGGTGCTGGAGCGCAACCCGAACTTCCGCGGCGAGCGCTACCCTTCCGAGGGCGCGCCCGGGGACCGCGAGGCCGGGCTGCTCGCCGACGCCGGCAAGCCGATGCCCTTCATCGACCGTGTCGTGTACAGCCGGGAGAAGGAAAGCATCCCGTACTGGAACAAGTTCCTGCAGGGCTACTACGACACCTCGGGCATCAGCTCGGACAATTTCGACCAGGCGGTGCGCGTCTCGGTCGAGGGCCAGGCGGCGCTCACGCCGCAGCTGCGCAGCCTCGGCATCCAGCTGCGCACGGCCGTTGCCCCGTCCGTGTTCTACATCGGCTTCAACTGGCTCGACCCGGTGGTCGGCAACGCGGGCGGCGGCGAGGCGGCCGGGCGCGCGCGGAAGCTGCGCCAGGCGATCTCGATCGCGGTCGACATGGAGGAGTTCCTGTCCATCTTCGCCAACGGGCGCGGCCTGGTCGCGCAGGGGCCGATTCCGTCCGGCATCTTCGGCTACCGCGGGGGCGAGGAGGGAGTCAATCCCGTCACGCACGTCTGGCGCGACGGCGCGGCGCACCGCCGCCCGCTCGCCGACGCCAGGCGGCTGCTCGCCGAGGCGGGCTACCCGGGCGGGCGAGACGCGCGTACCGGGCAACCGCTGGTGCTGTACCTTGACACGGTCACGCGCGGCCCGGGCGACCAGGCGCGCTTCGACTGGTGGCGCAAGCAGTTCGCCAAGCTCTCGATCCAGCTCGAGGTGCGTGCCACCGACTGGAACCGTTTCCAGGACAAGATCCGCAAGGGCAGCGAGCAGATGTTCTTCCTCGGCTGGAACGCCGACTATCCGGATCCGGAGAATTTCCTGTTCCTGCTGGACGGCGCGCAGAGCCGCGCGCTGCACCACGGCGAAAACGCGGCGAACTACAACAACCCGCGCTACGACGCGCTGTTCGAGCGCATGCGCGATATGCCCAACTCCCCCGAGCGGCAGAAGATCATCGACGCCATGGTCGGCATCGCGCGCGACGACGCGCCGTGGATCTGGGGCTATTTTCCGAAGGACTACCTGTCTGTATCACGGCTGGCTCTCGAACGTGAAGCCGAACGACATGGCGCGCAACGACGTCAAGTACCTGCGCCTTGACCCCGCGCGGCGCGCGGCCCTGCGGCACGAGTGGAACCGGCCGGTCGTCTGGCCGCTCGCGGTCGGCTTCGGGCTGCTCGTCGCCCTGCTGGTTCCCGCCTTCGTCGGCTACCGCCGCCGCGAGCGCATGGCCGCGCGCCCCGCCGCCTGACATGCTGCGCCTACATCCTGCGCCGCGACGCTGTACGCCATTCCGATCCTGATCGGCGTGAACCTGATCACCTTCGCGCTGTTCTTCGTCGTCAACACGCCGGACGACATGGCGCGCATGCAGCTCGGCGCGAAGCGCGTGACGCAGGCCGAGATCGAGCGCTGGAAGGCCGAGCACGGCTACGACAAGCCGCTGCTGTGGAACGCGCGCGCGGCAGGCAGCGAAAAGCTCACGCGACACCGTGTTCTTCCAGAAATCCGTGCGCCTGTTCGCGCTTCGACTTCGGCGCTTCGGACGACGGGCGCGACATCGCGGCCGAGATCCGCACGCGCATGTGGCCGAGCCTCGCGCTTGCCATCCCGGTGTTCCTGGTCGGGCTGGCGCTCAACGTCAGCTTCGCCCTGGTGATGGCGTTCTTCCGCGCCACCTACCTCGACTTCTGGGGCGTCGTGCTGTGCGTGGTGATGATGTCGATCTCGACGCTGTTCTACATCATCGCCGGCCAGTACCTGGTGGCCAAGCTCTGGGAACTGGTTCCGATCTCGGGTTACAACACCGGCCTGCACGCGATCAAGTTCCTGATCCTGCCGGCGGCGATCGGCGTGCTGAGCGGCGTGGGCGCCGGAAGCCGCTGGTACCGGACGCTGTTCCTGGAGGAGATGGGCAAGGACTACGTGCGCACGGCGCGCGCCAAGGGCCTGTCCGAATCGGTGGTGATGTTCCGCCACGTGCTCAAAAACGCGATGATCCCGATCCTTACCGGCGTGGTGGTGGTGATCCCGCTGCTGTTCATGGGCAGCCTGCTGATGGAGTCCTTCTTCGGCATTCCCGGGCTGGGCAGCTATACCATCGACGCCATCCAGTCGCAGGATTTCGCCGTGGTGCGCTCGATGGTGTTCATCGGCTCGCTGCTGTACATCCTCGGACTGCTGCTGACCGACGTCTCCTACACGTTGGTCGATCCCCGCGTGCGCCTCGAGTAGCGCCATGCCCTTCACTCCCGTGATCCTGTGGACCGACTCGCTGCTGTGGCTGCTGGTAGCGGCCACGGGCGCGTACCTGTGGCTCTGCGCGCGGCGGCCGCACCTCGCGGCGCCCTGGCTGCGCGTGGCGAAAAGCCGCGCCGCGCTGGTCTCGCTCACGCTGCTCGCCGGCTATGGCGCAATCGGGCTGGCTGATTCGCTGCACCTCCGCGTCGCGCTGCCCGTCGCCGCGGGCCAGGCGCCTGCGTACTCGCCGCAAGTCCTGTCGCTGCTCGATCTGGCGCTCTCCCATCTGCGGCGCAGCGAAGAGACGACCTACTCGGCGCCGCTCGCGACGCGCCTTTTCACGCTCGAAGAAACCAGGATGCCGAACGGCAGCCTGGCGCACGAGTACCCGCGGCTGCGCTACGGTGGCGCGGGGCTCGTGAGCGAAGCCGGGCGGGGCGCGGACGTGGCGCGACGCGTGCTCGCGGGGCTGGCCGGCGCGGCGCTGGCGTGGCTGGCGCTCGGAGCGGCTTTCCGGCCGCTGCGGCGGCGCGCGCCGCAAGTGCCGTGGGGCGCCGCCTACGCCACGCTCGGCGCGATGCTTGCGCTTGCCGGCCCGGCGTTCGCCTTGTCGCTCGCCTATCACGTGCTGGGCACCGACAAGGTCGGCCAGGACGTGCTCTACCTGTCGCTCAAGTCGGTTCGCACCAGCCTGGTGATCGGCACCCTGACGACCCTGGTCATGCTTCCGCTCGGGGCGATGCTGGGCGTTACCGCGGGGTACTTCAGGGGCTGGGTCGACGACTTGATCCAGTACCTGTACACGACGCTCAACTCGATTCCCGCGGTGCTGCTCATCGCCGCGTTCGTGCTCATGATGCAGGTCTACATCGACGGCCATCCGCAGCTCTTTCCCACCACCGCGCAGCGCGCCGATGTGAGGCTGCTGCTGCTGTGTGTGATCCTGGGCGTCACCAGCTGGACCTCGCTCGCGCGCCTGCTGCGCGGCGAGGCGCTCAAGCTCGCCGAGCTGGAGTACGTGCAGGCGGCCCACGCGCTGAGCGTATCGCACCTGCGCATCCTCACGCGCCACCTGCTGCCAAACGTCGCGCACATCATCATCATCTCTCTGGTGCTCGACTTTTCTGGCCTGGTGCTCGCGGAGGTGGTGCTGTCGTACGTCGGCGTCGGGGTCGATCCCACCACGGTCAGCTTCGGCACCATGATCAACGCCGCGCGCCTGGAGATGGCGCGCGAGCCGGTAGTGTGGTGGTCGCTCGCCTCCGCGTTCGGCTTTCTGCTGGTGCTGGTGCTGGCGGCGAATCTGCTCGCGGACGCGGTGCGCGACGGCTTCGATCCGCGCGTGCGCGTCGGCGCCGCGGCGCTGCAGGGGACGACGCGATGAGCGCGGACACGCTCGAACTCGAGGGCCTGCGCACGGTGCTCGACGCGCCGGAAGGCGAGCTGCGCGCGGTGGACGGCGTCGACCTGGCGCTGGAGCGGGGCGAGTGCTTCGCGCTGGTAGGCGAGTCGGGCTGCGGGAAGTCGATGACCGCGCTGTCGGTCATGCGGCTGCTGCCGGAGGCGGCGCGCGTTGCGGGCGGCAGGGTACTGCTGGGCGGCAGCGACCTGCTCGCGCTGCCTGAGGCGGCCATGCGCGCGGTGCGCGGGCGGCGGGTGGCGATGATCTTTCAGGAGCCGTCGACCGCGCTCAACCCGGTGCTGACGGTCGGACGCCAGGTGGTCGAGGTGATCGAGCGCCATGCCGGTCTGCGCGGCGCGGCGGCGCGCAAGCGCGCGCTCGAGCTGCTCGAGGCGGTCGGCATTCCCGACGGCGCGCGGCGCTTCGACGAGTATCCTTTCCAGCTCTCGGGAGGACTGAAGCAGCGCGCCATGATCGCCGCTGCGCTCGCGGTCGATCCCGAGCTGCTGATCGCCGACGAGCCGACTACCGCGCTCGACGTCACGATCCAGGCGCAGATCCTGGAGCTGCTCAAGCGCCTGCAGGCCGAGCGCGGTATGGCGCTGCTGCTCATCACCCACGACCTCGGCGTCGTGACGCAGATGGCACAGCGCGTGGCGGTCATGTACGCCGGACAGATCGTCGAGACCGGGCCGCGCGAGGCCTTCCTGCGCGCGCCGCAGCATCCCTATTCGCAGAGGCTGTTCGCCGCGCTGCCGTCGGCGGCGCGGCGCGCCGGCGCGCTGGCCGGAATTCCGGGGCGCGTGCCGCCGCTCACCGAAGCGTTCGCCGGCTGCCGATTCGCCGAGCGCTGCGAGCTCGCCTTCGAGCGCTGTAGGCGCGAGCCGCCGCAGCTGCTGGCGCTGCCCGCCGGACAGCGCGCGCGCTGCCACCTGCGCGAGGAAGGAGCCGCGGCGCCGCGCGCGGGCGCGGCGCTCGGCGTGCCCGCCGCGGCGGCGACCGCGCAGACCGCGCTGCTGCTCGAGGTCGCCGACCTCAAGGTGCACTTCCCGATCCGGCGCGGGCTGCTGCGCCGCGTCGTCGGGCAGGTCAAGGCGGTAGACGGCGTGTCGCTCCAGATCCGCGAGGGCAGGACGCTCGCGCTGGTCGGCGAATCGGGATCCGGCAAGACTACCGTGGGCAAGGCGATCCTGCAGCTCATCCGGCCGACGGCGGGCAGCGTGCGCGCGGGCGGGATTGAGCTCGGCCGGCTATCGCGCGCCGCGCTGCGCCCCTGGCGCGCGAAGATGCAGATCGTGTTCCAGGACCCCTACGCCTCGCTCGATCCGCGCATGCGCGTACTGGAGGCGCTCACCGAGGGCATGCGCAGCCTCGGTATCGGCCGCGACGAGGCCGAGCGCGAGCGGCGCGTCGAGGCGCTGCTCGAGCAGGTGGGACTGGCGCCATCGGCCAAGTCGCGCTATCCGCACGAGTTCTCGGGCGGGCAGCGCCAGAGGATCGCCATCGCGCGCGCCCTCGCGGTCGAGCCGCGCCTCATCGTGTGTGACGAGCCGACCAGCGCGCTCGACGTCTCGGTGCAGGCGCAAATCCTGAATCTGCTGAAGTCGCTGCAGGAGAGCCTGGGGCTGGCCTATCTTTTCATCAGCCACAACCTGTCGGTGGTCGAATACCTGGCGCACGAGGTGGCGGTGATGGTTCGCGGCCGCATCGTCGAGCGCGGCGCGGTCGACGAAGTGCTGAACCATCCCAGGGACCCCTATACGCGCACGCTGCTGGCGGCGGTGCCGCGCATCGACGCCGGGCATGATTGAGCGGCGCCGCGAAGAGCGGGTGGAGACCCTCGCGCTCGACTGGCACTCGGTGCGCAACGCGCTCGATGCGGCGCTCGCCGCTCGCCGCGCTGTCGCCGCAGGCGCTGGCGAGCACCAAGCGCTTCTTCGCCAACTTGGCGCGGATGGGCGATCCGGACCGCTTCGCGGCCGAAGTTCATCGCCTCGACTATCCGTAGAAAACGCCTTAGGTGTTTCTTCTAACTAATTATTATTAAATACTTTTCATAGGATCGATCAACGCCGGGCGCGGACCACGATGAGCTGTCCGGGATGAATCGTGCCGAGGTTGGGATTCAGGCGCCGCAGGTGCTCGACGCTGACGCGGTAGCGGCGCGAGATGCTCCATAGGCTGTCGCCCCGCCTGACCCGATAGAGGTGGCCGGCGGGGGGCGCCGGGATGGGTGGCGCATACATGATCGGCAGCGGCTGGCCGCTGAGCTTGGCGCCGTCGATCGGCACCACCAGCAGCCCGGGCGCGCGCAGCGAGCGCGAGCGGATGCCGTTGACCTTCTTCAGCTCCGCGAGCGAGACGTGGAACTTGCGCGCGATGTGGTCGAGGCGCTCGCCGCCCCGCGGGTGGTAGGTCTTCCAGGACACGCGTGCCTTGTCGTCGTACTTCTCCAGGTTGGCGCGGAACACCTCGACCTTGTCGGCCGGCAGCACGATGCGCGAGTCGAGCGAGGTGGGGATCAGCGGCCGGTTGAAGCCGGGGTTGAGCGCGATGAACTCGTCGATCGGCATTTCGGCCAGCTTGGCCGCCAGCCGCACGTCGATCGCGCCGGTGCCGTCGACGCTCACGAAGTAGGGCTGGTTCGGAATAGGGTCGAGCACGATGCCGAACGGCTTGGGATCCGAAATGATGTTCTTCAGCGCCTGCAGCTTGGGGACGTAATCGCGCGTCTCGGGAGGCATCTTGAGGCTCGAGTAGTCGGTCGGCAGCCCGGCCTTCCTGTTCCTTTCGATCGCGCGCGCGACCGCGTTCTCGCCCCAGTTGTAGGACGCCAGCGCGAGCTGCCAGTCGCCGTGCATGTCGTACAGGTCCTGCAGGTAGTCGAGCGCCGCGTTGGTGGAGGCGACGATGTCGCGCCGCTCGTCGTACCACCAGCTCTGCTTCAGGCTGTAGCGCTTTCCGGTGGGCGGGATGAACTGCCATATGCCCGAGGCGTGCGAGCGCGAGTACGCCATCGGGTTGTAGGCGCTCTCGACCATCGGCAGCAGCGCGAGCTCGGTCGGCATGCCGCGTTTTTCGAGCTCGTCGACGATGTGGTACAGGTAGCGCCGGCTGCGCTCGATAATGCGCTGCAGGTACTCCGGCCGCGCGGCGTAGTACGCCATCATCGCCTGTACGCGGGCGTTGTCCAGGTCCGGCATGCCGAAGCCGCGGCGGATGCGCTGCCACAGGTCGTCAGGCTGAACGGTGAGGTCGATCAGCCGCACGCCGCGCAGCGGCTCCGTCACCGCCCGCGTCTCGCCGTCGAAAGGCGGCAGGCGCGTGGCGTCGAGCGGCTTGTTGAGCACGGTGCGCAGCGGCGGCGCGGGCGGCGGTACCACGGGTGCCGGCACCGCTTGCGGGGGGGCGGGCGGCGGCGCCTGCGGTGTGGCGCAGGCGGTGAGCAGGGCGGCGAGCGCCCACGCGCCCCGGCGCAGGATCACGAGCGGTTCTTCCAATCCCTGATCGCCGCGAACACGCGTACCGGGTCGGCCGCTCGGGCGCCGAGGTACTTGTTGGCCGACTCGACCACCGCGGGCTCGAGGCAGCGCAGGAAGGGATTGGTCGCCTTCTCCTCGCCGAGCGTGGTCGGCAGGGTCGGCTTGCCGGCATCGCGCAGCTTGCGGTCGCGCGCTTCGCGCGCGCCGAGCGCGGCGTTGCCCGGCTCGACGCTGCGCGCGAAGCCGATATTGGCGAGGGTGTATTCGTGCCCGCAGTAGACGCGCGTCGAATCCGGAAGCGCGCGCAGCTTTTCGAGCGAAGCGTACATCTGCTCGGGCGTGCCCTCGAAAACGCGGCCGCAGCCGCAGGCGAACAGCGTGTCGCCACAGAAAAGGCAATTCGAGCCATAATATGCAATATGCGCTCGCGTGTGCCCCGGGATGTCGAGCACCGCGAACGAGACGCCGAGCTCGGGGATCGTCACCGTGTCGCCCTCTCCCACCGCCCGGGTCAGAGACTCAATCGGCTCACCGCGCGGGCCGAATACCGGAACGCGGCCTCGCTCGAGCAGTCCGGGGATTCCGCCGACATGGTCCGCATGGTGGTGAGTGGCGAGGATCGCCACCAGATCGAGCTTCTCGCGCGCCAAATAGTCGAGCACCGGGCGCGCGTCGCCCGGATCGACCACCGCTGCGTGCTTGCCGTCGCGCAGCGTCCAGATATAGTTGTCCTTGAATGCCTTTACGGGAACGATCTCTAGCATGGATCGGCAATCCTTCGCGCCTGGTGCGACGCACAAGTATAACGGTGTCCGCTCATCTCTTTCCGAGTGGTTTGTCACGCCGCAGGGGCGCTACGTGCTGGATTGGGAGCTTGCGCAGTTCGACAACGCGGTCGACGATGCGTTCGGCTACCGCGCGCTCCAGGTCGGCCTGCCGGAGACCGACTTCCTGCGCCGCAACCGCATTCCGTTCCGCTTCGGCGTCGCGCTCGAGCCGGGCGCCGTGGTGGCGGCCGACCCGCTGCAGCTGCCGCTCGCGTCGCAAAGCGCGGACCTGGTCGTGCTGCCGCACGTGCTCGAGAGCCACAACGACCCGCACCATGTGCTGCGCGAGGCCGAGCGGGTGCTGATGCCGGAGGGGCAACTGGTGGTGTCGGGATTCAATCCGCTTTCCCTTTGGCGCCTGCGGCAGATGTTCTCCTTCAGGCACGCGGGGGCGCCGTGGGACGCGCGCTTCATCAGCCTTCTGCGGCTGCGCGACTGGCTGCGGCTGCTCGGCTTCGAGCTCAACGGCGGAGTGTTCGGCTGCTATGCGCCGCCGTTCGCGCAGCCGAAGTGGCTCGCGCGGTTCGACTTCATGGAGCAGGCGGGCGCGCGCTGGTGGCCGATCGCAGGCGGGGTCTACGTGGTGCGGGCGATCAAGCGGGTGCAAGGCGTGCGGCTGGTAACGCCCGCCTGGCGCAAGGAACGCGCCAGGCGCCGGCGCGCGCTGGCGGCGCCGATCACGCAGCAGCGGCGGCACGATCTGCAGCACCATGAGTGACAAGGTAGTGGAAATCTACGCCGACGGCGCGTGCAAGGGCAATCCCGGCCCGGGCGGCTGGGGAGCGCTGCTGCGCGTGGGCGAAGTCGAGAAGGAACTCTACGGCGGCGAGGCCGCCACCACCAACAACCGCATGGAGCTGACCGCGGTGATCCGGGCCCTCGAATCGCTCAAGCGGCGTTGCAGGGTGCGCCTGTACACCGACTCGCAGTACGTGCATAAGGGCATCTCGAGCTGGATTCACGACTGGAAGCGGCGCGCCTGGCGCACGGCGGACAAGAAGCCGGTGAAGAATGTAGACCTGTGGCAGCGGCTCGACGCGCTGGCGCAGGAGCACGATGTCGAATGGCACTGGGTCAAGGGCCACGCCGGGCACCCCGAGAACGAGCGCGCCGACGCGCTCGCCAACCGCGCCATCGGAGGGCAGGATGGCTGAGCGCCGGATCGTGCTCGACACCGAGACCACCGGTTTGAACGCCAAGCTGGGCGACCGGGTGATCGAGATCGGCTGCATCGAGCTGCTCAGCCGGCGCGTCACCGAGCGGCAGTTCCATACCTACCTCGACCCCGAGCGCGAGATCGAGGAGGGCGCGGCCAAGGTGCACGGCTTGACGCGCGAGTTCCTGTCCGACAAGCCGCGCTTCGCAGAGGTGGCGAAGGACTTCCTGGATTACGTGCGCGGCGCCGAGCTGATCATCCACAACGCCGCGTTCGACGTCGAGTTCCTCGACGCCGAGCTCGAGCTGGCGGGCCTGGGCCGGCTCGCCGACCACGCCTCCGGCGTGATCGACACCCTGGCGCTCGCGCGCGAGCTCCACCCGGGACGGCGCAACTCGCTCGACGCGTTGTGCGAGCGCTACGGGGTCGACAACGCCCACCGCACCCTGCACGGAGCCCTGCTGGATGCGCGCCTGCTGGCCGAGGTCTACCTCGCCATGACCCGCGGCCAGGAAAGCCTGGCGATGGAGCTGGACGACGACCCGGCGCCGGTCGCCGGCGGCCCGCCGCGCTTCGACACCTCGAAGCTGCTCGTGGTGCGGGCCAGCGCCGAGGAGGCCGCAGCGCACGAAAAGTACCTGGACGGTATGGAGAAGGAAGCGAAGAAGGGCATCGTCTGGCGGCGCGGCTAGCTGCCGGCGAGGCTCGCCAGAGCGGCGAGCGCCGCCATCAAGCCCGCGCCCTTGCGTAGCGAGAACGGCTCGCGCAAGAATAGAAATCCGACCAGCGACGTGGCGACGAAGCCCATTTGCGCCACTGGCACCATGACGCTCGCGTCGCCGCGCGCCAGGCTCTCGACCATCAGGCAGAAGGCGAGGGCGATCGCTACTCCCGCCATTGGGGCGTTGCGCAGCACCGCGCGCGACGGGCGGATGCGGTGGTCCAGGACACGCACGAGCACCGTCGAGCAGCTCACCACGACGGTCGCCTGCGCCACGATCAGCGAGGCCGGCGTCGCGCCCGCGCGCAGCCCGTACTTGTAGACGAAGTTGCCGATGCCGATCGCGGCGGTTGCGACCAGCACGCGCACCAGCGAAGACCTGCTCTCGCGCCGAGCGGCGTCACCCGCTGCCGGGGCGCCCAGCAGCAGCCAGACCGCGACGAGGGCGAGCGAGACGCCCGCCATCTTGAACGCGGTAAGGGGCTCGCCGAGCAGCGCGACGGCGAGGCCCGCGGTGATGACGAAGCTCAGGCGGAACACCGGGGCGTTGACGCTCACCCGGCCGGATTGCAGGCTGTGGGCGAAATTGTAGAAGCCGGTCAGCACCAGGACGCCGACCGGCAGGCCCCACAGCGTGCCGGCGACGAAGCGCAGCGAGCCCGTCGCCAGCCCGTATGCGGTGACGGTGGGCAGGAACACCCAGGACTGCACCATTAGGAACTGGTGCGGCAGCGCGCCGGCCGCGGCGCCACGCTTGTAGATCAGGTCTCCGACGCCGAACAGCAGCATCGCACCGAGCGCGTATTGCATTCCTGGGCTCATATAGCGGGCGTACCTTACCGGGGCGGGTCGCCCGGCGCCAGACGGTCGCACGGCACCCCTGCAATCTTTGCTAAGTCTGCTTCAGCAGAACTGTCATTTCCTCAAAGGGGATTGGTCGGCTGTAGAGGTAACCCTGCATTTCGTCGCAAGCGAGATGACGCAGAACCTTCGCTTGGTCCGCGGAATCGACCCCTTCGGCTACGACCTTCAGTCTGAGCGAATGCGCGAGCGAGATGATGGTCCGCACCAGCAGCATCGTATCTGGGTCGTTCAGCATCGTGATGATGAAGGAGCGGTCGATCTTGACCGCGTTCACCGGCAGCTTGGCGAGGTATCCCAGCGACGAATAACCGGTTCCAAAGTCGTCAATTGCGATGCTTACACCTAGATTCCTAACCGCCCTCAGGCTTTCGATGTTGCCCTGAATGTTCTCCATGATAAGGCTCTCAGTAATCTCAAGATCGATCCCGGGGCATGCAGGACCGTGCCTTATGGCGTTCTCGAGGGTCGCGTAGAAGTCGCGTCTTCGCAGCTGGACCGGCGACACGTTGACCGCCAGACGCGGAGCGGGTAAGCCCTGTGAAAGCCAGCGCATGTGGTCCTCGACCGCTTTGGTCAGCGCCCATGCGCCGACTTCCAGAATCAACCCCGTTTCTTCCATCAGTGGAATGAATTTCATCGGTGGCACTAATCCGAGTTCCGGGCTTTGCCAGCGGATCAGCGCCTCTGCGCCGACGATGCGCCGGGTCTCGAGATCCACCTTTGGCTGGTAATGCAGGACGTACTCGTTCTTTTGCAGCGCGTGTCGAAGCTTGCTTTCGAGCGCAAACTGCTCGGTGACCTTTGCAGTCATCTCGCGCGAATGGAACTGGTGTCGTTCGCCGGTCTGCTGGGCGATGCGGAGTGCCGCTTCGGCGCAAGCGATCAGTGTCTCCGCATCGCCGCCATCGTTCGGGAACAGGGCAATTCCCACTTTGGCGGAGACATGCAATTCGTCGTCGTTGACTTGAAAGGGCTGCGTGAAACATTCGCGCCAGATCCGATCGACGTTGCGGGCAATTTCCGACCGGCCCTTTATCTCCGGTACGACAAGCGCAAACTGGTCACCGCCCAAACGCGCAATGTTGGTTGCGTCAGCAGCCCGTTCCAGGCGCTCGGCGATCTGCTTGAGAAGCGCATCGCCCACGGATCGGCCGAGTGAATCGTTTATTGTTTTGAAGCGTTCGACATTCATCAGCGCCAATGCCAACTCGCCGTGATTCTGCTGTGCGATATGCACGTACTGGCTCAGTCTGTGGTGGAAAAGTCCCTGGTTGGCGAGCCCGGTCAGTACATCGTAGTAGGCGAGATAGTCGAGCTGCCGTTGCTTGTCGATCAGTTCGAGCGCGAACGACAGATTCGCGATCATGTCGCCCAGCAGGCGCACCTCGTCCTCATCAAACATTCCCGGTTCCAGCGCCCTCAGGACCATCGCTCCCTTGATGCGTTTTTCCACGATAATCGGAAACAGCGCGAGAGCGTAGTTACCGTTCTTCGTAAGGGCCCTGCGGTCCGGTATGCGCGGATCGTTGGCGACGTCGTTGGATATCGTCGGTAACCCGCTGCGCAGCGCGAGCGCGACAAAGCTCGCGGCGTGCTCGGGATCGCGGTTGTACTCCTCGATTATCTTCAGAAAGAGCCGCGACTCGGATTCGGTGGTCGCGGCAAGCCGGACCTTTCCTTTCGAATCCAGCTCGATTACCCGCGCCACAATGAATCCGCCCGCCGCCACGGCGATCCGGCAGGCTTCCCGGTAAAGCTCATCGCGCTCCCGAACGCGCACGATCGCCGCATTGATCCCGCTCAGCACCGCATATACGCGGCTAAGGCGCTTGATCTTTTCCTGCTGCGCCTTGCGCTCGGAGATGTCTCTCGCCATTCCGAGGTGATGGAGCGCGCCGCCGGTTTCTTTCTCGATCAGGCGCCCGGTCATGGAAACCCAGAACGTGCTGCCGTCTTTGCGCCGCCAGCGCGTCTCGAAATCCTCGATTGTGGACTGCGCAATCACTTCCTCGCGGAAACGCGCGCGAGCGCCTGGCTCGACGTAAATCTCCTTCTCCACGCTTACGATTGCCTCGCCCATCTTTTCGGCGGACTCGTAACCGAGCATTTGTGCCAGCATAGGATTGGCGGAGACCACACGCCCCTCGGCATTCACCAGGAAGATTCCCTCGACCGCGTTTTCAAAGATTGCCCGGTAGATCGTCTCCGCCTTGCGGCGCGCCTCCTCCGAGTGACGAAGCTCGGTGACGTCGTGACCCAACCAGGCAATGCACTGCTCCCCGTCAAGTTGGAATAGTGAGAACGAGCCTAGCGCCTCGACGATCCGTCCATCAGGCCGCGGAATGCGCATGCTGATGTTCGATAGATGGCCTTCCGCCATGAGTCGCGAGATGATCGCTTCCTGCTCGCCCGGATCGGCCCAGAGCGGAATTTCGAGCGAAGAGCGCCCGATGACTTCTGCCCGAGTGCGGCCGGTCAATTCGAGCCATGCGGCATTCACTTCGATGAATATGCCGCCCCGTGCGCGTGCAATCGACATTGCTTCGGACGAGCTGTCGAACATCGCGTGGTACTTGCCTTCCGCTGAACGCCGTTCTTCCTGCGCGCGAAGTATTTCGGTGAAATCGCGCGTCTGAGTGACGACGAACGTCTCCCCGTCGATATCTATTTTGTCGGAGGTCATGTCGCAGATGCGCGTCCCGCCGTTCTTGTGGCGCAGGTGTACGCGCATTTCACGAACGCTCCCGTCGCGCGCCATCGTGGCGACGTGATCGTCGCGTTCCTTCGGGTTGATCCAGAACCCGAGCTCCATCGAAGTGCGCCCGATTACCTCGCCGGCAGACCAGCCCGAGGCGCGCTCGAATCCTTTGTTGACCTCTACAAATGCACCGTCCGCAGCACGCGTAATGGCCAGTGGAGTAGGTGCCAGGCGAAAGGCCTTTTCGAAGCGCGCCTCCGAAGCCGCGAGCGCGGACTGCTGCTCTTTTCGATCGGTGATGTCGCGCACGACTCCGACCATGCGCAAGCAGCGCCCGTCCGCGCCGTAACTGCCACGACCATAGGTTTCAAGCCAGTGGGTGCTGCCATCCGGCCAGATCACCCGCTCCTCCGACCGGTATTGCGGCCGCAGCCCCTTCAGGCACTCGACGAATGTGATTGATGCTGCGGCCCGGTCATCGAGGTGCAGCGCACCAAGATAGTCCTGAAACCGTCCAGCGAATTTCCGCGGCGGTAGCCCCAACAAGGCGCCCATGTCACCAAACCATTGCACGCGGTCCATCCTGAGGTCCCAGATCCACGTCGCCAGGCCGATCGCTTCCTGGGCGAGCGCGAGCTGGTCTGCGTGTTCGCGCAGACTTCCCCCGTAGCTGCGGCGGACTGGTCGCGAGGCGGATTTCGAATGCACGCTTAGACCTTTCCGTCGACGGGCGCAATTCCCAGGGCGGCTGCTACGGTAGGAATGAGCTCGGCCGGCAAACGGTCCTTTACGACATAGGCAATCGCGCCCGCAGCGCGAGCCGCATCGCGGTAAGCCGCCCCGTTCAAGTAGGAGATGACGATCACTGTGACATCCGACCCAGACATCTTCAGGTTTTGAGTAAGCTCAATGCCGTTGGCGTCCGGCAGGCAGACGTCCATCAAGACGAGTTGCGGTCGGGAGTCCGCGCAGATCTCGCGCGCACGCGCGCCGTTTTCCGCCTCTAGGATGCTGCACTCCGGAAAGGCCGCCCGCAGATAGTCGCGAACGAGAGCGCGCGTTGAGGCATGGTCCTCGACGACCAGCAATGTAGTCTGCTTACGCACGCGGCCTCGCGATCTTCCTGCGACGCCGGGACTCTAGCGAACGGGGTTAAGCGGGTCTGTCGGGAGACTTTGACAGTGCTGCGCGCTCCTGTCGGGAATGTTTGACAATTCGAGGCGGCGGTGTGAACTACCTCACGCTCTGGCGCGAATTACGTGGGTGGCGTCAAGCCATGTTGAATCGCGAACTTCACCAACGCCGATAGGTCGCGGACGCCGAGTTTCTTCATCATTCGACTACGGTAGGTCTCGACAGTCTTCGGTGACAAATGGACCAATACGGCGATCTCGCTGCTGGACTTCCCTTCGACCACGAGTTGCAGGACTTGCCGCTCGCGCGCGCTCAGGCTGTCAATCGGACTCCCGCCTTCCACGCCCAATCCTGCGCTCCGGGCAGCGTCGGGCAGACCGGCGCTAAGGTAGCGCTTGCCGGCGTGCACCGCGTTAATCGCTGCGATGACTTCTGCCGCCGCCGAGTCCTTGAGGACGTAGCCGGACGCACCGGCCTCGAAGGCGCGATGGATGTGCTCGGTCGACGAGTGCATCGAAAGCATTACTATTCTTGTCTGAGGACACCTGACCCCGATCGTGCGCACTGCCTCTATGCCGTTCAGGTCAGGCATCGAAATGTCCATGATCAGCACGTCGGGATTAAGCTCCTGGGCCAGTTGCACCGCCTGGCGCCCGTTAACGGCGTCACCGACGACGCTGATACGCTGGTCTGCAAGGAGCAGCGCGCGCAACCCCTCGCGCATGAGCGCATGATCATCGGCGAGCAGCACCCGTATGATCATTCACCGACCTTCGCAACTTCGACCGTTACGCGGGTGCCCATGCCGGGATTGGATGCGATGCGAAGCATGGCGCCGACCGCTTCGGCGCGCTCGCGCATCGTGGTCAGGCCATAGGTCGGGGTGATTTGTCGCAATCGCCCGGGGTCGAAACCGATGCCATCATCGACAACGGTCAGAATTACGCTTTGAGACGTTGAGGAGAGCGTCATGACCACCTTGCCTGATCGGGCGTGCTTGGCGACGTTGTTGAGCGCTTCCTGCGCGATGCGGAATAGCGCGGTTTCCGTGGAAGGCGCCAAAGGTGGATCAGGGTCTTCCCCCTCTACGGTAACTGCAATCGCGAGGCGTTCTGCGACCGAAGCGGCATGGTGACGCAGGGCCGCGAGCAACCCGTAGTCATCGAGTGCTGCGGGGCGAAGGTCGGCCATCAGATTGCGTACCTCGTTCGACGTGTCCTGCAGCAGTGTTTGCGCGTTACCCAGGCGTACGCGCACCTGCTGCAGCGAGTCTTCGGAAAGCTGGCGCGATATGATTCCCAGATTGAGATTGAGCGCCGACAGGTTCTGCGCGACCCGATCGTGCAATTCCCTGTTGATGTTGCGGCGTTCCGCTTCCTCGACGTCCATCATGCGGCGAGAAAGGTCTCGCAGATGCTCCTCGCTTGCGCGAAGCGCGCGCACCTTTTCATCGCGCTCGCCCAGCACGATAGCGGGAATCAGCGCCACCAGTGCCGCCACCGCGAGCGACGTTTGAAGGACCGAAACATAGATTCCCGACGAGACCTGCTCTGACGTAAGGGCCGTGAAATCGTGCGTTGTGAAGTATGCCAGCGGCACCGACAGCAACAGGCTGGCGCCCGCCGCGCCGCGTATGCCAAAGCGCAATCCCGCCCACAGCAGGGGAATCACCAACGCGCCCTTATCCGGCGACATGATCCCCTGGTCCACGAACAGCAGCTTCCACGTGAGTCCGCTCAGTACGAGCAGCAACAAAGCGGCTTCGAGCAGTCTCCCTCGCCTCGGGAAGCGTTGGCGGCCAGCGCCCGGAGGAGAAGACCACGTAAGCACGAGCGGCGAGAGCAACAGGTAGGCCATTGCATCGCTGCCCCACCAGACGCGGAAGGACTGCAGGAACGAACTGCTCAATCCGAAGGCGACCAGCGTCGCGGCGCCGATGGCGGCGCCCGCCATGTTGCCCAATACGGCGGTAAAGCCTAAAAACCCCAAGAACTCCCTCAAAGAGGCAAGCGCCGGCCGCTCCGCTATGAAGCGCCGCACCAGCCACGCCCCGGTCACTGCCTCGACCATGTTTGCGCAGGAAAACAACACCGCAGTAACGCGCATGGTCCCGTGCGACAGGTCGAATGCGAGATTGGCAGCAAAAGCCGCCGGAATGAGCCAGGGCCAGGCACGGCGCTCGTTCAGCAGCAGCACGGGAACATACAAGCCGACTGGCAGCCAGAAGCTGATGTAGGTGCTGCCCCGCAAGGAGAGAAGCCTGCTCACTTCGGCCAAACCGAAGAATGCGACCGCAAACAGAGCGGCTCGCTGCCACGCGGGATATGGAGCTCGTCCTGGCAGACTTGCGGTAGACGACTCGATCGTGCTCATTCTTGCACCCCGGCGTTCACGCACCATACCCGGGCCGGGGGGGCTCGGGCAATGCGGCCGTGCGGCGCTATACTTTCGGGCCATGAGTCCATTGTCCAGCCCCTTCGAACGCGACCTCGAGCGCAACCCCGCCAACTATGCGCCGCTGACGCCGCTGTCGTTCGTCGAGCGCGCGGCCTACGTATATCCCGAGGCAATCTCGGTGGTGCACGGCAGGCGGCGCGACAGCTGGAAGCAGACCTATGCCAACTGCCGCCGGCTCGGTTCGGCGCTGGCGAAGCGCGGCATCGGGCTGGGCGATACGGTTGCGGCGATGCTGCCCAACATCCCTGCCATGGTCGAGGCGCACTTCGGGGTGTCGATGTGCGGCGCGGTGCTCAACACCCTCAACACGCGGCTGGACGCCGAGGCGATCGCGTTCATGCTCGATCACGGCGGGGCGAAGCTGCTCATTTCCGATCGCGAGTTCTCGCCCGTAATCGAGGCCGCGCTGGCGAAGCTCGGCCGCGTGCTCGAAGTGATCGACGTCGACGACCCGGAGTACGACGGGCCGGGCAAGCGGCTGGGCAGGATGACCTACGAGGAGCTGCTCGCCGAAGGCGACCCGGACTACGCCTGGCAGGGCCCGGCCGACGAGTGGCAGGCGATCTCGCTCAACTACACCTCGGGCACCACCGGCAATCCCAAGGGCGTGGTCTACCACCACCGCGGCGCCTACCTGAACGGGGTGGGCAACATCCTGGTACTGGGGCATGCCGCAGCACTCGGTGTACCTGTGGACGCTGCCGATGTTCCACTGCAACGGCTGGTGCTTCCCCTGGACGATGGCGGCAAACGCCGGGACGAGCGTGTGTCTGAGGAAGGTCGATCCGTCGTCGATATTTCCCCTGATCAGGCAACACCGCGTCACGCACTACTGCGGCGCGCCGATCGTGCACCAGGCTCTGATCAATGCGCCGGCCGAGCTCAGGCGCGGGATCGACTGGAAGGTGAACGCGATGGTAGCGGGCGCGGCGCCGCCGGCGGCGGTAATCGAGGGCATGGAGAAGATGGGCTTCTCGATCACGCACGTCTACGGCTTGACCGAGACCTACGGCCCGGCGACGGTGTGCGCCAAGCAGCCGGAGTGGCAGGACCTGCCGCTCGGCGAGCAGGTGCAGCGCAACGGCCGCCAGGGCGTGCGCTACATTGTGCAAGAGGGGCTGACGGTGATGGATCCCGAGACGATGCGCCCGGTACCCGCCGACGGCGAGACCATGGGCGAGATCATGTTCCGCGGCAACATCACCATGAAGGGCTACCTGAAGAACCCCAAGGCGACGCAGGAGGCTTTCGCCGGCGGGTGGTTCCATTCGGGCGACCTGGCCGTGATGCAGCCCGACGGCTACGTCAAGATCAAGGACCGCTCCAAGGACATCATCATCTCGGGCGGCGAGAACATATCTTCGCTCGAGGTCGAGGACGTGCTCTACCGCCATCCCGCGGTGATGGCCGCGGCGGTGGTGGCGATGCCGGACCCGAAGTGGGGCGAGACGCCCTGCGCCTTCATCGAGCTCAAGCCGGGCGCCAGGACGAGCGAGAAGGAGCTGGTCGAGTTCTGCCGCGGGCACATGGCGAAGTTCAAGGCGCCGCGTGCGGTGATCTTTGGCGAGCTGCCGAAGACCTCGACCGGCAAGATCCAGAAGTTCGCGCTGCGCGAGAAGGCCAAGTCCGCGTCGGCGATCGATTCGTGAAGGAGGCAAGATGAGCGCCAACCCTCAAACCCGGGAACCGATCCTGCTGCGCGAGGACCGCGACGGGATCGCGACCCTCACGCTCAACCGGCCGGAGCAGTACAACGCGCTCTCGGGCGCGATGCTGGACGAGCTGCAGTCCGCCTTCGATGCGCTGGCGAAGGACTCGAGCGTGCGGGTGGTGGTGATCGCCGCGCGCGGGCGCGGCTTCTGCGCCGGGCACGACCTGAAGGAGATCGGCGCGCTGGGCACGCAGGACAGGATCGAGGCGCTGTTCCAGAAGTGCGGGCGCATGATGGTGTCGATCGTCTCGTTGCCCCAGCCGGTGATCGCCAAGGTGCACGCCACCGCGACCGCCGCCGGCTGCCAGCTGGTGGCCCAGTGCGACCTCGCGGTCGCAGCCGAGAGCGCCAAGTTCGCGGTGAGCGGGGTCAACTTCGGCCTGTTCTGCTCGACCCCGAGCGTGGCGCTGGCGCGCAACGTGGGGCGCAAGAACGCGATGGAGATGCTGCTCACCGGCGAGTTCATCGACGCGCCGACCGCGAAGGCCTACGGTCTGGTCAACCGCGTCGTGCCCGCGGCCGGGCTCGACGCCGAGGTCGACCGGCTCGCCGCGCTGGTCGCCTCCAAACCGCAGGGGGCGGTGGCCGCGGGCAAGCGACTGTTCTACCGCCAGCTCGAGATGGGGCTGGAGGGCGCCTACAAGCTCGCCGGCGAGGTCATCTCGTGCAACGCCGCGAGCGACGAGGGGCGCGAGGGCATCGCGGCCTTTGCCGAGAAGCGCAAGCCGGTCTGGAACAGGAAGTAGCCGCCTTGGCAGCGGGCCGCTTCTACGAGGAGTTCGCGCTCGGCGAGACCTACAAGCACTGGCCCGGCCGCACCATCACCGCGGCCGACAACACCTGGTTCACGCTGCTGACCATGAACCAGCACCCGCTGCACTTCGACGAGGAGTACGCCAAGGGCACCGAGTTCGGCAAGCCGCTGGTCAACAGCGCGCTCACGCTCGCGATCGTGGCCGGCATGAGCGTCGCCGACGTGAGCCAGAAGGCGATCGCGAACCTCGGCTGGACCGACATCGTGATGCCGGCGCCGGTGTTCAACGGCGACACGCTGTATGCGGAGTCGACCGTGCTGGAGAAGCGCGAGTCGAAGTCGCGTCCGACCCAGGGCATCGTCACGGTTTCGACGCGGGCCTGGAAGCAGGATGGGACGACCGTCATGACCTACAAGCGCACCGTGCTGGTGCCGAAGCGCCCATGACCAGCTCGGACGAAACCCAGATCCTGGACGCGATCGGGAAGTGGCTCGAGCGCGACGTGCGCCCCAGGGTGCGCGAGCTGGAGAAGAAGGACGAGTACCCCGAGGCGATGGTCGAGCAGATGAAGGCCTTCGGCCTGTTCGGCGCCACCATCCCGCCGCAGTACGGCGGCCTCGGCCTGCCGGCTTCGACCTACGCCAGGATCGTGACGCAGATCTCGGAAGTCTGGATGTCGCTCACCGGGATCTTCAACTCGCACCTGATCATGGCGGCGGCCGTGGCGCGCTTCGGCACCGAGGCGCAGAAGAAGGCGTTGCTGCCGAAGTTCGCCAGCGGCGAGGTGCGTGGCGGCCTGGCGCTCACCGAGCCGGACTGCGGCACCGACCTGCAGGCGATCCGCACCCGCGCGCTGCGCGATGGCGACCATTACGTCATCAACGGCACCAAGACATGGATCTCGAACGGCATCAAGGGCTCGTGCTTCGCGCTGCTGGTGAAGACCGACCCGGCCGCGCAGCCGCGCCACAAGGGCATGAGCCTGTTCCTGGCCGAGAAGGGCAAGGGCTTCCGCGTCTCGAAGAAACTGGAGAAGCTCGGCTACAAGGGCATCGACTCGGCCGAGCTGATCTTCGAGGACTACCGCGTGCCGGCGGACCGGCTGATCGGCGGCGAGGAGGGCCATGGCTTCCAGCACGCGGTCGGCGGGCTCGAGCTGGGCAGGATCAACGTCGCTGCGCGCGGGGTGGGGGTGGCCAACGCGGCGCTCAAGGACGCGCTGGCCTACTCGCAGGTGAGAAGGACCTTCGGCAAGCCGATCTGCGAGCACCAGGCGATCCAGTTGAAGCTCGGCGAGATGGCGACGCGCTGCGAGGCGGCGCGCCTGCTGGTCGAGAACGCCGCGCGCGCCTACGACGCCGGGGAGCGCTGCGACATGGAGGCCGGCATGGCCAAGTACTTCGCCTCGGAAGCCGCGCTGGAGAACTCGATCGAGGCGGTGCGCATCCACGGCGGCTACGGCTACTCGACCGAGTTCAACGTCGAGCGCTACTACCGCGACGCGCCGCTGATGTGCATTGGCGAGGGCACCAACGAGATGCAGCGCATCATCATCGCCAGGCAGCTGATCGCGCGGAACCCGGCCTGATGCCGCCGCTGGCGGGGCTGCGCGTGATCGCGGTCGAGGTCTACGGCGCCGGGCCGTTCGGCACGGCGCACCTGGCGGACCTCGGCGCCGAGGTGGTCAAGATCGAGCAGCGCGGGGGCGGCGACGTCTCGCGCGCGGTCGGGCCGTATTTCCTGGGCGCGGACGACAGCCACTTCTTCCAGTCGCTCAACCGCAACAAGAAGTCGCTCACCCTGGACCTCAAGCACCCGCGCGGACAGGAAGTGCTGCGCCGGCTGGCAGCGACCGCGGACGGGCTGATGGGGAATCTGCGCGGCGACCAGCCCGAGAAACTCCGGATTACTTACGAATTCCTCAAGCAAGCCAACCCCGGAATCGTCTGCGCGCATCTTTCCGCCTACGGCCGCGACGGCGCGAGGAAGGGCTGGCCCGGCTACGACTACCTGATGCAGGGCGAGGCGGGATATCTCTCGCTGACCGGTGAGCCCGACGGGCCGCCGGCGCGCATGGGCCTGTCGGTGGTCGACTACTCGACCGGCACCACCTGCGCACTGGCGCTGCTGGCGGGGATCCTGGAGGCGCGCCGCACGGGGCGGGGCAGGGACATCGACGTGTCGCTGTATGACGTGGCGATGCACCAGCTCAACTATCCCGCGGCCTGGTACCTCAATGAAGGCCTCGCCACCGGCCGCGCGCCGCGCTCGGCGCACCCGTTCATCGCGCCTTCGCAGCTGTACCGCAGCGCCGACGGCTGGATCTTCGTCATGGCACAGACGCAGCGCTTCTGGGAACTGCTGTGCGACGCCCTCGGGCGCCAGGACCTTAAGTCGGAGTATCCGAATTTCGAGATGCGCCGCGCACATCGGGACGACCTGACGCGGATTTTGGATGGAGAATTTTCCAAGGAGAGAACCGAATACTGGCTAAAGCAGTTCAGTGGCACGGTGCCATGCGGCCCGGTGTACGACTTGCCGCAAGCGCTCGAGAATCCCTATTTCCTCGGGCGCGGCGGGGTGCAGGTGTTCGACCATCCGGACAAACCGGGCTTCAAGCTGGTGGCAAGCCCGTTCCGCCTCGCCGAGGCGCTGCCCGCGCGCCCCGCGCCCAAGCTCGGGCAGCACACCGAGGAGCTATTGAACGATCTGGGCTACAGTCCGGGAGAGATAGCCGAATTGAAGAACGAAGGAGTCGTCTGACCCGTGAAGCTCGAAGGCATCCGCGTGATCGACCTGTCGCTGTTCCTGCCCGGGCCGCTGATGACGCAGTTCATGGCCGATCACGGCGCCGAGGTGGTCAAGGTCGAGTCGCTCGAAGGCGGCGAGCCGAACCGCGAGATTGGCCCCAAGCGCGACGGCGTGAGCGTGTATTTCGCCAACACCCACCGCGGCAAGCAAAGCCTCGCGCTCAACCTCAAGCACCCCGCCGGCGTGGAGGTGCTGCTGCGCCTGGCGCAAGAATCCGACGTCCTGGTCGAGGCCTTCCGTCCCGGCGTCGCCGAGCGGCTCGGCATCGGCTACGCGCAAGTGTCGCGGCGCGCGCCGGGGATCGTATACGCCTCGATCGCCGCCTTCGGCCAGCACGGCCCGTACCGCGACCTCGCGGCGCACGATCTCGCCGCCGAGGCCATGACCGGCGTGCTGTCGCTCAATCGCGGCGGCGACGGCAAGCCGGCGATTCCGGCGCTGGCGAACGCCGACATGCTGGCCTCGATGATGACGCTCTCGGGCGTGCTGATGGCGCTGCTGCGCAGGAAGCAGACCGGGCGCGGCGACTACCTCGACATGGCGATGGCCGATTGCCTGCTCGCCTGCCTGCCGAACAACATGGGCAGCGCGATGACCGAGCGACGCCAGCCCGAGCTGAAGTCCGAGCGCGCGCTCGGCGGCAACGCACTGTACGGCATCTACCAGACGAAGGACGGCGACTACGTGGTGCTCGCGGGCCAGGAGCTCAAGTTCGCCCGCAACCTGCTCGAGCCGCTCGGGCGCCCCGACCTGGTCGAGCTGTGCAAGCTCCCGCCGGGCCCGGGGCAGGACCCGGTACGCGAATTCTTGAATGGAATCTTTAGAACCAAGAGCAAAGTCGAGTGGGTGGAATGGTTCAAGGGGCGCGACGTCGCGTTCGCGCCGATGCGAAACCTGCCCGAGGTGCTCGAGGACGAGCACTTCAAGGCGCGCGGCATGGTGCTCAAGGACGTGCGCGGCTGGGATCAGCTCGGCGTGCCGATCGCGTTCCGCGACGAGCCCGCGCGCCCGAGCTTCGATCCGCCCAGGCACGGCGCGCATACGGCACAGATCCTGCGGACGCTCGGCTACGGCGAGGCCGAGATCGGGCAGCTCGCCGCGCGCGGCACGGTCAAGGTCGCCGCGGCCAAGGCTGCTTGAGCGGGCACCTGGTCGTCTTCAACCCGGTCGCCGGGCGCGGTCGCGCGCAGCGCCTGTGGCCGCAGCTCGCGCAGGCGCTCGGGGCGGCCGGAATCGAGTTCGACCTGGCCGAGACGCGCGCGCCGCTGGAGGCGATTCGCCTGGCCGAAGGCGCCGCGGGCCGCTATGCGGCGGTGATCGCGGTCGGCGGCGACGGCACGGTGCACGAGACGGTCAACGGCCTGATGCGCGCGCCGGCCGAGGCGCGCCCGGCGCTCGGCGTGCTGCCGGTCGGCAGTGGCGACGACTACGCCAAGATGCTGCCGCCGATCTCGCCCGGCGCGCCGCGGCCGCACTGGCGCGCCGCGCTCGCCGCGCTCGCGCTCGGACGCACTCGCGCGCACGACGTCGGCGTGATCCGCGACGGCGAGGGCGGCGAGCGCTATTTCGCCAACGGCATGGACGTCGGCTTCGGCGCGCACGTGGCGCGCAACATCGCACAGGTGCCGCGCTGGCTCACGGGCGTCGGCGCCTACCTGGCCGCGATCGCGCAGACCATGGTGCGCTACCCGACGCTCGAGATGCGGCTGCAGCTCGACGACGGCGCGCCCTTCGCGCAGCGCTCGACCATCGCCGCGGTCATGAACGGACGCTGCTTCGGCGGCAGCTTCTGGGCCTGCCCCGAGGCGCGCGCCGACGACGGTTTGCTCGACGTGATGCTTGCGGACGTGGTAAGCCGGGCGCAGATCCTGCGCCTGGTGCCGAAGCTGATGCGCGGCACGCACGTCGGCGAGCCTGTACTGCGCATGTTGCGCGCGCGACGGCTGGTGATCGAGTCGGACGAGCCGCTGCTGATCGAGGCCGACGGCGAGCTGCCGCCGATGCGCTCGCGGCGGCTCGAGGTCGAGCTGGTTCCGCGCGCCCTGCGCGTGTTGGCCTAGAACGCGCGTGATATCATCGCGCGCCGATGCTGATCCAGATTCCCAACGTGCTGACCAAGGACGAGGTCGAGTTCGCGCTGCGCGAGCTGAAGCAGGGCGCGTACGAGGACGGCAGAGTCAGCGCGGGGCAGATCGCGGGCCAGGTGAAGCAGAACCTGCAGCTCAAGCGCGATGCGGAGGTGATGCAGAAGATCGCGCCGATGCTGCTCGAGGCGCTCAAGCGCAACAGCGTGTTCTACGCCGCGGCGCTGCCGCTCAAGCTGCGCGACCCGCTGCTCAACCGCTACGACGTCGGCATGACCTACGGCCTGCACGTGGACAACGCGCTGATGGGCGAGCCGGCCACGATTCGCACCGACGTTTCGGCCACGCTGTTCCTCAGCTCGCCGCAGGACTACGACGGCGGCGAGCTGGTGATCCAGGAAATCAGCGCCCAGCGCCGCATCAAGCTGCCCGCCGGCAGCATGGTGCTGTACGCCTCGACCAACTCGCACCGGGTCGAGCCGGTGACGCGCGGCACGCGCCTGGCGGCGATCTTCTGGATCCAGAGCATGGTGCGCGACGAAACGAAGCGCGACATCCTGTTCGACCTTAACCAGATCATGGACTCGGTCGACAAGAAGATCGATGCCGCCGAGAAGATGGCGCTCGCCTCGATCTACCACAACCTGCTGCGGCAGTGGACCGAGACCTGAGCGCGGCGCGCTAGAAAGAGCGCGGCAGGCCGAGCACGTGCTCGGCGACGTAGGACAGGATCAGGTTGGTCGAGATCGGCGCCACGAGGTACAGGCGCGTCTCGCGGAACTTGCGCTCCACGTCGTACTCGGCAGCGAAGCCGAACCCGCCGTGGGTCTGCAGGCAGACGTTGGCCGCCTCCCAGGACGCCTTGGCGCACAGGTGCTTGGCCATGTTGGCCTCCGCGCCGCAGTGCTTCTTGGCGTCGAACAGGGCGGCGGCCTTGTAGCGCATCAGGTTCGCCGCCTCGATCTCCATGTAGGCCTCGGCGATCGGGAACTGCACGCCCTGGTTCTGGCCGATCGGGCGGCCGAACACGACCCGGTCCTTGGCATAGTTCGTGGCGCGCTCGACGAACCAGTAGCCGTCGCCGATGCACTCGGCGGCGATCAGGATGCGCTCGGCGTTCAGCCCGTCGAGGATGTAGCGGAAGCCCTTGCCTTCCTCGCCGATCAGGTTCTCGGCCGGAATCTCGAGATTGTCGAAGAACACCTCGTTGGTCTCGTGGTTCACCATGTTGCGGATCGGCCGCATGCTGAGCCCCTTGCCGAGCGCCTCGCGCTTGTCGACGATGAACACCGACATGCCGTCGGATTTCTTCTTCACCTCCGTCAGGGGCGTGGTGCGCGCGAGCAGCAGCATCAGCTCCGAGTGCTGCAGGCGCGAAGTCCAGACCTTCTGGCCGTTGACCACGTAGCGGTCGCCTTTCCTCACCGCCACGGTCTTGATGCTGGTGGTGTCGGTGCCGGCGGTCGGTTCGGTCACGCCCATGGCCTGCAGCCGCAGCTCGCCGCTGGCGATCTTCGGCAGGTACTTCTTCTTCTGCTCGGGCGAGCCGTTCCTGAGCAGCGTATTCATGTTGTACATCTGGCCGTGGCAGCAGCCCGGGTTGCCGCCGGAGCGCGAAATCGACTCCATGATCACGCTCGCCTCGGTGAGCGACAGGCCCGAGCCGCCGAACTCCTCGGGGATCAGGGCCGACATCCAGCCCGCCTTGGTCAGCGCGTCGACGAAGGCCTCCGGGTAGGCGCGCGCCTCGTCGACCTTCTGCCAGTAGGCCGAGTCGAACTGGTTGCACAAGGCGCGCACCGCGTCGCGCAGGTCGGTGTGGGTCTCTTGTCCCAGGTTCATGGCTCGATTCTATACATAGCCCGGTGCTTCGATGGCCGGGTGGCCGGCGATGAAATCCTCCTTCACTTTCACCACCTCCGGCCGCCTAATGTACGGCAGCGAACAGAATCTCCCGGGCGGTGTCGGATACTCTCGCAATAAGGTTAATTCCAGTTGGAGAACAGAAAATGCGCTACGCACTGATTGTACTGGGGATGCTGTTCTACTCTGTGAACTCGGCGCTGGCGCAAGTGAGCATCGGCATCGGGTTTCCCGGCGTAAGCATCGGCATCAACGTGCCGCTGTACCCGCAACTCGTCCGGGTGCCGGGCTACCCCGTCTACTACGCTCCGCGACTGCATTCGAACTTCTTCTTCTACGACGGCATGTACTGGGTGTACGAGGGGGATAACTGGTACGCGAGCACCTGGTACAACGGGCCCTGGTCAGCCGTGGACCGGGACGCCGTGCCGCTGTTCGTCCTGCGCGTCCCCGTGCGCTACTACCGGGACCCTCCCGCGTACTTTCACGGCTGGAAGTCTAATCAGCCGCCACGCTGGGGCGAGCGCTGGGGCCACGATTGGGAGCAGCGTCGAAGCGGATGGAACAAGTGGGACCGCAAGGCTGCCCCGGCGCCCGCGCCGTTGCCACGCTACCAGCGGCAGTATTCCGGCGATCGCTATCCCCGCGCGGA
Organism: uncultured beta proteobacterium; assembly: GCA_963755395.1. GTDB lineage: Bacteria > Pseudomonadota > Gammaproteobacteria > Burkholderiales > SG8-39 > DAHVFK01. The sequence continues at coordinate 29,176 of CAVWJJ010000003.1, read as the reverse complement.
CCAGCAGCAGCGCGAGGTTCAGACCCGGAATTACCGCTACCAGCCGCGTGAGCCCGTAGTGCGGCAGCACTACCAGGAGCGAGCCATCCAAAGAGCGCCGGCGCCTCAGGAGAGAGGCTCCAGGCAGCAACCACAGCAAGCGCCGGCCCAGCGCCAGCAGCAGGCGCCGAGGTCGAGCCATGAAAAGGCTCCGCAAGGCAAGGCGGCGCCGCAGGAACGAGGGCAGGAGCAAGGCCGCCAGCGCCAACAAGATGACCAGCAAGGCCGTGGACGCAGCAACTGACACTCACGCGGGCCAGCCTCAGGCGGGAAGCTTCCTCGACGCGTCGAGCAATTCTGTCTAGCCGGCCGGGAAGCGCCAAGCGTGGTTGGAGGAGGCGCCTCGCTCGATGCGATGAGCGTCGTTGAGATTTCATCTTCTGAAATGGACCTCCTGAATTGAACGCTGTGTCGAAGCTCGTCGAATATTTGCGACGGCTGAAGACGCAACTTCGCGTGAGCGCTCTGCCGCGCAACCACCTAGACGACGAACCACCGCTGCGGGCCGAGTTGTTCAGCGCCGACCAGATGGAGCTGCACGGCAAGGCGCTTGCGGCGTCGCACAAGCTGGCGCCGGGGCGCGCCCCGGACCGGCTGCTGGCGCGACTGGCGGCGAACGAAAGCGCCCTGGTCGGCGTGTGCAGCCTGCTGACCGAGGCGGTCACGGAGAATCGCCGCATCACGCCGGCCGGGGAATGGCTGCTCGACAATTTCTATCTGATCGAAGAGCAGATCCGCACGGCCAAGAGGCATCTGCCTAAGGGTTACAGCCGCGAACTGCCTCGGCTGGCCCAGGGCCCGTCGGCCGGGCTTCCGCGCGTGTACGACATCGCGCTGGAGACCATCGCGCATGGCGACGGTCGGGTGGACACGGACGGCCTCGGTCGCTTCGTGGCGGCCTACCAGTCGGTCACCGCCCTCAGGCTGGGCGAGCTGTGGGCAATCCCCATCATGCTGCGGTTGGCGTTGATCGAGAACCTGCGCCGGGTCGGCGTGCTCATCGCCGCCGGCCGGGCCGAGCGCAACCTGGCCGGCGCCTGGGCGGACCAGATGACCGAAACCGCCGAGAAGGATCCGAAGAGCCTGATCCTGGTGATCGCGGACATGGCGCGCTCGAATCCGCCGATGGTCAGCGCGTTCGTTGCGGAGCTCGCGCGCCGGCTGCAGGGCCGGGGCCCCGCCCTGGCCTTGCCGCTGACCTGGATCGAGCAGCGACTGTCCGAATCGGGCCTCACGATCGAGCAGTTGGTCCAGTCGGAGAACCAGCAGCAGGCCGCCGATCAGGTTTCCATCAGCAACAGCATCGGCAGCCTGCGGTTTCTGGGCGCGATGGACTGGCGCGAGTTCGTCGAAACCATGAGCGTCGTCGAGCAGACGCTGCGCGAGGATCCGGGTGACGTCTACGGCAGGATGGATTTCGCCAGCCGCGATCGCTACCGCCACGCCATCTGAAAGGATGGCGAGGCGCAGCTCTCTGTCCGAAGGCGAGGTGGCGCGCACGGCGATCCGTCTGGCATGCGCCGCCGCGGTAAGCGGGACGGGCGGTCGCGCAGGGCACGTCGGCTACTACCTGATCGACCATGGCGTGCGCGAGCTCGAGCAGGCGGCGCAGGTTCGCCCATCCGGCTCCGAGGCCTTGCGCAGAACGGCGGGCCGGTTCCCGTTGCTCCTGTATCTCGGCGCCATCGCGCTGATCGCGGCGGTCATCACCGGGGGCCTGCTGGCGCGAGCGCATGCCGGCGGGGTGCCCGGCTGGCTGCTGGCGGTCGATCGGCATCCTCTCGCTGCTGGCCGCGAGTCAGCTGGCGGTGGCGCTGGTGAACTGGCTGGCGACGCTGCTGGTAACGCCGCATGCGCTGCCGCAGACTGGACTTTTCCGCCGGCATCCCGGCGCAATCGCGCACTCTGGTGGTGGTCCCGACCATGCTCTCGAGCGCGCAGAACGTCGAGGATCTGGTCGAGGCGCTGGAGGTCCGTTCCTGGCGAACCGCGACGAACGGCTGCACTTCGGGCTGTTGACCGATCTTCAGGACGCGCAGCGGGAATCGCTGCCCGAGGACGGGCCGCTGGTACAACTGGCGCGGGCGAGGATCGAACGCGCTGAACGCGAAATACGGCGCCGGCGAGGGCCGAAGCAAGGACGACATCTTCTTCCTGTTCCATCGTCCGCGCCGCTGGAACGCGCAGGAACGGATCTGGATGGGCTACGAGCGCAAGCGCGGCAAGCTTGCGGACCTGAACGCACTGCTGCGCGGCGGCTCCGAGGACCGCTTTTCACTCGTCGTCGGCGACACCGCGGTCCTGTGCGAAGTGAAGTACGTGATCACGCTGGACACCGATACGCAGCTGCCGCGCGATGCGGCGCGGCAACTCGTCGGCGCCATGGCGCACCCGCTGAACCGCACCCGCTACGACGAAGCGAAGCAGCGCGTCGTGCGAGGGCTACGGCATCCTGCAGCCGCGCGTGGCGGTGAGCCTGCCGGGCACGAACCGCTCGCGCTATGCGCGCCTGTACGGCGGCGAGCCGGGCATCGACCCGTACACGCGCGCCGTCTCCGACGTCTACCAGGACGTGTTCGGCGAAGGCTCGTTCATCGGCAAGGGAATCTACGACGTCGATGCGTTCGAGCAGGCGCTCGGTGGGCGCTTCCCCGAGAACCGGATCCTCAGCCACGACCTGCTGGAGGGCTGTTACGCGCGAGCGGGGCTGTTGAGCGACGTACAGTTGTACGAGGACTACCCGGCGCGCTACGGCGCCGACGTGAGCCGGCGCCAGCGCTGGATTCGCGGCGACTGGCAGCTCGCGGGCTGGCTGCTGCCGCGCGGGTTCCGGGCGAGGACGCGCGCCGTCACGAGAATCCGCTCTCGCGGCTGTCGCAATGGAAGTTGTTCGATAACCTGCGGCGCAGCCTTGTTCCGGCGGCGCTAGTGCTGCTGTTGCTGCTGGGATGGACGGTCCTGCCGCAACCCTGGCTGTGGACCTCGCTGGTGATCGGCATCATGCTCATACCGTCCTTGTGCGCCTCGGTCGTCGAGCTGTTGCGCAAGCCTGACGAGGTGCTGCTGCGGCAGCACCTCGCAGCCGTCGCACACTCTGCCTCGCGACACTTCGTGCAGATCGCATTCGAGTTCGCCTGTCTGCCGTACGAGGCGTTCTACAGCTCGGATGCCATCGCGCGCACGGCCTGGCGCATGCTCGTCACACGCAGACGACTGCTCGAATGGAATCCCTCGAGCGAGGGCGATCGCGAGCCGGCCAGGCGCGGCCGCAGCGACCTCGCCGCCTCTTTGCGCTCGATGTGGGCCGCCCCCGCGATCGCCGCCGCGGTGGCGATCGATCTGGCGGCGGCGAAACCGGCGGCGTTGACATGGGCGGGGCCGATCCTGCTGCTGTGGCTCGCCTCACCCGTCGTCGCGTGGTGGATCAGCCGTCCGCTCGCCCGCCGCAAGGCGACCCTGACGCTCGAGCAGGTGCGCTTCCTGCGCAAACTTGCGCGTCGCACCTGGGCCTTCTTCGAGAGCTTCGTCGGCCCGGAAGACCACTGGCTGCCGCCCGACAACTATCAGGAGTATCGCGTCGCCGCGGTCGCGCATCGCACGTCGCCGACCAACATCGGGCTGGCCCTGCTGGCGAATCTGTCTGCCTACGACTTCGGCTACCTTCCCGCCGGGCAGCTCATCGAGCGCACGGCGAGCACCCTGCGCACGATGGACGGGTTGGAGCGGCACCGGGGGCACTTCTACAACTGGTACGACACGCAGTCGCTGCAGCCGCTGCCGCCGCGGTACATCTCGACAGTGGACAGCGGCAACCTCGCCGGCCATCTGCTGACCCTGCGTGCGGGCCTGCTCGCGCTGGCCGACGACCCGATACTGCCGGCGCGGCTGTTCGATGGCTTGAGCGACACGCTCGGGCTGCTCGGGGACGCGCCGCCATTGCGCCAGGAACTGGAGTCCGCGTGCGCTGCGCCGCCGAGGACGCTCGCGGCGGCCCGGGACCGCCTCGAGCGCCTGGCCGCCGACGCCGTCGGCGCAGCGGCCGGCGACGGACGAGCCCGGCGGCTGGGCACAGGCGCTTACCCGGCAATGCCGCGAGGCGCTGGACGAGCTGGCGTTCTTCACCCCGTGCGAGCTCGACGCCATTCCGACCCTGCGCCAGCTGGCGACGCTGAACGCGGCGCTGTGTCCGCACAGCGCGCAAGCGAGCGCCCGTGCCCGCGACAGGATGGCGGCCATCGAACGACTGGCGCAGCAATGCGGCGAGCTGGCGCGCATGGAGTACGACTTCCTGTTCGACAAGTCGCGCCACCTGCTGACCATCGGCTACAACGTCGGCGAGCGCCGGACGGACGCGAGTTACTACGACCTGCTGGCCTCGGAGGCGCGGCTGTGCAGTTTCGTGGCGATCGCGCAAGGGCAACTGCCGCAGGAGAGCTGGTTCGCCCTGGGGCGCCTGCTCACCAGCGCCGGCGGCGAGCCGGTCCTCCTGTCCTGGAGCGGCTCGATGTTCGAGTACCTGATGCCGCTGCTGGTGATGCCGACCTATGACAACACGCTGCTCGACCAGACCTACAAGGCGGCGGTCGCCACGACAGATCGAGTACGGGAGCCAGCGCGGCGTGCCCTGGGGCATGTCGGAGTCCGGCTACAACACCGTCGACGCGCACCTCAACTACCAGTACCGCGCCTTCGGCGTGCCGGGCCTGGGGCTCAAGCGCGGGCTAGCCGACGACCTGGTCGTCGCGCCCTATGCCTCGGCGCTCGCGCTGATGGTCGCGCCCGAGGAGGCGTGCCTGAACCTGCAGCGACTCGCGGCCGAAGGGCTTCTGCGGGACAGTTCGGATTCTACGAGGCGATCGACTACACGCCGGCGCGCGCAGCGACGCGGGCAGTCGAGCGCGGTGGTGCGCTCGTTCATGGCGCATCACCAGGGCATGAGCTTGCTCGCTCTGGCCCACATGCTGCTGGACCGGCCGATGCAGCGGCGCTTCGAGTCCGAGCCGCTGTTCCAGGCGACCATGCTGCTGCTCCAGGAGCGCATCCCCAAGGCCACGGCGTTGTTCCCGCACACGGCTGAACTCTCAGAAGTGCGCACGACCGCGGTCGCCGCGGAGACGCCGATGCGGGTGTTCAGCAGCCCCGACACGCCGGTACCCGAAGTGCAGTTGCTGTCGAACGGCCGCTACCACGTGATGGTCACCAACGCGGGCGGCGGCTACAGCCGCTGGAAGGACCTCGCCGTCACGCGCTGGCGCGAAGACGGCACCTGCGACAACTGGGGCACGTTCTGCTACATCCGCGACGTGGCCAGCGGGGCGTTCTGGTCGACCGCGCTATCAGCCGACGCTCGAGCGCCGGAGAGCTACGAAGCGATCTTCTCCGAGGGGCGGGCCGAGTTTCGCCGCCGCGACATCGGAACGGTGGCGGCCATATCGACACCCATACCGAGATCGCCGTTTCGCCGGAGGACGACATCGAGCTGCGCCGGGTCCGCATCACCAACCGTTCGCGACAGCGCAGGGACGATCGAGGTCACCAGTTACGCCGAGGTGGTGCTCGCACCGCCGGTCGCCGACGCGCTTCATCCGGCCTTCAGCAATCTCTTCGTGCAGACCGAGATCATGCGCGACGCGGCGCGCCATCCTCTGCACGCGCCGGCCCCGCTCGCGCAGGACGAGCAGCCGCCCTGGATGCTCCACCTGATGGCGGTGCACGGGGCGGGCATCGGCGAGGTGTCCTACGAGACCGACCGCGCGCGCTTCATCGGCCGCGGCACGGAGCGTCGCCGCGCCCCGGCGATGAGCGACCGGGCGGCCGCTCTCCGGCAGCCGCGGGCTCGGTGCTCGATCCGATCGTCGCGATCCGCTGCCGCGATCACGCTCGATCCGGACGAGACAGCGACGATCGACATGGTCTCCGGCGTCGGCGAGACGCGCGACGCGGCCGTGAGCCTGGTCGAGAAGTACCAGGACCGGCGTCTCGCCGACCGCGTCTTCGACCTGGCCTGGACCCACAGCCAGGTGGTGCTGCGGCAGATCAATGCCAGCGAGGCCGACGCGCAACTCTATGGGCGCCTGGCCAGCTCCGTCATCTACGCCAACGCCGCGCTTGCGCGCCGACGCCAGCGTGCTGATGCAGGAACCGCCGCGGGCAGTCCGGGCTGTGGGGCTACGCCATCTCCGGCGACCTGCCGATCGTGCTGCTGCAGATCGGCGACGCGGCCAATATCGAGCTGGTGCGCCAGCTTGTCCAGGCCCACGCCTACTGGCGCCTGAAGGGGCTGGCGGTGGACCTGGTGATCTGGAACGAGGACCACGCCGGTTACCGGCAGGGCTGCAGGACCAGATCATGGGCCTGATCGCCGCGGGCACCGAGGCGCAGCGTGATCGACCGGCCGGGCGGCATCTTCGTGCGGCCGGCGGAACAGATTTCGGAGGAGGACCGCATCCTGTTCCAGACGGTCGCGCGCGCCATCATCAGCGACAGCCGCGGAACGCTGGCGGAACAGGTCAGCCGTCGCGGTCCGGTGGAGGCGCGGGTGCCGCGGCTCGTGCCGACCCGACGCCGCACCGGCCGATGCCGCCGGCCGCCGCACTGCCGCAGCGCGATCTGATCCTGTTCAACGGGCTCGGCGGATTCACGCCGGACGGGCGCGAATACGTCATCACGCACCGCGCCCGGCCAGGTGACGCCGGCGCCGTGGGTGAACGTGCTGGCGAATCCCGAATTCGGCACGCGTCATCTCGGAGAGCGGCGCGCCTACACCTGGAGCGAGAACGCCCACGAGTTCCGCCTCACGCCCTGGCACAACGACCCGGTGAGCGACGCGAGCGGCGAAGCCTTCTACCTGCGCGACGAGGAGAGCGGCCACTTCTGGTCGCCCACGCCGCTGCCCAGCGCGCGGCGCGGCGCCCTACGTCAGCCGGCACGGCTTCGGCTACAGCGTCTTCGAGCACACGCGAGGACGGCATCCGCTCGGAACTGTGGGTCTACGTGGCCATGGACGCGCGCGGTCAAGTTCGCGGTGCTGAAGCTGCGCAACGACTCGGGCCGGGCGCGCCGGCTCTCCGCCACCGGCTACGTGGAATGGGTGCTGGGCGACCTGCGGCCGAAATCGGCCATGCATGTGATCACCGAGATCGACCCGACAGCGGCGCGCTCTTCGCGCGCAACCCGTACAACACCGAGTTCGCCGATCGGGTCGCCTTCTTCGACGTGGACGACGCGGTCGCGCACGCGTGACGCGGCGACCGCGCCGAATTCCTCGGCCGCAACGGCACGCTGAGCAATCCGGCCGCGATGGCGCGCGCGCATCTGTCCGGCAAGGTGGGCGCCGGCCTGGATCCCTGCGCCGCGATCCAGGTGCGCTTCGAGCTGGCCGACGGGCAGGAGCGCGAGATCGTCTTCCGGCTCGGCGCGGGGCGCGACGCCGACGAAGCCGCGCAAGCTGGTGCAGCGCTTCCGCGGCACCGACGGCCGCGCGCGGCGCGCTCGAAGCGGTGCTGGCAGTACTGGAACCACACCCTGGGCGCGGTGCAGGTGGAGACGCCCGACCCGTCGCTCAACGTGCTGGCCAACGGCTGGCTGCTGTACCAGACCCTGGCGTGCCGCCTCTGGGCGCGCAGCGGCTACTACCAGTCGGGCGGCGCCTTCGGCTTCCGCGACCAGTTGCAGGACGCGATGGCGCTGGTCCACGCCGAGCCCGCGCTGCTGCGCGCGCACCTGCTGCTGTGCGCGAGCCGCCAGTTCCGGGAAGGCGACGTCCAGCACTGGTGGCATCCGCCGTCGGGCCGCGGCGTGCGCACGCACTGCTCCGACGACTACCTGTGGCTGCCGCTGGCGGCGTGCCGCTACGTGGCGGGCACCGGCGACACCGGCGTGCTGGACGAACCCGTGCACTTCCTCGAAGGCCGTCCGGTCAACCCGGAGGACGATTCCTACTACGACCTGCCCGGCCGCTCCGCCGAGGCGGGCAGCCTGTACGAGCACTGCGTGCGCGCCATCGCGCACGGCCTGCGCTTCGGCGCGCACGGCCTGCCGCTGATCGGCTCCGGCGACTGGAACGACGGCATGAACCGGGTGGGCGATCGAGGGCAAGGGCGAGAGCGTCTGGCTGGGGTTCTTCCTCTACGACGTGCTGAGCGAGTTCGCGCGCGCTGGCGCGCGCGCACGGCGACGCAGCCTTCGCCGAGCGCTGCGCGGCACGAGGGCGCGCGGCTGCGCCAGAACCTCGAGCAGCACGGCTGGGACGGCGAGTGGTACCGCCGCGCCTACTTCGACGACGGCACGCCGCTGGGCTCGGCGAGCAACGCCGAATGCCAGATCGATTCGCATCTCGCAGAGCTGGGCGGTGCTGTCCGGCGCGGGCGATGCCGCAGCGCGCGCGCACGGCCATGGAGGCGGTGGACGAGCGCCTGGTGCGCCGCGAGCGACGCGCTCATCCAGCTGCTCGATCCGCCGTTCGACAAGTCGGATCTGGACCCCGGCTACATCAAGGGCTACGTGCCGGGCGTGCGGGAGAACGGCGGGCAATACACGCACGCGGCGATCTGGGCGGCGATGGCGTTCGCGGCCCTGGGCGACAGCCGGCGCGCCTGGGAGCTGTCCGACCATGATCAACCCGGTGAACCACGCCGAACGTCGCCGGAGGCCATCGCCACCTACAAAGTGGAGCCCTACGTCGTCGCCGCCGACGTCTACGCGCTGGCGCCGCACACCGGGCCGCGGCGGCTGGACCTGGTACACCGGCTCGGCCGGCTGGATGTACCGGCTGATCGTCGAATCGCTGCTGGGCCTGAGGCTCGAGGTGGACAAGCTGCGCATCGAGCCCTGCCTGCCCGCGGATTGGCAGACGTTCAAGATCCACTACCGCTATCGTGAGACCGTGTATCACATCGCCGTCGCGCGAACGCGCGACGAGATGCGCGTCACGGTGGACGGCGTCGAGCGGCAGGACGGGGCGATTCTCCTGCTCGACGATCGCCGCGAGCACTTCGTCGAGGTGAGCGTACGCGCCGCCGAGCAGCTCGCGCTAGCATAGCGACATGCCGCAGGACTTCGACGCCGCCATGGACCACCGCTTCGCCGCCACGCGCTGGTTCGACGACTTCGCCCTTGGCGAGCGCTTCTGGATCCCGTCGCGCACCCAGACCGACGCCCTGTTCGGCGCCTTCCAGCTCGCCTCCGGCGACAACGACCCGATCCACTACGACCAGGAGTATTGCCGCCGCCGTGGCCATCCCGGCATGCTGGCGCACGGCATGCAGGTCATGATCCAGACCGCGGCCGGCGCGGGCGTCTTCCCCCACCTAGTGGCCGACTCGCTGGTCGCGATGCTCGAGTGCAGCGCGAGGTTCATCGATCCGGTCTACGCCGGCGACACCCTCTATCCGCAGCTCGAAGTCGCCGAGCTCATTCCCCAGCGCACGACCGGCGTGCTCGTGATGCGCGCCACGGTGCACAACCAGAAGAACGCGCTCGTGCTCGAGGGCAGCCAGCGCTACCTGCTGCGAAAGCGTCCCGCGCCATGACGCTGGATGAGGCCTACCGGGCCCAGCTCGAGCTGCTCGCGCGCTGCGAGCGCGCGGGAGAGCGCCAGGCCGGCTGGAAGGTGGGCCTGACCGCGCGCGCGATGCAGGCGCAGCAGGGCGTGTACGAGCCGGTGTTCGGCTTCCTGCTCCTGAGCGGGCATCGGCCATCCGGCACCACCTTCGATTTTTCCGCGCTGATCCGCCCGGGGTTCGAGAACGAGCTGTGCCTCACTCTGGGCGCGCCGCTGGCGGGTCCCGGCGTGACACTCGAGCAGGCCCGCGCCGCCGTGTCGCACGTCGCTCCTGCGCTGGAGATCATCGAGAAGCGCGGCGAGTTCGGCGCCGATCTGGCGCTGAGCCTGGCCGACAACGCTCAGCAGAAGGCCTACTTGACGGGCGCCGCGCTGCCGCTCGGCGCGCTCGACCTGGCCGAGGTGACCCTCGAACTCTGGATCAACGGTGTGCTGCAGGAACGCGCGCTGGGCGCCGAGGTGCTGGGCACGCCGATCGCCTCCATCGCGTGGCTCGCCAACAAGCTGGCCGGGTTCGGCCGCCGCCTCGAGCCGGGCACGCGCGTCATGTCGGGCTCGTTCACCCGGCAGTACGACCTGCATTGCGGCGACGTCGTGGAGGCGCGCTTCGAGCCGCTCGGCCCGGTAAATGCCGAATTTCACTGACGCGCCGTCTCTCCTGTCGCCGCGCGGCGACAGGCTTGCCGCGCACCGCGCGGGCAGGTAGCTTTGCGGAGAGGCAAACGATAGGAGGACGCGACATGCGCTCCATGATCGTAGTGTTATGGGTGCTCCTCGGCGCGGCCACGCCGGCCGCCGCCCAGGTGAGCGTCGGCATCGGGTTCGGCTCTCCCGGCCTGAGCATCGGGATCAACGTGCCGGTCTACCCGCGCCTGGCGCGCGTGCCGGGCTACCCCGTGTACTACGCGCCGGGGCTGCAGGCGAATTATTTCTTCTACGACGGCGCGTACTGGGTGTTCCAGAACGACCACTGGTACGTCAGCTCCTGGTACAACGGCCCGTGGAGCCTGGTCGATCCGTACTCGGTGCCGCTCTACATCCTGCGCATCCCGGTGCGCTACTACCGCCACCCTCCTGCGTACTTCCACGGCTGGCACCGCGACGCGCCGCCCCGCTGGGGCGAGCACTGGGGCCGCGATTGGGACGCCCGGCGGCAAGGCTGGGACCACTGGGACCGCCATGCCGTGCCGAGTGCCGCGCCGCTGCCGCGCTACCAGCGCAAGTACTCGGGCGAGCGCTATCCGCGCGCCGAAGAGCAGCGGCGCGAGCTCGAGTCCAGCAACTACCGCTACCGGCCGCGCGAGGCCGAAACGCGGCAGCACTACGAAGAGCGCGGCCGCGCAGGCGCGCACGAGCAGGGCAACGACCGCCACCGCGACCGCTAGCCGCGCGGCCATCGGGTGCTCGCACGACTGCTATGGGCGCTGTTCAGTCTGGCGCTCAGTGCCGGATTTGCCTCAGCCGATGAACGCGCCAACTATTTCAACGACCCGTTCGTTCAGGTCACCCACGGGATCGCCGACTGCCCGGTGCCCGAGGGGCCGCTGATCACGAAGGCCGAGATGGAGGCCGAGGCGCACTCGCGCACCGAGCGCGGCACCAGCTGCTATCTGGCGGGCCGCTGCCGCCTGCCGAACTCCTACCTGTACGACAAGGAGATAATTCCGCGCGTCAGGAAGGCGATTCTGGCCGACGGCCGTTTCGCCGACACCAGCGTCTGGGCCGAGGGCCAGCGCCGCTGGGTATGGCTCAAGGGATGCGTGCGAAGCAAGCGACAGGCCATGGCGCTGGAGCGGCTGGTGCGCGACATCGACGACGTCGAGGCGGTGATCGATCAGCTCGTGGTGCGCACGGCCGCTCCGCCGGCACGCAAGCAATAGCCGGCCCCGGCCTGCTTGGCCTGGTACATCGCGCCATCGGCCGCGCTCACCAGCGCGTCCGCGTCGTCCGCGTCGGCGGGGTAGAGCGCGACGCCGATGCTCGTTCCGATCTCGACGCTGCGCCCCTTGCGCTCGAGGCGGATCGGGGCGGAGAGCGCGGCAACGATCTTGCGGGCGACGGCTTCTACGTCCTCCGGCTTGCCCACGTCGGGCAGGATCACGGTGAACTCGTCGCCCCCGACGCGGGCCACGGTGTCGGAATCGCGCAGCTCGCGCCGGAGCCGGGCCGCGACCTGCTGCAGCAACTCGTCGCCTGCGTCGTGGCCGAGCGTGTCATTGACCAGCTTGAACTTGTTCAGATCGAGGAACAGCAGTGCGAATCCGCGCTTGTCGCGCCTAGCGAGGCGGATCGACTGGGCCAGGCGGTCGTTGAACAGCAGCCGGTTCGGCAGCCCGGTCAGGCTGTCGTGGTGGGCGACGCGCTGGATGCGCTGCTCGGCCAGCTTGTGCTCCGTGACGTCGATCGTCACAGCAAAGCAGCCCAGCACCCGGTCCTGCCTGTCCATGTTGGGAAGCAAGCGAACCTCGACGTGACGGATGTCGCCGTTCGGACGCTTGACCACGCGTTGGTAAGTCACCGGCTCTCCCTGCAGGACCCGCGCAAAATGTCCCTCGATCTCGCGGTACGCGTCCTCGCCGACGATCTCGCGCAGGTGCTTGCCCATCGCGCTCTCGACCGTGAAGCCGAAGTATTCCGCGAACCCCCGATTGACGAACCGGCAGCGCAGGTTCTGGTCGTAGGACACCGTCATCGCCGGTACGTTGTCGGCGAACTGGCGCAGCTCTATCGCGCTTTCGCGCAGCGCCTGCTCCGCCCGGTGGCGTGCCGTGATGTCGCTGCCGACGCCGCGGTAGCCGGCGAACTTGCCGCTCGCATCGAACACCGGATCGCCGCTGATCGAGATGAAGCGCTCGGTGCCGTCGGTGCCGACGCGGGAGAGCTCGAAATCGCGGAACGGCCGGTGCGCGTCGAGCGTCGCCCGGTGCGCCTGCCAGCCCGCCTCGTCGGGCGAGAGGTAGGGCACCTCCCAGCGCCGCTTGCCGATCTGCGCGCCCTGCTGGAACACCGACACCGAGCTTCTTCGCCTGTCGGCCGAGCCGCGCACGGTGAGCCGGTGCTCGGGGTCGCTCTCCCAGTAGAAATCGGACGACATCTCGGTCAGGGCGCGGAACCGCGTCTCGCTCTCGCGCAGGGCACGCCTGAGCGCGTTGACCTGCCCGCCGACGAGGGTGAAGCAGGGCAGCACGCCCGCCAGCACCAGCAGGCTCACCCAGTCGAGCCAAAGGTTGTGGATCGCCTGCGGTCGCCACTGGGTCAACAGCACGATGACCAGGCCGTATGCCGCCAGGGTGTAGACCGTTATCAGCACGAACTCGCGCGCGCGCAGGCGGAAGGTGCCGAACAGGAAGATCAGGAAGCAGCCGAACAGAGCGATGCTGCGGCCGTCGTCCATGTGGTAGATGACGAACATCAGCAGGGCGATTGCGATCACGATCTGCGGCACGGTCAGGCTCGGGTCCGCGAAGCGCTGGTTGAAGCCCGAGCGGAAGACCGCGTACAGGACCAGATTGATCGTGACTGCCGCCGCGATCGCCTGCAGCGCGGGCGCGGCGGGAAGCAGGCCGAAGATCGAGACCAGCTCCACCAGCGCCATGCCGAGGAAATAGGTGAGCGCGGCGAGGCCGAAGCGGCGCAGGCGAAGGGCCTGCTTCGCGTCGAGCGAAGGCGGAATGATGAGCTCGGCCAGACTCATGCGATCGTTGCTCCACAGCCGACGGCGGCGCCGCCTTCTGCGATTCTAAGGCGTTATCGCCTCATCTTGTCCTCGAATCGCGCCCGAGAGCCTGAGGTGCTCGATCGCCGCTTGCTCGAGCCCGAGCTCGCGCAGGATCTCCCGGTCGTGCTCGCCCGCGCGCGGCGCGGGCCGCAGGGCCCAGGCCCGGTCGGCGCCGGGCGTGCGGGCGACGGGCAGTTCGCCGTAGGGCGGCTGCTCGAGCGCGGCGAAGGCGCCCAGGTGCCGCGCTTGAGGCGAGGCGACGAAGGCAGGGTAGTCGGCAATCCGGGCGAACAGGGCGTCGGCGGCAGCGAGCCTCTCGACCCAGTGCGCGGTGGTCTGCGGGGCCAGTCGGCGCGCGACCTCTTCGTTGACGAAGGCGGCGTGTTTCTTGCGCTCGGCGGGGGCGGCGAAGCGTGGGTCCTCGATCCAGGCGTCGAGGCCGAGCACGCGCATCGCGGCGCGAAAGTGCCCTTCGGTCACCGCGGAAAGGGAAATGTGCCCGTCGCGGGTGCGAAACACGCCCGCGGGAACGGTGTTCGGCGGCGGCGCGGAACCGTGGAAGATGCGGTTCTCGACGATTTGCGCGGCCTGGAACGCGGCGGCGCTCTCGAGCAGGGAGAGCTGCAGGTGCCGACCCCGGCCGTCGCGGCCGCGGGCGTAGAGCGCGGCGCCCACCGCCTGCGCGGCGTAAACCGCGGTGACCGTGTCCGGGATCAATAGCGGCATGCGGCGCGGGGTGCCGTCCGGGTCGCGGTTGCGGTGCGCCATGCCGGTGAGCGACTGCAGGATCGAGTCGGTGCCGGCCTTCTGCGCGTCGGGGCCGTCGGGGCCGAAGCCGCTGATCGAGACGTACACCACGGCGGGATTGGCGGCGGCGACCGCGCCGTAGCCCAGTCCCAGGCGCTCGATCACGCCGGGACGGTTGTTCTCGACCACGACGTCGGTGCCCCCGGCCATGTGCAAAAGCAGATCCCGGCCGGCGGGCTTCTGCGCGTCGACCACGATCGAGCGCTTGCCCAGATTGCCGGCGATCGCGAGCGGGGTCATGCCGTCGCGCCCGCCGCCCGCGTTCCTGATCCAGTCGCCGCCGGGCGGCTCGACCTTGATCACGTCCGCGCCCTGCTGCGCGAGCAGGCTGGCGCAGTAGGGGCCGGCGATGCCCTGCGACAGGTCGAGAACTTTCAGGCCTGCGTAGGGCGGCGCGGCGTTCATGCGGGCTGGGTCGAGTCCTCGGCCAGGCCGGTATATTCGCGCAGGGCGTGGAAGGCGATCTTCGGCCAGCGCTCCTGCGCGACCTCGATCTCCGCCCGCAACGAGGCGAGGAAAGCAGGCACCCCGCCGGCGTCGTAGGCCATGCGGTGCGCGTTGGCGTCGATGAAGCGCTTCAGCTCCGCCGGGTCGTCCGACGAGACCCAGCGCGCGGCGACGTAGTTCGTCGGCAGCAGCCGGATCTCGGCCCCGTACTCGTGCGCCAGGCGGTGCGCCACGACCTCGAACTGCAGCGTCCCGACCGCGCCGAGCACGGGCGCGCCGCCGCCGACCGGGTGGTAGACCTGAATCGCGCCTTCCTCGCCCAGCTGCGCCAGGCCGGCGCGCAGCTGCTTGGTCTTCATCGGCGTCACCAGCTCGGCGCGCCGGAACTGCTCCGGAGCGAAGAACGGCAGCCCGGTGAACTGCAGCCGCTCGCCCTCGGTCAGCGTGTCGCCCAAGCGGATCGTGCCGTGGTTGGGCAGGCCGATGATGTCGCCGGCGTAGGCCTCCTCCACGATCTCGCGCTGCTGGGAGAGGAACGAAACCGCGTTGTTGGTCCGGATCTCGCGCTCGGTGCGGCAGTTCGACAGGCGCATGCCGCGCTAGAAGCGGCCTGAGCACACGCGCACGAACGCGACCCGGTCGCGGTGCGCCGGGTCCATGTTGGCCTGGATCTTGAACACGACGCCGGAAAAGCCGGGCTCCTCGGGCGCGACGCTGCGCTCGCGCTCGGGCCGGCTGCCGGGTGCGGGCGCCAGGTCGACCAGCGCGTCGAGCACTTCGCCGACGCCGAAGTTGTTGATTGCCGAGCCGAAGAACACCGGCGTCTGGCGCGCCGGCGAGGAATTCGGCGCGCTCGAACGTCGCGCCGCGCCTCGCGCACCAGCTCGGCCTCGGCCAGCGCGGCGTCCCAGCCGTGGCCGAGCCGCGCGCCGCAGGCAGGGTCGTTCTCGTCCAGCTGCGCGATGTCGTCGCCATTGAGACGGTCCAGTCCCGGCGTGAAGAGTCGGATGCGGCGCGCGCGCAGGTCGAGCACGCCGCGAAAATCGCTTGCCCCATGCCGATCGGCCATGTGAACGGCACAGCCGACATGCCGAGCACCGACTCGATCTCGTCCAGCAGCTCGAGCGGCTGGGCGGCCCTCGCGGTCGAGCTTGTTGACGAAGGTGACGATCGGCGTATTGCGCGCGCGGCACACCTGCAGCAGGCGCAGCGTCTGCGGCTCGACGCCCTTGCCGCCGTCGATCACCATCAGCGCCGCGTCGACCGCGGTCAGGACGCGGTAGGTGTCCTCGGAGAAATCCTGGTGCCCCGGGGTGTCGAGCAGGTTGATGACGCAGCCGCGGTATTCGGCCTGCATCACCGACGAGGCGACCGAGATGCCGCGCTGCTTCTCGATCTCCATCCAGTCCGAGGTGGCGTGGCGGGTGGCCTTGCGCGCCTTGACGCTGCCGGCGATGTGGATTGCGCCGGCGAACAGCAGCAGCTTCTCGGTCAGCGTGGTCTTGCCCGCGTCGGGGTGGGAAATGATCGCGAACGTACGGCGCCGCGCGACTTCGCGCGCGATCGGGCTCATGCGGGAGGAATATCGGTCATGTCAGGCGCGCGATTCTAACGCCTGTACGGTTGCGGGTGCGACCGGTGTTTCCGGCAGCAGCGCCTCGGCCAGGGCGTCGTCGTGCGCCGGCTCGAGCGGTTCGCGCGGCAGGAGGCGGTGGCGCAGCGCGAGCAGCGCGAGCAGCTGGCGCCGGGCATCGCCCTGGGCGCCGAGCCGCTCGCCCTCGCGCGCCATGATCGCGGCGGCGGCGGCGTAGTACAGTCCGGTGGCGGCCTGGCGCGCGTTGGCCTCGTCCGCCCCGGCCGCGAAGCGGCAGGCGCGCCCGAGGGCGTGCCCGAGCGCCGCGCCGAAGCCCCCGCGCGGCAGCAGCGCCTCGAGCGCCGGCTCGAGCGCCTCGAGCGCATCCTCGCGCCGGATCGCGCGCAGCACGTCGAGCGCGACGATGTTGGACGTACCCTCCCAGATCGAGCCCAGGTGGGCGTCGCGCAGCAGGCGCGCGTCGGGCCATTCCTCGGTGTAGCCCACGCCGCCGCGCACTTCCATCGCATCGCCCGTGACCCGGCGCGCGTCGCGGCAGGCGCGGAATTTCAGCAGCGGGGTCAGCAGCCGCACGCGGCGCCGCGCGGCCTCGTCGCCCGCGTCGGCCTTGGCCAGCTCGGCCGCGGTCCACAGCATCACCGAGCGCGCGGCTTCCGCCGGCAGCATCAGCTTGAGCAGCTGGCGGCGCATCAGCGGCAGCTCGACCAGCGGCTTGCCGAACGCCACCCGCCTGCGCGCCACGAACAGCGCCTCGGTCAGCGCGCGGCGCATCATGCCGGCGGCGCGCATGCCATTCGACAGGCGCGACGTGTTGATCATGTCGGCCATCTGCACGAACCCGCGCTGCGCGTCGCCGACCAGGAACGCGAGCGCGCCTTCGAGCCGGATCTCGCCGCTCGGCATGTCGCGCGTGCCAAGCTTGTCCTTGAGGCGGATGATGCGGTAGGCGTTGGGCCGGCCGTCTTCCAGAGTCTTTGGAAGCAGAAACAACGACAAACCCTTCGTCCCACTCGGTGCCCCTTCCGGGCGGGCGAGCACCAGCGCGAACTCGGCGTCGGCATTGGAGCAGAACCACTTGTCGCCGGTCAGGCGCCAGCGCTCGCCGTCGCGCGCCGCGCGCGTGGCGCTCGCGCCGACGTCGGAGCCCGCGCCCTGCTCGGTCATGAACATCGCGCCCTGCGCCAGCGTATCGAGATCCTGCGAGGTCAGCGCCGGCAGGTAGCGCGCGGCGAGCGCGGGGTCGAATCTGCGCAGCGTGCGGGTGAGCGCATCGGTCATCGAAAGCGGGCAGCAGACGCCGAATTCGGCCTGCACGTAGAGGTAGGTGAGGGCGTATTTGGCCACCGGCGGCAGCGGCTCGGGCCAGTCCAGCACCCCGCCGCGGTGCGACATCGCGGCCAGGCCGTAATCGCCGAACGCGACCTGCTCTAGCCGGCGGTAGGCGGGGTGCTTGTCGATCGACTGCCGGTCCTCGCCCGTGCGCATGCGCTGCTGCAGCACGGGCGGGTTGCGGTCGGCGATCGCGGCCAGCGCATCGAGCTCGCCGCCGACGAGCGCGCCCAGCCGCTCGAAGTGCGGCGCAAGGTGGGCATTCAGCTCGGGCGGCAGGTACAGCCCGAGCAGGCCGACGTAGCCGGGATCGGCCCGGAACAGGTTCAGCCCCCGGCTGTCGGGAAGAGCGTCGGAATCGGGCTCAGAGTCCAATTTTGGTTTGCAGCACTTGCTTGTTGACGACCACCGCGGGATCGAGCTCGCCGTCGATGCCGTCGAGCACGTTCTGCGCCGTCTGGACCGACATGCGGATGGTCGATTCGACCGTCACCCCGGCGATGTGCGGCGAAACGATGACGTTCTTGAGCCGGAACAGGGGATTGTCGGCCGGGCTCGGCTCGCTCTCGAACACGTCCAGCCCGGCGCCGCGCAGCCTGCCCGTCGTCAGGGCCTCATACAGCGCCGCTTCGTCGACGATCCCGCCGCGCGCGCAGTTGACGATCACTGCGCCCGGCTTCATGGCGGCGAACTCGGCGCGCGAGAACATGTGCCGCGTCTCGGCGCTCAGGGGGCAGTTGACGCTCACCGCGTCCATCTCGGGCAGCGCGGCGCGGCAGTCGGCCACCGGCACGCAGCCGGCCTGGCGGATCAGCGCCTGGTCGATGTAGGGATCGCAGGCGTGCACCTTCATGTCGAACGCGAGCGCGCGCTTTGCGACGCGCGAGCCGGTCCGGCCGAAGCCGACGATCAGCAGCGCCTTGCCGGCGAGGTCGTTGGCCTTGACGTTCCAGCGGCTGCCCCAGTCCGCGCCGCGGGTGAGGGCGTCGTAATACGCCGCCTCCTTGTACAGCGTAAGCAGCATGAACATCACGTGCTCGGCCACCGGCACCATGTTGGCGTGAATCGAGATCGCGAGCGGGATGCCGCGCTCGCTCAGCGCGGCGACGTCGACCGCGTCGTAGCCGACGCCGTGCCGCCCCACGACCCTCAGCTTGCGCGCCGCCTCGATCACGCTGCGCGTGATGCGAGCGCTGCGCACGGTGATCGCGTCGGCGTCGCGCGCGGCGGCGATGATCTCCGCCTCGTCGTCCGACATCAGCGCCACCGGATCGACGTCGGCGCGCGCCTGGAGCAGCTTGACGCCCTCGGGGTGCAGGCCCTGCACCATCAGCACTTTCTTCCTGGCAGGCATGCGGTCTAGTGGATCTCGGCCGAGTCGGCCATCGCCTTGGCGAGGATGGCGGCGTTGAAGCCCGGCGCGCGCGCCGCCTTGAGAATCACGGCTTCGCGCCGCGTCAGCAGTTCGATCGCGGCGGGCAGCTTCTTCACGTACTCGGCCGGCACCGCCACCGCGCCGTGGCGGTCGGCGTGCACGATGTCGTTCGGGCGCACCACCATGCCGAACACGTTCACCTCGCAGGCGATCTCGGCCAGGTGCACCCAGGCGTGGCTCGGGCCGATCTTGCCGCCGAGCAGCTGAAAGCCCGGCGCGCAGGCGTCGAGGTCGCGGAACGAGCCGTTGGTGACCGTGCCGAGGCAGCCCAGCCCCTTGTGGATCGCCGTGTTCACCTCGCCCCAGAAGGCGCCGAAGCCGGGCTCGGGGTCGATGTCCTGCAGCACCGCGATCGACGGCATCGGCTGCGCCGCCACGTGCTCGTAATAGCGCGCGCGCATGGCGCGCTGCGCGGCGGCGTCTCCGGCGGGCGGCGTCGCGGCGCGGATCAGCGCGGTGCGTGCATAGCCGACGATTGGCTTCAGGCCCGGATCGAAGCACACCATGCTGCCGGTGGTGAAGCCGGCGGTACGGTGCCTGGAGTCGAGCAACTCGAGCCCGTTGCAGATCGTCGGCGTGTCCCACTGCGCGAGCGCCTCGAGGTCGGCGCGGCTTAAGTCGGTCATGGCGAAGCTTCCTTCAGATGGGGTCCCAGGAAAATACGTCCTGCGAGCGCTCGAGGGGATAGAACTGCGCGCGCATCGCGGGGATCGCCTGCTCGGCGATCGACTGCGGCGTCCAGCCGCCGGCGCGATGCACGCTGCGCACGGGGCGGTTCTGCGAGAAGAGGAAGATCTCGTTCGCGCGCACGCCGAAGATCTGCCCGCTCACGTCGGCGGAAGCGTCGCTTGCGAGGTACACGGCAAGCGGCGCGATCTTGGAGGTCTCCATGGCCTTGAGCTTTTCGACTCGTGCTTTCTGCTCCGGCGTTTCGGCCGGGATGGTGCCGATCATGCGGCTCCAGGCGAACGGCGCGATGCAGTTCGAGCGCACCTTGTATCTGGCCATGTCGAGGGCCATCGACTTCGACAGGCCCACGATCCCGAGCTTGGCGGCGGAATAATTGGCCTGCCCGAAGTTGCCCACCAGGCCCGAGGTCGAGGTCATGTTGACGTAGCTGCCCGAGCTCTGGCTCTTGAAGTACGGCGCCGCGGCGCGTGCGACGTAGAAGGAGCCGTTCAGGTGCACGTCGATCACCGCCTTCCACTCCTCGACCGACATGTTGAAGAAGAACCGGTCGCGCAGGATGCCGGCGTTGTTGACCACGCAGTCGATGCGGCCGAACGCGTCGATCGCGGTCTTGACGATGCGGTTGGCCGATTCCCACTCGGCCACGCTGTCGCTGTTCGCGACCGCGGCGCCGCCCTCGGCCTTGATCTCGTCCACGACCTTCTGCGCCGGCCCGGCGTCCTTGCCTTCGCCCGAGACCGAGGCGCCGATATCGTTGACCACTACCTGGGCGCCCTCGGCGGCCAGGGCGCGCGCGAAATCGCGCCCGATCCCGCCGCCGGCGCCGGTGACGATGACGACCTTGTTTTCAAGCATGTTCATCGATTAGTTTCCAGTATGACGGCTTCCTGGTCTTCGGCGACGTCCTCGCCCTCGGCGACCAGGATCGAATGCACCACGCCGGCGGCGGGCGCGAACAGCGGAATCTCCATCTTCATCGACTCGACGATCAGGATCGTGTCGTCCTGCGCCACGCTCGCGCCGGCTGCAGCCTCGACGCGCACCACCTTGCCTGCCACCTCGCACTTGATCCTGAGCAGCGCCATTTCGTTTTTTCCCTGGAGCGCATTGTAGACGTCTGCGAGAATCCAGTCTCATATGAGCTGGCAGGACGAAATCGACGAGCTGCGCAGGCGCGAGGAGCTTGCGCGGCGCATGGGCGGCCCTGACAAGGTCAAGCGTCAGCACGACGGCGGCAAGCTCACGGTGCGCGAGCGCATCGACCGCCTGCTCGACGCGGGCTCGTTTCACGAGATCGGCGCGCTGACGGGCGTGGCGCGCTACGGCGCCGACGGCACCACCATAGAGGAGTTCATCCCGGCCAACCTGGTCACCGGGCGCGGCAGGATCGACGGCCGGCCGGTGGTGGTCGCGGGCGACGACTTCACCGTGCGCGGCGGCGCCAACGACGCCGGGATCAAGGGCAAGCTGCTGCAGTGCGAGCGCATGGCGCGCGACCTGCGCCTGCCAATGGTCCGGCTGGTCGACGGCACCGGCGGCGGCGGCTCGGTCAAGAACCTCGAGATGCTCGGCTACTCGCCGATGCCCAAGGCCTTCCTGTGGGACACCTGGACTGACAACCTGGGCGAGGTGCCGGTGGTGTCGCTCGCGCTCGGCTCCGTCGCGGGCCTGGGCTCGGCGCGGGTGGTGGCGAGCCACTACTCGGTAATGGTGAAGGACAGCTCGCAGCTGTTCGTCGCCGGCCCGCCGGTGGTCGCGCGCACCCACCGCCAGTTCGACAAGAACGAGCTCGGCGGCAGCCAGATCCACACCCGCAACGGCGCGGTCGACGACGAGGCGGCGAGCGAGGACGAGGCCTTCGCGCGCGCGCGCCGGTTCCTGTCCTACCTGCCGTCCTCGGTCTACGAGCTTGCCGCCGCGTATTCAGTCGCGACGACGATCCCGGCCGGCGCGAGCGAATGGCTGATCGAGGCGGTGCCGCGCGACCCGAAGAAGGTCTACCCCATGCGCCGCATCGTCGAGGCGCTGGTCGACAAGGGCTCGTTCTTCGAGATGGGCCGCAACTGGGGCCGGCCGATCATCACCGGCCTGGCGCGCCTGTCACGGCTGGCCGGTGGCGCTGATGGCGGGCGACCCGATGCACTACGGCGGCGCCTGGACCGCGAAGGCCTCGGAGAAGATCACCCGCTTCGTCGACCTGGCGCAGATCTTTCATCTGCCGGTGGTGCACCTGGTCGACGTGCCCGGCTTCCTGATCGGCCCCGACGCCGAGCGCGACGCGACCATACGCTTTGGCATGCGCGCCGCGAGCGCGGTGCTGCCAGTCGACCGTGCCTTGGTGCTCGGTGCTGGTGCGCAAGGTCTTCGGCGTGGCGGGCGCGGTGCACCAGAACTCCACGCGCTACTGCATGCGCTACGCCTGGCCTTCGGCCGAGTGGGGCTCGCTGCCGATCGCGGGCGGACTGGAAGCGGCGTACAAGGGCGAGATCGAGGCTGCACCGGACCCCGAGGCGAAGCGGGCCGAGATCGAGGCGCGCATCCAGCCGCTTCGGCTCGCCGTTGCGCAGCGCCGAGAACGTTCGGCGTCGAGGAGATCATCGACCCGCGCGACACCCGGCCGCTGCTGTGCGAGTTCGCCGAGCTCGCGGCGCCGCTGCGCGTGCCCGGCCAGGTGCGCTTCGGGGTAAGGCCATAATCCCTTCAATCTTGCGGCATTAAATAGGCAATCCACGGATTACTTGCGACCCGTGACCTATACGTGACGCTTCGCCATCCCCCTGGAAGCAGAACGTCTGCTATGGGTCAGGAGCCGCCGAGCGCATAAAGTGCCGCGGACGTCTGCTTGTCGGCCAAAACTGCCGTTCAACTTGTGGACCTAGACGGTCAGCAATGCGCTCGGTACCGGCCGTTCGATGACAAATCCTGCTGAGCGGCAGCTTCTCAACTCGTCGAACGCAAACTCCCAACCCGGAGCGGTCGTTCCTACAGCCCGTGAATCCGGGGGTTCGGCTCGAGCCCGGATCGGAGAGCCAAACAAGGCTGGAGGTCCGTAAAAAATCCGGGGCAGTCCGAAGACCTGCCCCGCAAGGTTGCCTGACTCCCCGTCCCTTACTCGATGGCGCCGGCGGTGGTGACGGAGCGGGGAGTAGTGCCCGCCGCCGCGGCCGCGCCTACGGCGGTCAGGGCGCCGGAGGCGGCATTGATGGTGTAGGCCGAGACGTTGTTGGTGCTCTCATTCGCCACGTAGGCAAACCTGCCGCTCGGATCCACGGTGACGGAGTTGGGACCCGTGCCCGCCGCCACTGTGCCCGCGGCGGTCAGGGTGCCGGTGGCGGCATTGATGGTGTAAGACGAGATGGTGGAGGAGCTGCCATTCGCAACATAGACGAACTTGCCGCTCGGATCCACGGTGACGGAGGTGGGACCCGTGCCCGCCACCACAGCCGCGCCCACTGAGGTCAGGGTGCCGGTGGCGGAATTGGAATCGATGGTGTAGGCCGAGACGGTGCCGGAGGTGAAATTTGCCACGTAGGCAAATCTGCCGCTCGGGTCCACGGTGATGGAGACGGGACCCGTGCCCGCCCCTGCTATGCCCGTGGCGGTCAGGGCGCCGGTGGCGGCATTGATGGTGTAGACCGAGACGTCGTTGTCGCCGCTATTCGCCACATAAGCGAACCTGCCGCTCGGGTCCACGGTGACGGACTGGGGAGCCGTGCCCGCCGCCACGGCCGCGCCCACTGAGGTCAGGGCGCCGGTGGCGGCATTGATGGTGTAGGCCGAGACGTTGTTGGAGTTCAGATTCGCCACATAGGCAAATTTGCCGCTCGGGTCCACGGTGACGGAGATGGGATTCGTGCCCGCCGCCACCGCGCCCACGGCGGTCAGCGCGCCGCTGGCGGCATCGATCGTGTAGGCCGAGACATCGTTGGTGCCGCCACTATTTGCCACATAGGCAAACCTGCCGCTCGGATCCACGGTGACGGAGACAGGGCCCACCGCCGCGGCCGTGCCCACCACCGCGGTCAGGGCGCCGGTGGCGGCATCGATGGTGTAGGCAGAGACGTCGCTGGAGTTGAAATTCGCCACGTAGGCGAACTTCGGCGTGTACTTCAGCGCCGCGGTGCCCCGAGCCATGGCGAGCGAGAGAGGGGTCAACCGTGTGGTCACGGTGGGGGACGTCGCAAGCGGCGTAAGCGCCCCGGTGGCGGGATCGATGGTGTAGGCCGAGACGTCGCTGGAGTTCCGATTCACCGCGTAGACGAACTTGCCGCTCGGGTCCACGGTGACGGACTCGGGACCCGTGCCCGCCACCGCTGTGCCCACGGCGGTCAGGGCGCCGCTGGCGGCATTGATGGTGTAGGCCGAGACGGTGCCGTCGCTGAAATTTGCCACGTAGGCAAATTTGCCGCTCGGGTCCACGGTGACGGAGATGGGATGGAAGCCCGCCGACGCTGTGCCCGCGGCGGTCAGGGCACCGGTGGCGGCATTGATGGTGTAGACCGAGACATTGTCGGAGCCTTGGTTCGCCACGTAGGCGAACCTGCCGGTCGGGTCCACGGTGACGGAGATGGGACCCGCGCCCGCCGGCACGGCCGCGCCCACGGCGGTCAGGGCGCCGCTGGCGGCATCGATCGTGTAGACCGAGACGTCGTTGTCGCCGCTATTCGCCACATAAGCGAACCTGCCGCTCGGATCCACGGTGACAGAGGTGGGACCCGTGCCTGCCACCACTGTGCCCGCGGCGGTCAGGGCGCCGCTGGCGGCATTGATGGTGTAGGCCGAGACGTTGGTGCCGCCGCTATTCGCCACATAGGCGAACTTGCCGCTCGGGTCCACGGTGACGGAGAAGGGACCCGTGCCCGCCGCCACGGCCGCGCCCACTGAGGTCAGGGCGCCGGTGGCCGCATTGATGGTGTAGGCCGAGACGTTGTTGGAGGTCTCATTCGCCACATAGGCGAACTTGCCGCTCGGGTCCACGGTGACGGAGGCGGGACCCGTGCCCGCGGGCACGTAGCCGCGCGCGCGCAACTGGCCGGTCGCGGCATCCACGGCGTAGATCGAGACCGTGTTGTCGAAACTGTTGGCGACATAGGCGTAACGCGGGAAGACGGCCGCGGGCGCGGGCGTGCCCGTGGCGACACCAGCACCCCCTCCGCCCCCTCCGCCGCCGCAGGCGGCAAGCAGTAACGGAGCCAGAAGCAGCACAGCATGAATAAGTTTTGTGTTGGTGATGCGCATGTCCGGCTCCCTTGCTCTCGAAATCGGATTGTTTCGACGTCAAGGGCAAATCTAGACTTTCGGAAATGTCAGGGTGGATTAAGCAACTACTCCAGCGCGTCCCCATAAGGGCTCCAAGCGTTGCTCACCCTCCGACCGCATACTATACCGAATCGTCCGTGACGCGTCCGTAACATAAGCCGATACGACACATTGCTCGCTTTGGAAGATTTTGTTCTCACGCCCCACGTAGTCGGATTAAGCGATACGGCAATTGAAGTATCCTCGACGGCTGTGGTCGAGAACACTCATCGCTTGAGTGCAAGCGAGTCGTCGTCAATGAATGTCGTCTCGGTGCGCGTTTTTTCGCTCACCGATATTATGCCTAAACCGTGCGTGCGGCCGACCGTTAAACCACGGTCACCCAGACTAGGCAATGGTGCCCACTTTTGCCCTGGTCGGGGAGCCGATCAAGCTCGACCTTCTTCTGGCAATCCGATTGATCACTCGTTAACGTCTGGTTCTGGCCGATTCCTCCCCGACCGCGTGATGGCAGAAAGCGGCGACACGGTCAAGCATGTGTGGCCGCTGCGCACTTCTAGATTTCAGTCTGCTCGGAAATCTCCAGTGCGTCATCCACCTCGATGCCCAGGTAGCGGACCGTGCTTTCCAGCTTGGTATGACCAAGCAAGAGCTGAACTGCCCTGAGGTTCTTCGTCCGCTTGTAGATCAGCGTTGCTTTGGTGCGCCGCATCGAGTGCGTCCCGTAGACCGATGGATCCAGCCCGGCTGCGTCGACCCAGTGATGCACGATCCGCGCGTATTGGCGCGTCGATATATGCGGCGATGTTCCGATGCGGCTCGGAAACAGATACTGATCGCTCTGCAGGTGGGTTTTCTCGATCCAGGCGGATAAAGCTGCCCGTGTCGGTTCCGTTAGTTCGAACTGCACCGGACGTTCCGTCTTCTGCTGAAGAACCATGGCCCGCGGGAGAATCTGGTTCCCATGAGTCACGTCGCGCACATGCAGGTTGACGAGATCGCAGCCTCGCAGCTTGCTGTCGATTGCGAGGTTGAACATGGCGAGGTCACGGGCCGCATGCGCGTTCTGTAGGTTTATGCGGATCGCCCAGATGTCCTTTGGCTTGAGCGGAGGCTTCTGGCCGACGAGCTTGCCTTTGTTCCATGCTTCGCGCTTCTGGATGAGTTCCATGACAGACTCCTTGGGTGTTGATCGGAGTCTGATTGTTCGGCGAATGTGGGAATGGCAGCTATCGGCTAGGTTTCCCTATGCGTGCTTCCGGCCAGAAGCCGTCATTGCCCGATATCGTGGTATGTCCGGCGCGCAGTCCCAGTCCGCCATGAATTTCTCCAAAGGCGCCAGAGGGGTGCAGCACTGGCCATGGGATATTTGCATTCGGGCTTTACAAGCGCGAGTTTGAACGATTGCGCCGAGCAGCACCCCTCAGCGACCCGAATCACGCTGGCACCGCCCGCGTTTTGGAGCATCGGCGCATAGCAATGCGCGCCGTCGAGGCGCATGCCTGATCTAACCGACATGTGGTTCAACGACGAGTTCTGCCTGTGGCCGGGTAGCGAAGGACAAGAGCTAGGGGCTTCCGGCGGCCAGCGGCCTACAGCCCCTACTGCATGATTCCGACCGTCGCAACGGAGTACGGTCCTAAACCTGAAACTGTCGTGCCCGCGTCGGTGAGCAGACCCGTCGCAGCATCTATCGAATAGGCTGTGACCGTGCTGTCACCGTGATTGGCCGCGTAAGCGAAGTGGCCCGAGGGATCAACCGCGAAGGACCTCGGATATGAGCCCGCAGCGGTGCTGGTGTTCAGCCAACTCAGGATGCCGGTGGCGGCATCGATCGCGTACGGCATGACGCCCCCGATGTTGTAATTCAGGACGTAGGCAAAGCGACCGGTTGGCTCTACAACTACCGAGGTGGGTTGACTTCCCGCCGCTACGTCGGCGCCCACGCTCACCAGCGCGCCTGTGGCGGGATCGATGGAATAGGCAGATACGCTGTTGCCGCCATAGTTTGTCACGTAGGTGAATTGACCCAAAGGATCCACCGTTACCGCAGACGGACTGGTCCCCGTTGCAACGGACGAGCCCACGGCGCTGAGCGCACCCGTCGCGGCGTCGATCGCATAAGCCGAGACGGTGTTGTCGGCTCCGTTCACCACGTACGCAAATCGGCCCGAAGGATCGACCGCGACGGAAGCGGGTCCGTTTCCCGTCGTCACGGGTGTGCCGATGGCGGTAAGCGCTCCGCTCGAGGCGTCGATCGAGAACGCAGACACGGTATTGTCAAAGGTATTCGCCACATATACGAACCGGCCCGATGAATCGACCGTGACCGAAGAAGCATGTGAACCTGTCGCGGCGTCCGTGCCGACGTGAACTAGCGCGCCAGTAGATGGATTGATCGAGTAGGCCGAGACCGTGTTGCTGCCATTGTTTACTACGTACGCGAATCGGCCAAAGGGGTCCGTCGCGATGGAGCTGGGTGCCGTTCCCGCAACCACGTCTGGGCCCACGCTTACGAGCGTGCCGCTCGTGGCATTGATCGAATAGGCCGATATGCTGTTGCCGGTGTCGTTTGCCGAATAGACGAATTCACGGCTGTAGCCTACCGGTGTGATTCCCTGTGCAACAGCGATGGATATCGGCATGTCGCGAGCCGAAATCTGGCGAAGCGGGGTCAATGCGCCGGTGCTCGCGTTGATCGTGTAGCTCGAAACGGTGTTGTCGCCGTCGTCGGCGACGTATAAGTACGTCCCCGTGGGGTCGACGGTCACGAACCGCGGGCCGGACCCTGCAGCGGTGGCCGGCCCTGCGCTAGTAAGTGTCCCCGTCGCGGAATTGACGGTATAGGCCGAAACCGTGCCGTCGCCGTGGTTTGCGGCGTACGCGAATCGACCGGAAGGATCGATCGTGAAGGAGCGAGGAAAAGAACCCGTCGCCACGGGTGTGCCCACGACAGTGAGCATTCCGGACGTGGGGTCGATCGAGAAGGTCCACACATCGCTGTTGCCGTAACTAAGCACGTAGGCAAAGTGACCAGTTGGATCGACGGCGACGGTCTGCGGTGTGGACCCTACTGGTGCGGGTGTACCGACGGAAGCGAGGGCTCCGGTAGTGGCATTGATCGCGTAGGCCGAGACCGTGTTGTCCGACAGGTTCGTAACGTAGGCAAACTTGCTTGTCCGATCGATGGCGATAGATGAGGGCTGCCCGCCCGTCGGGACAGTGCCCACGCTGGTAAGTGCCCCGGTCATGGAGTTAATGGCGTAATTCGATACGGTGTCGTCGCCTTCGTTTGTCACATAGGCGAATTTGTCCGATGGGTCGACGGTCACGGCGGAGGGCGTGGCGCCCGTCGCAACAGGTGTGCCCACACGGGCGAGCTGCCCGTTCACGGAATTAATCGAATAGGCGGAAACGGTGTTATCGCCGCTACTTACCACGTACGCGAAGTGCCCCGAGGGATCGACAGTGACGGAGGTCGGGAGGTCCCGGGGACTGTATAGCCGTCGTGGCGCAGCTGTCCGCTTGCGGCATTAACAGCGTAGATAGAGACTGCGCCAACGCTGTTGAAATCCGCTACGTAGGCGAACCGCGGGTAGATGGCGCTGCTGCCGCCCCCGTTTCCGCTGGCATTGACACCGCCCCCACCGCCCCCGCCGCCGCAGCTGCCCAACAGTGCAAGTCCAAGCAGGAGACCGAGACGCCTAACGCTGATCATCGTTCCCTTGCCGAATACTGCTGCGCAGAATCCGAACAGGTCCTTTATGACCATAGCTCTACTCCTCGTGAATTTCCAGCATTACGCACGAGCCGGACGCGCTTCGGGACTCCAACCTTATATCACCCACGACTAATGCAAAAGCGTCAAGTAACTGACGTACATGTCAGCGCTACTTGAGGTGCTGCATGTGAGCGTTCCTTCGAATGAGGAGCTCTAGCTCAGGCGCGCGCCCTGGTCGAAGAAGCCGCGTCAACTCCAAGCGCAGGCGCACGTGCCAGATCTTCGCTTACTACTCGAAGTGGTGCGCGAGCCGCGGCACGCCGAAAGCATCGCGGATCTGCAGGCCGACTAAGCAAGCTGTCTGGTGAGAAGGTGGCGTGGAACCGAGACTGAGTGGTGGCTGGCGCTTGTGATGTAGTGGCAGCACTTCATCCCGTACAGAATGGCCGCTTCGGGTCGGATTGAGCCGATCGGGGGATAGGAAAGCGGTCGGTCAGAGGAATGGCGCCGAGGAACGGCCGGTAAGCAGTCCGTTGCGGACGCTGCAAGCCACCAAGTCATAGGTCAGCAAAGGC
>CAVWJJ010000002.1:1537500-1780905 GCA_963755395.1 uncultured beta proteobacterium | reverse complement strand
GGCCATCCTCGTTTTCGCCGAACACGACAACAAGGCGCTCAAGAAGGCGTCGCTCAACGCGGTCGCCGCGGCGCAGAAGATCGGCGGCGAGATCCACCTGCTGGTCGCCGGCCACAACTGCGCGCAGGCGGCCAAGGCGGCGGCCGAGGTCGCGGGGGTGGCAAAGGTGCTGCACGCCGACGCGCCGCAGCTCGACGACGAGACTCGCCGAAAACGTTGCCGCGCTGATGGTATCGCTCGCCAAGGGCTATTCTCACCTGCTCGCCCCGGCGACCTCGAACGGCAAGAACGTCATGCCGCGCGTCGCGGCGCTGCTCGACGTGCAGCAGGTCTCCGAGATCATCGCGGTCGATTCGCCCGACACCTTCGAGCGCCCGATCTACGCCGGCAACGCGATCGCCACGGTGCAATCGGCCGACCCGATCAAGGTCATCACGGTGCGCGCGACCGGCTTCGATGCCGTCGCGGCTTCGGGCGGCAGCGCGCCGGTGGAGAAGGTCGAGGCGCCGGCCGACAGCGGGCTGTCGTCAGTTCGTCGGACGCGAGGTGTCCAAGTCGGAACGCCCCGAGCTGACCTCGGCGCGGGATCATCGTCTCGGGCGGGCGCGGCATGGGCTCGGGCGAAAACTTCAAGCTGCTCGAGCCGCTGGCCGACAAGCTCGGCGCGGCGATGGGCGCCTCGCGCGCCGCGGTCGACGCCGGCTTCGTGCCGAACGACTGGCAGGTCGGCCAGACCGGCAAGATCGTCGCCCCCGAGCTGTACATCGCGGTCGGCATCTCGGGCGCGATCCAGCACCTGGCGGGCATGAAGGACAGCCGGGTGATCGTCGCGATCAACAAGGACGAGGAGGCGCCGATCTTCTAGGTCGCGGACTACGGCATCGTCGGCGACCTGTTCCAGGTCGTGCCGCGAGCTGGTGGAGGACGCTGAACAAATCGAGCGCGGGCTGATGCCGCGCCGCTGAAGGACATGCGGTTCGTGCTCAATGAAGCTCGCCGGGCTGGGGGAAATCGCCAAGCTCCCGGGGTGCGAAGAAGCAGCACCGGAGACGGTCGACGCTATCCTCGAGGAAGCCGCGAAGTTTGCATCGCAAGCACTTGATCCATTGAATTTTTCAGGCGATCAAGAGGGCTCGAAATGGCACGACGGCGCGGTCGTCACGCCAAAGGGCTTCAAGCAGGCCTACCGCCAGTTCGTCGACGGAGGGTGGAACGTCGCTGCCGCTCGAGGCCGAGTTCGGCGGGCAGGGGCTGCCCAAGCTGGTCGCCACCCCGGTGGACGAGATGTGGGTCTCGGCCAACATGTCGTTCTCGCTCTGCCCGCTGCTGACCCAGGGCGCGATCGAGGCGCTGCTCACCGCCGGCTCGGAGGCGCTGAAGCAGACTTTCCTGCCGAAGATGGTCGAAGGCGCCTGGACCGGCACCATGAACCTGACCGAGCCGCAGGCCGGCTCCGACCTCGCCGCTGGTGCGCACCAGGGCGGTGTCGCGAGGGCGGCCATTACCTGCATCTCCGGGCAGAAGATCTTCATCACCTACGGCGAGCACGACCTGACCGAGAACATCGTGCACCTGGTGCTCGCGCGCACGCCCGGATGCGCCGGAGGGCGTGAAGGGCATCTCGCTCTTCGTGGTGCCGAAGTTCCTGGTCAATGCCGACGGCAGCCTGGGCGAGCGCAACGACGTGAGCTGCGCCTCGATCGAGCACAAGCTCGGCATCCACGCCAGCCCCACCGCGGTGCTGGTGTTCGGCGACAAGGCGGCGCGATCGGCTACCTGGTGGGCGAGGAGAACAGGGGCCTCGACTACATGTTCATCATGATGAACGCGGCGCGCTTCGGCGTCGGCCTGGAGGGCGTGGCGATCTCCGAGCGCGCCTACCAGCGCGCGCTACGCCTATGCCAAGGATCGGCTGCAGGGCAAGCGACCTGGTCGAGGGCGGCGCCACGGTGCCCGATCATCCGCCACCCCGACGTGCGCCGCATGCTGATGACGATGCAGGCGCAGACCGAGGCGATGCGCGCGCTGGCCTACGTGGTCGCTGCCGCAATGGATCTTGCACGACAGCAAGCCGAAGACGAGGAGGACGCGGAAACGTCATCAGGCATTCGTCGACCTGATGATCCCGGTGGTCAAGGGCTGGAGCACCGAGACCGGGATCGAGGTCGCCTCGCTCGGCGTGCAGGTGCACGGCGGCATGGGCTTCATCGAGGAAACCGGCGCGGCGCAGCACCTGCGCGATGCGCGCATCGCCACCATCTACGAGGGCACCACCGGGATCCAGGCCAACGACCTGATCGGGCGCAAGATCGCGCGCGAGGGCGGCGCCACGGTCAAGGGCTGGCTAAAGCACCTGGCGCAGTTCGACGCCGAGCTGGCGAAGTCGGCCAACCCCGACGTTGCGCGCGTGCGCAGCACCCTCGCCGCGGGCGCCAAGGCGGTGGGCGAGGCGGTCGACTGGCTGCTCGCGAATTTCGGCGGGGACGTGCGCGCGGCCTCGGCCGGCGCGGTGCCATTCCTCAGGCTGATGGGCATCGTCGCCGGCGGCTGGCAGATGGCGCGCGCCGCGCTCGTGGCCGAAAGAAAGCTCGCCGCGGGCGAGGGCGACCAGGCGTTTTACAAGGCGAAAATCGTCACCGCACGTTTCTACGCCGACCACCTGCTGGTGCAGGCGCCGGCGCTGCGCGACACGGTGCTGAATGGCGGTGCGGGCGCCATGGCGCTCGACGAGGACCAGTTCCTCGCCGTCTGACCCTCCTCAGGGCGTGGGCGTCGCCATGTTGCCCTTGTTGGTGACGACGGAAGCCTTCGCGTCCGCGGGCACGCCGGGCACGGTCTTTTCCCACTCGGCGTAGCGCGCGCGCATCGCTTCGAGCCGCTCGCGGCTCGCGGCGCGCGCGGTTGGCCCGCTCGCGCGCATCCCGCGCCAGGTCGTAGAGAAACTCGCCGTCCTCGGTCGAGAGGTATTTCCAGCGCCCGGCGCGCAGCGCGCGCTGGTTGCGGAAATTCGCGCGCCAGAAGAGCTCGCGCTCGAACGTGCGCGCCGGATGCTCCAGCACCGGGAGCAGACTCGCGCCGTCGAGCGGATAGTCCGGGTGCGGCGCCACGCCCGCCGCCTCGAGCAAGGTCGCCACCCAGTCCATGGTGATGGTCAGCTGCGGCGTCACGCCGCCGGCCTTGACCCGGGCCGGCCAGCGCACGAGGTAGGGCACGCGGATGCCGCCCTCCAGCAGGTCCATCTTCTTGCCGGTGAGCGGCCAGACGTCGGAAAACCGCTCGCCGCCGTTGTCGCTGGTGAAGACGACGATCGTGTTGCGCTCCGCGCCGATGTCCTTCAGCGCGGCGAGCAGGCGGCCGATGCCCTCGTCCATGTGATGGATCATCGCTGAGGTAGGTTTCGACCGAGCCGCCCGAAACGTGGCTGATGTGCTCGCGCGTAAGCGGCGAGTTGTTTCGCCTCGGCTTCGTCGGCGCGCGTCTCCCATGGCCAGTGCGGCGCGGTGTAGTGCAGCGAAAGCAGGAACGGCTGCGCCTGCGCCGCGCCGGCGCTCGAGGTAGTCGACCGCGCGCTCGCTGATCAGGTCGGTGAGATAGCCGATGCGGTGCACCTCGGTCTCGCCCTCCCATAGGTCGTGCACGCCGGCGGTGTCGAGGTGCGTGAAGTAGTCCAGGCCGCCGCTCATGGCGCCGAAGAACTCCTGGTAGCCGCTCTTCAACGGCCCGAAGTGCGGCGCATAGCCGAGGTGCCACTTGCCCGACCAGCGCGGTGGCGTAGCCCGGCGTGCGCGCAGCAGCGAAGGCAGGGTCGGGTGCTCGGGCGGCAGGCCGAGCACCGGGCTGTAGCTCGGATCGTTGCGCGCGCGGCCGGCGATCGGCTCGTCCCAGCCGCCGCGCAGGCGGTACTGGTAGCGGCCGGTCGCGAGCGCGAAGCGGGTCGGCGAGCAGACCGGCGAATTCGAGTAGCCCTCGGTGAAGCGCAGGCCTTCGGCCGCCATCCGGTCCAGGTTCGGCGAGCACGAGCCGCGCGGCGCGCCGAGCGAGCGCCCGCCGTAGCAGCCGAGGTCGGCGTAGCCGAGATCGTCGGCGAGGATGAAGATGAAGTTCGGTTTCTTTACCATTTGATTGAGGGCAGCCAGGTAGCGATTGTGGGAAAGGCGAACAGCAGGCCGAGCGCGACCAGGTCGGCCGCCACGAACGGCATCACGCCGCGGAAGATCCTGGAGAGCCGGATGTCCGGCATCATCGCACGCACGGTGAAGACGTTCATCCCGATCGGCGGCGTGACCAGCCCGAGCTCGACCACGAGCACCATGATGATGCCGAACCAGATCAGATTCACGTCCTGGAATATGAGGATCGGCAGGAACACCGGAACGATGATCAGCAGGATGCCGATGGCCTCGAAGATCATGCCGAGCAGGATGCAGATGACGCAGATCGCGAACACCGTCCCCATGGCCGAAAGCTGCATGCTCCCAACCATGTCGACGAGCGCGCTGGGCAGGCCGGACAGGTCGATGAAGTTGGAGAAGACCTGCGCGCCGAAAATGACGATGAACAGGGCGGCGGTGGTGCGGCAGGCCTCGAGCAGCGATTCGTAGAGCTGCTCGAGGCTGCGCAGGCGGCGGCGCCACCAGGCGAAGGCGGCGGCCCCGGTCGCGCCGATGCCGGAGGCCTCGGTCGGAGTGAACACGCCGAAATAGATGCCGCCGAGCACGAGCACGAACAGCGCCACCACCGGCCAGACATTGAGGTAGGCGCGCAGGCGCTCGGCGCGAGGCACTGCCGCGCCTGCCGGGCCGAAGTCCGGACGGCGCCAGACCACGGCGAGCACCGCCGCCATGTAGAGCAGGACGAGCACGATCCCGGGGCACACCCCTGCGATGAACAACCGGCCGATATCCTGCTCGGCGACCAGTCCGTATATCACCAGCGGCACCGAGGGCGGGATCATGATGCCGAGCGTGCCGCCGGCCGCGATCACGCCCGAGGAGAGCGAATCGTCGTAGCCGTAGCGGCGCATGTGCGGCATCGCCACCTTGGTCATTGTCGCCGCGGTCGCGAGCGACGAGCCCGAGACCGCGGCGAAACCGGCGCAGGCGAGCACGGTCGACTGGGCGAGACCGCCGCGATAGCGTCCGAGCAGCGCGTTGGAGGCTTCGAACAGGTCCTCCGAGATGTTCGCGCGGTGGATGAACACGCCCATGAGGAGGAATAACGGGATCACGGACAGCCCGTAGTTGGCGCCGGTATCGACGATCTGCTGAGACATCATCGTTACCGCGGCGTGCCAGTCCCAGGCGCGCATGTAGGCGAAGCCGGCCAGCCCGGTGAGCAGGGTCGAGAACCCGAGCGGAAAACCGAGGAAGCACAACAGCAGCAGGCAGGCGAAGCCGAGCAGCGCGATCGTCATTGCCGCGATCGCCGTCAGTCGAAGTGCGGCGAGGTGGCGCCGAGCCTGCCGCGGGTGCGCGCGACCGCGATCACCAGCAGCACGAGGCCGACCAGCGCCAGAATCGCGGCCGACATCGGCTCGATCCACTTCGGCAGATCGAGTACCGCGGTGTGCTTGGCGCTTCGGAGCAGGTCGAAGGCGTGGCGGAACATCTGCCAGCATATGAGCAGCATGCAGCCCACCGACATCGCGATCGACGCCCAGCGCTGCGGCGCGGCGATGGTGCGCTCGATCAGCGGCTCCAGGAGCGATACCGTGATGTGCTCGTTCTTGGCGCTGATGAACGCGAGTCCCGCGAAGACCGCGATGATCATCAGATTCTCGATGATCTCGGCAACGCCGAAGATCGAGTGGTGAAACCCGTAGCGGCCGATGACGTCGAGGAAGGTGAGCACCATCATCGAAAATAGCGCGGCCGCGGCGACGACGCCGAGGGCGCGCGACGCGATCGCCTCGAAGCGCTGCAGCATCGCCCGCGGCCCGCTATTTGCGCTTGGCGTCTTCTTCGGCGAGCACCTTGCGGTAGTACGCGATCGCCGCCTTGCCGTCGACGCCCATCGCCGCGACCTTCTTCAGCCAGGCGTCGGTCATCGGCTGCCCGATCGCCTCAAGTTTGGCGAGCATCGCCGGGTCGCCGGGATAGGCCTTGATGCCGTGCTTCGCGACCGCGACCTTGGACTTCTTCTGCACGCCGTCCTGCACCTGACCGAAGTGGCGCGAGATCTTCTCGCCGCTCAGCGCGACGATCGCCTTACGGTCGGCGGGCGAGATCGTGTTCCACTTCTTGAGGCTGATGAAGAACGAGAACGTGGGCGTGAAGATCTTGTCGGGGAATACGGTCGCGGATTTCGTGTAGTCGAGCAGCTTGAAGGAGATGACCGAGGAGTAGGGCACGCCCACGTAGCCGTCCACCACGCCCTTCGATATCGTTTCGAGCATCTGCACCGCGGGGCCGGCCACCACCGCCGAACCGGTCGCCTTGATGATGTTGGCGGTTACGCCCGGCAGCGCCCACATCTTGCGCTCCTTGAGGTCCTCGATGCTGCGGATCGGCTGGTCGGTCATCGACCAGAACTCGGCGCCGTTGGTCGCGTAGTCCGCGAGCAGCTTGACCGGCCCGTACTCGTTCTTCTTGGCAAAGAACTTCTGGTAGGTGCGCCACAGCGCCACGCTGCCCGACTCTGCGCTCTCGGTGCCGATGAACGGGAGCTGACCGATTTGAATCCCGGTCACCTTGTTGGAGATGAACTGATTGAACTGGATCGCGCCGTCCATCACGCCGTTGACGACGCCGTCGTACTGGTCCGACGGCGCGGCCAGACTCTTGGGAGGGATGCTGAACTTCACCCGCCCGTCGGT
Source organism: uncultured beta proteobacterium (assembly GCA_963755395.1). GTDB lineage: Bacteria > Pseudomonadota > Gammaproteobacteria > Burkholderiales > SG8-39 > DAHVFK01. The sequence continues at coordinate 1,774,091 of CAVWJJ010000002.1, read as the reverse complement.
CGCGGTCTCGATCTGCTTCGCCCAGTCGCGCAGCATTACCCGGCACGTGTAGTGCTGGGGCGGGAAGAAACAGTTGAACAGGATAGTCTGGGCGGATGCGCTGCACGGCGCGAGGCCGACGGCCGCGAGCGCGGCACCGGCGATGGACAGCCTGGCTGCTCTGGTTTGCATTGGGTTTCCTCCTCCTCCGGAGTTTGGTTCTGTCGACCAGCCCCCGAAGCATACGGAGCGCGGGCGAAAACCGAAAGCATTATCATTTGGCATACCGATCACCGGAGGTTATCGATGCGCCTCAATCAGATCCGCGATTTCATGGCCATCGTCGAGGCCGGCGGTATCCGCGCCGCGGCGCGCGGCCTCGCCGTCACGCAACCCGCGCTCACCAAGAGCCTGCGCCAGCTCGAGACCGAGCTCGGCGCGGTGCTGCTTACGCGCGGAGTGCGCGGCGCCCGGCCGACCGAGATCGGCCGCGCGTTCCTCGCCCGCGCGCGCGCCGTCACCGTGGAACTGCAGCGCGCACGCGACGAGATCGATCAGCTGCGCGGCGGGCGCACCGGGCGCCTCGCCGTCGGGAGCGCGCCTGGTCCTGCGCTCGGGCTGCTGGCCGGGTCGCTGCCGATCCTGCGCGAGCGCTGGCGCGAGGCGACGATCTGCGTCGCGGACGTCTCGCCTTCCGAAGTGCTGCCCGCGCTGCGCGATGGCCGGCTCGACCTCGCGCTGAGCGTGCGCATGGGGCCGCTCGCCGAGCCGGGGCCGGAATGCGCGGTCGAGGCCCTCTACCTCAACGGAGCGCGCATCATCGCGCGGCGCGGGCATCCGCTCGCCGCTGCGCGCTCGTTCGCCGAGCTCGCCGAAGCCGAGTGGGTGCGAACCGGGGGCGGGGACAATACCTCGATGCTGCCCGAGGCCTTCCGCGGCGCGGGCCTTGGCGCGCCGCGCTACCGCGTCGAATGCCGCTCTTTCTTCGCGCTGGCCGAAATCGTCGCGCAGAGCGACCTGCTCGCCGTGGTGCCCTGGCAGCTCGCGGCGCGCGAAGTCTCGGGAGGGCGGGTGATCGAGCTTGCGCTTCCCGACGCGCTCCCGCCGCGCCAGATCTGCCTGTTCACTCGCGCCGACGTTCCGCTCACCCCGATCGCGCGCGAGTTCGTCGACGTGCTGCGCGCAGCCGCGCTCAACGAGGGTCAGCGGGGGGAAGCTCTCGCACCGCGCGCGTGACGGTCGCATCCTCCGGGTGGCGCGCGAGGTGAAAGCCGAGCTTGCGCACCAGCGCGAGCATCGACGCGTTGGTCGACAGGATGTCGCCGTGCATGCGCCGGATGCCGCGCCGCGCGGCGATGAGCATCAGCTTCTCCAGCATGCGCCGGCCGACGCCGCGACCCTGCCAGGCGTCGGCCAGCACCAGCGCGAACTCGCAGGACTCGCCGCCGTCCTCGGTGACGTAGCGTGCCACGCCGATGATCGACTCGCGCTCGCCCAGCATGGTAATCGCGGCGAACGCGGCTTCGCGCGACCAGTCGAGCTCGGTGAGGCGGCGGATGTACTCGTCCGAGACCTTGATCGCGCCGCCGAGCAGTCGGTTGTAGCGCGTCTCGGGCGACAGGCCGCTGACGAAGTCGCGCTCGATGCCGCTGTCGTCCGGCCGCAGCGGCCGGATCGTCACCGGCGCGCCGATGACCGGCTGGAACGACTCGTCGAACTCCTCGGGGATCAGAATCTGATCTTCCCGCGCAGCGTCTCCGCCCACATCACCCAGTCGCCGGCGAAGCTGTAAAAAGGGTAGCTGAAGGTGGCGGGGCGGTTGTGCTCGAAGAAGAAGTGCCCGACCCAGGCGAAGGCGTAGCCGATCGCCAGGCCGGCGAGGATCCACCACGCGTTCAGAGTCGCAAGCGCCAGGATCAGGCATATCAGTCCGAGGCTGGTTCCCGCGAAATGCAGTCTGCGGCAGGTGCGGTTGGCGTGCTCGGACAGGTAGAACGGATAGAACTCGCCGAACGTCGCGTACTTCACAGCAGCTTGCTCGCGCATACCAGGACTCCGTCGCGGTCGGCGTAGAGCCACTCGCCGGGGGTGAACTTGACCCAGGCGAAGGCGACCGGGATGCCGCGCTCGCCGGGACTCTTCTGCTGCGGCCGAGTCGGATTGGCCGCCAGCGCGAGCAGGCCGATGTCCATGCCCGCGCAGTCCGCGGTGTCACGCACGCAGCCGTTGACCACGAAGCCGCCGTAGCCCTGCTCGAGCGCGCGCTTGGCGACCCGGTCGCCCACCAGCGCCGCGCGCAGGCTGCCTCCGAAGTGGCGCAGGCCGGGCGCGGCGACCTGCACCGTGCCGGCGTTGGCGTCGTACAGATCTGCGGTCTTGAACTTCATCTCAACCACTGCCGCCTCACATGTTGGGATAGTTCGGGCCGCCGCCGCCCTCGGGCGCGACCCAGACGATGTTCTGGGTCGGGTCCTTGATGTCGCAGGTCTTGCAGTGCACGCAGTTCTGGGCGTTGATCTGCAGCCGGGGGTTCGAGCCGTCGTCGTCCTTCACGATCTCGTACACCCCGGCCGGGCAATAGCGCTGTTCCGGCGCGTCGTAAAGCTCGAGGTTCACCTTCACCGGCACGGCCGGATCCCTGAGCGTGAGGTGGATCGGCTGATCTTCGTTATGGTTGGTGTTGGAGAACGAGACCGAGGTCAACCGGTCGAAGCTCAGCACGCCGTCGGGCCTGGGGTAGGCGATCGGCGCGGCCTCGGTCTTCTTCTTCAGCGTCTCGTTGTCGGCGTGCTTGTGGCGCAGCGTCCACGGCGCCTTGCCGCCGAACACCATCTGGTCGATGCCGAACATCAGCGAGCCGGTGACCAGGCCCTTGGCCATCCACGGCTTGAAGTTGCGCGCGCGGTACAGCTCGTCGAACAGCCACGACTGGCGGAAGGCCTCCGGGTAGGCGCCGAGCGCGTCGCGCTCGCGCCCGGCGACGAGCGCCTCGAAGGCCGCTTCGGCCGCGAGCATCCCGGTCTTGATCGCGGCGTGGCTGCCCTTGATGCGCGAGGCGTTGAGGAAGCCCGCGTCGTCGCCGATCAGGCAGCCGCCGGGGAAGACGAGCTTCGGCAGCGACTGCAGCCCGCCGGCGGTGATCGCGCGCGCGCCGTAGGCGACGCGCTTGCCGCCCTCGAAGAAGCCGCGTATCGCGGGGTGGGTCTTGTAGCGCTGGAACTCCTCGTAGGGACTCAGGTAGGGGTTTTCGTAGCCAAGTCCGACCACGAAGCCGACCGCGACCTGGTTGTTCTCGAGGTGGTACAGGAACGAGCCGCCGTAGGTGTCGGCGGTCGAGCGGCCAGCCGGCGGTGTGCACCACCAGCCCGAGCTGGTGCTTGCTCGGGTCGATGTCCCACAATTCCTTCAGGCCGATCGCGTACAGCTGCGGGTCGACGTCTTCGCGCAGGGCGAACTTCGCCTCGAGCTGCTTGCCGAGCTGGCCGCGGCAGCCTTCGGCGAAGAAGCTGTACTTGCCGTGCAGCTCCATCCCCGGCTGCCAGGCGGCGGTCTTCTCGCCGTCGCGCCCGATGCCCATGTCGCCGGTCGCCACGCCTTTCACCTTGCCCGTCTTCGTCGTAGAGCACCTCGGCGGCGGCGAAGCCGGGGAAGATCTCGACCCCGAGGCTTTCCGCCTGCTGGCCGAGCCAGCGGCAAAGATTGCCCAGGCTGACCACGTAGTTGCCGTGGTTCTTGAAGCAGGCCGGCAGCAGGAAGTTCGGGGTGCGGAACGACGACGTTCCGGTGAGGAACAGGAAGCGGTCCTCGCTCACCGGCGCGTTGAGCGGTGCGCCCCTGTCCTTCCAGTCGGGGAAAAGCTCGGCCAGCGCGCGCGGGTCCATCACCGCGCCCGACAGGATGTGGGCGCCGATCTCGGAGCCCTTCTCCAGCACGCAGACGGAAACCTCGCGGCCCTTCTCGGCGGCGAGCTGCTTGAGCCGGATCGCGCAGGCGAGCCCCGCGGGGCCGCCGCCGACGATCACGGCATCGTATTGCATGGAGTCGCGGGTCATGCGAGCAATTATAATCGGCCCCCCATGGACCAAGATACGCGCAGTCTGGCCTTCGTCGAACGCATCCCCATCCGCTGGGGCGACATGGATTCGATGGGGCACGTCAACAACACGGTCTATTTCCGCTACATGGAGCAGACGCGGATCAGCTGGTTCGATTCGCTGCTGCCGCGTGTCAGGCCGTCAGGGGCACGACCGGTGATCGTCAACGCGAGCTGCACTTTCATCAAGCAGCTGGTGTATCCGGGCGACGTCGAGATCAAGACCTATGTCGGCAAGCCAGGCGGCGCAGCAGCATCGAGACCTATCTGGAGCTGCGCGCAGACTACGACCCGGAAAGAATTTACGCCGAAGGCGCGGCGAAGGTGGTCTGGGTGGACTACCAGCCAAGGAAAAATCGGTGCCGCTGCCCGAGGCGCATCCGGCAACTGATCCTGGACGGCCGGAACGATCGCGGCAATGAGCGACAAACCGCTGTGGGAACGCCAGCCAGGCGCGCATCGCGCGGCGCCAATGTCACCGCTTTCGCGCGCGCGGCGATCCGCGAATGGGGGCTGAAGTTCAATACCTACCCGCGCTTCTATCAGCTGGTCGGTCGACGAGCCGCGAGCAGTTCTGGAGCCTCGCTGTGGGATTTCTGCCGGCGTGATCGGCGAGCAAGGGCGGCGAGCGCGTGCTGGTGCGACGGCGAGCGCATGCCCGGCGCGCAGCTGGTTCCCCGACGCGCGCCTCAACTTCGCCGAGAACCTGCTGCGCGCGGCGCGACGACGGCGACGCGATCGTGTTCTGGGGCGAGGACAAGGTGCACGCGGCGCCTGTCCTGCGCGCCGAGCTCCACGCAGCTGGTCTCGCGCCTGGCGCAGGCGCTGCGCGCGGCCGGCGTCGGGCCGGGCGACCGCGTCGCCGGCTTACCTGCCCAACATGCCCGAGACGATCGTGGCCATGCTCGCCACCGCCAGCCTCGGCGCGATCTGGTCGTCCTGCTCGCCCGATTTCGGCGTGCAGGGCGTGCTCGACCGCTTCGGCCAGATCGAGCCCAAGGTGCTGTTCTGCCGCCGACGGCTATCGGTACAACGGCAAGGCGTATCGACTCGCTCGACAAGGTGCGCGAGATCGCTGCCGCGCCTGCCGTCGCGTGCGCCGCGTCGTGGTGCTGTGCCCTACCTCGCCGACGCGCCGGACCTGTCGGCGGTGCCCGAGTGCGCTGGCGCTGGCGATTTCATCGCGCCCGTACGCCGCGCGCGACGATCGACTTCGCGCAGCTGCCGTTCGACCACCCGCTCTACATCATGTATTCGTCGGGCACCACCGGCGTGCCCAAGTGCATCGTGCACGGCGCCGGCGGCACGCTGCTGCAGCACCTGAAGGAGCACCAGCTGCACTGCGACTCAGGCCGGGCGACCGCGTGTTCTACTTCACCACCTGCGGCTGGATGATGTGGAACTGGCTCGTCTCGGGCCTGGCCGTCGGGCGCGACGCTGCTGCTCTACGACGGCTCGCCGTTCCATCCGCGCGGCCGCGATCCTGTTCGATTATCGCCGACGCCGGAGCGCATGACCCTCTTCGGCACCTCGGCCAAGTTCATCGACGCGATCGCCGAAGGTCGGGCTCAAGCCCGCGCAAGACGCACGACCTCGCGACGCTGCGCACCATCGCTCTCCACCGGCTCGCCGCTGGCTGCCGGAGAGCTTCGACTACGTCTACCGCGACGATCAAGGCGCGACGTGTGCCTGTCGTCCATCTCCGGCGGCACCGACATCGTGTCGCTGCTTCGTGCTCGGCAACCCGATCCTGCCGGTGTGGCGCGGCGAGATCCAGTGCCGCGGCCTCGGGCATGGAGGTCGAGGTCTTCGACGAGCGAGGGCAAGCCGCTGCGCGGCGAGAAGGGCGAGCTGGTCTGCACGCGGCCGTTTCCCGTCGATGCCGCTCGGCTTCTGGAACGATCCGCGACGGCGCGCGCTACCGCGCGGCCTATTTCGAGCACTTTCCCGGCGTCTGGTGCCATGGCGACTGTGCCGAGCTGCACCGCGCACGGCGGCATGGTCATCTACGGCCGCTCCGACGCGATGCTCAACCCGGGCGGCGTGCGCATCGGCACGGCCGAGATCTACCGCCAGGTCGAGCAGCTGGACGAGGTGCTGGAGTCGCTCGTCATCGGCCAGGACTGGGACAGGCGACGTGCGGGTGGTGCTGTTCGTCAGCTGCGCGAGGGCGCGACGCTGGACGAGGCGCTGACGAAGCGCATCAAGAACGCAGATCCGCGACCAACGCCACGCCGCGCCACGTGCCGGCCAAGATCGCTGCAGGTGGCCGACATCCCGCGCACCAAGAGCGGCAAGATCGTCGAGCTCGCGGTGCGCGACGTGGTCCACGGCCGGCCGGTGAAGAACCCCGAGGCGCTCGCCAACCCGGAGGCGCTCGAGCACTTCCGCGGGAGGGCCGAGCTGAGCGGCGCCTGATTTGTGACGCGGCGGCAATGCGTGTAGACTTCTCCATCCGCGCTCGCCTTGGCTTAATGACCAAGTACGTCTTCGTCACCGGCGGTGTCGTTTCCTCGCTGGGGAAGGGCATCGCCGCCGCTTCCCTCGCCGCGATCCTCGAATCGCGCGGCATCAAAGTCACCAATCATCAAGCTCGATCCGTACATCAACGTCGATCCCGGCACGATGTCGCCGTTCCAGCACGGCGAGGTGTTCGTCACCGAGGACGGCGCCGAGACCGACCTCGACCTCGGCCACTACGAGCGCTTCATCGACGCGCGAAGATGCGCAAGCGCAACAACTTCACCACCGGCCAGATCTACGAGTCGCGTGATCAAGCAAGGAGCGCCGCGGCGACTACCTGGGCGGCACGGTGCAGGTGATCCCGCACATCACCGACGAGATCAAGGCTTCATCATGCAGGCGCGGCGCGCGGCGACGCCGAGGTCGCGATCGTCGAGATCGGCGGCACGGTGGGCGACATCGAGTCGCTGCCGTTCCTCGAGGCCATCCGGCAGATGGGCCTCGAAGCTGGGGCGCGACAACGTCTGCTACATCCACCTGACGCTGGTGCCGTACATCGCCAGCGGCGGGCGAGATGAAGACCAAGCCGACGCAGCACTCGGTGCAAGGAGCTGCGCGAGATCGGCATCCAGCCCGACGTCGCTGCTGTGCCGCGCCGACCGGCCGATTCCCGACGACGAGCGCGCGCAAGATCGCGCTGTTCACCAACGTGCACGCACGAAGCGGTGATCTCGGCGCTGGGACGTCGGACTCGATCTACAAGATCCCGCGCATGCTGCACGAGCAGGTGCTGGACGAGATCGTGTGCCACAAGCTCGGCATCGCTGCGCCCACCGGCCGACCTGACGGTCTGGAACCGCCTGGTCGACGCGCTCGAGCACCCGGAGCACGAGGTCGACATCGCCATGGTCGGCAAGTACGTCGACCTGCACCGACTCGTACAAGTCGCTCAACGAGGCGCTGATCGCACGCCGGCATCCACACGCGCAGCCAGGTCAAGATCCACTACGTCGATTCCGAGGCGATCGAGAGCGACGGGCGTCGACGGCCTGGAGGACATGGACGCGATCCTGGTGCCGGGCGGCTTCGGCAAGCGCGGCGTCGAGGGCAAGATCGCGGCGATCCGCTACGCGCGCGAGAACGGCGTGCCCTACCTCGGCATCTGCCTCGGCATGCAGCTCGCGGTGATCGAGTATCGCGCGCCACAAGTGCGGGCCTGGCCGAGGCGCAACAGCACCGAGTTCGACCCGGACACGCCGCACCCCGTGGTCGCGCTGATCACCGAATGGCTGGACCGCGACGGCACGTCGAGCGGCGCGAGCGCGCAGTCCGATCTGGGCGGCACGCATGCGCCTGGGCGCGCAGCGCTGCCCGATCAAGCCGGGCACGCTGGCCGCAGCGGATCTACGGCGCACGAGGTCACCGAGCGCCACCGCCATCGCTACGAGGTCAACAACCATCTACGTGCCGCAGCTCGAGGCCAGCCGGGCTGCATGGTCTCGGCGCGCACGCCCGAGCGAGGACCTGCCGGAGATGATGGAGCTGCCGCAGGAGCACCCGTGGTTCGTCGGCTGCCAGTTCCACCCCGAGTTCACCTCCACGCCGCGCGGCGGCCATCCGCTGTTCAAGTCCTTCGTCGCCGCGGCGCTCGAGCACCGCGTGCGAGCGAAGCGCTCGTCGCCCGGCGCGTTCCGCGATCCGTCGGAGGCGGCATGAAGCTCTGCGGCTTTGAAGTCGGGCTCGATCAGCCGCTGTTCCTGATCGCCGGCCCCTGCGTGGTCGAGTCGCAGCAGCTGCCAGATCGACACCGCCGGCCGGCTGAAGGAAATCTGCGCCGCGCTGGGCATGCCGTTCATCTTCAAGTCGTCCTACGACAAGGCCAACCGCACCTCGGGCAAGTCGTTCCGCGGCCTGGGCATGGACGCCGGGCTGCAAGATCCTGGCCGAGGTGCAAGCGCCAGATCGGCGTGCCGGTGCTGACCGACGTGCACGCCGACGACGAGATCGCGCCGGCGGCGGCGGTGGTCGACGTGCTGCAGACGCCCGGCGTTCCTGTGCCGCCAGACCGACTTCATCCACGCCGTGGCCAGCGCGGGCAAGCCGGTCAACATCAAGAAGGGCCAGTTCCTGGCGCCGCGCGACATGAAGAACGTGGTGGACAAGGCGCGACGAAGCGAGCGGCGCGGACAACATCATGGTGTGCGAGCGCGGCGCGTCCTTCGGCTACAACAACCTGGTGTCGGACATGCGCTCGCTCGCGATCATGCGCGAGACCGGCTGCCCGGTGGTGTTCGACGCCACCCACTCGGTGCAGCTGCCGGGCGGGCAGGGGACGTCCTCGGGCGGCCAGCGCGAGTTCGTGCCGGTGCTGGCGCGCGCCGCGGTGGCGGCGGGCATCGCGGGCCTGTTCATGGAAACGCATCCCGACCCGGACAAGGCGCCTGTCCGATGGCCCGAATGCCTGGCCGCTCGCGTATGATGCAGCGCGCTGCTCGAGACGCTGGACGAACTCGACGCGCAGGTGAAGCAAGCAACGGCTTTGCCGAGAGACATCAATCTGAAAGTTGGAATGCAGGAAAAGTACAAGACATGAGCTGCGATCGTCGACGTCGTCGCGCGGGAGATCCTGGATTCGCGCGGCAACCCCACGGTCGAAGCCGACGTGCTGCTGGAGTCCGGCGTGATGGGCCGCGCGGCCGTGCCCTTCGGGCGCCTCCACCGGCAGCCGCGAAGCGCTCGAGCTGCGCGACGGCGACAAGCAGCGCTATCGGCGGCAAGGGCGTGCTGAAAGCGGTCGAGAACGTCAACACCGAGATCTCCGAGGCGATCCTCGGCCTGGACGCCTCCGAGCAGACGTTCATCGACCAGACGCTGATCGATCTCGACGGCACCGACAACAAGGCGCGCCTGGGCGCCAACGCGATGCTCGCGGTGTCCATGGCGGTGGCGCAGCGCGGCGGCGGAGGAGTCCGGCCTGCCGCTGTACCGCTACTTCGGCGGCTGCAGGCGCGATGCAGATGCCGGTGCCGCATGATGAACGTCATCAACGGCGGCGCGCACGCCAACAACAGCCTCGACATGCAGGAATTCATGATCGTGCCGGTCGGCGCGCCGAGTTCCGCGAAGCGCTGCGCTACGGCGCGGAAGTGTTCCACGCGCTGAAGAAGCTGATCGACGCCAACGCGGCATGCCCACCACGGTCGGCGACGAAGGCGGCTTCGCGCCGGACCTGGCGACGCACGAGGCCGCGATCGAGCTGATCCTGGAGGCGATCGACAAGGCCGGCTACAGCGCCGGGCAGGACGTGATGCTCGCGCTCGATTGCGCCAGCTCGGAGTTCTACAAGGACGGCGTCTACCAGCTCGAGTCGGAGCATCTGAGCCTGAGCGCGTCCGAATTCAGCGACTACCTGGCGAGCCTGGCCGGACAAGTATCCGATCGTCATCGATCGAGGACGGCATGGCCGAGAGCGACTGGGACGGCTGGAAGCTGCTGACCGAGCGCCTCGGGCAAGAGCATGCAGCTGGTCGGCGACGACATCTTCGTGACCAACACCGCGCATCATGCAGCGAGGGCATCGGCAGGGGCGTCGCCAACTCGATCCTGATCAAGGTGAACCAGATCGGCACCCTGACCGAAACTTTCGCGGCGATCGAGATGGCCAAGCGCGCGGGCTACACTGCGGTGATCTCGCATCGCTCGGGCGAGACCGAGGACACGACCATCGCCGACATCGCGGTCGGCACCAATGCGCTGCAGATCAAGACCGGCTCGCTGTCGCGCTCGGACCGCATGGCCAAATACAACCAGCTGCTGCGCATCGAGGAAGACCTGGGCGATTCGGTCGGCTACCCCGGGCGCGAAGCTTTCTATCAGCTGAAGTGACGTGAAGATCCTGGCCGGCGTCCTTGCCGCCCTGATCGTCCTGATCCAGTACCCGCTGTGGCTGGGCAAGGGCGGCTGGGTGCACGCCTGGGAGGCCGAACGCCAAGGTCGCGGCGCAGCAGGCGAAGAACAGCCAGCTCGAGCTGCGCAACGCCGCGCTTGCGGCGGAGGTGCGTCGACCTTAAGCAAGGCACCGACGCGATCGAGGAGCGCGCGCGCTACGAGCTCGGGCATGGTCAAGCAGGATGAAGTATTCTTCCAGATCGTGGAGCAAAGGAAATGAAGCTGACCGAAGCCCAGCTCGAGCAGTTCGACCGGGATGGCTACGTGTTCTTCCCGGGTCTGTTCTCGGAACGGGAAATACGAGTCTTGACCGACGAGGTGCCGGCGCTTTACGCCCAGCGCCGGCCGGAGAATGTGCGCGAGAAGACCGGCGACGTGGTGCGGACCAACTTTGCCGCGCACATGTACAGCGCGCCTTTTGCGCGCCTGGCGCGCCATCCGCGCATGATCGAGCCGGTCGAGCAGGTGTTCGGCGAGAAGCTGTACATGCACCAGTTCAAGATCAACGGCAAGATGGCCTTCGACGGCGACGTCTGGCAGTGGCATCAGGACTACGGCACCTGGAAGAACGACGACTTGATGCCCGAGGCGCGCGCAATGAACGTGGCGATCTTCCTCGACGAGGTGAACGAGTTCAACGGGCCGCTGATGTTCATCCCGGGCAGCCACAAGCTGGGCGTGATCGACGCCGCGCACGACACCACGACCACCAGCTACCCGCTGTGGACCATCGACCACGACACGATTTCGAAGCTGGTCGCGCGCGGCGGGATGGTGGCGCCGAAGGGGCGCGCCGGATCGATGATCATGTTCCACTCCTGCCTGGTGCACGCCTCGACCTCCAATTTGTCGCCGTGGAACCGGGTCAGCGTGTACCTGTCGCTGTGCGCGGTGTCGAACCACATTCGCCGCTTCAAGCGCCCGGGCTACATCGCGCACCGCGACTTCACCCCGATCGAGTGCCTGCCCGACGACTGCCTGCTCAAACCCTACGAGGTCGCTCTGCCCTGGAAGGACGGCACCCCCGCGCAAGAGCTGGCGGGAAATCTGAGGGCCGCATGAATCTCTACCGGAAGCTGCAGCAAAGAAGCGATAATCCGCTGCGCGTCGGCGTGATCGGCGCGGGCAAGTTCGGCGCCATGTACATCGCGCAGGTGCCCAACACGCCCGGCGTGCACCTGGCCGCGATCGCCGACCTTGCACCCGACAACGCGAAGCGCAATCTGGAGCGGGTGGGCTGGAAGGCGGAGCAATATGCGTCGCCTTCCATCGATTCAGCCTTGAAGGACGGCCGCACCCACGTTTTCGACGATTGGCGGGCGCTGGTTTCGCATCCGGCGATCGATATCGTGGTCGAGGCCACCGGCAACCCGATGGCGGCGGTCGAGCACGCGCTGGCCGCGTTCGGGCACGGCAAGCACGTGGTGATGGTGACGGTCGAGGCGGACGCCTACTGCGGCCCGCTGCTGGCGAACAAGGCGGCCGATGCGGGCGTGGTCTACAGCCTGGCCTACGGCGACCAGCCGGCGATCATCTGCGACCTGGTGGACTGGGCGCGCGCGGCGGGCTTCAGCGTGGTCGCCGCCGGGCGCGGCCACAAGTGGCTGCCGCACTTCGCGCAATCGACGCCGGAAACGGTGTGGGGCTACTACGGCCTCACCCCCGAGCAGGCGAAGCTCGGCGGGCTCAATCCGAAGATGTTCAATTCCTTCCTCGACGGCTCCAAGCCCGCGATCGAGACCAGCGCGGTGTGCAATGCCACCGGCCTGACGCCGGCGCCGTACGGGCTCGCCTTCCCGCCGGCCGCGGTGGACGACATCCCGTTCGTGATGCGGCCCAAGGACGAAGGCGGGCAGCTGCACCACAAGGGTCAGGTCGAAGTCGTCTCGTCGCTCGAGCGCGACGGCCGCGCCATCCCGTACGACATCCGCTTCGGCGTCTGGGTGGTGTTCGAAGGCGAGACCGAGTACGTGCGGCGCTGCTTCATGGAGTACGGCGTCAAGACCGATCCGTCCGGGCGCTACGCCTGCATGTACAAGCGCTGGCACCTGATCGGGCTCGAGGTCGGCATTTCGGTCGCTTCGGTCGGTCTGCGGGGCGAGCCGACCGGCTGCGCGACGGGCTGGCGCGCCGACGCGGTGGCGACCGCCAAGCGCGATTTGAAGCCGGGCGAGCTGCTCGACGGCGAAGGCGGCTACACAGTGGTCGGCAGGCTGATGCCCGCTGCGGACTCGCTTGCGCAGGGCTGCCTGCCGCTTGGGCTCGCGCACGGCTGGAAGGTGCTGAGGCCGGTCGCCGCCGGCCAAGCGGTCAAGTGGAGCGACGTCGCGGTCGACTCCGGCGCCACCGCGGTGAAGTTCCGGCGCGAGATGGAAGCGATGTTCCGCGCCCCTGCGCGAAACGCGGCCTGAGGCCATGCTCAAGAGAATTCTTTGCGTCGCGCTGTTTGCCTTTTGCCTGCCGGCGCTTGCCGCCGGCGGCGCGGTCGTGTCCGACGCCTGGATGCGCTACATTCCGGGCGGCGCGCCGGCGGCGGGCTACTTCACGCTCACGAACCGCGGCGACAGGCCGTTGAGCCTGGTCGGCGCCGAGTGCTCGGAATTCGGCATGGTGATGATTCACCGCACGATCGAGCGCGGTGGAATATCCACCATGCGCCCGGTGCACGAGCTGGCGGTCCCCCCCGGCAAGAGCGTCGCGTTCGCGCCCGGCGGCTACCACCTGATGCTGATACGGCCCAAGCATCCGCTGGTGCCTGGCGGGCGGCTGCCGATCACGCTGCGCTTTGCCGATGGCTCGAGCCTGCCGGTCGAATTCACGGTGAAGTCGCTGCAAGCGCGTTGACCCGGTGAGCGGCTGGCTCGCTTTCCTGCTGCCGTGGGAGTTCTCCCCGCTGGCGGCGGCCCTGGCGCTGGGCGCTGCGCTGGCGTTCGTGCGCGGCGCGCGCCGCGCGCCGCCGGGCCAGGCGGTCGGGGTGGCGCGCCGGATCGGTTTTTTCAGCGGCCTGGCGCTGCTGTACTTCGTGATGCAGACTCATTTCGACTACCTGTCGCAGCACATGTTCTACATCCATCGCCTGCAGCACCTGGTGCTGCATCACGCCGGCCCGTTCCTGATCGCGCTCTCGCAGCCGCAGGCGGTGATCGCGCGCGGCATGCCGGTGCGGCTGCACGAACGCGTGCTGACGCCGGCCTGGCGCCATCCGCTGGTGCAGGGCGCGTACCGCCTGCTGCAGAACTGGTTCGTCGCCCCGGTTCTGTTCGTCGGCCTGATCTACCTCTGGTTGACGCCGCAGATCCACTTCTACGCCATGCTGAGCGGGCCGCTTTACCACGTGATGAACTGGAGCATGCTGCTCGATGGGCTGCTGTTCTGGTTCCTGATGCTCGACCCGCGCACCAGAGAGCAGGGTGCGCTGCTCGGCCTCGGGCCGCGCATCGGCGTGTTGCTCGTGGCCGCGGTGCCGCAGCTCCTGATCGGGGCGGACATCGCGCTCGCCACCCACGATCTGTTCAACGTCTACGGCGTATGCGGACGCGCCTGGGCGATGGATCCGCTGGAGGATCAGCAGCTCGGCGGGCTGATCACGTGGATTCCGGCAGCGATGATGCACGCCGTCGGCAGCCTGGTGGTGCTGTCGTACTGGATGCGCAGCAAATGAACAGGCTCGGGCGCGCGTGGCTGGCGGCGCTTGCGCTGCTGCTCGCCTCCTGCGGCGGCGGCGGTCCGTGGCAGCTGAAGGACATCAAGGGCGTGGTGCCGGACCTCGCGTTCAATCTGACCGACGACTCCGGGCGCAAAGTCAGTGCGGCGGACTTCCGTGGCCGGACGGTACTGCTGTTCTTCGGCTACACCAATTGCCCGGACGTCTGTCCGACCACGCTGCTCAAGCTATCGGCGGCGCTCAAGGAGCTGGGCGCGGCGGCGCAGGGCGTGCAGGTGCTGTTCGTCACGGTCGATCCCAAGCGCGACACGCTCGAAGCCTTGCACGGTTACGTGCGCGCCTTCGGCCCGCAGGTCACCGGCCTGCGCGGCAACGCGGCCGAGCTGCGCGAGCTCGCCAAGCGCTACCGCATCAGCTACAGCTACGGCGAGCCCGACTCGAGCGGAAACTATGAGGTCACGCACAGCAGCGCGGTGTTCGTGTTCGACGCCGAAGGCAACGCGCGGCTGTTGGTGCTGCCAGACAGCGGCCAGAAGGCCATCGCCCACGACTTGAAGCTCCTGGTCGGCGCGCAGCAGGGCTAGAATCGGCTCCATGAGCGTGCCCGCCTCGATGTTCAAGTACGGCTTCCGCATCCGCACCCGCAGCGGCACGCCGGTGGAGAACCTGGTGGTGCAGGCGCGCGACCAGGCCGAAGCCGAGCGCAAGCTGAATCAGATCTACCCGCACTGCGAAATCACCGAGTGCCGGGTGATTCAGACCGCCATCGGCGACGACAGCGTCAATCTCGAGAGCATCATCTCGCTGATTTCGCGCCAGCGGGATGACAAGTCCGGGGACTAGACTGTTCGTCTTCTGACGAGCAACGAGGAGTCAACCCGAGATGGACAAGGTCAAGAGTGGCACGCCCCGCTCCGACGCGATGGTGCTTTTCGGCGTGACGGGCGATCTTGCGCACAAGATGATCTTCCCGGCGCTGTACGCGATGGCGAAGCGGGGCGCGCTCAAGGTGCCGGTGGTCGGCGTCGCGTCCTCGAAGTGGAGCCTGGCGCAGCTGCGCGAGAGGGCGACCGACAGCATCAAGACATCCGGCAGGATCGACGACCTGGGCGCGCTGCGACATCTGCTCTCCCTGCTGCGCTACGTCGACGGCGACTACAACGACCCGGGAACCTTCCAGGCGCTCAAGAAGCAATTGGGCAAGGCACGGCGCCCGGCGCACTACCTCGCGATCCCGCCCGCGCTGTTCGAGACCGTCATCAAGGGGCTCGGCGCCGCCGGCCTGGCCGAGCAGGCGCGAGTCATCGTCGAAAAGCCGTTCGGGCGCGACCTGGCGTCGGCGCGCGAGCTCAACCGCGTGGCGCGCTCGGTCTTTCCGGAGGATTCGATCTTCCGCATCGATCACTTCCTGGCGAAGGAGGCGATCATGAACATCCTGTACTTCCGCTTCGCCAATTCGTTCCTCGAGCCGATCTGGAACCGCAACTACGTGGCGAGCGTTCAGATCACCCTGTCGGAGAATTTCGGCGTCGGCAGCCGCGGCGCTTTCTACGAAACCGCCGGCTGCCTGCGCGACGTGGTCCAGAATCATCTGTTCCAGATCGTCGCGCTGCTCGCCATGGAGCCGCCGACCTACAGGGGATTCGGCGCGGTGCACGGCGAAACCGCCGACGTGTTCCAGGCCATGTGCCCGCTGACGCCCGACGACCTGGTGCGCGGCCAGTACGCCGGCTACCGCAGGGAAAAGGGCGTGGCGAAGCGTTCCGACGTCGAGACGTTCTGCGCCCTGCGTCTTTACATCGACTCATGGCGCTGGGCAGGCGTGCCGTGGTACCTGCGTTCCGGCAAATTTCTGGCCGAGACCGCGGCCGAGGTGATCGTCCAGCTGAAGGCGCCGCCGCAGCGCCTGTTCGCCGACTCGGCGCCTGCGTCCGGTCGGACCAACTATCTTCGCTTTCGCCTTTCCCCCAGCTCGGCCGTCGCGCTTGCGGCCCGGGTCAAGCGCGCAGGGAAGGAATTCGTCGGCGACCAGCGCGAGCTCTACCTGCTCGATCAGCAGCCGGGCGAGGAAGCGCCGTACGAGCGGCTCCTGGGCGATGCGATGGCCGGCAATGGGGCGCTCTTCACCCGCGAGGATGCGGTCGAGGCCGCCTGGGCGGTGGTCGACCCCGTGCTGGCAAAGCGTCCACGGGCCAGGCCCTACAAGCGCGGCAGCTGGGGGCCGAGGGAAGCCGACGCGCTGATCGCGGCCCACGGCAGCTGGCACAACCCGGTGCCCGGGCCGGCGCGCGACGGGAAACAGGAGACGAAATGAACCCGACCCAGCAGCTTCACGCACTGGGGCAAAGCCTCTGGCTCGACAACATCACGCGCGATCTGCTGACCAGCGGCACGCTCGGCCGCTACATTACGGACTTCTCGGTCACGGGGCTCACCTCGAACCCCACGATCTTCGATCACGCCATCAAAGACGGTGATTTCTACGACGACGCGATCCGCACCAAGGTGCGCGCGGGCAAGTCCGGCGAGGCGTTGTTTTTCGAACTGGCGTTGGAGGACCTGACCCGGGCGGCGGATCTGTTCCGTCCGATTCACGACGCCACCGGCGGCGCGGACGGCTGGGTGTCGCTGGAGGTATCGCCCTTGCTTGCGCACGACAGTGCCGGCACGATCGCGGCGGCGGCGCAGCTTCATGCGCGCGCGCAGCGGCCCAATCTGTTCATCAAGATCCCTGGTACCCGCGCCGGCCTGCGCGCGATCGAGCAGTCGATCTTCAGCGGCGTGCCGGTAAACGTCACGCTGCTGTTCTCGCGCGAACACTACCTCGCAGCGGCCGAAGCGTACCTGCGCGGCATCGAGCGCCGCATCGCGGCGGGGCTCGATCCGAAGGTCGGTTGCGTGGCATCTATCTTCGTCAGCCGCTGGGACGTCGCGGTCAAGGATAAGGTTCCGGCGCAGTTGCGCAACCGCCTCGGCATCGCGATCGCGATGCGCACGTACCAGGCCTACCGCGATCTGCTGGCCTCGCCGCGCTGGCAGAAACTCGTCGCGTCCGGCGCGCAGCCACAGCGCCTGCTGTGGGCCAGCACCGGCACCAAGGATCCGGCCGCTTCGGACGTTCTCTACGTCCAGGCGCTGGCGGCTCCGGCGACGATCAACACCGTGCCCGAGAAAACCCTGCTCGCCTTCGGCGATCACGGCAAGCTGAACGACGCCATGCGACTCGACGGCGGCGGCGCCGAAGCGGTGCTCGCGCAATTCAAGCGCGAGGGCGTCGACGCTGAAGCGCTCGCCGCCGATCTGCAGCGCGAAGGCACCGAAGCGTTCGCCAAGTCATGGCGTGACCTGATGCATTGCATTGCCTCGAAAAGCGAACTGCTGAGGGCGTCCCGTCAGGCGTAAGCCGCGCTGGCTACCGCCTGGTACGCGGTCGCGATGGCGACGCCGGCGCCGCAGCGCTGCCGGATCCAGTCCTGATGCGCAAGCAGGCTGCCGGCGGCAAACAAGCGCGGATGGGCGGGCTTGCCGGCAGCATCTAGCGGTCGCCATTGCTCGTCGACCGTCACGCCCGAGCGGTTGATGGCGTGGCCGCGCGGATCGAAGTAGTCCTGGCGGTACCATGCGGCGCGTCCCTCGGGCTGGTCCACGGCGAGGTGTGCCAGTGTCTCCCGGATTCCGTTGCGGTCCGCCCTCAACCCGCCGGAGGTGAAACGTCCGGTCGCAAGCACGGCGGCGGCGGCCTCGATCGTGACCTCGCCATAGGCGTCCTCCAGCTGCGCGCGCACGCCCTGTGACAGGAGCTCGAGACGCTTGACCCTGTGCTGAGGCTCGAGGGTGACGCCGCGTTGCGCCAGCTCGGTCTCGAACAGCTCGCGCAGGCGCACACCGGGCACTGCGGGGGGCATGGTGGGGATTTCGAACACAGGCACACCGAGCAGGGATTGGAGCTCGCGATGCACATGATCCGGCCGATGCATGCCGAGGATCGCCGGCAGGCCCAGCGCCTGCGCGCCCGCAAGCAGGGGCGCGACGCGTTCGGCCAGGCGTTGCCGGGTGGCAGGCACTTCCATGGCGCGTGCCAGCACCTCGGCGTACACCTCGGCGCCGCTGTCCATATCGGGAAAGCCGATGCGTAGAGCGCGCAGCCCTGGCCAGCGTGGCGCCAGGTTTGCGACCACCTCGCGTGCACTGAAGCCGTTGAGGCCGATGAAGTCGACGACGAGGGTGTCTAGGCCCTCGGCCATCGCGCGAATCGCGGGCTGCATCGTGAGGGGCAGCGAGAGCGTGGGCTTCAGGGTGCCAGCCGGTGTCAGGGCGAGCAGGTTGCGCTGGCCGGGCGAGGTATAGCCGAGCCCCATCTCGGTGAGGGCCCGGGTGAAGCGGGTGAACGCGGCGCGGATGTCGTCTTCGGCAATGTTGGCCAGCGGGTGACGGGGCTCGTCCTGGCGCAGCTGGATCAGGGCCTGCCACGGATCGTCGACAAAACCCCTGCCGTCGTGGCCCAGCAGATCCAGGTAACCGGTGGTGAACGCGATCGCGCCGCTGTTGCCGACTTGCGCGACGCCGATACCGCGCTCGAGCGCGAACAGGCTTGCCGCCGTGCCCGCAAGCCCGGAGCCGATCACCAGCAGCTGGGTCTTATGGTGACGCGGCCGCTTGATCATGGATCCCGCACTCCGCTCGGCCGGTAGGGTCCGTCGTCGTCAGCGAGTTGGTCCAATCCGAGCAACGCGCAGTGCAGCGCTTCGGCCAGCTCGAGCTGGGGCAGGTGTTCGCCCCAAGCCACCGGCGCAACGCCCTTGAAGCGCTGGGCCACGAAGTCGCGCGTGTTGCGCAGCCCCGCCGGCGAGTCGTACACCCGCCGGTCGTACAGGTGCGACGTCACCCGCAGGCTGCAGAACGCACCTTGGCAGGTGCCTTTGCCGACGCGGCTGCGAACGGCGATCGCGTTGAGGCTCATCTGGGATTCGGCGCCCGGCGCGTTCGCGACGATGGCGTCGATCGCCGACGCAGGCACCATTTCGCATTCGCAAAGAATCAGGTCGCCCGGCTGGCGCCGTGCAACCCAGTAGCGGGGTGCGAATCCGGGCTCGGTCCAGCGTACGGCCTCCCCGGAGGGCAGCGGCGCGGACTCGGTCTTGCACGGCTGGTTGTTGCCCAGTCGCCGCGCGACCAGATTCCCGGTCTTCTCGGCCATCAGGCGAAAGGTGGTGAGCTTGCCGCCGGCCACCGTGGCGAAATTGGCGAGGCCTTCGGACTCATGGTCGAACAGGCTGAAGCCGCGACTGGCCTTGCGCCCGTCGGCGTCGGCGCCGGCCGCCATCAGCAGCGGACGCACGCCAGAAAATGCGCGGATGAAGCGCGTGTGCGAGATCTGCGGCACCATTGCCACGCCTTCGGCGACGAGACGATCCACCTCGGCAACGGTGGGATGGACCTGGTCCAGGTTCTGCACCGTCTCCGAAGTGGTGCCGAGCAGCGACACCGTGCCCCCGGGCACCAGGATGTCGCCGTCGCCGGGCGGGCGCAAGCGGTTGATCACGCGCCGGCCGATGCGCGCGTTGCTGATGATCAGGCTGCCCTTGGAATAGAGCAGCTTGACGCCGGAGCAGCCGGCCAGGCGCGCCACCCGCATGGCCCAGGCCCCGGCGGCGTTGACCACCTGGCGCGCGTGTATGGTCGTCGCCTCACCGGTTCGCGTATCGCGGCAGATGGCGCTGCGGATGGCGCCGCCTTCGACCACGAAGCGCTCGAGTTCCGTATGCGATAGAAAGATGCTTTGCGTCAGCTGGCGCGCATGGTTGACGTTCTCGAGCGTGATGCGAAACGGGTCGACGGTTGCGTCGGGCACCGCATACGCGGCAATGACTCTTTCGCTCAGGCAGGGCTCGAGTTCGCGCGCCTCGGCGGGCGTGATGGCGGTGCATTGGATCCCGGCCGAGCGGCAGTGTTCCGGGAAGCGGGCGGCGAATTCGGGGTCATCGCCCTCGACCGCGACGAACAAGCCGCCGCACGCGTCGATGCATTCCGGGGCAACCGCCTTGAGAATGTCGCCCTCGCGCCGGCATTCGGCGGCCGTGTCTGCGTCGCCCGCCGCGTACCTGCCGCCGCTGTGCAGCAGGCCGTGGTTGCCGCCGGAGGCCCCCGCGTTGAGGTCGCGCCGGTCGATGAGCAGGCAATGAACGCCGCGCAGCGCCAGATCGCGCATCACGCCGGTTCCGGTTACGCCGCCGCCGACGATCAGCACTTCGGTTTCGATTGCCTGGCCGCGGCGGTTCGGTCGGGGGCTCACCCTCAGAGCCCGAGCCGTGCCAGATCGGGTCCCAGGTACTTGCGCTCGTTCTCGCCCAGGATGCCGAGCGACAGGCAGATCAGGGTCCAGAAATGCACCACGCGGTAGCCACCGTGGAAATGCTGGCCGAGGTCCTCGATCTGCGAGTGGCAGTTATGGCAGGGCGTGAGCACGTAATCGGCCTGCGTCGTCGCGATCTGATCGAATTTGCGCTTGCCATAGGCATAGCGCAGCGCCTTCATGCCTGCCTGCAGGAACCCGCCGCCGCCGCCGCAGCAGTAGTTGGCGCTGCGGCTGGGCGCCATGTCGATGAAGTTCTCTTCGCCCACCAACGTGCGCGCGACGAAGCGCAGGTCGTCCGCCATGGGATCGCCCAGGGACTTGCGCACCAGCTGGCAGGGGTCCTGCACGGTGAACTTGATGCCCTGCGTGTTCCACTCGGCGTTAATCGGCAGGCGGCCTTCGCGGACCCAGCGCGCGTAGTAGCTCACCAGACTGTCGGCCTCGAAGTCGGCCTTGAGACCGAAGCGCTCGACGCCCTTCCACAGCGTGTAGAACGAGTGCCCGCACTCGGTATTGAGCCACACTTTGCAGCCCAGCCGGTTGACCGCGTCGACGCGCTGCTCGACCATTTTGCGCCAGCTCTGATCGTCGCCGGTGAACATGCAGAAGTTTTCCGCCGCCCAGCCGGTCGATGAATAGGTCCAGTCCGCGCCCACGTAGTCGAAGATCTTCCACAGGGGCCCCATCTCCTCCGGTTCCGTGGCTGGTTCGCGCGAATTCTGGTTGACGAAGAAGTGCGCTCCCTGCTTGTCGACGGGCGCATTCAGCCGTGCGAAGCGCTGGCCCTGCTCGCGTACCGAGAGCACCGTCTCCTCGACCGCCTCGACGAAATCCTGCTCTTGCAGACCCATCGCGCTGGTCGACGCAAAGCGCATCTGCGCCTCGCAGGAGCGCACGATCCCCCTGGGCTTCTTCTCCGTCGGCCAGGCGCCCCGGGCCAGGCCCACCAGCAGCGAAACGTCGATGCTCATCGGACAGACGTACTTGCAGCGCTGGCATTGCGTGCAGGTCCAGATCCACGGGGTGGTGGACAACTCCTCGTTCATGTCCAGCATGGCCATGCGGATGAAGCGCCGCGGGTCCATGCCTTCGAGGCCGGATGCGGGGCAGCCTGCGGAGCACAGCCCGCAGCTCAGGCAGGCGTCGTAGCTGGCGCCCGGAGGCAGCAGATCGCGCGCGGCGGCCTTGAAGTCGATCGTGCGGGTGGCGGTCGGGGATGCGGTGTTCATGAGCGCTCGATGAGCGGCGCTGCAACTCTAAGTCTGCATATTGTGCGCCGTTTCGGGGCGAGCCGGCTTGACTGCGAAGCTCGGGCAACGAAAATGGTTGACGGTTGTCACAGCAGCAAGGAGAAATGAATCATGACGACACAAGCTCTTTCACCCGAACTGCTGCACAAGATGGACGCCTACTGGCGCGCCGCCAATTACCTGTCGGTCGGGCAGATCTATCTCTACGACAACCCGCTGCTGAAGCGGCCGCTGGCGCTGGCCGATGTGAAGCACATGCTGCTGGGGCACTGGGGCACGACCCCCGGGCAGAACTTCATTTACGCGCACCTGAACCGGGTCATCAAGAAATACGACCTCGACATGATCTACGTCGCAGGCCCAGGCCACGGCGGTCCGGCGGTGGTGGGCAACACCTATCTCGAGGGCACTTACAGCGAAATCTACCCCGACATCAGCCAGGACGAGGCCGGGCTGCGCAAGCTCTTCATCCAGTTTTCGTTTCCCGGAGGAATTCCCAGCCACGCCTCGCCCGAGTGCCCGGGCTCGATCCACGAGGGCGGCGAGCTGGGCTATTCGCTCAGCCATTCGTTCGGGGCGGTGTTCGACAACCCCGACCTGGTCGTCGCCTGCGTGGTCGGCGACGGCGAGGCGGAGACCGGGCCCCTGGCGACGGCGTGGCATTCGAACAAGTTCCTCAATCCGGCCAGCGACGGCGCGGTGCTGCCGATCCTGCACCTGAACGGCTACAAGATTTCCAACCCGACCATTCTTGCGCGCATCGAGCGAGAGGAATTGGAGCAGTTGCTGCGCGGCTACGGCTGGACGCCCGTGTTCGTCGAAGGTCACGAGCCGGAACCGATGCACCAGGCGATGGCCGCGGCGCTCGACGCGGCCCTCGAGCGGATCAGGGAAATTCAGCACGACGCCCGCGTCAACGGCAACCTCACGCGGCCGCGCTGGCCGATGATCGTGCTCAATTCGCCCAAGGGCTGGACCGGCCCCAAGGTGGTCGATGGTTTGCAAATCGAAGGCACGTTCCGCGCGCATCAGGTGCCGCTCGCCGACCCGCGGACCCATCCGGGACACCTCAAGCTGCTGGAGGGCTGGCTAAGGAGCTACCGGCCGCAGGAGCTGTTCGACGAGCAGGGCCGGCTGATCCCGGAGCTGGCCGAGCTTGCGCCCAAGGGCAGCCGCCGCATGGGCGCGAATCCGCACGCCAACGGCGGCATGCTGCTGCGCGAGCTGCGCATGCCGGATTTCCGAGACTACGGGGAGACCGTGCCTAGGCCGGGCGCGCCCGGCGCAGGCGACACGCTCGCGCTCGGGCGCTTCCTGCGCGACGTGGCGAAGCTGAACGCCGAGCAGCGCAACTTCCGCTTGTTCGGCCCCGACGAGACGCTCTCGAACCGCCTTAACGCGGTGTTCGAGGCAACCAACCGCCAGTGGGACGCCAGAACCGAGCCGAACGACGAGTTTCTCGCGCCCACGGGCCGCGTCCTGGACTCCATGCTCAGCGAGCACCAGTGCGAGGGCTGGCTCGAGGGCTACCTGCTCACGGGGCGGCACGGACTGTTCAACTGCTACGAGGCGTTCATCCACATCATCGATTCGATGTTCAACCAGCACGCCAAGTGGCTCAAGGTCACGGCGCACCTGCCGTGGCGGCGCAAGATTGCCTCGCTCAACTATCTGCTCGCCTCGCACGTGTGGCGCCAGGATCACAACGGCTTCACCCACCAGGATCCCGGCTTCATCGACAACGTCGTGAACAAGAAGGCCGAGGTGGTGCGGGTCTACTTCCCGCCCGACGCCAACTGCCTGCTCTCGGTGATGGACCACTGCCTGCGCAGCCGCCATTACGTCAACGTGGTGGTCGCCGGCAAGCACCCGGCGCCCCAGTGGCTGACGATGGACGCCGCCGTCAAGCACTGCAGCGAAGGCATCGGCATCTGGCAGTGGGCCAGCAATGACCAGGGCACGGCGCCCGACGTGGTCATGGTCTGCTGCGGCGACGTGCCCACGCTGGAGACGCTCGCGGCAGTCTCCATCCTGCGCGAGCACTTGCCCGAGCTGAGAATCCGCGTGGTCAACGTGGTCGACCTGATGAAGCTGCAGCCGCCGAGCGAGCACCCGCATGGCCTGAGCGATGTGGATTTCGACGAGCTGTTCACCAGGGACAAGCCGGTCATCTTCGCCTACCACGCCTACCCGTGGCTGATCCACCGCCTGACCTACCGCCGCACCAACCACGACAACATCCATGTCCGCGGCTACAAGGAGGAGGGCACCATCACCACGCCGTTCGATATGACGGTGCTGAACGACCTGGACCGCTTCCACCTTGTGATGGACGTCATCGATCGCCTGCCGCAGACCGGCGACAAGGGCATCTACCTGAAGCAGCAGCTCAAGGACAAGCTGATCGAGCACAGGCAGTACATCGCCAAGCACGGCCAGGACATGCCGGAGATCCGGAACTGGGAATGGGGCGCCGTGGCGCGATCGGGCAAGTCGCCCGTCAGTTAGACGCTACGGGCTTCGATGAATCCGGACGCGATCAACTCGTCGACCAGGGCGTCGTAGCTCTTCGCGCCGGCGCTCTCGGGGGAATGCGCGAACACGTCCTTCTGCTCCGCCGGGCTTTCCGCCAGGGCGACGTTTTCCGAGATGCGGGTGCGGCAGATCTCGTCGCCGTAGCGCTCGAGCAGCTCGCGGAAGATCCTGTGCGACAGCTTGCGCCGTGCGTCGAAGCGGGTCACCACGTAGCGCCGCGCGACGCGCTTCTTGAGTACGTGCTCGAGCGCCCTGAGCGTTTTTTCGCTCTGCTGCACCCCCTTCAGCGCCAGGTAGTCGGCCGAGACCGGGATCAGCACCCGGTCGGAGGCGAAGATCGCCGACAGCGACAGCACGCCGAGCATCGGGCAGCAGTCGATCACGATCGGCCGTCCGGTATTCAGGTTCTCCCGCACGATGCCGTGATTGAGGCGGTTGAGCACGTTCGCGCCCTTGCCGAACTGGGTGTCAACCTTCGACAGCTCGACGTGCGCGGGGATCACCAGCCAGCCGCCGCTCGAGGCCCGGATCAGCTGCGTGAGGGGCTTGGACTGCTGGTAGAAGCCGAACATGGACTCGTCGGCGCGCTCTACTGTTGCGCCGCAAACATAGGACAGGTGGGCCTGCGGATCGAGGTCGATCGACAACGGGTTGTAGCCGCGGCGCGAAAGGGCCGCGGTAATGTTCAACGACGTGGTCGTCTTGCCGACCCCGCCCTTCTGGTTGAATACGGCGATCTTGGCCATGGCACCGGATCCCAATCTATCACACGTCAGGTTGCGGTTTGCCAGACGCGGCAAGCGCAAGGTACTCTTGCGCGGGGCCGCCTGGAGGAGGAGGAACTAATGCTCGGTTTTCGCCGTTTGCCGTGAGCGCGGCTGACTGCATTCTTGAGGTGCGCGACGTCGCCGTTCATTTCGGCGGCATCGTCGCGCTCGACGGCATCAGCTTCGACGTGCCGCGCAACTCGATCCTCGGGCTGATAGGTCCCAACGGCGCGGGCAAGACGACGCTGTTCAACTGCCTGAGCTGCCTCTACGTGCCGACCCGGGGCGACATCCTGTTCGACCGGCGCTCGATTCTTGGCACGGCCTCGCACCGAATGGCTGCGATCGGAATCGGGCGCACGTTCCAGAACCTGGCCCTGTTCCACCGCCTGTCGGTGCTCGAGAACGTGCTGGTCGGCGCGCAGACGCGCGGCCGCAGCGACTTCGTCTCCAACGCGTTGCGCCTGCCGTGGATGCGGCGCGAGGAGAAGGTGCTGGAGGAGAAGGCCTGGAGCCTGCTCGAATATCTCGACCTGACGGCGGTCGCACACCTGCCCACCGGCGGGTTGCCGTTCGGCACCCAGAAGCGGGTCGAGCTGGCGCGAGCGCTGGCGAGCGAGCCCAAGTTGCTGCTGCTGGACGAACCCGCGGGCGGCCTGAACCACGAGGAGGTGGAGGAGCTGGGGCAGCTGTTCAGGAAGATCCGCGACGAGAAGAACCTGACCGTACTGCTGGTGGAGCACCACATGAGCCTGGTGATGTCGATCTCGGAGCACGTGGTCGTGCTCAACTTCGGGCGCAAGATCTTCGAGGGCCCGCCGGCCGAGGTGCGCCGGCACCCCGAGGTGATCGAGGCCTACCTGGGGACGGGACACTGATGGCGCTGCTCGAGGTCAGCAAGCTGGAGGCGTTCTACGGCCAGACCCAGGTGCTGCGCGGTCTGAGCTTCAAGCTGGAGGAGGGCAGCGTCACGACTATTCTGGGCGCGAACGGCGCCGGCAAGACCACCACCCTGCGCGCGATCTGCGCCATGGTGCGCACTGCAGGCGAACTGATGTTCGACGGCCAGCGCATCGGCGGCAAGGCGACCGAATCGATCGTGCGGCGCGGCATCGCCCACGTGCCCGAAGGGCGCGGCACCTTCGTGCGCCTGAGCGCCGAGCAGAATCTGCGCCTGGGCGCCTACGCGCGCCGCGATAGGGTGGCGGTCGAGGAGGACCTCGAGCGCGTCTACGGCTATTTCCCGCGCCTCAAGGAGCGCCGCAGCCAGCAGGCGGGCACGCTCTCCGGCGGCGAGCAGCAGATGCTGGCGGTGGGGCGCGCGCTGATGATGCGGCCGCGCCTGATGCTGCTCGACGAACCGTCGTTCGGCCTCGCGCCGCTGCTGACCGAGGAGCTGTTCCGCATCCTGGGCGCGATCAGCCGCGAGCGGCAGGTCAGCATGCTGCTGGTGGAGCAGAACGCCTCGCTCGCGCTGGCCATCGCCGACCACGCCTACCTGCTCGAGACCGGGCGCATCGTGCTGAGCGGCAGCGCGGACGGAGATCGGCAAGGACGAATCGGTGCGCAAGGCGTACCTCGGCTACTAGGAGACGCGCGGTGGACCTGCTTCCTGCAGCAGATGTTCTCCGGCCTGGCTTTCGGCGGGATCTACGCCCTGGTCGCGCTGGCGGTGGTGATGATCTACCAGGCCACCGATCACCTGAACTTCGCCCAGGGCGAGATGGCGATGTTCTCCACCTACGTCGCCTAGACGCTGATGCACGCCGGCGTGCCGTATTGGTGGGCCTTCCTGCTGACGGTGGCGATCTCGTTCGTCGGCGGCGTGCTGGTCGAGCGCGATCATCGTGCGCCCGGTCGAGGCACGCGCCGGTGCTGAACGAGGTGATCGTGTTCATCGGCCTGCTGGTGATCTTCAACTCCATGGCGGGCTGGATCTGGGACTACACCATCAAGTCCTTTCCCAGCCCGTTCCCGGAGCAGCCGCCGTTCGGCATCAGCTTCGTCGGCCCGCACGAATTCGGCGTCGATCGGCGTGACCCTGGTCGTGCTGCTGGCGGTGTTCGCGTTCTTCCGCTTCACGCCGGTCGGGCTGGCGATGCGCGCGGCGGCGCAGAACCCGGATTCGGCGCGCCTGGTCGGGATCCGCGTCGGCTGGATGCTGGCGCTCGGCTGGGGGCTCGCGGCGGCGATCGGCGCGGTCGCCGGCATGATGGTGGCGCCGATCGTGTTCCTCGAGCCGAACATGATGTCCGGCATCCTGCTGTACGCATTCGCCGGGGCGCTGCTCGGCGGCATCGGCAGCCCAGTCGGCGCGGTCGCCGGCGGCTTCATGGTCGGCGTGCTGGAGAACCTGGTCGGCACCTACGTGCCGTTCGTGGGCAGCGAGCTCAAGCTCACGGTGGCCTTGGTGCTGATCGTGAGCGTGCTGGTGTTCAAGCCGAGCGGGCTGTTCGGCTACGTCGTGGTGAAGAGGGTCTAGGCGATGGAACATCGGTCTGAAGCCGATACGCGGGCGCTGGCCGCGCTCGCGAGCGGCGCCAAACTCGCCGACGGCAGCTCGTCGGCCTGGCGCTGGCGCTCGCCGCCGCCGGCGCGCTTGCCGTGGTTCATCAGCGACTACCGCACCTTCCAGTTCACGCTGGCGATCAGTCTACGCGATCGCGGTGCTCGGGCTGAACATGCTGACCGGCTACAACGGCCAGTTCTCGCTCGGCCACGGCGCGTTCTACGCGATTGGGGCCTACACCGCGGCGATCATGATGGAGCAGGCCGACATCGCCTACTACTGGACTCATGCCGGTCGGCCGGGTTGGATCTGCCTGGTCGCCGGCTTCCTGTTCGGCCTGCCGGCGCTGCGGCTCGAGGGTCTCTACCTCGCGCTCGCCACCTTCGCGCTCGTCGTGGCGACGCCGCAGCTGCTCAAGTACGACGCATTCTCGCGCCTGGACCGGCGGCGTGCAGGGCGTGACGATCACCAAGCCCGACCCGCCGTTCGGCCTGCCCATCTCGCAGGACCGTTGGCTGTACTACTTCTCGCTCGCCGTGATGCTGGTGCTTTTCGTGTGCGCCTGGAACCTGCTGCGCGGGCGCACCGGGCGCGCGATCAAGGCGATCCGCGACAACCCGATCGCGGCCAGCGCGATGGGCGTCAACACCGCGCTCGTACAAGTCGCTGACGTTCGGCGTCAGCGCGCTGTACACCGGCGTGGCGGGGCGCTCGGCGCGATCGCGATCCAGTTCGTCGCGCCCGACACGTTCAACTTCTTCCTCTCGATCACCTTCCTGGTCGGAGTCGTGATCGGGGGACTCGCGTCGATCCCCGGTGCGGTCTTCGGCGGCCTGGTCATCGTGTTCGTCCCCAACTTCGCCGAGCAGGTCTCCAAGGCCGCGCCCTGGGCGATCTACGGCATGTTCCTGATCCTTTTCATGTATTTCATGCCGACCGGGATTTGGGGATTTATCCGATTGTTGTATGCTAGGTTCACAAGAGGGCGCCGGGCCGGCAGCGGCTCGCGCGTCCCGTCGACCGAAACAACCGCCACCATACGAAAAAAGGAGGAGCACATGAAGCTCGACAGTAAGCTGCTCATCGCCGGCCGCCGCCGTGGCCTTCGCGCTCGGCGCGGGCACCGCCTGGGCCGCCAAGATGTACGGCCCGGGCGTGACCGACACCGAAATCAAGATCGGCAACATCAATCCCGTACAGCGGCCCGGCTTCGGCCTACGGCACGATCGGCAAGGGCATCGCCGCCTACTTCAAGATGGTCAACGACAACGGCGGCATCAACGGCCGCAAGATCGATTTCATCAGCCTGGACGACGGCTACAGCCCGCCCAAGACGGTCGAGCAGGCGCGGAAGCTGGTCGAGCAGGAGCAGGTGCTGCTGATCTTCCAGTCGCTCGGCACGCCGACCAACACCGCGATCCACAAGTACATGAACGCGAAGAAGGTGCCGCAGCTGCTTCGTCGCCACCGGCGCCGGCAAATGGAACGACCCGAAGCACTTCCCCTGGACCATGGGCTGGCAGCCGTCGCTACCCGGGCGAGTCGGAGATCTACGCCGCCTACCTGCTGAAGAACAAGCCGAACGCGAAGGTCGGGATCCTTTACCAGAACGACGACTACGGTAAGGACTACCTGAACGGCTTCCTCAAAGGGCTGGGCAAGCATGCGAAGAAGATGGTGGTGGCGAAGGAGTCGTACGAGGTGACCGACCCGACGGTCGACTCGCAGATCATCAAGCTCAAGGACTCGGGCGCCGACACCTTCTTCAACATCACCACGCCCAAGTTCGCGGCGCAGGCGATCCGCGCAGCCTACGACACCGGCTGGAAGCCGCTGCAGTTCCTGAACAACGTGTCGGCCGTCGGTCGGCTCGGTGCTCAAGCCGGCCGGGTTCGACAAGTCGGTCGGCGCTGATCACGACGGCGTACTTCAAGGACCGACCGACCCGCAATGGAAGGACGACGCCGACGATGAAGGCGTGGGAGGCCTGGATGGACAAGTACTATCCCGAGGCGCGACAAGTCCAACGGCAACTACATCTACGCGTACGCGTGGCCTACACCATGGAGCAGGTGCTCAAGCAGGCCGGCGACGACCTGACGCGCAGCCAACGTCATGAAGCAGGCCGCGAACCTGAAGCATCTCAAGGTGCCGCTGCTGCTGCCGGGAATCACGATCGACACGTCGCCGACCGACTTCGCACCGATCCAGTGCGAGCAGCTGGCGAAGTTCGACGGCACGAAGTGGCAGCGCTTTTCGGCGACGTGATCTGCCCGAAGTGAGCCTAAGCCGGCTTCAGCGCCGCCGCGCCTGCGCGGCGGCGCTGAAGCAGCAGGATCACACCGAGCAGCAGCAGGGCGGGCACGAACAGCCATTCCTTGGCCGGGCGCGGGCGCTCGGTCTCTATTCCGGTCACGTTGAAGCCTTGCTCGAAGCCGGCCTTGTCGGCGCGGCTGTTGAGCCCGACCGACATGATCTGTACGCCGTTCGGCGTGGCCATCACGTTCATGCCGGACTTGGCGATGCGCTGCAGGCCGCTGCCGGAATCTCCCAGCGGCAGCAGCACGGTCTTCGTCACGTCCTTGCCTTCGATGGTGGTGCCGGCGATGCGCACCCGCAGGCCGGTTCCCGGCAGCGCGGCATCGGCAAGCTTTACCAGCTCCTGCGGCGGCACCACTTGGTAGCGCGCCAGCGCGAGGTCGAGCCAGAAGCCCGGGCGCAGGAACGTGAAGGTCACCAGCAGCAGCAGCGCCGACTCGTACCAGCGGCTGCGGGTAAGGAACCAGCCCTGGGTCGCGGCGGCGAAAACGAGCATGCCGAGAATCGCGCCCCCGATCACCACCGCCAGCTGCAGGTAGGAGCCGACCCCGATCATCAGCAGCTGCGGGTTGAAGATGAACATGAAAGGCAGGATCGCGGTCCGGCTGCTGTACCAGAACGCGGTGATGCCGGTCTTGATCGGGTCGGCACGCGAGATCGCGGCGGCCGCAAAGGAGGCCAGGCCGACCGGCGGCGTGACATCGGCCATCAGCCCGAAATAGAACACGAACATGTGCACCGCCACCAGCGGCACGACCAGCCCGGACTGCGCGCCGAGCTCGACCACCACCGGCGCCATCAGGGTCGAGACCACGATGTAGCTCGCGGTGGTCGGCATCCCCATGCCGAGCACCAGGCAGATGAACGCCACCAGCAGCAGCATGAGGATGATGTTGCCGGACGAAACGGCTTCGACGAACTCGGTCATCACCAGTCCGAGGCCGGTGAGCGAAACCGTGCCGACGATGATCCCCGCCGCGGCGGTGGCGAGCGCGATGCCGATCATGTTGCGCGCGCCGCGCTCGAGCCCGTCGATCAGGTCGTCCCAGCCGGCGCGAAAGACGGACCACGGCAGCGGCTGGCGGCGCATCAGCGCGAGCAGCGGCTTCTGCGTGAGCAGGATCACGATCAGCAGCAGCGTGGCGTAGAACGCCGACAGGCCGGGCGAGAGCTCCTCGACCATCAGGGCCCAGATCAGCAGCGCCACCGGCAGCAGGTAGTGCAGGCCGGCGAGCAGCGTTTCCTTCAGCGGCGGCAGCGTCAGCACCGGCGCGTTCGGATCGTCGATGGTCAGGTCGGGCTCGGCCGCCACCACGCGCAGCACCAGCACGTAGACAGCCGCGAGCAGGCCGAGGATCACCCACAGCGCGCCGGCGCCGAGCAAAGGCTTGAGCCAGGCGAGGCCGAAGTACACCACGTTCGCCAGCACCACGATGCCGGCGAAGGTCATCAGGATTCCGAGCAGGCGGCCCAGGCGCGAGAAGTCCTTGCCGCGCGGGATCCCGGCGATGCCCGCCTTGCAGGCTTCGAGGTGGACGATGTAGAACAGCGCGATGTAGGAAATGATCGCCGGCAGGAACGCATTCTTGATGATCTGGGTGTACGGCACGCCGACGTACTCGGCCATCAGGAACGCCGCCGCGCCCATCACCGGCGGCATGATCTGGCCGTCGACGCCTGCGGCGACCTCGATCGCGCCGGCCTTTTCCGGCGTGTAGCCGACCCGCTTCATGAGCGGGATGGTGAAGGTGCCGCAGGTGACGACGTTCGCCACCGACGAGCCGGAGATCATCCCCATCAGCCCCGAGGAGACGACCGCCGCCTTGGCCGGTCCGCCGCGCATGTGACCGAGCAGGGCGAAGGCCGCCTTGATGAAGTAGTTGCCCGCGCCGGCCTTCTCGAGCAGCGAGCCGAACAGCACGAAGAGGAAGATATAGCTCGCCGAGACGCCCAGCGCGACGCCGAACACGCCCTCGGTGGTGAGCCAGTAGTGCGACACCGCCTTCGAGAGCGAGACGTCCTTGTGCGCGATCACGTCCGGCATGTGGGTGCCGGCGAAGGCATAGCCCAGCATCAGCAGCGCGATCACCGCGAGCGGCGGGCCGAGCACGCGCCGGGTCGCCTCCAGCAGCAGCAGCACGCCTACCACGGCGGTGGCCATGTCGAGCCAGGTCGGCTCGCCCGGACGGGTCGAGATCTCGCGGTAGAACAGGAACAGGTAGGCGCCGCAGAACGCCGCCACCAGCGCGAGCGCCCAGTCGGGCGCCGGGATCCAGGCGCGCGGCGAGCGCTTGGCGAACGGAAACGCGAGGTAGGCGAGGAACAGCCCCAGCGCCGAGATGCAGCGAGCGCATCTCGGTCGAGTTGAGGACGAAGACGCCGAAGGTGTACGGCAGCGGCGATGCGTACCACAGCTGCAGCATCGACCAGCCGAGGCAGGTCCAGGCCAGGATGCGCTTCGCCAGCCCGGAGGGCTTGCGCCCTCCGAGGTCGGCTTCCTGGACCAGCGCTTCAGCGTCGACGCCGACGCTCACTTGATGAGGCCTTTCTCCCTGTAGTAGCGGGCGGCACCTTCATGCAGCGGCGCCGAGAGGCCGTCCTTGACCATGTGTTCGGGGTCGAGATGCGCGAAGGCCGGATGCAGCTTCTTGAACTCGTCCAGGTTGTCGAACACCGCCTTGGTGATCGTGTAGACGATGTCGGCCGGGACTTTGCTCGAGGTGACCAGCGTCGCCAGCACGCCGTAGGTCCTGGTCGGCTGCGGGTTGTTGGCGTACATCCCGCCGGGGATGGTGGCGTAGGCGTAGTAGGGGTGCTCCTGCACCAGCTTGTCGATCGCCGGCCCGGTGAGCGAAACCAGCTTCGCGCCGCAGGTCGTGGTCGGGTCCTGGATGTTGGCCGACGGGTGTCCCACGCCGTAGAAGAATCCGTCGATCTTGTTGTCGCACAGCGCGGGGCCGTGCTCGTCCGCCTTCAGCTCGGAGGCGAGCGAGAAGTCCGACATCTTCATGTGCAGCGCGGCGAGCAATTCCTCCATCGCCGCGCGCGTGCCGGAGCCGGGGTTGCCGACGTTGAAGCGCTTGCCCTTGAAGTCGGTGAACTTGGTGATGTGGGCGTCCGGGCGCGCAACCACGGTGAACGGCTCCGGGTGAACCGAGAATACCGCGCGCAGGTCCTTGTAAGGCTCCTTGAACGAAGCGGTGCCGTGATAGGCCTGGTACTGCACGTCGGACTGGGACATGCCGAAGTCGAGCTCGCCTGCCTTGATCGTGTTCACGTTGTAGACCGAGCCCCCGGTCGATTCGACCGAGCAGCGGATGCCGGTCTTGGCGCGGTCCTTGTTGACCAGGCGGCAGATGGCCCCGCCCACGGCGTAGTACACGCCGGTGATGCCGCCGGTGCCGATCGTGACAAAGCGCTGGTCCGCGGCCGACGCGAGCGGCGAGGCGAGCATGCAGGCCGCGGCGAGGCCCGCCGCAAATGTCGCGGCGGCGCGGGCAGGGCGCGTTTGAAGATGGGTTGTTCGCATGACGGTGATCCTCCACATTGATTTAACGTTTCTTGCCCGGATCGGCGCGAAGCGCTCCGGCTGACCTAAGTGTAAGAGATATTGCGTCCAAGGCATATACTTGAGCATGGCGGCATCCAGGCCGAGCAGGGAGCTGGATCTCATCACGCAGGTTGCGCAGCTGGCGCGCGGCCAGCTCGACGCGACTCAGGCGGCGCTCGCGGAAGCTTTCGCGCGCCTCTACTACGGTGGCGCGGATTCGCTCGAGCTCGGCGAGCGCGACCCTGCCGATCTGGCGGGAGCCGCGGCCGCGCACCTCGACCTCGGCCGGCGCCTCGCCGGCGACGCACCCAAGCTGCGCGTGGTCAACCCGCGCCTCGACGCGCACGGCTGGCAGAGCACGCACACCGTGGTGCAGATCGTGGGCGACGACATGCCCTTCCTGGTCGACTCGACCACCATGGAGATCAACCGCCAGGGTCTCGCGCTGCATCTCGTGGTCCACCCGGTGATGCGCGTGGTGCGCGACGCGAAGGGCCGGCTGCAATCGGTCGCCGCACCGTCGGCCGCGGCCGACGGGCGCCTCGAATCGTTCATCCACCTCGAGGTCGACCGGCAGACCGACCCCGGCCGCCTGCGCGAGATCGAGCAGGGACTCGAGCGCGTGCTGCGCGACGTGCGCGCCACGGTCGAGGACTGGAAGCCGATGCAGCAGCGGCTGCGCGGGCTGATCGCGGAAATCGGCACGGCGCGCCCGCCGCTGGCGGCGGAAGAGGTGGACGAGGCGCGCGCCTTTCTCGAGTGGTTGCTCGACAACCACATCACGCTGCTCGGCTACCGGGACTACGACCTGGTGCGCGAGGGCGGCGAGGACGTGCTGCGCGTGATCAAGGGCTCGGGGCTCGGCATCCTGCGCGAGAGCGAGGGTACGACGGTATCCACCAGTTTCGCCACGCTGCCGCCCGAGACCCGCGCGCACGCGCGCAAGCCCGAGCTGCTGGTGCTGTCGAAAGCGAACGCGCGCGCCACGGTGCATCGCCCGGGCTACCTCGACTACGTCGGGGTCAAGCGCATCGACGCCGAGGGCCGCGTGACCGGCGAGCGGCGCCTGCTCGGGCTCTATACTCACACGGTCTACACCGCGAACCCGCGCGACATCCCGGTGCTGCGGCGCAAGGTCGCTCAGGTCCAGGCGCGCGCGGGCTTCCTGCCGGCGAGCCACGACGGCAAGGCGCTCGCCTCGATTCTCGAGGACTATCCGCGCGACGAGCTGATGCAGATCGAGCCCGGCGAGCTGTACGCGCACGCGATCGCCATCCTGCAGCTCGGCGAGCGCCAGCGCACGCGGCTGCTGGTGCGGCGCGACGCCTACGGCCGCTTCGTCACCTTCCTGCTCTACGTGCCGCGCGACAAGTACAACACCGATATGCGCCAGCGCTTCCAGCGCATCCTGGCCGAGGCCTTCGACGGCAGCGCGAGCGAGTTCAGCGTGAGCCTGTCGGAATCGCCGCTGGCGCGCATTTTCATGGTGGTGCGCACCCGGCCCGGCGGCGGTGCCGGAGGTCGACGTGCGCGAGCTCGAGCGGCGCATCGTGGACGCGACGCGCCGCTGGGAGGATGAGCTGCAGGCGCTGCTGCTCGAGCGCGAGGGCGAGGAGCGCGGCAACCTGCTGTTCGGGCGCTACGGGCTGGCTTTCCCCGCGGGCTACCGCGAGGATCACCCGGCGCGCAGCGCGCTGGTCGATCTCGAGACGATCGACGCGCTGGGCGCGCCGCCGGCACTGGCGATGAACCTGTACCGGCCGTTCGCCGCGGAGCCCGGCACGCTGCGCTTCAGGCTGTTCCGCGCCGGGGCGCCGGTCGCGCTCTCGGACGCGCTGCCGATCCTCGAGAACCTCGGCGTGCGCGTGATCGACGACCGCCCCTACCACGTCCAGCCCGCGGACGGCCGCACGGTGTGGGTGGTCGACTTCGGCCTCGCCCTGGCGGGGGAGTCGGAGGTCGCGCTGGACCGGGTGCGGCCGCTGTTTCACGAGGCCTTCGAGGCGATGTGGTCGGGTCGCGTCGAGCCCGACGATCTCAATCGGCTGGTGCTCGCGGCCGAGCTCTCGGCGCGCGAGATCGCGATCCTGCGCGCTTATACGCGCTACCTGCGCCAGGCGGGAATTCCCTTCAGCCTCGCCTACATGCAGCAGGCGCTGGTGACGCACGCGGCGCTGGCGCGGCGGCTGGTGGCGCTGTTCGAGGCGCGCTTCGACCCGGCGCGCGCCTCGCCCGAGGCCGAGCAGGCCCTGACGCGCGAGATCGAGGCCGGGCTCGAGCAGGTGCCGAGCCTGGACGACGACCGTATCCTGCGCCGCATGCTGGAAACGGTGGCCGCCACCACGCGCAGCAACGCTTTCCAACGCGGGCGCGACGGGGCAAACAAGCCGTACATCTCGCTCAAGTTCGACCCGCGCAAGGTGCCGGAGCTGCCCGAGCCGCGGCCAATGTTCGAGATCTTCGTCTACGCGCCGCGGGTCGAGGGCGTGCACCTGCGCGGCGGGCCGGTGGCGCGCGGGGGCTTGCGCTGGTCGGACCGGCGCGAGGACTTCCGCACCGAGGTGCTGGGACTGATGAAGGCGCAGATGGTGAAGAACGCGGTCATCGTGCCGGTCGGCTCGAAGGGCGGCTTCGTGGTGAAGCAGCCCCCGCCCGGCGGCGAGCGCGAGGCGCTGCTGAAGGAAGGCATCGAGTGCTACCAGACCTTCCTGCGCGGCCTGCTCGACCTGACCGACAACCTGGTCGACGGCAAGCCGGTCCCGCCGCCGGACGTGGTGCGCCACGACGGCGACGACCCCTACCTGGTGGTCGCCGCCGACAAGGGCACGGCGAGCTTCTCCGACATCGCCAACGGCGTCGCCGCCGAGTACGGTTTCTGGCTCGGCGACGCCTTCGCCTCGGGCGGCTCGGCCGGCTACGATCACAAGAAGATGGGGATCACCGCGCGCGGCGCCTGGGAGTCGGTCAAGCGCCACTTCCGCGAGCTGGGCATCGATACCCAGTCGCAGCCGTTCAGCGTGGCCGGCATCGGCGACATGTCGGGCGACGTGTTCGGCAACGGCATGCTGCTGTCGCGCCATATCAGGCTGGTGGCCGCGTTCGACCACCGCCATATCTACATCGACCCCGATCCGGACCCCGCGGCGAGCTTCCGCGAGCGCGAGCGCCTGTTCGCGCTGCCGCGCTCGTCCTGGGCCGACTACGACCCCAAGCTGATCTCCAAGGGCGGCGGCGTCTGGCCGCGCAGCGCCAAGTCGATCCGCCTCTCGGCCGAGGCGCGCCGCGCGCTCGGCATCGAGGCGGCCTCGCTCGCGCCGAACGAGCTGGTAAGCGCGATCCTGAAGGCGCCGGTGGACCTGCTGTACAACGGCGGCATCGGCACCTACGTCAAGTCGCGCCGCGAGAGCCACGCCCAGGTCGGGGACCGGGCCAACGACGCCTTGCGGGTCGACGGCGCCGAGCTGCGCTGCAAGGTGATCGCCGAAGGCGGCAACCTCGGCCTGACCCAGCTCGGGCGCATCGAGTACGCGCTCGCCGGCGGGCGCGTCAACACCGACGCGATAGACAACTCGGCCGGCGTCGACTGCTCCGACCACGAGGTCAACATCAAGATCCTGCTCGACGCCGCGGTGCGCGAAGGCGAGCTGACGCTCAAGCAGAGGAACAGCTTGCTGGCCGAGATGACCGACGAGGTCGCGGCGCTGGTGCTGCGCGACAATACCTTCCAGACCCAGAGCCTGTCGGTGGCCGGGCTGGTGGCGCCGCAGCTGCTCGACCAGCAGGCGCGCTTCATCCATGCGCTCGAGACCTCGGGGCGACTCAAGCGCGCGGATCGAGTTCCTTCCCTCGGAGGCCGAGCTCGCCGAGCGCAGGTCGAAGCGCATCGGCCTGGCGGCGCCCGAGCGCGCAGTGCTGCTGGCCTACTCGAAGATGGCGCTCTACGAGGAACTGCTGGCCTCCGACGTTCCGGAGGAGCCGACCATCGCCGGGGCGCTGGAGCGCTATTTTCCCCAGCCCTTGCGCGCGCGCTTCGAGCGCCATATCCGGGCGCATCCGCTGCGGCGCGAAATCATCGCCACCTATGTCACCAACAGCATGCTCAACCGCGTCGGCAGCACCTTCGTGCATCGCATGCGCGAGGAAACCGGCGCGGGCAGCCCGGAGGTGGTGCGCGCCTACATGGTGGCGCGCGAGGCCTATGGCATGGTGGCGTACTGGCAGGCCAGCGAAGCGCTCGACGTCAGGGTGCCCGACCGCAAGCAGGGCGCCATGCTGCTCGAGTCGGGGCGCCTGCTCGTGCGCGCCACGCTCTGGCTGCTGCGAAATCGCAGGCACCTGGCCGACGTCGCGCGGGCGATCGCGCATTTCCGTCCCGGCGTCGAGGCGCTCGCCGCGCTGCTGCCGGTCGTGCTCTCCGAGCCCGAGCGCGAAGCCTGGGAGAAGACCCGCGCCGGCTTCGCCGAGGCGGGGGTGCCGGCGGCGCTCGCGGCGCAGGTGGCGGGCTTCGACGCGCTGGCCGCGGCCCCCGACCTGGTCGAGGTCGCAGAGGCGCTCGGGCGCACGGTCGAGGACGTGGCGGCCGCCTATTTCGCGCTCGGCGGGAGGCTCGAGTTCCCGTGGCTGCGCGCGCGCGTGGCGGACCTCGCCGCCGAGAGCCACTGGCAGGCGCTGGCCAAGGCGGCGCTGCGCGATGACCTCGCGAGCATGCAGCGCCAGCTGACCGCGGACGCGTTGCGCGGCGCGGTCGGCAAGGGGAACGCCGCGCAGGCAATCGACGCCTGGGAGCAGGGCAACCGCGCGCTGCTAGAGCGCTTCCGACAGGTGCTCGCCGACCTGAGGGCGCAGGGCGCGCTCGACCTCGCCATGGCATCGGTCGCCATGCGCGAGCTGCGCAACATTTCGGCCCGCTCCTAGCCGGCGGCGCCTAGCCCTGTGCCAGCGCGGCGTCCACCGCGGCGCCGAGCCGGTGCACGATCTCGTCGATTTCGGCCGGCGTGCAGATGAACGGCGGCGCGAGCAGCACGTGGTCGCCGGCGCGTCCGTCGATCGTGCCGCCCATCGGGTAGACCATCAGCCCGTGCGCCATCGCCTGCGACTTGATCCTGGCGTGCAGGCGCCGCGCCGGGTCGAACGGCATTTTGGTAGCCCGGTCCGCCACCAGCTCGATCGCCATGAACAGGCCGCGGCCGCGGATGTCGCCGACGTGGGGGTGCTCGCCGAAGGCGATCTGCAGCCGCTCGCGCAGGCGCAGGCCGAGCGCGCGCACCGCCTCGAGCAGGCGGTCGCGCTCGATCACTTTCTGCACCGCGAGCGCCGCCGCGCAGGCCACGGGATGGCCGATGTAGGTGTGGCCGTGCTGGAAGAAGCCGCTGCCCTTCGCCAGCGCCTCGATGATGCGTCCCTGCACCAGCAGCGCACCGATCGGCTGGTAGCCGCCGCCCAGGCCCTTGGCGATCGCCATCAGGTCCGGCGCGATGCCCTCCTGCTCGACCGCGTGCAGGGTGCCGGTGCGGCCCATGCCGCACATCACCTCGTCGGCGATCAGCAGGATTCCGTGGCGGTCGCAGATCTCGCGCACGCGGCGGAAATAGCCGGGCACCGGCGGCAGCGCGCCGGAGGTCGCACCGCCGACGGTCTCGACCACGAAGCCGATAACGTTGCGCGGGCCGAGGCGCTCGACCGTGTCCTCCAGCTCGCGCGCCAGGCGCTCGCCGTAGGCCTCGGGCGACTCGTCGGGCCGGCGGTCGCGGTACTCGTAGCACGGCGCCACGTGCGTGACGTCGATCAGCAGCGGCGCGAACTGGCGCCGGCGCCATTCGTTGCCCCCGACCGCGAGCGCGCCGAGCGTGTTGCCGTGGTAGCTCTGACGCCGGCCGATGAAGTGACAACGCTGCGGCTCGCCGATCTCGACGAAGTACTGGCGCGCGAGCTTGAGCGCCGCTTCGACCGCTTCGGAGCCGCCCGAGACGAGATAGACGTGCGACATGCCCTGCGGCGCACGCGCGATCAGGTGGTCGGCCAGCGCCTCGGCGATCTCGGTGGTGAAGAAGCTCGTATGCGCGTAGGCGATCTTTTCGATCTGCTCGTGCATCGCGCGCAGGATTTCGGGGTGGCCGTGCCCGAGACAGGACACCGCGGCGCCGCCAGAAGCGTCGAGGTATTCCTTGCCTTGGCTGTCGACGACGGCGATACCGTGCCCGCCGGCCGCGACCGGCAGCGTCCCGCGCAACTGGCGATGCAGGATGTGGCTCAGGGCTTGACCCGCTTGGCGACGAAGTCGTAGATCGCGGTGTGGTCGGAGCCGGGGCCGAGCGCTTGCGCTGCCTGGCGCCAGATTTCGGTGCAAAGGTGCGCAAACTCGGCGCTCGCGCCTACCGCCTCGGCCAGGTCCGCGGCGGTGGCGACGTCCTTGACCATCAGCGCGGCCGAGAAGCCCGAGGCGAAAGTCCCGCAAAGCATGAACTGCTTCACCTTGAGCTCGGTGGTGTTGTTGCGCCCGCTCGAGGCGTTGAGGATATCGGTCATCACCGCCGGGTCGAGCCCGAAGCGCGCCCCGGCCACCAGCGCCTCGGCGGTGGCGATCATGCCGGCGGCGGAGACGTAGTTGTTGAGCGCCTTCATCGCGTGCCCGCTGCCGAGCGGCCCGGTGAGGAAGATGCGGCCGCCCATCTTCTCCAGCAGCGGCCGCACGCGCTCGATCTGCGCCGCGTCGCCGCCGGCCATGATCGCGAGCGTGGCGTCGAGCGCCTTCTTTACCCCGCCCGACACGGGGGCATCGACCAGGCCGATGCCCCGGGCGGCGAGTTCCTCGCCCAGCGAGCGCGTGCCGACCGGGTCCGAGGAGCTCATGTCGAGCACCAGCATGCCCTTCGGCAGCCGGGCGCCGCGCACACACTCGCGCACCGCCTTGCCGTCGGGCAGCATGGTGAGGAATACCTCTGCCCCGACGGCCGCCTCGGCGGCCGAAGCGCAGTTGCCGCCGCCCTTCAGATCGTAGCTGCGCAGCGTGAAGCCGGCCCGCTCGAGGTTGGCGGCCATCGGCCGGCCCATCTGGCCCAGGCCGACGAAGGCGACGGTGCGGACCGGGATCACACTGCGCGGTCCTTGAAGACTTCCTTGGCGCAGCGGAACGCCACCACGGCCGCCGGCACGCCGCAGTAGATCGCCACTTGCAGCAGCACCTCGCGGATCTGCTCCTTGGTCAGGCCGTTGTTGAGCGCGCCGTTCAGGTGCAGCTTGAGCTCGTGCTCCTTGCCGAGCGCCGAGAGCATTGCCAGGTTGAGCATCGAGCGCGTCTTGCGGTCCAGCCCGGGGCGGTTCCAGACGTCGTTCCAGCAGTAGGTGTTGAGCAGCTCGACGAACGGCGCGCTGAAATCGTCGGTTCCGGCCATTGCCTTGTCCACGTACTGCGCGCCGAGCACCTCGCGCCGGGTCTTCAGGCCTGCGTCGAAGCGTTCCTTGTGGGGGCGTTTGTCCATGCTCTCTCCTTCGGTTGGGTCAGACCAGATCTTCGTAGTGGATGCCGGCGCGCCGCAGCAGGGCGTCGAACTCGAGCCCGCCTGGGCGCGGACCGTCGACGACCGCCGCGTTGCGCGCCGGGTTGGTTTCGAGCACCGCCTGCGCGACAGGCAGATTTTCGCCCTGCATGGCGTCGCAGGCGGCCTGGATCTCGCAGGCGCGCTGCAGCGCCCAGTAGGTGCGGAACGCCAGGGGTATGCCCGGGCAGGCGACCAGCAGGCCGTGGTTGCGCAGGATCAGGATCGGTTTGTCGCCCAGGCTCCTCACCAGGCGCGGCTGCTCGGCGACGTCGGTGGTGACGCCCTCGAAATCATGGTAGCCGACCTGCCCGTAGAGCAGCGCGCTGTAGAAGTTGTCGTAGCGCAGGCCCGCCTTCTTGCAGGCCACCGCGCTGCCCGCGGTGGTGTGGGTGTGGATGATGCAGTGGGCATCATCGCGCGCGGCGTGGATCGCGCTGTGGATGACGAAGCCCGCCTTGTTGACTGGCGCCTTCGTGCCGTCGATCGTGTCGCCCTTGGCGTCGACCTTGACCAGGTTGGTCGCGGTGACTTCGCTGTACCAGAGGCCGTAAGGGTTGATGAGGTAATGGTGGTCCGAGCCCGGCACCCGCGCGGTGATATGGTTGAAGATCAGTTCGGTCCAGCCGAACCAGTCGAAGGCGCGGTAGAGCGCGGCGAGCTCGAGGCGGATCTGCCATTCCTCGGTGCTTATGGCCTCGGGCTTCAGGCGCAGCAGTTTTTCGCTCAGATCCATGGGCGGGTCCCTCCGGAGATGAGCCCCGAAGTGTACCGCTCCGCGGAGCGCCGTTGCGAGCCGATTCGCAGCGCCGCTAGCGGGTCCGCGCCGAAAGCGAGGGACGGACCGAGAGCGAATTGACGACTGCGCGCACGCCCTCCACGCGCCACGCGACGCGCTCGGCAGCCTGAGCCTCGTCGTCGCGCCGAACCACGCCCGAGAGGCGCACCTGGCCGTCGCGTGTGATGACCCGCATGTCCGAGATGGTCAGTTCCCTGTCCATGAGGAGCGCCGCGGTCACCTTGGCACTGACCCAGGCGTCGCCGGCTGTTTCGCCCGCCTTGAGGCGCTCGTCGCGCGCCCGCGCCTTGTCGAGCTCGTCGCCGCGAAGGCGTCCGTCGCGATCGGCGTCGGCGTCGCGGAACACGCTCGGCTCGCCACCCATGCTGCGCCATTCGTCGAACGACACGTAGCCGTCGTGGTTCACATCGTAGCGCTCGACACCGTCGCGCGGATCAGCGCGCGCGGCCGCGCTCGCGAGCGCAAGCAGGATGGCCAGGGGTAACCAGATTCTTGCCGGCATGCCCTGAAGAGAGCGAAGTTCGTGCCAGGAGCTAAAACGGCGCCATATCACGGCCATAGCGCTCGCCAGGCGCGCGCAGGTGACGGATCTCAACATCCGCGGGTGACGGAATTCGCCGTCGGCGGATAGGCTGTCGCGCGACGGCGACAGTGCGCAATAATCCCCACATGTCCGTTCACAATGCCGACATCGCGCGGGTGTTTGACGAGATCGCCGATCTGCTCGAACTCGAGAGTGGCAACCCGTTCCGCGTGCGTGCCTACCGCAATGCTGCGCGCCTGCTCGGCGGGTCGCAGCTGGACATCCCGGCACTGCTGGCCGAAGGCAGAGCCCTGCCCAAGCTGTCGGGCATAGGCGACGACCTGTCGGCCAAAATGCGCGAAATCGCGGCTAGCGGCACCTGCAAGCTGCGCGAACAGCTGCGCAAGCGCGCTCCGCCCGGTATCACCGAGCTGCTGCGCATCCCCGGACTGGGGCCGAAGAAGGTGCAGGCGCTGTACCGCGAGCTCGACGTGCACACACCGCAGCAGCTGCATCGCGCCGCGCGCGACGGGCGCCTGCGTGGCTTGCCGGGCTTCGGCGTGAAGACGGAGAAGAAGCTGCTCGAGGCGGTGCGAGCGCATCTCGGCACGGCACAGCGCTACAAGCTTGCGCTGGCGGCGCAGTATGCCGAGCCACTGGCGACGCACCTGCGTGCCGCGCGCGGGGTGGAGCAGGTGGTGGTGGCGGGCAGCTTCCGCCGCATGCGGGAAACCGTCGGCGACCTCGACATCCTGGTCACCGCGGAAGACGCCGCGGACGTGCTGCGGCGCTTCACCTGCTACGCAGAGGTGACACGCGTCCTGGCCAGCGGCGGGACGCGCGCGAGCGTCGTGCTCGCCTGCGGCATCCAGGTCGATCTGCGGGTGGTGCCACAGGAGAGCTTCGGCGCGGCGTTGCACTACTTCACCGGCTCGAAAGCGCACAACATTGCGCTCCGCAAGCTGGGGCAGGCGCGTGGCCTGAAGATCAACGAGTACGGCGTGTTCAAGGGCAAGCGGCGGCTCGCCGGCGAGACCGAGGCCTCGGTTTACGCCGCGGTCGGCCTGCCCGAGATCCCGCCCGAGCTGCGCGAGGACCGGGGCGAGATCGAGGCTGCGCGGCGCGGGGCGCTGCCGCGGCTGGTCGAGCGCTCCGACCTGCAGGGAGATCTGCACGCGCACACCAGGGCCACCGACGGGCACAACACGCTGCGCGAGATGGCCGAGGCCGCGCGCGCGCGGGGCCTGCGCTACCTCGCGATCACCGAACATTCACGCCGCGTCGCCGTGGCGCACGGCCTCGACCCGCAGCGGCTGGCGAAGCAGATCGATCAGATCGATCGCCTGAACCGGATACTGCGCGGCATCACGCTGCTGAAGGGAATCGAGGTCGACATTCTCGAGGACGGCGCGCTCGACCTGCCGGACTCGATACTGGCGCGCCTCGACCTGGTGATCGGCGCGGTGCATAGCAAGTTCGACCTGTCGCGTGCGCGGCAGACCGAGCGTCTGCTGGCGGCCATGGAGCGGCCGCACCTTTCCATCCTTGCGCATCCGACCGGGCGCCTGATCGGCGTGCGCGAGGCGTACGATGTCGACATGCTGGCGGTGATCCGCAAGGCGCGCGGCATGGGTGTGTTC
Organism: uncultured beta proteobacterium; assembly: GCA_963755395.1. GTDB lineage: Bacteria > Pseudomonadota > Gammaproteobacteria > Burkholderiales > SG8-39 > DAHVFK01. The sequence continues at coordinate 1,730,162 of CAVWJJ010000002.1, read as the reverse complement.
CTGGAGCTGAACGCGCACCCCGAGCGGCTCGACCTGAGCGACGTGCATTGCCGCATGGCGAAGGACGAGGGCGTGCTGGTGTCGATCGACTCGGACGCGCACGATACGGGGGGATTCGACAACCTTGCCTACGGCGTGGGCCAGGCGCGGCGCGGCTGGCTGGAGAAGAAGGACGTGCTCAATTGCCGGCCGCTGGCCGAGTTGAGAACGCTTCTTGGCGCGAGGCGTGAACGTTTAGGCCGATCGGGCGTCGAATGATGGACACGAACAACAACATGCAGGGTGGAGATACGGTCGGGATCACGCCTTGGGCGAGGGTGGTTGACGCGGTGTTCAGGCTGTCGCGCACCCGCGCTAATTATTGGCTCGAATCGGTGCTCGACACCCTGCTGGGGGTCGCGCTCCTGAGCGCGGGGCTGCGGCACCACGTTCAGCTTGCCGCGGCCGTCGCGCTGATCCTGCTGGGCTTGTTCCTGTTCAGCTTCATGGAGTACGTTTTCCACCGCTGGGTGTTTCACGGCCCGCTGCGGCCCATGGCGCGCGGGCATGCCTCGCATCACGCGGATCCGCGCGGCTACGATTCGCTGCCCTTCTTCCTGCCAGCCCTGGTGCTGTTCGGCGTGGTGGCGCTGTGCGTGCTGTTCGCGCCGGCGCCGGACGTGTGGCTGCTCGCGAGCGGCATCGCGTTCGGCTATGTCGCCTACGGCGTGGCCCATTTCATGATCCATCACAGGCGTTTCCGCAACGGCCGGTTGCGGCGCTGGGCTGCGCGTCATCACATTCACCATCACCATCCCGAGCGCAACTTCGGCGTGACCACGCCGCTGTGGGACGTGCTGCTGGCGACGAGCTACGTGCCTCGCCGATCGACTTCGGCGGCGAGTGAGCGCAGCGCATCGGACACTTCGACCCGGTAAGGCGGGTCGGCCGGTGCCAGGCGGCGCAGGCCCGGCGCGAGCGAGGCGAGCTGCTCGCGCGCGTGAGCGCGGATCGCTTCCAGCGTGGGCGCCGGCGCGATCCGCTTGCCGCCGCGCAGCGCGGGAACGAGTAGGGGTGCGCCCGGACCGCGCTCTGACTCGAGTGCGAGCACGTCGCTCGCGGCGGAGCGAAACACCTGCTTGCGCCCCGGCCAGTTTGCCTTGCCTTCGGCGCGCTTGCGCCGCGCGACGCCTGCGTACTCGACCAGCTTGTAGGCGCAATCGAGCGCCGGCGCGTCGGACGACGTCGTGAGGCTGGTGCCGATGCCGAAGCCGTCGATCGGGGCCGAGGCGAGCCGCTCGAGGTCGTTCTCGTCAAGCCCGCCGCTAGCGAAGATTCGGATCGCGCCGCAACCGCCCGCATCAAGAATGGCGCGCACCTTGCGCGCATGCGCGGCGAGGTCGCCGGAATCTATGCGTACCGCTTTGATATCGATCCCTTCGCCCTTTAAGTGCGGCGCGAGCTCGACCACTTTGCGCGCGCCGGCTTCGGTATCGTAGGTATCGATCAGCAAGGTGGTGTTGTCCGGATGCCCGCGCGCGAAGTTGGCCAGGGCAGCGCTCTCGCTGTCGTGCGCCTCGATGTACGAATGCGCCATCGTCCCGTACAGGGGAATGCCGAAGCGCTCGCCCGCCAGGACTGTCGCCGTCCCGCCGAAACCCGCCAGATAGGCCGCACGTGCCGCGAGCAGACCCGCCTCGGCGCCGTGCGCGCGCCGCAGGCCGAAGTCCACCAGCAGCTTGCCCGGCGCCGCGAGCACGCAGCGCGCGGCCTTGCTCGCGATGAGCGAAGAAAAGTGCATCAGTGCCACGAGCCGCGTCTCGACCAGCTGCGCCTGCGGCAGCGGCGCCGCGACGCGCAGGATCGGCTCATCGGGGAAGAACGGCGTGCCCTCAGGCATCGCGTCGACGTCCCCCGTGAAGCGCAGCGCGTCGAGCCAGTCGATGAAGCGCGCCTCGAACCCCGGCTGCGCGGCGAGCCAGGCGAGCTCCTGCGCGCTGAAGCGCAGATTCTCGAGGTATTCGAGTGCCTGCTCGAGCCCCGCGGCGAGCAGGAAATTGCGCGTCGAGGGCAGCTTGCGCACGAAGAACTCGAATACCGCGGTCTGCTGCATGTCGAGCTCGAAGTACGACTTGAGCATCGTCAGCTGGTACAGGTCTGTCAGCAGTGCGCTCGCGCCGGGGTCGCGCGCTTCGCCACTCATGCCTGCGCCAGCCGCGCGCCCGCTTGCTCCATCTTCGCCAGCGCCCGCTCGCCGTCGCCGCGCGCGACATCCACCGCACGCACGGCGTGGGCCAGCACGGAAACCTCGAAGCCCTCGGCGCGCGCGTCGAGCACCGTGTTGAGCACGCAATAGTCGGTCGCTAGCCCACCCACCGCTACGCGTCGCACGCCCCGGCGGCGGAGCTGCGCCGCGAGATCGGTGCCCACGAATGCCGAGTAGGAATCGGCGTCCGCTGTCGTCGCCTTGGACACCACGACCGCAGAGGCGGGAAGCACGAGCCCGCCGGCGAACTCGGCCCCCGGCGTGCCGGCGACGCAATGGGGCGGCCAGGGGCCTCCACGAGCTTTGAAAGAACAATGGTTCGGCGGGTGCCAGTCGCGCGAAGCGAAGACCGGGCGCCCGGCGCGCGCGAAGGCGCGAATCGCGTCGTTGAGCGGTGCGAGGACCTCGTCCCCGCGCCCGACGGCGAGCGCTCCCCCGGGGAGGAAGTCGTTTTGCACGTCGACCAGGAGAAGGGCGTCGTTTGGCCCGGGCAGTGACTGGTTCACGAAGGCAAGCTTGGACATGGTCTTGATCCCGGTCAAGCGGCGCCCGTCGGCCGGCGCTAGGCTTTGCGCATCGAATGCCGGGAGATCGCGATGCCTGCCAAGCAGCTGATGTTCGGTGAATCCGCGCACGCCAAGATCGTGAAGGGTATTAATATCCTGGCCGACGCGGTGCGCGTCACGCTCGGACCGAAGGCCCGCACGGTCCTGATCGAGCGCCCGTTCGGCGCGCCGACAGTAATCAACTCCGGGGTGGTGGTGGCGAAGGAGATCGAGCTCAAGGATCGCTTCGAGAACATGGGCGCGCAGATGCTGCGCGAGGTCGCGGCGAAGACCTCCGAGGTCGCCGGCGACGGCACCAGCACCGCGACGGTGCTCGCCGCGGGCATCGTGAGCGAGGGCATGAAGTACGTGGCCGCAGGAATGAATCCGATGGACCTCAAGCGGGGCATCGACAGCGCGGTCGAGGCCCTGGTGATCGAATTGAAGCGGATCGCCCAGCCCTGCTCGGCGCGCACCGAGATCGCGCAGGTTGCGTCGATTTCAGCCAACAACGACGCCTCGATCGGCGAATTGATCGCAGAGGCGATGCAGAAGGTCGGCAAGGAGGGCGTCATCACGGTCGAGGATGGCAAGGGGCTCGCGAGCGAGCTCGAAGTAGTCGAAGGGATGCAGTTCGATCGCGGCTTCCTGTCACCGTACTTCGTCAACAGCGACGATAAACAGCGGGTGGTGCTCGAGGATGCCTGCTTGTTGCTGGTCGACAAGAAGATTTCCGCCGTGGCCGAGCTGCTCCCCGTGCTCGAGCATGTCGCAAAGTCCGGCAAGCCGCTGCTGGTGGTCGCCGAGGAGATCGAGGGCGAGGCGCTCGCAACCCTGGTAGTGAACACGCTGCGCGGCGTTATCAAGGCCTGCGCGGTCAAGGCACCCGGCTTCGGCGACCGGCGCAAGGCGATGCTGGAGGACATCGCGATCCTCACCGGCGGCGCGGTGATCGCCGAGGAGGCGGGGCGCACGCTGGAAAGATTCTCGCCCGGTGACCTCGGTTGTGCCAAGCGCATCGAGATCGACAAGGACGACACGCTCGTCATCGGCGGCGCGGGCGAGGCGCGCGCAATCGAGGCGCGCGTGGCGCAAATCAAGCGCCAGATCGAGGACGCGGCGACCAGCGACTACGACCGCGAGAAGCTGCAGGAGCGAGCGGGCAAGCTCGCCGGCGGCGTGGCGGTAATCAGGGTGGGCGCGGCCACCGAGACCGAGATGAAAGAGCGCAAGAGCCGCACCGAGGATGCGCTGCACGCGACGCGCGCTGCGGTGGAAGAAGGCGTGCTGCCGGGCGGCGGCGTGGCGTTACTGCGCGCCAGGCCGGCGCTCGAGCGCTTGCATGGGGCCAATGCCGACCAGGACGCGGGCATCCAGATCGTTCGCCGCGCGGTGGAAGACCCGTTGCGCCAGATCGTCGCCAACGCCGGCGAAGAGCCGTCGGTCGTGCTGCAGAAGGTGGTCGACGGCAAGGGCAGCTTCGGCTTCAATGCCGCGACCGGCGAGTACGGCGACCTGGTACAAATGGGGGTGCTTGACCCCTGCAAGGTCACGCGCAGCGCGCTGCAGAATTCGGCTTCGATAGCGGGCCTGGTGCTTACCACCGACTGCATGGTGGCGCAGCACGAGGAACCGCCCGAGGCGGCGGGCGCGGGCTAGCGACGGCCGAGCGCGCGCCGGTAGGCCGCGAGGTAGGCGCGCGCCGGAACGCCCCAGCCGAAGTCGCGCCGCATGCCGTTGCGCTGCAGCGTGCGCCAGGCGCTCGGCTTGCGCCAGGCCTCGAGCGCACGCCCGAGCGCGGCGCGCAGCGCCTGCGGCGTGGGCTCATTGAACAGGAATCCGGTTCGCTCGCTGACCGAATCGGCCAGACCTCCGGTGCGCCGCACCACGGGCGGAGTGCCGTAGCGCATGCTGTAGAGCTGGTTCAGTCCGCAGGGCTCGAAGCGCGAGGGCATGAGGAACATGTCGGCGCCGGCCTCGATCAGGTGCGCGAGCGGCTCGTCGAAGGCGATGCGCGCCGCCACGTGGCGCGGATGGCGCGCCGCGAGGGCGCGCAGGCCGCTTTCGATTTCGCGTTCGCCGGTGCCGAGGATGACCAGCTGCGCGCCGGTCCGCACCAGGTCGTCGGCGACGGCGAGTACCAGGTCGGCGCCTTTCTGCGGCACCAGGCGGCTCGCCATGCCGAGCAGCGGAGCGCCCGCCGTTTCCTGCAGGCCGAAGGCGCGCTGCAGTGCGGCCTTGTTGGGCGCCTTGCGCTCGAGCCAGTCGACGTCGTAGCGCTGCGGGATCAGCGGATCGCGCGCGGGGTCCCATAGCTCGGTGTCGACGCCGTTCAGGATGCCGACCAGGTCGGCCGCGCGCGCGCGCAGCAACCCGTCCAGGCCAAATCCAAGCTCGGGGGTCTGGATTTCGCGCGCGTAGCCGGGGCTGACGGTGGTGACCAGCTCGGCGTAGTGCAGCCCCGCCTTGAGAAACGAGAGCTTGCCGTAGAACTCGAGCCCGTCGGGCACGAAAGACGAGGCCGGCAGCGCGAGCGCTTCGAGCGCATCGCGCGGGAAAAGGCCCTGGTAGGCGAGGTTGTGGATCGTCATCACCGTCGCCGCGTGCGCGCCGGGCGCGTGCGCGAGGTAGGCCGGGGCAAGCGCGCTCTGCCAGTCGTTGCAGTGAACCACGTCCGGCCGCCAGTCGAGCGGCGAGGCGTCGCCGGCAAGCAGCGCGGCGACGCGCGACAGCAGCCCGAAGCGCAGATCATTGTCCGGCCAGTCCTCGCGTTGCGGACTCTGGTAGGGATTGCCGGCGCGCTCGAACAGCGACGGGCAGTCGAGCAGCCAGAGCGGCGGTGCGCCTGGCGCCTCGAGCAGCCGCGCCGGCGGAAGGGCGCCGCCCGGAGCGGGAAAATCCGCCACCGCGCGCGCCTGCGGGAAAGCGGCGCGCAGCGCGGGGTAGGCCGGCACCAGCAGTCGCACCTGCGCGCCCGCCGCGGCGAGTGCCGACGACAGTCCTTGCGCGACTTCTCCCAGGCCCCCGGTCTTGACCCACGGGGCGACCTCGGGCGTGACGTACAACACCCGCAACGCAGCGTCTACAGCCACACCATCATTCCCGTCTCGAAGGGGTGCGTGAGCAGATCGTGGGAAGGGTAGGCGCGCACGCGATACTCGATGCGGCCGGCGATCGGCGGCGCGAACTCGAGCGCGTACAGGTGCTCGCCGCTCTCGGGCAACGGGCGCTGGTAGGCCAGACGCTCGCGCCTCGTGCTCTGCGAGGCGCGCTCGTTGCCGGGACGCCCGAGCATCACTTCGACTGCGATGTCGTCCGGTGCCAGACCGTTCAGGCGCAGCGCGACCTCGACGCGCAGCTTGCCCCCGTAGTCGATGCGCCGCGTCGGCTCGTCCACCCGGCGCAGGCTTACTCCGCCCCAGCCCGCGCGCAGCTTCGCCTTCCATAGCGCGAGGCGCCGCGCGGCGGCGAAATCCTGCTCGGCGTAGCGGCGCCACTGCCGCATGGCCGGCTGGTAGACGCCGTCGACGTACTCGCTCAGCATGCGCATTGAGGAAAAGCGCGGCACCAGCGAGACGATCGATTCCTTGGCCAGTGCGACCCAGCCGGGTGAGTAGCCCGCCGGAGTGGTGGCGTAGTAGAGCGGGATCACCTGGTCCTGCAGCAGCTCGTACAGCGTGCGCGCCTCGTCCTCGTCGCGGCGCGCGGCGTCGAGCGTGTCGGAGGCCGACTTGATGGCCCAGCCGTTCTTGCCGTTGTAGCCCTCGCCCCACCAGCCGTCGAGTACCGAGAGATTGGGCACTCCGTTGATGCCGGCCTTGATGCCCGAGGTGCCGCAGGCCTCGAGCGGGTAGACGGGGTTGTTGAGCCAGACGTCGACGCCCGACACCAGCCTGCGCGCGAGGCGCAGGTCGTAGCCCTCGACCAGCAGGATCCTGGATTCGAACTCCGGCATGCGCGCTACCTCGGCGATGCGGCGGATCAGTTCCTGGCCGGGTTGGTCGGCGGGGTGCGCCTTGCCGGCGAACACGAATACCACCGGGCGCTTGGGGTCGCTCACCAGTTCGCGCAGCCAGTCGAGCCGGTTGAACAGCAGCGTGGCGCGCTTGTAAGTCGCGAAGCGGCGCGCGAAGCCGATGGTCAGCACCGTCGGGTTGGCCGGATCGGCGAACTTGAGCATGCGGTCCAGGTGCGCCTCCGAGCCCTGGTTGCGCGCGTGCTGCGCGCGGATGCGGTGGGACACGAGGTACAGCATCTCGGCCTTCAGGGTCTGATGCACATTCCAGAACTGCGCATCGGGAACCTGGCGTACTCCCTGCCAGCATTGGCTGTCCTGCAGCCGCTGGCCCCAGCCAGGCCCGAGGTGATCGTCGAACACGCGATGCCAGGCCTCGGCGAGAAAAGTCGGCACGTGCACGCCGTTGGTGATGTACGTGAGCGGGTTCTCATCGGGGTCGATCTGCGGCCAGAGCTCGGCGCAGATCTTGGAGGAAACGCGGCCGTGAATGCGCGACACGCCGTTCTGGTGGCGCGAGGTGCGAACCGCGAGCGCGGTCATGTTGAAGTCACGCGTCGAGGGCGAGTGTCCGAGCGCCATTGCGGCGTCCATGTTGCCGTTGAGCTCCGGGCACGCGGTCTCGAGGTACTTGCGCACCAGTGCTTCGGGAAAATGATCGTGCCCGGCCGCGACCGGCGTGTGGGTGGTGAAGACCGTGTTGGCGGCGACCGCCTCCAGCGCCGTGTCGAAGTCGAGTCCGCCGATCATCAGCATGCGCATGCGCTCGAAGGCGACAAACGCCGGATGGCCCTCGTTCAGGTGCCAGCAATCGGGTTTGACGCCGAGCGCGGCCAGGGCGCGCGCGCCGCCCACGCCGAGCATCAGCTCCTGCTCGAGCCGGGTCTCGAGGTCGCCGATATAGAGCTGGTGAGCGATGCCGCGGTCGTGCGGCGCGTTCTCGGGCAGGTCGGTATCCAGCAGGCAGAGCGAGACGTGGCCGACCCGCGCGCGCCAGACCTTGAGCTGGACCCGGCGCCCCGGCAGGTCGATCGGAACGTGCAGCTCGCTGCCGTCGTTGCGCAACGCCGGCTCGACCGGCAGCTGGTCGAATTCGGTGTCGGCGTTGATCGCGTGCTGACGGCCTTCGCCGTCTATCGTCTGCTGGAAATAGCCCTGGCGGTAGAGCAGCCCGACGCCGACGAACGGCAGCCAGAGGTCGCTCGCGGTCTTGGTGTGGTCGCCGGCCAGGATGCCCAGCCCGCCGGAATAGATCGGCAGGCTCTCGTGCAGCCCGAACTCGGCGCAGAAGTAGGCAACGACGTCGTCGCACCGCAGCTGGGCGGTGCGGTTACCCTTGGTCGGCGCCTCATGGTAGCTGTCGTACTCGGAAAGTACGCTGTGAAAGCTGTTGAGGAACACCGGGTCCTCGGCGGCCTCGTCCAGCCGCTGCTGGTCGACGTTGCGCAGGAAGGCCTTGGGGCTGTGGCCGATGATCTGCCACAGTGAGCGGTCCAGCCGCGCGAACAGGGTACGGGTCGGCCGGTCCCAGCTGTACCAGAGATTGTCGGCAAGCTCTTCCAGTCGCTGCAGGCGCTGCGGCAGCTTCGGGCGAACGTCCAGCCGATAAGGAGTGCCACGCAAGTTGGCGGCGATCTTACCACCGCGGGCGGGCCGCGCTCAGCGCACGTGGTTCACTTTCTGGCCGAGCATGTCCGGCGTGACGATGGTGAGCCCGTGCTCGGTCACGCTGAAGCGCTTGCGGTCTTCCTCATGGTCGAGCCCGACTACCATGCCCTCCGTGATGCGGCAACCGCGGTCCAGGATCGCGCGCTTGACCACCGCGTTCGACGCGATTTCGACGTCCGGCAGCACGACCGAGTCCTCGACCCGGGCGTTGTTCTCGACCCGCACGTTGGAGAAGAGCAGCGATCGGCGCACCGTGGCGCCGCTGATGATGCAGCCGCCGGAAACCATCGAATCGACCGCGATCCCGCGCCGCGCGTCCTGGTCGAAGACGAACTTCGCGGGCGGAAGCTGCTCCTGGTAGGTCCAGATCGGCCACTCGGTGTCGTACATGTTCAGCTCCGGGGTGACCCTGAGCAGCTCCATGTTGGCCTCGTAGTAGGCGTCGAGCGTGCCGACGTCGCGCCAGTACGGCGTGGCGCCGCTCATGCCGACGCAACTGTCGGCAAAGCGGTGGGCGTGGACGCGGTAGCGCGGAAGCACGTAGGGAATGACGTCCTTGCCGAAGTCATGGCTCGACTTCTTCACGTCGGCGTCGCGCGCAACCTGCTCGAACAGGAAGCCGGCGTTGAACACGTACACGCCCATGTTGGCGAGGAAGCGGTCGGTCGAGCCCGGCATGGGATCCGCGCGCTCGGGTTTTTCGACGAAATCGACCACGCGGCCGTTCGCGTCGACGTTCATCACGCCGAAGCTCTTCGAGTCGCGCAGCGGCACCTCGACGCAGGCGGCGGTCATGTCGGCGCCGCTCGAGGCGTGCTGGGCGAGCAGCTTGCCGTAATCCATCTTGTAGACGTGGTCGCCCGAAAGCACCAGCACGTAGGCGCAGCCGTCCGAGCGCAGGATGTCGAGGTTCTGGTAGACCGCGTCCGCGGTGCCGCCGTACCAGCGCTCTGCGACCTGCTGCTGGGCCGGAAGGATGTCGATCGATTCGCGAATGCGCCCGTCGAGAAAGCTCCAGCCGCGCTGCAGGTGGCGGATCAGGCTCTGCGCCTTGTACTGCGTGGCGACGCCGATGCGGCGCACGCCGGAGTTGACGCAATTGGAGAGCGTGAAATCGATGATGCGGAACTTGCCGCCGAACGGCACCGCCGGCTTGGCGCGCCAGTCCGTCAGCGCTTGCAGCCGCGTGCCGCGCCCGCCGGCGAGAATGAGCGCGTAGGTTTCCTTGGTGAGATGGCTGACGTAGCGCGAGACCGCCTTTTGATTCGCATCCACTGGATCCCTCCCGTCAGGCAGTTGTACCAATGATGGCGCACGCAGTGCATGCTTATTCTCGCCGCGAGCGCGCCGCCGCGCTTGACGCAGGTCAAGGGCGTCAGCCGACCGCGGCCTGCTCGAACCTGCAACCTTCGTCCGGCTTGATCTGCGGCGGCGCAACCTCGACAATCATCGTTCGCTCCTCCTTCGCCGCGGTCTAGCTTACACCCGCCGACAATGCGAATCGTGAGCGCGCGGGAACGATAGTCGCGCAAGCGCTGTCCCTGGAGGCAGATGATGGAAAGCACGCCGATCGAGGATTACGCGCTGCTGGGCGATACGAACACCGCCGCGCTGGTGAGCCGCGCTGGATCGCTCGATTGGCTGTGCGCGCCGCGCTTCGATTCGCCGGCCTGCTTCGCCGCGCTGCTCGGCCGCCCCGAGCACGGCCGCTGGCTTATTGCGCCGGGCGGCGAGCCGCGCGCGGTGCGGCGCCGCTACCGCGACGGCACGCTGGTGCTGGAAACCGAGTTCGAGACCTGCGACGGCGCGGTGCGGCTGATCGACTTCATGCGCTGTCCGCGGCGCGACGAGCGGATCGACGTGCTGCGGCTGGTGCAGGGCCTGCGCGGCACGGTGCCGATGCGGATGGAACTCGTGATGCGCTTCGACTACGGCCGCATCGTGCCGTGGGTCAGGCGCGTGGACGGCGGCCTGCGCGCGGTCGCGGGCCCGGAATCGCTGCGGCTGCGCGCCCCGGTCGAGCTGGAAAACGAAGGCTTCGCGACGCGCGCGCGGTTCAGCGTGGCGGCGGGGCAGAGCGCCGCATTCTCGCTCAGCTGGAGCCCTTCGCACCGGGCGCTGCCCGAGGCGCCGGACGCCGAGCGCGCGCTCGAGTCGACCGACGCCTGGTGGCGCGCGTGGAGCGGTCGCTACGCGGGCGAGGGGCCGTGGCGCGACGCGGTGCTGCGCTCGCTGATGACGCTCAAGGCGCTGACCTACGGGCCCACCGGCGGCATGGTCGCGGCACCGACCACGTCGCTGCCCGAGCGCCTGGGAGGAGGCCGTAACTGGGATTACCGCTACTGCTGGCTGCGCGACGCGGCGTTCACGCTCTACGCCCTGCTCGCCTCGGGCTACATCGACGAGGCGCGCGCGTGGCGCGACTGGCTGCTGCGCGCCGTGGCCGGGCGCCCCGAACAGCTGCAGGTGCTGTACGGCATCGCCGGCGAACGGCGCCTGCCGGAAATAGAGCTCGACTGGCTGCCGGGCTACGCGGGAAGCGCGCCGGTGCGCAGCGGCAACGGCGCGCACCGGCAGCTGCAGCTCGACGCCTATGGCTCGATCATGGACATGATGCACGTCGCGCGCAAGCACAACGTCGACTACGACCACGAGGCCTGGCGCGTCGAGCGCGTGCTGCTCGATGCGCTCGAGTCGCGCTGGCGCGAACCGGACGCGAGCATCTGGGAGGTGCGCGGCCGGCCGCGGCAATTCACGTATTCCAAGGTGCTCGCCTGGGTGGCATTCGACCGCGCGGTGAAGGCGGTCGAGAAGCACGGGCTCGAGGGGCCGGTCGATCGCTGGCGCAAGCTGCGCGACGCGGTGCACCGCGACGTATGCGACAACGGTTACGACTCGAGCCGCAACGCTTTCGTTCAGTACTACGGTTCGAGCGCGCTCGACGCCTCGCTGCTGATGATCTCCAAGTTGGGCTTTCTGCCGGCGAGCGACCCGCGCATGGCGGGCACGGTCGAGGCGATACGGCGCGAGCTGGCGCCCGACGGCTTTGTGCGGCGCTATCTGCAGCAGGACGACGGCGTCGACGGGCTTGCGCCGGGCGAGGGCGCCTTCCTGCCATGCAGCTTCTGGCTGGCGGACAACCTGGCAATGATGGGGCGGCGCGATGATGCACGCAAGCTGTTCGAGCGCTTGCTTGCGGTGCGCAACGACGTCGGCCTGCTGGCCGAGGAATACGACCCGCGCGCGCGCCGCCAACTGGGCAACTTTCCCCAGGCGCTGTCGCACATCGCGCTGATCAACAGCGCCGAAATCCTGGCCCCTGGTTGAAGCGCGACGCAGGTCGCCGACGTGGCGCGGATAATCTAGAATCGGCGCGCATGCTGAATTGGCTCGACACGAGTGAGGTTGACCGGTTCGTTGACGGAATCGTCGGCAACCTGATAAAGCGGTTTCCGCCGTCGGCGGCCGGCACATACACGAAGAAGGAAATCATGCGGCTGACGAAGACCCACAAGTCGATCCTCGACCAGGTCGAGCGCTTTGCCGTCGAGCACAAGCTCAATCCTTTCAAGAAGGCGCGGCTCGGAAACCGCTTCAAATGGGCGCTGAAGGAGGCGGGCTACGAGCCGATGGCCGTCGACGCCTTCACTCAGAAAGTTGTGACCATCGCGACTCTCGCGCGCAAGGGGAAGTAGGGCCGGCGGGACGCATCGGTGTTTCGACTCTTCCACGGCGGTGGCAGCAGCGCCGCAGATCACTTCCATGCCGGAACGGCCGCAGCGCAGCGCGCTGAGCTCGAAGCGGCGATTGCATCCTTGCGCCGGGCCGTCGAGCTGGATCCAAACCTCGCGGCGGCGCCTGAGTCTTCGCCCGGGCTTCAAAACAGCTTGCCGGGCAGCCAGATCGACAGCTGAGGCACGTAGGTCACGATTACCAGGAACAGCAGCAGCACCGACAGCCAGGGCAGCGCGGCGCGCACCACCTGGACGATCGACATGCCGGTGATGCCGGAGGTGACGAACAGGTTGAGCCCGACCGGCGGCGTGACCATGCCGATCTCCATGTTGACCACCATGATGATGCCGAGGTGCACCGGATCGATTCCCAGCCGCGTCGCGATCGGGAACAGGATCGGCGCCAGGATCAGGATGATCCCAGTCGGCTCCATGAAGTTGCCGGCGACAAGCAGCAGGATGTTGACGACGATCAGGAACTGCCACGGCGCCATGCCCATCGACACGATCGTCTCGGCGATCATCTGCGGGATGCGCTCGGTGGTCAGCACGTGGGCGAACAGCAGCGCGTTGGCGATGATGAACATCAGCATCACGGTGACCCGCGCCGCGTCGACCAGCACCTTGGGCACGTCCTTCAGGCCCATGTCGCGGTAGACGAACACGGCGACGAAGAACGCGTACACGGCCGACACCGCCGCGGCCTCGGTCGGGGTGAAGATGCCGCCGTAGATGCCGCCCAGGATGATCACGATCAGCAGCAGCCCCCAGAGCGAGTTGCGTCCGGCGACCAGCACCTCGCGCAGCGAGGCGCGCGGCTGGCGCGGCAGGTCGATCATCCGCGCGCGCACGTAGATTGCGACCATCAGCATCAGGCCGAGCATGATGCCCGGGATGATGCCTGCCATGAACAGCTTGCCGACCGAAGTCTCCGTGGCGGCGGCGTAGACCACCATCACGATCGAAGGCGGAATAAGGATGCCGAGCGTTCCCGCGTTGCAGATCACGCCCGCGGCGAAGGCCTGGGTGTAGCCCGCGCGTGCCATGCCGGCGATCACGATCGAGCCGACCGCGACCACGGTCGCCGGCGAGGAGCCCGAGACCGCGGCGAACAGCATGCAGGCGAGCACCGAGGCCATCGCCAGACCGCCGCGCAGGTGGCCGATCGCGGCGTTGGCGAAACGGATCATGCGCCGTGCCACTCCGCCGGTGGTCATGAACGCGCCGGCCAGGATGAAGAACGGGATCGCGAGCAGGGTGAACTGCTCCGAGGTCTCGAACAGCTTGAGCGAAAGCGAAGCGAGCGAGTCGTGGCCGAAGAACAGGATCGTGAGCACCGACGACAGTCCGAGCGCGACCGCGATCGGCATGCCGATCAGCATGAACGCGAACAGCATCACGAACAGCGCGCCGGTGGTCACGTCTTCGAAGTCGTCCTTGTGCTTGAGCGCATCGACGGCCTCGTCGGCGACCTGCATGCGCGTTTCGCGCCCGGTCGCGATGCGCCCGAACGCCTCGGCGAAGCGCACGACCAGCAGGCCGAAGCCGACCAGCAGCGACAGCCGCGGCACCCACTGCGGGATCGGCAGGTCCTCGGCCATGATGCCGATCTCATACATCTTGGCGACGTACTGCCAGCTGCCGTAGAAGATGATCACGGCGTAGACCAGGCACAGCAGGGCGGCCGTGCCGCCGACGATGCGCGCCGCCTTGGGCTTGAGCGCCTTGACCAGCGCGTCGACCCCGATGTGCGAGCCGACGCGCACGCCATAGGACATGCCGATGAAGATCAGGAACCCGAACAGGTAGGTGACCAGCTCGAGCGCCCAGACGAAGCTGTAATTGAAAACGTAGCGCGCGATCACCTGGGCGAAGGTGACCAGCGTCATGATGGCGAGGAGGAAGGCGATCAGGCCTTCCTCCAGCCGGTGGAACCAGGCGAAGCGCACGGGCTGAAGCTTAGCGCGCGGCCCGGCGTTACATGTTCGCCTTTTGCGCCGCGTCGATCAGGTCTTTGCCGATCTGCCCCTCGAATTTCTGCCACACCGGATCCATCGCCTTGCGCCAGGCCGCCAGGTCGTCCTTGGAGAGGGTCTGGATCTTCGCCTTGCCGGCCGCGGCGATGTTCTGCTTGTCCGTCTCGTTCAGGTCGTTGGCGACCTTGTTGCCGTAGGCCGTTGCTTGGTCCATCGCCTCCTGCAGGCCCTTGCGCACGTCGGCCGGCAGCCCGTCCCACCACTTGGCGTTGGTGATCACCATGTAGTCGATCACGCCGTGGTTGGTCTCGGCGATGGTCTTCTGCACCTCGAAGAACTTCTGCGACTAGATGTTCGACCAGGTGTTCTCCTGGCCGTCGACCACCCCGGTCTGCAGCGCCTGGTAGACCTCGCTGAAGGCCATCTTCTGCGGGTTGGCGCCGAGCGCGCGGAACTGCGCTTCGAGCACGTCGGACTGCTGGATGCGGAACTTCAGGCCCTTGACGTCCTCAGGCCGCTTGAGCTGGTCTTTGTCGGTCGAGAGCTGCTTCATGCCGTTGTGCCAGTAGGCGAGGCCCTTGATGCCCTTCGAGCGCATCGAGTCGAGCAGCGCCTGGCCCTCGGCGCTGTGCTGGAAGCGGTCGACCGCCGCGATGTCGTTGAACAGGAACGGCAGGTCGAACACCTGCAGCTTCTTGGTGTAGCGGTCGAACTTGGACAGCGAGGGCGCGATGATCTGCACGTCGCCCAGCAGCAGCGCTTCCATTTCCTTGCCGTCGCCGAACAGCTGCGAGCTCGGGAACACCTGCACCTGCACCTTGCCGGGAAGCATCTTCTCGGCCAGTTCCTTGAACTTGAGCGCAGCCTGGCCCTTGGGCGTCTTCTCGGCCACCACGTGGCTGACCTTGATGATGATCGGCGCCGCCTGCGCTGCGAGCGACAGCGAGAGCGCGAGGGCGCCGGCAAGCAATACGGGGGTGAATCGCATGGTTTAGCTCCGTCCTATGGGGTAAGAGATCTCGGAAAAGCCTGTTGTGGGCGCAATCGTACGCGCGTAAGCGAAGCGCAAGCTTGACCTGGGTCAACCCGGATGGGGGGCCTGCTGGCCGGGCGTTTTCGCTGCATTGCAGCACGAAACCGTAAGGCCGCCGATAGGGAAAGCGTCTAGACTTCTTCCCGCCGGGCGAGGTAAATCAGTCATCACTGCACTGCGAAGCATCACTGCACTGCGACGCATTAGCGAGCCCGTCCCATCAACCGCAGGAGGAGATTGCAATGACGAAGAAGTTCGATCGACGTCGATTTATCCAGACGACGGCCGCGGCGTCCGCTGCCGCGATGTTCCCGTACATCCGCACCTCGCGCGCCGCCGGCAGCCTCAAGGTGGCGTTCTGGGACCACTGGGTCCCGGGCGCGAACAAGACCATGGAGTCGATCTGCCACGAGTGGGCGGCAAAGCACAAAGTCGACATCAGCATCGATTTCATCACCTCGCAGGGCAACAAGCTCGAGCTGACGATCGCCGCCGAGAAGCTGGCGAAGTCGGGTCACGACCTGGTGCAGCCGAACGCATGGTCGCCCGCGGCCTACGCGGACGACTTCGAGCCGGTCAATGACGTCATGCACGCGGCGATCAAGGAGAACGGCGCGCCGTATCCCATCGTCGAGTACCTCGGCAAGCCGAAGGGCCATTGGAGCGCGGCGCCCGCGGTCACCGGCAGCCAGGTGAAGCCGCCCTGCGCGCGCATCAGCATGTTCAAGGAATACGCCGGGCTCGACGTCACCAAGATGTACGCCGGTCCGGGCGGGCACTCGGACAAGAAGCTGCAGGACGAGTGGACCTGGGACAAATTGGCCGAGGTCGCGGAGAAATGCTACAAGGGCGGCCACCCCATCGGCCTGGGCCTCGGCCCGACCACCGACTCGGTGGACTGGGCCGGCGCATTGTTCCACGCCTACGGCGCAGAGCTCGTCAACGAGAAGGGGGACGTGACCGTCAATTCGGACAACACCAGGCAAGTGCTCGAGTACGCGCAACGGCTGGTCAAGGTCCTGCCGAAGGACGTGATCGCGTGGGACGACGCCTCGAACAACAAGTTCCTGATTTCGGGGCAGGGCTCCATGATCATGAATCCGCCCAGCGCGTGGTCGGTCGCGAAGCGCGACAACCCGTCGGTGGCGGCGGATTGCTGGACCTTCGCCTCGCCCAAGGGGCCGAAGGGACGGTTCGCGCCGGCGCTGCCGTTCTTCTGGGCGATCTGGAAGTTCTCGCCCAACAAATCGGCGGCCAAGAGCCTGCTCGCCCACCTCATCACGCGGCGCTCGTCCGAGCGCTTCGTGGCGGCGAGCAACGGCTACGACCTGCCGGGTTTCAAGAATCTGCGCAACTTCAAGACCTGGGCCGAGGTCGAGCCGCCGAAGGGCACGGTATACAACTACCCGCCGACACCGGACCAGATCATAATGGTCGCCGGCGGGCCCGGTCCGATCCATGCGGTCAACCAGATCTACACCCAGGGGCTCCTGACGCAGATGCTGGCCAAGGTCGGCGCCCAGGGACAGTCGGTGAACGACACCATCTCATGGGCCGAGAATCAGATTAAGGCCTATTCGATGATGTAAGCTTTATCCCGGGTGCGGGAAGCGCCGGCGCGAGCCGGCGCCTCCCGCTGGCCTGGAGAAGACCGACCCCCGGCCGGTATCGAATCTAAACAGGAGGAGGAATCCGATGGCCAACGGCATTGCGGCCAGGGCGCCCGCGGTGGGTCCCGCGCGCCGCATGACGATGCAGAAGCTCATGCGGCGCCGCTCGACGACCGCGCTCGTGCTCGCGCTGCCGCTGATCGTCCTGATCCTGACGCTGGTCATCTATCCGGCGTTCTATGCGGTGTATCTGTCGATGCTCGACCGCACGATGGACCACTTCACCGGCCTGAGGAACATCCTTTTCCTGCTCCACTTCGACACTTTCTGGATGGTGGTCAAGCAGTCGTGCCTGTTCGCGATCACGGCCGTCATTTTCAAGGCGCTGATCGGCTTCGTCACCTCGCATTTCGTGCACAACCTGCCGGCCAAGGGCCAGCGCAAATGGCGCGGCATGCTGCTCGTGCCCTGGGTAATCCCGACCGCGATGAGCACCATCGCCTGGTTCTGGCTGTTCGATCCGTCGTACAGTGCGATCAACTGGATCCTCGCCAAGTTCGGCATCGAGTCCATTCCCTTCCTCGGCGTGCCGGGCTGGGCGCGCTTCTCGGTGATCCTGGTCAACGTCTGGTACGGCGCGCCGTTCTTCCTCATCATGTACCTCGCTGCGCTCAAGTCGGTGCCGGACCAGCTCTACGAAGCGGCGGCGATCGACGGCGCCAGCTGGTGGCAAAAGGTGTGGTACGTGACGCTGCCCATGATGCGCAACATCATCGCCATCACCATGCTGTTCTCGCTCATCGTGACCTTCGCCAACTTCGACATCGTCCGCATCCTGACCTACGGTGGTCCGGTGAACAGCACGCACATCTTCGCGACCTGGGCGTTCGCGCTCGGCATCCAGGGCAACAACATTCCCATGGGCGCATCGGTGTCGCTGTTCATGCTGCCGATCCTGGGCGTCGCTGCGTACTTCATCCTGCGCGACATCAACCGCCGCGGCAGCTCCGTCTGATCATGAGCGCGACCGCACAAGCGATCGGCCCGGCAACGCCGGCAAAGCACGGCAGCCTGCGGCGCAGCCGCCGCTGGGCTCTGTGGTGGTCCTACGTGTTTCTGGTGCTGTTCGCGATCTTCTTCCTCATGCCGCCGGTCTACATGCTCATCATGGGCCTGAAGACCAGCCACGAAATCGCGGCGATGACCAACCCGTGGTGGGTGTTCCACCCGACGCTGGAGAATTTCAAGGCGCTGCTCGGCTCGACGCAGTACCTGACGTTCTTCCGCAATTCGGCGGTGATCGCGGTTGCGGTGGTCGCGATCACCATGCTGATCGCGGTGCCCGCCGCCTTCTCGCTCGGGCGCATGAAGTTCTGGGGCTCGACCACGCTCGCGACCGGGGTGTTCCTGACTTACCTGATTCCGGATTCGCTGCTGTTCATCCCGCTGTTCAAGATCATGGCCTGGGTGAACGAGACCACGGGTATCGCGCTGCTCAATCACTGGTGGGCGCTGATCATCATCTACCCGACGCTCACGGTGCCGTTCTGCACCTGGATCATGATCGGTTACTTCCAGTCGATCCCCAAGGAGCTGGACGAGGCGGCGTTGATCGACGGCGCCGGCTACATCCAGATGCTGACCAAGATCTTCCTGCCGGTGGCCCTGCCCGGCATCATCGCCGCCACCATCTTCGCTTTCACCGTGTCGTGGTCCGAGTTTCTCTACCCGATGGCGTTCACGGTCTCGACCGATCAGCTCGTGCTCCCGGTCGGCATCGTCACGACGCTCATCAAGGGCGACGTCTACAACTGGGGCCAGATCATGGGCGCATGCCTGCTGGGCGCCGCGCCGCCGCTGATCATTTACGCCTTCCTGATGGACTACTACATCGCCGGCCTCACCGCCGGCGCGACGAAAGGATAGCCGGTATGGCCGAGGTAACGCTGCGCAAGCTGGTCAAGCACTACGACGCCACGCCGGCGGTGCGCGGCATCGACCTGAGCATTTCGGACAAGGAATTCGTGGTGCTGGTGGGCCCCTCCGGCTGCGGCAAGAGCACCACGCTGCGCATGATCGCGGGGCTGGAGGACATCACCGGCGGCGACGTGCTGATCGGCGGCGAAGTGGTGAACGACGTGCCGCCCAAGGACCGGGACATCGCGATGGTGTTCCAGAACTACGCCTTGTACCCTCACATGTCGGTGTACGAGAACATGTCATTCGGCCTGCGCTTGAAGAAGACGCCGAAAGACGAGATCGCGCGCCGGGTGTCGAACGCGGCGCAGATTCTCGACATCAGCGAGCTACTCGAGCGCAAGCCCAAACAGCTCTCGGGCGGCCAGCGCCAGCGCGTCGCGATGGGGCGCGCCATCGTGCGCGACCCGAAGGTGTTCCTGTTCGACGAGCCGCTGTCCAATCTCGACGCGAAGCTGCGGGTGCAGATGCGCACCGAGATCAAGAAGGTGCATCAGAAGGTACGCACCACCACCGTTTACGTGACGCACGACCAGGTCGAGGCGATGACGCTGGCGGACCGCGTGGTAGTGATGAACGGCGGCAACATCGAGCAGGTTGGTACGCCGAACGACCTCTACCACAGCCCGACGACCAAGTTCGTCGCGGGATTCATTGGCTCACCGGCGATGAACTTCATTCCCTGCGCACTGGAGGAGGCCGGCGGAGGGCTTCGGGTGCGACTGGACAACAAGCTGGGCTTCCCGGTGCCGCAGGAGCGCACGGCCCGCTATCGACCGCACGTCGGTCGCGGCAAACTGCTGTTCGGGCTGCGTCCGGAAAACATCATGGAGCAGCGGCCGCACCTCGAGCCGAACCAGAATCCGTTCGAGGTCGAGCTCGATGTGACCGAGCCGATGGGCATGGAAACTCTGGTCTATTTCATGGTGCAGGGAATGGAGGTCTGCGGGCGCGTGAATCCCAACGCCGGCGCGCTAGACGGCAAACGCATCAAGCTGGTCGCCGATCTGAATAACATGCACCTGATCGACGACGAGAGCGGCAAGGTGCTCTGAGGTTGCGGCGGGCGATCGTTATCGCCCTGGCTTGCGGCCTGATCGTCGCCGGAAGCGCCAGCGCCGCCGAAATCTCGATCTCCTGCAGCGCGGTCGGGCTCGAACTCGAGCTGTGCCGCGACGGCGCCGAGCGCTGGGCGCGCGAAACCGGCAATACCGTACGACTGGTCTCCACGCCGAACTCCGCCAACGAGCGCCTGGCGCTGTACCAGCAGCTGCTGGCGGCGGGCGCTCACGATCTCGACGTGCTGCAGATCGACGTCGTGTGGCCGGGCATCCTGGCGCGCCACCTGCTCGACCTCTCCCCCTACGCCGGGATGCGCCCTGCGGCGCACTTGCCGGCGCTGGTCGCGAACGACACGGTGCGCGGCAGGCTGGTGGCGATGCCCTGGTTCGCCGACGTCGGGCTGCTGTACTACCGCAAGGACCTGCTGCACAAGTACGGCATCGCTGTGCCGCGCAGCTGGCGCGAACTCGAAGCCGCCGCGCGGCGAATCCAGCACGCCGAGCGCACCGCCGGCAAGCCTGGCATGTGGGGCTTCGTCTGGCAGGGGCGCGCCTACGAGGGGCTGACCTGCGACGCGCTGGAATGGATCGCCAGCCGCGGCGGCGGGCACGTCGTCGAGCCCGACGGAGATATTTCGGTCGACAATCCGCGCGCGGCGCGCGCGCTGACGGCCGCCGCGCGCTGGGTCGGAAGCATCTCGCCGCGCGGGGTGCTCAACTACGCGGAGGAGGAGGCGCGCGGCGTGTTCCAGTCGGGCAACGCGGTATTCATGCGCAATTGGCCCTATGCCAGGGCGCTCGCTGAAAGTCCCGGCAGTCCGGTGCGGGGCAGAGTGGGGGTTGCGATGTTGCCCGGCGGCAGCGGGGTGCTTGGTGGGGCGCAACTCGCAGTGTCGCGCCACTCGAGGCATCCCGCCCTCGCCGCGAGCCTGGTGATGTGGCTGACCGGGCGCGCCGAGCAGAAGCGGCGTGCCCTCGCGGGCGGGTTCAATCCGACCCTTCCGGCCCTTTACGACGACCCCGGGATTCGGCGCGCGAATCCGTACAACGAGATCATGGCGCAGGCCCTCGCGCACGCGGTGACGCGGCCGGCGGCGGTGACCGGGACGCGCTACAACCGCGTCAGCAGCGCCTTCGCCAACGCGGTGCACGCGGTGCTGGCCGGGCAGGCCGACGCGGCGACCGCGCTGCGCTCGCTCGACGGTCAGCTGATGCGCATCTCGCGCGGCGGGCGATGGTAGCGCGGGCGCGCACCGCGTGGCTGTTCCTCGCGCCGTCGCTCGCGCTGCTGGTCCTGGTCGCGGGCTGGCCGCTGGCGCGCAGCGTGGGCTTCGGCTTCACCGATGCGGCGCTCGGCGATCCGTCGTGGCATTGGATCGGGTTCGACAACTACCTGGCGAACTACGGCGGACGCTGGTACGGGCTGCTGGCGGACCCGACCTGGTGGCGCGCGGTATGGAACACGCTGCGCTTCGCCGTCCTCTCGGTCGGCCTGGAGACGCTGCTCGGAGTGGTGATCGCGCTGGTGCTCAGCGCCGAATTCCCGGGGCGGGCCTGGGTGCGCGCGGCGGTGCTGGTGCCGTGGGCGGTGCCGACCATCGTCTCGGCCAAGATGTGGAGCTGGATGCTCAACGACCAGTTCGGCATCGTCAACCACGTGCTGCTCTCGCTCGGGCTCGTCTCCCAGCCGCTCGCCTGGACCGCCGCGCCGGGGCTCGCGATGGCATCGGTGATCATGGTCGACGTCTGGAAGACGACGCCGTTCGTGACGCTGCTCGCGCTCGCCGCGCTGCAACTGGTGCCCAGGGAGTGCCGCGAGGCTGCCCGCATCGACGGCGCAGGACCGGTGCGCGAGTTCTTCAGCGTCACGCTGCCGATCATCCGGCCCGCGCTCATGGTCGCGGTCGTGTTCCGCGCGCTCGACGCGCTGCGGATATTCGACATCGTCTACGTTCTGACCTCCAACAGCACCGACACAATGTCGATGTCGGTCTTCGCGCGCCAGCAGCTGATCGAATTCCAGGACGTCGGCTACGGTTCGGCGGCCGCGACGCTGCTTTTCCTCACCGTCGCGCTGGTGGTCGCGTTCGTCCTCAGCGCCGGGGGGGTGCGCCTGGCCGAGGAGGGGGTACTGCGATGAGGCGACTGCGGCGCGCGGGATTCTGGCTGCTGGTGGCGGCGATCCTGCTGTTCTGCCTGTTCCCGTTCTACTACGCGCTGGTGTCCTCGCTGCGCCCGCCGTCCGAGCTGTTCCGGCCGGCCCTGCTGCCGGGGCCGTGGACGCTGGCCAACTACCGCGCGGTGTTCGCCCAGCAGCCGTTCGGGCGCAACATCTTGAATTCGGTCCTGGTGGCGGGCTCGGTGGTCGCGCTGTCGCTGCTGGTCGGGACGCTCGCCGCGTACGCGCTGGCGCGCCTGCGCTTTCACGGCCGTGGCGCGCTGCTGGCAGCGATCCTTGCCGTGTCGATGTTTCCGCAGGTGGCGATCCTGTCGGGCATGTTCGAGTTGATCCGCGCGCTGGGGCTGTACAACCGCCTGCCGGGGCTGACGCTGTCCTACCTGGTGTTCACGCTGCCGTTCACCATCTGGATCCTGACCACCTTCATGCGCGAGCTGCCGCGCGAGCTGGAGGAAGCGGCGCTGATCGACGGCGCCGGTGCATGGCAGACGCTGGCGCTCGTGCTCGCGCCGCTGGTCGCGCCGGCGATGGTGGCCGCCGGCCTGCTCGCGTTCATCGCAGCCTGGAACGAGTTCCTGTTTGCGCTCACCTTCACCCTTACCGATTCCGAGCGCACGGTGCCGGTGGCGATCGCCCTCATGAGCGGAGCGAGCCAGTACGAGCTGCCGTGGGGCGATCTGATGGCGGCGTCTGTTATCGTCACGCTGCCGCTGGTGGCGCTCGTACTCGTGTTCCAGCGCCGTATCGTTGCCGGCCTCACCGCCGGCGCCGTCAAGGGATAGGGCATGATCAAGTACTACTGGGACGATTTCACGCCGGGCTGGACTTTCGAAAGCGACTCCCGCTCGCTCTCGGCCGAGGAGATCAAGCGCTTCGCGCGCGAGTACGACCCGCAGGTCTTCCACACCGACGAAGAGGCGGCAAAGGCGACTCCCTTCGGCGGCCTGATCGCGAGCGGCTGGCAGACCTGCGGTGTGATGATGCGCCTGATGTGCGACGGTTACCTGGTCGATTCGGCCTGCCTCGGCTCGCCGGGTCTGGACGAGCTGCGCTGGCTCAAGCCGGTGCGACCGGGCGACGCGCTGCGCCTGCGCGCCGAGGTACTCGAGCAAACGCCGTCGCAGAAGCAGCCCAATCGCGGCACGGTCAAGTTCCGCTGGGAAGTGCTGAACCAGAGCGATGAAGTCGTATGCGCGATCGTCGGCCGGCAGCTGTTCCAGCGCCGCTAGTCCTCCAGCAGGCGGCGCAGGTTCTCGTTAACCGCCGCACCCGCCCCGGGACCGTAGTGCGTGCGACCGAGCTCGAAGTCGTCGGTGAATGCGTACTCGAAGCGTTGATCCTGTAGGCCGAGAGCCCCGATCAGCCGGTTCTCGGCCGAGCTGTCGTCCTCGTGCGGCACCAGCGCCGGCCAGCCATCCGGTCCCGGCTCGAGGATCGGGCCGAAGAAGATCGCGCCGCCGTCGTTCTTGATGCGCAGCGCGCAGCTGCCTTCCGTGACTCCGGACATGGGCAGGAAGTCGATGGTGCGGGTGAGCTTGCGGCCGCGGCCGACGGCGATATCCACCGTGCCCTCGAGGTACGGCGCCTCGGTCTCGAAGGCGATGGTCTCCACGCCTGCCGACGCGCGCCAGCGCTCGAAGTCGCGCGCGCCACGGCGGCTCGGAAAGAAGATATAGGCGGGCGGAGCGGCCGCACGCAGCGCCGCCAGCAGCGGCTCGTCGAACGGTGGCGCGTTGACCAGCACGCCGCCTGCGTCGCGGTCGGCGATGTAGTAGACCGCGGGGCGCGTTGCCGCGACGTGGTAGATGGTTCGCTCGCGCAGCGCGATGAGCTTATCGAGCATTCGAGGCCTGCTCGCGCAACCAGTCCAGAAACGAGCGCACCGGGGCGCGTGCAACGGCCTCTTCGCGCACCACCACGTAGTACGCATAGGGCAGGTGCACGCGCAGGCCGAACGGCGCCACCAGCCGCCCGTCGTCGAGCTGCGGGCGGGCGAGCTCGGGCAGGGTGGCGACAATGCCAGCGCCCTCCGCCGCCGCTTCGAGCGCGAGCACGGTGTGCGAGAAGTGCACGCCGTGCTTCAGGCGCAGCTGCGCCGCGCCGGCTGCCTCCAGCCAGAGGTCCCAGAAGTCGCGCCCGTCGAACAGCTTGCCGATGTCGTCGTGGATCAGGGTGAATTCGCGCAGCCCGGCCGGCGCCAGTCTGCGTCCCGCGACCAGGCGCGGGCTCGCGAGCGGCGTCACCGACAGCGGCACCAGCCGCTCGACGTGGTAACCGGGAAATTGCCCGTTCGACAGCAGCACTGCGACGTCGGCGTCGGCAAGCCAGGTGTCGGCTTCGCGCTGCGACTGCGCGCCGACCGATGTCGATTGGCGGGTGCGCGCGGTGACGCGCACGTCGATGGCGGGCTCGGCGCTCAGGAAGCGGTGCAGGCGCGGCATCAACCAGCAAGTGGCGAACGACGGTGCGATGCTCACCGTGAGGGTCGATTCGGGCCCGGCTTCGCCCAGCAGCCGCGCGGCCTGGGCGAGCTGCTCGAACCCTGCGCCAAGGCGCGGCAGGGCGGCGCGCGCCGCGTCGGTCAGCTCGATCGCGCGCGGCTTGCGCACCAGCAACGGGCGGCCGGCGTGCTGCTCAAGCAGCTTGATCTGGTGGCTGATGGCGGCCGGGGTGACGTTCAGCTCGGCCGCAGCCTTCTTCAGGCTCAACAGGCGCGCCGCCGCCTCGAAGGCGCGCAGGGCGTTGAGCGGAGGCAGGCGGCTGGGCACGAGCATGGCTCCCGAAGTGACTCGTTATAGGTTATCAAAACTAATACATAGATCCAATAAGTATCGTTTGTTGCTTTGCAACATAGTGCGGAAAATAACGTCAAAGAGATCAAGCAACGAATTAAAGCTTAGCTAATTTAACTCTAATGACCGAGGTCCATCATGCCCAACTCGAACGAGCTTCTGCGCCAGAGACTGGCTTCCCTGCCGATTCTTGAGGCCGAGCGCGTGAACGCACTGGGACTCGTCGCGCGGGGCGAGGCAGTTGCCGACGCGCTGCTCGCGCTGGCGCGCCTGTTTCACCACGCGCCGACGCTGCGGCACGCCGCACACTGAGACCCCAGCAGGCCTCAGGCGAACGCGAAACGGCGCCGCGCGCGGCGCAACAATTCGAACGCGATCGCCAAGTTGAGCAGATTCCAGCCGATGCCGTTCAGGAAGGCGGCGCGGTAGGAGCCGGTCAGGTCGAAAATCTCGCCCGACATCCAGCCGCCAAGGGCCATGCCGAACAGCGTGGCCATTAGAACCGTTCCCACTCGCTGGCCGGCCTCGAGCGGAGAGAAATACTCACGCACGATGATGGCGTAGGAGGGCACGATTCCGCCTTGGAACAGTCCGAACATCGCCGAAACGACGTACAGCGAGACCAGGCCGTCGAAGGGCAGGAACAGCGCCAGTGCGATCGCCTGCAACCCCGATCCGAGCAACAGCGTGCGCAGGCCTCCGATGCGGTCCGAGATCCAGCCCGAGGCGAGCCTGCTGACGATGCCGAAGCCGAGCATCATCGACAGCATCTCGGCGCCACGCGCCGGGCCGTAGCCCAGATCGCCGCAGTAGGCCACGATGTGGACCTGCGGCATCGACATCGCGACACAGCAGGCGACGCCCGCCACGCACAAAAGCCCCTGCAGCTGCCCGGGTGTGAAGCCCAGCGGACGCCGCGGCCACGACGCGGCGCCGCCGCCCAGCGGCTCGCTATCAGCATGCGGCGCGTGCCGCCTTAGCAGCAGCGCGAGAGGGAGCATCGCCGCGCAGCAGAACAGCCCCGCGCCGACGTAAGTCTGGCGCCAGCCTATGCTGGCGAAGTAGTGCTGCAGCACCGGCGGCCACAGCGCGCCCGCCACATAGTTGCCGCTGATACAGATGGCGACCGCGATTCCGCGCCGGCGCGTGAACCAGTGCGAGATGTCGGCTACCAGCGGCGCGAAGGTCGCTGCGCTGCCGAGCGCGCCGATCAGCAGGCCCTGTGCGAGACTGAATTGCCACAAAGTGGCGGCCGAGCCCGCGGCGACGAACCCGATTCCCAGCGCCGCGCTGCCGATCAGCGCCGGCATCATCACGCCGAACCGGTCCGCCAGCCGTCCCATCAGGATCCCGCCGAGACCGAAGCCGACCATGGTCAGCGTGTACGGCAGAGACGCGTCGGCGCGCGCCACGCCGAACTCGGCTTGCACCAGCGGCAGCGCGACCACCACCGAATACATCCCTGAACCGCCCAGGGTCATCAGCAGCAACGCAATGCCCAGGCGAAAGCAGGCGTACATCTTCGCTCCGGCGTGAAAGGGGGCGAGTATCCCAGATTAGAATCGGGGCTCCAACTGAAAGGAAGCCCCATGCGAATCGAGTTGCTGCTGCACGTGTTGGCGGACATGGTGTGGGTCGGCGGGATGTTCGTCGCTTACCTGGCGGTGCGGCCCGCCGCGGCCGAGGCGCTGGAGCCGCCGCAGCGGCTCAAGCTGTGGACCGGCATCTTCGCGCGCTTCTTCCGCTGGGTGTGGCTGGCGGTCATCCTGATTCTCGGCACCGGGTTCTCGATGATGGGGCGCATGTCGCCGGTTCCCGGATACGTGCTCGCAATGGCCGGCATCGGCGTGCTGATGAGCGCGATCTTCATGCACGTGTATTTCGCACCCTTTGGCCGCCTGAAGCGCGCGGTGCAGCACGAGGACTGGAAGGGAGGCGGCGCCGCGCTCGGCCAGATCCGAATCCTGGTGGGACTGAACCTCGTGCTCGGGTTGTTGAACATCGCGGTCGCAATGCTCGGCCCGCTGCTCTAGGGGGGCGTGGTGCAACTGACTGCCGAAGAGCAGGCAATGCTGCGCGGCGAACACGGCGCCGCGGTCAAGCAGGCGATCGAATACCTGGTCAAGGTGGGCGAGTTCTGGGGCGCCGAGCGGCTGGTGCCGGTCAGCAACGTCCACATGATGGGTGACATCGAGGTGATGGGCGACGGCGGGTTGAAGTGGCTTGAGTGCGCCGCCGAGCAGAAGGCGCGCTGCGCGGTCAACGTCACGACCAATGCGCGCTCGTTCGATTTCCCTCTGGTCGAACGGCTGCAGCAGGACGCGGGCGAGGCGGCCAAGGAGAGGAAGCTGATCGGGCTGCTGCAGCAAATGAACGTCGCCACCACCGACACCTGCATCAACTACCAGACGCTGTACCAGCCTCATCTGGGCGAGCGCGTGGCGTGGGGCGATACCGGCACCGTGATCTACGCCAACTCGGTGTTCGGCGCGCGCTCCAACTTCGAGAGCGGCCCGGCGGCGTTCGCGGCGGCGCTCACGAGGCGCGTGCCGGAATACGGCTTTCAGCTCGATCGGCACCGCAAGGGAACCTTCGTGGTGAAGCTGGAAGCCGAGCTTGACGACCTCGCCGACTGGGGCGCAGTCGGCAAGCTGGTCGGCGAGCCGAACCAGAATTACTTCCAGGTACCGGTCTTTAGCGGTGTGAGACGCACCCCGGAGTCGGACCAGCTGAAGCACCTCGGCGCGTCGCTGGCGAGCTACGGCTCGATGGGCATGTTCCACATGGTCGGCGTGACGCCCGAGGCGCCCAGCGTCGAGGCCGCGCTCGGCGGCAACCTGCCGCACAGCGAGATCAGCATCGCCAACGCAGATCTGGAGCGCCTCTACCGCAGCTACGATCTGGGCGACGGCAAGTGTGACCTGATCGTCTTCTCCGGCCCGCAGCTTTCGCTGTGGGAGCTGAAGAACCTGGCCGAGCGCTTCGACGGGCGCAAGGTAAGGCAAGGCACCCAGGTCTTCGTCACTTCGTCCAACGGCGTGCTTTCGGCCGGGCGCAAGCTGGGCTACGTGCAGAAGCTGGAGGCGGCCGGGGCGACGCTGATGGAAGGCGTGTGCTTCTACATCCTGCAGAACCTGTCGCAGATGCGCCGGCGCAACGGCTGGACCAACATGATCTCCAACTCGGCCAAGATCGTGAACATCATCGGCGCGCACCGCTTCAACACCATCCTGCGCCGCACCCAGGATTGCGTCGACATCGCGGTTGATGGGAGGTTGCGGTGAGCGCGGTGCTGGACAGCATCCGCGTCGAGCGCGCCTTCGGCGAGGTGGTCGAAGGCGAGGCGGTGGTGTCCGAGGAAGGCTTCAGCCCGCGCTACGACCTCGACCGCTGGAGCGGCGTGATCACCAAGCCGGGCCACAAGCTGGAAGGCACCCAGATCAGGGACAAAATTCTCTTCTTTCCCACCGCGAAGGGCGGCATCGCCGCCGGCTGGGCCTTCTACGACATCAAGTGCAAGGGCATCGCGCCGAAGGCGCTGGTGTTCGGCATCACTAACCCGGTGATGGTGCAGGGCGCGGTGTTCGCCGACATGACGATCACCGAAGGCTGGTCCCGGCCGCCGCGCGAGGTGATCAGGACCGGCGACTGGGTCAGGGTCGACCCGGCGCGCCGCATCATCGAGCTGTTGCGGCGCAGTCAGCCATCGATGGAGGCTCCCAAGTGACGGCAAAGCGCGTCTTCCTGGAAATCGGAACCGGCAACGATCTGCACGGCGGGGACTACACCAAGGCCGCGGTGCGCGCGGTGCAGGACGCGATGCATCACAGCTCGCTGGGACTGTTTCGCAGCCTCGGCATCGACCCCAACTCGATGCAGGTCGAGGTCACGATCGGTGTGCAGCGGCCCGAAAAGGTCGACCCGGCCCCGGTCGCTGCCGCGTTCCCCTATGGCAAAGTCACGGTGAATTCCGTCCCGGGCGGCCTCGACGTGCCGGACGAAGAAGGGCGCGAGCCGACAGTCATCGCCAGCGCGGCGGTGGTTGTGCGTCTCGACCCCGCGCTGCTTTCGCGCTCATAATCGCTCCCATCAAGGAGGGCCGGCTGATGGGCAGGGTATACGCGGTCGATCTTCCACAGCAGGGGCGCGTAACGTACCGCGACCGCAAGCGCTTGTGGTGGTCGCTATCGGTGGTCTACCCGCTGCTGCCTTTTACCGGAATGGCGGCGCATGCCTGGACGGGATCGCAGCTTGCGCTGGGTCTGCCGTTGCTTATCAGCTACGGCCTCATGCCGCTGCTGGACTACTTCATCGGCGAGGACGAGAACAACCCGCCCGAAGCCGTGGTGCCGCAGCTGGAGGAGGATCGCTATTACCGCTGGCTGACCTGGGCCACCGTGCCGCTGCACTTCGTCGCGCTGATAGGCTGCGCCTGGTGGGTCGGCACGCACGAACTTTCCTGGTGGGCCGTACTGCTGTTCGCCTACGTCGCCGGCACCGATTCGGGCCTCGGCATCAACACCGGGCACGAGTTGGGGCACAAGCACACCCGCGTCGAGCAATGGCTGGCGCGGCTGGTGCTGGCGGTACCGGCCTATGGCCACTTCACGGTGGAGCACGGGCGCGGGCACCATCGCTCGGTGTCGACACCTGAGGACCATGCCAGCGCCCGCATGGGCGAGAGCATCTACCGCTTCGCGCTACGAGAACTGCCGGGCGGCATCCGCCGCGCATGGCAGTTGGAGAAGGAGCGGCTAAAGCAAGAGGACAAGCGCGCCTGGAGCGTGCACAACACCATGCTGCAGTCCTATGCCGTCACGGCAGTGTTCCAGCTTGGCCTGCTCGCGGCCTTCGGCTGGATCATGCTGCCCTTCCTCGCCGTGCACAATGTCGTCGCCTGGTGGCAGCTCACCTCGGCCAACTACGTAGAGCACTACGGCCTGCTGCGCCAGCGTCTGCCGAGCGGAAAATACGAAGCGCCGCAGCCGCACCATTCCTGGAATACCAACCATCTGGTGACCAACCTCGCGCTGTTTCACCTGCAGCGCCATTCGGACCACCACTCGTATCCCTCGCGACGCTACCAGTCGCTGCGCGACTTCCCCGACCTGCCGCGGCTGCCCAGCGGCTACTTCGGCATGTTTCCTCTGTCCTATGTTCCGCCGCTGTGGTTCCGCGTGATGGACCCGAGGTTGCTGGCATTGCCCCATGTGCGGGGTGACTTAGACAAGGTGAATATCGATCCGGGCAAGCGCGAGCGGATCGTTGCACGGTACAGCTCGTCGGCAAGGACGATGGGGCGGTAATACTGCACCGACAATAGGCCAGCCCGCGGGCATTCTGCGGCTAACCATGGCTAACCATTTAAGACTTGGCTCCCCGAGTAGGGCTCGAACCTACGACCTGCGGACTAACAGCCCTGAACGAACGCGTCGTGACTCCCTAGAACGCGACGTTACACGCGAGCACGACACATGTCGACGGAGCTACAGATTAGGTTCTGAGACATGAATCTTCTCGGTTGGGAGAAGACGTCACGTTTTCACGGTGGAAACCGGGGTTCGCATCTCCGTGAGAACGCCAGACTGTCCGTCATTTCCGACGGGCTAACGCTACTCCAATGTACTCTTCGGTTGGCCAATCAACGATGGCTGCTGGTACACCAACAGCCGTCCTTCGCGCCGGGACGTCGTCCAGAACTACTGCGCCCGCGCCAATGAGCGCGTCTTCGCCGATACTGACGCCGCCCAGAATGATAGCGTTTGCTCCGACGTCAACATGGCCGCCAATTGTCGGATAACCTTCGACTAGAGGCTCGCTGCGACGGCTGCGCGTCCCTATAACCACGCCCGAAAAGATAAGACAGTTGGGGCCAATGCGCGCATCCGGATGGATCACTACCCCATTCGGATGTGGCAAAAGAAGTCCACCTTCAATCTGGCAATTTAGTGGAATGTCGGCGCCTGTCACGACACTCCAGAACCGGTGACGAAGCACAGCCAACTTTCTGAGAAAGATCAGGAAGGGGTTTCGCGATTTCGCGTAGCGCTGGTATGCGCGGATGCTGGCGAGTAAGGACCTCGCTGGCGACCACGAAAAGAATGCCTTAATTTCTCTAGACATGTCCGGCACGTCGGCCGAAACGCCGGCGTATGTTCTCGTGTCCATTTACGTTCTCCGGATCAGGCCTACTACTATGTAGGGACGCGGATCAGGTCATGGGGGGATGGAGCATACTCTTTCCGATCAGTAAGATACAAGACATTTTTCAAGATGAATAGGATACCCCGCTGAGATCGAGGCCAAGGCCATGCTATTCGGGGCCGGTTTTCCTGCGAGAAG
This sequence comes from uncultured beta proteobacterium, assembly GCA_963755395.1. GTDB lineage: Bacteria > Pseudomonadota > Gammaproteobacteria > Burkholderiales > SG8-39 > DAHVFK01. The sequence goes on along the minus strand of CAVWJJ010000002.1, from coordinate 1,698,985 downwards.
GGGGATGCCTGTTACACGGCGTTCGAACCCCCGTCGTGACGTCGCCGTCCCGATTCAGAGGCCGACGCTGACTTGTTGATTCAGAATAAGAATGAGCGTAAACCGTCCACTCCATCGCCCTTTAGAGGGGATGCAATGGACGCGCAGAAGCGATCTCGATTGAGGCGCCTGTTGGAACGGATCGGCAACGGCATCGTTCGGGACATTCCTCCCGGGCTAGCCGCCTGCGAAATCTGCAAGAAGACGGAGTGTGCGCAGGACGAATGGATCGCGTGCGAGAACCGGATCGCCCATGCGAAGTGCCTAGAAGGATTGGAGGACGAAAGATTGTCCCGGTAATCGAGTTGCCCTAGCCGGTATTGCGGCGGATGCGCGTCGAACCTCTACCGCTGGCGGCCAGTCCAGACCATCGATCTCTAGAGCGGGAAGGGCCGAAAACAAATTTTCGGCCGATTCGATATCGGCGGTATCGCACAGATCTGATGATTCGTAATCAGCTCGCCCTCAAATACATGTGTGGCAGATCGCGGATCTCCTACGGCAGCCGCCAGATGTCGAGCACGCCGCTGGTCCGATGGTCGTTTGCATTACCTTCGGGCAGCGCGATGCGGCCGTCCACCACGATCGGGCTGTTCCAGTGACCGCCGCCGCAGGCGAGCGCGATCACCGCGTTCCCGGTGGCGGCGTCGTAGACCCGGAGGCCGCCGCCGCCCGGGTCGTATACGTAGAGCAGGCCGCCGGCGACGACGGGGCTCGTCCCCGCGTGGCCGTTGGACCAGAGCGACTGCAGCCGGTTTCCACTCAATTCCCACGCCTGCGTGCCGCTGTTGTCGGCCACGAAGATTGTGACTCCCTTAGCATCACGGAGCACTGCCGGGGCGGTGAATAAGAGATCTCCTCCCGGGGTTTGCGTCACCTGGAGCTCATTGCCCTTGTGTCCCGCCGTCCCCTGCATCGCGCTCCAATCGAGAAGCCGGAGCGTGCCGTCCTTGCCACCCTGGAGGACAAGTCCGCCACCCAACAGTACGGGCGAGGTGGACCCGACGTCCGCATCCGATGCATTAAGTTGGTCGGTATTGGTCGGGGTGAAGTTCCCGAGGAGCTGTGTTGCGCCCGCGTCGAGCTCGAGCGTTGCGTCACCCCAGTTCGTCAGGCCGTCCCAGAGGCCGTTTCCCGTCGCTACATAGATATCGCCCGTAGTGGTGTCGATCACCGCGCCGGCGCGACCCCAGATCGCGGCGTCGCTCTCGGCGCACGAGGCGGGATCGATAAGTCCGGCGCGATCGCTGCAAAGTGTGTTCCACACGGCGAGCAGATTGCCGGTGGACGAGTCGAGGACTACGACGTGGCCTTGATACGGCGGCGCATCGCCGATGTAGCCACCGGTCGTCGCGATCACGTGGTCGCGATCGAAGTTGAGCGACGACGCGATCTTCTCACGCTCGGGCAGATTTGTGATCGACGTCTCCCATTCGACATGTCCGTCCGCCACGGCGAGCTTCCGGATCTCACCGTCGGGGGAGGCCGCGTAGATGGATTGGCGGTCGGGGTCGGCAACCGGCGTCGCGGTGCTGATGCGATACGTTCCTGCCAGGGCAGCGTAGCTCGATGGCGTGTACTCCCAGAGCAATGTGCCGCTGCCGGCGTCGATGGCGATCGTCTTCCCGTACGTCGTCGTTACGAAGAAGACGTCATGCGCGGCACCTTGGACCTGTGCGCCGTGGAGATAGATCGCCGAGGCGTCCACCGTGCCGTCTAGTGCTACCTGCTGATGCGAAAGCGACGCCACGTTGCCGGCTGTGATGCCGGTCTCGACGCCCGGCGCGCTCGAGCGTCCCGCATCCCATCCAAACCGCGTCCAGTCGGCGTGGGCGGGGGCCAGAGCGGGACCGCTCCCCCCGCCGGAGCCCCCGCATCCCGACAAGGCGGTGCAGAGGAGCGGGGTGCAGACGGCGAGGATCCAGCGGAATCCACGGCGCGTACGTGAGGTGCGAGGTGTCATCTGGGTCCTCCGGGCTGTACGGTCACGCCCCATCGTCGGGCGCCGGGCGAACGCGAGGCAGGAACCTCTACTCCGGCGCTGCCGAGCACATTTGCTCAAGTCCGCGCCTGGAAGGTCGGAATGCGAACGGCGTTATGGCACATACTGCGCTCCTCTGGCGCGTTCAGGCAAGATCGGGAATAACGAGGACGGCGAGCGCTACCTTATGCGAAGTTGGGCAATGATCGCTCTTGGCCGTATGCGGTCAGTCGGTCTTATCGTCCACCGCCCCCGCGCTCCCACCAGCCGCACGGATGCATCTTGATCACGAGGCTGAGTTGCCGGCACCACAAGTGCACACCGGCATAGCCGATCACGCCCACTCACGCTCAAGCTCACGCGCGAGGTTTACGGGTGAAAATCTGTGCGAAGCGAGGAATGCTTGCTGACCCTCTTGAAATGGGTACAAGACAATGTATTGCCAGATATTCACAAAGGCGCGCGATCCGCGCCGTGGAGTAGCTATGACAACTAGAAATTTCAGCATTTCCAAGTGGCTCGGCATTAGCTTTGAGTTTCTCACGCAACTCATGTTGGTCACCGCGATCTTTACGTTTGGTGCGATTTCCTGGCCCGATGGGATCTTTGAAGCCCCTCTGGCGCAAATACCCCTAAGCGCTGCGATCGCAGCCGCCCCCTCCGTATTTGCATTCGCGCTAGGGCTGTCGGGTCTTTACTTCTTAGCGGTGGTCGAGCCCTTCTCGCGTTCATATGAACAGCTACCGAGTAGGGCGCGCGAGTAGAAGTATTCAGCGCGCAGGTCGGTTCACTACGTAAGCTCCGAACACGCTGCTCGTAGAGCCGCGACGGTAACCGTGGGCTTCACGTTCAGCGATTCCCTGCGGGGCGCACGCCTCGCGGAAGAACGCAGGCCTCGATTACTCGTTCGCCTCGCGTCCTGGCTCGCGTTCCCACCAGCCGCACGCATCCACCACAACTAGCCGGTGCCGCTGGCACCACAGGTGCACGTCGTCGTAGCCTGTTGAATGCGCGCAGGTCCGGGAGCTACGCTCGTACGCTTCGCGCCAAGGCGCGGACCGTTACTCCGCCGACTCAAATAAGAACTGCCTGGAAATCCGAGGAACGTCCGCTTTCGACCCATAGCGGACATTGCTCGCTGCGCGAGTTACATCGTCAACTTATTGACCCCTTCCGCATCCTTCCCTTGCTCGCCTCGACGCTGTGCCAGGCCCGTGTCTTTCTGCCCCGTTTTTTTTGCCCCTCTTTCACACGCATCCCGCCCGCCCTCACTCCCGTCTGGCATGAACCTTTCTGTAAGCCGCCGACCCGTGCTTGACAAGAAATTTGTCTGATCAAGAAACTGCGTGTGGCTTTACACCCATTCGAGAATGGTTTGACCTCTTCGCGCATAAGTGCATGGCGCGAGCCAATCGCGCAACTTCTCTATAAGACGCCCGAAGCGCCTCGTCCGCAACTTCAATTGCCCGAAATGCGGCGATCCCGCAAGACAATTCCGCCGCCTACGCCAGTGCCGAGGATAACGCCAAACACGGTTTCGGCGCCCGCGGCGGCGCCGTCCGTCACCTCCGAGAGGGCGAAGCAGTTCGCGTCGATCGCGATGCGCACCTCGCTCCCGAGGCCGCGCTCTAGGTCTTGCTTCTGCGGCTTGCCGATCAGCCAGGTCGATTTCGCGTTCTTCACCATGCCCGTGGCAGGCGACAACGCGCCGTTAATGCCGACGCCGACGCTACCTGAGGGCAAGTGCCTTTGGCTCAAAGGGCAGACTGACTCGAGAACCTAGCAACCAGCAATTTCGCGCGCACCATGCACAAAGGGGTACTGCGAAGAGGTGCTCAATGCGCGCATATTCGACAACCTTGAGCAGGTTCGCGAGATTCGCGCCGAGTGGATCAAGATCTACGACGAAGATCGCCCGCATGACGTGCTTGGAAGACAGCTCCCGGCCATCTACGAGGCAAAGTTCGAACTTGTGCGAATATTTACTTCAGAAGCATCTATTTGATAATGCGTAAGCCTGCACCGCCGCGTCAAACTATAGCTCTTAAGTAACGAATCTGGAGAATTACCCACGTCATCAGGGATGCCAGGATTAGCGTAGTCGGCGCAGTGACGCAGTGAGGCAACTCGGCGAAGTTCGTCCAGAATTTACACAGCACTAGCCACCCAAATTGCTGGGAGAGGTAGATGCCCAAAGTGAGGGTGCTCAGGCGCATCAAGAGGCGGTAGCGGGGTATGGTAAGGGCGAAGGTAATCATTAGGAGCGCGCTACCCGTGTAGGCGATCGCGACGGTGCGATCTCCCCAGAACCAGATCGATATGCATGCCGCCGAGACCAGAGTCGCGATTGCGACCAAGTAGCGAAACCGTCTTCGACGATCACTGATACGCAAGCAATAGCCGTAGACTAGCCCCAGCCCGATCGCCGGCAACGCGAGTATGGCAATGCCTGCGGGAAACGGAATCTGCTTCACGCCGGCCACTATTGGCAGTAGGCCCAAGCCCGCTAGGAGGGCGAGCATGACCTTCTTCTGCACATCGATCGACGAGGTTATCCGACTGACCGCCAGCAGACCCAGGCTCGTGAAGTAGACGAAAGGGAGGTACCATAAATGCATCGACGGCCAAGATAGGATCTCCGAAATAGAGGTCGGAGCCGTCAGTTCACGCGGTACGCCGCGAGCCATCCACAATGCGATAACGGCGTAAAACAGCCACCACGCCGCCCAAGGGACCAGTAGTCGCACTGTAAGTCGCTTGACCGCGGCGCGTTGACTCTGCCGACGTCCCGCATGCAGAAACGAGAGATACAAGAAGAGCACCAGCCCGATCCCGCCGATGCCGCTACTTAGAGGTTCGGTCGTCTTCGTGTGGAACCAGACAATAGCCGCAACCGCGGTCAGCCGCAGGTACGCGCTCGTGGTGGTATTCCCCAAACTTCTACTTGCAAGGAGGTACCGAACGGATTTCGACGGAACTCTGCCTTGAAGTGAAGTTTGCACAATTCGCGTATCTTCCATAATCACTTCTCGTTGATGATCGAACCGCGAAGAAGGAAAGATAATGTTAAACCCTCAGAGTTGTATTCGGGTTTCTCCGTTTATCTGAGCGCGACAATCGCGGGCATGACCCAGCTTCAGCCGCAACCCGCACGCCAGCAATTCACCCCTTGGGTGGATAATGTCGAACTGTCGAACGCAGTTGTTGGACGTGCACGCAGTCTACCGGCTACGACGGTGTGCACCTGAGGTCCGAGCTGAACCGCCAGGTTGTCGTCTACCCAAGCGGGTGGTGGGAGCGGTGCGCGGGATGTGACTTCACCCTTCGGTCCAGGCAGTATTCGGAAGGTAGCGCGAAGCTCTAAGTGCTGGCCGTGAAAGCAGTACTTTAGCGGATCTAGGTTCGCCATTGACTGATTATCAGCGCTAGCCATTAGCTGAAAGTGAAAGGCCATGACAAAGGCATCACCCGCTGCGAAATCATTCTTGATCTCGATGAAATAGCTCCGTGTAACCGAGCACGAATGGCTCGATTGCTACAAAGTATAGGCTCGTGATTCCGACCGACAGGCACGCGACCGAGACGAGGGCGCGTAGAGCGAACCCCAGCGTGAACGCAGAAAGCGGGGTTTGCAGCACGCTTCCCGGCCACAACCAGAGCGCCAAAGCGAAGTATCCGACGACGAGAGCAAGTCGCCAGAGATACGCGACGCAAATACCGACCCACACGGGGTAGCTTGTCTTGGAAGTGTGCATAAGCGCCTCTCGCGAACACGCTATACGCTGCAGAAGTGGGCGGCAATTGTCCGTATGGACTAAGTCGGCAAATTTCGTGGTGCCAATACAGAATTTAACAGGACTGCCGCACTTCACACATTGGGCCATGACGGATACACCCACTTACTGGACTGGCGCACACTAGATTTACAATGACGGCGTGCACCTCTCCTGTGAGCAGCATCGGTTGGTCGTGGTGGACCAGTGCGGATGGTGGGAGCGCGACGTGGGATGCGACCTGAAGGAGCGATAGATTCCTTTGTACCGCCCCGCCGACGCCATCGCGTACTCATGTTCAGCTGGGGCCGGTGTGACTACTTGGGGTTACGGCACTTCGCAGTGCCACTCCCGCACTACACCGCAGGCGTTATCTCCTTGTCCGACGCGATCGAGTCCGAGCGACGGTAGCGAGGTTCGGACCTATTTGCCCTTGGCACGCTCGATCCTGCGCCCGTCAGCATCGCGGCCCATGTAGACGCGGGCTGGCTCGTTCCGGATTGTCTCGAGGCCTCGAAAAAGATTCTCGTCGGTAAGCGAGGCGAAGGCTCGATCACCAAGAAGCGCGACCCAACGGGTGAGCTGCGTGACGCGAGTGCGATCGTGGCCGGCGTAGGCGGTCATGTAGGCATCGACAAGCTCGGCGAGCGTCGTTGCCGTGCCGCTTGCTCGGGCGTTGGAAGCCACGCCGAGCCCCGCGGCCGAGGGTCCAGTGGTCTGGACAGTTTCAGGTGTCATTTCCGATCTCCTTCGACGCCCGCCGGGGAAAGAGTGGCGGACTACTCTGCGGAGTCAGAAAGCGCCTGTCAGAACGAAGGAGCGGTAATACTTCATCGACTGACTAGTTAGTTCGCAGTTAATCTGCGACTAACTAGTTGAAGCTTGGCTCCCCGAGTAGGGCTCGAACCTACGACCTGCGGATTAACAGTCCGTCGCTCTACCGACTGAGCTATCGGGGATCCGGAAAACCCGCTATTTTAGGGATTTCTGGATATCCAAGCAATCACGCGATGGCGCTTGCGAAAAGAAGATGGTTGTGGGCCCTGCTCGCGTTCATCGGGCTCCTCGTCGCAGCGCTCGCGGTGCCCTTTCTGGTGCCGCTTTCGGCCTATATCCCGCAGCTCACGCGTCGCGTTTCGGACCGCATCGGTCAGCCGGTGTCGATCAGGATCCTGCGGCTAGAGCTGCTGCCCACCCCGCGTGTGGCAATCATTGGCTTGAAGCTCGGTCGCAACGACGACGTGAGCGTCGAGCGCGCGAGCATCGTGCCGGACCTGCTGCTATTGCCTTCGGACGAGGTCGTGCTGCGCGAGATCCGCGCCGACGGGGTACGCATCAAGCACTCCGCGCTCGACCTGCTCGACAAGCTGCCGAAAGGGGGCGGCGGGAGCGGGATTCTGGTTCGGCGCATCGTGCTGCGGCACGTGACTTACGAGCAGCGCGCGCTGAGGCTGCCGGTGTTCAACGTCGTCGTGGATCTGTCTGTCGTCCCCTCCGCGACGGTGGTGCGCGTGTCGACCGACGATGGTTCGTTCCAGGCAACGCTCGATCCCGACCACGCCGGGCGGACGCGTTTGAGCCTCAGCGCGCGCAACTGGCGCCTGCCGATCACCATTGCGCCGCTGGCTTTCGACGAACTCGAGGCGAGCGGCGCGCTGCACGGTTCCCGGCTCGCGCTGCCAGAGATCCGCGGCAAGCTCTACGGCGGGACGCTCGCCGGCAGCCTGGACCTGCGCTGGGGCAGGCAATGGCATCTCGACGGCAAGGCCGAGCTGGCCGGCGTCGAGCTTGTTCCGCTGGAGTCGGCGTTGGGCAAGCCCGCGCGACTGTCCGGCCAGCTGAGCGGCAAGGTGAGCTATTCGGCGCAGGCCAGAACCGCGGTGCAGCTGGGCAATGCACTGGTGCTGGATGCCCCGTTCGAGGTCACCGGCGGCGAATGGCACGGCGTGGACCTCTCGCGCGTCGCCGAACTGCCGCTCGGCAAACTGTCTTCCGGCGGCACGACCAAGTTCGAGCAGATGAAGGGGGACTTGGCGTTGCGCGGCAAGCACGTTCAGGTGAACAAGATCTGCGTTCGCTCGCCGGCGCTCATGGCGGCGGGCAATGTTTCGATCGCGCCGGATCAGACCTTGTCGGGCAAGCTGGACGTGTCCGTGGCGAAGACCAAAGGCTTCGTCGGCGTACCGGTGGCGGTTTCCGGAACCACCGCGGATCCTTCGTTGTCGCTCACCAAGGCGGGCGTGATCGGAGCGGTGATCGGCACTATGCTGCTGCCCGGGATCGGCACCAGCCTCGGCCTCTCGGCGGGCAGCCGCCTCGAGGGCAGGAGCGAGTGCCAGTGAGAGCTAGGCCGGGATCACCTTGGCGATCGCATCGGCCGCGTAGTCGATGTTCTTCGAATTCAGTGCTGCGACGCAGATACGTCCGGTATCGATGGCGTATACCGAATATTCTGTTCGCAGGCGCTCGACCTGCGCCTTGGTCAGCCCGGTGTAGGAGAACATCCCGCGCTGCTCGAGTATGAAGCCGAAATCGGTCCGCGGCGCGCGAGTGCGGATCGTCTCGACCAGCGCCTTGCGCATCGACTTGATTCGGTCTCGCATCGCGCCGAGCTCCTGCTCCCACAGCGCCCGCAATTCGGGCGTGGCGAGCACGGTGGCGACGATCTGTCCCCCGTGAGTCGGCGGGTTGGAGTAGTTGGTTCGCACCAGACGCTTGATCTGCGACAGCGCGCGCGCCGCCTCATCGGCGCTACCGGCCAACAGGCTGAACGCGCCGACGCGCTCGCCGTAGAGCGAGAACGACTTCGAGAACGAGCTCGAGACGAAGATCGGGCTGTAGGCCTCGGCGAACAGGCGCACGGCATAGCCGTCCGCGTCGATGCCGTCGCCGAACCCCTGGTACGCGAGATCGAGGAACGGCACCAGCTCGCGCCGCTTGACCACCTCGAGCACCCGCTGCCACTGCTCACGCGACAGGTCGACGCCGGTGGGGTTGTGGCAGCAGGCGTGCAGGACCACGATCGAGCCGGCCACAAGGCCGTCGAGCGCACCCAGCATCCCTTCGAAGTCCAGGCCACGGGTGCCGGACTGATAGTAGGGATAGCTGTTGACCGAAAAGCCGGCGTTCTCGAACAGCGCGCGGTGGTTCTCCCAGCTCGGGTCGCTGATCCAGACCTGTGCGTCGGGGTCGAGGCGTTTGAGGAAGTCGGCGCCGATCTTGAGCCCCCCCGTTCCGCCCAGTGCCTGCACCGTGATGATACGGCCGCTCTTCGCCAGCTCGGCGCCGAATACCAGCTCCATCACGGCCCGGTCGTAGCTTTGCAGGCCGTCGATCGGCAGGTAGCTGTGCGGCGGCGCCGCCTCGACACGCTGGCGCTCCGCGCGCCGCACGCACTCGAGCAGGGGCACTTTGCCGTTGTCGTCGCAGTAGACGCCGACCCCGAGGTTGACCTTGTTCGGGTTCTGGTCGGCGACGAACGCTTCGGTGACGCCAAGAATGGGGTCGCGCGGCGCCATCTGGACCGCGGCGAGGATCGATTTGCTCATGGACGGATTCATCGGAGTGAAGTACGTATTCTACCGGGCTGCCTGCTGTGGGAAAATCGAAGTTTTGCCGCGGCACTGCGAATGGCCATCCAAACCTACCCCGGAAGCCCGTTCCGCCTGCATCAGATGTTCCCGCCCGCGGGCGACCAGCCGGAGGCGATCGCGCAGCTGGTCGAAGGCATCAACGACGGCCTGGCATTCCAGACCCTGCTCGGCGTGACCGGCTCCGGCAAGACCTTCACCATGGCCAACGTCATCGCGCGGCTCGGCCGGCCGGCCCTGGTGATGGCGCCCGAACAAGACGCTCGCCGCGCAGCTGTATTCGGAGTTCCGCGAGTTCTTCCCGGAAAACGCGGTCGAGTACTTCGTCTCCTACTACGACTACTACCAGCCCGAGGCCTACGTGCCGTCGCGCGACCTGTTCATCGAGAAGGACTCCTCGATCAACGAGCACATCGAGCAGATGCGGCTGTCGGCCACCAAGTCGCTGCTGGAGCGGCGCGACGTGGTCATCGTGGCGACGGTGTCGGCAATCTACGGCATCGGCGACCCGTCGGACTACCACGGCATGATCCTGCATCTGCGCCAGGGCGAGAAGGCGTCGCAGCGCGACGTGCATCGCGCGGCTGATCGCGATGCAGTACGAGCGCAACGAGCTCGATTTTCGGCGCGGCACCTTCCGCGTGCGCGGCGACGTGATCGACGTCTTCCCGGCGGAGCACGCCGAGACACGCGGTCCGCATCTCGCCTGTTCGACGACGAGGTCGAAACGCTGGCAGCTGTTCGACCCGCTCACCGGCCGAGTGCTGCAGCCGATGCCGCGCTTCACCGTGTACCCGTCCAGCCACTACGTGACGCCGCGCGAGACCACGCTGCGGGCGATCGAGACGATCAAGGTGGAGCTGCGCGAGCGCATCGAGCCTTCCAGACAAGCCGGCAAGCTGGTCGAGGCGCAGCGCATCGAGCAGCGCACGCGCTTCGACCTGGAGATGCTGAGCGAGCTCGGCTTCTGCAAGGGCATCGAGAACTATTCGCGGCACCTTTCCGGGCGCAATCGCCGGGCGAGCCGCCGCCGACGCTGATCGACTACCTGCCGCCGGACGCGCTGATGATCATCGACGAAAGCCACGTCACCATCGGCGCAGATCGGCGGCATGTACAAGCGGCGACCGCGCGCGCAAGGAGAACCTGGTCGACTACGGCTTCCGCCTGCCGTCGGCGCTGGACAACCGGCCGCTGCGCTTCGACGAGTTCGAGAAGCGTGATGAGGCAGACCGTGTTTGTTTCCGCGACGCCGGCCGACTACGAAGCGGAGCACAGTCGGCGCAGGTGGTGGAGCAGGTGGTGCGGCCCACCGGGCTGGTCGATCCCGAGATCGAAGTGCGGCCGGCCTCGACACAGGTCGACGACCTGCTGTCGGAAATCTCGCTTGCGCGTCAACGAAGCACGAGCGCGTGCTGGTGACCACGCTGACCAAGCGCATGGCCGAGGAGCTCACCGATTACCTGCGCGAGCACGGCGTCAAGGTGCGCTACCTGCACTCCGACATCGACACGGTGGAGCGGGTGGAGATCATCCGCGACCTGCGCCTGGGCAAGTTCGACGTGCTGGTCGGCATCAACCTGCTGCGCGAGGGGCTGGACCTGCCCGAGGTGTCGCTGGTGGCGATCCTCGATGCGGACAAGGAGGGGTTCCTGCGTTCCGAGCGCTCGCTGATCCAGACCATGGGCCGCGCCGCGCGCCATCTGAATGGCGCGGCGATGCTGTACGCGGACGTGATGACCGACTCGATGCGGCGCGCGATCGCGGAGACCGAGCGCCGGCGCAACAGACAGATCGCGTACAACGCCCGGCACGGCATCACGCCCGAAGGGCATTTCCAAGCGCATCAAGGACATTATCGACGGCGTCTACGACGCGGACGAGGCGCAAACGCTGCTGCGCGCGGCGCAGGACGATGCGCGCTACGAAGCGATGAGCGAAAAGCAGATTGCGCGCGAGATCAAGCAGCTCGAGAAGAAAATGCTCGAGCACGCGAAGAACCTCGAGTTCGAGCAGGCGGCGAAGATGCGCGACCGGCTTGCGGAGCTGAAGAAGCACATATTCGGCGTCGCGCTGGCATCGGAATAGCAGTGCGTGGCGTTCTTTTTGTCTGCACCGGCAACATCTGCCGCTCGCCGACCGCCGACGCCGTCATGCGTCGGCTGGTGCGTGAGGCGGGCCTCGCCGACAAAGTCCGCGTCGACTCGGCCGGGACGCACGACTACCACGTCGGCGAGCCGCCGGATGAGCGCGCGCAGCACCACGCGCGGCGCCGCGGCTATGATCTCAGCAATCTGCGCGCGCGCCAGGTAGCAGCGGACGATTTCGAATCCTTCGAGCTGGTCCTCGCCATGGACCGCGGCCACCTGGAGATACTGCGGCACATTGCGCCGCTGCAACATCGGCACAAGCTGCGCCTGTTCATGGAATTCGCCGCCGGGCAGGGCGAAGAGGTCCCAGACCCGTACTACGGCGGGCCGGGAGGCTTCGAGCGGGTCCTCGACATGGTGGAGGCTGCGGCGCGCGGCCTGCTGGCCGAGCTGCGAGGCGGGATCAAAGCCTCTTGACGATCCGCAGCGTGTGCGGATCTTCCGCCACGGAGTGGACCTCGAAACCGAGCGCGCGCGCAAAGCGCAGCATGGGCGGATTGTTTCGCAGCACCAGTCCTTCCATGCTGGTCAAGCCGCGGTCCCGGGCGACCCGGATGAGCGCTTCCATCAGCAGCCCGGCGACGCCGCTCTTGTGCCAGGCATCGGCGATCACGACGCCGAATTCGCAGCTCTTGTCGTCGGGATTCACGACGTAGCGCGCCTCGCCCGCAACCTCCGCGTTGTCTCCCTCGCGGTAAACGCAGACGAAGGCCATGTGGCGGTCGTAGTCGACGTCGGTCAGGAAGTGGATCAGCTTGTCCGATGGAGCGCCGACCCACTTGTGAAAGCGCAGATAGCGGCTTTCGCCCGACACGCCGCCGATGAGAAAGTCTCTCTCCAGCACGCCGTCGTCGGCGCGGATCGGGCGAATGAGCACCTTCCGGCCGTCGAACAGGGTGTGTTCGTGCTCCAGCCGGGTTGGGTAGTCAGCCAAGGCTGCCTGGCAACGCTACTTCCTGGTTTCGATCTGTACCAGTTCGGGTTCGGCTTCCGTCCGTCGGGATGTGCGCTCGCGGCGCGCGCGACCGAGCGCCTGCGTTTGTTCCGGCTCGGGCCGCACCGTGCGTGCCTTCGACGGGTTGGTTTCGATCATCACCAGGCCCGAGCGGTCGAGTTCCGCCGTCGGCTCGGCCTTGGGTTCGACCGCCGGCATGACCGGAGGCAGCGGCTCGAAAGGCGCCTGCATCTCAGGCGCTTGTCGCTCGAACACGGGCTCAGGTGCCGGGGCGGCCCGCTGCACCGGCACCTGCTCGGCGATCTGCGGTGCCGGGAACTCCGGCAGCGGCGGTGTGCTTATGGCGTGCATCGGTTCGCTCACCGTGACGGTCACTGGCTCGGTCTGATGCGACGGCGAAGGCGTGGGCACCTCGGGCGCAACGCCATGCGGGCGCTGGTCGATGCCGCTTTCAGTCTGCTCCGGGCGGCGCTCCCGTCCGCGATCGCGCCGACCACGGCGGCTGCGGCGATGCTCTTCGCTCTCGGGCGTGCTGCCAGCTTGTGCTTCCGGCCGGGCGGCACGCGGCTCGGCCTCGGCATGTGGCGGACGCGGCGGGCGTTGATCCGGCCTGCGCTCGCCGCTTGGCCGCGCTTCCCTCGGCTGGCCGTTGCCTCGCTGCTCGAGGCGGCTCTGTTGGCCGTCACGTCGCTCGCTGCGATCACCTCGCTCGCCACGCCGGTCACGCCCGCCGCGCTCGCCGCGTCCGGCCCGCTCGCCGCGCTCACCGCGCTCCGCTCCGCGCCGATGATCGCCACGTTGCTCGGGTCGACGGTCACGCTGACGCGGTTCCCGGTGCGGCTCGCGCTGCCCGGTCTGCGGCTCGAGCGCGGGCGCGGCAACAGTCGCGCCCGGGGCGGCCTGTTCGAGCTTGAACCAGCCCAGGATGCGGCCGATGATTCCCGGACGCACCGGGACGGCCATCATGGGGGAGGGCATGCGTTCGGGGCGACGCTGTGGCCGCTGTGCACGCGTCTCACCTGGGGCGCGCGGCTGCGGCTCGGCGACCAGCGGCGCCGGCTGTGCCGGCGTGATGGCCTTTACCACCGCCTCCTGGCGTTCCTTGACCGGCTCCGCCTCGGCGCCGAGCTTCGGCTCCTCGGGCTGCTCGACCAGCTCGTAGCTCGCTGGCACGTGCTCCATCTCGTTCAGTTCGTCGTGCTTCAGGCGCTGCACCTTGTAGTGCGGCGTCTCGAGGTGCTGATTGGGAACCAGCACGATATTGACCTTGAGGCGCGCCTCCAGCTTCTGGATTTCGTTGCGCTTTTCGTTCAGCAGGAAGCTGGCGACGTCTACCGGCACCTGCGCGTGGACTGCGCCGGTGTTCTCCTTCATCGCCTCTTCCTGGATGATGCGCAGGACATGCAGCGCGGTGGATTCGGTGCCGCGGATATGGCCGGTGCCGCTGCAGCGCGGGCAGGTGATGTGCGCGGTCTCCTCGAGCGAAGGCTGCAAGCCGCTGGCGCGACAGCTCCATCAGGCCGAAGCGCGAGATCTTGCCGATCTGCACGCGCGCCCGGTCGAAGCGCAGCGCCTCGCGCAATCGGTTTTCCACTTCGCGCTGGTTGCGCTGCGATTCCATGTCGATGAAGTCGATCACGATCAGCCCGCCCAGGTCGCGCAGTCGCAGCTGGCGCGCGACTTCGTCCGCCGCCTCCAGGTTGGTGCGCAGCGCGGTTTCCTCGATGTCGTGGCCTTTGGTCGCGCGCGCCGAGTTGACGTCGATCGCGACCAGCGCTTCGGTGTGGTCGATCACGATCGCGCCGCCCGAGGGCAGGTTCACCTGTCGCGCGTAGGCGGTCTCGATCTGGTGCTCGATCTGGAAGCGCGAGAACAGCGGTACGTCGTCGCGGTAGAGCTTGACCTTGCCGACGTTGCCCGGCATCACGATGCTCCATGAACGTGCTGCGCCTGCTCGTAGATCTCGTCGGTGTCGATCAGAATCTCGCCGATGTCCGGCTGGAAGTAGTCGCGGATCGCGCGAATCACGAGGCTGACTTCCAGGTAGATCAGGAAGGCGCCCGTCTGGCTGGTCGGCCGCGTCTTCGATCGCGCGCCACAGCTGCATCAGGTAATTCAGGTCCCACTTCAGTTCTTCGGCGGAGCGGCCGATGCCGGCCGTGCGGGCGATGACGCTCATGCCTTCCGGCAGGACCAGCTGGTCGAGCGTGTCGCGCAGCTCGTTGCGGTCCTCGCCTTCGATGCGGCGCGAGACGCCGCCGCCGCGCGGGTTGTTCGGCATCAGCACCAGGTAGCGGCCGGCCAGGCTGATGAAGGTGGTGAGCGCGGCGCCCTTGTTGCCGCGCTCGTCCTTTTCCACCTGGACGATCAGTTCCTGGCCTTCCTTGAGGGCGTCCTGGATCCTGGCTTTGCCGACATCTATGTCGGAGCGGAAGTAGCTGCGCGCGACTTCCTTGAACGGCAGAAAGCCGTGGCGCTCGCTCGCCGTAATCGACAAAGGCGGCCTCGAGACTGGGCTCGATGCGGGTGATGACGCCTTTGTAGATGTTGCTCTTGCGCTGCTCCCTTGATGCCGACTCGATGTCGAGGTCGACGAGTTTCTGCCCTTCGACGATGGCGACGCGCAGCTCTTCCGGCTGCGTCGCATTGAATAACATGCGTTTCACTTCCAGTTCTCCTGCGCTCGCAGGGGAACCGGCGGTCCGTCGGTCAGGATTCTCCTAGTTTTCGACCAGTCAAAGCCTTCTTTCGGTTCGGCGACATTGCCTGTCGGTTTGCCAAAACCCGGCGGCGGCCGGAATCCGTGCACCCTTCCTTAAGGGGTGCGGGCGTTTCCGAGGGAAAAACCCTCTGCGCGCGCTTCTAGTACTATCGCTACTCTCGGTGAGCGAAATTAACCTTTGCTTCGGGCCCGGCTTCAGCAGGGCGGAGGCGGGTTGCAGATCCTGGCGGCGCTAGGCGCTTACCGCGAACCTGTGCCTCGCAACTCAAAGCAGCCCCGAGATAATACGGAAAATGAATGACTTAAGCAAGGCTCGGGCGACTCTGCTGGAGGTCGACGAGGAAAGCGCCGCGCAGCGCATCGACAATTTCCTCATAAGGCGCCTTAAGGGGGTGCCGAAAAGCCATGTCTACCGCGTCCTGCGTAGCGGAGAAGTTCGGGTAAACAGCGGCAGGGTCGGCCCGGACTATCGGCTTCGTACCGGCGATCGGGTGCGCGTGCCGCCCGTCAGGCTGGCCGAGAGACCGCTGCGGCCGGCGCCGCGCCCAGTCGAGCTTCCCGTGGTGTACGAGGACCCGGCGCTGCTGGTGGTAAACAAGCCTTCAGGCACCGCGGTGCACGGCGGCAGCGGCGTCAGCTTCGGCGTGATCGAGTCGCTGCGGGCGGCGCGCCCGCAGGCCAAGTTCCTCGAACTTGCGCATCGGCTCGACCGGGACACCTCCGGGCTGCTGATCATCGCGAAGAAGCGCAGCGCCATGGTTGAATTGCACCGCATGCTGCGTCAAGGCGAGCTGGAGAAGGTGTACGTTGCGGTCGCCGCGGGGCGCTGGCGCGGGGGAACGAAGGAATTGCGCGAGTCCCTGCACAAGCACGTCACATCGAGCGGCGAGCGCAGGGTGAGCGTGCGCGCGCAAGGGCAGCCTGCCGCGACGCTGGTCAGTCCGCTGGCACAGAGCGCCGAGCTGAGCCTGCTCGAGCTGCGCCTGCTTACCGGACGCACGCATCAGATTCGCGTCCATCTGGCGCACGCCGGTCACCCCATATTGGGGGACGACAAGTACGGAGACTTCGAGCTGAACCGGACACTGGCCAAGCAGGGCGTCAAACGCCTGATGCTGCATGCGCGCAGGCTGGGGCTGCGGCACCCCACGAGCGGCGCCGTCCTGCGGTTGGAGGCTCCGTTGCCGCCGGACATGCGCGAATTCGTCAAACAGAGGTTTGCGGGCCATGGCGGCTGAGCCGCGCTACGCGCTGCTCGTATTCGACTGGGACGGCACCCTGATTGACTCGGCCGCCACCATCGCTGAATGCATCCAGGAGGCCAGTCGCGAGATGGGGCTTCCGGTGCCGGACCGGGAGCGCGCCAGCCACGTGATCGGGCTGGGGCTGCAGGACTCGCTGAGGCACGCCGTCCCGGACTTGCCGCGCGAGCGCTATCTTGACTTTGCCGGGTTGTATCGGCGCCATTATCTAGCGCGCGAGAGTTCGATGTCGCTGTTCGAGGGGGTGCCGCAGCTGCTTTCCGTGCTCGCCCGGCGCGGGCACGTGCTGGCAGTGGCAACTGGCAAGAGTCGCGCAGGGCTTGACCGTGCGCTTGCGGCGAGCGGGCTCGGGGTGCATTTCCGCGCCTCGCGCTGCGCAGACGAGACCGACCCCAAGCCGCATCCGGCGATGCTGCTCGAGCTGATGGAGGAACTGGGCATGGCGCCGCACCGGGTGCTGATGATCGGTGATACCTCGCACGACCTGGAGATGGCGCGCAACGCGGGAGTCGACGCGGTGGCAGTGACCTATGGCGCGCATCCCGAGCAGACATTGCGCGCGCTCGAACCGCGCGCTTGCGTGTCGAGCGTGGAAGGCCTCGCGCAATGGCTGACGCAGAACGGTTGATCTGCGCTGCCGCGGCGCTGGCGGAGGGGGGGTGCGGCGTACGCTTCGAGGTCGAGTACTTCGGCGAGCCCGTGCCGGCATTCGTGGTGCGCTTCGCCGGCGTGGCGAGGGGCTACCTCAATCGCTGCAGCCACGTGGCTCTGGAGCTGGATTGGCGCGAGGGCGACTTTTTCGGCGTCGACGGACGCGATTTGATATGCTCGGCGCACGGGGCCGTATACGACCCCGCCAGTGGCGCGTGCCGGGGCGGGCCCTGCAACGGCGCGCCGCTAGTGTCTTTGCGCGTCACGGAGCGCGACGGCAAGATCTTCTTCCTGGGATTTGCAGATGACTGACGATGGCGGGCAGTGGGAACGCGGGCTGATCGAGCGGCTTGCAACGGCGGCGCTGAAGGAACAGCGGCGCTCGCGCATGTGGGGCATCTTCTTCAAGCTGCTGTTCTTCACCTACCTGACCGCGATGATTCTGCTGGCGGTGGACTGGCGGGACAAGACCGCCGAGGTGACCGGCGGAAGCCATACCGCATTGGTGGAGCTGAACGGTTTGATCGCGCCCGGCACCGATGCGAGCGCGGAGAAGATCAACGCGTCGCTGCGGGCCGCGTTCAAGGACGGCACCACGAAGGGCGTCGTGTTGCGCATCAACAGCCCCGGCGGCAGCCCGGTGCAGGCACAGAACATCTATGACGAAATTCGGCGCTTGCGCAAGAAATATCCCCGCATTCCGCTTTACGCCGTGGTCGAGGATATCTGCGCCTCGGGCGGCTACTACGTCGCGGCGGCCGCGGACAGGATCTACGTTACGCGCTCGAGCATTGTCGGTTCGGTCGGCGTGCGCATGGACGGATTTGGGCTCACAGGCCTGATGCAGAAACTCGGCGTCGAGCGTCGCCTGCTGACTGCGGGCAAGAACAAGGGCATGCTGGACCCGTTCCTGCCGGAAGACGAAAAGCAGAAGGAGTATGCGCAGGCGATGCTGGACCAGATCCACCGTCAGTTCATCGACGACGTGCGCCAGGGGCGCGGCAAGCGGCTGAAGGAAACGCCGGACATCTTCAGCGGCCTGATATGGACCGGGCAGCAGAGCATAGAGCTGGGGCTGGCCGACGGCTACGGCACGCTGAATTCGGTCGCGCGTGAGGTGATCAAGGCAGATAACATCGTCGACTACACGCAAAAAGAGAACCTGGCGGAGAAGTTCGCGCGCCGCCTCGGCGCGAGCGCCGCAAGCACGCTGGCCGAGTTCGCGCTGCGCGACGACGCGCTGACGTTGCGCTGAGCAGCGAACGCGAGCCTATAGTTGGCTCTCCGGGGATGATGGGTGGATATAGGCCCAACCTTCGGCTTCGCGGATCGTAATTTCGCCCATGCCCGACGGAACGATGCTAATGAAGCTGTAGAGGTTCTTGCGATCGACGTGTAGCTCGCGCAGAGTATTCGCGCACTGGGAGAGCTGCACGCCATGTTCCTGCAGGTCCTTGAGCCGTTTCTCGAAGCCGTTGTGTTTGACGTAGACGGCGAACCCCTTGCTATTCGCCAGCAGCTCGACGTGAAGCGTCCGTCCCTTGAAGCGCGGGTCGTGAAGCAGGTTCTCTACGTTATTTAGCGTCTTCTTGATGGTGGCCTCGTCTCCGCCATCGATGTGGAAAATCACGCCGTACTCGGATTTGGTGGCGGGGGCGCCGTGAAACGCCTCTCCAGAGTGTGCCGCAGATGCCATCCCAAACACGAGGGCGCCGACGATCAGGGAGCGCAGACTGCTTTTCATTGTTCCTCCTCCTTTGGCAAGTTGAGTCAGATGCGTGCGAGTCTCTGTGGGCTCTGGCACGTGCGCGGCTGCGCGCACAAGTAGTATGCGGTCGGCCGTGATCAATGTGCTATTAGAGCTTTTTCCAAATCGATAGTGCGGACTAATCCGACGGCATTAAGCGAGCAGCATGAATACGCTCGGACGCCGGCCCGGAGCGGGGGCGACGGTACGCCAGGCAGCAATCGAACGCGTGGCGACGCTCTCTTGCGGAAGCGTCAGATCAGACGCGATGCAGAGCCGAGTGTCCGGCGCGCACACGCGAAGCAGGGACGTCACTATCGCGTCGTTGCGGTACGGCGTCTCGATGAATATTTGCGTCGCCGCCTCGGCCTTGGACCGTTGTTCGAGCTGACGGATGCGCTGTTCGCGCGCTTCCCTTTCGCGGGGGAGATAACCACAGAACGCGAAGCGCTGACCCTCGAGGCCGGAGGCCATCAGGGCGAGAACCAGAGAGGAGGGTCCGATCAGTGGCGCGACACGGAAGCCTTCGCGATGCGCTGCGGCGACCAACAGGGCGCCCGGATCGGCGATCGCAGGGCAACCTGCATCGGACAGCAGGCCGAGCGCGCGCCCCTCGCGCAAGGGGGAGAGCAGGGCACGCACCGAGTCGCTGCGAGTGTTCTGGTCGAGCGCCTCGATGCGCAACTCGCGCAGGGCACACGGCATGCCGACCGCGGCCAGGAACGCACGCGCGCTCTTGGCGTTTTCGGCCACGAAATCCTGCAAGCTGCGAACGATGTCCAGTGCGGACTCGGGCAACGCATCGGCAGGCGAGCCGCCGAGCGGAGTCGGAATCGCGTAAAGCGTGGGGTGCATCAACCGAGCACCGGCATGCCGGCCTGGGCCAGCATCGTGCTTAGGGCGATGAGTGGCAGGCCGATGAGAGAGGTGGGATCTTCGGTCTCGATCCGCTCGATCAGGACGATGCCCAGCCCTTCAGATTTCGCGCTGCCGGCGCAATCGTAAGGTTGTTCAAGGCGAAGATAGTTCTCGATTTGTCGCTCATCGAGGGAGCGAAATACGACGCGGCAAGGAACGATGTGGGAGCGGGCCTCGCCCGTTCGGGCATCGAGCAGGCTTACCGCGGTATGGAAGTCGGCGGTCCTGCCGCTCAGGCTGCGCAACTGGCGCAGCGCGTTGGCATGGTTGCCCGGCTTGCTCAGACGCTGGTCCCCGAGCGCGGCAACCTGGTCCGAGCCGATCACCAGTGCATCGGGGAAGCGGCGTGCGACCGCGCGCGCCTTGTCCAAGGACAGGCGCCAGGCTGTCTCCTGCGGGCGCTCTCCGGACAGTGCGGTCTCGTCCGTGTCTGGTGCCGCCGTTTCGAAGCGCAGCGGCAGGCGACGCAGCAGGGCGTGCCGGTAGGCGGAGGTGGACGCTAGCACCAGTTCTCTAGGTTGATCCATGACTTTGTTTTGACAAGGTTTTTCATGGATGATATCATTTTCCGTTTATGCCGCACCGCCCTGTCATCGACGGATACGATTTCGCCGCATCCCGTGCCCGCCTCAGCGGTGTTTGGCCGCTAGACGATTTTGCCCGCCTCGGGCCCCTACTGTCGTCCCACGCGGGTACGGTTGAATATTCGCTCGAAGGCATGCCGGACGCGAAGGACAGACCGGCTTTGCACCTTAGAATCCGGGGTGCGCTGCAGCTCGGCTGCCAGCGCTGTCTCGCACCCCTCGAGTTCCCGCTGCGGATTCACGCCGTGCTGGTGCTGGCGCGCTCGCAGGCGGAAATCGACGCTCTTCCGGTAGAGGCAGAGGGGCCGGACTGGCTGGTGGCGACCAAGACAATGGAAGTGCACGAGTTGCTCGAGGATGAGATGTTGCTCGCGGTTCCGTACGCACCGCGTCACGAGCATTGCGCCGCGCAGGCAAGAGCGAGCGCGGGATCGCCCGCGTCGCCGTTCGCGACCTTGCGCGGCATGCTCGGGACGCGCGAGACGCAAGCGCGGGGCAAGCGCAGTTGAATCTCCGCAAGCTTCGGCTGGCGGAACCACGAACCTGATCAAAGGAGCTTTATCATGGCTGTACAGCAGAACAAGAAATCCCCTTCCAGGCGCGGAATGCGCCGCGCACATGACTTCCTCGGGCAGCCTGCGGTCGCGGTCGAACCGACCAGCGGCGAAGTGCACCTGCGCCATCACGTGAGTCCGAGCGGCTACTATCGCGGCAAGAAAGTCGTCGAGCGGAAAGGCGAGTAGTCGGCGCAAACCGAGCCGCGCGCAATGTATTTATTGCGCGCGCATTCGTCGAGCGATTCCGCGGCGTGCTCGGGCGCGGTGACCACGCTTTAGGCGCCGGATGGATATTACTGTTGCGGTCGACTGCATGGGAGGGGACCACGGGCCCCACGTCACGGTTCCTGCCGTGCTGGAATTCCAGCGGCGGCATCAGGACGTCGATGTGGTGTTGGTGGGCTTGCGCGACGCGATCGAAGCCGAACTGTCTGCTCGTCGCGCGGCCACGAGCCCTCGGCTGCGGGTGCACCACGCGAGCGAAGTGGTTACCATGGACGAGCCTCCGGCCGGTGCGCTGCGCTTCAAGAAAGACTCGTCCATGCGCGTCGTCGCGGATCTGGTCAAGAAGGGTGAAGCGCACGCCTGCGTGAGCGCCGGGAATACCGGCGCGCTGATGGCCATTTCGCGCTTCGTGCTCAAGACGCTGCCCGGCATAGACCGGCCCGCGCTTGCGACCGTGGTGCCGAACATGCGCGGCGCGCATACCTACATGCTGGACTTCGGCGCCAACGTGGACTGCAGCGCCGAGCACTTGCTCCAGTTCGGGATCATGGGGGCGATGCTCGTGGCCGCGGTGGAGCACAACGATCGGCCCTCGGTAGGTCTGCTCAATATCGGCGCAGAGGACATCAAGGGCAACGACGCCGTGAAGCAGGCTGCGGAATTATTGCGCGACAGCGGGCTCAATTTCTTCGGCAACGTGGAAGGCGACGACATCTACAAGGGGACGACCAATGTCGTGGTCTGCGACGGCTTTGTAGGCAACGTCGCGCTCAAGACCTCGGAAGGCGTGGCGCGAATGATGGCGGCGGCGCTGCGGGAGGAGTTCACCCGCAATCCGCTGCGCAGGCTTGCCGCGCTCGCCGCATTGCCGGTGCTCGGCGCGTTCCGCCGCCGCATGGATCCGGGTCGTTACAACGGTGCCAGCCTGCTCGGCCTGCGCGGCATCGTGATCAAGAGTCACGGCTCGGCGGACGTGTTCGCCTTCAGCCAGGCGCTCTGGCGCGCAGTCGAGGAAGTGCGCAACAACGTTTTGCAACGCATCACGCAGCGCATGGCACAGCTGCATCCGCCCGCCCAGCAGGAGCGCCCGGCGGCGCCGGTCGAATGATCTACTCTCGCATTGTCGGAACCGGCAGCTTTCTGCCGCCTCGGATCGTCGCCAACGAAGAGTTTGCGGCACGCCTGGAAACCAGCGACGCGTGGATACGCGAGCGCACCGGCATCGTGCAGCGACACATCGCAGACGAGTCGCAGGCCTCGAGCGACCTGGCGCTCGAGGCAAGCCGTCGCGCGCTGGAGGCTGCCGGCGTCAGCGCCGGCGAGATCGATTTGATCGTACTTGCCACTTCGACGCCCGACTACGTGTTTCCAAGTACTGCCTGCCTGCTGCAGGCCAAGCTCGGGATCAAAGGCTGCCCGGCCTTCGACGTGCAGGCGGTATGCAGCGGCTTCGTCTACGCTTTGGCGAGCGCCGACAGTTTCATCAGAGGCGGTATGTACAAACGCGCTCTGGTGGTGGGGGCCGAAGTGTTCTCCCGCATTCTGGACTGGAACGATCGTGGAACGTGCGTATTGTTCGGCGACGGAGCGGGCGCCGTGGTGCTGGAGGCGGCCGAACGCCCGGGCGTGCACGCCGCGGTGCTGCACGCGGACGGCAGCCAGGCCGGGATGCTCTCTGTACCAGGCAACGTATGTGGTGGTCGGGTACTCGGGTCGCCCTTTCTGCAGATGAACGGCCAGGGCGTCTTCAAGTATGCGGTCAGAGTGCTCGACGAGGTCGCGCGCGAAACTATGGCCGCGGCGAAAATGGATCTTTCTCAGATTGACTGGCTGATTCCTCATCAGGCCAATGTCCGGATTCTCGAGGCGACGGCGAGGAAGCTGGGTATGCCGCAGGAGCGCCTCGTCGTGACGGTGGACCATCACGGCAACACCTCCGCGGCTTCAATACCGTTGGCGCTGGACGAGTGGGTGCGGGCGGGCAGAATCCATGCCGGACATCGAGTGCTGATGCAGGGTGTCGGAGGAGGATTCACGTGGGGTGCGGCGCTGGTGACGATGTGAGAGGCAAGTGAGAATGAAATTGGCGATGGTGTTTCCGGGGCAGGGTTCGCAATCGGTGGGAATGCTGAAAGCATATGGCGGGCTGCCTGGGGTTGCCGAGGTGCTGGCCGAAGCAGAGGCAGTGCTGGGCCGCGGGTTCGTGGAACTGCTGGATCAGGGTCCGGCTGAGGCGCTCAATATGACCTTGAATACGCAGCCGGCGATGGTAACTGCCGGCTACGCGGCGTACTGCGCTTGGCGCGCGCTCGGCGGGCCGCAACCTGAGCTCGTTGCCGGCCATAGCCTGGGGGAATACACGGCACTGATCGCGGCCGGCGCGATCAGTTTCGAGCAATGTCTGCCCCTGGTGCGGTTCCGCGCGCAGGCGATGCAAGAGGCGGTGCCGGAAGGCAAGGGCGCGATGGCCGCGATTCTGAACCTCGACGACGACAGCGTCCGGGCCGCGTGCGCGGAGGCGGCGCAGGGCGAGACGGTGCAGGCGGTCAATTTCAATGCGCCGGGCCAAGTAGTGATTGCGGGGCACAAGGGGGCGGTGGTGCGAGCAATGGAGGCCTGTAAGGCGAAGGGCGCGAAGCGCGCGCTTCCGCTGCCGGTGAGCGCCCCGTTCCACTCGAGCCTGATGGATCCGGCCGCGCAACGCTTGAGGAATTACCTCGAACACGTCGAAGTCGCGTCGCCCGTCATACCGCTGATCAACAACGTCGACGTGGCCTCACCACGGGACCCTATCGAGATCAAGGACGCACTTGTGCGGCAGGCGGCGTCGGCGGTCCGCTGGGTTGAGACGATCGAATACATGGCGCGCAGCAGCGTGACCCATGTGATCGAGTGCGGTCCGGGCAAGATTCTTGCCGGATTGGTCAAGCGCATCGCTCCCGCGCTGCAGGGAGTTGCGTTGTCCGACCGCGCCGCGTTGGAGCAGGCGCTGGCCGCGCTCAAGGGGGCCTGAGCATGCTGACGGGCAAAGTCGTTTTGGTCACCGGCGCCTCGCGCGGGATAGGGCGCGCGATTGCGCTGCGGCTGGCCGCGGAGGGCGCCACCGTCATCGGCACCGCCACCAGCGACAATGGAGCGCAGGGGATCGGCAACGCCCTGGCCCAGACCGGCGCGAAGGGCGGCGGGCGGGTGCTGGACGTGCGCGACGCCGGGCAATGCGACGCGCTCGTGACGGCGATACAGAAGGAATTCGGCGACATTCTGGTGCTGGTCAACAACGCCGCCGTGGTGCGTGACAACCTTGCACTGCGTATGAAGGACACCGAGTGGGACGAAGTCATCGAAACCGACTTGCGATCGGTATTCAGGCTCTCGCGCGCCGTAATGCGAGGCATGATGAAGGCGCGCTGGGGACGCATCGTGAATATCACTTCCGTGGTCGGTGCCGCTGGTAATCCGGGCCAGGCCAACTACGCCGCTGCCAAGGCAGGTGTTGTCGGGATGACAAAATCACTGGCACGCGAGCTTGGCAGCCGCAACATCACCGTAAACTGCGTCGCCCCCGGTTTCATCGACACCGACATGACGCGTGCGCTGTCAGAGGAGCAGCGAGCGGCGCTACTGACCCAGATTCCGCTCGGTCGGTTGGGTCAGGCAAGCGATGTCGCTGGTGCAGTTGCGTTTCTCGTGTCCCCCCCCGGGGGTTATGTAACCGGAACCGTGCTGCACGTGAACGGCGGCATGTATATGTAGCAAAAGCACTTTCTCAGTGCGGGCGGAAACAACCGTTTTGGTAGAATACGGGCCCTCTTGGCCTCAAAGGGAAGGAACCATATGGAAAACATCGAACAACGTGTGAAGAAGATCATCGCCGAGCAGCTCGGCGTCAACGAGGCCGAAATCAAGAACGAGTCTTCGTTCGTGGACGATCTGGGGGCGGATTCGCTGGATACCGTCGAGCTCGTCATGGCGCTCGAGGAGGAATTCGAGACGGAGATTCCGGACGAGGAGGCCGAGAAGATCACCACGGTGCAGCAGGCGGTGGACTACATCAAGGGCCATCAGAAGTCCTGAGAATTTCTGAAGGCGCAGGGGTGCTGGAGATCTTGGCCCCGGCGATCCTTTAAGGAGCGAAGTTGTCCCGTCGCAGAGTCGTCGTAACCGGGCTCGGCATTGTGTCGCCGGTGGGCGTCACGGTAACCGAGGCCTGGGATAACGTTTTGGCTGGCAAGTCCGGCATTACGCGCATCACGCGTTTCGACCCCTCGCGCCTGGCAAGTCAGATCGCCGGCGAGGTCAAGGGCTTCGACATTGCGCAGTACCTGTCGCCCAAGGAAGCTCGCCGTATGGATACTTTCATCCACTATGGCATGGCTGCGGGGCTGCAGGCGTGGCGCGACGCCGGCGTGAACGTCGCCGGCCAGGAGGCGGAGCTAGCCGGCGTCAATTTCGGTTCGGGCATTGGCGGGCTGCCGTTGATAGAGGCGACACACGACGAACTGCTAAAAAGTGGCCCGCGGCGAATCTCGCCGTTCTTCATACCAGGCACGATCATCAATATGATCGCCGGCAATCTGTCGATCATGCTCGGTCTCAAGGGGCCGAACCTCGCGATTGTCACCGCATGCACGACCTCTACCCACTGCATCGGGGAGGCCGCAAAGTCGATCCGCTATGGCGACGCCGATGTCATGATCGCGGGCGGTGCCGAGGCCACCGTCACCGAGCTCGCGATCGGAGGCTTCGCGTCTGCGCGCGCCCTGTCCACACGCAACGACGACCCCGCGGGCGCCAGCCGGCCGTGGGACCGCGACCGCGACGGGTTCGTGCTTGGCGAAGGGGCCGGCGCCGTTGTTTTGGAGGAATACGAGCACGCCCGAGCCCGTGGCGCACGCATCTACTGCGAGGTCGTCGGCTATGGGGTATCCGCCGATGCGTATCACATGACCGCGCCCAGTGAGGACGGTGATGGGGCCTACCGCTGCATGCGCAATGCCCTCAAGGATGCAGGCTTGACGCCCGACGTAGTCGACTACATAAATGCCCACGGTACCTCAACCCCGCTCGGCGACGTCGCGGAAACGATAGCGGTAAAGAGATTGCTCGGTGACCACGCGAAACGGGTGGCCGTGAATTCCACCAAGTCGATGACCGGTCACCTGCTCGGTGCCGCGGGCGGCGTGGAAGCGGTGTTCAGCATTCTCACGACGCACCATCAGGTCTCTCCGCCGACGATCAATCTGCAAAACCCCGATCCTCAGTGCGACCTCGACTACGTTCCCAACTCTGCGCGTGACATGCGGGTGCGCTTTGCTATGTCCAATTCGTTTGGCTTCGGCGGCACCAACGGTTCGCTGGTATTCGCCCGGATTTGAACGGCGAACGGACCCTTCGCATCCAACTCTCGCCCTCGCGCAGCCTGGCCGCGACCATAGTCGTAGTGCACGGGGGCGCAGCTGTGTGTGCCGGCATGCTCGTGGCCGGTGCCATGGGGATCTGCCTCGGGGCCCTCATTGCCGGCCTCGGCGTTGCGGCGGCCTGGGACCGGGCGCTCCTGCGGAGCAGGCGATCGGTGCAGGCGCTCAATATCGAGAGCGGAGACAGCGTGATCCTCGAGCTGGCAAACGCTGAGCACGTCGGGTTGCGCATTTCCCAAAGGCGTTTTGTCAGCGCACTCGTTGTGATCCTCCCAGGCGCACCATGGATGCACCGCACCATAGTCGTCTGGCACGACATGCTGGGTCCTGACTCATTCCGGGCTCTGCGCCTGTGGGCGCTGTGGGGACGGGTTCCGGACCCCGGAACCGCGCAGCCCGTGACATAGGCCCGGGGACCCGAAGAACTATTTTCTAAGGCGATTGTCTGTGAAACAGAGGGGTTGGAAGCGGCGGGCGGGGCGCGGCAGCGCGAAGGCGGCAGCGGCGCGCACACTGGGAACCTGCGGTGGCTGACCGCGACATCGACAGTCAGCTGGTTGCGCGGGCCCAGAGGGGCGACAAGCACGCGTTCGAGCTGCTGGTCGAGAAGTACCAGCGCAAGCTGGCTCGATTGCTGTCGCGGTTCGTGCGCGATCCGGCCGAGGTGGAGGATGTGACGCAGGAAGCCTTCATCAAGGCATACCGGGCCCTGCCGGGGTTTCGCGGGGACAGCGCGTTTTACACTTGGCTTTATCGGATAGGGATCAACACTGCCAAGAACTACCTCATAGCATTAGGGCGGCGCGCGCCGACTTCGACGGAGGTGGGGGCCGAGGAGGCGGAGGGGTACGACGACGCCGAGCAGTTACGCGATATCGATACGCCTGAGAGTCAGTTGCTGTCGAAGGAAATTGCGCAGACGATGAATGCGACAATCGATGAGCTTCCGGAGGAACTTCGCACAGCCATTCAGCTGCGTGAGATCGAGGGCATGAGCTACGAAGACATCGCGCAGATCATGAATTGCCCGATCGGCACCGTCCGGTCGCGCATCTTTCGAGCACGGGAAGCGATCGCCGAAAAGCTTCGGCCTCTGCTCGAAACGGCTAAAGACAAGAGGTGGTAGAGGATGAAAGCGAAGATCTCGATGCTGATGGATGGCGAACTCGGCGAGCGCGACCTCGACGCTGCTCTCGCTTCGCTTGCGCGTGAGAACGAGGCACGACGGGCATGGTGTACCTACCATCTCATACGCGATGCCCTGCACGGCGAAAACGTGCCGGGGACGAACTTGGCGGCAGGCGTCGCGGCGCGTCTGGCTCGTGAGCCGACCATCCTTGCGCCGCGACGCGCCGCGCAGGTCCCCGTGCGCGTGCGCTGGATGGCGTTGTCCGCCGCGGCCAGCATCGCTGCGGTCGCATTGGTGGGGTGGCTCGCGTTTGCGCCGCGACCGGTGCCGAATACCGGTCTCGTCGCGGAAAGGATCGTCCCTGCACCCCGGTTGGCCACCGACCCGGCGGCGCAGGCCCAAGCGGCCGTGCGCGTCCCGTTGCCAAGCGCAACCGACGACTATCTGCTCGCCCACCTAGGTTACTCGCCGCGGCTCACGCTACAGGGTGTAGCACCGTACATCCGCACCGTGTCTGATGAAGCCGTCAAGAGCGACGCCCGATGACGAGTCGCTCGCCCAGAGTGGCACTGCTCGCACGAACGATATGGATCGTGGCGGCGGCGTGGGGCGGGATTGCGCAAGCGCAACAGGCGGCGCCAGACGATGCGGTGCATTGGCTGGGCAGAATTTACCAGGCGACCCAAAATCTTTCCTATGTGGGGACATTCGTTTACCAGCAAGGCGGCCACAGCGAGACGTCGCGAATTGTCCGTCGAGTGGGCTCCCGCGGGAGTGTCGAGAAGCTGGAGGCATTGGACGGGGTTCCGCGAGAGGTCCTGCGCACCGAAGACGAGGTCAAGTGCTACCTGCCTGATCGACGGACCGTGAAGGTTGACCGGCGCGGCGACAGACGCGCATTTCCGGCCCTGCTCCCGGCACAGATCGGCACGCTCGAAGAGCATTACACCATCAGCAGGGGCGAGATCACCCGGGTCGCGGGTTACGAGTGTCAGGCGATCCTGCTAATGCCGAAGGATGATCTGCGCTACGGTTACGAGCTCTGGGCAGACGTCGCCACCGGAATGCTGCTGAAGGCGGTCACTGTGGACAAGAATCGCAACGCTTTGGAGCAGTTCACGTTCACCCAGCTGGTGATCGGGCCGGTGCCGCTGAGTGAGGTTCGCCCGCCGCAGGCCCCCTCCAGCTGGCACGTCGAGGACGCGGATGTCATGCCCCTGGACCTGAAGGCGACCGGGTGGAGCGTATCTCCCGACCTTCCGGGGTTCAAGAAGGTGGTTGAGGTGAAGCGTACGATCCACGAATCGAGGCAGGTTGACCAAGTGGTCTTCTCGGATGGTTTGGCGGCCGTTTCCGTCTTCATCGAACTGGCGCCCAGGGACGGCAAGCGGCAACGCATGGGGCTTTCCAGCCTGGGCGCGATCAACATCTATACTCGTGAGGTGGCGGACCATGTTGTTACGGTGGTCGGTGAAGCACCCGCAATAAGCGTTAGGCGGATTGCCGACACCGTGCAGTTCCATTCTTCGCATTGAAGTCCATGGAAATTCGGATGCGAGTACTCAAGCTAGTTGCAACCGCATGCCTGCTCGGTCTGGTGGGACACGCAGCCGCGCAGACGCGCGAATTGCCGGATTTCACCCGACTGGTCGAGGAGCAGGGCCCGGCGGTGGTCAATATCAGCACCAGGCAGGCGGTCAAGCGCAGGGCGCTGCCTCAAATCCCCGGCATCGGGGACGAGGAACTGCAGGAATTCTTTCGCCGCTTCATGCCCAAGCAGCCGATTCCCGAGCCGCACTCTGAAAGCCGCTCGCTCGGGTCGGGCTTTATCATCAGCCCGGACGGCTATATCCTCACTAACGCGCACGTAATAGAGGGTGCCGACGAGATCGACGTGCGGTTCACCGACAAGCGCGAGTTCCAGGCCAAGGTTGTAGGCGCCGATCGTCGCACCGACGTGGCCCTCATCAAGGTGGAGGCACGTGGCTTGCCGGTGGTCAAGTTCGGCAACCCCTCGCGACTTAAGGTGGGCGAATGGGTCGTGGCGATCGGGTCTCCGTTTGGATTCGACAATACCGTGACGGCAGGCATCGTATCGGCCAAGGGACGCTCTCTGCCGGACGAAAGCTTTGTACCGTTCATTCAGACCGACGTTGCCATCAATCCGGGTAATTCGGGCGGCCCGCTGTTCAACATGCGGGGCGAGGTGGTGGGCATCAATTCGCAGATCTACAGCCGCACGGGCGGGTTCATGGGACTGTCGTTCGCCATCCCGATCGACGTGGCGCTCGACGTCCAGGGACAGCTGAGGGAAAAAGGCAGGGTTTCGCGCGGGCGCATCGGCGTCGTGATCCAGGAAGTCACGAAGGACCTTGCGACGTCGTTTGGTCTTGACCGGCCGCGCGGCGCACTGGTGAACACGGTGGAGGAGGGCGGCCCGGCGGCGCGGGCGGGAATTCAGCCTAGCGACATCATTCTGGCGTTCGGCAATAAGCCGGTGGAGTCGTCGATCGATTTGCCGCGCATCGTTGGTGCCACACGGCCCGGTTCCCAGGTGCTGGTGGAGATATGGCGCAATGGCGCTTCGCGATCGACTCATATCACCGTTGGAGAGCTTCGCGAGGAAAAGGTTGCCGAACTCGAACCGCCGCCGGAGCAGAAACCGGCGGATGTCGCGCCGAATCGCCTCGGCATTGTGGTGAATGAACTTACGCCGCAGCAACGCAAAGAACTGAAACTGACGCACGGCGTGGTGGTGACGGACGTGGGGCCGACAGCGCGCGCAGACCTGCGGCGCGGCGACGTGCTGCTGATGCTCGTTCAGAACGGGCACCAAACGGAAATCAAGTCGGTGCAACAGCTTGACAGGCTGCTCGCGGGCCTGGACAAGGGGGCGGTGTTCACGCTCCAGGTGCGACGCGGCGAGAGCACCGCGTTCGTTACGATCCCGGGGCTCGTCGACGAAGGGTGATTTGTGGTGCGCCTGACCCTTTACGGGCGCACCTACTGCCATCTGTGCGAAGACATGCTGCGCGCGCTCGAGCCGCTTCAGGACGAGCTGCATTTCACGGTCCAGACGATCGACGTCGACGCCGATCCCGCGCTGGAGGCTCGCTACGGGGAGCGGGTGCCGGTGCTCGTCGGTCCCGATGCGCGCGAGATCTGCCACTATTTCCTCGACCTGACGGCACTGACAGACCGCCTTGCGGTAAGATAGCGTTCGTTTCCCAGAAGGGTGCCGCGGGCACCCTTTTTTGTGATGGCGCAGAGCCACATCCGCAACTTCTCGATCATCGCGCATATCGACCACGGTAAGTCGACGCTCGCTGATCGTTTCATCCAGATGTGCGGCGGCCTTTCCGACCGTGAAATGGAGGCTCAGGTGCTCGATTCGATGGAGCTCGAGCGCGAGCGCGGGATCACCATCAAGGCGCAGACTGCGGCGCTCCATTTCCAAGCCAAGAACGGCGAAACGTACCTCCTCAACTTGATCGATACGCCGGGACACGTCGACTTCTCCTACGAAGTTAGCCGTTCGCTCTCGGCTTGTGAAGGCGCCGTGCTGGTGGTCGATGCCTCTCAGGGCGTCGAAGCGCAGACAGTGGCCAACTGCTATACGGCGATCGAACTTGGAGTGGAGGTTATCCCGGTGTTGAACAAGATCGACCTTCCCTCCGCCGAACCCGAGCGAGCGATCCAGGAGATCGAGGACGTGATTGGGATCGATGCGCACGACGCGATCCGCGCCAGCGCCAAGACCGGAGAGCGCGTTACCGACATTCTGGAGGCAGTGATCGCACGTATTCCGGCGCCGAGGGGCATCGAGGACGCGCCGCTGAAGGCGTTGGTGATCGACTCCTGGTTCGACAACTACGTTGGGGTGGTCATGCTAGTACGCGTGGTCGATGGTCACCTGCGGACCAAGGAGAAGGTCAAACTGATGAACACTGGCGGATCGCACCTGTGCGAGCAGGTCGGGATCTTTACCCCGAAGGCGCAGGCGCGGGACGAACTGTCTGCAGGCGAGGTCGGTTTCGTTGTCGCGGGCATCAAGGAGCTGCGCTCGGCGAAAGTGGGCGACACGCTGACCCACGCGGACAAGCCCACCCGCAAGCCTCTGCCCGGGTTCAAGGAGGTCAAGCCCCAGGTATTCGCCGGGCTATACCCAGTCGAGTCGAACCAGTACGAGGCCTTGCGCGACGCCCTGGAAAAGCTGCACCTGAACGATGCGTCGTTTCACTACGAACCCGAGATATCGCAGGCGCTCGGCTTCGGGTTTCGGTGCGGATTTCTGGGGCTATTGCACATGGACATCGTTCAGGAGCGCCTGGAACGCGAATATGGGATGCATCTGATCACCACGGCACCATCGGTGATCTACGAAGTGATGATGAGCGACGGATCAGTCGAGCAGGTATCGAACCCGGCCAAGCTGCCAGAGCCGGACAAGATCGGGGAAATCCGTGAGCCGATCATTTCGACGACGATCTTCGTTCCGCAGGAGTACGTCGGCGCCGTAATGACCCTGTGTACGCAGAAGCGCGGCGTGCAGACCAATATGCACTACTCCCCCAGTCACGTGGTGCTCTCGTACGATCTTCCTCTGAACGAGGTAGTCCTAGATTTCTTCGACCGCCTGAAATCGCTCACGCGGGGCTACGGTTCGCTTGACTACGACTTCAAGGAATACAGGCCGGCAGACATGGTGCGTCTCGACGTACTTGTTAATGGCGAGCGCGTGGATGCGCTTTCCAGCATGGTGCATCGCTCCAATGCGCAGGCGCGCGGACGGGATCTCGTGACACGACTGCGGGGCCTGATACCGCGACAAATGTTCGATGTCGCAATTCAGGCCGCCATCGGGTCGCATATCGTCGCCCGTGAAAACGTTAAGGCACTTCGCAAGAACGTTCTTGCGAAGTGCTACGGCGGAGATATTACACGCAAGAAGAAGCTGCTCGAAAAACAGAAGGAGGGCAAGAAACGCATGAAGCAGGTCGGCGCCGTTGAAATCCCGCAGGAAGCATTCCTCGCGGTTCTGCAGATGAGCGACAAATGAGCTTTGCGCTGTTTCTGCTCATATTGCTCGTGGTTACCGGCGCCGCGTGGCTGCTGGAAACGATCTGGCTGCGCAAGCGCCGGCCGGCTCAGGCTCTGCAGCCCTGGTGGGTCGAATATTCCGTCAGTTTCTTTCCAGTCATTATGGTGGTGTTCCTGCTCAGGTCATTCGTCGTCGAGCCCTTTAAGATCCCTTCCGGATCCATGATCCCTACGCTGCAGGTCGGTGACTTCATCCTTGTGAACAAGTTCATCTACGGCATCCGACTCCCGGTGCTAAACGAGAAGATCATCGCCATCGGCAAACCGCATCGCGGGGACGTCATGGTGTTCCGTTATCCAGATGATCCGTCGCTGGACTACATCAAGCGGGTCGTGGGCCTTCCGGGCGACAAGATCGAATACCGCGACAAGCGCCTGACGATCAACGGCCATCTCGTGTCGGAGCGGGAAGTCGACGACTACCTGTCCAAGGAACGCATGCAGTTCTACAAGCAGTACATCGAGGATCTCGGCGGCGTGAAGCACAGGATCCTGATCGACAAGAATGCCCCCGCGTATGTACCCCAGGTGCGCACATTCCTCTTCTCGGAGAATTGCAACTACAATAGAGGTGGACTGGATTGCACGGTGCCGCCGAACCACTATTTCATGATGGGCGACAACAGAGACAATTCGAGCGACAGCAGGGTATGGGGATTCGTTCCCGACGCAAACATCATCGGCAAAGCTTTCTTTATCTGGCTCAATCTGAATGATTTGAGTCGGTTTGGAACCTTTCATTAACGCGTGCCGGGAGGAAAGATGCGCAACAGGCAACTGGGTCTCAGCCTCGGCGGTCTCATTTTTGGATCGGTTGTCCTCATCTTCGTGGTTCTGCTCGGTTTGAAGGTGGGGCCCAAGTACATGGAATACTTCACCATCAAAGAGAACATTACGGCGATCGCAAACTCGGGAGAAACGTCTCCCGGGGAAATTCGCAAGTCCTTCAATTCACGACAGGCTATCGACGATATGCCGTCGGTCACGCCAAGCGATCTTGTGATTTCCACGGAAGGCGGGCGAGTGGTGATCTCGGTCGCCTACCGCAAGGAAATTCCCTTGTTCGCGAACGTGGGCTTGTATATCGATTTTCAAGCGAGTTCCTCCGGTCCCTGAACCCCCTTGACTCAGTCTGCGACGTTCGAGAGTCGTCTCGGCTACCGCTTCCACGACGCAGCGCTGCTGGACCAGGCCCTTACGCACCGCAGTTATGGATCACCCCACAACGAGCGACTCGAGTTTCTCGGCGACGGCGTGCTCGATTGCGTCGTTGCAGAATTGCTCTACTGTCGCTTCCCGTCGCTTTCCGAAGGCAAGCTGACACGCCTCAGGGCTGGTCTCGTGTGCGAAGAGACGCTTTGCGAACTCGCACGGAAGCTGGCGCTCGGCAAGTACCTGCGCCTGGGAGAGGGCGAACTTGCAAGCCCCGGAGGGCCGCGGCCGTCAATTCTCGCTGATGCAATGGAGGCGGTTTTCGGAGCCGTGCTGCTCGATGGCGGCTACGATGCTGCGCGCGGAGCGGTGCTCGCAGTCTACGGCGACGCGCTGGAAGGACTTGATCCGGATCGAACCGGAAAAGACGCAAAATCGCGCTTGCAGGAGTATCTCCAGGGGCTCCATCGTTCGCTGCCCGAGTATCACATAACGGCGACTCTCGGTGCCGCGCACCTTCAAACGTTCGAGGTCGAGTGCGTGGTCGCGGAACTTGGGATGCGCTCGACCGGCAGCGGAACATCGCGCCAGCGCGCGGAGCAGCAGGCGGCGGAGAGGATGTTGCGGGAACTCGGACAATGACTGAATTTCGCTGCGGAACCGTCGCAATCGCAGGACGGCCCAACACGGGAAAGTCCACGCTGCTCAATCGACTGGTTGGCGAGAGACTGTCGATCGTATCGCCGAAAGCGCAGACCACGCGCCATCTGGTTACCGGGATATTGAACTGCGGCGACTGTCAGTACGTCTTCATCGATTCGCCCGGCCTGCAATCGCGCCATCGGGATGCCCTTCATCGAACGCTGAACCGGCGTGCGGCGGACGTGGTCCGGGATGCCGACGTCGTGGCGTTCGTTGTCGATGCTGCGCGCTTCGGCGCGGAAGACCGGGCCGTTCTGGAGCGCATTCCTCCCGAGCGAAAGGTCGTGGCGGTAGTGAACAAGATTGATCGATTGAAACGTGCTGCCGAGCTGATTCCATACATTGCGCAACTGAGCAAGGCGGCCGGGTTTGCCGCAATCGTCCCGGTAAGCGCGCGAACCGGGAAGAACCTGCCGGAATTGCTGAGCGTCCTGCGCGATGCGCTGCCAGAGGCGCCCGCCATGTACCCGCCGGAGCAGCTGACCGATCGGGACGAACGATTTTTCGCCTCCGAGCTCTTGCGCGAAAAGCTGTTCCAGATGCTCGGCGAGGAGCTGCCTTACCGCTGCGAGGTGGTGATCGACAGCTTTCGCGAAGAAGGTCGTCTGCGCAGGATCGAAGCAACGATCCTTGTCGAGCGCGAGAGCCAGAAGGGCATCGTGGTTGGAAGCAAGGGCGCGCAGCTCAAGCGCATGGCCGAAGCCGCACGCAAGGACATGGAGCGACTGTTCGGCGGCAAAGTCTACCTCGGCGTCTGGGTCAAGGTGCGGCGCGGCTGGACCGATGACGAGCGCGTCCTGAGCGGACTGGGCTATGGATAGCCGGGCAACGCGGCGCAAGGCAGACCATGAGCCGGCGTTTGTCCTGCATACGCATCCGTACAAGGAGACAAGTCTCCTGGTTGAGGCATTCAGCAGGCGCTTCGGCCGCGTGGTGCTGCTCGCACGCGGCGCGCGACGCGCGCGTTCGGCGGTGCGTGGTGTGTTGCTCGCGTTCCATCCGTTGCGGCTGAGTTGGACCGCGTCGGGTGAACTCGGCACGCTGGTTGCCGCGGAATGGGCTGCGGGGCTGCGCTCGCTCGAGGGCCTCGGCTTGATGTGTGGGTTCTATCTGAACGAACTTCTGCTGCGGCTGCTGCCGCGCGAGGATCCGCACGAAGACCTTTTCGATGCCTACGCCGGAAGCCTGGCGCGCCTCTCGGCGCGGGCGCCGCACGCTGCGGTTTTGCGAGGATTCGAGCGCAGAATGCTGGGAGAACTCGGGTATGCTCCAGTGCTGGAGCGCGATGCCGCGACCGGCCTGGCAATCGAACCGGAGCGGCGCTACGCTTACGAGCCGGACCGTGGTCCGGTCGCGGTGACGGGCAGGGAAGGTCGCCAGGGCACCGGAGCCGATGTGGTGGTCAGCGGCCGCACGCTTCTCGACCTTGCGCGCGACGAATATGAACGCGCCGAGACGCGTGACGAGGCCCGCGCGCTGCTTCGCGCCTTGATCGCGCATCGACTCGGAGGCCAAACGCTTCATACGCGCACCGTGCTGATGGAGCTGCAACAGCTATGATCGAACTCGGCGTCAATATCGACCACGTCGCAACCGTACGGCAGGCACGTCGCACTTATGAGCCCGACCCCGTCTGGGCGGCCGTCGAAGCGCATCTAGGGGGCGCCGACGGCATCACGGTGCATCTGCGCGAGGATCGACGCCATGTCCAGGACGAGGACGTGCGGCGCTTGCGCGAGCTCACGCATATCAAGCTCAATCTCGAGATGGCGGCGACCGAAGAGATGATCAAAATCGCGTGCGGCGTGAAGCCCGAAATGGCCATGCTGGTACCGGAAGGGCGGCACGAGATCACGACGGAAGGCGGACTGGATGTCGTCTCGCAGGAAGCGAAACTGAGGAACGCAATTGCGCCGCTGGCTGCGGCCGGAATCAAGGTGTCGGTGTTCATCGACGCGGAACTGCGCCAGGTCGAGGCGGCGGCTCGCATCGGCGCGGTAGTCTGCGAAATACACACGGGCCCGTACGCGCACGCATTCCATTCCAAGGGTCGCGATGCAGAGAGTCCTGCGGTGGTGCACGAGCTCGAGAAACTCAAGCAGGCTGGAGATGCGGTTCGTGGCCTAGGCATGCGCTTCAACGCGGGCCACGCTCTGAATTATTTCAACGTCGAGCCGGTCGCGCGCCTGGCTGGTGTTCGCGAGTTGCATATCGGACATGCCATCGTAAGCCGTGCCGTGTTTATCGGAATGCGTGAGGCGGTTCGGGAGATGAAGCGACTGATTGTCGAAGCTGCGCGCGCACCGCATCGATGATTTACGGCCTAGGCACGGACATCGTAGAGATCGCGCGAATGCAGAAGGTGCTTTCGCGATATGGCGAACGTTTCGCGCAGCGGATATTGTGTCCGCCGGAGCTGGCCCGATTCCGCGCCCACCGCCGACCCGTCGCATACCTTGCCAAACGCTTCGCCGCCAAGGAGGCTTTTTCGAAGGCGCTCGGGACGGGAATCCGCGCGCCTGCCAATTGGCACGGCGTGTGGGTCGTCAACCTGCGTTCCGGCCAACCCACGCTGGAGTTCGCTCCGGCGCTTGCCGCACTGCTGGTGCAGCGCGGAGTGGGGCGCTGCCACTTGTCGTTATCGGATGAGAGAGCGTTTGCCAGCGCGACCGTGATCCTGGAGTCCGGGGCAAGCACGTGACACCGGGCCCAGCGATCATCGATGTCATCGGCAGCGAGCTCACGGTCGAAGATCGAGCGCGCCTGCGCCAACGCGCCACTGGCGGCGTGATCCTGTTCGCGCGCAATTACGAGAATTCGCAGCAGCTGCGCGGACTCGCATCGGAAATTCGAGCCCTGCGGCCGGATATCCTGCTGTGCGTCGATCACGAGGGCGGACGGGTGCAGCGCTTTCGCGCCGGATTTTGCCCGCTGCCGCCGATGCGCCGGCTGGGCGAGCTGTGGGATCACGACCGCGGCGCCGCACGCAGCGCCGCACGGGCAGCAGGCCTGGTGATCGCGACCGAGCTTGCGGCGCATGGACTCGATTTCAGTTTCGCGCCCGTGCTCGACCTCGATTACGGCAGCAGCAGCGTGATCGGCGACAGGGCATTCCACGCGGAGCCTCTCGCCGTGGGGGAGCTCGCCGTCGCGTTAATCGAAGGCCTGGCCAATGGCGGGATGGCGGCGGTCGGAAAGCACTTCCCCGGTCACGGCTACGCCGCCGCGGACTCGCACGTCGAAGTTCCGTGCGACGAGCGTCCGCTACAACAGATCCTCGCGCGCGACGTGGCGCCCTACGATCCGGCGATCGCAGCGGGCCTCGCAGCGGTAATGCCGGCGCATGTGATCTACACCAAGGTGGATTCCGAGCCTGCTGGCTACTCCCGTTTTTGGCTGCAAAGCATTCTTCGCGAACGACTGGGCTTCACGGGCATGATCTTCAGCGACGATCTTTCGATGGCGGGCGCAGGGACCGCTCGATCGATTCCAGAGCGCGCTCGCGCGGCCCTGGTGGCCGGCTGCGACATGGTCCTCTTGTGCAACGATCCGCCGGGCCAGGATCTGCTGCTCGACGCGCTGGGCGAAGCCGAACCGGTCCCGCCGTCGCGCGTGGCGCGACTACGCGCGCGAAACCGCGAAGATCAGCGCACCAACATAGCCTATCTAAGGGCCGTGGAGACCCTCAGCAGGTTCGCCTGAAATCGATCAGGCGCGCTCCATGTAGGTGCCGTCGTTGGTGTTGACCTTTATCCGTTCGCCCTGGTTAACGAACGGCGGGACCTGGACGGTGATTCCGGTTTCCATTCGCGCCGGCTTGAAGGTAGTGGTCGCCGTGGCGTTCTTGATCGCGGGCTCGGTATCGGTGACCGTCAAGACGACGGACGGGGGCAACTCCACACCGATGGCACGACCGTTGTAAAAGTTTATCTGCACGTCGGTATTCGGCAACAAGAACCCCGACTGTCCCTCCAGAAAATCGGCCGAGAGCGAGAGTTGCTCGTAGTTTTGCTTGTCCATGAATACGTAGCTGTCGCCGTCCTGGTAGAGGTACTCCATGTCGCGCGGCTCGACGAACGCCCGCTCGATCTTGTCTTCAGTGCGGAAGCGCTGGTTCGTTTTAGTGCCGGATTCGATATCCTTCATTTCCACCTGCATGAAGGCGCCACCGCGCCCACCGACGTGGACGTGGTAGCACTTGAGTACCCGCCACACGCGCTTGTCCCACTCAAGCAGGTTGCCGACCCGGGTTTCGACCGCCGATACTTTCGCCATTGGGTATTGCCGAATTCCAAAAGGCGGGAATTTTACTCTAAATCAGAGGCATGGCGCTAGAATTTGGGGTGAGACCATGAGCCAAGCGTTCGACCCGAAGGCATTCGTCGCAGGCCTTCCCGGCCTGCCTGGGGTGTATCGCATGCTGGGTCCGGCCGGCGAACCACTGTACGTAGGCAAGGCGCGCGACCTCAAGAAGCGGGTCGGTTCCTATTTCAACCGCAGCGCCGCGATCAGCCCGCGAATTCGCATGATGCTGACGCAGCTTGCCTCGATCGAAGTGACGGCAACCCGCTCAGAAGCCGAAGCGCTTCTGCTGGAGAACAATTTTATCAAGAGCCTAGCGCCGCGCTACAACATCCTCTTTCGCGACGATAAGTCCTATCCTTACTTGATGATCACCGGCCACGCCGTCCCGCGCATCGGCTTTCACCGTGGGGCAAAAGACCCCCGCAATCGGTATTTCGGCCCCTTTCCTCATGCTAACGCAGTACGGGAAGCAATTCAGCTTCTACAGCGGGTATTCCGGCTGCGCACCTGCGAGGACAGCGTGTTCGAGAACCGCTCGCGCCCGTGCCTTCTGCACCAGATCAGGCGCTGCACCGCGCCTTGCACGGGGCTCATAAGCCCGGATAGATATGCGCAGGACGTGCACAACGCGGTGCTGTTCCTGGAGGGGCGGGAAGCCGACGTGCTCGGGGCCTGGACGCAGAAGATGGCGGCGGCGGCAGCCGCAAGGCAGTACGAGGAAGCGGCGATCTATCGCGATCAGATCCGCGCCTTGTCGCAGGTTCAGGCGCGACAATACGTCGAGAGCGAGCGCGGCGTAGATGCCGACGTGGTCGCCTGCGTGCTCGAAGGCGGAATCGCCTGCGTGAACTTGGTCATGATCCGGGTCGGCCGGCACGTCGGCGACCGCAGCTTCTTTCCGCAGAATGCGGAAGGGGCTGCTGCCGGCGAAGTGCTCGCTGCGTTCCTCGAGCAGCATTATCTCGAGCAGCCGGTCCCGCCGCTCATACTGACCAGCGACCAACTACACCGGGCCGCCCTTGAGACGGTATTGCGCGAGCATGCACCGCGCGGAACACAGATCGCCACGCCGGCTCACGGCGAGCGCCGCATCTGGCTCGACATGGCGCGCAAGAACGCTCAGTTGGCTATCTCGCATCGCGAACGTGAGCGGATTACCCAGGAAGCACGCACCGCGGCGCTGCGTGACGCCCTTGGGCTGCCATCCTCGACGCAACGAATCGAGTGTTTCGACGTCAGCCATACGATGGGCGAGGCCGCCGTGGCGTCCTGCGTCGTATATGACCAGCACGCAATGCAGAAGGGCGAGTACAGACGGTATAACATTCGGGATGTCACCCCGGGTGACGATTACGCAGCAATGCGCCAAGCGCTTGCGCGGCGCTACGAGCGCGTAACGGCAGAGGCAGGCAAGATTCCCGATCTCATCCTCATCGACGGCGGCAAAGGGCAAGTCGGCGCTGCCAAGGCGGCGCTGGTTGAGCTCGGACTAAACGACGTCAGCGTGGTCGGCGTCGCCAAGGGCCCGCACCGCAAGCCTGGTCTCGAGGAACTTGTGTTAGAGGCTGAGGGGCGCCGTATGAGTTTGGCGCCGCAGCATCCCGGCCTGCATCTGATCCAAAGCATCCGCGACGAGGCGCATCGGTTTGCCATTGTTGGTCACCGCGCCAGGCGCGGCAGATCTCGCACGGCCTCGTCATTGAACGAAATTCCCGGGGTTGGAGCCAAGCGGCGGCAGCGCCTTCTGGCGCACTTCGGCGGATTGCGCGAGGTCCACGCTGCTGCGGTCGATGATCTGTGCAAGGTGGACGGCATTAGCCGCAGTCTCGCTGAGCAGATCTATCGCCATCTCCACGATCAGACAGGCCAATGATGCCGCTCAATCTACCCAACCTGATTACCTGGCTGCGCATCATTCTGATCCCCCTCATCGTTGGCGTGTTTTATTTGCCAGACGCCTGGTTGACGATGCCGAGCAGGAATCTGGCGGCAACGGCCATCTTCGTTTTTGCCGCCGTTACCGATTGGCTCGACGGATACTTGGCCAGGAAGCTGGACCAAACGTCTGCGTTCGGAGCGTTTCTCGACCCGGTGGCCGACAAGCTCATGGTGGTGGGGGCCCTGATCGTACTGCTGCAACTGGACCGGGTTGAGTCGGCCGTCGCGTTGATCATCATAGGACGTGAAATAGCGATTTCCGCGCTGCGCGAATGGATGGCCAAGATTGGAAAGGCGAGGAGCGTGGCGGTCGCGTTCGTTGGCAAGGTCAAGACGGCTAGCCAGATGATCGCCGTGCCGCTGCTGCTCTACCACAATGACCTCTTCGGCACGATCAATTGCCAATTGCTCGGTACCGCGCTGATCAACGTCGCCGCCGTGCTGACCGTGATTTCAATGATGTACTACCTGCGCAAGGCCCTGCCGCATGCGACCGCAACGGGTTGAGCGCCGACGGGGATGGCCTTATAATCCGTCGCTCGTTATTGCGGGAATAGCTCAGTTGGTAGAGCGCAACCTTGCCAAGGTTGAGGTCGGGAGTTCGAGACTCCTTTCCCGCTCCAGATTCCGTCGGGGAGAGCCTCCAGGGGCTCTCCCTTTTTGTTCCGAACCCCCGGCGGGGTGGCAGAGTGGTCATGCAGCGGCCTGCAAAGCCGTGGACGCCGGTTCGATTCCGACCCCCGCCTCCAGATTTTTCCGCGACAATCCGGCATTGCCCGGGTGGTGAAACTGGTAGACACAGGGGACTTAAAATCCCCAGGCCAAGAGGCCGTGGCGGTTCGACTCCGCCCCCGGGCACCACATCAGTTGCGGCC
This sequence comes from uncultured beta proteobacterium, assembly GCA_963755395.1. GTDB lineage: Bacteria > Pseudomonadota > Gammaproteobacteria > Burkholderiales > SG8-39 > DAHVFK01. The sequence goes on along the minus strand of CAVWJJ010000002.1, from coordinate 1,657,213 downwards.
GAGTCTCAGGCGTGAACAGTTCCTTCCGAATACGTAAGCGTATTCCCGCGACCCGACCAGTCTCTGCGCCAGCAGCACGCCAAGCCCGCCCACCGGTCGGGTTCGTACGGTACTGTCGATCCCCACGGGGGCGTGGCTGAAGGGGTTGAACGGGCGGGCGTTGTCCTCGAACGTGATCAATATACCGGCCTCGTCGCATGAAAGGCCGATCCAGATCGGCTGATCGCACTCAGCGCCGTGGCCGTGGCGGATAGAATTCGTGAATAATTCCTCAAGTACCACATTTGTTCTTAGACAGGAGTCGCGTGCGAGACCGGAGTCGGTGCAAAATGCTTCTAGGAAGGAGCGGAGGTCCCGAAGCGCGCTCATGCGGGCGGGAAATGCATGGGTTCGCGTGTTCGTCATGTTAGGGGCATTATAGTAAGTGACTGGCTATGGAGCTATTATGCGCGGAGCGATAACGTTGGCGGGAATGGTACTGGCGCTCGTGGCATTCGGCGCTGCGGCGGACGATGCTGGCCAAATCAAGACTGCGCAGGGCAGTGCGCAGATCGAGCGCGACGGCCAGCGCATCGTGGTGGCGCCAGGACTTCACGTCCGACAGTCCGATTCGATCATCACAGGCGATGACGGAACCGTCGGGGTGACGCTTGCCGACAACAGCTTGCTATCGATCGGCCCGAACACGGTGATGTCCCTCGACAAATATGCGTTCGACAGCACGACGTACAAGGGTGAGATGGACGCATCGCTGAAGAAAGGCACACTTGCCGTCGTTTCGGGCAAACTGGTCAAGCATACCCCGGGAGCGATGAGGATCCATACCCCGGCGTCTATCATGGGCGTGCGCGGCACTAAATTTATCGTCCACGTCTCGGAGCCGACAAGCTAAATATGGGAGCTTTGGTCTACGCCGTATTGGTCGCGGCGTATGTCGTCTTCGGCGTGCCGACGCATCGGCTCGGTGAGGAAACGGTTGTGGTCCTGCCGGGCGAAAACGGCAAGATCGGCGGAGTCGTGGTTCAGCGCGGGTTGCAGGAAGAAGTAGTCCTGGACACTGCATATGCGTCGAGCCACATTGGTGTCGACGGCGAGCTGAAGCCGCAGCAGCTCACGCCGGAGCAGGTGCAGCTGGAATACGGCAAGACAATTGAAGCGCTGCCGCTCAAGCCTGCGGCGTTTATTCTGTACTTCGTCACCGGAAGCGACCAGCTTACACAGGAGTCGCAGTCGAAGCTTGACCAGGTGTTTGCCGAGATCCGCAAGCGTCCCGTCCCCGACGTGTTGCTGATCGGGCATACCGACACGGTTGGGGACATAGAAAGCAACGACGTCTTGTCTCGCCGACGTGCCGACAAAGTGCGCGAAATACTCATTCAGGCAGGAATCAAGGCCGATCGGATCGAAGTGACTGGCCGCGGCGAGCGAGATTTGCTGGTGCCGACTGGAGACAGCGTGGAAGAGCCACGCAATCGAGGCGTGGAAATCAACGTTCGCTAAGCTCGCTCCCGCGCCAGCGCAAGCAAAGGAGCGTCAAGTCGTCCGAGGCGTGCGCCCCTCGTACGAATAGGTGCACGTCACTGTGCAGAGCGCGGATGATTTCCTTGGGCTCGGCGGATTTAGACAGTCCTTGCAGTACCGCTTCCACGCGTTTGACGCCGTACAACCTGCCTTGCGTGTCCATGGCTTCGGTTACACCGTCGGTCAACAAGCAAATCCATTCCCCCGGGGCGAGTTGCCGAAAACGAGTCGTGTAGGAATGGTTTTCCAGTACGCACAGGGGCGGTCCGTCGCCGATCTCGAATCGCTCCGGCGGGGCGTCTGGTTGCTTGCCGTAGGGCGGTTCGTGGCCAGCATTCGAGTATTCGAGAATTCCGGTGTGCACGTCCAGGATACCGGCAAAGGCGGTCACAAACAGCTCTTCAGGGTTCTCCCGGCGGATTTCAGCGTTAGCGCGGATGAACGCTGCGCCGATGTCTCGCCCAGTGCGCATCGCCTCACTCTTGAGCAGGGTCTTTGACAGCGCCATGAAGAGGCTTGCCGCCAAGCCCTTGCCCGATACGTCGCCCACGACAAACAACAGTCGATCCGCATCGATCATCGCGCAGTCGTAGAAGTCACCACCTATGGTGCGCGCCGGCTCGAGAAGCGCCGCCACAGCGAAGCGTTCCTCTTTAGCGAAGAGCGTTTCTGGCACCGGCAATAGACCCATCTGAATGCGGCGCGCCGCCTGAAGCTCGCCAGCCACCCTTGCAGCGGCTTCACGCATCGTACGACGCTGGCGGTCGGCTTCGGCGAGGGTCCCCGCCAGCACTGTGCCGAACACGAGGACGACTCCGAGCCCCGGCGAGGCGACGTCCAGCAGCAGTCCGTGCTTGAACGCAATGAGACCGACCGCAATCAGCGCGATCAGCACGGCGCCAAACGATGCCGCGGATGCCCATACTCTGAGGGCAGGCACCGCCCCTACCAGCAGCAGGCCTGCGATCAGCAGCAACCCGGCTTCAATCCACGGAGCGCCATAGGGACGCCGCAGGAATTCTCCGCCAAATATCTGCTCCAGGATCTGCTGATGAATTTCCACACCCGGCACGCTTTCACCGAGAGGCGTCGCCTTTCGATCGAGCAGCCCCAGTCCGGTGACGCCTACCAGTACCAGCTTGTCGCGCAGCACTTGAGGTGCAATTTGGCCGCCCAGCAGCTCCGCGGCTGAGACCATGCGCTCCGGGTCATGCCGTCCGAAGTAGAGCCATAGCTCTCCGTCGCCTTGGGTCGGCACTGCGATGTCGCCAAGGTGGAGAATCAGTCGGTCGTGGCCGTTTGCGTCGAGGCGCAACGAACCAAGCCCAGCCGCGACGCGAATCATCTCGACCGCGAGCGACGGCACATACACCTCTCCGACCTGCGCCATAACTGGCACCTGACGGATGACGCGCTCCGACTCGCCGGCGCTTATCAAACCGCGTCCGGCAGCCGCACGATCGAGTTGGAGAAGGCTCTGCAGCTGGCCCTCAAACCTCGGCAGCGGCGGTGGATGCGTGGCATACAGCCTGACGGGCGCCACCTTCGGAGGCGTTGGGAAGCGACCGTCACGGTACGGCAGACCGGCAATGGCAAGCACGACCTTGTTACCGCGGATCGCCTGCGCCAACGCGGCGTCGCCCGAGCCGTCGGGAGACGCCCCGTCCGGCTCCGAAAAGAGAATGTCGACTCCGATCGCCGCCGGACTATCTGCGGCAATTCGCCGCAGCAGCTCCGCCGTACGTGCACGCGGCCATGGCCACTGACCGTACGTGGCAAGCGATTTCTCGTCGATTGCTACGATGATTGCCGGAGCCGATCTTCTTTCTCGCGGGTAGAGTCGCTGGTAGCCGTCAAATAGAAGATCGCGCATAGAGCGCACCAGGGGCGGCTGCAGAATGATCGCCAGTGCGCTGGCCAATAGCACCACCACGCCGGCCACACGCTTGGCGGAACCCATCCTTAGAGGTCGAGCTCCAGGCCGTCGTACGCCGCCAGCACCTCGAGTCGATGTCCTTGTTGCGTGAGTTCTTCGAAACGCACCGTCTCTCGCAGGATTTGCTCAATGTCAGCGTCGTCATTGGCAGGTTCGTGATGGAACAGCGCGATACGCTTGGCCCTTGCCATCTGGCACAGTTCTACGCCCATGACGTTGCTCGAATGCCCCCAATCGGCCTTCACAGATACCGCGTCAGCGAGCGAATACATTGCGTCGAACACAACGAGGTCGGCATTGCGAAAGAGTTGAACGAACCCGTTCGTATTCAAGTCGTTTTCGAGCTTGTGCTCAGAGTCAGTGGTATAGACGAAGCTCTTGCCGCCGGACTCGAAGCGGTAGCCATAGGAATCGCCGTCATGCAGCTGCAATTTCGGCGTCACGGCGATACCCGAAACAACAGTCGTTTGTCCCGGCGGGAGTCGGATGAATTCGATACTCGCTGCGAGGTGGTCGAACGGTACCGGGAAACAGGGTGGCGATTGCTGCAGCCGGAACGCGTGCTCGATCACGTCGTGGCAACCATGGATGCGTATGAGCGTCCCCGCCAGGTAGGCAGGTCCGAAGAATGGGAATCCCATGATGTGGTCCCAGTGCACATGGGACATGAACACGTTCACGACGGCCGGTTGCCCCGCGTTGCGTGCCAATACGTGTTCGCCGAACGCGCGCGCGCCGCTTCCCATATCGCACACGAAGTATTCTTTGCTGCCCGGCTCGAACTCGACACAGGCCGAGTGCCCGCCGTAAGTCCTGCGAAGCGAAGATGGAAAGCGCTGCTCGACGAAGGCATTGGCCTTCGCCATTGTGTCGAGCTGCTGGCCATTACCTGCTACCAGAGCCTCCACCAGTCGGTCCCGTACATCGCGCCAAGTCAACGAGACCGGAATCGAGCCGCGAGTACCCCAGAACCGGACCCGCACGTCAGGCCCGATCGTAGGCGAGCGCGGATTCCGGCGAAAGCGATTCCAGCGCTGCGCGCACCGTCGGAAATGCTTCCAGGATCATGCCGAAACGGCTGATCTCGAAGATTTCGGCCACCACCGGTTGCATTGCCGCGATCAGGATCTTGCCGCCGTGCGCGCGGGCCTGTTTCGCCGCCAGCATGAAGCAGCGCAGGCCAGCGCTCGAGACGTATTCCAGTGACCCCAGATCGAACACTACACCGCGCGCCGCCGAGCTTCCCGGCTCCTCCAGGTAGCGCTCAAGAACGCTGTGAAAAGCCGCGCAATTGTCGTGATCGAGCCTCCCCCCTGGAGACAGCACCAGCACATCGGCGTACATGGACTTTGCGAGATTCACGGAATAGCTTCTGGAATCGAACCCCCCGTATTGTAATGAACTAGCCGGCTCCGAGACGGCGTTTAAGCTCGAATTTCTGCACTTTCCCCATGGCGTTCTTCGGCAGCTCGTCCATGAAAACGATCCGGCGCGGATGCTTATAACGGGCCAGACGGTCGTGAAATAGCGACAGCACGCTGCTTTCATCGAGCGCGGCTCCAGGCCGAAGTACGATACAGGCACAGGCGGTCTCTCCCCACTTTGGGTCTTCGATGCCTATAACCGTTGATTCCGCGACGGCTGGGCAATCGGCCAGCACATTCTCGATTTCGGCCGGATAGATGTTTTCGCCCCCCGAAATGATGACGTCCTTGGTCCTGCCGGCGATCCACAGGAATCCGCCATGGTCGCGACGCGCTAGATCGCCGGTCTTGAACCAATCGTCGTGGAACACGCTTGCGGTTGCCTCGAGATCGTTCCAGTAACCGCGCATCACGTTGGGCCCGCGAACCCATATCTCGCCCACCGTGCCCACGGAGGCGTCCGTGCCATGGTCGTCGGCGGCAATCTTGATTTCGCAATGCAGCGCGGGCTTGCCCGCGCTGCCGACCATAGACATCGCGTCCTCCTTCTGGAGTATGGCAGCGATCGGGGCCGTTTCAGTAGAGCCGTAGATCTGGCCGACCGGGACGCCACGCGCGTGGAACGCACGGATGAGCGATTCCGGCACCACCATCGACCCCGAATTGATCATCTTCAACGAAGACAGATCGGTCTTATCCCAGTCCGGGTGGTTAAGCACCGCCTGCATCGTAGCCGGCACGAGCAGACTGATGGTCGGGCGTCGCGAGGCGACGGCCGCCAGCCATTGTCCGGGTTCGAAGCGTTGCTGAAGGGTCACCGTCGCTCCCGCAAGCAGGGCAGGCAGGGTCTGGTTGTTCAAGCCACCGACGTGAAACATCGGTAGCGGGCTCAGCACATGATCGCGTTGGGAAAGATCATGTGCATGGATCGAATTGAATCCGTTCCAAATCAGCGCGCTTTGACGCAGCACGGCGCCCTTGGGGCGGCCAGTCGTGCCCGAGGTATACATTACCAGCATATCGTCTTCGTCACAGCCGGAGGAAGCCGGCGCGGCCTCGCCTTCACGCCACTTGCCGTCGAGGATCAGGCAGACCGGCACTCCGAGCTCCGCGGCGTGCGCGGCGAATTCAGGTTCGGTGAAGAGGAGTTGCGGCGCACAATCCCGCACAATGAGCCGATGTTCGGCTACCGTCAGGCGCCAGTTGAGCGGAACCAGGATTGCGCCCAGGCGAGCTAGCGCAAACAGCAGCACTAGCATGTCCGGATTGTTGTAGCCGAGAAAGGCAATTCGATCGCCGCGCACGATCCCGCGCGACCCGAGTACGCGTGTTGCCTCTTCAATCCGCTCCCACAGAATCGCATAGCTGAGATCCGAGCCGCGGAAATGAATCGCAACTTTGGAGGGAAAATGCTCCGCCCAGCGCTCGATAATGCGCGATAGATTCACGTCAATCGTCGCCCTCGCCGGGTTCGTAGAGCGCCTCGCGTCCGATTCGATCGAGGCACAGCTCGGCGGTCCAGGGCAGCATCAGGGCGCCGCAGCGCGAGTCTCGGTAGAGGCGCTCGAGAGGCAGTGATTTCAGCATCGACTGGCCGCCGCAAGTCCGGATGGCGAGGCGACACAGGTCGTTCGCATTCTCCATGATGGTGAACTGCGCCGCGTAGGCACGCAGGCGCGCGTCCTTGGGGGGGTCGACCCGGGCGTCATCCAGCATGCGCAGGAACAGAGCCCGGGTCTGTTCTAGCTTGATCAGCATCTCGGCGACCGCAATCTGCTTGGTCGGATACATTCGTCGCTTCACCGGCGGCATACCGTGGACTTCCCCGCGCAGATACCGGACCGTGAATTCGAACGCAGCAATGGCAATGCCAAGGTACGTCGGCGCAAGCGTGGTGAACATGTGCGGCCATCGGCTTGCCGCCTGGAAGTAGACGCCGCGCGGCATCATTTGGGCGTCGTCCGGCACGAATACGTCTTTGAACAACAGCGTGCGGGAGACCGTGCCGCGCATCCCCAGCGGGTCCCAGTCCCCCGTTACGGTGAGTCCCGGCGCGTTCCCCGGAACCGCCACGTAAAGCGTATCGCGCATTGTCCGGTCCGGCTTGTCCTCGGTGCACAGAACCCCGTAGTAGTTGGCGGCTCCTGCAAGCGAGGCGAAGATTTTCTTGCCGCTGATCCTCCAGCCGCCGTCGACTTTAGATGCGAGCGTGCCGAACGGCGCCTTGCCGGCGGTGGCCGCGCTGCCCTCGGAGAAGGGCTGAGCGTAGACTGCGCCTTGCCCGATCACGCGTTCGAAATGGACCTTTCGATGGCGTTCGTGCTCCCGCTTCTGATCGGAAGTCATGTCCAGATCATCTGCGAGGATCCCGGGCCACAACGTTGAGCACGCGTGCATGTTGAAGGTAAGCGCGGTAGCGCCACAATACTTGCCGAGCGTTGCCGAGACGATCGCATAGCTGCGCAGGTCGGCACCCTTGCCGCCGAAGCTCTCCGGCACGCACAGGCCGAGCAACCCGGTCCGGCGCAGATCCTCGAAGTTCTCGAACGGGAAGCTCGCCTCGCGGTCATACCGAACCGCGCGCTGCGAGAAGAGGGGGCCTACGGAATCGGCGAGCGCGACCAGTTCACTTTGCTTCGCGCTCAACGGATAGTTCGATCCGGTCACCGTGTAGCGGGGATCGATACCCCGCGGGGTGAAGGTCATGCTTCGCATCGATTCGTGTGGCGCTCGAGGAAGGCCGCAAGCGCGCGATTGAATTCATCTGGCTGATCCATCGGACCGAGGTGGCCGCAGCCGTCGAGGACCACGTATTCCGCCCGCGAGATCTCTTGCGCCATGCGCTGCATGACGGACGGCGGGGCCGTTCGGTCTTCGGCGCCCGCGAGCAGCAGCGTCGGGACCGCGATCCGGGGCAGTAGGGCTCGCCGGTCGAACGTGGTGAGCAGCGTGACGGCCTTGCGGTAGGTCCTAGGGGGCACGCCCGCCATGATCCGCTCGGCGCGCTCTAGGCCGCCTGGCCGGGACCGGCTGCCCCGCATGGCGCTCATAAGCTGGGACGAAATGTCGGCCATTGTCCTGCCCTGGTCCAGCGGCGCGATGCGTTCGGCGATGAACTGGCGCTGGAAGTCACCGCCGGCGCCGCCGAACGCCGCACTGGTACAGCACAGCACGAGCGCCTTGATGTGCTGAGGAAATCGGGCGTAGGCCTCTTGTGCAACGAACCCTCCCATGCTATGCCCGACAAGAGTCACGGGCGCATCGCCCAGGTGATCGATCAGCGCCTGCAAGGCGACCGCCACTCGCTCCAGATCGTAGGGCTCGACCAGCGGGCTCGCGCCGTAGCCGGGCTGATCCCATGCAACCGCGCGATATCCGATCCCGGCGAAGTAGGGAAGCTGGTCGTCCCATGCGGCGTGGCCGCCACCGACCCCATGCAGGAACACGAGCGTATCGCCGCCGCGGCCCTGCTCCACGTATGTGGGCAGGCTCATGCCAGTTCGCCCTGCAATCGCCCGTCGTCGACTATCGTCTCGCCGTCCAGCCGTATGGTGCAATGCCTGAGCGGCAGATCGTAATGGCCGAGTGTGTACCGCCCCGCCACCTCGTTGGCGCCCGTGGAGTAGAGGAAGTTCCCCGCAAACGCGCGCTGCTCGGTTCCGTTTACGTCTCGTCGGTCGTACATGGCCATCGTCTCCCAGCGTGCGCGCGGATTCATGCCCCAGCCCACGTGGGACACGGCATAAGCTTCGCGGTCACCCCAGGCCGCGAAATACTCCCGCATCAGCTCGGCGTCGAGCGAATTGCCTTCGATCGTGGTGACATAGTCGCTTGCGATTCTGAGGCTTACGGTCGATTCGATATACCGCTTGAACGTCAGATTGAGGTCCCCCGGTGCAAGCACCAGAGTACCGTCGACGGCCCCGACACGCGGAAAGCACAGGCACAGCCCACCAGGCCAGTGCGACAGGGTCCCTGGCTTCTCTGTGTAACCCCAAACTCCACCGACGCGTGCCCCCTCGACGCGGATGTCGAGTCTTGTTCCGGCGGCCGAAGTCACTTCCATGCGCTTCGCCTCACGCAGCCGCCGCATGCCAGTCCTAACCCTGTGCTCGTCTGCGGGGGAGGGTGCAAGGCGCTCGAGCGCATCCGGATGCTCGTCAGAGATGTAGAGTACGCGTGCCCCGCCTTTCAGGATCTGCGGCAGTTCCGCCGCGTGCATCAGGCCTTCTACGGTGCAGTCGGCGACGAAGACGCATGCACCGAGCGCGTTGATCGCGGCAGGCAGATCGCGCAATACGTTGGACGCGCCGGTCGAGCGGATCGGCACGGCCGCGGCTTGGCGAGGCGTTGGGACGACAATGTGGAAGGCGCGCGCACCAAGCCGCAAGAGCGCAAGCTCAGCAAGCCGTACGTTCAATTCGCGCGACTGCGATTCCGACAATACCGCGCACAGGTCGCCCGCGGCCACCTTACAGTGCGCGAATACGTCGACAAACAAGTCAATCCATTTGGCTTCGATGCGGTCGGCGATCATCGCTATATCTGCGTCCGGCTCGTACGCCGGCTAACGCCGCAGTATCGCATTGTCGGTTAGAATTCAATCATGATCGTCTTCGATCTACTATGCGACGAAGGGCATCGTTTCGAGGGCTGGTTCGGCTCGCAGCCGGAATTTGCCTCGCAGCGCAAGCGCGGCCTGCTCAGTTGTCCAAAGTGCGGTTCGGCAACCGTCGAGCGTGTGCCATCGGCGACCCGGATCAAGACCGGCGCCGAGCCGGCCAAGGCAGCAGCGCCGCAGGCAACACCGAACCTGCAGGGCCCGAAGCTTTCTGGGCGCGATCCGCTCGCCCTGGCGCAAGTCTTGTATTCCCGCTTGCTGGACGAGATCCTGACCAAGACCGAAGACGTGGGCGGGGAATTTCCGGCCGAAGCCAGACGCATCCATTACGACCAGGCCCCGGTTCGCCCGATTCGGGGCGAGGCCACCCGGGAGGAGCATGACGCGCTCCTGGACGAAGGGATCCCCGTTGCAAGGCTTCCTATTCCGCCGACGGGCCGTCTGAACTGACGGAATTATGCGCATATGTGTATTATGTTAAATATTTGCTTCTAACCTATCTACCAACTCAGCCGGCCAGACCGGCGACCGTAGTGGCCCCACCACCGACCTACCTCTCCACTCGCAGCCGGACGGTTCCCTGGATGCGTCGTTACGCTCTCGGACCTCACTGATGCGTCAATGCATGGTTGCCGCAGCGGCGACCAGGGCCGACATCCAAATTCCTATCTCTCCCACGAGAGGAGCTCTCGCTCGAAAGCGGACGACTAGATTCATCGTGCTTCATATGTGTTCTGTTTTTTTAGATAAACTCATTTTAAACAATAAGTAATATCACTTATCTTCAGCAAGATATAAGTTCAGTTCCGCAATATTATGTACTTACTTAGAAAGTGTGCGTAATCTTTGAACTGTCCAGCATACCCGCAAGCAGTCGCTCAATATTCTTCTTGGCGGACCGTCCGGCCTCGTCGTTAGAGAACTGAATCCCTACCCCTTGCGCACGTTTCCCCTGCGCGTCGCCCGGGGTGATCCAAACCACCCTTCCGCTTACTGGAATCTTGGCCGCTTCGTCTGGAAGCGAAACCAGCATAAATACCTCGTCGCCAAGATGGTGTATGCGAGCTGTCGGGATGAAGATTCCGCCGTTTTTCAGCTGGGGAATGTAGGCGGCCTACAGTGCATTCTTTTCGCGAATATTGAGCGACAGAACGCTCGGCCGCCCGCCGTCGGCGCTAGCAGACTTGTCTTCCAGGTCGCTCATTGCCGTTTTCTCCCGAGGCCAGGCATCGCGGCGAGCATATCCGAAGCGAACAGCCTGGGATTCAGCGGATGTCGCGAGAGTGCCCGGTTGCGCCCCATGGCGCGGGCGAACAGCAGCCAATCGTATGCCCGCGCAGGCGCGGCTTCGGCGCTGCCGGTGACGTATTTCGGCTCGGCGCCAAAAGCCGCAAATGCCCGGTCGAGCGCGAACTTTTGCAATACTTCCGCAAGCGCCTCCACCTCGTCGCGATCTCCGGTCGCAACCGCCTGAAGCGTGCCCGCTTGCAGCGCGTTGAGAAGCCTCATAGTCGTCTCCCCGCGTGGTCCGGAACCGTATTCCAGCGCCCGCAGCGGGGCGCCGCCCGCAAATGCGAGCCACCTGGCCGCGTCCGCCACGCCATTCGCGCGTAACCACGCCTCGGCCTCCGATCGGCGGGGTAAACCCACCGGCAGCGCGACGCAGCGGCTTCGAATGGTCGCGAGCAGCCGCGCCGGGCGGTGCGAGACGAGCACGAAGACCGCGTCCGAGGGCGGTTCCTCGAGGCTCTTGAGGAGCGAATTCGCCGCGTGCAGATTCATCGCTTCCGCAGGATGGACCAACGCGATGCGACGCCGCCCGCGATGCGAGCCGACGTTGAGAAAGTCGGCCAGCGCGCGCACCTGTTCCACCTTGATTTCGAGACTCGGCCTGGCAGTACGGCCGCCCGCTCGGTCCGCCTCCTCGCCCTCGATCGCCATTGGCTTCGCGATAGCCTCTGGCTCGAGCCAGCGTACGTCGGGATGATTGCCTGCGATGAACCATCGACAGGCTACGCAGCGGTCGCACGGACGCTCCGATGGCGGACCTTCGCACAGCAGGAACTGCGCAAAATGCTCGGCCAGCGCGCGCTTGCCGATTCCGTCGGGACCATGAATCAGAAGCGCGTGAGGCAACCTCTCGGCGCTGGCCGCCAACTCGGTCCAGAGCTCACTGTTCCAGTCGTGAATCATTTGTTTTTCAACATACTGAAAGGCTATCTTCCAGTTTTATCCTAATATCTGACAGACTCATAGACGCGTCGATTAGGCGGATGCGGCCAGGTTCCGCTACGGCACGCGCGAGGTAAGCCTCTCGCACCCGCTCGAAGAATTGGCGGTCCTCGCGCTCGAATCTGTCGAGTCGCCGGCCAGTTGCGTTCAGGCGCTGCCGGGCTACATGGTACGGGCAATCGAATACCAGTGTTCTGTCCGGCCGCAGGCCGGGATGCGTCACCTCGGCGAGTTGCTGGATGAGCTCCATCGGAATTCCCTTTCCGGCACCTTGGTACGCGACGGTCGCGTCGCTGAACCTGTCACACACGATCCAGCTTCCGGCTTCGAGCGCCGGTCGGATCAACTGACGAACGTGGTCTGCGCGTGCGGCAAATATGAGCAGCGTTTCGGCCAGCGCATCCATCGGTTCCTTGAGCACGAGCTCACGCAATTTCTCGGCCAAAGGGGTGCCGCCCGGCTCACGCGTCACCAGCACGGTCCTGCCCTGCGCACGTAGCCGTTCCGCGATGAACTCGATATGGGTCGACTTGCCGGCGCCGTCAACGCCCTCCAGGGTGATCAGCTTCCCGAGTTCACTCATGCGCCGCGTTCCGCCCTCAGTCGCGCCTGTGCCGGTTGAGACGCTGGTATCTTGTCACGGCGCGGTTATGGTCAATCAGCGTACGCGAGAATTCGCTCGATCCATCACCGCGGGACACATAGTAGAGGGCATCAGTCTTTCCCGGCCGAAGCGCCGCACGCAGCGAAGCCAGGCTCGGCATGTCGATCGGCGTTGGCGGAAGTCCCGCGCGGGTGTACGTGTTGTACGGACCGTCCTGCTGCAAGTGGGCTTTGGTCAGGTTGCCGTCGAAACTCGCGCCCAGCCCGTAGATCACGGTAGGGTCCGCCTGCAGCCGCATGCCGATACGCAGGCGGTTGACCAGTACCCCCCCGATCAACTCACGGTCCGCGGGTCGCCCCGTCTCCTTCTCAATGATCGACGCCATGATCAGCGCGTCGTAAGGGGTGCGATACGGCAAATTCGCGTCGCGTACGGTCCATTCCTGCGCCAGATGGCGTTGCATCGCGCGATAGGAGCGGCGCAGGACGGCCACGTCGGCGGAGCCCTTGGCAAACAGGTAGGTATCGGGGAAGAAGAGTCCCTCAGGCTCGGTCTCCGACGCCCCGATACGAGCCATGAGCTGGGCTTCGTCCAGGCCCTGGGTCTCGTGCCTGAGGTAGGGGTTCTCATCGAGCGCGAGCCGAAACTGACGGAAAGTCCAACCTTCGATCAGCTTGACTTCGGCTTGCGTGACGTCGCCGCGCGTCAGCTTGCCTAGCAGCTCTAGCGGTGTGACTGGCCGCGTCAGCTCGTAACTGCCGGCCTTGATTTCCTGCGCCCGACCGAGGACACGCGCCAGCAACTCAAAGCGCCAGCCACCGACCTGCACGCCGGCTGCCCTGAGCTGACGGATCGCGCCGCGCAGTGCCGTTCCAGGCGGAATGTCGAATTCGACTGGAAGCTTGCCGAGTGGCATCGGCGTCCTTACGTACCAGACGGCATAGATGGCGCCGCCCAGGCCGGCCGCGACCAACAGTAACAACACGCGTTTGACAAAGGAATGCAACTGGATCGCCGTCGGTCGGGCACCTTGAGACGGGTAAGATGGATATTTTACGATGGAACGAGCGGCGACTCGTCTGCGATGAACTCAACGGCGCTAGATGAATCCGGGCTGCGGGTTGCGCGACTTCGCCGTTTCGGCCTCTTGTCGTTGGGTGGTGACGACGCGCGCGGCTTCCTCCATGGGCAACTCACGAACGATATCGACCATTTGCCCGCGGATCAGGCGAGGCTCGCCGGCTGGTGCTCGGCCAAGGGCCGCCTGCTCGCCAGCTTCGTCGTGGTGCCACGCCCGGACGGGTTCTTGCTGCAGCTGGCGGCAGATATCGTGCCGTCCGTTGCGAAGCGGCTCGGAATGTTCGTGTTGCGCGCCAAAGTCAAGATTTCTGATCTCGGGCAGCGCTATGCGCAGATTGGAGTGTGGGGTGCGCGCGCTGTGGCTCGCCTCGCGGAGCTCGGTGTCACGCTGGGTCAGGCTCCCATGGCGGTCACGACTGACGGCGAACTAACGGCGGTGCGCGTTGAGCCGGACCGGGTCCTGGTTATCGCTCTCCCGGCGCAGGCCGAACGCATCGAAGCCGAGTTGGGCGCGGTGATATCCGACGAAGAAGAATGGACGCTACTCGATATCCGGGCCGGGCGCGCGCTCATCGAGCATGCGACCCAGGATCTCTTCATCCCGCAAATGGTCAATCTGGAAGCCGTGGGCGGTGTCGATTTTAAGAAGGGCTGCTACCCAGGACAGGAAATCGTCGCGCGCGCCCAGTACCGCGGTCAGATCAAGCGGCGCATGGTCCGTGGCCGCCTTAGAGACGCACGGGTCGAGGCCCACGCGGGGACCGAACTCTACAGCGACGACCTGCCTGGGCAGGCGAGCGGAACCGTAGTAAGCGTCGCTGGCGCGAACGGCGGCAGGGAACTGCTCGCTGTGGTCCCGATTGCCGCGGTCGAGGGTGGCGCGGCGATCCGGGTCGCTCCGGACGGGCCGGCGATTGAAATCCTTCCCCTCCCCTACGCCAGTTGAGTCGCGCGAGCATCTACGTCTACTATAAGGTGGATCCCGAGCGATTGCGGGACCTGGGTGACGTTGTTGAGCAGCTGTTTACTGCCATCCAACGCGAGGCCGGCGTGCTGGGTTGCTGGCAGAGACGACGTGACGATCCGACGACATATATGGAGGTTTATTCGGACGTCCAAGACGCGACGCGCTTCGAAGCCTTGCTTGCGCGCGAGTGTGCAAGACTGCGTGTCGACCGCTATCTGCCGCCTGGCAGCGCACGTCGGGTCGAGCTCTTCGTTCCGGTCGACTGAGCCATGTGCTTGATCGTCTTCGCATGGAAGGTGCACCCGGACTTTCCGTTGATCGTCGCCGCAAATCGCGACGAGTTCCATACCAGGCCGACCGCTGCGGCCAGGTTCTGGGAGGATCAACCTGCGATCCTCGCCGGGCGCGACCTGGAGGGCATGGGTACCTGGCTTGGCGTCACGCGCGGCGGCAGGTTCGCGGCGGTGACGAACTTTCGGGACGCCGCACCGGCGCCACGCGAAGCGACTTCCCGCGGAGTTCTCGCCAGCCGCTATCTGGGAAGCGGAGGCGCTCCCGGCGCGTTCGCGGCGCACGTCGCGATGGACGGCATCGCATACCGCGGGTTCAATTTCCTTGCGGGGGACCGGGCAGAGCTATGGTGGGTATCGAATCGCGGCGGGCGCGCCCGCAGGGTCGAGGCGGGGGTGCACGGTTTATCCAACCACCTGCTCGATACGCCGTGGCCCAAGGTCACGCACGGTAAGCGACGCCTGGAACAAGCGCTCGAGCTTGCGCCCGCCGTTGAGCCTCTGCTGGCATTGTTGGCGGACACGACCGAAGCCGCCGACGGCGAGTTGCCTGACACCGGGGTCGGCGCAGTACGCGAGCGACTGCTGTCGGCCGCGCGCATCGTCTCTGTGGCGTACGGAACGCGATCCTCGAGCGCATTGCTGGTCGGCGCCGACGGCACGGTGCGCTTCGCGGAGCGTGCCTACGGTTCCGATGGCGCGGAACTCGACACCCGGCGCTACGAATTTACTCTGAGCTAGCCGAGGACGCGCCGCATCGTGCGGTGCAAGATTCCCGCCTCGACAAATGCGTCGCCCTCCTCCAGGAATCCGTGCGCGCGGTAGAACCCCTGGGCGTGGGTTTGAGCGGAAAGCAGGAGCTCCGTGTCGCCGCGTTCACGCGCGGCCTCGATCAGGCGCGCGAGCAATGCGGAGCCGACTCCCCGGCCGCGCCACTGCTTCAGCACTGCCATGCGGCCCAGGTGAGAGACAATCCGTGCGCCGTGCGCTTCCCCCGGCAGCAGTCGCCCGGTTCCGACAACACTCCCCGCGTCGTTCCGTGCCAGCGCGTGCAGACACTCCGGATCATGCTGATCGAGTTCCAGCTCCGCCGGCACCCCCTGCTCCGCCACGAAAACAGCTTCACGGACGCGCATCGCCTCGGAGCGCGCCTCGGACCATGCGGATAGTTCGATTCTGATCATGGAGTGAAAGTATAATTTTACGTTTTGCCGCTGGATAGCCATGCGCAGTCTCTGGAACGACACCGACGCCGCGCGCTATTCCGGTCCGCTCGGCCCGCGCGTCTACACCTCCCGGCTGCTGGGAACGGACCGGTCGCTCGTCCTGCACGGAGGCGGCAATACTTCGGTCAAGCTGCGCCAGACGAACCTCTTCGGCGCGCCCGAAGAGGTGCTTTACGTCAAAGGCAGCGGATGGGATCTTGAGACGATCGAGGTCGCCGGATTCACGCCGGTCGCGCTTGACTACGTTCGGCGCCTGGCCGAGTTGCCCGCGCTGTCCGACCCGCAGATGGTCAACGAGCTCAACACGCATATGCTGCGCGCGGGCGCGCCCTCGCCCTCGGTCGAAACCATCCTGCACGCGATCCTGCCGCATGCCTACGTTGACCACACCCACGCCGACGCGGTGCTCTCGATCAGCAACGCGCCACGTGGCGAGCAGCGTGTGCGCGAGATCTACGGCGACAAGGTGGTGGTGATTCCATACATCATGGCCGGATTCGATCTCGCAGCTTACTGTGCGCGCGAGTTTGCGGCGCAGGCGGGCCCGCAGACCGTCGGCATGGTGTTGTTGTCGCATGGCGTGTTCTCGTTCGGCGCCGATGCGAGAGAGTCCTACGAACGCATGATCGGGCTCGTGTCGATGGCCGAAGAATACCTCGCGGCAAGAAAGGCATGGCATGTGACGCTACCGCCGCCGAGGTCATCGAGTACTTCGCGTGAAGCGATCGCCGGGTTGCGGCGTACGATTTCCGACCTGGCTGGGGCTCCGTTGATCATGAGGATCAATGATTCCCCGAAGTTTCTTTCATTCGCGCAGCATCCGGCGTTGAATCAACTTTCGCAGCGCGGGCCAGCGACGCCGGATCACGTGATCCGCACCAAGCCTCTGCCAATGGTCGGGTTCGACGCGCACGCGTACGCACGCGGCTACCGTGAGTACTTCGAGCGCCACGCGGCGCGCTCGAAAGAGAAGAAGACCATGCTGGATCCCGCGCCACGCATGGTGCTCGATCCGGCCCTGGGATTTGCGGCGGCCGGCAGGACGGCGCGAGATGCGGCGATCGTCGAGGACCTATACGATCACACGATCGACGTCATCCTGCGCGCAGAGGCGCTGGGCGGCTGGCAGGCGGTCGACGAGCGGCACATCTTCGACATCGAATACTGGGATCTGGAGCAGGTCAAGCTGCGCAAGGCAGGCGCAGCGCCGCAGTTTGCGGGCGAAGTCGCGCTGGTGACTGGCGCGGCCTCGGGCATCGGCAAGGCCTGTGTGGAGGCATTTCTGAGGCGGGGTGCGGCGGTCGTGGGGCTCGATCGCAACGCCGAAATCGAGGCCCTGTGGACGCGTCCGGATTTCACCGGAATTGCCTGCGATGTTACCGATGCGAATGCAGTCGATGCGGCGCTCGGCGCAACGGTAAAGCGCTATGGCGGCATAGACATGCTGGTGCTGAATGCGGGCATCTTCCCCGTGTCGCAGCCGATCCAGGACATCAAACTACAGACCTGGCACAGCGCGATGGCGATCAACGTCGAGGGCAATCTGATAGTCATGCAAGCATGCCATGCGCTGCTGAAGACGGCCCCGCGCGGCGGGCGCATCGTCGTCATTGGCTCGAAGAACGTGCCTGCGCCCGGTCCCGGCGCGGCGGCCTATTCGGCCTCCAAGGCTGCGCTCAATCAGCTGTCGCGGGTGGCGGCGCTCGAATGGGGCAAGGACGGCATCCGCGTCAACTCGCTGCATCCCAATGCTGTGTACGACACCGCGCTTTGGACCGACGAGGTGCTCACTGCGCGCGCCGCGGCCTACAATCTGAGCGTGGGTCAGTACAAGAGAAACAATCTGCTGCGCACCGAGGTCGCGTCGAAGGACGTTGCTGAGCTCGCCGCAGAGCTGTGCGGGCCGCTGTTCGCGAAGACTACCGGCGCTCAGATACCGGTCGACGGCGGGAACGAGCGCGTCGTCTGATGGGGGTCGACACCCTGCGCTGGACCGGCAAGACGCTGGAGCTGCTGGACCAGCGCGCATTGCCGCAGAAGATCGAGTACCTGACCTGCCACACGGCCGTCGAGACGGCGCGCGCGATCCGGGAAATGGTGGTGCGCGGCGCGCCGGCAATCGGCTGTGCCGCCGCCTTCGGCGTCGCGCTCGAGTCCACGCGCGCAGCGAGTCTTGAGGCCGCGTTCGAAGTACTCGCGCACAGCCGGCCCACTGCTGTAAACCTGTTCTGGGCGCTCTCGCGCATGCGCCGGACATTGGCGCGGAATGGCGCGTCCGCACTCGAGGATGAAGCACTCGCGATTTACGAGGAGGATCTCGCGGTCAATCGTGCCATCGGCGCGCACGGCGCCGAGCTCGTCCCGGACCGCGCGCGCATCATGACTCACTGCAATGCGGGAGCCCTCGCGACGGCGGGTCACGGCACAGCGCTCGGCGTAGTGCGCTCGGCGCGCGACCAAGGAAAGCGCATCTCGGTAGTGGCCAACGAAACCCGTCCGTATCTGCAGGGAGCGCGCCTGACCGCCTGGGAAATGGTGCAGGAACGCATCCCCGTCACGCTCGTGACCGACAGCATGGCGGGCTTCCTGATGAGCCGCGGCGAGGTCGACATGCTGATTGTCGGTGCCGATCGAATTGCGGCCAACGGCGATGTCGCGAACAAGATCGGCACCTATACGCTGGCGGTACTGGCGCGGCGTCACGGACTTCCGTTCTACGTCGCGGCACCGTTATCGACCTTCGATTCCTCCATCGCGCAGGGCGCGTTGATCCCGATTGAGGAGCGTCCTCCAGGTGAAGTGACGGGATACGGCGGATTGCGCTGGGCGCCCGATGGCGTGGTGGTGCGCAACCCCGCGTTCGATGTCACTCCAGCGGAGTTGGTAACCGGACTGATCACTGAGGTCGGCGTGCTGCGCGCGCCGTCGCGTGACGGCATTGAGACGCTGCTTTCGCGCTCCTTCGGCGGCGCTTGACGGGCTCCATATGGGGTGCGCTCGATGCGCAGCCGGCTTGCCTGTTGATACATGTTCGTATTAAGGTTGTAGCTCCGGCAGCAATACCTGCACAAGACAGGCAGATAATCCCAAAGGAGGAACTCATGAAGGTTCGAATCTCTAATACTGTGCGCCTGACGGGCGCGGCGGCCGTTGCGGCCGCGCTGGCATTTTCTGGCCAGGCCTCGGCGGAAGATACGATCACGCTCGGCTCCGCCATTTCGATTACCGGCAAGTACTCGCAGGAAGGCAAGAATGCGAGCGATGGCTACAACTTCGGCGTCAAGCGCATCAACGAGATGGGCGGCGTGAAGATCAACGGCAAGACGTACAAGCTCGCGATCAAGTACTACGACGACGAGTCCACCCCGGCCCGTACGGCTCAGCTGCTGGAGCGCATCATCAATCAGGACGGAATCAAGTACATTCTCGGCCCATACGGTTCGGGTCCCACCAAGGCTGCGGCGCCGGTAACCGAGAAGTACAAGATCCCGATGGTCGAGGCGGAAGGCGCGTCGCGCTCGCTCTTCACCCAGGGCTATCGCTACATGTTCGCCGCGCTCTCGACGTCCGACCAGTACCTTTCACCGGTCATCGACCTTGCCGCTGAGCTGGCCCAGAAGAACGGCAAGAACCCGAGCGATCTGAAGATCGGGATGGCGTTCGAGAACGATCCTTTCTCCCTCGACGTTCGGCAAGGGGTTGTCGACGAAGCGAAGAAGTACGGCATGAAGATCGTGGTCGACGACAAGATGCCGCGCGACCTGAGCGACATCTCCGCCACGCTCACCAAGGTCAAGGCCCTCAGGCCTGACATCCTCGCCTTCTCGGGCCACACCAAGGGCGCAACGACCGCAACGCGACAGATGAAGGAGCTGGGCGTCAACGCATCCATCGTCGCCATGACTCATTGCGAGTCGGCCAAGCTGAGCACCCAGTTCGGCGCCGCGTCCGAGGGCATTCTCTGCCCGACCCAGTGGGCCGAAACGCTCAAGTACAAGGACGGCGTGTTCGGCACGGCCATGGACTACAACAAGGCGTTCCTCGCCGCGCACAAGGAGTACAAGATCGTTCCCTACCAGGTCGCGCAGGCCTCCGCGGTCATCGAGATCTGGGCCGACGCATTCCGCCGGGCGCAGAGCTTCGATACCGAAGAAGCTGCGCGATGCGCTTGCCGCGACGGACATGCAGACGTTCTACGGCAACATCAAGTTCAGCGCGGAAGGCAACAACGTCGCCAAGCCGATGGTGCTGCGCCAAATCCAGGGCGACAAATACGTCGTGGTGGCACCGACCAAGTACGCCTCCGAACCGGTGGTGTACCCGCGCAAAGCGCCGATGTAATCGCAGGATTCGTTGCTTAACGTAGCCTAGGCGTGCCGGCCTTCAGGGGCCGGCACGATCGCGTTCATGTGGGACAATCTTCAGATCCTCGGCACAGCGCCGGTATTCAACATTCAGCTATGGCTGAATGGCCTGAGTATCGGAGCGGTATTCGCCCTCGCCGCCTACGGCCTTGCGCTGGTCTGGGGCGTGACGAGCGTAAAGAACCTCGCCCAGGGCGACTTCGTGATGCTGGGCGGCTATCTCGGCTACGAGCTGTCGCGCCACGGCGTCCACCCGATCGTGGCGATCGTGCCGGTGGCCGCGCTGATGTTCGGTTACGGCTGGCTCATCTACAAGCTGATCATTCGCCGCGTGATCCAGCTCGACCTGTTCACATCGCTGCTCGCCACCTTCGGACTTGCGATCACGATGCAGCAGTGATGAACCTGGTATTCGGCCCCGATGTGCGCACGCTCAAGTCCGGCTTCGGCCGCTTCGAGATGTTCGGCGGAATGGTCGACATTACGCAAATCCGCGTTATCGCGTTCGGAATGTGTGCCGTGCTCGCAGTAGCCATGGTGTTGTTTCTGAAGCAGAGCCGGATGGGACAGGCGATCCGCGCCACCGCGCAGGATCCGCGCGCGGCACGCGTGCTCGGCGTCAATACTGACCTGGTCTACGCGCTCACTTTTTCCATCAACTCGGCGATCTGCGGCGTGGCGGGAGTGATCATCGCCATGATCTGGGTGATCCAACCGTTCTACGGCATCGCCTACTCGGTCCGAGCATTCGTCATCGTGACCGCCGCAGGGCTGGGAAACTTTCCCGCGGTGATCGTGACAGCGCTCGGGCTGGGGGTCATTGAGCAGTACGGCGGCTTCGTGCTCGGAGCCCAGTTCCAGCAAGCAACCGTCGTCAGTCTGCTGTTGATCATTCTTATCTGGCGCCAGATGCTGCTGCGGCGCCATCGCCTGGCGCTTCAATGACTCGCAAATCGCTCGCACTGCACCTCATCTTGCTTGCCGCCGGCATTGCGGCGCCCTTCGTGTTTCCCGCACATACGGTCCAATTCGCGGTCTTCTGGATCTTCGTGCTGTTCGCGCAGACCTGGGACACGATGGGCGGCCAGATGGGCTACAACTCTCTCGGAAACATCACTTTCTTCGGGTTTGGGATGTACATCTGCGCCATCGTGCAGATTGCGCTGGTGTACAACGTCGGCGAATACACCGCCGCCAGCGGCGCCATCAAGATCGACTTTAGCGACCAGCAGTACTACACCGGGCTCGCGCTGGGCGTATTTCTGGCCGCGATCGGGCCGGTGATCCTGGCCGCGATCCTAAGTTGGATTCTGCTCGGCCTGCGCGGACCCTACTTCGCAATAGGCACGCTGGGAGTCGCGATCGCGGCCGCCGAGCTTACCAGCGCCTGGGGTTGGGTCGGCGGCGGCAGCGGAATCGCGATGCCGGTGTTTCCGGGCGGCCCAGGTATGCGGGAGCGATTCTTTTACGGCGCGTGCATGCTGGCGGCCGTTCTTTGCTATCTGTTCCTGCGCTGGCTCTACAGCACGCGGTTCACCCTTGCCATCAACGCGATCCGCGACGACGAGGACAAGGCCGAGGCGCTAGGGCTGCACACCACGCGCTACAAGACGGTGGCTTGGTCAGTGTCGGCGTTCTTCCTCGGGATAGCCGGTGCGCTGTTCGGCAACATGACCGGCTTCATCGAGCCTCTCGAAACCGCTTACCCGACCCTCACCTTCGGCATCTTCATGGTCGCGATGACCCTGCTCGGCGGCAAAGGAACGCTCTGGGGACCGATCATCGGCGCAACGCTTTTCTACGTCCTGCGCGAGCTGACCTGGACCTACCTGCTCGGCTGGCAATACATCGCGCTCGGCGTACTGATCATCGTCAACGTGGTCTATTTCCAGCAGGGGATTCTGGGATGGCTGCGGGCCCGCAAGCCCGAGTGGTTCGGCGTGCGCGTCGAGGCGCAAGTCTTCCAAGGCCGCGGGCAGGCCATGAGCGGCGCAATCATCGAGGTGCGTGACGTCACCAAGGCGTTCGGGGGCGTGGTGGCGAACCGCAATGTCTCGCTCAAGGTCGAGCCCGGCGGCATCACCGGGCTTATCGGCCCGAACGGCTCCGGCAAGACGACGCTTTTCAACTCGATCGTCGGTCAGCATCCGATCGATTCGGGATCGATACTTTTCGAAGGACGGGAGATCTCGCACCTCACCGTGCAGCGGATCGCGCGCCTTGGAATGCTGCGTACGTTCCAGCAGACGCGTATCTTCTCGAAGATGGATTGCATACAGAATCTGCTGATTTCACTTCCGCATCGCGATAACGCGTGGCGGAACATGTTCCGCAAATTCCCACGCGAGGTGATCGAAAGGGCCGAACGGCTGCTCGAGTTCGTCGGGCTCTATTCCAAGCGAATGCTGGTCGCCGGATCGCTGTCTTTCGGGCAGCAGAAGCTGCTCGAGTTCGCGATGGCGCTCATGAACGAGCCAAAAGTGCTGCTGCTGGACGAGCCGACGGCGGGAATCAATCCGACCCTGATCAACGGGCTGATCGATCGCCTCAAGCGCGCCAACCAGGAGTTCGGCATCACGCTGTTCGTGATTGAACACAACATGCGGGTCATCATGAATCTGGCGAGTCATATTTACTGCATGTCTCACGGTGAATTGCTCGCAAGCGGCTCTCCCGCCCAGATCCGCGATGACCAACGCGTGATCGACGCCTACCTGGGAGCCCATTGACGTGGCGAAAGAGACCACGCTTGCCGGGGGCTACCACGAAGGCTCCGTCGACGTCGTCCTATCCGTCGACGACGTCGCCCGCCAAGCGGAGAAGTTGCGTAGTGAGATTCCGGAGCAGCGCCTCACCGCCCTTGCAGGGAACGAATCGTTCCTCTCGATTCGGAATTTGCGCGCCGGATACGGCAACATGGAAATCCTGCACGACTTTACGCTGCATGTCGGGCGTGCGCAGTCACTGTGCTTAATCGGACCGAACGGCGCCGGCAAGTCGACGATCTTGCATTCCGTCTATGGATTTACGCGTATCTACGGCGGAGAGATAACCGTCGGGCGTGGAAGCGACAAGCGCGATATCACCCACCTCACTTCGGATCGCAAGCTGAAGGAGGCGCGCGTTGCCTACATCCTCCAAGACAAGTCCGTATTCCCGAATATGACTGTGGAGGAAAACCTCCTGATGGGCGGGTACCTGCTGCAATCCCATGCCAAAGCCAAGGCGGCGGCCGAGCGCGTATTCGACAAGTACGACCGCCTGGCTGCGCGCCGACATCACGCCGCAAAGGTGCTCTCAGGGGGTGAGCGGCGCCTGCTCGAGATCTCCCGCGCCCTGGTCATGGAGCCCGACGTGCTGCTGGTCGACGAGCCATCAATCGGTCTCGAGCCGCGCTTCATCGACATGGTGTTCGAGATCCTTCACGACCTCCAGCACCGCGAGGGCAAGACCATCCTCATGGTCGAGCAGAACGCGAAAAAGGGGCTCGAATTCGCCGACCTCGGCTATGTGCTCGTCTCCGGCCAGCTGGCGCTGGCGGGAAAGGGAAATGATTTGCTGCAGAATCCAGAGGTCGGCAGGCTGTTTCTGGGAGGCTGACTTTTCCGCGGTCTCAGTCGCGGATCTCGACCGTGGTGCCGGGCGGCACAAGTTCGAACAATTCAACGATGTCCCGGTTGCGCATTCGAATGCAGCCAATCGATCCCGGCTTGCCCATCTCGGCTGTATCAGGCGAGCCGTGGATGTAAATGTAGCGCCTCATGGTGTCGACATCGCCCAGCCGATTGAAGCCCGGCTCACAGCCAGATAGCCACAGAATGCGGGTCAGCATCCAGTCCCGGCCGGGGTAGCGCGCGTGCAGCTCTGGCGTCCAGCGCTCGCCGGTCGGCCGGCGACGCACGAAGACCGCATTGACGGGCTGTCCCGCGCCGACCTTGGCGCGCACAATGTGGCGGCCGCGCGGGGTGCGGAAGCTGCCGTTCTTCTCCCCCACCCCATGCTTCGAGGTGGACACCAGGTAGCGCCGCAGCGTGGCCCCGTCGTTGTCGAGCAGAACCAGCGACTGTCCGGGAATCTCGATCTCGATCTTCATCGCTGGCGCCTCGCGCCAAAAAACTCGCGCAGCATTACGCCGCATTCTTCGGCCATCACACCGCCTTCGACGGTCGCGTGGTGGTTGAGGCGTGCCTCGGCGAATAGATTGATCACGCTTCCCGCGGCACCCGTCTTGGGATCCCGCGCGCCGAACACGACGCGGGCAACGCGCGCGTGGAACATGGCGCCAACGCACATCGCGCAGGGCTCGAGCGTCACGTAAAGGGTGGCGCCGGTCAAACGATAATTTGCATTCGCATGGCAGGCCGCGCGGATTGCCTCGATCTCGGCGTGCGACGTTGCATCCGGGGCGGATATCGACCGGTTCCAGCCCTCGCCGACGATCGTTCCGTCCTGCACTATGACGGCTCCGATGGGTACTTCACCTTCCTGTGCGGCCCTTTGCGCGAGTTCGATCGCGCGACGCATAAAAGGGGCATCTGTCAACTCCATATGATCCGATCCATGCGGTCAAGACCCTTTCCAACGCCGGCCATTCTCGCATGCGTGCAGTGCCAGGGGCTTGGTCGTGGGGGTCGGACAAGACAGCTGATCCGAATGTGCGGCTCGATGACGAAAGCGGCGCACCCGAGCCTACTGTTCCTTCGCTCGAGAGCGCAGCCCGGCAAGCGCGATCAGCGCCGCAAGCGATAGCGCAATCGAGACTGCGAGGGCACCGTGAACGCCGAAGCGGTCCAGAACCAAGCCAAAGGCAAAGGGCGCGGCAGCCTGCATCGCCCGCGCAAGCACGTTAAGTACGCCAAGGCGATGCCCGTAGCCGGCGTCGCCGAAAACAGCAAGCGGTAAGGTGCCTTTGGCGATGGTGATTAGGCCGTTGCCGGCCCCGTGCAGCAGCGCAAAGGAGGAGATGCCGAGGGGAACGCCACCCGTCAGCCAGAGCAGCGCGCCGCCAACGGGGTGCAGGGCGGTCGCGACGCGCGCAGTGACCACCGGGTGAAATCGCAACCGCCGGGCGGCGACGTATTCGATGGCCCGTGCGCCGACTTGAGCTGGCCCTACGAGGGAGGCTGCGGCGATTGCTGTCGCGGTTCCCGCACCGGCGGCGAGGAGCAGCCCGGGCAGATGCGCCGCCATCGCAGAGGTGACGAACGCGGTGGCCGCGAAGAACAAGATCATCAGTGCGAGATCCGGCCTCCCTACGGAAGTGGAGGTGCCGCCGGCGTCCTTCGGCCGCGAGGAAAAGTGTTGGCCGAGTAGTTTGCGTGGGGCCGCAGACACCGCTCGCAAGTTGAGAGGCAAACATAGTAGGATATGAAGCAGTGCCCATGCGATGCAGGTTTCCCGCCAGCCAATTTGTCCGTTGAGAAGCGTACTCAACGGCCAGCCTACCGTACTTGCAAAGCCGGCGATAAGCGTGACGCCGGTAATCGGACCTCGTGCGGCCTGACCGTGCATGCGCACCAGGGCCGCAAATGCGGTGTCGTACAGACCCATTGCCATGCCGACGCCCAGCACACACCAGGCTACAAACAGGAACCCGACGCTCGGAGAGGCGGCCAAAAGCGCCAGGCCAAGGGCCAGAACGACGTTTGACGCCGCAAGAACGGCGCGTCCGCCGTTCCTATCGATTGCCCTGCCGATGGCGGGACCGAGTACTGCGCTGATCGCCAAGGCGAGAGAAAACGCGCCGTAGACGGTCGTGTCGCGCACGGACAAGTCGCGCCCGATTGGCACCGCGACAATTGCCACCAGATAGACCGAGGAAGCCCATGCGACGGTCTGCGTGATGCCCAGCACCAGCACCTGCAATGCCGCGGGGCGCAATGACGTCATATCGGGCTCGTCAGACCGCGCGGAGCCTGCCGACTATTCCCATTCGATCGTCGCGGGGGGCTTGGAGGAGATATCGTAGGTGACGCGGTTGATGCCGCGTACTTGATTGATGATCCGATTCGAGATGCGTGCCAGCAGCTCGTGCGGTAGCGCGACCCAGTCCGCGGTCATGAAATCCGTGGTTTGCACCGCGCGCAGTGCCACCACGTAATCATAGGTTCGTCCGTCGCCCATCACTCCAACTGACTTCACCGGCAGGAAGACGGTAAACGCTTGCGCTGTCTTGTCGTACCAACCGGACTGTCTTAGCTCCTCGATAAAGATTGCGTCCGCCTGCTGCAGCAGATCGACGTACTCGCGCTTCACTTCACCCAGAATACGCACTCCGAGGCCCGGCCCAGGGAATGGGTGACGGAACACCATGTCCCGCGGCAGACCGAGGGTCAGACCAAGCTCGCGGACCTCGTCCTTGAACAGCTCGCGCAGCGGCTCCAGCAGCTTGAGATGTAGCGTTTCGGGCAGCCCGCCCACATTGTGGTGGGACTTGATGCTTGTTGCCTTCTTGGTCTTGGCGCCGGCCGACTCGATCACGTCGGGATAGATCGTTCCCTGGGCGAGCCACTTTGCATTGCTTATCCTTGCCGCCTCGCGCTGGAACACTTCGATGAAATGCCGGCCGATGATCTTGCGCTTCTGTTCCGGATCCGAGACGCCCTTCAGCGCAGCGAAAAATTCAGCCGCCGCGTCGATGTGAATGACCTTCACATGCATGTGGCGTGCAAACGTTTCCAGTACCTGCGCCGCCTCGTTCAGGCGCAGCAGGCCGTGGTCGACGAACACGCAGGTCAGCTGGCTGCCGATTGCCTTGTGAATGAGCGCCGCGGCCACCGACGAGTCGACACCCCCGGACAGCCCCAGGATCACCTCTTCTTTGCCGACTTGAGCCCGGATCGCCGCGACCGCCTCGCTCACGTAGTCCGGCATGTTCCAGTCGCCGGCGCAGCCGCAGATGTCGAGCACGAAGCGCTCGAGCATTCTCTTGCCCTGCGTCGTGTGGGTCACCTCAGGGTGGAATTGCACGCCGTAGAAGCGCCGGGTCTCGTCCGCCATGCCAGCGATCGGGCAAGCCTCCGTCGATGCCATCAACTTGAATCCTCGCGGCAGCTCGACCACCTTGTCGCCGTGGCTCATCCACACCTTGAGCAGGCCGTGCCCTTCCGCGTTACGCAGATCTTCGATGCCTTCCAGCAGCCGGGTATGGCCGCGCGCGCGCACCTCCGCGTAGCCGAACTCGCGTACCTTACCCGCCTCGACCTTGCCGCCCAGCTGCTGCGCCATGGTCTGCATGCCGTAGCAAATTCCCAGCACCGGGACGCCGAGCTCATACGTGGCCTTCGGCGCCTGGCCGGTGAACTCCTCGTATGCGGACATGTGGCTTCCGGAGAGGATGATTCCCTTGGCTCCGAACTCGCGTACGAAGGCATCCGATACGTCGCAGGGATGGATTTCGCAGTAGACCCTGGCCTCGCGCACCCGGCGCGCGATTAGCTGCGTGTACTGCGCGCCGAAATCGAGAATCAGGATCTTGTCGTGCATCCTGTTCTCATTCGACCCGGTAGTTTGGCGCTTCCTTGACGATCTGCACGTCGTGCACGTGCGATTCGCGCACGCCGGCCGAGGTGATCTCGACGAAATGCGCCTTGGTTCGCAGCTCGTCCACCGTTGCGCAGCCGGTGTAGCCCATGCTCGCTCGTACTCCGCCAAGGAGCTGCTGCACGACCCAGATCGCCGTGCCCTTGTAAGGCACCCGACCCTCGACTCCTTCGGGTACCAGCTTGTCCACGTTCATTTCGGAGTCCTGGAAGTACCGGTCGGCGGCGCCTTTCTGCATCGCGCCCAGCGACCCCATACCCCGATAGGACTTGTAGGACCGACCCTGGTAAAGCTCGATTTCACCCGGCGCCTCCTCGGTGCCGGCGAACAGCGAGCCCAGCATCACCGTGTGTGCCCCGGCGGCAAGCGCCTTGGCGACGTCCCCCGAGTAGCGCACCCCGCCGTCGGCAATCAGCGGTACGTCACCGCCCCTGAGCGCGTCCGCCACGTTCTGGATGGCCGTGATCTGCGGTACCCCCACGCCTGCGACGATGCGGGTGGTGCAGATCGACCCCGGTCCGATTCCGACCTTGACCCCGTCTGCGCCGTGGTCGACAAGCGCTTTTGCGCCGTCTCCGGTGCCGATGTTGCCGCCCACCACCTGGACAGACGGGAAGTTCTTCTTGATCCATTGAACACGGTCCAGTACGCCCTGCGCATGGCCGTGCGCCGTATCCACCACCAGCACGTCGGCGCCCGCCTCGATCAGCATCTCGACGCGCTGTTCGGTGCCCTCTCCGACGCCAACCGCGGCTCCCACGCGCAGCTTCCCGCTCGGGTCCTTGCAGGCATTGGGGTTCTCGCTCTCTTTCAGGATGTCTTTGACCGTCACCAACCCTTTCAGGCGGAAATCCTCGTCGACCACGAGCACGCGTTCCAGCCTGTGCTTGTGCATGAGCTGCATCGCGTCGTCGCGACTGGCGCCGTCGCGTACCGTGATCAGCTTGCGCTGCGGCGTCATGATCGATTTGATCTGCTGGTCGAGCTTCGCCTCGAAGCGCAGGTCGCGATTGGTCACGATCCCCACAACTTTGTCGCCCTTGAGGACCGGGAAGCCCGAGATCTTGTGCTGCTGCTGAAGCGCGATCACGTCGCGCACCGTCATCTCGGGCGTTACCGTCATCGGATCGCGCAGCACGCCGGATTCAAACCGTTTTACTTTGGCCACTTCGGCTGCCTGGGCCTTTGGCGTCAGGTTCTTGTGCACAATTCCGATCCCGCCTTCCTGCGCGATAGCGATCGCCAGGCGCGCTTCCGTCACGGTGTCCATAGCCGCGGACACGAGCGGAATGTTCAGCTCGAGCGCACGGGTAAGACGGGTCTTGAGGGAAACATCGCGCGGCAAGACGCGCGAGTGGGCGGGAAGAAGGAGAACGTCGTCGAAGGTCAGCGCCTTCTGGATGACGCGCATTTAAGGCTTCCTTTCTCGCAAAAACGCATTATACGCGAGGCCCGCAGCGGAATTAGTTCACGAGGGAGCGGCGGCGTTTGACGACCACCCTGAAAGTCGATACCGTCAATGTGTCGCGGGGCGGTACGCGAGCGCGTCGCCACGACTGAGGCACGAGGAGAGAGCATGAAGCGATGCATGTGGATCGCCCTTGCGGCGGCGGCGGCGTCCGGAACCGTGCACGCCCAGGCTTACAGGTGGGTGGACAGCGGCGGGCACATCGGCTATGGAGACACGCCCCCGCCAGGGGTCAAGGCGACGCCTTTGCGTGACGTCGTCCCGGCCGGTCCCGCCGCGCCCGCGCCGGCCCAGGATACCGGTAGCGGGAGCGAGGCCAAGCGGGGCCCGTTGACGCCAGCCGAGCAGGAGCTCGAATTCCGTCGCCGCATGAAGGAAGCGCAGGACGCCGCGGCCAAGGCGGACAAGGAGCGCCGGGAGGCAGCGGAGAAAAAGGCCAACTGCGAAACCGCACGACAATCGCTGCAAACCCTGGAGAGCGGGCAACGGATTGCGCAGGTGGACAGCAACGGCGAGCGCTACTTCATCAGCGATGCCCAGCGGGCGCAGGACACAGCCAGGGCACGCGAATCGGTCAGCCAGTGGTGCAAGTAGCCGGCTAGCGCCTAGCGGCGCGCCGCCGGCGCGAGGATTTCGGGTCGGCGACAAGCGTGCGATAGATCTCTATCCGGTCATCCTGGCGCAGGTGCTGATTCAGCCGAACTCTGCGGCCGAAGATCCCGACGGCCTGGCGGGCGAGGTCTATTTCGGGGTGCCGTACACGAATGCCCGAGGCTTCAATTGCGTCGGCAACGGTGGCCCCCGGAGCCAGGCTAACACTCCGCACGTGCTGCACCCCCGGCAGCGCATAGACGACCTCAACCCGCAGCTTTTCCATGGAGCCGGTCCGCCCTGCGACTGAATGCCGTCACCATCGTATCGGCAATCCGGTCGAACAGCGGTTCGAGCATTTTGGCCAGTACTTTGTTCGAAAATTCGTACTCCATCGAAAATTCTATCCGTGCCGCGTACTCACCCAGCGGGGTAAAGCGCCAAGCAGCCGAGAAGCTCCTGAACGGCCCTTCCACCAGCCGCAGATGAATTGCTTCTCCGGGACGATTTGCGTTCTCGGTCGTGAACGACTGCCTGACGCCTCGCACGCCGACGGTGAGCGTTGCTACGGTCCGCCTTGGTTCGCGCTGGAGCACCCTCGCGTCCCGGCACCAGGGCAGGAACTCGGGATAGGATTCGATATCGTCAACGAGCGCGTAGACCTCTGCCGTGGAATGCTCGACGATGGCAGAGCGCGCCGTCCGCTTCAAAGCCATGTCCGCTCCGCTGCTACAATCAGCGCCCGCACCGGTGCACACTCATGTCGATTGCCCAGAACCGCAAGGCGTTTCACGACTACTTTGTCGAGGAACGGTATGAAGCCGGCCTTGTCCTGGAAGGATGGGAGGTCAAGGCAATCCGCGCGGGCCGGGTGCAACTCGGCGACGCGTACGTGCTGGTCCGCAACGGCGCGTTGTGGCTGACTGGCGCGCACATCAGCCCGCTTGCCACCGTATCGACGCACTTCGTGCCGGATCCCACCCGCAGCCGCAAGTTGCTCATGCATGCGGAAGAGGTCCAGCGCCTGATCGGCAAGGTCGAGCAGCGCGGCTATACCCTGATCCCGCTGGACATGCATTACAAGAAGGGCCGCATCAAGCTCGAGGTCGCGCTGGGGCGCGGCAAGCTCAAGCACGACAAGCGTGCGGCAGAACGCGATCGCGAATGGGAGCGCGACAAGCAGAGGCTTTTGCGCAGCCGCTCCTGAGGCAATCCTCCCTCAAGCGATGGTCGGCCGCGCCTTATGCGGCAGGTTCGGTGAACTGTGCTGCTCGGCAAGGGAAAGCCAGGTCGACACGACGGTATCCGGATTCAGCGACAGGCTTTCAATCCCCTCCTCCATCAGCCAGCGCGCGAGGTCAGGGTGGTCTGACGGCCCCTGACCGCAGATGCCGACGTACTTGCCCTGCTTGCGGCAGGCGCGTATGGCCATCGAAAGCATCGCCTTCACTGCCGGGTCGCGTTCATCGAAGATTTCCGCAACCAGGCCTGAGTCACGGTCGAGGCCGAGCGTGAGCTGCGTCATGTCGTTCGAGCCGATCGAAAAACCGTCGAAATATTCCAGGAACTGGTCCGCCAGAACGGAGTTCGAGGGCAGCTCGCACATCATCACGATGCGCAGCCCGTTGACGCCCCGCTTGAGTCCGTTCGCTGCGAGAAGGTCGATGACTTGCCTCGCTTCGCTCAGCGTGCGCACGAACGGCACCATGAGCTCCACGTTGGTCAGGCCGATTTCGTCGCGCACCTTGCGCATCGCAGCGCATTCGAGCTCAAAGCAGCCACGGAAGCTCGACGCGACGTAACGCGAGGCGCCGCGAAAACCGAGCATCGGATTCTCCTCGTCCGGCTCGTAGCGCTGACCGCCGATCAGCTTCTTGTACTCGTTCGATTTGAAATCGGACAGACGCACGATCACCGGCTTGGGCCAGAACGCGGCGCCGATCGTCGCGACACCCTCGACCAGCTTCTCGCTGAAGAACGCCTTGGGGTCGGGGTAACCGCGCGCCGCGGTCTCCACCTTCGCCTTCAAATCCGCCGGCAAGTCCGGATATTCCAGGCAGGCGCGCGGGTGAACACCGATCTCGTTGTTGATCACGAATTCGAGCCTGGCGAGGCCGACTCCGGCGCTCGGCAGTTGCGCGAAATCGAACGCGAGCTGGGGATTGCCAACGTTCATCGCGATCTTCACCGGTATCTTGGGCATTTCCCCCAGCTCCTTGCTCGATACCTCAAACGGCAACGCGCCGTCGTAGACGTTGCCGGTATCGCCTTCGGCGCACGAAACTGTCACTTGCTTGCCTGCTTTGAGGCGCTCGGTCGCGTCGCTGCAGCCGACCACGGCCGGGATGCCAAGCTCGCGCGCAATGATCGCGGCGTGGCAGGTACGTCCGCCGCGATTTGTCACGATCGCGGAAGCAAGCTTCATCACCGGCTCCCAATTGGGATCGGTCATGTCGGTGACCAGCACGTCGCCCTTCTTCACGAGCGACATTTTCGACGCATCGGCGACCAGTCGTACCTCACCGACGCCGATCTTGTGCCCGATAGCACGACCGCTGACAAGTACCTTTGAGCGTCCCTTGAGCGTGAAACGCTCGCTCGCAGCGCCCTTACGCGACCTCACCGTCTCGGGCCGCGCCTGCAGAACGTAAAGCTTTCCGTCCCCTCCGTCCCGAGCCCACTCAATATCCATCGCTCTCTTGTAGTGCTTTTCGATTGCCACCGCGTAACGCGCCAGTTGCAGCACGTCCTCGTCCTCGAGCGAGAATCGGTCGCGGTCTGCCGCCGGCACTTCCACAACCAGGGTAGAGCGACCCGCCGACTCTCCGTCCCCGAACACCATTTTCTGCCGCTTGGATCCGAGTCCGCGGCGAACAATTGCCGGACGGCCTTGCTCGAGCATCGGCTTGTGGACGTAGAACTCGTCCGGATTCACTGCACCCTGGACGACCATTTCACCCAGACCATAGGAGCTGGTGATGAAGACGACGCCGGGAAACCCGGACTCGGTGTCGAGCGTAAACATTACGCCGCTGGCTGCCAGGTCGCTACGCACCATTTGCTGTACCGCTGCCGAGAGGGCGACGTCGGTGGCGGCGAAGCCGTGATGAACCCGATAGGAAATCGCGCGATCGTTGTACAGCGAGGCGAAGACCTGCCGGATTGCGTCCAGCACGTTGTCGATGCCGCGGATGTTCAGGAATGTTTCCTGCTGTCCGGCGAACGACGCATCGGGTAGATCTTCGGCCGTCGCCGAGGAGCGGATTGCAAATGATGTGTCACTCGAAATTGAGTCTATAAGCTGCTGATAATAAGATCTAATCGCCTTCTCAATTGGTGCGGGAAATGGTGCCGATTCGATCCAGGACCGAATTTCTGCGCCAGACTTCGCAAGCGCTTTGACATCGCTCGAATCGAGCTCTTTCAAACGATCGGCAATTCGCTGGTCAAGCCCGTTGGCAGCGAGAAAATCGCGATAGGCCTGCGCGGTGGTCGCAAAGCCGCCGGGAACGACGATTCCCGCCTGCGCCAGGCCACCGATCATCTCTCCTAGCGATGCGTTCTTGCCTCCGACCTGGTCCAGGTCGGTCATTCGCAGATCCTTCAGCCAAGCCATGTACACGATCTTGCTCCCTCGTGGTTGCCGCGCACGGGTAAAGTCCCTATTTTATCGACTCGCTTGATCACGCGCAGCACAAACTGCGCCAGTCCGCCCTCCGCGATGACCGCCAGACGCACCGTATTTTTCGTTTCCGACGGAACCGGCATCACCGCCCAGATGCTCGGGCACAGTCTTTTGACGCAGTTCGAGGGTACCGACTTCGACCAAGTCACTCTGTCGTTCATTGATAGCGTAGACAAGGCACAGGAGTGCCTCGCCCGCATCGAGCAGGAAGCGTCCAAGGGCAATGGACAGCCGGTCGTGTTTTCGACCCTGGTCAACAACGACGTACGAGAAGTACTGCGTAAGGCCAACGCGTTGTGCCTCGATTTCTTCGAAACATTCATTGGCCCGCTGGAAGCGGGCCTCGGCCTGCCCTCGAGCCACACCATTGGCCGCTCGCACAGTGCCAAGAACACGCAGAACTACTATGACCGCATCGAGGCGATCAACTACGCCATGGCGCACGACGATGGCGCGACCGAACTGGAAATCGACCAGGCCGACGTGATCCTGGTCGGCGTGTCCCGCAGCGGCAAGACCCCCACCTGCCTGTATCTTGCGCTGCAATTCGGTGTCAAGGCCGCCAATTACCCGCTCATCCCGGAGGACTTCGACCGCAAACAGCTGCCGCGGGCGCTGCGCACTCGAAAGTCCAAGCTGTTCGGGCTGAGCATTGCGCCCGAGCGCCTGACGGAGATCAGGGGATCCCGTCGACCGAACAGCAAGTACGCCGACCTGGAGAACTGCCGCTACGAGGTAGAGCAGGCCGAAATCCTCATGCACCGCGAGGGCATCCGATGGATCGACTCCACCGCAAAATCAATCGAAGAGATCGCGACTACGATCCTACGCGAGCTCAGGATGGAGCGTCATCTCTACTGAGCTGCTGCCGGCAGGCTTCGTACAAACAGATCGCCGCGGCCGCGGCCACGTTCAACGATTCCGCCCCGACCGCCATCGGAATCGTTACGCGATGCGTCGCGCGCTTGGCCAACACCTCACTGACGCCCTGCCCCTCGCTGCCGAAAATCCAACCCAGGCGGCCGCTCAAATCCAGCTCGTGCAAGGGCAAGCCGCCGCGCACGACAGCGCAGATCGTCTTGCCGCCGAAGCGCTCGATCGCGGCCGCAAGGTCCTCGCCCTCCGCCACGCCTAGAGCGAAGTGCCCTCCCATGCCCGCTCGCAGCGCTTTCGGCGACCACGGATCGGCGCAGCCTTTTGCCAGCACCACGTCGCCGACAGCGAAGGCCGCGCAGCTGCGGATAATGGTCCCGACGTTGCCCGCGTCCTGGATGCCCTCCAGAAAGACGCAACCCGACGACTCCTGAAGTCGGTTCCCGCCCTCGCCTAGCTCGATTTCGGCTGCAATGCCCGTCGGCGCTTCTGTGTCCGCGATCGAACGGAAAACGGAATCCGACAGCAGCACGGGCTCAATCGCTGCGCGCTGCAGCAGAAGCGCCACCTCGGCACGCCGCAATCCATCCTCGCTTACCAGCAGCGCCTTGGGTAACCTCCCCTGCGCCAGGTAGGCCGCGACCAGGTGCGGACCCTCGATTAGCGTACAGCGCTCGCTGCGTCGTGCGCGCGCATCGCGCACCAGCCGCTGCCAGCGGCGAACCCGCGGATTGGCGCGCGAACGCAGGCCGCTCATTCGAGCAGCCGGCGAACCGGCGAGAACGAACGGCGGTAAATCTCGCATACGCCGAAGCGCTCCAGTAGCGCGAGATGTTCACGGGTAGGATAGCCCTTGTGGCGGTCGAGGCCGTACTGGGGGTGACAAAGGTGCAGACGGCGCATCTCCGCGTCCCGCTCAGTCTTGGCGAGGATCGACGCGGCGGAGATGACCGGATGCAGCCTGTCGCCGCCGACGATCGCCCGCACCGCGCAGCCGGACAGTTTCGGGCAGCGGTTGCCGTCTATCCACGCTTCATTGGCGGGCGGCGCCAGCGCCTCCACCGCACGCCGCATGGCCAGCAAGGTCGCCTGCAGGATGTTCATGCTGTCTATTTCTTCTACGCTCGCGCTAGCCACCGACCAGGCGCTGGCCAAGGCGCGGATTTCCTCCGCCAGGTGCTCCCGCCGCGCGGGCGTGAGCAGCTTGGAGTCTGCAAGCCCTTCTATCGGTCGCGCCGAATCGAGTATTACCGCGGCGGCATAGACCGGTCCTGCGATCGGGCCTCTGCCCGCCTCGTCCACGCCGCACACGCGCAAGCTAGGCATAAGCCGAGTCGAGCACCCGGAGCACCGCTTCTGCCGCCTTCTCCGCGGTGTTCTGGCGCAAGTCCAGATGCATCTCCCGAAAGCGCGCGACTTGCTTGTGTCGCCGGTCCGCGTCGTGCATCAGCTCGATGATGGCGGCGCTTAGCGCGCCGGGCGTCGCGCGATCCTGCAGAAACTCGGCCACCAAGTGCTCGTTTGCGAGAATGTTGGGCAGGCCGACATAAGGCAGACGAATCATGTGCCGCATCAGCGCCCAGGTGAGCGGTGACATGCGGTAGGCAACGACCATTGGAGTCTTGAACAGGGCCGCCTCGAGCGAAGCAGTGCCGCTGGCCACCAGGGCGACGTCGGCCGCCGCCAACGCCTCGTGAGAATGACCGAACAAGAGCGTCAGCGGCAGCTCGCCGCCGGCGTGGTGACGGACTGCCGTCTCGAACAGATCCCGTGTTTCGCGCGTTGCCATGGGGCAGACGAAGTGAATTTCCTTGATTTCCTCGTACAGGCGACGGGCCGTCTTGACGAAAGTTTCGGCCATGTAGTGCAGTTCTGATTTTCGGCTCCCCGGCAGCAAAGCGATGATCGGATGCCGCATTGGCAGCCTGAGCTGCGCCCGCGCCTCGTCCTTGTTCACCTCCAGCGGGATCAAGTCCGCCAGCGGATGGCCGACGTAAGTAACCGGCACGCCGGCCTTTTCATAGAGCGGCGCCTCGAAAGGAAACAGTACGAGCATATGGGATACGGCTGCCGAGATCTTGCCCATGCGACCGGCGCGCCAGGCCCAGATTGACGGGCTGACGTAGTGGACGGTAGGGATTCCTGCGCCTTTGAGACCGCGCTCGAGGTCCAGGTTGAAGTCCGGAGCGTCGACTCCGATGAAGATCGCCGGACGATCTTCGAGCAGCCGCGAGGCGAGGTGCCTGCGGATGCCAGCAATCTCGCGGTAGTGGCGCAGCACCTCCGCATAGCCGCGCACCGACAACTTCTCCATCGGATAGAGCGATTTGAACCCCTCCGCCTGCATCTTCGGGCCGCCGATCCCCGCAAAGCGCAGTTCCGGCCGGCGCGCGGAGAGCGCGGCAATGAGGTGTGCGCCGAGCAGGTCGCCCGAGGCCTCGCCGGCAACCATCGCGACCCCTAGCTGATCGGGCACGGCTTAGCGGATGATGCCGCGCGCCGAGCGCGCGAGGAACTCGAGGATCGGCCGCACGGCGCTGCAACCCTCGGCGAGCTTCTCCAGCTCGCGTCGCGCCTCTTCGAGGCCGAGCCCCGACCGGTACAGCGCGCGATAGGCACGCTTCAGCATGGCGATAGTGTCCGCATCGAACCCGCGCCGCCGCAGCCCTTCGCTGTTGATGCCGTAGGGCTTCGCCATATTGCCCGCCGCCGTGACATACGGCGGAAGATCCTGCGGCAGGTAGGTGCCCATGCTGGTGAAGCTATGGGCACCAACGCGCACGAACTGGTGCACTAGCGTCATGCCGCCGAGAATTGCCCAATCCTCGACATGAACGTGTCCTG
The DNA here is from genome assembly GCA_963755395.1 of uncultured beta proteobacterium. GTDB lineage: Bacteria > Pseudomonadota > Gammaproteobacteria > Burkholderiales > SG8-39 > DAHVFK01. The sequence continues at coordinate 1,619,945 of CAVWJJ010000002.1, read as the reverse complement.
CCAGACCGCAGTAGTTGGCGAATATGGTATGGCTGCCGATCTGGCAGTCGTGCGCGAAATGCACGTACGCCATGATCCAGTTGTCATTCCCGATCCTAGTCACACCCGCGTCCTGGACTGTGCCGCGGTTGATTGTCACGTATTCTCGAATCGTGTTGCCGTCGCCGATTTCGACCGCCGTATCCTCGCCAGCGTATTTCTTGTCCTGTGGCGCAGCACCGATCGAGGCAAACGGGAATATGCGATTGTTTTGTCCAATGCGAGTCCTGCCCTCGATCAAGACATTGGATTCAATGCACGTTCCCGCACCGATCTCGACCTGAGAGCCGATGATCGCAAACGGACCTACCGATACGTCTGGTGCCAGTTTAGCCTTCGGATGAATAATCGCCGACGGATGGATCATGTGCCCTCGGCGGTGAACGTGCGCCCGGTGCAAAGTATCTCCGCCTCCGCTACGATCGTGCCACTTACCCGGGCGGCGCACGAGAACTTCCAGATACTTCGCTTGCTGCCGATGATCGCGACCTCGATTTCCAGCTGGTCCCCTGGAACGACGGGTTTCCTGAAGCGGGCCTTATCGATGCCCGCGTAGTAATACAACCCATCCTCCCCCGGCTGCTCTCCCACCGTGCGGAACACCAGAATTGCGGCCGCCTGCGCCATAGCCTCCAGGATCAGCACTCCAGGCATGATCGGGCGCCCCGGGAAATGCCCCGGGAAATAGGGCTCGTTAACGGAAACGTTCTTCAACGCCACAATCCGCTTCCCTGGTTCGCATGCAGCGACCCGGTCGACCATCAGCAACGGAAAGCGCTGCGGCAGGTGCTTGAGCACGTCGTAAACGTCCATCTCAGCCATTTTCTTCCTTTGTCCGGAGAAGCTTTTCTAGTGCACGAACACGGTCTGCGAGATCGGAAAGGTGACGCAGCAAGACGGCGTTGCGCACCCAGGAGGCATTGTGGTCGAACGGGAAAACGCCCGTATAGGTACCGGGCTGGTTGATCGAACGCGAGATGAGCGTGCCCGCCGACACATTGACTCGGTCAGCTAGCTTGAGGTGTCCCAGGATCACGGCGGCCCCTCCGATCGTGCAGTGCCGGCCGATGCTGGCGCTGCCGGCTATGCCGACGCATCCTGCAATGGCGCTGTGGGCGCCGATCCGCACGTTGTGCCCGATCTGAACCTGGTTGTCGAGCTTTACTCCGTCCTCGACGATGGTATCGTCTATCGCGCCGCGATCGATGGTCGTATTGGCACCGATCTCGACGTCGTCGCCGATGACAACTCCCCCGATCTGGGGAATCTTTATCCATTGCCCCACATCTTCGGCGACGCCGAATCCGTCCGCCCCGATCACTGCGCCGGAGTGGATGATCGCGCGTCGTCCAACCCGGCATTCATGGTAAACAACGGCGCCCGGATACAACCTGCTGTCCTCGCCGATTGAACTGCCGTGCCCGACGTGGCAACCGGCCCCGACCCAAACCCGTTCCTCTATGTGTGCCTGGTCTTCCACGATTGCGCCGGCGTCGATCCGCGCAGAGGCAGCGACGCGTGCCGCGGCCGAAACTTGCGCCGTCGGATGCCGACCGGGCTCCGGCGCCAGAAGCGGGTTGAACAGCCGGGACACGCGCGCAAAATACGCGTAAGGATTCTCGCAGACGATTCGCGGAATGACGGTAAGGCCCTGCGCGCCGTCGCCAAGAACGACGGCACCCGCGCGTGTTGCCTCCAGCTTTCGTTTGTGCCGGAGATGCGAGAAGAAGGTGATCTGGTCCGCCCCTGCGTGCTCCAGGGAGCCGACCTGCCGGATCAGAGTATCCGCATTGCCGACCACGCGGCCGCCGAGGCGCGAGGCGATCTCCGCGAGCGTGTAGGGCACCGGCATGTCATTTCGCGGGCGGCTTGCCCTCCAGCGCCTTGATAACCTTGTCGGTTATATCGATGCGCGGATTGACGTATACCCCATCCTGCAGGATGGCGTCGTAATTTTCTCGCTCCGCAATTTGCCGGATCACCCGATTCGCCTTATCCAGCAGTTGGGCCATCTCCTCGTTGCGGCGTTGATTGACTTCGTCTCGGAAGTCCCGGTCTCTGCGCTGCAGTTCCCGGTTGAGTTCGTTAAACTCGCGCTCCTTGGCGCGGCGCTGCGTATCCGACATCGTCACCGCGTTCTTCTCGAGATCGCTCTGCATCTTCTTGAGCTGATCGGCGAGCTTCTGCAAGTCCTGCTGCTTCTTGGCAAACTCATTCTCCAGCCTCTTCGAGGCTTGAGCCGCGGGCGCCGAGTCGCGCAGGATCCGCTCTGTGTTGACGAAGCCGATCTTCGTCTGGGCAAATGCAGCCGCCGGCACGATAGCCCCCAGCGCGAGGGTGACAGCGAGAACTCTTGGAAACAGCGTGGTGGTCATATGCGCGTCCAACTCAGAAGCCAGTGCCAAATGTGAATTGTAACCTCTGCACGTTGTCGCCCGGCTTCTTGTTGAGCGGAATGCCCAGAGACAGGCGCAGGGGACCGAACGGAGAGCTCCAGTTGAGACCCAGGCCGGTCGAGTAGCGAAGTTCGCTAAGCGAGGCCGGCTCTCCCTCCCCGTACACCTGCCCTCCATCGATGAAGGCGCTGAGCCGGATCGACTTGTCGTTCGCGGCACCCGGCATCGGGAACAGGATTTCGGCGGTGCCCACCACTTCGCGACTGCCGCCGAGCGCGTTGTTGAGGGGGTCTCTAGGGCCTAGCGAGTACGTCGCGTAGCCCCTTACCGTATCCGGACCGCCGGCATAGTAGTTCTTGAAGAATGGCAGCGGCTTGTTGCCGATGCCGCCACCAAAGCCAAGTGTCCCTGCCAGACGCAGGGTGTACTGGCGGCTGAGCGGCTTCAACCATTGCTGAGAGAAGTTGAGCTTGTAGTACTCCAGGTCCCCCGAGCCCACTTCGAGGCCTACGCGCGCAAGCACGCCCGAAGTTGGAATGATAACGCTGTCGCGAGTGTCGTGCGCCCATCCCAAGCTCGTTGCGCCGTAGGTGTACTTGTTACCGAACTTGGCCGCAAAATCGCTGTATACGAACGGACTGTTGGAATAAGTGGTTAGATTCACGTCTTCCGCATTGAATCCCACGCTGACTGAATCCGCCTCGCTCAACGGATATCCGAATTTGATTCCTGCTCCGATCGTCTTGGTCTGGTAGGCGCCGACAAGAAGCGTGGAAGCGTCCACGTCGCGCTTGTAGATATCGAACCCCTGACTGATGCCATCGACCGTATAGTACGGATTGACGTATGACAGCGAGTACGTCTTGTTCACGCTGCCGCTGTTCACCTGCAAGGAGAGGTATTTGCCGCTGCCGAACACGTTGGGCTGCGTGATCGATGCGGAAATAATGATCTTGTCGACGCTCGAAAAGCCCGCTCCGAGCAGCAGCGCTCCGGTGGGCTTCTCCTGCACCGTGAAATCGACGTCGACCTGGTCGGACCTCCCCTCCACGGGCTGGGTGTTCACCGTGACATCTGAGAAGTATCCCGTGCGGTCAATGCGTCGGCGCGATAGCTGGATCTTGGCCGCATCGTAGTAGGCTCCCTCGAGCTGCCGCATCTCGCGCCGCACCACTTCGTCGCGCGTCCTCGTGTTGCCGCTTACCAATATCCTACGTACGTAGACTCGCCTGCCGGGATCGACCAGAATCGTGAATGCGACGGTGCGCCGTGCCTTGTCGATCTGGGGCACGGCATTCGCGTTCGCGAACGCGTATCCGTCGTTGCCTAATCGTTCGGTGATCGCCTTCGTAGTCTCGTTCAGCTTCGCCCGCGAAAAGACGTCACCCGGCTTGATCTTGATGAACTTTCTCAATTCAGCCTCTGGCACGAGCATCTGCCCGGCCAGCTTCACGTCGGAGACCGTGTATTTATCTCCCTCCGTGACATTCACTGTGATGTAGATGTCCCGTTTGTCGGGCGTAATCGATACCTGGGTGGAATCAATGTTGAAATCCAGATAGCCACGATCCAGATAGAAGGAGCGTAGCGTTTCCAGGTCGCCCGCCAGGCGCTGGCGGGAATACTGGTCGTTCTTGGTATACCAAGTCAGCCATCCCGGAGTCCGAAGGACGAATAGCCCGAGCAGCTCCTTCTCCGAAAAGGCGTGCGCGCCGACGATATTGATCGAGCGGATCTTCGCGACGTCGCCTTCGGTAACCGCGATATTTATCCCAACGCGGTTGCGCTCCAAAGGCGTAACCGTGGTCTGCACCTCCGCCGCGTAGCGACCCTTCGACAGGTACTGGCGCTTGAGTTCCTGCTCTGCCTTGTCAAGCACGGCACGGTCGAAGATGCGCCCTTCGGCGAGCCCCTGCTCGCGCAGTACCTTCTTCAAAGCTTCGGCGCTGAATTCCTTCACGCCGGAGAAGTCGATTTGTGCGATCGCGGGGCGCTCCTCGACGACAACCACCAGGACGTCCTTGTCCACCTCCAGCCGCACGTCTTTGAAGAATCCGGTAGCGAACAGCGCGCGCACTGCCTGCTGCGCCTTCGCCTCGGTCATCGTCTCGCCCACCTTGACGGGAAGGTAGCTGAACACCGTCCCGGGTTCAGTTCGCTGCAATCCCTCGAGACGGATATCCTTGATTACGAACGGGCTGAACGTCTGCGCCGCAACGCTCATCGCAAACGCGAACAGGCCGCAGCCGAGCGCGCGGAGTAGTCCTTTGCGCATCGATCAGCCGGAGAGCAGGCGATTCAGGTCGTTGTAGAACGCAAAGGCCATCATGACAAGCAGTAACGTCAGCCCAACGCGCTGACCGAGTTCCATCGCGCGATCTGAAACCGGGCTGCCCTTTATTATCTCCACTGTATAGTACATCAAGTGTCCGCCATCCAGCAGCGGGATTGGCAGCAGGTTGAGTACACCGAGGCTGATGCTGATCAACGCAAGAAAAGTGACGTACGGAATCCATCCCATTTGCGCGGACTGCCCGGCGAAATCGGCAATCGTCACGGGGCCTGAAAGGTGTCGCCAGGACACCTCGCCGAGCAACATCTTGCCGATCATGCTCAAGCTGAACACTGCGATGTCGTAGGTCTTGCCTGCGGCTTTGAGCAGGCTTTCAAATGGTCCATAGTGAACCCGCACAAGCATGCGATCGGCGCGAGATGCCGAAACGTATGGCGCTGCGCCGATGCGGCCGAACTTTTCGCCGTTCGACTCGACTGCCTCTGGACGCACTTCGAGCCGAAGGGTTGCGCCACCACGGAGAACATCGAGCTTGAGGACCTTATCCGGGCTTGCGCGGATCACATGCACCAAGCCTTCCCAGGTCTCGACCGGAACACCGTCCACCCGGGCGATGCGATCACCAGGCGCGAGCCCGGCATGCTCCGCAGGGCTGTCTGCGACGAGTTTTCCGAGTACTGGGTCCAGCGTCGGGCGGAACAACTGCAGGCCCAGGCGCGCGAGGAGGTCGCCTTCCACCTCGTTGTCGGTGACGGCGCGCAGATCGAGGTTCAGCATCGATATGCGCTGACGTTCATCGATGGCCTCGACCGAAAGCACTTCGTGCTGCAATGCTGCTTCGAGCACGCGCCACCGGACGTCTCCCCACGTTCTTACGGCCCTGCCGTCAATCGCCCGCAGCGTCTCGCCCGCGCGGAAGCCTGCTTGCGCCGCTGGCGTTCCTGCCGGGGGCTGCGCGATCACCGGGCGCACTTCGGGCAGACCATGCATGAACAGGGCAGCGTAAACGAGCACCGCGAAGATGAAATTGAACACCGGCCCCGCCACAACCACCAGAAAGCGCTTCCACACGTTCTGCCGGTTAAATGCCCGTGGTAGGTCCTCTGCTGCGACGGAACCTTCACGCTCGTCCAGCATCTTTACGTAGCCGCCGAATGGCACCGCGGCGAGCGTCCATTCCGTTCCATCGCGCCCATGACGCCAAGTCGCGATCGGCCTCCCGAAGCCGACCGAGAATCGCAGCACTTTGATGTTGCACAGTCGCGCCGCCAGGTAATGTCCGTACTCGTGTACAACAATGAGAATACCTAGTGCAACGACGAACGCGACCACAGTGTGCAGGAAGCTCATGCCGCGCGCCCCATCATTCGCGCGACGGTCGACACCGCCGCCGCGCGCCCGCGCGCATCGGCGGCGAGGACGCCGACCAGGTCGTCGGTGGCACCCGCTGGCACGGAATCGAGCGCAGCCTCGATGACCTCAGGAATGCGCGTAAAGCGCAGCCGCCCCGCCAGGAAAGACTCGACAGCAATCTCGTTCGCCGCGTTCAATACCGCTGCGGCGCTGCCGCCCTCACGCAGCGCCGCATAGGCGAGCGCGAGGCAGGGAAATCTTCCGAGATCGGGGCGCTCGAATGACAATTGTCCGATCGCACCCAGGTCTAGCGGACTCGCTCCCGAATCGATCCGGTCCGGGAATCCGAGTGCATGTGCGATCGGCACCCGCATATCCGGATTTGAAAGCTGGGCGATCATCGAGCCGTCCACGTATTCGACCAGCGAATGAATGATGCTCTGGGGATGAATGACGACTTCGATCCGTTCCGGTTCCATATCGAACAGCCAATGTGCCTCGATCACCTCCAGTCCCTTGTTCATCATGGTCGCCGAATCGACCGATATCTTCCGCCCCATTACCCAATTCGGATGAGCACATGCTTGGTCCGGCGTTACCGCCGCGAGCCTGTCGAGCGGAATCGACCGGAACGGTCCTCCCGAAGCGGTGAGCAGGATTCTCCGCACTGCCTCGAGCATGGGCCTTGCATGCGCTCCGTGAGGCAGGCACTGGAACACCGCATTGTGCTCACTGTCGATCGGAAGCAATTCCGCGCCGGCGTCGTGCACTGCATTCATGAAAAGGGCGCCAGCCATGACGAGCGCTTCCTTGTTTGCGAGCAATACGCGCTTTCCTGCCGCTGCGGCCGCAAGCGTCGGCGCCAGACCCGCGGCGCCGACAATGGCCGCCATGACGACATCCGAGTCGACACTGGCTGCAACCTCTTCGAGGGCCTTGCCGCCGAATAGCAGCTCGCAACGGCAACCCGCTTCGGCAAAATGCTTCCTGACAAGCGGGCTCTCGTCGAAGCCAGATAGAACTGCGTAGCGCGGCTGGTGCCGGACGCACAAATCGCGCAGCGCATCTGCGGACCGGTGAGCGGTCAACGCGAATATCGAATATCTGTCGCCATGGCGCGCGACGACGTCGAGCGTACTCGCGCCGACAGATCCCGTCGCGCCCAGGACGGTAAGCCCCAGGGTGCGCCGCTTGCGCTCCGCTCGTGATTCAGTCGCGCTCACGTCCTTGTCATCCAATGCAGTAGCAAAGCAGCAATCGGGAGCACGGCGGTCGCACTGTCAATCCGATCCAGCACGCCTCCATGACCGGGAAGCAGTGAGCCGCTATCCTTGACCGACGCTTGCCGCTTAAGCGCCGATTCAAGCAAGTCGCCGAGAACGCTTGCAAGCAGTAGCACTTCGGCGCCCACCAGATACACTAACCAGACTGTACCCCTTACGCGTTCAGCAAGCTGCGGCACCAGTATCGCGCAAATAATAGCGTAGGCCGCGGTTGCCAAGGCGGCTCCGGCGACGCCCTCCCAGGTCTTTCCGGGACTGATGCCGGGCGCAAGTTTGTGTCGACCGAGCTTCCGTCCCGTGAAATAGGCGGCCGTATCCGAGACCCACACCAGGCCCAGCGCCAGCAGGAGATCCATTCGCAACATGACAACCATAGCCAGCGCCGCTGGCAGCAGGACGCAGAACCCGGCTACTCGCAACAACCACTTCGGGCGCTCGCACACGCCGGCGTGCAACCAGGCCGGCACGGCACCCAGCCACAGCAGTAGCGCACCACCGAACACCGTTTGCTTCTCGGCCCAGCTTTCGTCGACTAAATCAAACATCCACAACGAGGCCGCAAAAGCTAGGGTCATCGTCACGGCGTACAACGCTGCCTGGCCCCGCGCGTAGTGGGAGAGCTTTCCCCACTCGTAAGCGCCCAGGAAGACCAGTACCGCCACCACGACGGCGAACTGGTTTCGGCCCAACAGGACGAGGGCCGCGCCAAAGGCAACCAGGAGTACTACCGATGTCAGGATTCTGGTCGAAAGCAAACCGCTTAGGCCGCCGCTCCGGTGGCTGGCTCCGACCCGGAAGCGGCACCCCCCTCGCCAAGTTGCTCACTGGTGCGACCGTAGCGACGCTCACGCCGTCGATATGATTCGATCGCGGCCTGCAGCGCGTTCGCATCGAAGTCCGGCCAAAGGGTATCGGTGAAATACAGCTCCGTGTAAGCCAGCTGCCACAGGAGGAAGTTACTTACTCTCTGCTCTCCACCGGTACGAATGAACAGGTCGGGCTCCGGCGCATAGCTCATCGCCAGATACGGTGCGACTGCCTCCTCCTGTATCGGGGCCAACCCGACATCTGGATGCTCGCGCAGTAGCTTCGACAGGGCCTGGAGAATATCCCATCGGCCGCCGTAATTCGCTGCGATGGTCAGCGTCAAGCCCGTATTGTTCGCCGTCAGCACCTCGCCGCGTTCGATCAAGACGCGAATCTTTGGATCGAATCGCTGCGTTTCGCCGACCAGTTTCAAACGGATGCCATTGCGGTGCAGCTTGTCCACCTCGTTACTCAGCGCACCATGGAACAGCTGCATCAGCAACGCCACCTCGTCCGGGGGGCGCCGCCAATTCTCGGAGCTGAAGGCAAACAGGGTAAGGTATTCCACTCCGAGCTGAGCGCAAGCTTTGACCACTGCTCGCACCGACTCGACGCCGCGCTTGTGTCCCGCGAATCGCGGCAGATGGCGCTGCCTGGCCCAACGACCGTTTCCGTCCATGATGATGGCGATGTGTCGCGGCAGATCGCCGTGGACCGGAATTTCCCGGGTCGAACTCGCGTGTTTGCTCATCGCAGCCTCATACCGCCATCAGTTCGCTTTCCTTCTGTTGCAGGAGGGCATCGATCTCCGCGACATGACGGTCGGTAAGCTTCTGCACTTCGTCCTGAGCGCGGCGTTCGTCGTTTTCCGACACTTCTTTCTTCTTCAGCGCTTCCTTGAGTGCGTGATTCGCGTCGCGTCGCAAGTTGCGAACCGCGACCTTGGCATTCTCCGCCTCATGGCGCACCACCTTGATGAGTTCCTTGCGCCGCTCCTCGGTGAGCGCAGGCATGGGAACCCGGATCGTCTCGCCCATGGCAGCGGGGTTGAGTCCTAGATCGGATTCCCGAATCGCCTTTTCGACTGCTTGCACCATCTTCTTCTCGAACGGCGAGACCCCGATGGTGCGGGCATCGAGTAGGGTAACCTTTGCCACCTGGTTCAAGGGTGTTGGCGTACCGTAATAATCGATCATGACGTGATCCAGGATTCCGGTGTGCGCGCGTCCGGTCCGCACCTTCGAAAGATCCGACTTGAACGCGTCGATGCTCTTGCCCATCCTCTGCTCGGTGCTCTTCTTGAGTTCCGGAATCATGTTGGCCTCCTTTGCAGACTCACACGTGCACGAGCGTGCCCTCGTCATCGCCGAGAACCACTCGCTTCAATGCGCCTTTCTTGAAGATGCTGAAAACGTTGATCGGAAGCTTCTGGTCGCGACAAAGTGTAAGTGCGGTCGCATCCATTACCCTGAGGTTGCGGGCGATCGCCTCGTCGAAGCTGACCCGGCCATATCGCTTCGCCCCCGCATCCTTCTTCGGATCCGCGGTGTACACGCCATCTACTTTGGTCGCCTTGATTACGATTTCCGCGCCCATCTCGCTACCACGCAGGGCCGCCGCCGTGTCAGTGGTGAAAAAGGGATTTCCGGTGCCTGCGGCGAAGATTACGATCTTGCCTTCTTCGAGGTAGCGAATCGCCTTGCCCCGGATGTAGGGCTCAACAATCTGCTCGACGTGCAGCGCGGATTGAACACGGCTCGCCAGTCCAGCGTGGCGCATGGCGTCCTGCAATGCTAGCGCGTTCATGACGGTAGCGAGCATTCCCATGTAATCCGCCGTGGCGCGATCCATGCCTGAGGCACCGGGCGCCACGCCGCGGAAGATGTTGCCGCCGCCGATCACGACGCCGATTTCGACGCCCATGCCCGCGACCTGCCCGATTTCTGCGACGATGTCTTGAATCGTCTGGCGATTGATGCCGTAGGGGTCGCTCCCCATCAGGGCTTCGCCGGAAAGCTTGAGCAGTATGCGCTTGTACTTGGGTTCCAAGGCTTCGAATCTCCGGCGCGGTGGCTGTGCTCGGCTAACGCGCCAATCCCGCCTGCGCCTGGACTTCCGCCGCAAAGTCGTTCGCCTTCTTTTCGATTCCTTCGCCGACGACGATATATCTGTACCCGTGCACCTTGGCCTTGTTGGCGGCCAGCATCTTCTCGACCGTCTGCTTGTCGTCCTTCACAAATGGTTGTCCGAGCAGGGCGATCTCACCGAGGAACTTGTTCACCCCGCCTTCGACCATCCTGGTCACGATCTCATCCGGCTTGCCCGACTCCTTGGCCCGTGCCGCGAGAATTTCGCGCTCGCGCGCCACCACGTTCGCCGGCACGTCAGCCTTGGCGAGATATGCAGGCTTGGCGAACGCAACGTGCATCGCGAGATCCTTGCCGACTTGTTCCGGTCCCTCGTAATCGACGATTACACCGATCTTGGCACCGTGCAAATAAAGCGCGAGGCGCGACGCGGTTTGCATGCGTTCGAATCGGCGAATGAAGATGTTCTCGCCGATCTTTTGCACCAGACTTTGCCTGCGCTCCTCCACTTTGATGCCATCGAGATCGAGCGAAGACAGCGCATCGACGTTTGCCGGATCGGCATTCGCGATCAACTCAGCCACGCGGTTGGCGAAGGACAAGAAATCCTCATTCTTCGCAACAAAGTCCGTTTCGCAGTTGACTTCGACCAGCGCACCCAGACGGGCGTCCGGCGAAAGAAAAGCAGCAACAATGCCTTCCGCCGCTATTCGCCCGGCCGCTTTGCTCGCCTTGGCACCGCTCTTGATCCGCAAAAGCTCTTCGGCTTTCTGCAGGTCGCCTGCGGTCTCGCTAAGCGCCTTCTTGCATTCCATCATGCCGAGCCCGGTCATTTCCCGAAGTTGTTTCACCAGGCCAGCTGAAATCTCTGCCATTGCCCACTGCTCCTTGCCAGGGGCTGCCTAGCCCCGTTTGGTCAGATTCACATGGGTTGAAAAAAGGGGCCATCGGCCCCCTTTTCAAATCCCGGGCTGCGCCCGCATCAATCCTCGCTTGCCTCGTCGTTTACCTCGACGAATTCGTCGTGGGACGCCTCGACAATCTCTTCCACGGATTGAGAACGTCCGTCGAGGACGGCATCAGCCACTCCTCGCGCATACAGTCTGATCGCACGGCTCGAGTCGTCATTACCTGGGATGACGTAGTCGATGCCTTCCGGCGAATGGTTGGTATCAACCACGCCCACAACCGGGATTCCGAGCTTCACTGCCTCCGCAATTGCGCCTTTCTGGTAGCCCACGTCAATCACGAACATCGCGTCCGGCAGGCTCGCCAGATCCTTGATTCCGCCCAGAGAGCGGTTCAGCTTTTCCAGTTCTCGCTGCAGTCCCAGTGCTTCCTTCTTGGACATTCGCTCGAATGTGCCGTCTTGCGCCATCTGCTCCATCTCCCTCAGGCGCTTGATGGACTGCTTGACGGTCTTGAAATTTGTCAGCATTCCGCCAAGCCAGCGGTGATCAACGAACGGCATGCCGCAGCGTATGGCTTCTTCGCGGATGATCTCGCGTGCCTGGCGCTTGGTGCCGACGAATAGCAGATTGCCCTTGTTGGCCGCGAGACGCCGGATGTACTTGAGTGCATCCTGGTACATTGCCAGGGTCGTCTCAAGATTGATAATGTGGATCTTGTTGCGATGACCGAAGATGTACGGCGCCATCTTCGGATTCCAGTATCGAGTCTGGTGCCCGAAATGGACGCCCGCCTCGAGCATTTGACGCATGGTCACTGACACTATTGCTCCTTTAGGGTTAAGTCTGCCGCGCGGCCGAACCGTCGACCCGGCAAAAGCCGGGCACCCTAACCAGCCGGGCAGGAAATTTAGCCGGGACGAGCTTTGTAGACGCGACCCCAACTAGCCTAAAATTCTAGCATAATCAGGTCTCAGCACTCAACAGAATTGCCTCCCGAGAGCGATTCTCGTATCCTCGTCGCCTTTTCCAATCCCATGGCCGTCACGCGCAAGACTCCCGAAGAGATCGCAAAGATGCGGGTGGCCGGACGTCTGGCGTCCGAAGTGCTGGATTTCATCGCGCCTCACGTGCGTCCCGGGGTCTCGACGGGCAAACTCGATGCCCTGTGCCATGAATACATGGTCAAGGTGCAGGATACGGTCCCCGCGCCGCTGAACTACGCGCCGCCCGGCTACAAGCCCTACCCCAAGTCGATCTGCACTTCTGTAAACCATCAGGTCTGCCACGGCATTCCCGGTGATCGCGTGCTGAAGAGCGGGGATATCCTCAATATCGACGTGACCGTCATAAAGGAGGGCTTCCACGGCGACTCCAGTCGCATGTTTTGCGTCGGCGAGCCGGGCGTCCAGGCACGCCGCCTGGTCGAAGTCACGTACGAATGCATGTGGCTCGGCATCGTGCAAGTGCGCCCGGGCGGGCGCCTGGGCGATGTCGGTGCGGCAATCCAGACAAATGCGGAAAAGCACGGCTTCTCCGTCGTGCGGGAGTTTTGCGGGCACGGCATCGGACGCAATTTCCATGAAGATCCCCAGGTCCTGCACTATGGCAAGCCGGACACCGGATTGGTTCTCGAGGCCGGAATGACGTTTACCGTCGAGCCGATGATCAATGCCGGAAAAGCGGCAATCCGCGAGTTGGCCGACGGCTGGACGATCGTCACCAAGGATCACAGTCTTTCCGCTCAGTGGGAACACACCGTGCTCGTCACCGAGTCGGGCTACCAGGTGCTGACGGTGTCCTCGAACTCGCCGCCGCCGCCTGCCTTCGCTGCGTAGACGATGGCTGCGGTGCAGCCCGGACCCAGCATGCCCGTCGCGCAGGTTCGCAGCGATCTAAAGTCTGCGCGCGGTGCGCTTCGCGATGCTTATCTTCGGCGACCGCGGCCACGCGCTCTACTGCGTGGCCACTCGAACCTGATCGATCGGACCATCAAGGCACTGTGGCGCGAATCGCAGCCCGCAGCGGGCGCTGCACTGCTGGCCACCGGCGGGTATGGCCGCGCAGAACTGTACCCGTTCTCGGACATCGATGTTCTGATCCTATTGGCAAGAGAACCGTCTGTCGAAGAACGTACACGCCTTGAATTGCTCGTCGGGCAGCTGTGGGACGTCGGGCTCGAAGCCGGTCACAGCGTGCGCACAATCGAGACCTGCCTCGAGGCGGCCGATGCCGACATTACCGTTCGCACGACCCTGCTGGAGGCGCGCTTTCTCGCCGGTAGCCGCGCGCTGTGCCGAAATCTCGAGACGGCGCTTCACCGGGCGTTCGACCCGGCGTCGTTCTACAAAGCGAAGAAGCTGGAGCAGGAACAGCGTCATGCCAAGCACCAGGACACGCCATATTCACTTGAGCCAAACCTGAAAGAGGCGCCGGGCGGTCTACGTGATCTGCATGTGATTCAATGGATTGCCCGGGCAGCGGGCATCGGACACAACTGGCGCGATCTCGAGACTCACGGTTTAATCCAGCACGACGAGATGCGACAACTATCGCGCTGCGAATCCGTGCTGCAGAACCTGCGGATTCGCCTGCACTACCTCGCGGAACGGAGGGAAGACAGGCTCGTGTTCGATCTTCAGAATGCGCTCGCCGAGCAGCTCGGCGATTCCGCGACGCCGACTCGCCGCGCAAGCGAAGTGATGATGCAGCGCTATTACCGCACGGCGAAGACGATTACTCAGCTCAACACGATCCTGCTCCAGAATCTTGGCACCCGCCTCTTTCCAAAGTCCGAAGTGGCATTGCAGCCGCTGAACGAGCGCTTCCGCGCCCGCGGCGAATTGCTCGAGGCCTGTGACGAAGGATTGTTCGAACGTGAGCCGCTCGCCGTGCTGGAAGGCTTTCTTCTGATGCAGCAGCATCACGAGCTTCAGGGCATGACCGCGCCCACGCTGCGGGCATTGTGGCGCGGTCGGCGTCGAATCGACGCCCGGTTTCGGCGCGATCCGGTCGCTCGACTGATGTTCCTGCAGATCTTGCAGCAGCCGCGCGGCATCGTGCACGAGTTCCGGCGGATGAACCAATACGGCATTTTGGGGCGCTACCTGCCGGAATTCGGTCACGTGGTTGGGCAGATGCAGCATGATTTGTTTCACGTTTACACCGTTGATCAGCACATTCTGATGGTGCTGCGAAACTTGCGCCGCTTCACTATGCCCGAGCTGGGGCACGAGTTCCCCCTCTGCAGCCAGCTGATGAGCGGCTTTGCGCGCAGTTGGCTGCTATATGTCGCCGCGCTGTATCACGACGTGGCGAAAGGTAGAGGCGGAGACCATTCCGAGCTTGGTGCGCGCGACGCACGGATTTTTTGCCGTAGACACGGGCTCGCGAACGAAGACGAGGATCTCGTCGTCTTTCTGGTCGCTAACCATCTGGCGATGTCGATGGTGGCTCAAAAACAGGATGTCCTCGACCCGGAGGTCGTTCGCGCCTTCGCGGATCGGGTCGGGAGCGAGCGCCGCTTGATCGCCCTGTATTTGCTGACGGTAGCGGACATTCGTGGCACTAGTCCAAAAGTCTGGAACGCCTGGAAGGCCAAGTTGCTCGAGGACCTGTTTCGCGCCGCCCGACGCGTTCTCACTGGCGAAGCGATTCAGCTGGATACCGCCCTCACCGAGAAACAGGCTGAAGCAACACGCCTGCTCAGGCTCTACGCGCTTTCGGACAGTGTCAAGGACCGTCTGTGGGCTCAGCTCGATACGACCTACTTCCTGCGCCACGACGCGCAAGAAATCGCTTGGCAGACTCGCAATCTGCACTACCGGGTAAACGCGGAAAGACCCGTGGTGAAAGCCCGGCTCGCGCCGTTTGACGACGGCCTGCAGGTGATGATCTACACGCGCGACCGTCCGGCTTTGTTCGCTCGGATCTGCGGCTGTTTCGACAAAGTCAATTTCAACATCGTCGAGGCCAAGATCCACACGACCCGGAACGGATACGCGCTCGACACCTTTCTCGTGATGGGCGAGGGAAACGGCGTGCATTACCGAGACATGATCAATCTCGTCGAGTCCGAGCTTGCGCAGGAACTGGACTCAGATGCGCCGCTCGGCCCGCCGCGAGGCGGTCGTCTCTCGCGCCGCGTGCGAAATTTTCCGGTATCGCCCGTGGTCGATATTCGTCCGGACGAGCGCGGGACCTACCAGGTGCTATCAATCGTCGCCAGTGATCGTCCCGGCCTGCTCTATGGCGTGGCGCGCACTCTGGCCCGCTACGGCGTCGGCCTGCATACCGCGAAGATAAATACGCTTGGCGATCGCGCCGAAGACGTCTTTCTGATTTCCGGTGAAGCGCTTGCCGACCCCAAGACAGTCTTGCGCCTGGAACAGGAACTGGCGAAGGAGCTTCAGGTCTGAGCTGTGCCTACTCCTCGGGCGACGGCTCTTCCCCTGGAAACAGGGCGTCGACGAACCCGAACATTCTCAGGTCCCGTATCCGCATAGGATAGAGAATCCCGTCCAGGTGGTCGCACTCGTGCTGCGCCACGCGCGCGTGGAACCCTTCTGCCACGCGCCGAAAGGGCCGACCCTGCTCGTCGCGCCCCGAGTACCGAATCTTGGTGTAGCGCGGCACCAGACCGCGCATGCCCGGCACCGATAGGCATCCTTCCCAGCCGTCTTCCATTTCTAACGAGATCGGCTCGATGACCGGGTTGATCAGGACGGTGTCGGGCACCTCCTCCACTCCTGGGTAGCGCGGATTGCGCTTGACGCCAAAGATCACGACGCGAAGGTCGACGCCGATCTGAGGTGCCGCCAGTCCGGCACCGTCTAGGTGCGCCATCGTGTCCCGCATGTCGGCCAGCAGCGCGTCGAGCTCACGGGTCGCGAATCGCTCCACTGGCGCTGCAACCGCCAGCAGCGAAGCATTGCCCATCTTGAGGACTTCCCGGATCATCCGCCCGCCAGGCGCTCGATGATAGTGCGCACGCGACCCATCGCTTCATCCAGCACCACGTTGATCCGCTCCAGGGAAATCCCCCGCGCGCTATCTCCGCGCCCTGCCGCGTAATTGGCGACCACTGCAATGGCCGCGTACTCCAGGCCCAGTTCACGCGCGAGCACGGCTTCGGGCATTCCCGTCATGCCAACCACGTCCGCGCCGTCGCGCTCCATGCGATTTATTTCCGCCGCTGTTTCCAGTCGCGGACCTTGCGTTGCGGCGTAGACGCCGCCGTCTGCCACCCGCTCCCGGCAAGACTGCGCGGCCTCGCGAATGCGCTGCCTGAGACCAGGCGAATACGGTTCCGTGAAATCGATGTGCGTCACGGGCGCATCTGCGCCCTCGAAGAAAGTCGACCCGCGACCCCAGGTGTAATCGATTATCTGATCCGGCAGCATCAACGTACCGGGCACCAGGTCCTTGCGGATGCCGCCCACGGATGCCACCGACACGACGCCGGCGACCCTCTCCTCTTTCAACGCCCACAGGTTCGCGCGGTAATTGACTTCGTGCGGCGCGACCGTGTGGCCGTAGCCGTGCCGCGCGAGAAAGACGACGTCGCGACCGCCTACGCGACCGAAAGTCAGCGGACCCGACGGTTCGCCGTACGGCGTACGCGCCACCTTGCGCAACTCTATCTCGAGGTTGCCCAACTGAGACAGTCCGCTGCCACCGATGATCGCCAGCATCAGGCACCCTTTATGGCGCGGATTTCCGGAAGATTGCGCCAGTATCCCTTTGCGTCCATGCCGCAGCCGAATACGAAGCGGTCCGGAATTCTAAGACCAACGAAATCCGCGGCGATCGGCTTGCCGCGGGCCAGCACTTTCTCCACCAGGACCGCACTGAGCACCCTCGTCGCGCCCTGTTTACGCAGCCGGTCACGAATCGCGAGCAGCGTCGTTCCGCCATCGAGGATGTCGTCCAGCAGCAGCACGGTGCGACCCTGAACGCCCGCAGGGGGCGCCACGCGCCACTCGAGCGCGCCGCCAGCGGTCTCATTGCCGTAGCGTGAGGCGTGCACGTAATCCAGATCGAGCGGGAAATTCAGCAGCGGAAGAAGCTGGCCGCCGAAGACAACGGCCCCTCCCATCACCACCAGCACCAGCGGGTAGGTCTCGGCTAGGCTGGCGTTGATTTCCCCGGCGACGCGACGAATCGCCGCCTGTACTTCATCAGCGCTCGATATCCGGTCGGAGTTCTCGAGGAAGGCCCAGGCCTGCGCGGGATCGCGCATTCTCAGTAGGTAAATGTCACCACGTCGTCATCCATTGCCTGCGAGATCACGTATGCGCCGCCGACCGTTTCCTCGATCTCTGGAATCAGGTCCTCGCCCCACAACTCCAGTGTCGGGGTGCAAACCTTGAACTTTACGCCAGCTTCGTGGGCGTCCTTCATGAAATCGTAAACGCTCTTGGGCGAGCCCTCCTTGACGTGCAGTTTTTCCGCCACCCCCTTGACCGCGAGTTCGCCTGCGCGGCCCGTGAGCACAACCTCTACCTCGTACTCCATGGCGGCAGCCACGGTCGCCTGAAAGAACGGCGCGCCGAGCTCGGCAGGATCTCGGGGATCGGTATTGACCATTACGATCATAAGCTTGTCGGCCATATTTCCCTCCTCACGCAAGAATATTAGCGAATGCTAAACCTGCTGAGTATAGCCGATGCACCCGCCGTTACGTCGTGCGCGCGCGCAGATAGCGTGCAAATTCTGTCCCGATCTCCGGATGTCGCAGGCCGAACTCCACGCTCGCCTTGAGGTAACCGAGTTTCGAGCCGCAGTCGTACCGCTTGCCGGGCATGCGCATCGCAAGGATCCGTTCTTCGCTGAGCAGTGCTGAGATCCCATCAGTCAACTGGATCTCCCCTCCGCTGCCGGGTCTCGCCTGGGCCAGCATATCGAAGATTCGCGGCGTGAGGACATAGCGTCCCACCACGGCAAGTGTCGAGGCCGCGTCGGCAGGGGAAGGCTTCTCGACGATCGCCCGGATCGGGGACAACTCCGCTTCCGGATCGTCGACGCTCACGATGCCGTAGCTTCCGGTCTGCTCGCGCGGGACCGGCAAAACCCCGATCAGCGAGCAATTCTCCGCCTCGAAGCGAGCTGCCATTTGCGCGGTCGCGGGAGGGTCCGCATCCATCAATTCGTCGGCCAGCAGTACGGCGAACGGTTCGTTGCCGACGATCGGCGCGGCGCAAAGGACCGCGTGTCCGAGTCCCAGGGGCTCGGCCTGGCGGATATAGATGCAGCGACAATGGTCCGGGAGCACGGTTTGCACCATGTCGAGCAGCTTCTGTTTGCCCTTCAGCTCGAGCTCGGTCTCCAGTTCGTAGGCCTTGTCGAAATGGTCTTCGATTGCGCGCTTGTTGCGTCCGGTAATGAAGATCAGGTCGGTGATGCCCGCCGCCGCCGCCTCCTCGACGGCGTACTGAATAAGCGGCTTGTCGACGATCGGAAGCATTTCCTTGGGACTCGCCTTGGTAACCGGCAGAAATCGGCTGCCTAGGCCCGCGACCGGGAAGACCGCTTTCCGGAGCTTTGGCTGCATGTCTTTCATAGCCTCTTAAGCAGATCGAGGAATTCGCCCTCGTCCAGGATGGTGACACCGAGCGCCTGCGCCTTCTCGAGCTTGCCGCCCGCGTCGGTTCCCGCGACGACGAAGTCGGTCTTTTTCGATACGGAACTGGCGACCTTGTGCCCCTTTGCCTCAATTCGGGCGCGTGCTTCGTCACGTGTCATATTCGGCAGAGTACCAGTGAGGACGAAGGTCTTCACCTCTTCCGCCACTCTCGAAGGAATGCCTGACCCTTCGTTCCAGCGTACTCCGGCATCGCGCAGCTTGCGGATTACGGCGCGGTTGTGCTTTTCATCGAAAAACTGACGGATCGAGCGTGCGACGACCGGGCCGACATCGGGCACTCGCTCGAGCGTCTCAGTGTCCGCATCGAGCAGGCGATC
This sequence comes from uncultured beta proteobacterium, assembly GCA_963755395.1. GTDB lineage: Bacteria > Pseudomonadota > Gammaproteobacteria > Burkholderiales > SG8-39 > DAHVFK01. Next base: position 1,600,817 of record CAVWJJ010000002.1, on the reverse strand, counting down.
CAGGCTGCCAAATTGGCGTGCGAGATCGCGCGCCGTGCTCTCGCCGACGTTGCGGATCCCGAGTGCGTAGATGAAGCGCTCGAGCGTCGTGTGCTTCGATTTCTCCAGTGCTTCGACTAGGTTTGCCGCCGACTTCTCCCCCATCCGCTCCAGGCCCGCGAGCTGTGCAGCCTTCAGCGAATACGCGTCTGCGGGCGTCTCGACCAGCGCCGAATCAACAAGCTGCTCGACGAGCCGCTCACCGAGCCCTTCGATATCCATCGCGCGCCGGCTCGCGAAGTGGCGCAGAGCCTGCTTGCGCTGGGCAGCGCAGAAGAGCCCCCCAGAGCAGCGCGCGATTGCCTCGTCCTCCGCCTTAACCACCGCGGAGCCGCATACCGGACACTTCGTCGGCATGTGAAACGGACGTGCGCCGCGTGGTCGCCGCTCGATCTGAACCGAGACCACTTCGGGAATCACGTCGCCCGCGCGCCGCACCACGACGGTATCGCCGACTCGCACGTCCTTGCGCCGCAACTCCTCCTCGTTATGCAAGGTCGCATTGGTCACCGTCACGCCGCCGACCTGCACGGGCTCGAGGCGGGCGACGGGCGTCAGGGCTCCGGTGCGGCCAACCTGCACGTCGATCGCCACGACGCGCGTGGCCTGCTCTTCGGCCGGATACTTGTGCGCGAGGGCGAAGCGCGGCGCACGCGATACGAAACCCAGGCTCTGCTGCCAGTCGAGACGATTGACCTTGTAGACGACACCGTCGATCGCATAAGGAAGGCGGCTGCGCTTGCGCCCCATGGCTTCGAAATAGCGCAATACGCCGTCGACTCCCTTAACCACGTCACGTTCGACGCTCACGCGAAATCCGAGCGAGTCGAGGCGGTCCAGCATCTCGGCGTGGGTCTCCCAGCGGACGTTCTCGGCGAATCCGACCCCATACGCGAAGAAGTTCAGCGCGCGGCTTGCCGTGATACGCGAGTCGAGTTGGCGCAGGCTGCCGGCCGCAGCATTGCGCGGATTGGCGAATTCCTTCGCGCCGGCGTCGCGCTGGCGTCGGTTAAGTCGCTCGAAATCACTCAGTAACATGAGCACCTCGCCCCTGACCTCCAGCTCCCGGGTATCGGCCGCGGCCTGCAGACGCAACGGCAGGGTCCTCACGGTGCGAAGGTTGGGTGTGACATCCTCGCCGGTGCTGCCGTCTCCTCTGGTCGCCCCTTGGACGAACAGGCCATCGCGGTAGGACAGGCTGATCGCGAGGCCGTCGAACTTGGGTTCTACTGCGTAATCGACGATGCCTTTGCCGAGCGCTTCACGCACCCGCCTATCGAAAGCATGAACTTCATCGGCATCGAACGCATTGTTCAGCGAGAGCATCGGCGTACGGTGCTTCACCTCTGCGAACTCGGCCAGCGGCGCGGCGCCTACGCGTTGCGTCGGCGAATCCGGGCGGGCCAGTTCCTTGTGCCTTTGTTCCAGCTCGACCAGCTCGCGGAATAATCGGTCGTACTCGGCGTCGGTGATCTCCGGTCGATCCAGAGTGTAGTACAGCCGATTGTGTCGCTCGATCTCCCGCCGCAACCATTCGACACGATCGCGTACCGATTTTGCGACGCTCATCGGCCTGCCGCTCACGAAAACAGGCGCAGTGCCAAAGGCCCTCCCGGAGGCAGCCCCCGCCCTTCTAGCGCCTGGCGCACGGCGTCGATCTCTGAGCCGATGGCGGCCAGCGACTGCTCGTCGAGCGGACGTCCGTTGTCGTCGATCAGCAGGCCTCCGAGGCCGGCGGCAAGCTGGTGCGCAAAGCGCACCAGCGAGTCATATGCCTTTCGGACCTCCGGTACACGAGGTACGTCGAGCGAAAATGCCAGTTTTGCGACCTCGCCAGCCTTCTCTCCCCGGGCCGCGACCACAGCGTACAGGACGCGGCCTTGCGAATCGCGTAAGGCATGCTGCCCGTCGGCCACGCGCTCGAGCCCAGCAGCCGCGATCGCGGACTCCAGCTTCGCCTCGGGAAACGCGCTGCCGGCCGCGGGGACCAGGTTGAGGACTATCTGGATGTCCGCATCGGCACAGAATTGGTCGAGTTCACGCGCCTGGTCCATCGCTTGTTTCATCTCTGGTGCGACCGCAGAGGCGCCCAGGGTGGCCGCCAGATTCTCCACCTCGGAGCGGAACTCGATCAGCTCGGCTTCGTTGACGACGCCCGCACGCGAGACGAGCTGGAGCGCGACCTGGAACGATCCGTAGGCCGCCGGACTGCCGTGCGCGATGCGCTTCCAAGCGCCCGCCTCTTCCCGGCCGACGGCCAGTACTCGGTTCGCGAACCGATGCTCGAGCGGCGTCCAGACCTCCAGAAAGGTGCCGACGGACATCGGCCTTGCCGACGACAATGTAATCACGTAGTCCAGTGCTTCGCCGGGCAGCGCCTGCGTCGCCGCCCCTGGGTCCGGACTCGCTTTGCGAATTGTGGGCTCAAGGGTGGGCTCCCGCCGCTGTGGCGCGTCAGCGAGCAACACGTCCTCATGCTGCGAGCCGAAGGCGCGTTCCGCCCTCTTGGTGGCAAGGCCTTCCTGCACTCGGTTGAAGACGATCACTCCGACGATCGCCAGCACACCGATTAGCAGGAGCCCGAGCTGGAAGTCGCTCATGTGATCAGGCTGCTGGACGCGGACGGGCGCCGAAAGCCGTCAGGCCGCGAGCTCCTCTCTCATGCGCAGCGCTTCGTCGATGTCAACCGCGACGACACGCGACACGCCGGACTCCGGCATGGTGACGCCGACCAGCTGCGCGGCAAGTTCCATCGTCAACTTGTTGTGGCTGATGAACAGAAACTGGGTCTGGCCCGACATCTTGCGCACCAGGTCGCAGAAACGCACCGTATTGGCATCGTCGAGCGGAGCGTCGACCTCGTCCAGCAAGCAAAACGGCGCCGGATTGAGTTGGAACATCGCGAACACAAGCGCAATCGCCGTGAGCGCTTTTTCGCCGCCGGATAGGAGATGAATGGTGCTGTTACGCTTGCCCGGGGGCTGAGCCATGACCTGGACTCCCGCATCGAGGATTTCCTCGCCGGTCATGATCAGCTTCGCCTCGCCGCCGCCAAACAAAGCGGGAAACAGCGAACCGAAATGGCGGTTCACGCTGTCGAACGTTTCGCGCAGCAATTCGCGCGTCTCTCGGTCGATTCGTCGGATCGCGTCCTCGAGCGTGTTCACAGCTTCGTCCAAGTCGGCGGCCTGCGAGTCGAGATAGGCTTTGCGCTCGCGGTTGCCATGCAGTTCCTCTAGCGCCGCCAGATTGACCGCCCCTAGCTCGTTAATCGACTGGGTCAACCGCGTCAGCTCGGCTTGCAACGCGGACGGGCGTGGCGCGCTCTCGGCTTGGCCTTCGAGCCGTGCCTCGTCGGCGGCAGCCTCGCGCAGCTGCAGCTCGAACTGATCGTGATTGATCTGCGCAGCCTGTTCTTTGAGGCGCAATTCGCCCACCCGGTCACGCAGTGGCGCGATTCGCCCTTCGATCTGCAGGCGCCCCTCTTCGAATCCGCGCAAGACGCCCGCCTCGGTCTCCACCGCATTCCGGGCTTCGGCAAGCGTCCTCTCGCAGGCAATACGCGCCTCGACCGCCTGCTCCAGCGCGATGCGCACGGCTGGAACCGGGTCTTGCGCCAGCTCTTCGGTCAGCTTCGCGATTTCGATCTCGGCACTTTCGATCTGCTGGTCGATGACACGGACCGAGTTGTCAATCTCGCTGATCTTGGAGACGCATTCGCGCTCGCCGAACACCGCATCCCGTGAGGCGTGCTCCGCTTGCTGGATGTCCCGCCGCTGATCGGCCAGCCGGACTTCGACCGCGAGGTGATTGGCCTTGATCGCTTCCAAATCTTCGCCTGAAGCGCGGATCTCCTCAACCAGGCGGCCCACTGCAGCCTGGGATTGAATCAAGCGCTCCCCACCCTGGCCGACCTCGCGTGCGATCTCGGTCAGCTCTGCGCCGACCTGTGCGCTGCGCTCGCTGTAGCGCTCTTGCGCTTGGCTCAACTTCAAGAGCTCGATTTGCCTATCGTGGCGCTCCGTCTGATGCGCCGAAAGGGCGTCGCGCGCGCGCTCCAGCGCGCCCTGTTGTTGCGCCAGCTCGGCCTCGACTCTAGTCAGCGCGCTACGTTCCTCCCCGAGGCGAGACTCGAGCCCCCGAAAGCGCGCCTCCAGCGCATCGATCTCGCCCTGCCGGGCCAGCAGCCCGGCGTCCGACGGGTCCGGGGCATGAAAGCTCAGCGTGTGCCGGGTGAACTGATGTCCGGTCCGGGTCACCAGAACCACTCCCGTCGGCAGCTGCTCTCGCGCCTGCGCGTCCGGGGTGTTCTCGACCGCGTAGATACCGGAAAACCAGTCCGCCAGGGCGCCGGATACGCCCGGGTCGCCTGCGTGCACCTTTGACGCAAGCGGCACATGGCCCGGCAGCTGCTCCTGCGCGTCACCGATACCATGCGTGAAAATACTCGCCTTGACCGGCGGCCGATCCGACGCGAGCGCCCCGAGCCGCGCGGGGTCGGCGAGCTCAAGAGCGTGCAAGCGCTCGCGCAGCACCGCCTCGACCGCGGTCTCCCAGCCTACCTCGATGCGCAGCTTCTGCCACAAGCGCGGCAACGCCGAGAGATCGTGCGCCTCGAGCCAGTCATGCAGCGGCGCGTTGTCCTCGGCCGCAGCCTGTATCTGACGCAGGGTCGCGAGCTGCGCTTCCGCCGCGGTCGCCTCGCGTGAAGCCTGCGCCACTCGCTCCGATGCGGAGGATTGCTGTTCCTCAAGACGCGCACAATCGACCTGCAATGTCTCGATACCCCGCTCCGCCTCCGCAACCGATCCGTCGATGTCACGAATCAGGCCATCGAGCGCCAGCAGTGCAGCCGCGTCGGGCTTGAGCAACGTCTCCAGCTCGCTCTGCAGGCGCTCGCGGCGCTGTTCGAGCGACCGGATGTTGCGCTCCATATGGACGAGGTTAGACTGCTCGATCTGCAACCCACTCTCCGCCTGCATCAGACGTGCACGGGCTTCGCTCAGACGCTCCTGTGAAGAGCGGAACGACTGCTCGGCCTGCGGCAGCTTTGCATTCTCATGCGACAGTCGTGACTGGGCTTCCGCGACGTGCTGCTTCGCGCTCTCGGATCGCGCCGCCCACATGTGAAGCGCCTGAGTGAGCTGAGAGCGCTGCTCACGCCAAGACCCGAGCTGAATGCGCCGCTCGGTGTGCTGATTCTCGAGCCGTTGTCTCGTTTCCTCCACGTGTCGCAGCTCGGACTCATGACGCGCGACTTCCGCATTGGCGCCATACAGCGCCGCCTGGGCGGCGTTCATCGCGTCGCCGGCCTTGTAATGCGCCGCGCGAGCGGCCTCCAGTTGCGATTCGATCTCGCGCAGCTTCGCGGTTTCTGCTTCCAATTCGTTACTGGTCTTGGCGATCTCTCTCGCGTGACGCTCACGCTCCCCCGCAGCATCGCGACGTCGCACGTACCACAGGAGTTGTTGCTTGAACTGCAGCTCGGCCTGGAGATCCTTGTAACGGCTAGCCACCTCCGCCTGCGCTTCCAGCTTTTCGATCTGCGAACCGAGTTCGATCCGGATATCGGTCACGCGTGCGAGATTCTCTTTCGTGTCCGAGAGCCGGTTCTCGGTCTCGCGCCGGCGTTCCTTGTACTTCGAAATCCCCGCAGCTTCTTCCAGGAAAATGCGTAGTTCCTCGGGCTTGGCCTCGATCACGCGCGAGATCATCCCTTGCTCAATGATCGCGTAGGCTCGCGGCCCCAAACCGGTGCCGAGGAACATGTCCGTGATATCACGTCGCCGCACATGCGTATTGTTGATGTGGTACGACGATTCCCCGTCGCGCTGCAGCACGCGCTTGACCGAGATCTCGGCATACTGGGACCACTGCCCCGCGGCACGCCCCTGGGAATTGTCGAACAGCAACTCGACGCTCGCTCTCGCCAGCGGCTTGCGATTCACCGAACCGTTGAAGATGACGTCTTGCATCGAATCGCCACGCAACGCCGAAGCGCGTGTCTCGCCGAGTACCCAGCGCACGGCGTCTATCACGTTGGATTTGCCGCAGCCGTTCGGCCCCACGATGCCGACCAGTTGTCCCGGCACGTGAATGGATGTGGGGTCGACGAACGACTTGAAACCGGAAAGCTTGATCTGCGTAAGGCGCACGGATCGTTATCGAGTTCGAGAAGAATTAAGGTTCGGCGTGAGGGAAACACCGCCAGAAAAAACGTTGGGCATGATACCATTTTCGCACAGGCTTTCGCCCATTCCACACTGGCAAAAAATGGCATCTCGCCCCTCTGGCAAGTGTCTTCAGACATTCCCTAATCCGAACCCCGGGCGAGACTTTCACATCCACGTGGAAATACCGGAGTTCACCTGTCTCTGCCCGATCACCGGCCAGCCCGATTTCGCCGTGCTGGCACTCGACTATGTGCCGGAGCGTGCGTGCGTGGAGCTGAAGTCGCTCAAGCTCTATATCTGGTCGTTCCGCGAACAGGGCGCCTTCCATGAGGCGGTGACCAACCGGATGCTGGACGACCTCGTGCGCTCCCTCCGCCCGCGCTACATGCGCCTGACCGCACGCTTCAACGTGCGCGGCGGCCTCTTTACTACGGTCACCGCCGAACACCGAAAGCGTGGCTGGCGCCCGCCGCCATCCGTTCAGCTCGACGCCTTGCCCGGCGCTGAACCGCGACGATGAATCCCCGTCTCGCCGCGCTGCAGCCATATGCTTTCGAGAAGCTGCGCGCGCTGCTCGCCGGCATCGAGCCGAATCCGGAACTGCGGCCGATCAACTTGTCAATCGGCGAGCCCAAGCATCCGACGCCCGCGCTGATCCGCGAAGCGCTGACCGGCGCGCTCGACGGGCTTGCCGCTTACCCGGCGACGGCGGGTACGCCGGCACTGCGCGAAGCGATTGCCGAATGGCTCGCGCACCGCTATACGCTCCCGCCCGTCGACGCGGCGACCGAAGTGTTGCCAGTGAACGGTTCGCGCGAAGCCTTGTTCGCGTTCGCGCAGTCGGTGGTCGACCCTTTAAGCGGCAATGCGAAAGTCGTTTGCCCTAATCCGTTCTACCAAATCTACGAAGGTGCAGCGATCCTCGCGGGCGCCACTCCTGTGTATCTCAACGCGGACGAACAATCCGGCTTCCGCGTGCGCTACGACACGTTGCCCGCCGCCGAATGGCGCAACGTCCAGCTCGTTTACGCCTGCTCGCCGGCCAACCCCAGCGGGAGCGTCATGCAGATGGACGATTGGAAGCTGCTCTTCGAACTGTCAGATCGCCACGGTTTCGCGATCGCGTCGGACGAATGCTATTCCGAGCTGTACTTCGACGAAGCCCGGCCGCCCCTAGGCGCGCTCGAAGCCTCGCATCGCCTCGGCCGAAATGGCCACAACAGGCTGGTCGTATTCTCGAGCCTTTCCAAGCGCTCTAATGCCCCGGGCATGCGCTCGGGCTTCGTTGCGGGCGACGCAAAGCTGCTGCGGGACTTTCTCCTCTACCGCACCTACCATGGCTCCGCGATGAGCCTGACCGTACAGCAGGCCTCGATCGCCGCATGGCGCGACGAAGTGCACGTGCGCGAGAACCGGCGCCAGTACGCTGAAAAATTCCGCGCCGTGCTGCCACTGGTCGACGCCCCCCTCGCAACGAGTATGCCGGAAGGGGGCTTCTACCTCTGGATCCGCACGCCGATCGACGACTGCGAATTCGCGCGACGCCTGTTGCGCGAATATAATGTGCTCGTTCTTCCAGGTAGCTACCTCGCGCGCGATGCGCAGGGCGGAAATCCCGGACGCTACAGGGTGCGCGTGGCGCTCGTCGCACCACTTGCCGAATGTGTCGAGGCGGCGGAACGCATCAATCGATTTGCCCGTACACTCTGAGAAATCATGGAATCCGCACAAAAGTCGATCGATGAGGCCTGGGAGGATCGCGCAACGATCAATCCCTCGTCCGCCCCGAGGGCACTGCGCGAAGCCGTCGAGTTCGTAATGGCGGCACTGGACGCAGGGCGGCTGAGAGTGTGCGAAAAGAACGCCGGTAGCTGGGTCACTCATCAATGGATCAAGAAGGCGGTGCTGCTGTCGTTCCGAATTGAAGACAATCGCCTGCTTGAAGGCGGGGCGAGTCGCTATTTCGATAAGGTCCCCTCCAAGTTCGCCGGCTACGATGCGGTCCAGTTCAATGCGGGCGGATTTCGCGTCGTCCCCCCGGCCATGGTGCGCCGCGGGTCGTTTATCGCGCGTAATGTCGTGCTGATGCCGTCCTATGTAAACATAGGCGCCTACGTCGACGAAGGAACGATGGTCGATACCTGGGCGACCGTGGGGTCTTGTGCCCAGATCGGAAAGAACGTGCATCTTTCGGGAGGCGTTGGCATCGGCGGGGTACTGGAACCCCTGCAGGCCAACCCGGTCATCATCGAAGACAATTGCTTCATCGGCGCGCGTTCGGAAGTGGTCGAAGGCGTCATAGTCGAGGAAAACAGTGTGATCTCGATGGGCGTATTCATCGGACAGAGCACCAGGATCTTCGACCGAGAGAGCGGTGAGATAATTTACGGGCGTGTGCCTTCGGGTTCCGTGGTCGTGCCGGGCACGCTGCCGTCGCGTGATCGCAGTTGCGCGCTGTATTGCGCTGTTATCGTCAAGAGGGTCGACGCGAAGACTCGGGCGAAAACGAGTCTGAATGAGCTATTGCGGGGCGATTAGACCGTTGTCGTAAGATTGCAGGGGGTGGCCATGTCGGCGATCAAGCGTTTGTTTCAATTGATGGCGGAGAAGAACGCCTCGGACATCTTCCTGTCCGTTGGCGCGCCGATCAACATCAAGATCAACGGCATCGCAATGCCCGTGAATCAGACGATCATGACGGAAGAGACCGTCAAGCAGCTCCTATATGAAATTCTCACGGATAAGCAGATCCGTGAGTACGAAGAGGAAATGGAGCTGAATACCGGGTATACCTTCGAGGGTGTCGGCAGCTTTCGCATCAGCGCATTCCGCCAGAAGCAGACGCCGGCGGTCGTGGTGCGTTACATCCCCGGCGTTATCCCTCCGCTGGACAGTCTTGGCCTTCCGCCCATACTGAAAGAAGTAATCATGCAGAAGCGCGGCCTGATGCTAATGGTCGGCGCGACAGGTTCCGGCAAGTCCACCTCGCTGGCCGCGATGCTCGACTATCGGAACTCCCTCCAGACGGGACATATACTGACGCTCGAAGATCCGGTCGAGTATATATTCAAGAGTAAGAAATCGATCGTCAACCAGCGCGAGATAGGTACTGACACCAAGGCCTTCTGGGTAGCGCTGAGAAATGCCCTGCGGCAAGCCCCGGATTGCATCTTGATCGGCGAGATTCGCGACAAGGAAACTATGGCGATGGCGCTGGCTTACGCCCAATCAGGCCACCTTTGCCTCGCGACCCTGCATGCCAACAACAGTTATCACGCGATGAATCGGATCATCAACTTCTATCCGCTCGAGAATCGGCCGAGCCTGCTGTTGGACCTCGGGGCCACGCTGCAGGCCGTCATCTCACAACGTCTCGTGCGCACCAAGACGGGCAGACGGGCCGCCGCTGTGGAAGTCCTGCTCAATACGCGCCACGTCCAGGAACTGATTGAAAAAGGCGAGATCAACGAGATCAAGGAAGCGCTCGAAAAGAGCATGGCGCCGGGATCGCAGACGTTCGAGCAGGCACTCTTTCGCCTGTTCATGGACGGTCACATCACCCAGGACGAGGCGATGTCGAATGCGGACTCCGCCACAAATATGCTTTGGCTGATCAATCAGGCCACCGCTGGGGAGGTCACTTCCGACCAAGCCACACCCGAAGCTTCGGCCGAGGCGCCTCCGAGCGGCGAGCACGACTCCGACGAGGATCCCTACTCCCGCACGACCGATGTCACCCAGTTCAGGGACATCAAGATCGACATGTCGTGACCGCGGCCGTTGTGAAGGAAACCCTCGAACTTGCGAAAGACCTGATCGCACGTCCCTCCGTCACCCCGAACGATGCGGGCTGCCAGGAAATGATCGCTACGAGACTGGCCGCAGCCGGATTCGCGTGCGAGGCCATCCGTTGCGGCGAAGTGAGCAATCTCTGGGCGCGGCGTGGCAGCGCCCCTCCGCTTCTGTGCTTTGCCGGGCACACAGACGTCGTGCCGCCCGGCCCGCTCGATCAATGGCTTTCCGACCCGTTTCGACCGACGATGCGTGATGGCCGGCTCTACGGGCGGGGATCTGCCGACATGAAGTCGTCGATCGCTTCTTTCGTGACCGCCGTCGAGGCCTTCACCCGCGAGCGCCCGGGCCATAGCGGATCGATCGCCTTCCTCATCACTTCAGATGAAGAAGGGCCCTCGGTCGATGGAACGGCGCGCGTCGTCGATAAGCTCAAGCAGCGCGGCGAATTGATAGATTACTGTATCGTTGGTGAACCGTCGTCGGTCGAGGCTCTGGGCGACTCGATAAAGAACGGTCGACGCGGTTCACTTTCCGGTCGACTTACGGTCCGCGGCGTTCAAGGGCACATCGCCTACCCGCATCTGGCGCGCAATCCAATTCATCTCGTTGCGCCGGCGTTGGCGGAACTGATCGCGATGCACTGGGACGACGGCGATGAGCACTTCCCCCCCACGGCATTTCAGATTTCGAATATCCATGGCGGCACGGGAGCCAATAACGTCATCCCGGCCTCGATCGAGATCGAGTTCAATTTCCGCTTCTGCACCAAAAGCAGCGAGCAATCGCTCAAGCGGAGGCTGGAGGATATCCTCCGCAGGCACGAGCTGGATTACGAGATCCGCTGGAACCTCTCGGGCCTGCCGTTCATTACGCGCAGCGGCAAGCTCGTCGATGCTGTCAGGCGCGCTATTCTCGACCATACCGGCCGCAAGCCCGAGCTTTCCACGGCGGGCGGCACATCCGACGGCCGCTTTATCGCGCGGATATGTCCCGAGATCGTCGAGCTGGGCCCGGTTAACGCGACCATCCACAAGCTGAACGAGAATATCGAGCTCGCGGCGCTCGAGCAACTGCCCGGGATCTACCTCGACGTTCTCAGGGCCCTTCTCCCTTAGCGCCCAAATGCCGCCACCCGGGGGGCCTGCCACATCAGTAGGCGGGTTGTTCCGCGACATCGTCAGCCGCCTCCAGCGTGCCGCCCTGCATTACGGACACGGCACCCACAACGCGCGCGACGATGCGGCCTACCTCATTCTTCACACGCTGCATTTGCCGCTGGAAGACTTGGCGCCGTACCGTGCGCGGGTCGTGACCCCGGGCGAACAACGCCAGATCCTGGCGCTTGTCGAGCGCCGAATACGCGAGAAGATCCCGGTCGCATACCTGACGCACGAGGCCTGGCTTGGCGAGTACAGCTTCTACGTCGATCCACGAGTCATCATCCCGCGCTCGTTCATCGCCGAGCTCGCACGCGAGAGGTTCGAGCCCTGGCTAAGGCGTCCAGTTCGCCGCGCGCTCGATCTGTGCACTGGTTCGGGCTGCCTCGCCGTTCTGCTCGCAAAGACCCTCCCTCAGGCGCAGGTCGATGCCACCGATATCTCCCCGGGAGCCCTCGCGGTCGCCCGGCGCAACGTGGCCCGCTATCGCCTCGGCCGCCGCATCCAGCTGGTCCGCTCGGATCTATTTGCAGCGCTGAAGGGCCGCCGCTACGACCTAATCGTATCCAATCCTCCCTACGTGAACGCCACGTCGATGCGTTCACTGCCGCGCGAATACCGCCACGAGCCTGCACTCGCCCTTGCCGGCGGCGCCGACGGACTCGCCCTGGTGAGGAAAATCCTCGAAGCCGCCGCGGATCACCTTCAGCCCGGTGGCTCGCTCGTATGCGAGATCGGCCACAATCGGCGCGTGCTCGACCGGGCCTATCCCTCGGTCCCCTTCGCCTGGCCGGAGACCAGCATCGGGCCGGGTCACGTCTTCGTCCTCGAGCGCGAAGCGCTCGTCCCTCTCAGAACGAAAACGCCTGCGCGCCGCGGGTGTCAGTGAAAACTGGGGTGGCCGATGGGACTCGAACCCACAACAACTGGAATCACAATCCAGGACTCTACCGTTGAGCTACGGCCACCGTCGAAGAACCGCCAACAAAAGTCTGTCGCCAAACCCCTACCGTGCAGCGCGAGATTGTGGGCGCGATTCTGGCCTGCCCGGCGGGACTCGAACCCACAACCCCCAGCTTAGAAGGCTGGTGCTCTATCCGGTTGAGCTACGGGCAGCCCGCCTGCAAAGCTGGTCGGGGTGGAGAGATTCGAACTCCCGACATCTTGCTCCCAAAGCAAGCGCGCTACCAGACTGCGCCACACCCCGAAAATCGGTCGCACATGATACTCCGGCAGAGCAAGTGGAGCAACGCAACCCCGTGAAAGAACTGGGATATAAGCACGATCCGAGTTTGCTTGCGGGTGGGGTCTATTTCTGCTAAAAAGCGCCTTTCCTTTTTCCAGGCAACTGCATCAATGGCCGTCGAACTGACCCGGAAGAGCTTCACGCCGTACGCACCGAAGAAGGGCGAAGAGTATATGAACGCGCGCCAACGGACTCACTTCCGGAAGATCCTCGAGCAGCTGAAAGCCGAGCTTTCGGAAGAGATCGATCGCACAGTTCATACGATGCAGGACGAAGCCACGGTATTCGCCGACCCCAACGACCGTGCCAGTCAGGAGTCCGACATGGCACTGGAATTGCGCAATCGTGACCGGGAACGCAAGCTTATCAAGAAGATCGACGAGACAATCGGCCGAATCGACGCGAATGAATACGGCTACTGCGACAGCTGCGGCGTGGAAATCGGCCTCAAGCGCCTCGAAGCGCGCCCGACGGCCACCTTGTGCATCGACTGCAAGACGCTCGACGAATTGCGCGAGAAGCAGGTCGCCAAGTAGCGCCTCTTGGACGTAGACAATAGAATAGGGGCGCCTGGGCGCCCTTTTTCAGTTCTGTTTTGCCGCTTTAGTTCTGCTTTGCCGTCTCGGGCGGGTTGATCGCCTTCATCGAGAGCCGCACGCGGCCTTTGTCGTCGGCCTCAAGCACCTTCACCTTCACGATCTGCCCTTCCTTGAGGTAGTCGGACACTGCGTTCACCCGCTCGTTGCTGATCTGCGAGATGTGCAGCAGGCCGTCGCGCCCGGGCAGCAGCTGAACGATTGCGCCGAAGTCGAGCAACCTCAATACCGGACCTTCGTAGATCTTGCCCACCTCGACGTCCGCGGTCAGCTCGAGGATCTTTTGCTTCGCCGCTTCGCCGCCCTCGGCGCTAGTCGAGGCGATGGACACGGTGCCGTCATCCTCAATCTCGATGGTTGCGCCGGTCGCCTCCTGCAGGCCGCGGATGACGACGCCGCCCTTGCCGATCACGTCACGGATCTTTTCCGGATTGATCTTAATCTTGATGATGCGCGGCGCGAAGGTGGAAACCTCCTGGCGCGAGTGTTCGATCGCCTGCTGCATGAGGCCGAGAATGTGAAGCCTGCCTTCGCGCGCCTGGTCAAGCGCCACGCGCATGATTTCCCTGGTGATCGACTCGATCTTGAGGTCCATTTGGAGCGCAGTCACGCCGCGGTCCGTGCCCGCCACCTTGAAGTCCATGTCGCCCAGATGGTCCTCGTCGCCGAGAATATCGGTAAGCACCGCGAAACGGTTACCATCCTTGATCAAGCCCATCGCGATGCCCGCGACGTGCGCCTTGACCGGTACGCCTGCGTCCATCAGCGCCAGACTGCCGCCACAAACCGACGCCATCGAAGAGGATCCGTTCGACTCCGTGATCTCGGACACAACCCGCATCGAGTAACCAAACTCTTCTGCCGTGGGCAATACAGCGGCCAGCGCACGCTTGGCGAGGCGGCCATGGCCGACCTCGCGGCGTTTCGGCGTGCCCATACGCCCCGTTTCCCCTGTCGCGTACGGCGGCATGTTGTAGTGAAGCATGAAGCGCTCGCGGTATTCCCCCATCAGCGCGTCGATGATTTGCTCATCGCGTCCGGTGCCGAGCGTTACGGTGACCAGGGCCTGGGTTTCGCCCCGCGTGAATAGTGCTGACCCGTGAGTGCGTGGCAGCACCCCTGGGCGAATGGTGATCGGTCGCACAGTCCTCGTGTCTCGTCCGTCGATCCGGGGCTCACCATCCAGAATCTGGCTGCGCACGATCTTTGATTCGAGGTCGAAGAAGATATCCTTCACTTCGCTTGAGTTAATTTCGGTTCCGGCACCTTTTGCTTCTTCCTGCAGCTTCGCGAGCGTGGTCTTGCGAATATCTCCCAACCTAACGTTGCGAGTCTGCTTCTGGCGCATCTCGAACGCCTCGCGCAGGTCCTTTTCCGCCAGTTCCGCCACGCGCGCGATCAATGCTGCGTTCTTTTGCGGCAGTTCTACTTGCCACGCAGGCTTGCCCGCAACCTCCGCCAGCTCATCGATTGCGCGAATGGCGGCCTGCATTTGCTCATGACCAAACATGACCGCGCCAAGCATCACGTCTTCCGGAAGCTCCAGCGCTTCAGACTCAACCATCAACACGCCCTGGTCCGTGCCCGCAACCACCAGATTGAGCTTCGAGCTCTTCAGCTGCGTGGCGGTCGGGTTGAGCACGTACTGTCCATCGATATATGCAACACGGCAACCGCCGATAGGTCCGCTAAACGGTATGCCGGAGAGCGTGAGCGCGGCCGACACGCCGAGCATTGCAGGAATATCCGGATCGACCTCGGGATTGCACGACATGACGGTCGCCACAACCTGAACTTCGTTGTAAAACCCGTCCGGAAACAACGGCCGGATCGGTCGGTCAATCAGCCTGCACGTAAGCGTCTCCTTCTCCGAAGGGCGCCCCTCGCGCTTGAAGAAGCCCCCCGGAATCTTGCCCGCCGCATACGTCTTTTCGACATAGTCGACTGTTAGCGGGAAGAATTCCTGGCCCGGTCGCGCTTCTTTCGCAGCCACGACGGTCGCCAGGACGACCGTGTCGTCTATCGTACAGAGGACGGCGCCATGCGCCTGACGGGCAATTTCGCCGGTTTCGAACGTGACCTGCTGGGTACCGTATGTAAACGTCTTCTTGATTGGGTTCAAAGCCAATATCCTCTATATACAAAGCTGCGCTGCCGTGGCGGCGCGAGGGTGCGGCGCTCAGCGCGCGCGGCGGACGCAGTACACGAAGACGCTCATCCGTTGAATGAGCGCCTTCCGTCGATGCATCGAGAGAGAGGCTACTTGCGTAGGCCGAGCCGCTCGATCAGCGCCCGGTACTTGTCTGCATCGGTGCGCTTCAAATAGTCGAGCAACTTGCGCCGTTGGCTAACCATCTTCAGCAGCCCGCGGCGTGAATGGAAATCCTTGACGTGGCTCTTGAAGTGCTCCGACAGGCCATTGATCCGCTCCGTAAGAAGAGCGACCTGCACCTCCGGTGAGCCAGTGTCCTTACCGGAGCGTTGAAACTGTTGAACGACTTGCGCCTTTTGCGCGACCTGCAATCCCATATTCTCTCCTAGTGCGAACCGGGATTTTAACTCAAGCAGCGAGCCATTCACAAGTTTTTTTATGTATTTCAGCCGGTTGCGCCGGCCTAGTCGGCTCGCGGCGCGGTCAGCCTCACGGGTCGCAGCATCCCCTCTCCGTCTGCCAGACCGATCCCGATCAACCCGTCCAGGCCGTGCAGCGCGCACTGCCCGGCGAGACCCTGGCCAACGTGAATCGCCTGACCCTTGCGCAAGCACGCCTCCTGTGCGGCCCCGCAGTCCAGGCGAGGCAGGTCGCCCAATAACGCGTCGAGCGGCATCAGCCTGCTATCCCGCTCCTCTTCAGTCATCTCCGCCAACGCATCGAGGCTCGTCGCGCCGTCCACCGACAGGCCGCCTGCAGCGGTGCGGCGCAGCGCCGCAAGATGCGCGCCCGTGCCCAGCACCCTTCCGATATCCTCCGCCAAGCTGCGCACATAGGTCCCCTTGCTGCAGCGAACACGCAGATCCACGACGTCTCCCCGAAGCGACACCAGCTCCAGTTCGTGGATCGAAATCGCGCGCGGCCGGCGCTGCACGGTCTTTCCCTCCCGCGCCAGCAGGTAAAGAGGCTTTCCCTCGAGCTTCAGGGCTGAATGCATGGGCGGAACTTGCCAGATCGAGCCGCGGAATCTCTCCAATGCCGTCTCGACTTGCAGCGCCGACACGGTCACGCTACGGCGTTCGATCATCTTCCCCTCCGCGTCACCAGTAGTCGTCGTGACGCCAAGGCGAACAGTGGCGAGGTAGGACTTGTCCGCGTCCAGCTGCGGGCCGGCAAACTTGGTCGCATCGCCGAACAATAGGAGTAGGAGCCCCGATGCAAGGGGATCCAGGGTGCCGGCATGGCCTGCCTTTTCGGCTCGAAGCAAGCGCTTGGCGGCCTGCAGCGCGGCGTTGGAGCTGAGTCCGACCGACTTGTCCAACAGGAGGGCCGCGTCAAGCCGGCGACGCATGGCGGCGCTTATCCGGGTCAGTGCTTCTGTCCGCCCGTGACGCTGTCGATCAGCTGCGACAGGTGGGCCCCGCGCTCGATCGATTCGTCATATACGAAGCGCAGCTCCGGTGCAGTGTAGAGTTTGATGCGCTTCGCCAGCTGCGTGCGCAGAAACCCCGCAGCACGGCGCAGACCCTGAGTCGCCTCCGGAACGTGGGAGACGTCGAGACAGGTGAAGTACACAGTCGCGTGAGTGCAGTCGGGGGAAACCTCGACGCCGGTCAACGTGATCATTCCGACTCGCGGGTCGCGCAGCTCGCGATGCAGGATTGAGGAAAGCTCTCGCTGAACCTGGTCCCCGACCTTCTGCGCACGTCCGCTTTGTCGCGCCATGCCCGATCGCTATAGCGTGCGCGCGACTTCCATCACTTCAAAAACTTCGAGCTGATCGCCTTCCTTCAGATCATTGAAGTTCTTCAGTGATATACCGCATTCGAACCCGGCCTTCACTTCGCGGACGTCGTCCTTGAAGCGTTTAAGCGAATCAATGTCGCCGGTATGGATCACGACGTTGTCGCGCAGCACACGTACCTGCGCGCTTCGCTTGACGTTGCCCTCGAGCACATAGCAGCCGGCGACTGCGCCGACCTTCGAGATGCGGAACACCTGGCGTACGTCGACCAGCCCGATCACTTGTTCCTTCCTCTCGGGTGTCAGCATTCCGGAAAGGGCGGCCTTTATTTCCTCCACTGCCTCGTAAATGATGTTGTAGTAGCGCATATCTACGCCGGCGCTCTCGATCAGCTTACGCGCCGTCGCGTCGGCGCGGGTATTGAATCCGATTATTACCGCGCTAGAGGCCATTGCAAGATTGACGTCCGATTCGGTGATACCGCCTACGCCGGCGTGCACTACGTTCACCTTCACTTCGTCCGTAGAGAGCCGCACGAGCGCATGCGCCAGGGCCTCCTGCGAACCCTGCACGTCCGCCTTGAGCACGATCGCCAGGGTCTTCTTCTCGTCCTCGCCCATTTGCTCGAACACGTTCTCGAGCTTGGCAGCCTGCCGCTTCGCGAGCTTGACGTCCCTAAACTTGCCTTGGCGAAACAGCGCGATCTCTCGCGCCTTGCGCTCGTCCGTCATCACGACCATTTCTTCGCCCGCCTGAGGCACTTCCGATAGCCCCTGAATCTCGACTGGAATCGACGGCCCCGCCGATTGCACCGGTTTGCCGTTTTCGTCGAGCATCGCCCGCACACGGCCGAATACCGCGCCGGTCAGAACTACATCGCCGCGCTTGAGCGTTCCGGACTGAACGAGCAGCGTCGCGACGGGGCCGCGCCCTCTGTCCAGCCGCGCCTCGATCACAACGCCCTTGGCCGGCGCATCCACTGGAGCCTTCAGTTCCAGCACTTCGGCCTGCAGCAGCACGCGCTCCAGCAGATCGTCTATCCCTTGTCCGGTCTTCGCAGAGACAGGCACGAACGGCGCATCGCCGCCGTATTCTTCCGGTACGACGCCGTGGCTCAGCAGTTCCTGCTTGACCTTCTCCGGATTGGCGTCCGGCTTGTCTATCTTGTTGATCGCAACCACGAGCGGCACCTCGGCCGCTTTGGCGTGGTTGATCGCCTCAATTGTCTGCGGCATGACGCCGTCGTCCGCCGCGACAACGAGAATGACCAAATCGGTCACCTTGGCACCGCGCGCACGCATGGCCGTAAAGGCCTCGTGACCCGGCGTATCCAGAAACGTCACAACACCGCGCGGAGTTTCCACGTGGTAGGCGCCGATATGCTGCGTGATGCCTCCTGCCTCGCCCGCCGCCACCTTGGCGCGCCGAATGTAGTCGAGCAGGGACGTCTTGCCGTGATCGACGTGCCCCATGACCGTCACGACCGGAGGGCGGGTCACGGCGTCTGCCGCGGCTTCTTCGCTGACGTCGCTCAGGTAGGCCTCGGGGTCCTCGAATTTCGCGGGCTTGCCCTTATGCCCCATCTCCTCGACCACGATCATCGCAGTCTCTTGGTCCAGGACCTGATTTATCGTTGCCATGCTACCGAGCTTCATCAGCGTCTTGATGACCTCGGCCGCTTTAACCGACATCTTGTGCGCAAGCTCGCCTACCGTGATGGTTTCCGGCACCGCAACCTCGCGCACGATCGGTTCCGTCGGTTGCGAAAATCCGGGTTGCTCCGCCGTGGCGGCAGAAGGACGGTGCCGGGCGCCGCCGCGCGCGTGCCAGCCGCCCACCCCGCCCCCCGCGTCGCCGCGGGTCTTGATCATGCGGCGCCGCACGGAATCGTCACGGAGAACGGTCGTCGTCTTTACCTTCTTCGCCTTCCTTTCTCCCTTGCCGTCGTCGCCCTTGGGTTTGGGCGCATGCAGCGTGCCCTCCGAGGCCGCGGCCGCTGCGCCCGGAACGGCGGCCTTCTCCAGTGCCGCCTGCGCCTCGCGTTCGGCCTGCTTCTGCTCCGCCTCGCGTTTCTCTCGCTCCTGCTTGTCTCGCAGCTCCTGCGCCTGAATCTCGGCTAGCTGACGCTGACGGCGCGCTTCGTCCTCGCGCAGCTCGATCTCCCTGGCGTCCAGCGTGGCAGCCACCGGAATTGCTGGAGTCGGTGCCTGAGCCGACGCAGGCGTCATCGCCCCCTCCTCCCCGCCCTCGGCTGCCGCCTCGGAAGGATCGCGCTTCACGAACACCCGCTTCTTGCGCACCTCGACCTGTATCGTGCGCGCCTTGCCCGAGGAGTCCGATTTCTTGATCTCGCTCGTTTGCTTGCGCGTGAGGGTGATCTTGTTCTTCGCCTCCGCGGATCCGTGTGATTTGCGCAGATACTCCAGGAGACGAGACTTGTCCTGCTCCGTCAACGAGTCCTCGGGGACGCGTTTCTCCACGCCCGCGGCGCGCAGCTGCTCGAGCAGGACCGATGGCGGTACCTTAAGCTCACTGGCGAATTGTGCGACGCTGGTCTGAGCCACGTTACTGGACCTCCTTGTGCTCTGCCTGGTCCGTGGCGGCTTCGTCCGCGAACCAGTGCGCACGTGCTGCCATGATTAGGGTCTTCGCGCGCTCCTCGTCGATCCCGCTAAGCTCCGCGAGCTCGTCGACCGCCAGATCGCCGAGGTCGTCACGCGTCTTGACGCCACCCTCCGCGAGCTTGGCGGCGAGTTGGGTATCCATCCCCTCCAGCTGGAGCAGGTCTGCGGCGACCCCCTCCACCTTCTCCTCGTTCGCGATCGCCGCGACTAGGAGTGCGTTGCGCGCACGATTGCGAAGCTCGTTGACGGTATCTTCGTCGAATGCTTCGATCTCGAGCAATTCGTTGATCGGCACGTAAGCAATTTCCTCCAGGGTCGAAAAGCCTTCCTGGATCAGGATATCGGCAACCTCCTCATCGACATCCAGCCGCTCGATGAACAGATTTCGCGTGCGACCGCTTTCTTCAGCCTGCTTCGTGGCAGACTCTTCTTCGGTCATCAGATTTATCTGCCATCCGGTGAGTTCCGAGGCGAGCCGCACGTTCTGACCGCTGCGGCCAATGGCAATGGCGAGGTTCTCCTCGTCGACCACCACGTCCATCGCATGCTTCTCTTCATCAACCACGATCGAGGACACTTCCGCGGGCGCGAGCGCGCCGATCACGAATTGCGCCGGATCCGCCGACCAAAGCACGATGTCGACGCGCTCACCCGCCAGTTCCTGGGTGACAGCCTGCACCCGCGAGCCGCGCATGCCCACGCAGGTCCCGATCGGATCGATGCGCTTGTCATTGGAATGCACGCCGATCTTGGCCCGGATTCCGGGGTCGCGAGCGGCAGACTTGATTTCCAGCAACCCCTCTTCGATTTCCGGCACTTCGAGCTCGAACAGCTTCATGATGAACTGTGGCGCAGTCCGCGAAAGTACGAGTTGCGGGCCCCGCGCGCCACGGTCGATCTTCATCACCCAGGCCCGTACCCGGTCGCCGATGCGCAGGTTTTCCTTCGGGATCATCTGGTCGCGCGGCAATAGTGCCTCGAGCCGCCCCGACTCGACGATAGCGCTGCCGCGTTCCATCCGTTTCACGGTGCCGGTAACCAGCTCGTCGCCGCGCGACAGAAAGTCGTTGAGAATCTGTTCGCGCTCCGCATCGCGGATGCGCTGCAGGATCACCTGCTTCGCCGTCTGCGCCCCGATGCGTCCGAATTCGATGGGCTCAAGTGGCTCCTCTACGTAGTCCTCGAGCTTAAGCTCGGGGCTGCGCCGTTGTGCTTCCGATAGCGCAATCTGCGCCGCCGGTATCTCAATCGCGTCGTCCGGGACCACTTTCCAGCGCCGGAACGATTCGTGGCCGCCGGTATTGCGATCGATCGCGACGCGCACGTCGACGTCGTCGCTGAAACGCTTCTTCGTAGCCGAGGCGAGCGCCATTTCCAGCGCCGCAAAAACAACGTCACGATTGACGTTCTTCTCCCGCGCTAGAGCGTCCACAAGAAGCAGAATTTCACGACTCATTGAATTCTCTCCAAAATACTCACAGGTCAGGAACCAGCCGCGCCCGCTCCATGCCTGCGAGACCCAATTCAACCGCTTGGCCGTCTACGATCACCGTCGCGACCTCGTCTGTCATTCCTTGCAGCGTTCCGACGAAGCGGCGTCTGCCGCTCGCATCCGCTGCGCGCATACGCACGTCCACCTTCTGGCCCGCGAACCGCGCAAAATCAGCCGCCTTGCGCAGCGGCCGATCGAGGCCCGGCGACGAAACCTCGAGGCGGTCGAAATCGATCCCCTCGACCGCGAAAACGCGCGTCAGGTGCTGGCTGACATCGGCGCAATCATCAACCGACACGCCACCCGGCTTGTCGATGAAAATGCGCACCATCCGGCCTCTGCTCGACACCTGGGTGTCGACCAGCTCAAAACCCAGCCCCGCCACGGCGGGCTCTACTACGCCGGCGATCGCGCCCATATACCCGTTCGGCTGCGCAAACAAAAAATGGGCCGAAGCCCATCGCGCCTTCGCGGCCCAGAATCAATGCCAATGGGCCCTAAAGCTTTTGAAGTTTAACAGCTTTTCCGGCGGCAGACAATCCCGTTGGGGGAATTTCGGTGCTACTTCGCTGTCGTGGTCGCGGACAGCAATTCACGCACCCGACGCGCCTCGAGCTCGCGCCATTGCCCGGGCTCGAGATCTCGCGGCAGGTAGACCGGCCCGAAGCCGGTTCGCACCAGTCGGCTGACGAGCAGCCCCACAGCCTCGAACAGCCGACGCACCTCGCGATTGCGCCCCTCCCTCAACGCGACGCGATACCAGCGATTGGCGCCCACATCGCCGCCCTGTGCGTCGATCCGCTCGAACGCCGCCCTCCCGTCCTCGAGTTCGACCCCATTCAACAACCGGCGCCGCTCGGTCGGACCGAGACGCCCGAGCGCCCGAACCGCGTACTCGCGCAGCATCCCGAACCGGGGATGCATGAGACGGTTAGCGAGTTCTCCGGAGTCGGTGAGCAGCAAGAGTCCCGAAGTATTTATGTCCAGGCGGCCGATGGCCGCCCACTTTCCGCGCCTTACGGGCGGCAGCCGCGCAAACACCGTCGGGCGCCCGCCGGGATCGCTTCGGGTAACGAGTTCTCCGACCGGCTTATGATAGAGGAGAACGCGCGCCAGCTCGCTCGTCTCGCGCAAAGCGACGGGCCGCCCGTCGACGCAAACCCGATCGGCTGCGGTTGCCCGGTCTCCCAGCTGCGCGACGCGACCATCGATCGACACGCGCCCGGCGCTGATCCAGTCTTCGATTTCGCGTCGCGAACCCAGCCCGGCCGCCGCGAGGAGCTTTTGCAGGCGCTGCGCGCCGCCCGGCTCAGGCGCCGGTTGCAGATTCGGCGTGCTCTGCGGCGGCGGCTGGTGTCCGCGTGTCGCTCGCGTCTGTCTGGGCCGTGGCGGATTCAACTTGCAGTGTCCTCGCAATTTCCTCGAGCGGCGGCAATTCGTCGAGCGAGCGCAAACCCAGATCGTCGAGAAACGCCTTGGTGGTCGCGTATAGCGCGGGCCGCCCCGGCGTCTCCCGCTGGCCAACCGAGTCGATCCAGCCGCGGCTTTCCAGTGCCTGGATGATCTGCGCCGAGACCGTCACGCCGCGAATGTCCTCGATATCGCCGCGCGTCACCGGCTGGCGATACGCGATGATCGCGAGCGTTTCCATCACGGCACGCGAATAGCGCGGCGGCCGTTCCGGGTTCAGGCGATCGACGTAGCTCTGGAACTCGGGTCTGGTCTGGAATCGCCATCCGCTCGCCAGGTTCACCAGTTCGACGGCCCGGCCGTGCCATTCCTCGCGCAATTCCCCAAGCAGGCGTCGCAGCGTGTCCGGTCCGATTTCTTCGTCGAACAAGCGCTTAAGATCTGCGAGCGAGAGCGGCTCGCGCGAAGAGAGCAATGCCGCCTCGATAACGCGTTTGGCTTCAGTGGGACTCAGCATTCGCTAATTTAACGTAGATAGGCGCGAAACACTCGGACTGAGTGATTTCGATCAAAAGCTCGCGAGCCAGCTCCAGCACCGCGAGAAAATTAACCACCAGGACCGCGACACCCCGCCTCGGATCGAACAGCTCGGAGAACTCGAGCACCCGATGTTCGCGCAACCGCCGCAGTATCGTGCTCATGTGCGCCCGTACCGACAGCTCCTCGCGCGAAACGCGATGGTGCGCGGCGAGCCGCGCGCGCGTGAGCAGGCCGCGCCAGGCTTCCGCCAGATCCCGCCCGTCTACCTCCGGCAAGCGCTCCTCGACCGCTTTCTCGATCCAGACTGAAATTGCGACGACATCGCGTCCGACCTGAGGCAGCGTGTCGAGCTTGTGCGCCGCCTGCTTGATCTGCTCGTATTCGAGCAAGCGCCTGACCAACTCGGCGCGCGGATCATCTTCTTCCTCAGCCAGCGACGGCGGCCGGGGAAGCAGCATGCGCGACTTGATGGCCATGAGCATGGCCGCCATGACCAGATACTCGGCGGCAAGCTCCAGGTTCTTCGAGCGCATCACTTCGACGTACTCGAGGTACTGACGCGTCAGCGGAGCCATCGGGATGTCCAGCACGTCCAGGTTCTGCTTGCGGATGAGGTAGAGCAACAGGTCAAGCGGTCCTTCGAACGCGTCAAGGATCACCTCGAGCGCGTCGGGCGGGATATAGAGGTCGTGCGGGAACTCCGCCATAGGCTCGCCGTAGAGGCGCGCGATCGGCGTGGCGATGGTCTGCTGGACAGGCTCTGGCATCAGCTGTAGCTCAGTCCCATGGCTTCGCGCACGTCGCGCATGGTCTCGCCCGCCAATTTACGCGCCCGCTCGCAACCATCCGCAATGATGTTCTTAACCAGCGTAGGGTCGTCGAGGTAGGTCTGGGCACGCTCGCGCATCGGGGCGAGCTCGGCCTGGACCGCGTCGATCACCGGCTGCTTGCATTCGAGGCAACCGATTCCCGCCGTGGTGCAACCCTGCCGCACCCAGTCCTTCCGTCTGCTGGTCGGAGTAGACCAGATGCAGCTGCCAGACCGGGCATTTTCGGGATTGCCCGGGTCGCTGCGCTTCACGCGTGCCGGGTCCGTGGGCATGGTGCGGATCTTCTTGGCAACCGCTTCCGGCTCGTCGCGCAGTTCGATCGCATTGCCGTAAGACTTCGACATCTTCTGCCCGTCCAGGCCGGGCAGCCTCGAGGACTCGGTCAGCAGCACGTCCGGCTCGACCAGGATCATCTTGCCGCCGCCCTCGAGCCAGCCGAACAGGCGCTCCCGGTCGCCGCAGCGGCAGGTTCTGCTGCTCCTCGAGCAGCGCCTGGGCGCGCTGCAGTGCCTCATCGTCGCCCTGTTCCTGGAACCTTGTCGCGCAAGTCATTGAATACATCTTGGCCTTCTTCGACGCCCATCTTCTTTACTGCCGCCTTCGCCTTGTCCTCGAACCCGGCCTCGCGACCGTAAAGGTGGTTGAAGCGCCGCGCAACCTCGCGCGTGAACTCGACGTGGGGAACCTGGTCCTCGCCCACCGGCACGTACTTGGCCCGATAGATGAGAATATCCGCCGATTGCAGCAGCGGGTAGCCCAGAAATCCGTAGGTCGAGAGATCGCGATCGGACAGCTTCTCCTGCTGGTCCTTGTAGGTCGGCACCCGCTCCAGCCAGCCGAGCGGCGTGATCATCGACAGCAGCAGATGCAGCTCGGCATGTTCCGGCACGCGGGACTGGATGAACAAGGTCGCCTGACTGGGATCGACGCCGGCGGCGAGCCAGTCGACGACCATGTCCCAGACATTCTGCTCGATACCTGGCCCGGTGCCTCGTAGTGCGGTGGTCAGCGCATGCCAGTCGGCGACGAAATAAAGGCACGGATACTCGGTCTGCAGCTCGAACCCAGTTCTTCAACACGCCGTGATAGTGGCCGAGGTGGAGCGCGCCGGTGGGACGCATACCCGAGAGAACTCGTGTCTCGTACATGACGGGCCGTGTCCTATAGCATCACGACAGCATGTATCAGCGAGACCCCCACGTTCACCAGTGGTCCGAGAACAAAATCGAGCACGTGGGTAACGAGCATGAGTAGCAGCAGCGGCAGCCCCCAGGGTTCGAGTTTTGCGTATTGCCACGACGCGCGCCCGGGCAACAGGCTGGCGACAATCCGCCCGCCGTCGAGGGGCAGGATCGGAAGCAAGTTTAGAAACATGAACACCAGGTTGATCAGGATACCCGCGCGTGCCATCGCCGCCATCGGCGCCATGAATAAATTAGGAGGCAGGACCAGTGCCAGCTTGAGCAGCATGGCCCACGCAAGCGACATGGCGAGGTTGGCGGCGGGCCCGGCCGCAGCAACCCAGGCCATGTGCTGTTTGGGATTACGCAGGGCGGAATAATTGACCGGAACCGGCTTCGCCCAACCAAACAGAAACACGCCGCGCGAAACAAGCAACATCAAGAGGGGAACCACGATCGTGCCCACGAGATCGATATGCCGCAGTGGATTGAGGCTCACGCGCCCCTGTGCGTAGGCCGTCATGTCGCCGAAGTACCGGGCGACGTAGCCATGAGCCGCTTCGTGCAGGGTAATCGCCAGAATCACGGGAAGCGCGAATATGGCGATCGTCTGTACGAGCTGGTTGACGTCCATCGATTAGATTCTAAAACGTTGAATTCTAGCAGATTAGCTGTGGCGGCCCGCGTCACGGGCTACGCGACCACCCCGAGCGCCTCGAGTGCGCCTCGTCCCTTGCGCACCACCAGAGGCTCCGCCGCGGTAAGGTCGATGACTGTCGTCGGCACGACGCCGCACGAGCCTGCATCGATCACCAGGTCAAGCTCGTGCTCGAGCCGTGCCCGGATTTCCGCCGCGTTGGAAAGCGGCTGAGCATCTCCGGGAAGCAGCAGGGTGGCCGAAAGCATCGGCTCGTTCAACTCCGCCAGCAAGGCGTGGGCCACGGCGTGCGACGGCACGCGCACACCTATTGTTTTGCGTTTGGGATGCAACAGCCGCCGCGGCAGCTCCCGCGTCGCGCGCAGGATGAACGTATAGCTGCCCGGTGTGGCGGCCTTAAGCAGCCGGTACTGCGCGTTGCCGATGATCGCGTAGGTGGCGATTTCGGACAGGTCGCGGCACATTAGTGTGAGGTGATGCCTCTCGTCCACCAGTCGCACCCGACGCAGTCGCTCGAGCGCCTTGGCGTCTCCGATGTGGCAACCGAGGGCGTAACAGGAATCCGTCGGATACGCGATCAATCCTCCGCGGCGCAGAATCTCCGCCGCCTGGCGCACAAGGCGCGCTTGCGGATGGGTCGCGTGAACCTGAAAGTACTGCGCCATGGCCTCAGAACTCCCAGCCTTGCCAGACCGGACGCAGGCGAGGATCCAATGCAGGCAGGCTTCCCAGTTCGACGCCCTCGTCGGGACCATGAAAATCCGACCCGCGCGATGCCGCCAATCCGTGTTGCATGGCGAGCGCGCCGAAGAGCACGTACTGGTCCGGTGAATGGCTGCCCGTCACGACCTCGATCGCGCAGCCGCCAGCCGCCCGGAACTCCGCCAACAGGCTCGCCATCGCACCCGCTGAAAGCGCATAACGCCCGGGGTGCGCGAGCACGGCATGGCCCCCGGCGTCGCCGATCCAGCGCAGCGCGTCGGCAAGCTGAGCCCAGCTGTGCGGCACGTATCCTGGCTTGCCCGGAACCAGGTAGTGTCGAAAAGCTTCCTTGGTGCCGGCCACGTGCCCGCACCGTGCCAGGTGGCGCGCGAAGTGGGTTCGACTCACCATGGCGGGATTGGCGGCCAGCGCGAGCGCACCCTCGAAGCTGCCCGTAATTCCCGACCGCTCAAGGCTACGCCCCATCTCCTGCGCACGCTCGATGCGGCCGGAGCGCACGCGCTCCAGCCCCGCACGCAATGCCGTATTGCCAGCGTCCACGCCAAGTCCGACCACATGTAGCGTCACTCCCCGCCAGGTGACCGATATCTCGACGCCGTCGATCAGAACAGTCCCGGTTTCACGTGCCGCCTCGCGCGCCTCCTGCAGCCCGTCCAACTGATCATGGTCCGTGAGCGCGAGCATCTCGACGCCCTGCGCGGCGGCGCGTCGAACCAGGTCGCCAGGGGACAGCGCGCCGTCGGAGACGGTGGAATGAGAATGTAGATCAGCGTTCATGCGCTCGAAAGCAGAAACTCTTCGATCAGCGATGCCAGCGCCTCGGGCCGGTCATGGTGAAGCATATGTCCTGCGTCAGGTAACGTGACATGGCGCAAGTTCTCGATCGCGGCGCGACGCTCTGCATACTGCGCGGCGCTGATCCCGATCCGCTTCAGCGCCTCGGATTCACTGGCATCAACCCACAGTACGGGCGCACTGATCTGCTGCCAAATGGCGCGTGCTTCCTCGTAGCGGTACAAGATCGGATTGACGACCTTGTGCGCCGGGTCTCCGCGCAGCTGCACCTCGCCGTCGACCTCGCGCCCCCAGTGCCGGGCCAGGAAATCAGCACGCTCGCGCGTCAGGCGCGCATTGCTCTTTTGCAAACGGTCCGCGAGCGCCGCGAAGTCGGGGTAGCTGCGCAGCCGCGGCGGGTTGCGTAGCTCGTCCAGCCAGCGCGCGTAGCGGTTCGGGGCTTGGTCGGGACGCGTAGCCGACATGCCGATGCCCTCGAGGTTGACAAGCCTTGCCACGCGCCCGGCGCGCACGCCCGCGTAGAGCGCCGCGACGTTACCCCCTAGGCTGTGGCCTACGAGGTCGACCGGCATTCCGGGCTGGATGTGCTCGAGTAGTGCATCGAGATCACCGAGATAATCTGGGAACCAGTAGCAGTCCGACTGACCCCAATCGGTCAGTCCGTAGCCGCGCCAGTCTGGCGCGAAGACGTCCCACTGCGGCGACATGGCATCGACCAGAAACTGGAACGAAGCGGATACGTCCATCCAGCCGTGCAGCAGAACGACGCGCCGCCCCGCGTTGCCAGGCCAATGACGCACGTGGTAGCGCAGGCGGCGGACATCGTAGTACAGGGATTCGCTCTGACGCATGAACGGCCGCGAAAGCCGCGATCTTACTGGAAGTCGAAACCGACTTCGGGGCGGTGTCCGGAAACGAGATCCGCGAGCGCGCGCCCGGAGCCGCAGGCAAGCGTCCAGCCGAGCGTCCCGTGGCCGGTGTTGAGATACAGATTGCGCAGCCGCGTACCGCCGATCAGTGGCAGGTTGTTCGGGGTTGCCGGCCGCAGACCCGCCCAGGGCGTGACTTCGCCGAACGGCGCAAGCAGCGGAAACAGCTGCCGCACGCGCTTGAGAATTGCCTCGCAGCGAACCGGATTGACTGCCGTGTCGTATCCGCCCAGCTCGGCGGTGCCGGCACTACGTAGCCGGTTGCCCAGACGCGAGATGACGATCTTGCACGCTTCGTCTGTCAGGCTGACATTCGGCGCGATGGCCGCCTGCTCCGGCGTCAGCGGGATCGTGATCGAGTACCCTTTGAGCGGGTAGACCGGCAGGCGCACGCCGAGCGGCGCGCATAGCAGCGGGCTGAAGCTGCCGAGCGCCACGACGTAAGCGTCACCCTCGATCCGCCCGCTGCCGGGACCGCGCAGGGTCGCCCCGGTTACACGGTCTGCGGCAGACTCGAGCGCCGCCACGGTCGTTCCGTAGCGGAAGATTACTCCGCGCGCCTGCGCCAGACGGGCCAGACCGAGCGTGAATTCGAATGCATCGCCCGACTCGTCCTGTGGCGTGTGCACGCCGCCCACGATGGCGACGGTGCTGTTCCGCAGAGCAGGCTCGAGCGCGACGCACTCGGCACTCGACTTCACGTTCCGCTCAATGCCGAGCGGTCGCATTGCCACCGCCTGCCGGGAAATCGCCGCAAATTCCCGTTCATCGGTGCAGAAGTGCAGGATGCCGCGCCGCGAGCTATGGAATTCGATGCCGGTGCGCTCCTGCAGCTCGCCCAGGCAATCGCGGCTGTAGAGTGCAAGCTCGGCGAGCTCGCGCGTGTTGCGCTCGTGCCTTCCTGGAAGACATTCGAAAAGAAAGCGCAGGCCCCATTCCCATTGCGCGAGGCTGGCACGGGGGCGGAACAGCATCGGCGCGTCCTCGCGGCCGAGCCACTTTACGATCTTGGGCAGGACGTCCGGACGCGCCCACGGTTCGGCGTGTCCGGCGGAAATCTGGCCACCGTTGGCAAACGAGGTTTCTCTGCCGGCCTCGAGCTGACGCTCGATGACGGTGACCTCGTGGCCCGCTTCGGCGAGATACCAGGCCGTTGCAACGCCCACCACTCCCGCACCCAATACTACGACTTTCAAACGAAGCGCTCCCCACAGTTCCCGCACGCTATGATAGCCACCGTTTCCAGC
The DNA here is from genome assembly GCA_963755395.1 of uncultured beta proteobacterium. Taxonomy (GTDB): domain Bacteria; phylum Pseudomonadota; class Gammaproteobacteria; order Burkholderiales; family SG8-39; genus DAHVFK01. Next base: position 1,571,486 of record CAVWJJ010000002.1, on the reverse strand, counting down.
CTAGCCAGAAGCGCAGCAATGCCAGTCTTCTCGATCGGTGACCGTCAGCCCGAATTCCGCGGCGAGCACCACTACATCGCCCACGACGCGACCTTGGTCGGTTCGATCACGATCGAGGACGAGGCGAGCGTCTGGTTCCAAGTTGTCATCCGCGCCGAGAACGACCGTGTCCACGTCGGCCCGGGCTGCAATGTGCAGGACGGCTCGGTCCTGCACGTCGATCCCGGTTTCCCCTTGACGCTGGGAAGAATGGTAACCATCGGACACAAGGTGATGCTGCACGGCTGCACCATTGGCGAGGGCTCCCTGGTCGGAATCAACAGCGTGGTCATGAACGGCGCACGCATCGGCAAAGGCTCCCTGATCGGCGCCAACACGTTGATTCCGGAAGGCAAGGAGATCCCCGACGGCGTGCTGGTGCTGGGCTCTCCCGGCAAGGTCGTGCGCGAGCTTCGCCAGGAAGAGCGCGACAGCCTGGTCAAGATCGCGCAAGGCTACATCGAGCGCTCCAAGTGGTACCGGAGGGAGTTCCGCGCACTGAAACTGCCACCCTCCGCCGCCTAGACGGTCATTTCGGCGCCATGCGGATCGCGCCGTCGAGGCGAATCACCTCTCCATTCAGCATTTCGTTCTCGACGATGCTTCTCACCAGTTGCGCGTACTCCGCGGGTCGCCCCAGGCGGGGCGGGAACGGAACCATCTTGCCGAGCGAGTCCTGCGCCTCCTTCGGCAGCCCCATCAGCATCGGTGTCTCGAATATGCCGGGTGCGATGGTACAAACGCGAATTCCACTGCGTGCAAGGTCGCGGGCAATCGGCAGCGTCATGCCGACGACCCCGCCCTTCGAGGCAGAGTACGCCGCCTGACCGATTTGCCCGTCGAATGCGGCAACCGACGCCGTGTTTACGATTACGCCGCGTTCGCCTGCCGCGTTGGGCCCGGCTTTGGCCATCGCGTTCGCAGTCATACGGATCATGTTGAACGTTCCGATCAGGTTCACGCCGATAACGCGCGCGAAGCTCGCGAGCCGATGCGGCCCGTCTTTTCCAATGGTCTTTTCGGCGATGGCAATGCCGGCGCAGTTCACCAGAACGTGTACGCCTCCGAATGCGCTCAGCGCCAGCTCCACAGCTGCCGCCGCCTCGGCTTCGACGGTGACGTCGGTGCGGACGAAGCGCGCGGCGGCGCCGAGCGACTTCGCGAGCTCGTCTCCCGCCTCGGTCTGCATGTCGGCGAGCACCACCTTGCCTCCGCCTTCGACTGCCATCCGGGCGGTCGCCGCGCCCAAACCCGATGCACCGCCGGTGATGAGAAACACGCTGTTCTTGATCTGCATGGGAACTCCGTTGTGAGCGGCCGGAACAATGACCATTTTGAAGCATATAACGGAATATTCTTGAGGCCACGGCTCCAATCATGGACAATTCCAGTTCTTGAACGGCTGTTCAAAAATCGTGCACGCGCTTCGCAGGGACTCTGCGCAATTACGCCTAGGCTTCGGCATGGACTTCGGCGATCTGTACGATCGCCAGGCGCTGTGCTCGCTGGATGGCGCCTTTCTCGACTTCCTGGGCGAGGCGGACGCCGCGCTTCGCAAGCGTCTGGTGGCCGCGCGCGAAGCACCGGATCGGCTCGCTTCCAAAGACGAGTCGGAACTTTTGATAGCGCTCGCGCCGCACGTGGACGATTTCATCGCGCGCCTATTCGGAATCGAGACCGAGGCCCAGGCGCTCGCCGCGCGCCACCATGAACTGGCGCCGCTGTATTCTGTCAAGCGGCTCTTCGTGCAGCGCCGCGCCCTGCACAAAGTCAAGGCCGAGGAGGCCCAGCGCGTGGACGGCGCGATCGCCGAGCAGCAACTGGTTGCCAAGTTCGGCGAACCATTCAGCGAGCTGGCTTTCGCGCGCCATGTCACCGAATGGCAGAGGGATGAGGCAGCTAACGCGGAGGCGCTCGAGCTTGCCGCGCACTACGCGGCGTGGGCCACCGTGACCCCCGAGGGCAAGGCAAGGCATCGGGCCGGCGTCTTGTTCAAGACACCCAGGAAGCTCGACTTCATGCGCCTGGTACCGGTCAATACCGATGCCGCGCAGGGTTTCCCGCGTCATACGCTTGGTTCCGAGCACCTGCGGTTCCGGGACGGCTTCGGGCTCACCGACGCCGGGACCGACCTGGTCGGCGCGCTCGACCAGGCGAACTACTGCATCTGGTGCCACGAGCAAGGCAAGGATTCATGCTCGAAAGGGCTTAAGGACAAAGCTTCCGCGCACGCCTTCAAGAAGACGGTGTTCGGCGTCACCCTCACCGGCTGCCCGCTGGAGGAGAGGATATCGGAGTTCCACATGGTCAAGACGCGCGGCCAGCTACTGGCGGCGCTCGCCATCATCACGGTCGACAATGCGATGGTCGCCGGCACGGGGCACCGGATCTGCAACGACTGCATGAAATCCTGCATTTATCAAAAGCAGGAGCCGGTCGACATTCCGCAGGCCGAGACGCGCACCCTCAAGGACGTGCTCGGGTTGCCGTGGGGATTCGAGATCTACTCGCTCTTGACGCGCTGGAACCCGCTCGATGTGCGGCGACCGTACCCCCGGCCCGCGAGCGGCAAGCGGGTGCTGGTGGTGGGTCTCGGGCCCGCCGGATTCACGGTGGCGCACCACCTGATGAATGACGGCCACACTGTGGTCGGCATCGACGGTCTGAAGATCGAACCCCTCGACCCGGCTTTGTCCGGCGTCGACCCATTGGGCGTACGCAAGCCCTTCCGGCCCATCCGCAGCCTCAATGAGCTGTACGAGCCGCTCGACGAACGCCTGATGGCCGGCTTCGGCGGCGTGGCCGAGTACGGGATCACGGTGCGCTGGGACAAGAACTTCCTAAAGATCATCCGTCTTTTGCTCGAGCGCCGAACCGAGTTCGCCATGTTCGGCGGAGTGCGATTTGGCGGCACGCTGAGCGCCGAGGATGCCTTTGCGCTCGGCTTCGACCATATTGTCCTCGCCGCCGGCGCCGGTCGCCCGACGCTGCTGGATGTACCCAATGGCCTCGCTCGCGGCGTACGCGCGGCGTCCGACTTCCTGATGGCGCTGCAGCTGACCGGCGCCGCGCGGCGCGACTCCATCGCCAACCTGCAGATCCGCCTGCCCGTGGTGGTCATCGGCGGCGGCTTGACTGCGATAGATACCGCGACCGAGTCGCTTGCCTACTACTCCGTGCAGGTGGAGAAATTCCTGTCGCGCTACGAGACTCTCAGCGCGGAACGCGGCGAATCCGTGGTGCGGGAGGCGTGGAACACGGAAGAGGCGGACATCGCGGACGAATACGTGGCGCACGCGCGCGCCATCCGCGCCGAGCGGGCCGCAGCGCGGGCCGAGGGGCGCGAGGCGAGGCTGCTCGAACTGCTGCAGGCCTGGGGCGGCGTCACGATCGCCTACCGCAGGCGGCTGGTTGACGCGCCCTCCTATACGCTGAATCACGAGGAGGTGGAAAAGGCGCTGGAGGAAGGCATCAGCTTCGCCGAGGGCCTGTCGCCGACAAGGATCGAAATCGACCAGTTCGGCCATGCCAGCGCGGTACGATTCGCCCAGCAGGGCGGCAGCGAGGTCGAGCTTCAGGCGCGCTCGGTGCTCATTGCCGCCGGCACGCAGCCCAACACCGTGCTGGGGCGCGAGGATCCCTCGCACTTCAAGCTCGACGGCAAGTACTTCGAGGCCTGCGACCCCGAGGGTAATCCGGTCAAGCCCGAGCGAGCCATCTCCAAACCTTTGCAGCCGAACGTTTTGATGTGGCGCACGCGCGATGGCAGGTTCGTGAGCTATTTCGGCGACCTGCATCCGTCCTATTTCGGCAACGTGGTAAAGGCGATGGGAGGTGCCAAGCAGGGCTATCCCACGGTCAGCGCAATGCTGGCGAGAGTCAGTCCGGCATCAACGCTTGACGACGCGATGTTCCTGTCGCTGCTGAATCGCGAATTGCGCCCAGTGGTCCACGAGGTCAAGCGCTTGACGTCAACCATCGTCGAAGTCGTTGTCCGCGCCCCGACCGCCGCTCGACGCTTCCGTCCCGGGCAATTTTACCGACTGCAGAATTTCGAGTCGCTCGCGCCACGCGTCGGCGACACCACACTGGCGATGGAGGGACTGGCGCTGACCGGAGCCTGGGTGGACAAGTCACGCGGCGTCCTGTCGACCATCATCCTCGAGATGGGTGGTTCGTCGGATCTGTGCGCACATCTCGCGCCGGGCGAACCGGTCGTGCTCATGGGCCCGACGGGCACGCCGACCGAGATTCCGCCCGACGAAACGGTTGTCCTGGCGGGCGGCGGCCTGGGCAATGCAGTGCTATTTTCAATCGGCCAAGCGCTGCGCGCCGCCGGCTCCAAGGTGCTCTACTTCGCCGGCTACAAGAAGGTTGAAGACCGCTACAAAGTCGATGAGATCGAGAAGGCGGCCGACGTCGTCGTCTGGTGCTGCGACCAGGCTCCCGGATTTCAGGTCGGCCGGGCGCAGGATCGAACCTTTGTCGGCAACATCGTGCAGGCAATGCTCGCCTACGCCCGGGGCCAGCTCGGCGAGCCATCGATCTCCTTTCACGACTGCGACCGCCTGCTGGCGATCGGATCGGACCGCATGATGGCCGCGGTGGCCCGGGCACGGCACAACGAGCTCAAGGACTATCTCAAGGCGTCGCATCTGGCCATCGGGTCGATCAATTCACCGATGCAGTGCATGATGAAGGAAGTGTGCGCGCAGTGCCTGCAGCCCCACGTCGACCCGGTCACGGGCGATCGAAGCTACGTCTTTTCCTGCTTCAACCAGGACCAGCCGCTGGATCTGGTGGATTTTCCAGCCCTTGACCAACGGTTGCGCCAGAACGGAGTGCACGAGAAACTGACGGCGCAGTGGATCGACCGTTGCTTGCGAGAACTTCGATTGCGGACTCGGAGCGCAACCGTCCTGAGCTAAGATCTCCATCTTTGTGGAACGGTACTCGGAGATGTGCATGAACATCAAGCGTGGGTTGCTCGCACTTACGCTCCTTGGTGCGGCGGCCGCCGGCGGCAACGCTATCGCTCAACCCATCAAGGTCGGTGAACTGAACAGCTACAAGTTGTTCCCGGCGTTTCTGGAGCCATACAAGATGGGCTGGCAGCTCGCGTTGGAAGAGATCAACGCCAGCGGCGGCATCAATGGGCTCAAGCTCGAGGTCGTGTCGCGCGATGACGGCGGCAACCCAGGCGCCGCGGTACGGGTCGCGGAGGAACTCATCACACGCGACAAGGTCAGCATTCTGATGGGCGAGTTTGCCTCGCACATCGGTCTCGCGGTTTCGAACCTCGCCAACCAGCGCAAGGTGGTGTTCGTCGCAGCCGAGCCGCTGACCGACAAACTGGTGTGGGAAGACGGCAACCGCTACACGTTCCGCCTGCGGCCGTCGACTTACATGCAAGTCGCGATGCTGGTGCCTGAGGCCGTGAAACTGCATAAGAAGCGCTGGGCCATCGTGTACCCGAACTACGAATACGGTCAGTCCGCAACCGCGTCGTTCAAGAAACTGATGGCTACGGTGCAGCCAGGGATCGAGTTCGTTGCCGAACAGGCCCCGCCGCTTGGAAAGATCGACGCCGGCGCGGTGGTCCAAGCTTTGTCGGACGCCAAGCCGGACGCCATCTTCAGCTCGCTGTTTGCGGCTGATCTGCAGAAATTCGTGCGCGAAGGCAACGTCCGAGGGCTATTCAAGGGGCGCGCAGTGATCGACTTGCTTGGCGGCGAGCCGGAATATCTCGAACCGCTCAAGGACGAAACGCCTGAGGGCTGGTGGGTAACGGGCTATCCATGGCGTCAAATCAAGACGCCTGAACACGAGAAGTTCCTGGTCGCCTACGAGAAGCGCTGGCGCGACCATCCTCGCCTCGGCTCCGTCGTTGGTTATGCCACGATGTACTCGGTGGCCGACGCTCTGAAGAAGGCAGGTTCGACCGATAGCGACGCGCTGATCGCGGCGCTCGAGGGGCTAGAGATGCAGACTCCGTTCGGGCCCATCATTTACCGCGCAGTCGACCATCAGTCGACGATGGGGGCGTATGTCGGGCAACTGGCAAGGAAAAACGGCGAAGGAGTGATGGTCAACTGGCATTTCGCCGACGGCGCCTCGTACCTGCCGTCCCCGGCCGAGGCCAAGTTACTGCGTCGGCAGTAATGCCACTCAGGCGCCGGGGCGCGCCCGCCGGGCAAGTCCCGGCGATTTCATTTTGATGACTGCTTCGGCGATCCTGATCCAGTTCCTGAACGGCCTGGCCGGCGCCAGCTCGCTGTTTTTGGTGGCTGCGGGCCTGTCGATCATCTTCGGCGTCACGCGAATCGTCAATTTCGCCCATGGCTCGTTCTTCATGCTGGGCCTGTACGCGGCATACAGCCTGATCGACAGATTCGGCGGCGGGACGGCGGGATTCTGGGGTGGCGTGGTGCTTGCCGCCGTTGCCGTCGCGCTGCTGGGCGCGCTAGTCGAGATGCTGCTGCTGCGTCGCATCTACGCGGCACCCGAGCTGCTGCAACTGCTTGCCACGTTCGCGCTCGTTCTGGTCATTCAGGACTTCACGCTCTGGGCGTGGGGTCCGCAGGACTTGCTCGGTCCGCGCGCGCCCGGCTTGAGCGGCGCGGTGAACATCGCCGGGCATCAATTCCCGCAGTACGACCTGTTTCTGATCGTTCTCGGCCCGACGCTGCTGTTGCTGCTCAACTTCCTGTTGAATCGCACTCGATGGGGTACGTTGGTGCGTGCGGCGACCGAAGACCGCGAGATGGCAGGCGCGCTCGGAGTCAATCAGAAGTGGCTGTTCACGACAGTGTTTGCCCTTGGCACCCTGCTCGCCGGGGCGGCAGGAGCATTGCAGATTCCGCGAGAACCCGCGAATCTATATCTCGATTTGTCGGTCATCGCCGACGCTTTCGTCGTGGTGGTAGTGGGCGGCCTGGGCTCCATTCCCGGCGCGTTTCTCGCCGCCGTGCTGATCGCCGAAATCAAGGCGTTCTGCGTTGGCATCGGCGACGTCACGATTGCGGATAGTGTCATTTCGCTTTCCAAGCTCACGCTGGTGGTCGAATTTGTGGTCATGGCGGTGGTACTAGTACTGCGGCCCTGGGGGCTGCTCGGCCGCCGCCCGACCCTGCCGCGCGGCACGGGCACGGTTGAACGCCCACTTGCGCTGCCGTCGCGTCGCGCCTTGTACGCGCTCGCGGCCTGTGGCACGGGCCTCGCTCTGCTTCCGGCGCTGGCGACTGGGTATTCGCTCATTCTCCTGACCGACATATTCGTGTTCGCCCTGTTCGCGGTCAGCCTGCACTTCATTATGGGACCCGGCGGAATGCCGTCCTTCGGCCATGCGGCCTACTTCGGCTTAGGGGCCTACGGCGCAGGGCTGCTCCTGCACCGTGGCGGTTTGCCGATGGAGCTTGCGCTGCTGCTGGGGCCCCTCGTGGCTGGCGTGGGCGCACTGGCCTTCGGCTGGTTCTGTGTCCGGCTTTCCGGCGTGTATCTCGCGATGTTGACGCTTGCCTTCGCCCAGATCAGCTGGTCGATCGTCTATCAGTGGGATTCGCTGACTGGCGGCTCCAACGGCCTGATCGGCGTATGGCCCGCCTCCTGGCTCGCGTCCAGGACCGCATACTACTTTCTCGCGCTGGTCACCAGCGCCGGCAGCATCGGCCTGCTATGGCGCATGCTTCATTCGCCATTCGGATACGCCTTGCGTGCCGGACGCGACTCGCCCCTGCGCGCCGACGCGATCGGGGTCGACGTACGGAGGCAACAGTGGGCCGCTTTTGTGATCGCGGGGCTATTCGCTGGCGTCGGCGGCGCGCTGTATGTGTTCTCCAAGGGCTCTATATCGCCCGACTCGCTCGCCGTGCCGCGTTCGATCGACGGTCTGGTCATGGTCTTGCTCGGCGGCGTCCAGACCCTCACCGGACCGGTCTGGGGCGCGGCACTGTTCACCTGGCTCCAGGACGCAGCGGCGCGCAATGTAGAGTATTGGCGCGCCCTCATTGGTTTGATCATCATCGCGCTGGTACTCGCCTTTCCTCAGGGGCTGGCCGGCTTTCTGCGAGACCGCGTCGCAGGTGAACGGGATGTGTCGTGAACGTTCCCGTCTTGAAAGTCACGCACTTGTCGAAATCCTACGGCGGGGTGCGCGCAGTGACGAATGTCAGTTTCGAGGTTGCGCCGGGCGAACGAGTGGCGATGATCGGCCCCAACGGTGCTGGGAAGACCACTTGCTTCAACATGCTGAATGGTCAACTCGCTCCAGACAAGGGCAAGGTCGAATTCGAAGGGCGCGACCTTGCAGGACTGAAGCCGCGACATGTCTGGCGACTGGGTGTAGGACGCACCTTCCAGATCACGGAGACTTTCGGATCAATGACGGTGCGCGAAAACGTCCAGACGGCGTTGTTGTCGCACCATCGGCGGCTACGCTCTTTGCTGACGCTCGCTACCCGGGCGTACGCGGACGTGGCGGATGCACTTCTGGAGCAGGTCGGCGTTCTGGATCAGGCGGCGCGCCCCTGCGCAGTGTTGTCTTATGGCGACCTGAAGCGGGTCGAGCTGGCAATCGCGCTCGCCAATCGCCCGCGCCTGCTGCTGATGGACGAGCCGACTGCGGGCATGTCGCCTCATGCGCGAGGCGAACTGATGCGCCTCACGAGCGAACTCGCTCGGCGCGATGGCGCCGCGGTGCTCTTTACCGAGCACGACATGGACGTGGTGTTCGGTCACGCCCAGCGTATCGTGGTGCTGAATCAGGGCGAATTGATCGCCGATGGCCGCCCCGCAGAGGTGCGCGCCCACCCGCGAGTGCGAGAGGTCTACCTCGGTAACCGCTTCCCCGATGCTTGAGATAGAGCGGCTTAACGTGGCCTACGGCCTGGCCCAAGTGCTGTTCGACCTGACGCTGGACGTGCGTGCTGGCGAAGTCGCGGTGCTGCTCGGTCGCAATGGTGCCGGCAAGTCCACTTGCCTGAAATCGATCATCGGGTTGCTGCGTCCGAAGAGCGGCGCGATCCGCTTCGCGGGTCGCCGTATCGACGGGTTGGAGCCGTTTCAAATTGCCCGTCTCGGACTCGGCTACGTCCCCGAAGATCGACGAATATTCTCTGAACTAACCGTCATGCAGAATCTCGAGGTCGGGCGACAGGCTGCGCGCGGCAGACTCTCGAGATGGACGCCGCGACGCCTGTTCGAGCTATTTCCGAACCTCGGCCGGATGCAGCATCGGCTCGGCGCCCGGATGTCCGGTGGTGAACAGCAGATGCTTACTATCGCCCGCACCTTGATGGGCAACCCGAGGGCTATCCTGCTGGACGAGCCGTCGGAAGGCTTGGCACCGCTCGTCGCCGAGCAGCTGGCCAACACCGTGCTGGAGCTGAAGCGTGAAGGATTGAGCGTGCTTCTGTGCGAGCAGAACCTGTACTTCGCGCAAAGTGTCGCAGACCGGGCGTTCGTCATCGAAGGGGGCCATGTGCGCTACACGGGCACAATGCAGGCGCTCGCCGCCGACGTAGAGGTGCGCGACAAGTATCTGTCGGTTTGATTTTCATCCGCCCTTAACAGTTATCTGTCGGTACCTCGTTGCCCGCAGCGACGATCCGGTTGCGCCCACCATCCTTCGCGGCATAGAGGGCGTTATCCGCCGCGATCAGCAACGAATCCCAGTCGAATCCGTCCAACTGAAACGTCGCTACGCCCCCGCTCGCCGTCAGATCGACGCGCTCTGCTCCGATCCTGACTCCCGTGAGGCCGATCTCGCCCCGAACGCGCTCCGCTACCCGGATCGCAGACTCCTTCCCCGTGTTGGGCATCAGCAAGGCGAACTCTTCGCCGCCGTAGCGGCCGACCAGATCGTGCCGGCGGATCGTGGCACGCATGGTCTCGACCACGCTCTTCAGCGCCCGGTCGCCCGCCGGGTGCCCGTATCGGTCATTAAGGCGCTTGAAATGATCCAGATCGAAGATCGCCAGGCTGAAGACCGTACCTTCGCGCTCGCTGCGCGAGATTTCGCGCCCGAACTCCTCCAGGAAGGTTCCGCGATTGAGCACACCGGTCAACGCATCGATCCGCGCCGAATGGATCAGGTCCCGCTGCAAGTACTGGATTTCGATCCACATTACGCCCAGCGTCGCGGCGGTGGTGAAGCCGGTATAGAACAGGAAAGCGGAGCTTCGAAGCATGCCGGGCGCCATCAGGTCGTTCGACCGTTCGATGATCGTGCTTGCCGCACGCCCCAGCGTCACCGCTGCCACGCCCCACATTACGAATTCGGTGAAGCGATGCGAACTGCGGCACTCGGGCGGAACGTCACGCCTGAGTTCGAGCGCGAAACGTACGAAGAGTATGCTGAGCACGGTTGAGATCATGAGAACGCGCACCCGATAATTCGGCGCCAGCTCGGAGAAAATCACCAGCAGAAGAAACAAGGCCAGCGCTAGTGACCATCCGAGCGGATCACCGCGAGTGTCACCGCGTGTCAGCCGAAAACTGCGTAGTGCGATCACCAGAGCGCATACGATCGTTGTGTTGGCGACCACAATCGAAAGGAAATCCGGGATAGCTCCGCGCAGCGCGATCCCGGACTGTCCCACGGCGAGAATCAGCATCGCCGCTCCCCAGTTGCCGATGGCGCGGGTACCTCGCTGCGTGCCCGCAAATACGAGTGAAATTGCGCCGAGCAGCGCGGAAACCATCAAGCCGGCGACGATTAGGCTGCGGGTATCGAGTTCCATTCTGCGATAATGCGTGCGCCGGCTTGGCAGCGCAATCGTCACTGCAATGTCGATGCCGCGGAGCACAAATTGCCGTTCAACACGAATCGCGCTTCCTCATGACTCCGGCCGCAAACGACGGCAGTCTCACTCGCTTCGCTTGGCTCTCGGTTAGCGCGGCGCTGGCGACCATCGCGCTCAAGACCGTCGCCTGGCTTCTGACAGGGTCGGTCGGAATGCTTTCCGACGCGCTCGAATCGGTGGTCAATCTGGTGGCGGCGTTGCTTGCGCTGTGGATGCTGCGCATCGCCGCGGCGCCGCCGGACAGCGATCATCCGTTCGGACGCTCAAAGGCCGAGTATTTCGCGAGCGGTTTCGAGGGCGCGATGATCGTTCTCGCGGCAGCAGGCATCATCTACACCGCCCTGCCGCGGCTGGTAGAGCCCCGCCAGCTGGAAACGCCCGTGCTGGGCATCGCGATATCCGTGATTGCGTCGGCAATCAACTTCTGGACCGCGCGGGTACTGCTCAGGGCGGGTGCTCGATATCACAGCATCACACTCGAAGCGGATGCGCGGCACCTCCTGACAGATGTCTGGACTTCCGCCGGGGTCTTGGTCGCGGTGGCACTAGTGGCGCTGACCGGATGGTTGCGCCTCGACCCGTTGATCGCGTTCGCGGTCGCGATAAACATCCTGTGGACGGGAACGCGGCTGATGCGGCGTTCCGTCGCGGGATTGCTCGACGCCGCGATACCAGTGTCCGAGCGCGAAGACGTCTCCAAGATCCTGCAGGAGTACACCAAGCGCTACGGCGTGGCGTTTCACGCCGTTCGCACGCGTCACGCCGGAACGCGGCGATTCGTATCGTTTCATCTCCTGGTGCCAGATGAGTGGACCGTTAAGCACGCACATCAGATCGCGGAAGAGGTCGAGGCGCGCATCGGCGCCCTGGTGCCGAACGCCTCGATGTTCAGCCATATCGAGCCGATTTCGGATCCACGCTCCTACGACGACATAGGTCTGGACCGCTAGGCCGCAACGGCCTCCCGCAACGCGACGGTTTCGTAGTCCACTAGCGAGGGCACGCCCGGGGCGACGTGCATCCTCCCCGCCGCCAGCTCCATCACCACCGAGGCGACCGACTCGATCCGCGCCTCAACGGGAAGCGACGAATCCGGGCGGCGGCAAATAGATAGCAGCCCGTCAGTCTCATCGCGCAGGATTTGCTTCACGTCCGAGACGTCGATTCTGATCCGGTTCTCGACCAGCGCCCGTGCGCGTGTCAGGCGCGGAACCGACGAGAGGCTCGGTGCGAGCGCCGTCTGTCCGCGCTCGCCGTCAGGTGACAGGAAATGATTCGTATGGCACAGCGCTCCCCCCTCGCTGCGCACCACCTGTAGGCCTGCCGGCGAGAACTCGAGGTTCGCAGCGTCGCCCGACGCATCGGCGCACAGTGCGTTGGACGACGCGCCAAATCCAAGAGCGCGCGTCATCCCGATCGCCTCTGCAACGTCGCGACAACCGAGTAACGCCCTCAGCAGCGGATGCACTGGCGTGCCGGCGCGATCGCCGTCTGCGCTTGAGCGCAGAATGTTCAGGCAGACCCCGAAGCCGTGCTCGTTTAGACCGATCTTGGCCAGCATCCCCGCCTCGGTAAGGGTGAGGCACGCCGGCACACCCGGGCCCCGCACCCGCAGCACGACCAGCGCGCCGCGTTGCGCCCCGAGCCAGTCCCAGTTTTGGGCTAGAAGAGTTTCGCCCGTCGCGCTCGCGGGGCGCGTTACCGCTATCGCCGTGCATTCTCCCCAATCCGGTACGCCGCCGGCACGATTCGCGGCATCGAGCTCGCGCCAGCGTGGGTGCGGGTCGCCGGGAAACGTCGGCGGCAGAATCTCGGTACGTGCATTCAGCGCCAGAATTTCGTTCACGTGTCGGCCGGAGCCTTCCGCAATACCTTCGATTTCCTCCATCAACTGACCGCCGAGGGCTTCGATTGCGTCGCGATAACCTGCGCCACGTCGTTGCGCTTCGTGCCATTTGATTCCGCAGAACGCGAACAGCCTAGCGTAAGTGGCCACCGAACGCGCCACGCGTTGCCTGGCCGCGGCGCCGTGGATGCGGCCGCGATCACGCGCGTCACCGTTCGCATCGATCAAGGGGAACATGGAAATTCTACTAGACGATCCTGCATGCTTCGTCGAACTCGAAGCGGGGGTTTCGCGGGAACACCTTCGACGGATCGCCGTATCCCAGATTCACCAGAAAATTCGACTTGAATCGTCCGTCGGGAAAGAACGCCGCGTCAACTTTTCCGTTGTCGAAGCCCGACATCGGGCCGCAATCCAGCCCCAGTGCGCGCGCAGCTAGAATGAAGTACGCCCCCTGCAGCGAACCGTTACGCAGCGCGATCCGTTCCACCGCGGCCTTCTTTTCGTCGCCTTCATAATTTTTCTTTGCCGCAGGGTTGTTGGGAAAATTGCGCGGCAAATGCTCATAAAAGAGCGAGTCGTAGGCAATGATCGCAGTAACAGGAGCCTTCATGGTCTTGTCCAGATTGCCGGGACTGAGCGCCGGCGCGAGCATTTCTTTAGCCGCTCTGCTCCGGACAAAGACGATCCGCATGGGCTGACTGTTCTGCGTCGTCGGGCCCCATTTCGCCAAGTCGTAGACGTCGCGCAGCTGCTCGTCAGACACGGCCTTGTCCGTAAATCCGTTCTGCGTGCGCGCCGTGCGAAACAGAACATCGAGACCTTTGGCATCGATCATGTCTTGCTCCTTCGGCTCGGTGCGCCAATGTTAGCATCGCCGGATGGGCCGCATTATTTCGCTGAGTGATATCGAGCTCGCCGGCTGGATTCGCCCCGGCGACGGCGTGATCTGGGGACAGGCCGCAGCCGAGCCGCAGACGCTTGTCGAAGCATTGGTCGCACAGCGGGCAGAATTCAGCGGTGCCCGACCCTTCATGGGAATCAGCTACTCGGGCATCGTCCGTCCCGAGCATGCCGACCATCTCAGCCTCTCGTCGTATTGCGGCGCCGGGCACAATCGCGCTTTGGCGGATGCGGGCGTGCTCGACATCTGTCCCTACCCTTACTCCCAGCTTGCCGGTCTGATCCGCCAAGGGCGCATCCGAGCCGATGTGGTGCTGGTCCAGGTCAGTCCGCCGAACGGGCGTGGGGAATATAGCCTTGGATTGGCAGCGGAATATCTGGTTCCCGCGCTGCAGAGCGCGCGCACCGTGCTGGTTGAGATCAACGATCAGGTCCCCTGGACGTGCTGTGACCACGTTCTGCGCGCCGAAGATATGTCTCTCGCGGTGCCCACATCGCGCATCCCGGCGTGCGGCCCGCGCACCGAGCCGAGAGAGATAGAGCGCGCCATCGCAGCGCACGCCGCAGAATACGTCCCAGACGCGGCTACGCTCGAATGCGGGCTGGGTGCGCTGCCCGATGCGGTCCTCGAGGCGCTTGGAGATCGACGCGACTTGGGCGTGCATTCAGGCGCGCTGGGGGACTCGATAGTCGAGCTGATGCGCAGAGGCGTGATAAGCAACGCCCGCAAGCCGATCGACGCCGGCCGAACCGTCGGCGGGCTGCTGCTCGGGTCACGCCGCCTGTTCGAGTTTGCGCATGAAAATACCTCATTGTGGCTTCGCTCCGTCGAACATACGCACGACCCGAGAATCCTGGCTCAACTGCCCAATTTCGTCGCAATCAATTCCGCGGTCGAGGTCGATCTCACCGGGCAGGTTAACGCAGAGATCGCTAACGGTAGTTACGTGGGCGCGGTAGGCGGCGCCCTCGATTTCGTTCGGGCGGCAAATCATTCGCCGGGCGGGGTTTCGCTAGTCGTTCTGCCGTCGAGCGTCGGTAGCAGGCATTCGCGCGTGGTGTCGCAGCTTTCCGGTCCCGTCGCCACGCCGCGCAGTGAAGCCGGAGTATTCGTCACCGAGTACGGGGCCGCAGATTTGCGCGGAAGGACGCTCGCGGAGCGCGCCCTGCGTATGATCGCTATCGCCCACCCTGCGTTTCGCGACGCTTTGGGGCGCTCGGCGCGCGACTCCGGACTGCTGCGCGACTAACGGAAATTGCGCAACGCCGGCACGGTCCAGAACGGCGCCGCGGCGAGTGCGATGAAGCACAACGCGAAAGCGAAACCGACGCGATAACCGCCAGTAAGATCGTGTAGCACGCCGCCCATGAGCGAGCCGAACGCCGCGCCAAGCGAGTTCGTGGCAAATATGGTGCCGTAGATGGTGGCGACCCTAGGTCCGGCGAAATATTTCGTGCACACCGACGAGATGATCGGACCGCGCACGCCCTGGCACAGGCCAAACACGACCACATACGCGGCCAATAGCGTGGGAAACGCGCCACCGGCGAGCGCCATCAGGATCACGATTCCAGTCGCCGTCCCGGCGAAACTTGCCGATATGGTCTGGCGCATGCCGAACCGGTCGGACAGCAATCCGCTTCCCGTTACGCTGATCACCGACAGCATTCCGACGAAGCCGAACGCCGTCGCCGCGGCGAGCGGCGAGAACCCGACGTCGATAAGAAACGCTACAGTCTGCACAATAATCGTGAACATTCCCGCGGCAGTGCAAAAGAACGCCTGTGCCATCGCCCAATAGATGCGCGTGCCCACGGCGGCGCGCAAGGTCCATCCGTCCGTTGACGCCTCCTCTTTCGGGTCCATGCGATGCGCCGGATGACCGGCCGCGAAGCGGTGCCAGGGAAGGACGAATAAGACCACTGGTACCAGACCCATGAGCAACGCTCCTAGCACCCGGTAGGAAAATTGCCAACCGTACCGGTCGACCAGCCATTGCGTAAGCGGTACCAGCGTGACAGCGCCAATTCCGACGGCGGAAAACACGAAGCCGATCGCGGTCGATAACCGCGCCCGGTACCAACGCGATAGAAGTCCCGACGCGGGGACCATGCCCGTCAGGCCGACACCGATACCGACCGAGACTCCGATCAGGAGGTAGAACTGCCAGAGATGGGAGATTCCGCCGGAAAGAAAGAACGCTGCGCCGAGAAAACTCGCCCCCGCGCCGTAGACCCAACGCGGACCGAGGCGGTCGAATATGATTCCAACCAGCGGGGCTGCGAAACCGCTTACCAGCAGATACAGGGAATAGACGCTGGTGAGCTGCGACCGGCTCCAACCGAACTCGCGTTCCAGTGGCAGCAGGAATACCGTGTAGGTGTCGCTGATCCCGCGCCCGAACATGTTGAGCGCGAAACATGTGACGAGCACCGCGATCGCGACTCGTCGGTGTTGCGCGGATACTTCCAGACTTAGCCTATCGCGGTACCGGCGGCGCGAGCCCGAATACCTGCCGAAGATACGCCAAGTAGCCCTCGTCTTTGCACATCGTTTTGCCAGGCGAATCCGACACTTTCGCAACCGGCTGGCCATTGCATTCGGTCATCTTGATGACGATGTTCAGCGCGTCGCATCCAACGTCGTTCGTAAGGTTGGTGCCGATTCCGAACGCAGTCTTGACTCGACCGTGAAAGTGACGCGATATCTCGATGGCTCTTGGGAAAGAAAGCTGATCCGAGAAGATGAAGGTCTTGGAGCGCGGGTCGACCCGATTCTTGTGGTAGTGCGCGATCAGGCGCTCACCCCATTCGAAGGGATCACCGGAGTCATGCCGGGCGCCGTCGAACAGTTTGCAGAAATACATGTCGAAATCGCGTAGGAAGGCATCCAGACCATAGGTGTCGGAAAGCGCAATTCCAAGGTCGCCGCGGTATTCCTTCGCCCAAGTATCGAATGCGAACACTTGCGAGTCGCGTAGCCGCGGGCCAAGCGCCTGGCACGCCTGCATGTATTCGTGTCCGAAAGTGCCGAGCGGAGTCATTTCGTTTCGCATCGAGAACCAGACGTTCGAGGTGCCCGCGAAGTGCTCTGGTACTTCTCGCTTCAGCGTCTGAAGGGCCTCTTCGTGCCACCGCGCCGAAAAGCGCCTGCGCGTGCCGAAGTCGGAGATCTTGAATTCCAGTGCCGGGTCGACCGTACGCACCAGATCGATTTTGGACTGCAAGCGGCGGCGACCTTCGTCCAGATCGAAAGTCGTCTGCGTTCGGCGAAAGTAGACCTCTGAAATGATTGCCAGGACAGGTATTTCAAACAGAATCAGATGCAGCCACGGGCCCCGTAGCGTGATGTCGATTTCGCCTTCCGGCGCGCGCTGCGGCTCGATGCCGATGAAACGCCGGTTGAACTGGAACAGTCCGAGGAAGTCGACGAAATCCGATTTGAGGAACCGCATGCCGCGTAGATAAGCCAGCTCATCGTCGCGAAAACGAAGGGTGCACAGTGCGTCGACCTCGGCCCGGATCTCGTCGACATAGCGCGCCAGATCGACACCCTCGGTACGGCACTTGAACTTGTATTCGACCTGCGCGCCGGGGAAGTGGTGCAGCACGACCTGCATCATGGTGAACTTGTACAGGTCAGTGTCGAGCAGAGACTGGATGATCACGGAGCCGGTTCCAGAAGGCGATCAATCCATTGTAACTCGCGGTGATTCCCGGACATGCTTGCGTGCGACCGGATACTGTATATAATCTCAGTGCTGAATGGGAAACCAGTAACCAACGACATGGATGCACTTACCGATCGGCAGGCGGAAATTCTACAGCTCGTTCGCGATCTAACGGAGGCGTCCGGCTATCCACCCACGCGCGCCGAGATCGCCCGCACGATGGGTTTTCGCTCCGCGAACGCGGCCGAACAGCACCTTCGTGCCCTTGCGCGCAAGGGGGTAATAGATATTTCATCGGGTGCCTCGCGCGGCATACGACTGCGTGACAAGGCCGGCGCACGCCACGGCAGATTGATGGAATTGCCCGTCGTAGGGCGCGTGGCGGCGGGCAGCCCGATGCTGGCCGAGGAGCATCTGCAGGGACGCTTTCAGATCGACCCCAACCTGTTCACTCCTCGGGCGGACTACCTCCTGCGCGTGCGTGGAATGTCGATGCGCGATGCCGGGATACTCGAAGGCGACCTGCTGGCAGTACACCGAGGCCACGAGGCACGCAGCGGCCAGATCGTCGTTGCTAGACTTGCCGACGAAGTTACGGTCAAACGCTTTCGGCGACGTGGCCACACCGTTCAGTTGCTGCCCGAAAATCCCGAGTTCAAACCGATCGAGCTGGACCTGCGGCGCGACTCTATTACCATCGAGGGCACCGCCGTCGGTGTGATCCGCAACGGCAAAAGTCTATAGCGCGCCCTTCCCTGCCCCTCCTTCGCGCCGCGCCGACGGCTATAATGGCAACGAGTCTCTCTGGCGTCGAATGAATACCGAAGCCGCCCCTACGACGGTCTACGCGCCCGACTTCGCGGCGGCGGCGGACCGTGCGCCCTCACCCGATCCGGGGCTGCGGATTTTCGCCGACCGGGTGGCGCAGCTTTATCGCCAATCGATTCCCGGAATAGTGCTTACGCTACTCGTTGGCGCAATCATCACCGTAGAGCTTTGGACCCCTCGCTACCGCGACCTTTCGATCATGTGGTGGCTCATCACGATCGCCATCACTGCCGCGCGCTACGCACTTTACCGCAGCTATCTTCAACGTACCGACCGCGATGAGGAAAAGTGGCTGCGCTGGATGGCGATAGGCGCCTTAGCGGCAGGGGTCAACTGGGGTATCGCCGGCGCCGTATTCTTCCCCTCCCATGCAGACGACCAGCAGGTCTTTCTTGCCTTTATCCTCGCCGGACTAATTTCAGGCGGCATCGCAGTGTTCGCGTCCGTATGGTGGACGTACGCCCTCTATGCGGCGGGCATCATGCTTCCGTTCACCTACGTTCTGGCGACATTCGGTAACCGCCTGTTCGCGGAACTCGCCATGCTGGTGCCAGTGTTCTACGCGGCCAACATCGCGGTCGCATACCGTCTCGACAGGGTATTCGCTGCCGGCTTTAGGGCGCGCGAGGACTATCGTGGGGTTGCGCACGAGCAGGAGGTGATGAACGTGCAGATCGAAGAGCAGCTCCAGGAGCTTCTGAATGCTCGTCGCGAAGTCGAAGCTTCGGGGCGCAAGCTGACGCTGTTCGCCGAGCGCGCACCGATTGCAGTGTTGGAGTTTGACGCGAACGCAACAGTTCTCGAGATGAATCCCGCTGCGGAAAATCTCTTTGGCTACGCGCTCGGAGAATTGATCGGAAGAAATGCCCTTCAGATGCTGTTTCCGGCCGATGATTTCGGCGTGAACGAATCGTGGTGGCATGATTTTGTTTCCGGCGTGAAACCTGCGACGCTCAACAGGCTTCGCTGCGTGCGTCGCGATGGACTCGAAATAATGTGCGAATTTACGTTCACGCCTCTGGTGAACGAGGAAGGGGACGTGATTTCGATCATCGCCCAGGGTCGCGATATTACGCAGCAACTCGAGGCGGAGCGTCTAAAGAAGGAATTTACCTCGACTCTCAGCCACGAACTGCGCACGCCTCTCACCTCGATCATCGGCTCGCTGCAGTTGATCAACTCCGGTGTCCTCGGCGACGTGGAGAAGGACGTTACCGAATTGACCACGATCGCCGAACGTAATGGGCAGCGCTTGCTCGATTTGATCAACGATCTTCTTGATATCGAGAAGATCGAATCAGGAAAGTTCACTCTCGCGCCCGAGATCGTTTCCCTCGACTCTGTCCTGCGCGACACGCTGGTGCTGAACAAGGGTTTCGCTGATCGCTACAACGTGCGGCTCGCATTGGAGGAACGTTTGGCGCCAGTGAAGGTGGAGGCCGACCCCAAACGCCTTGTCCAGGTTGTGACCAATCTGCTGTCCAATGCGGCCAAATTCTCCCCGGAGGGCGGCACGGTTGACGTTACGCTGCAAGTGAACGGCGAGAGAGTGCGGGTCGGGATTCATGACCGCGGCGCCGGTATTCCCGACACATTTCGTGCCCGGATCTTCAGCCGTTTTGCTCAGGCAGATTCGACCGCCACTCGGCAAAAGGGCGGCACCGGTCTCGGTCTGGCCATCTGCAAGCGGCTGATCGAATTGATGCACGGCACGATCGGTTTTGAGGATCGCCCCGGCGGAGGGACGACTTTCTACTTTGAATTACCCGTCATCGGCGACAAGGCGAATAACAGTGTGGCGCAACTAGGAGCTGTTCAATGACAAGCAAGTCTCTCGAGCGCGTATGTTATGTCGAAGATGACGAGGATATTCAGCGGATTGTCCGGATGTCGCTCGAGCGCGTCGGGAAGATGAAAGTCGAAATCGTCGGCGATCCGATGGTCGCCATTGAAGCGATCGTGGGCTTCAAGCCCGATCTGGTAATGCTCGACTGGATGATGCCTGGAATGGACGGCCCCACGCTCTTCAGGAAATTGAAGAACAATCCAGAAACGAAGGACCTTCCAGTGGTATTCATGACAGCGAAGGCGACGCCGACGGAAATGGAGGAGCTTCGCTCTCTCGGCGCCCTCGGCGCGATCTCGAAGCCATTTTCGCCGAAGGACTTACCGGAGCAGCTTCGTGCGCTCTGGAATACACTTCCCTAGCGCTCGTCCACCTACAACGCCCTAGAGAAACAGATCCGCGCGACTGACGTCCGCCTTACCGTACTCTAGTGTGCGTCTGATCCGATAGGGCTCATCGGCGGCGGCTTTCGGCATTTTCGAGAGGTCGAGCAGCTTCTGCGGTCTGAGAGGATTTCCCGCCGCATCGCGCACGACCATGATCCGCGGTTGAAGCCGCTTTTCGAGATTCTGCGCGATAACCACGCCGACTTCCCCGGAATTGAGTTCGACTACGGCACCTACGGGAAAGATTCCGATGCAACGTATAAACTGCTCCACCAGTACCGGGTGGAATGCCGTTCCGCGCCACTTGTGCAGCATGTTCAACGCATTGGATGGCGCTACCGGCGAAGCATATGGTCGCTTGGAAGTCAGTCCGACAAAAGTGTCGACGAGACCAGCGATTGCCGCGATCACACTGAGCTCTTCTCCGCGCAGACCCTTGGGATATCCGGAACCATCGTAGCGCTCATGGTGCATCGCCACGGCTCTCACCACCTCTGCCGAGATACCCGGCGTAGTCCTGAGGATTTCCGCAGAGTGGTCAACGTGCGAGCGCACCAGCACGAACTCTTCCGGCGTGAGCCGCTCTCGCTTCGACAGGACCTCGTTCGGGATCTTCAGCTTTCCGACGTCCAGCAGCAACCCCACCAGTCCGGCCATCTCGAGATCCTCCTCGGACATCTCGAGAAAACGCGCCAACGCAACCATGTATACCGAGACATGCAACGCCTTATCGATCAAGTCTTCACGCTGCTTGAGTGTTGAGAGCAGAACGAGCGCATCGGGGTTGCGCTTAATGCTGTCGGACATGCTTCGCGCGGCACCGGTAGCCTGCGCTGCGTCGAGCATGCCTCCCTTGTGTATCGACTCGACGGCTGAGCTGACTACTTCCTCCGAAGAAGCGTATACGTCCTTGGCGCGGACAAATTCGGTCTCGACGGTCGCGCTTACTTGATAGTTCACACGCCCTGTACCCGCCAGCCTCGGGGCACCGGAAACCGGCATTGAGGCCGTCGATCGCCCCGCTTCCATTTCGACCACGCGCTCCGTGTCGACAAACACATGCTTGCAAAACCGACGAAGCACTTCCATCTGCTCCGGAGTCTTGAGGAAGAATCCCTGAAATACGAACGGCGTATCCGTCCATGGACGATCGAGTTCGTTGACGTACATGCCAAATTCGAGCTCGTCGAGAGGAATCTTCTTCATCATGCGCTTGCCCTTCCCGCGATCACGCTTGCTGAAACTTCCTTGCCAAGAAGCCAATGACTTCATCGGCGTTCCGGAACCTCGCGTCACGGTCTTTCTCGAGAAGCTTGTCCAGCAAACGTTGATAGACAGAAAGATTGTCCGCCAATGCAGGGGGCGGGGTATTCAGGTGCTGCAATGCCACTTCGACCGCACTGTCTCCGTCGAACAAGTGCTTACCGGTGAGCATCTGGTAAAGCAGCACACCGGAACTGTAGATATCCGTTCGCAAATCGAGAGCCATTCCACGCACTTGTTCCGGGCTCATGTAGCGAGGCGTCCCCACGATTTCACCATGGCCCGTGCGGTCGATTGCATCGACATGCTTGGCGATACCGAAATCGACGATCGCGAGGCTGCCATCCGCGCGAAACATGAGGTTTTGCGGCTTGAGATCGCGATGCAGGATCCCGCACTCGTGTATGTCGCCCAACGCGAACATCAGTTCCCGGAAGATTCGCAACGCCTCGTGTGGTGGACTGGCTCGCCCTGCAAGTCGCTTGTTGAGATCGCCACCGTCGAAGAATTCCATCACCAGGTAGGCGTGACCTTCGGACACTCCGTGACTATGAATACGTGCGACGTGGCGGCTCTTGATACGCTCGACCAGAGAGTATTCCTCCATGAAGCGTGCCAGCGCGTTCTTGTCGGCAGTTGCCTCGCTCCGCAGAATCTTCACGACAAGCGGCTCGTCGTCCCGATCTCTGGACGCCAGATATACCCTAGACATGCCCCCTTCGCCGATGAGACGGAGTATTCGAAAGCCCGAGATGCGTACCCGCTCCCCGAGCATGTGGCCTTCCATCCTCGAGGCGAGATCGGGCGATAGCGTCCGTTCGGCCGCATCGTGGGTCAAATCCCGGATCGAATTTACCAGGCGCTCCCGCGTCAGCTCCTGCTTGCGCTGGTAGTCGCTGGCTCCGGCTTTCATCGCGCGAACCGCGATGATCTCGTTGCCCGCCCCTGTAAGAAACAGCACGGGCGGGCAATCGATCCGTTTTTTGAACTCGTGCAGCCACTCGAGGCCGTCGCCTCGGCCCAGCATGTAGTCTAGAATCATCAGATCGTAGTCGCCGAGCGGGAATTGCTCGTCGGGCAATTCACGCGTAAGCGGATCGAACTCGTCGACCTCCGCCTTCGGCCACTCTTGCCTGATGTAATGCGCGAGAAGGTTCCTCAGATCCTCATCGTCGTCGATGATGAGAATTCGCATTAGACGTCCGGCCGCGATCCCGCTATGCACAAGACGGGGGTCTGCGCAGACTTGCCTCGCAAGGCAACGCTCCCGCGCGAGCGAACGTCTCGTTCCGACACGAGCTCCCGCACTGACTCGTAGAATGAGCCACAAACCAATACCTCGTTTGCGGCCGCCATCTGCATCAAGCGCGCCCCGGTGTTCACCGGGTTTCCTATGATGGTGTAGCTCGTGTAGTGCGGGGAGCCGATGTTGCCAATGATGGCCTCGCCCTTACATATTCCGATTCCCACCCCGGTTGCGATCCCGAAACGGCGCTCCCATTGGCACCCGACGGGGGCAAAGCGTGCGACCATCTCCCGCGCGCACTGTAGGGCGCGCGCTGCAGCGTCCTTCTGCGGAAGTGGTACGTTGAAGCCGATGAGAAGACTGTCGCCCGCCATATTGAAGATCGTGCCGTCCTGCTGGTATGCGGCTTCAGTCAAAATCGTGAAATATTCATTGAGCATCTCCACGACATCGCCGACTTCGGTGTGCTCTGTGATCCGCGTGAATCCCCGCAAATCGGCAAATAACGCCACCACCTCGATGCGTTGCGCGTTGGCTCTAAATGGCCCTTCGCTCGCGCCAAGATCCTGGATGATTCTCTCTGCAAGGCTGGGAGAGATATAGCGGGAAAAAGCCTTGCGGATGGTTTCCTTCCGTTCTATTTCTGCGGCGAGGCGGCGCTGCTCCAGCTCGCGCCTGGTTTCGTGCAGCTTGCGGAGTGTCTTGACCCGCGCCGGCAACTCCTCGCGATTTACGGGCCTTGAAAGAAAATCATCCGCTCCTGCCTCGATGCCACGCACGCGACTCTCCGAATCGTCTAGCGCGGTGATCAAGACGATGGGAATGAGGGCCGTTGATGGGTCGGCCTTGAGTCGTCGACATACCTCGAACCCGCTTGGGCCTGGCATGAGCACGTCGAGCATGACCAGGTCTGGCGGCGACGCCACTATGCGCGCAAGCGCCGCGCGAACATCCGCGGCCGTGTCCGCTTCCATGCCTTCCCTGCGCAGCATGTGTGCAAGGAAGCCTGCCATGTCTTGATCGTCGTCGTCGACCAGGACACGAAACTCGGATTGCGCGGCGATCCTTTGCTGCGAAACCGTCAGGTCACTCATAGACGACATTCACGCGCGCCAGGTAATTCGCGTATTCATCAATGCTCGTACCCAGGGCAGACCTGTCTTCGCTGATGGCACCATCTTCGATGCTCTTGCCGAGGTCAGAGACTCTGCTGAAGCCGTATGAATTGCCTACCCCCTTCATGCGGTGTCCAAGCTGGCGCAATTGCGCGAAGTCCTGCGCAGCAAGCGCAGCGCGCAATGTCTCAAGTTCCTTCTTCCGGTTGTTCATGAACACCGGGACGAGGTCCGCAATGTCCTTTGCGACCACCACGGTGTAGGTGCTGTCAGTCATGTCTTGCTCTGTCAGTCGTTGCGCCCGGGCGAAACCGCGCCCGCGATATGCTCGCCTGGCTGCTATTCGAAGCGATTATAGGCGTTTGGCAAGTAACTCATTCAATTTATTGTCAATTCCTGTCAATAGGTTAGCTGCCGCCGGATGGCGGCTCGGGCTTGGTCGAGTCGATCACTTGCCGAGCCCTGGCAAGATGCGGATGCAAGGACAGCGCAACCGAAAATGCGAACCGGGCCGACTCGTGTTCGCCTTCACCCAGCAGAATCTCCGCGAAACTGCACAGCGCCCCGAAATGTCGCGGTTCGAGCTCGATTGTGCGGCGAAGATCCTCTATGCAGGATTCGTCTCGACCCAAAAGGTAGTACAGGGTCGCGCGCTTGTGCCATGCCTCAGCGAAGTCCGGAAGGTGGCGCAGAAGCAGCGACAGTCGGGTCTCCGCAATGTCGTAGCGACGAGCCGCGATGTCGCTGGCAGCCAAATCGAGGGCATGCGCGGCCGAGCGATGGGGATGGTACATCCACAAGTGCCAGATGTGGTCCTCGGTGGCAATTGCCTCATCTGCGTGCCGACATGCACCGAGGCGGCGGAATAGCGCATCCAGCGCGGCGGAGTCGCGCGCAGGTCGGCGGCGGCGTCCGTCGGCGATCAGCCAGAGAGTCTCTGCGTAAGCTGCCATCAGTTACAGTTGATGTTAGCACTGTCAGTGAAAATCGCGTGAATGCACGGTCAGACAACCGAGTAATTTGTCGTAGTCGAACAGTTGGTGCGCCACGAGATACACGACCTCACCTTCGCGCTCGATCACTCCCTGAACGCCTAGGAGCCGTGCGCCGAGCAGTTCTCGCCGCTGTCGCTCGAGAAGATCGCGCCAAACGATCACATTGGCGCAACCTGTCTCGTCCTCCAGGGTGACGAAAATCACGCCGCTCGCCGTATCGGGTCGCTGTCGGCAAGTAACCAGCCCCGCTGCACGCGCAGTGTGTCCGTGCGACAAAAAAGACAACTGCCTGGCAGTGAGCATGCCAAGGTGCCCGAGGCGGTCGCGCAACAACGCGAGAGGATGCCTTCCGAGGGTCAGCCCCAGACTCGCGTAATCGGCAACGATGTCTTCGCCCTCCTCCGGTGCAGCGAGCTTGGGTGCCGTCTCACGCACCGGCGCGCTACCAAGCATGTCCGACGCATGCCCTACCCCGGCTGCGCGCCAATGGGCTTCTCGACGATGCCCGGCAAGCGAAGCGAGCGCGCCTGCCGCAGCTAAACATTCGAGATCGCGCCGATTAAGTACGGCTCGACGCGAGAGATCATCCATCGACCCAAAAGGGCGCGATGCCACGATTCTTTGCACACCCGCTTCGGACAGCCCGCTCACCATCCGCAGACCGAGACGCAGCGCGCGCCCTTCCAGCGTGCAGTCCCATGCGCTCGTGGCTACATCCACTGGCCTTACCTCAACTCCGTGACGCTGAGCATCTCGGACCAGCTGTGCAGGTGCATAAAATCCCATAGGCTGGCTGTTGAGCAACGCAGCGCAGAACTCCGCCGGTTTATGGCATTTAAGCCAGGCCGAAACGTAGACCAGCAACGCGAAGCTCGCGGAATGGGACTCGGGAAAACCGTACTCGCCGAAACCGAGAATCTGCCGATAGATGGCCTCAGCAAATTCCCGCGTGTAACCTCGTTCGAGCATCCCGCGCACCAGGCGCGCTTCAAAGTGCTCGAGTCCGCCCTTTCTGCGCCAAGCTGCCATCGAACGACGCAACTGATCCGCCTCTCCGGCAGAAAATCCAGCCGCCACCATCGCGAGCTGCATGACTTGCTCCTGAAAAATCGGCACACCTAGGGTGCGTTCAAGCACTTTCTTAACTGCCTGGCTAGGATAAGTCACCCTTTCCAGACCCTGGCGACGCCGCAAGTAGGGGTGCACCATTCCGCCCTGGATCGGGCCTGGACGCACGATCGCGACCTCGATCACCAAGTCGTAGAAACTACCTGGCTTCAGACGCGGCAACATGCTCATTTGCGCACGCGATTCGATTTGGAAAACCCCCACGGTATCGGCACGCTGGATCATGGCGTACACAGAAGGGTCCTCTGCCGGTACGTCCTGCACTCTCATCCCGACAAGATCCAGCGCACGGCGGATAGCCGACAGCATGCCAAGCGCGAGCACGTCGACTTTCAGCAAACCTAGTGTCTCCAGATCATCTTTGTCCCATTGAATGACCGTGCGCTCCGGCATCGCCGCGTTTTCGGCGGGCACCAGTTCTGCCAGCCGTCCGCGCGAAATGACAAAGCCGCCGACGTGCTGCGACAAGTGTCTGGGAAACCCCGCCAGCGCATCCGTTAGTTCGAGAAACCGTCTCACCACGGGGCTCGACGAATCGAGTCCGGCCTCGGTTACGCACTCCGCGAGCCTGCTGCGATCGTCCCACCAAGCAAGACTGCGCGACAGTCGCTCAATCTGCCCGGAGGTGAATCCAAGTGCTTTACCCACATCCCGCACCGCGCTGCGCGGCCTGTAATGGATCACTGTCGCGGCAAGCCCCGCTCGCTCCCGTCCGTACTTGGTGTAGACGTACTGAATTACCTCCTCGCGCCGCTGGTGTTCAAAGTCAACATCGATATCCGGAGGCTCATCGCGCTCCTTGGATACGAAACGCTCGAATAGCATGCTCATCCTTCCCGGGTCCACTTCTGTTATACCGAGCGCATAGCAGACCGCCGAGTTCGCGGCCGAACCGCGTCCCTGGCACAGGATGCCGCGACTGCGCGCAAACTTCACGAGATCATGGACTGTGAGAAAGAACGACTCGTAATGCATCTCGGCGATCAACCGTAACTCGTGTTCGACGAGCTCCGATACGCTCTCCGGAACGCCGGAAGGAAAGCGCCAGACCAGCCCCTGCTCGGTAAGCTTCCGCAGCCAGCTCTCGGAAGTTTCCCCCGGAGGGGTCAGCTCCTCAGGGTATTCGTACCGCAACTCGTCGAGCGAAAAATGGCAGCGCTTCGCGATCGCCACTGCTTCGGCCAGCAGCGCGTCCGGATAAATCTGCGCGAGTCGCATGCGCGACCGCAGATGCCTTTCGGCGTTCGGGTGCAACGTGCGCCCGCATTCCCCAATCGGCTTGCCGATTCGGATCGCAGTCAAAAGATCCTGCAACCGGCGGCGCGACCGCAAATGCATGTGTACGTCCCCTGCGGCAACTAGTGGTAGTCCGGAGGCAGCGGCAAGTTCCCGGAGCGTCTCGAACCGACTCCGGTCGTTGCCTCCGTAGTGAAGTTCGGCCGCGATCCACGCCCTGCCCGGAAAACACCTTGCGATCCAACATGCGGCGTCATATTCGATCTCGCAAACGGGTATCAACAGCGCAAGCGCATCACTTCCCGCAAGCGGCTCGAGATCGCTGCGTACGAGCGAATAGCTGCCTTTCTCTGCTCGCCTACGTCCTGCAGTGATGACGGAAGAGATCGCACCATAGGAACGGCGATTAGTGGCGATTAGGACAAGTTTGACCCCGTCCTCGAGCGTTACTTCGCTTCCTACGACGAGCTTCAAACCGCAACGCTTCGCCGCGACATGCGCCCGCACAACGCCAGCGAAGGAGCATTCATCAGTGAGTGCAAGTGCGGCGTAGCCGAGCGCCGCTGCGCGTTCGACAAGCTCTTCGGGATGTGAGGCGCCACGCAGAAACGTAAAATTCGACAGACAATGCAACTCCGCGTACTCGGGCAAATCAGGAGGCATCGATCTAAGCGAACATCCCGTGCAGATACCAACCGCCAGTCGTGCCGCGTTCGCGGAATACCCACAAAAGCGCAGCGCTCGGTGCGCGTGCGACGAAGTAATCGCGTGCTATCTCGTTTTCGTCCCACCACCCAGATTCGATACGTTCGGGACCGGCCAGCAATTCGAGCGGGCCTCCGTCGAGCGGCACGCCTCCTTTCTCTTTCAATCTGCGTGGCGGCTCGACGAGCCATAGCGGCCGCACATCCACACTCTCATCTCCACACAGCGGCCGCTCTTCTGCCGCAAGCGCTCGCCAGGCACGTTCAGGACGGTGTTCGAGATGCAAGTCGAGACCATGCACCGCTTCGCTCCCAAGCCTTGCTTGCAAGCGCTCGACAAGTCGCGCCCACGCTTCGCTCTCGGCGTAGAAGCCCCCAAACAGATCGACCGTTCCAGCATGTAATGGAACAAAATTCTCCGCTTCGATTCGAATCGCGTCGACCGGCTTGGCGAGCTTGTATGCAGAGAGACGTTCGCGCAGTAGCTGCATGAAACGCTCGACTTCGCGGCACGGCGAAGCAAGCCCAAGATCAAGAACGGTTGGATTTGCGTTGCGGTACAGAAGCATCAGCAGGAAGCGCCGTACACCTGCTTGGCGCGCGGCGAGCAGACCTTCCAGCTGCACGAGCAATCGCTGCGCAGCGAAAAGCACTCCTTCCACGTGCGAAACCTCCCCGGGCAGTTCGAGCTTCGCAGCGAAACGTAGCGGCGGGGCGAAGAAGTTACGCGGCTCCGGCACTCGACCAAGCGCCTGCTCCAATCCATCTAGCAAAGCCTGACCGAAACGCCGTGCAACGCCTTCGCGCGGTAGGCCGCGCAATTCGCCTATGGTGGTGATACCGATGTTGTGCAGCAAATCCAGCGCATCCGGCTTGTCATAGGCGACTGCAACGGGAAGCGTCGCGAGCGCCGTTTCAAGTACAGCTCGATCCAGAATCAAGGTCTCCCGCCCCGCGCTTGCAAGCCACCACGCGCCCCGCGCCGTCGGCGCTACAGCAAGCGTCGGGGTGAGGCCCATCTGTTCAACGCCGGCGCGGATCCGCTCCACCATCGTTACCAGGCCGCGGAACAGGCGCAGGCTACCCTCGATTTCAGCGAGAATGCCGTCCGGCATTTGAAGGGAAACCCGCGGCGTGAATCGGCACATCCACGCCGCGACACCTTCGAGTGTTTCTTGCTTGGCCGCCTGATCGCTCGGCGATACATCTAGCTGCGATGCGAGCGCCCACGCTGCAGCGAGCGTCATCCCCGGCCGCACGCCGAGCGCTTCGGCCCGTGCGTCACAGGCAAGCACACGACCAGCGTCGGCAACCGCCCATGGCGCGCGCTCCGTTTTAAGCGGGGCACGGCCGCGCGACAGAACCTCGAGCACAAGGCGTGGGAAACGGAGCGCCAGCCAGAGCATAGACAGGCCTTTCGATTTTGATGTTGAGAGGTTTTGCGACCAAAGCCCCTCGGCACTTGAGGATACGAATCGAGAGCCCTTCCCGAGCGGGTTCAAAGGTAATGCGCAAACAGGCGGGCGACGCCTCATGCACTGCCTGTTCCGGGCGAAACAGCGCGACGAATGCGCCGTGACCGGTCTCCGCCGCTACCGCAAGCCGTCGTAGTTCGGCGTAACGGACGTTGCGAAACCACGCCAGCAGAGCATGACAACCTCCTCCACGCAGCACCTGTTCCGCGGCCCACAGTCCATCGCGTCTCCCAGGAGCGCGCACAACTGAGAGATATCCGAGATCGATACCAGCCCTCGCGAGCGCCGGTGCATAGGGTAGATGCGGCGGCGCGAGCCAGACGATGCGTCGTCCACTTGTGGAAAAGGCCACCAGCATCGGAAGTATCAACTGCAGTTCGCCGACGCCTTCGCGCTGGCCGAGGATTTCGGTCAGCGCACCGATAGGCCAGCCTCCGCCCGGCAATTCGCGGTCCAGCGTGGCAAAGCCGGTTGGCACCGTCCGTCCATGCCCTGACGCGAGCGCACCGCCGCGCCAGACGGAGCGCTGCGAAAGGATGTCGACGAGCGAAGTTTTCATGGCCACCCTGATACTGTGTTTATATACAGTATCAGGGTGGCTGGCAAGCGCGATTTACTTTACCCAGCGCATGATCGACTTAAGGATGCGTTGGTCGCCAAAGCCGAGCTGCACCAGAACCGGGGCGCGCTCAAAGAACTCGCTGTAACGGCGGATACGCCCCCCTTCCAATGCACAACAGCTTATGCCCGCAAAACCGACCCGCCGCCCTTCACTGCCCGGGATCTTCGATACGTAGGTAAAGTGGTAACGCGCGTAGCCCATGAACCCGTCACTGCAGGCGTCGGACACTTGCCACACGAAGTCGCTCGCATCGCGGTAGAACAGCCCCGTGATCATGCCTGCAATCGCCTCGCGTCCAGTGAATTCACCGTAGAAGCCGTCGTGATAAACCCCGTCGGGTGTGAAACATGACGCTGCTGCCTGCGCGTCGCCGGCGCAGATCGCGGAAGTCATGCGCTCAAGCAGTTCCGCGAAAACCCCGCTTGCGTCACTCATGCCTGAGTAGTGACTTCGCGAGTGTAAAGAAATTGGCGATACATGGGCCGAACGCCCCCTCCAATGCGGGACGTCTCTGCTCTACGAAGGCGCGCAACGCATCTTCGGATTTGCATCCTTCGAGCTGCAATGCGATCGCATCCCCTGCTGGTCCGATGGCGTCCGTCAGAGCGTGCGAAAGCTGCAGGCGAATTTCCTTGAAGTCCACCACCGCAAACACTGGCGCCTCGCGGGCGTAGCCCTCGGCGAGCAAACGTTCGAGCACCGGTCGTGCGTCCCCAAGCTGCACGAATTGCTTGAGCTGATCCGCGCCCGTCGTCTTACCGTTCACCACGATAAGCAAGGTGCGCAACCGCTGCTCCAGCCCCGAACCGCGTGTCTTGATTTCCTCGACGCCTTTCTCGGTCTTCTGCGGCACAGCCTGCAGGTTCATGCTCGCCCCCAACATGCCTTGGATCTTTTAGGCTACTCCGGCAGGCTGGCTGCCGAGAATGCGGAATGTGCGGTGAATTGGGAGACAGTTCCAAAAGAAAAAAGCCCGGTCCTCTTTCGAGGCCGGGCTTTTTCACTTGAAGATGGCCTGGCGGTAACCTACTTTCGCGTGCGAATGCACACTATCATCGGCGCAAACCCGTTTCACGGTCCTGTTCGGGATGGGAAGGCGTGGGTCCAGGCTGCTATGGCCGCCAGATTGACTCTGGGCTCGCCGCATCGGCAGATTTCTCCGCTCTTGCGCAAGCCACGATTCGGAATGAAGTGAAGCCTGGGCGCGAAATTGCACGCGCTTCAACCGTTTGCTCACGGTTATAGGGTCAAGCCGCACGGGCAATTAGTACGGGTTAGCTCAGAGCCTCGCAGCCCTTGCACACCCCGCCTATCAACGTCCTGGTCTAGGACGACCCTTTAGGGAGATCAAGCCTCCGGGAAGTCTCATCTTGAGGCGAGTTTCCCGCTTAGATGCTTTCAGCGGTTATCTCTTCCGCACATAGCTACCCGGCAATGCCACTGGCGTGACAACCGGTACACCAGAGGTGCGTCCACTCCGGTCCTCTCGTACTAGGAGCAGCCCCCCTCAAACTTCCAACGCCCACGGCAGATAGGGACCAAACTGTCTCACGACGTTCTAAACCCAGCTCACGTACCACTTTAAATGGCGAACAGCCATACCCTTGGGACCGGCTACAGCCCCAGGATGTGATGAGCCGACATCGAGGTGCCAAACGACCCCGTCGATATGAACTCTTGGGGGTCATCAGCCTGTTATCCCCGGCGTACCTTTTATCCGTTGAGCGATGGCCCTTCCATGCAGAACCACCGGATCACTTTGACCTGCTTTCGCACCTGCTCGACATGTCCGTCTCGCAGTCAAGCACGCTTTTGCCAATGCACATTCAAGCACGATTTCCGACCGTGCTAAGCGTACCTTCGTACTCCTCCGTTACTCTTTAGGAGGAGACCGCCCCAGTCAAACTGCCTACCATGCACGGTCCCCGACCCGGATTACGAGCCAAGGTTAGAACCGCAAACAGGTCAGGCTGGTATTTCAACGACGGCTCCATGAGAGCTAGCGCCCCCACTTCAAAGCCTCCCAGCTATCCTACACAGATCGGTTCACAGTCCAATGCAAAGTTGCAGTAAAGGTGCACGGGGTCTTTCCGTCTAGCCGCGGGTAGATTGCATCATCACAACCATTTCAACTTCGCTGAGTCTCAGGAGGAGACAGCGTGGCCAGCGTTACGCCATTCGTGCAGGTCGGAACTTACCCGACAAGGAATTTCGCTACCTTAGGACCGTTATAGTTACGGCCGCCGTTTACCGGGGCTTCGATCAAGAGCTTGCACCCCATCACTTAACCTTCCGGCACCGGGCAGGCGTCACACCCTATACATCCACTTTCGTGTTAGCAGAGTGCTGTGTTTTTAATAAACAGTCGCAGCCACCGATTCTCTGCGGCCCCATTTGGCTCCGCCTGTACGGCTTCACCTACTAGAGGCACACCTTCTTCCGAAGTTACGGTGTCAATTTGCCGAGTTCCTTCTCCTGAGTTCTCTCAAGCGCCTGAGAATATTCATCTCGCCCACCAGTGTCGGTTTGCGGTACGGTCCCACCGTGACTGAAGCTTAGAGGCTTTTCCTGGAAGCATGGTGTCTGCAACTTCCCACCCAAAAGGGCAGTCGTCATCACGTCTCGACTAAGCCACGCGGATTTTCCTACGCGGCACGCCTACTCGCTTAAACCGGGACATCCAACACCCGGCTTGCATAACCTTCTCCGTCCCCCCATCGCATCACGGCGAGGTACAGGAATATTGACCTGTTTTCCATCAGCTACGCCTTTCGGCCTCGCCTTAGGAGCCGACTCACCCTGCGCCGATTAACGTGGCGCAGGAAACCTTGGGCTTACGGCGAGCGGGCTTTTCACCCGCTTTAACGCTACTCATGTCAGCATTCGCACTTCCGATACCTCCAGCGGACCTTACGATCCGCCTTCGCAGGCGTACGGAACGCTCCCCTACCACTCGAGCTTGCGCTCGAATCCGCATCTTCGGCTACTAGCTTGAGCCCCGTTACATCTTCCGCGCGGAAGGACTCGACCAGTGAGCTATTACGCTTTCTTTAAAGGATGGCTGCTTCTAAGCCAACCTCCTGGCTGTTTGTGCCCTTCCACTTCGTTTCCCACTTAGCTAGCGATTGGGGGCCTTAGACGGCGGTCTGGGTTGTTTCCCTCTCGTGTCCGGACGTTAGCACCCGGTGCACTGTCTCCCGTGAAAGCACTCATCGGTATTCGGAGTTTGCCATGGTTTGGTAGGGCTTTATGCCCCCCTAGCCATAACAGTGCTCTACCCCCGACGGTGTATCACGAGGCACTACCTCAATAGTTTTCGGGGAGAACCAGCTATTTCCAGATTTGTTTGGCCTTTCACCCCTACCCACAGCTCATCGACGCACTTTTGCAACAGTGGTTCGTTCGGCCCTCCAGCTGGTGTTACCCAACCTTCAGCCTGGCCATGGGTAGATCATCTGGTTTCGGGTCTACATCCGGCAACTAAATCGCCCTGTTAAGACTCGCTTTCGCTACGCCTTCCCTAAACGGTTAAGCTTGCTACCGAACGTAAGTCGCTGACCCATTATACAAAAGGTACGCGGTCACCCTTGCGGGCTCCCACTGTTTGTATGCATGCGGTTTCAGGATCTATTTCACTCCCCTCCCGGGGTTCTTTTCGCCTTTCCCTCACGGTACTGGTTCACTATCGGTCGACAACGAGTATTTAGCCTTGGAGGATGGTCCCCCCATCTTCAGACAGGATTTCTCGTGTCCCGCCCTACTTATCCCGCGCCTAGTTCCACCATCTCCCTGTCACATACGGGGCTATCACCCACTATGGCCAGACTTTCCAGACTGTTCTGTTAGAGAAACGGCTAAAACGCAGAGGCTGATCCGATTTC